>NZ_BJUL01000003.1 GCF_007989605.1 Vreelandella venusta | reverse complement strand
ACCACGACCACGACCACGACCACGACCACGACCACGACCACGACCACGACCACGACCACGACCACGACCACGACCACGGCCATCATCACGATGGGCAAGATCCACATGGTTGGCTGGATCCTGGTAATGCGCGGCGCTGGCTCGATGCCATTGCCCAGCAACTTAGCGAAATCGATCCTGACAATGCCGCCCACTATCGTGCTAATGCGGCACAAGGCCAGCAAGAACTTGAAGCACTTGAGCAAGATTTAAAGGAACGCTTAGCCAATAGCGAGCAGACTCGCTTTATCGTATTTCACGATGCCTATCAGTATTTTGAAAAAGCGTTGGGTGTCACTGCGGCGGGTGCTATTTCTATCGGTGACGCATCCTCACCCAGCCCGAGACGTATTGAAACTATCCAGCAGTTAGTTGATGCAGAAGGCGTTACGTGTGTATTCACCGAACCGCAATTTAATCCGCAAATCGTTGATACTGTCTTTGGCGATACGGATGTTTATATTGGTGTAATGGACCCTCTAGGCGTTGGCTTAACACTAGGTGCAGGGCTTTACGACGCACTACTTAACCAAATGGCTGATGAAATACAACACTGTACCGACACGATGTGAGTCAGTCTGGAAAGCCGGTATCAAGAAGGAGTAATTAAATAGGCGCGCTAATGTGGACAGTGATCTCGTCTGGCATTAGCGCGTCGGTATGTCTTCACTCATTGGGCTACAGCAATATTGTGCTCCCCATTGGGGTGTTTCATCACCTGCATGGGTAGGCCATAAATCGCTTCTAAGGTGCTGCAACTCATCAAATCATCCGGGCTGCCATGGGCCAGCAAGCGACCGCTATGCAGTGCCATCAGTTCATCACAGTAGCGTGATGCCATATTGATATCGTGCAATACAATAATGACGCCAAGGTTCAGCTCATCGCATAGCTTGCGAACCAGCGCTAGCACTTCAATTTGGTGAGCAATATCCAGTGCTGCTAGTGGCTCATCGAGCAGCAAGAAACGACTTCCCTGGGCGAGTAGCATAGCCAACCATACTCGCTGACGCTCGCCGCCGGAGAGTGTATCGACTAAGCGGTCGGCAAAGGCCTCTGTGTGGGTAAGGGCGATGGCGCGATCAATGGCGTCTTTGTCTTTCTGGTTATGGCGACCGAGCAGGCCGTGCCAAGGGTAGCGACCAAAAGCCACCAGCTCGCGCCCAGTCAGGCTTTCAGCACTGGGTAAATGCTGGGGCAGATAAGCTACCTGACGAGCGAACTCGCGATTTCCCCAGTCACGCAGTGGGCGCTGGTCAAAGTGAATCTCGCCTTGGCTGGTGGGTTGCTGCTGGGCCATCAGCTTAATCAGCGTCGACTTTCCCGAGCCATTGTGGCCAATCAAGCCGTAAACCTTGCCCTCATGAAAGCTGTGGTCAATGGGATTTAGAATCTGCTTACCATTGATTTCAAAGGTAGCGCCTTTGACCTCGAACATGAATGACTCCTGGCGATAGGGTTAATAATAATGGCTCTATTCTAGTGCTAATGGTTCTCATTTTTAACAAAAAATTAAAAGATTTCTGTTGTTGGGCTTAGATAAGCCCTACGAGGGCTTGAGCATTGGCGGCTAACGCAGTGCTATGGGGCAAGCGTTGGGTTGTGAGTTAACGGGGGTAGGCCTGCAAGATAATCTTTACATGTTAATGAGAATCATGTGTAATTGTTATGTTATCTTGTATCTTTCGAGTTGAAGGAGTTGAGTATGAAAAAGGGCATACATCCCGCTTATGGCTACGTAGTGTTCCGCGATACCAGCTGCGGTGCCACGTTTCGGATCCGTTCTACCTGTACCTCAACGCAGACAATTGTCTGGGATGATGGCAATACCTACCCATTGATTGACCTGGATGTCTCTAGCGCTTCTCACCCTTTCTATACCGGCGAGCAGCGCAGAGTTTCTGCTGAAGGTCGGGTGGCGCGTTTTCAGCAGCGCTTCGGTTTGGTTTCGCGCCGCTCTTCTGGCGCTAAGTAGAGGATATAGAGAGTGCAAGTACTTAGCTCGCTCAAGTCCGCCAAAAACCGCCATCCTGATTGCCAAGTGGTCAAACGTCGCGGACGGCTGTATGTCATTTGTAAAACGAATCCGCGCTTCAAAGCGCGCCAGGGAGGAAAGCACAAAAAATAAGCAGGGAATCTCCTGGGTCCAGCGGCTTATTTTTTATCAACGCACAATACGGTGTTTGAACGCTGAAGGGCGGATATTTTGTTAGCAAGAGCTTAAACATGTTAGCAGTTGGCTATGCTGCTCGGGGTGCGCAGCAATTAGGCTGTTCCATTGAACAGGATTTGCCTCACCAGAGATATCCGTGACGGTGTATCCAGCTTCCCGAGCTATCACAATACCGGCAGCGATATCCCAGAAGTCGAGCGCGGCGCCTTGCGACCAAAAAGCATCAAACCGACCTAGGCTGAGATAAGCGATCTCAAGTGCCGCTGAACCAGGGCTGCGGATACCCGCCACTTGAGGCATTAATGTCGCGAGTTGATTTAGCGCTGTCGTGCAGTCGCCTTTAGCGTGATAGGGCAGGCAAGTGCTCACCAGCATCTCGGTTAGCGGGCGAGGGGCTGGTGTTGTTAACGGGCGGTCATTGAGAAAGGCGCCCGCACCTTGGCCTGCCCAAAGCATCTCATCAAGGAGTGGTTGGTAGACAACACCGATAATCAGCGCATCACCTTTGGTGACCGCAATAGACACCGAGAAGTGAGGCACGCCATGCAGAAAATTGCTGGTGCCATCAAGGGGGTCGATGATCACGGTATAGTCGCTATCGGTGGGCGTCAGGCCGCTCTCTTCGCCAAGGAAAGCGATATCGGGAAAGGCGCTGCTGATGCAGTCGATAATGATATTCTCGGCGGTCGTATCGTAATAGCTCACAAAGTCTGACGCCCCCTTTTGTTCGAAGGCAATCCGCCCCTTTTGCGAATACCCCTCGCGCAACAGCACGCCCGCCTCATAGGCTGCTTGTTTAACTGTTTCCAGTAAGCTGTTTTCGCTCTCAAGCATGTCGTTTCTCCTTGGGGCTTATATGGCTGTTATCAAATCATTTGATAAAGGTAACGAACCATCCATGACGTGGCGATGACAGTAGACAGTCTTGGTTTGGTGGCTTGCTCATGGTGTATGAGTGTCGCCCCTATCAAACCGGGGTAGCCACGAGAGCCGGCGTGTTTATGGGGTCACTGTTTGACACCGTGTTGTTTGCCGTTCCTTTAACCATTGGCCTTGCCCAGTCGCCAGTAGCCCATGCTGGTGACGTACTGTTTGGGGAGGCCACACTCGTTGACCAAGTAGCGGCGCAGCTTCATAGCGACCTTGGTTTCAGCGGCAATCCAGGCATAGAAGGGCGCGCTGTCATCCAGAGTGGCGGATTCCCAGAGAGGTCCGTCCTCATTGTCGCTTTCGACGTTGCTAGTGGCTGCCGTAGGCGTGCCGCCTAGCGCTTGAATTTCCTTGTGCAGATCAATATCGCGCAGCGCCCTCAGCAGCAGCTCACCGTGCTGGCAGCCGGGGTCAGCATCACGGGCCAGCCAGTGCAGCTTAGCGGCTTGGGGCAGCGGCTGAACGTCGTCACTGCGGGGCACTTCGAGCAGCGCTTCAACCTTGGGTTTGAGCGGCAGGTCATCAAGGGTTTCCAGAATGCCAGCCGCGGCGGGGAGAGCGGTTTCATCGGCGATGATCAGAATACGCCGCACGCCTTGGGGTGGCTTCCACTCGTAGCCCTGTTTTGGGCCTTCCGCGTTAGCGTCAGGGGCTGTCATGGCTAGCCGGTCACCTGGACAGGCATTCATTGCCCAGCGTGAGGCAGGGCCATTGTCGCCGTGGAGCACAAACTCTACATCCACCTCAGCCTGCTCTGGGCGCAGGGCGCGGATGGTGTAGGTGCGTGCAGAGGGGCGCTGGGCATCTGGTAGGGCGCGGTAGGCGCTGTACCAGTCGTGCTCTTCCAGCTTGGCGATCTCAAACAGCGGGTCGAGGCTACCACCGCCTTCGGGGAAGAACAGTTTGACGCGTTGATCCGGCGCGTAGGTCGCCATTTGGCTGACGGCTGGGCCAGTAAAGGTGAACTTAACTAACGAAGCGCTGACTTGGGTTCGCCGAGCGAGAGTGATATCGAAAAGCTGGTAGGTTTGTTTAGCCGCCATTGTGGCTGTCTCCATTAATAAATCGCTTAATTGTAGTGCTAATTATTATCATTTAGAATTGTTGCGGATAATTCAACCACTAACTCCAGAAAAGAGTAAGGCTAAGAAAATGACTCTGCTGCCTATCAGGCCCCGTGTGGCGATCTGCCCGGCTATGACAAAAGGTTGTTCGCTATGCTAAGCGCTGCGCAAGTTACCCAGCGAATGGGGGGGATGTCGCCTGCAAAAGCTTGCCTGCTGCTTAGCTTGCCGATGGTGGTGCTGTTTTGGCTAGGTCTGCAGGGGCAGGGCGGTTTTATACTGGGGTTGCAGGCGTTAGTGGTGCCCTCCTTTGAGAATGTTGACGAGTTGTTGCTTCACTATGCGTGGTGGCCGCGCCTCTCGATTGCGCTGCTAGCTGGGGGCGGCTTGGGGCTAGCGGGTGTGCTGATGCAGCAAGTGCTGCGCAATCCGCTGGCCTCGCCCACCACCCTAGGGGTGGCGTCGGGCGCCAACCTGGCGTTGATGACTGCTACTTTGCTGGCGCCGGGGCTGCTTGTCGCCGGGCGTGAATGGGTCGCCTTAGTGGGTGGGGCGCTGGCGGTTGGGTTAGTTTTCTTGCTTTCCTGGCGGCGCGGGCTGGCGCCGATCGTAGTGGTGCTGGCGGGCTTGGTGGTTAATCTGTACTTAGGGGCGCTCTCTACGGCGCTGCTGCTGTTTAACCACGAAGCGCTCTCAGGGCTGCTGATTTGGGGCGCGGGGTCGCTGGCACAAAACGGTTGGGATGGCGTGGCAGTTCTCTGGCCACGATTGGCAATTAGCTGCGTGGCAGCCTGGTTTCTACTGCGCCCTTTGGCGGTGCTAGAACTGGACGATGCCAGCGCCAAGAGCCTAGGCGTCTCGCTGACCTATCTGCGCTTTGCAGGGATGGGGCTGGCGGTATTTATTACCGGTAGCATTGTCAGCGTGGTCGGTATCATCGGTTTTATCGGCTTGGCTGCGCCTAATATTGTGCGCATGGCCGGTGCGCGCCGCTTAGGGCCACGGCTGCTTTGGTCGACGCTGCTAGGAGCTGTGTTGTTGGCCACCACTGATCTGCTGCTGCAACATTTCGGTGGCATGGTGGCGGCCTTTATACCCACTGGGGCGATTACCGGTGCCCTGGGGGCGCCGCTGTTAATGTGGCTGATTCCACGTTTGAAACTGCGGGGTGATCAACCACCAAAAGGGGCGGGCGTTTTTGCTCATCGCCATCCAGCGCCTTCCCGTTTGGCGACGGGGTTACTCCTCGCGCTACTAGGCGCCACATTACTTGGCTTGCTGGTGGGGCAGGGGGTTGATGGCTGGTATTTACTGTCGCCGGATAACTGGAACGTGATGCAGTGGCGCATGCCGCGGGTAATGGCGGCAGCGGCGAGTGGGCTAATGCTGGCAATTGCCGGAACGATTCTGCAGCGCCTTTCCGCCAATCCCATGGCCAGCCCTGAAGTCTTGGGTATCAGCGGTGGCTGTGCCATTGCACTGATTCTGGGGATTTTCCTATTACCCGCGCCCACCAATATGATGCTGATTGGCGTGGGTACCCTGGGGGCTTTCGCGACGCTGCTGGTGCTGGTGGGTATCAACCGAAAAAGCGGCTATCTCCCCGAGCGCTTGCTGCTTACCGGGGTAGCTGTCAGCGCCCTGTTTGATGCGGTGCGTAGCGTGATGCTGGCGGGTGGCGATCCGCGCGGTCAGCAGGTGATCGCTTGGCTGGCGGGCTCTACCTACTATGTGGATATCACCAACGCCGTTGTCGTCGGCGGTATTGCCGCCGTACTGGCACTGGTCACGCTGCCGTTTACCCGTTGGCTTGATATCATGCCGTTAGGCGCACCGACGGCCAAAGCGCTTGGGGTAACGCTGAACCGTGCTCGCCTGGCGCTGCTGTTGCTGGTGGCGCTACTCACCGCCTGCGCCACCTTGGTGGTTGGGCCGCTGTCATTTATTGGCTTGTTAGCGCCGCATATGGCGCGTTTGGTGGGCTTCTCCCGGGCAGGGCAGCATCTGCTGGGTGCGGCGTTGATCGGTATGCTGCTGATGGTGCTGGCGGATTGGGTCGGCCGGCAGATTATTTTCCCTTATGAAATACCGGCCGGCTTGGTCGCCTCCCTGATTGGCGGCGCTTACTTTATGTGGGGGCTGCGGCGGCTATGAGCGAAGCGGCGAGCGTGCTAGCGGCAGCGACGAATCCAGCAGACGCCTTGTTGGCGCTCTATCGTCAGCCGCCATTGGATAACTTAAAGGCACCTGCGTTTGGTCAGCCTGATGAGACGACATTGGCGGCTACTGAACTGCTGGATAATGACGTGCTCTTCGCCCAGCTATCGCGTTACTGCCGATACCACGGTGACGATGCTGATTTTCTGGCCGCCGCTTCGATATGGTCGAAATTTCATTTCAGCAGTGTCGCGATTCCGACATTGGTGGCCAATCTACTGCTGGGCTATGAACTGCCAGTCGGCGGGGGTGAGCTGCGGCTGGCGTTAGGTGATCACGGTCAGACGACGCGCATTTGGCTGCCGCATGGTGGTGTGCCGTTGACCTCAAAAGCGCTCCAGGCACGCTTTAGCAGCCTATTCGATGACCACTGTGCGCCGCTTATCGAGGCGTTGGCCGAGGTCTCCGGGCTTTCTGCCAAAGTGTTCTGGAGCAATCTTGGTCACTATGTGGAGTTTGTGGGCAAGACCTGCTCGCGGCATCCAGACTTCACTGGTGCGGGTGAGCCGCTGCTGAATTATCTCGATACCAAGACTTTGCCTGACGGGCGGCGCAACCCGCTCTATCAACCGGTGCGTTATCTGGAATTGGGCGGTGAAACCCCGGCTCGAGTGCGGCGTCTATGCTGCATTAAATATCGGCTGCCCGGCGAGCCGCTGTGCGGCGCTTGCCCGTTAAAACCCGAGAATAAGCCAGCCAAACGCCAACGCTAGCTTTTAAATATCGGCTAACTTTTGAAGTGCCAGGAGGCCCTGCACATGGAGCTGTTCAAGATTATATGGCGCGATTATCGCTGGCCATTTGTGGCCGTGGTGCTACTTAGTTTGGCCAGTGCGGGGTTGGGCATCGGTGTTATCGCCTTTATCAATCAGCGGCTGTTGGGCACCTTTACCGATCCATGGCGCATCCTGCCAGAATTCCTGGGCTTAGTGGCGTTGTTGCTGGCGATTACTCTAGCTTCGCAATTAGCCTTGACCACCTTGGGACACCACTTTGTCTACCGGCTGCGGGGGCAGTTGATCAAACGTATCTTGGATACCGATATCGAGCGTATTGAGCAGATTGGCAGCGCACGTTTATTGGCCAGCTTATCCAGCGATGTGCGCTATATCACCGTGGCCTTTGTGCGCTTGCCAGAATTGGTGCAGGGTGGTGTTTTGACGGTGGGTGCCACTGCTTATTTGGTTTGGCTTTCACCAACGATGCTAATGGTGACGGCGCTGTGGGTGATTTTTACTATCCTGGTCGGCATGCGCTTGGTGGCGAAAGTGTATCGGCATATGGCCAAGCTGAGGGATTCAGAAGACCGCCTCTACGCGGACTATCAGTCGGTCATTGAAGGGCGCAAAGAGCTGGCGCTTAACCGTGACCGGGCCGAGTGGTTGTACCGTGACGTTTACACACCTGACGCGGAAGCGTATCGGCACCATATCATTCGTGGTGATACCTACCATCTTAGCGCGGTCAACTGGTTTAATATCATGATGTTGGGGGCCATTGGCGTGGTGTTTTTCCTGGCCAACGGCCTGGGTTGGGCATCAGCGCAAGTGGCCACCACCTTCTCACTTACGCTTTTATTTCTACGCGCGCCGCTAATTCAAGCCATTGGTGCCTTTCCACCGCTGATCAACGCGCGAGTAGCCTTCGAGAAAATTAGCGCGCTGGATCTAGCGGAACACCGCGATTCCTTCGATAGCGGCAAGCAGCGCCACGACTGGCAAGAGGTAATGCTGGAACAGATCACCTACCGTTATCCCACCGAAGAAGCGCGCTCGGGCTTCGCCATTGGGCCTATTGACCTGACCTTAAAGCGTGGCGAGGTGGTGTTTCTGATCGGCGGCAATGGCAGTGGCAAATCCACCTTGGCGAGGCTGTTGACTGGGCTTTATCAGCCGCAAAGCGGCTGTGTTCGGGTCGATGGCAGGCCGCTGCAGGAGGAAGATTGGAAGACCTATCGCCAGCACTTCTCCGCCATCTATACCGATTTGCATCTATTTGACCGCTTGATGGGGCCTGCGGGGGAATCACCCGACGCGATGCTGATAGAAGAGTGGCTAAAAGCTCTGGGCATGCATACTAAACTCGACTTTGATGGTGACCGGGTCACCAACGCCAACCTCTCCCAGGGCCAGCGTAAGCGCTTAGCAATGCTGCTGGCCGTTGCGGAGCAGCGCGACCTATTGCTGCTGGACGAGTGGGCCGCCGACCAGGACCCACAGTTCCGGCGGGTATTTTACCGCGAGCTACTACCCCAGCTACGAGCGCTGGGCAAGACGTTGGTGGTGATTAGCCATGACGACCATTACTTCGACCAGGCCGATCGGCTGCTGGAAATGCGCCAGGGACAGTTGGTCGAACTCACCGGTGAGCAACGCGAAGCGGCCAGCCGCGATGCGGTGGCAAGGGTGAGTGGGTAGTTATTGATGTGAGTCGCTTAGCGTTATTAATTTAGTGCGTGGTATCGCTCGGCTAAGCCTCGCCCTGATTATGGTGAAGCTGAAAGAGGTCATAATTGATCTGCATGGATAGCCAGAATTTGGCGCTTCCGGCGTCCAATTTTTCCAGAGCCAATGCCACTTTGTTATTCGAGCATGTTCACCATGCTGGCGTTGTGCATGGCGTCGGTAGTGGTACTGGTGTTGTTGGTGGGAAGTATTTTGCAGGGTGTTATATCTCAAAGTGGGGAGGTTCGTTGAGCACTGTGCATTGACACCGCTTGTGAATTGAAAAAGAATAAGAATCATTTTCGAATAAGTGAGGCACTTTTTATATGGCGGCGGCATCCCGAACAGCCGAGCCTGTGGCTTACCATACCGGCTGTCGAAACTCCCTCGGTCAGTTATATCACCACCATCAGCCTTGGTTGCAGCAGTTGCTCAGCCAGCGGTTGGGATGTAGTGAGTCGGCGGCGGATCTGGCGCAGGATGCGTTTGTGCGGCTGCTGAAAACGCCTCGCCATTTGGATAGTTTCGAAGGCGCCAGAGCCTACCTCAGTCGCATGGCCAAAGGGCTATGCGTGGATCATTGGCGTCGGCAGGATATTGAGCGTGCCTGGCAGCAAGCCCTAGCGGCCAGCGCCGAGATGAATTTGCCCTCTGCCGAACACCAGCAAATCGTCATCGAAACACTGTGCGAAATCGACCGCATGCTGGCGCGGCTACCCGAGAAAGTCGCTAGCGCCTTTTTGGCCTCGCAGCTACACGGTAAACCCTATCGGCAGATTGCTGAGGAGCTGGGAGTTTCCGAGCGTATGGTCAAAAAATATATGGCCCAGGCCATGCTGCAGTGCGCGTTGATCGAAGCGGGCTTCGAGGCGAGCCTCTAAATGGCTTCTGCGGTTAGCGCCGATGAAGCCGCCAAACGCCGTGCATTGGCAGAGGCCGCTGAGTGGTTTGCCGAGTGGCAAGCAGGTGAGATGCCGGCAACAGAACGCCAACGCTGGCAGGCATGGCGAGATGCCAACGACACTCATCGTTGGGCTTGGCAGCAAGTGGAAGGTGTCAGCCGCCGCTTCGCTGACAGCTTGGAAAAGGATGAGTGGCAAGCCGCGAACAGCGTGATTAATTTGGCGCGCCAACGGCGGCGAGGGCGTCGCCACCTGCTGGGAGGGCTAGCAAGCATTGCGCTGGTCTCTGTACTCTCCGCCGCGCTGTGGCAAAGCACGCCGTTGCCACGGCTAGTACAGCAGTGGGGCGCTGATTATCACACCGCCACCGGTGAAATCACTCATATCGTGCTGGAAGATGGCACCCAGGTCTGGCTGAGCAGCGCTTCAGCACTCAATGTTGATTACGATCAAGAGCAGCGCCGCTTGGCGCTGGTGACAGGTGAAGTGCTGATAGCGACTGGCAAAGACACCCAGCGACCATTTTACCTGGATACCCGCAGTGCACGTCTCACGCCCTTGGGCACGCGTTTTAGCGTGGGTGAACAGCCTTCAGGTGAGTTGCTGGCGGTGTTTGATGGCGCTGTGGCTATCCAGACTCAGGGCGATGCTCTGCATGCAAGCCAGCGGCAGGTAGTCAATGCCGGGCAGCAAGCTCACTACACTGAAGGCCGTATCGGGGAACTCACCCCTGCTGAAGGCCGTCGGGAAGCCTGGGCCAACGGCGTTCTGTTAGCCGAGAACATGTCGCTTAAGAACTTTGCCGCGGCGCTTAGCCGTCATCACCACGGCCGCCTAGAGGTCGACCCAGAGGTGGCGAACCTCACCCTACTTGGCGCTTTCCCGCTCGATGATTTAGAGCGCACCCTGAACATGGTCGAGACCACACTATCGGTGAAGGTGCGCCAAATCATGCCCTGGTGGATCAAAATAGAGGCAGACGAAACAAGCTTCAGCGAGGAATAAAAAGAGAAAAAAATTGGTTTTGCTGGTTCCCCTTTTTCGCACTGGTTCGATTCCCCTTTATAAGCACTTAAAACGTATCTGCAAGGGGAACCAATATGCCACAGCAACGCACCGTATTACCTCCATCGCTTACCACTACTCGTCTGTTTCCAAGACGTCGCCGCGCACTCGCTCTGGCGGTTCATCTAGCTACTGTAGGTTTGTTAGCCACGCCACTGCTGGCACTACCCGCCATGGCTCAAGTCACTCAGCAGCAAGCACGCCACTATGATATTGCCAGCGGTCCGGTTAGCACGGCAATTAACCGCTTCGCTGCCCAGGCGGGTGTGTTTATTAGTGGCGCTGGCGAGCTGGGAGAAGGGCGCCAAAGCCCTGGCCTGCAAGGTCAGTACAGCGTTGATGAAGGGCTGGGGCGGTTGTTGGATGGAGCGGGTTTAACGGCAGCCCTGCAGGGGGATGGTAGTTACCGGTTGGAAGCGGGAGCCACTAATGAGACGTTACCGGTGCTTCAGGTCGAAGCCAATTGGTTGAGCGCGTCTCCTGTTGGGCCAGATTATGGCTACCGAGCAGAGCGTAGCCTTACGGCTACCAAAGCTGATATCGCCCTTGAGGATACGCCGCGCACGGTGTCGGTCATCACACGTGAGCGTATTGAAGATCAGAACCCGCGCACGCTAAGCAATATTCTTAGCTATGTGCCCGGTATTTCGTCGAGTGATTTTCCTGTGGGTGACGGCTTGGCAGGTGACATTTTCTTCATTCGTGGCATGAACCAGCGCGACTATGGCTACGGTACCTACCGAGATGGACTGCGGGTTCAGCCTAATGCTTATTCGACTTCCGCCGAGCCCTACGGATTGGAACGCGTCGAGGTATTTAAAGGACCTACGTCGGCGCTTTACGGTGAAAACGTACCGGGTGGGTTGGTCAATCTAGTCAGCAAGCGACCTACTGCTGATCATGAGGGAGAAGTAAACCTCAGTTATGGTAGTCATAGCCGTCGCCAAATCTCGACCGATATTTCAGGCCCGTTGAATACTGACGGGTCGGTAAAGGGGCGTGTTGTATTTCTGCACCGTGAGTCGGATACCCAAATCGATAGCGTAAATGATGATCGTACCTACATAGCCCCTTCGTTGACGTTTGAGTTGAGTGATCAAGACCGTCTGACGGTGTTGGGTATGTACCAGAAAGATGATAGCGAGTTGCAATTAGGCCTTCCTGCGGCAGGTACGCTACTCGATCATCCTTCAGGTACGCTAAGCAGCAGCACCAATCTAGGTCACCCTGAATGGGACACCTTTGAGCGTGAAGTCTGGTCGCTAGGTTACGAGTATGAGCACGCTTTCAATGATAGCTGGCGTTTCCAACAAAACGCGCGCTATTTGCGCTCCCAGGTGAACCGTCAGGAGGTGTGGTGGAGCTACCCAGGCGATGGATATGACAATGTAGTTGGTGCTTACGGACGTGATCGCGATAACGATAGCAAAACGCTGGCAGTTGATAACCGAATAGTGGGCAAATTTGGTAACGATGTTGTTGAGCACACTTGGCTCGCCGGATTTGGATATGACCGAACCTCTTTTTCGCAGACGCAGGACGTGGGGTTCAGCACGCCTCAGTCGATCAACATCTTTAACCCCCAGTGGAATTCGCCGCCACAAACGCTACAGCGTTCTGAGGATGGCGAGGACGTGCAGGCGTTAACCGGTATTTACTCCCAATTGCATAGCCAAATGGGTGGCTTTATTGCCCAAGTGGGTGGGCGCTTTGACTCGGCTAAGACGGAGTATAGTAACTACCTTACACCCGGTGGTGGCTTCACGGTGACTGATGAGGAGTTTAGCTGGCAAGCGGGCTTGATGTATCAGTTCGACTCCGGCTTATCGCCCTATATGAATTATGCCACGACCTTTGTGCCAGCGCGCCAAGTCTCCGTCACCACTAATGAACCGCTAGATCCCATTACTGGACGCCAGTATGAGCTAGGCCTGCGCTACGACATTCCTGACACGGATACCGCGATTACGCTTTCGACCTACGATATCGTGATGAAAAATGACATTAACTATGACAGCGCTATCGGTGGTTACCGCAATGTGGGGCGTACCGATTCCAATGGCGTCGAGTTAGAGTTGGTTAGCGATATTAACGATGCGCTTAGCGTAGCCGTCGCTTACACCTACACCGATGCACGTATTGTTGAGGATGTGGCGTTTCCCCGTTATGAAGATAATCAGGTAGCCGGAGTACCTCGCCATAAAGCATCGCTGTGGGCGAATTACGAGTTCTTGGAAGGTGCTATGCAAGGCGCTGAAGTGGGGCTAGGTGTGCGCTATTTAGGGAGCTCTAATGCTTATCCTGACGCTAGTCTTGCTTACGGCGATGTCTTAAGTACCAAAGCGGTGACCCTCGCTGATATTTCCCTTGGCTACGACTTTAACGACAACTGGCGGGTAGGTCTCAATGTGGAGAATCTATTTGATAAGCAGTATGTGGGAGAGTGCAACAACGCCGCACGCTGCTACTGGGGCACTGACCGTACTGTGCAGGGCACCTTGTCCTTCAGTTATTAACGCAAGTTTTATTGAGCTACACCAAGGTAACTAGGCATGTCGCACCCTATTAAAAAGACTACGAGCGGGTTTTTGTCCGCCATGCTGATGATGGTTTCCTCGCAGTTGTTGGGGCAGGGTGAGGTACCTTCTAACACGGCAGTAGTTACACTGGACTATGCGATTGCTGAAACATTGCAAGCCCTGGGAGAACCGCCCCAAGCCGTGGGCGGCCTCTCAGGTTATCGCGTATGGTGGCGCGATCCCCAAGTGCTTTCTACTGCTATGGAGTTGGGTAGCCGCCACTTACCTAACCTCGAGTTGATACAAGACATTGCGCCTTCGCATATTCTTATCTCACCGCCTGCTCATGCCAACTTAATCCCCCAACTCAGCCGTTTGGCAACGTTAAAAAAGTGGGTGGTTTATGAGACACCTCCTGCACTACAACAACGGCTAAATAACTTAACGACGCAGTTAGCCGAGTTAACGGGTGATCAAGCACACGCTAACGACTACCTAAGAGGCGTTGAAGCGCAATTTGAGGCGTTGGCAGAACAGCGCAAACATAGTGAGCGAAGCGCTCAATCGGTAGTGTTAGTGAGCCTGATGGATGAGCGCCACGCCAGGGTATATGGCCCAGGCAGCCTGGAAGGGTTAGTGCTGGAACAACTGGGAATCAACAATGCCTGGGAGGGGGACGTCAATCGGTGGGGGTTTGCCACCGTCACCGCCGAGCAGCTATTTGGCCTTGAAGACTATGTGATCATGCTGGAAAGCCCTTACTCCGTTGAAGGAACGCAACAAACCTTGCTGGAGCAGGGCATTTGGCAGCATTGGCCCGCTTTAACTAGCCAAGACACAACTACGTTAGCCGTCGATTATTGGCACTGGGGAGGCTGGCCATCTGCTCTGCGCTTTGCTGAGGCGCTTGTTGATATACTAGACGCTAACGAGGCTAATTAGCTTGTGTGGGCACTTCATTTCAGTCCATCGGATATATGGTCACCCAATAATGACCTGACTATAAGAAAAACTAATGTCCTATTAGCAGGATGATTTTTGGTTATCTAAGTTGCCCGCTATCTTAGTGCCACGATTCTTTAAAGCGACGCTAATTCTGGTACTGGGGACAGGACAATGTGGGAAAGTTACTTAACGGGCTTGGTCGTATCTGGCGGTATCATCATGGCTATCGGGGCGCAAAATGCCTATGTGCTGGGGTTGGCGGTGCGTCGTGAACATCACTGGTGGTCGGCGGGGCTGTGTATGAGCGCGGATATCATCTTGCTAACCGCTGGTATGTTTGGTGCTAGCGCGTTTTTACTGACAATGCCGAACGCGATGGAAGCCATGCGCTGGGTAGGCGTAGCGTTTTTAAGCTGGTTGGCAGCACAGGCATTACTGAGGGCTGTTAGCGGACGCGAGGGGCTGCAGGCCGGTAGCGTAAAAGCGCGTAGCTTGCGCGGAGTACTGTTGGCGACCTTGGCCGTGACGGTATTGAATCCCCAAGTGTATTTGGACACGCTATTGTTAATTCCTGCTATTGGTGCTCAGCAGGAGAGCGCGGGTGTGTTTGTCGCAGGCGCATCGACTGCCTCTGTTCTTTGGTTCAGCCTGTTGGCGTGGGGCGGGGCAGCGCTTTCGCCTTGGCTTTCCCGCCCAGTAGCATGGCGTACCATTGATGGGCTAATTGGTCTGATGATGGCGGTTATTGCAATACACTTAGCGCTGGGCTCTACGCTACTTTAACAGGTCTCAAGCTGACTAGAGGCGGCTGAAGTAGCTCTGCATAACGGCGATGACTTTATCTATATCGGCATCATCAATATCACGGTGAACAACAAAACGCGTGGCATAAAGTAGCTCAATCAAAATGCCATGCTCTTTCAGCCAAGCAGAGAGCGGCTGTACATGTTCGTCGGGAAAGTGCGCGAACACCATATTGGTTGCCTGAGCGGTAATCTCAACGCCAGGCAGTTTTGCTAAGCCTTCCGCTAGGCGTGCTGCACGGCGATGGTCGTCGGCTAAGTCAGCGATATGGTGCTCTAAAGCATACTGACAGGCGGCGGCAATAATGCCTGATTGGCGCATGCCGCCGCCGACCATTTTACGCCAGCGCCGTGCGCGGTCGATCAAGGCTTGCGAGCCCACTAAGGCAGAGCCGATGGGAGCGCCCAGACCTTTCGAAAAGCACAGCGACACGCTATCAAATGGCAAGCAGAGTTGCTTCAGTGGGGTATCCGTGGCTACTGCGGCATTAAACAGCCGTGCGCCGTCCAGGTGCGTTGCCAACCCCCGCTCACGGGCCAATTCAGTTGCTTTCAGCACATACTCGGCGGGCAGCACTTTGCCGCCGATGGTGTTTTCTAGCGCTAGCAGCTTGGTACGCGCAAAGTGAAAATCGTCGGCTTTGATAGCTGCGCTTATTTTCTCTAATGGCAGGCTACCATCGGCGGCATTTTCAATAGGCTGCGGTTGAATGCTGCCTAACACCGCTGCGCCACCGCCTTCATAGCGATAAGTATGGGCTGATTGCCCCACGATGTACTCATCGCCGCGCTCGCAGTGAGCCATTAACGCTACAAGGTTGCTTTGTGTGCCGCTTGGAAATAGTAGCGCTGCTTCCTTGCCTGTCTGCTCAGCCAGCTTTTCCTGAAACGTGTTGACCGTTGGGTCATCACCCCATACATCATCGCCCACTGGAGCGGCCATCATGGCATCTTTCATGGCGGGGGAAGGCCGAGTCACTGTGTCACTGCGTAGGTCAATCATGCGAAACTCCTGTGATGACAAAAAACTCTTTTCGAGCATACTGCATGTCTAATCAGCGCGAAAAGCGAAACCTCAATACGTAGAGAAAGGACAGAGTCATGCTCGCCACCGACCTAAAGCTTCGTGCCCTGGAACGCAACGATCTGCGCTTTGTTCACGAGCTAAATAATAACCAGAGCATTATGTCTTACTGGTTTGAAGAGCCTTACGAATCATTTGATGAGCTGGAGGAGCTTTATAATAAGCACATTCATGACAACGCCGAGCGGCGCTTTGTCGCAGAGAACAGCGACGGACATGCCATCGGTTTAGTTGAGCTGATTGAAATTGACTATATTCACCGCAGCGGTGAGTTTCAGATCATCATCACGCCAGATCACCAGGGAAAAGGGTTTGCTCGGTCATTAATCCGTCAAGCATTGCACTACTCGTTCACCATTTTAAACCTACACAAAATATATCTGATTGTGGCGGTGGAGAACGTTAAAGCTATTCATCTCTACGAGGAGAGTGGCTTCATAGAGGAGGGGCATTTGATTGAAGAGTTCTTTATCAACGGCAAATACCGTGATGTGAAGCGAATGTATATCTTGCAGGACACTTACTTAGCGCAGTTGGCTTGATAAACAAGACGACAACACCTCAGGCCGAAAACTAACCAAAGGCTGAGGCGTTGTTGCTTACTGCTGACTCATATAAGCAGCGATGGCGTCAAAAGCTGCGCGTTGCTGTTGGGCACGATTAGCCCAAACCTGCATCACATCCACTTCTACTGTCTGATCTTGAGCAGCGAAAGATGACATGGCGAGTACTCCTAATTCATTCAGAGGTTAAGGGACGGTTCAGCCATCATGGGCTCTAGTGACCCCAATTTAGTTATATATGGTTTTCTTTGTGCGACGCAGCAAGTTAACTGCGGGCTAAAGTCTATGCGCATTTCAGCCCTTAAATCTAGTCCTAAAGATGTAGGAGAATTGCTATGGTGTGTAAGAAATGGCTTACAAAATCAGTAGCTGATCACCTACATCATTGAATGGAAAAGATTTTCATAATATAAAAAAGCCGACTGAAAAAGTCGGCTTGTGTGGTTGTTTTTTAGTCTATAGGGGAGAGATGGCGCTAAAAAAGCTTCTTTTAGCCGAAGTAGGTCGCTAATGCTTCATTAGCAGCATGCTGCCAGTGGGCTTGGCGGTGCCAAAAAGCGAGTACCTCGTCATCTTGTGTCGATAATCCAAATGTAGACATCATAAGGTGGTCCTCCTGTTGGGACACACTTAAAGTATAGACTATCCTTGTTGCGGTGCAGCATTTTGGCCGCTGATAACCAAAATAATTGGTGCGAAGTCTTATCTACTTAGCGTGGTATGCTTATGACATACCTATAACTAATCAATAAAACAACGAGTTATATTATGGTGCCAACAACTGTCGATTCTGACACTCTGTGCCCTGAACCTATCTTCCAAGACCGTTGGGTAGCAACACCACGTGGTCGCGTGTTTACTCGTACTTGGGAAACGTCTCATTTGCGCTCGGATGTGCCCATTGTGCTGCTCCATGACTCGTTAGGCTGTGTGGATTTGTGGCGTAGCTTTCCAGCGGCGCTATGTGCGGCGACCCAACGACGAGTGATTGCTTATGACCGTCTAGGGTTTGGGCGCTCCGACGCGTGCCTGACACCGCCACTGCTGAGCTTTATCGACGATGAACCCTCTACCAGCTTTGCAGCCCTTCAGAGTGCGTTTCAGTTAACGCATTTTATTGCGCTGGGACATAGCGTTGGCGGTTGCATGGCGGTGCACTGTGCAGGGCAGTATGTAGAGCAGTGCCAAGGCTTGATTACCATTGCAGCGCAGGCGGTAAATGAACCACGCACACAACAAGGTATTGAAGAGGCGCGGGCCGCCTTTCAAATGCCGGAGCAATTTGCCAAATTAGAAAAATATCACGGTAAAAAGGCGCGTTGGGTACTGAACGGCTGGATAGACACGTGGTTACATCCAGCATTTGAACACTGGTCGCTTACGCCCGCTCTTCAGCACGTTCACTGCCCCACGCTGGTGCTTCATGGTGAAAATGATGAGTATGGTTCGCACCGCCAACCTGAACGCATCGCTCGCCATACCCGAGGTCCTGCACACACTGAAATACTGCCGGGCGTTGGGCATGTGCCCCACCGTGAAGTGGAGGCCGTGGTGGTTCACTATGTTAGCGAGTTTATTGAGCGGCTTACGCCATAAAACGACCGTGACACAAGGAAAAGTGAGGAACGCTATGCGCTTGCGAATTTTATCCGACCTTCATTTGGAGTTTTTTGATGGGGGCCGCGAATTGCCAGAAGTTGAGGCCGATATCGTCATTTTGGCGGGCGATATTCATCAGAAAACGGCAGGGCTTGCTTGGGCCAGACAACAGTTTCCAGAAATGCCTATTTTATATGTGCCGGGCAACCATGAGTTTTACGATACCTGCATGCCGCTACTTCGTGATGAGCTCGCCATTGAAGCCAAGCGCTACAATATTGAGTTGCTGGATAATCGAGCGGTGACTATGGGGGGAGTGCGTTTTTATGGCACCACGTTATGGACTGATTTTGCGCTCTATGCCGATGACCCAACGCACAACCCAGCAGAGACCGACGCTAAAGCATTGCGCTATATGCCCGATTTTAGCATCGTGACAACAGCTCCAAATCAGGTGTTTACCCCTCAAGCTAGCCAAGCATTACACGTTGAAGCACTTGCTTGGCTTAGCAATGAGCTTGAGCAACCCTTTGATGGGCCACGCGTTGTGATTAGCCATCACGCACCGTTACACAGCTGCATTCCTGAACAGTATTTGGGTGATGCATTGTCCCCAGCCTTTGCCTCCCACCTGCCTCAATTGATGGGCAAGATGGACCTATGGGTGCATGGCCATGTCCATGAGCCTGTCGATACTTTATATAACGGCACGCGCGTCATCGCTAACCCAGGCGGTTATCCCGATGAGTTTACGCCAGAGCTGTTTGAGCCAAGTTTGGTGGTGGAGGTTGATTGATAGGTCATTGAATTATCCTTCAATAAACCCTTTTGCTCTTGGATCCTGCATATAAGCAACGTTGAGTCGCCGCCAGGGCGTTGGTTGATGATCGGCAAAGAATAAATGTCCCGGCGACAGGGTAACTTTCCAGTCATCAGCCAGTTCACTCAATCGTTCAGGTGTTATCGCTGCCGGTGGCTTTGCCCACACAAACATCCCACCGGTCGGCTCGGTATAAACATCCCAATTGGCACGTTTGAGCATCGCAAGCGCCATCGACATGTGGTTGGAAAGCCTAGTACTTAACCGTTCCGTCAGCTTTCGATAGCTACCGTTTTGAAGCATGGTGGTAATGACTTGCTCTGCAAAGCGTGAAGAAGAAATGCTGGTTAGCATTTTGATATCGACAATGCGTTGCACCATTGAAGAAGGCGCCGCGATATAACCAACGCGCAGCGAAGAGGAGAGGCTTTTTGAAAAACTGCCCAAGTAAATAACTCGGTTAAGGCCATCTAACGCAGCTAAGCGAGCACTTGGCGTATGTTGAAAGTCTGCGTATATATCATCTTCTATCAGTTTGAAATCGTACTGCTCGGCTAATTGTAATAAGCGATGCGCAATGGTGGGCGTTAGCGTTCCCCCTGTGGGGTTTTGAAAAACGCTGTTGGTATAAAAAAGCGTCGGCCGATGCTCTGCAAGTAGTTCTTCTAAGCGTTCAAGATCAGGACCGTCGGTTAAGCGAGGCACGCCGATGACACGAACACGTTGCAGATGTAGTAGGCCAAATAGGTTGTAATAGCCTGGTGATTCGACGAAGACAACGTCTCCGGGTTCGAGAAGCAAGCGCACCAATAAATCTAGCGAATGACTGCTGCCGCTGGTGGTGACAATTTGCTGATGATTTGCCGTGATCGCTAAAAGCCGAAGTCGCTCTTGTATTAATTGGCGTAACGCCGTGGGGCCTTGGGGAGTACTGTATTCAAAAATGTCCGCGCGATTCATACGCGCAACTTGGCGGATCGCATAGGTTAAATCATCGCTCTCCCGCCAATGACTGGGTAACCAGCCACATCCAAGGGGCAGGGCCGTCTCATCAGCACTAAAAAGCCCCCAAAGCCCGTTGGTCACTTCCTGCAGTGGGCTGGAAGCTGTTTGGTGCTCGCTTGGTGGGCTATCGGCAACAAAAAAACCTGCCCCTGGTTTTGAGCGCACCAACCCTGCGGCGATTAAACGCTCATAAGCTTCAATAGCCGCATTGCGGCTAACGTGATTTGTCGCAGCTAAATAGCGAATGGAGGGTAGACGGCTGCCATTACCAGGTTTGTTTTGTTTAATCCAAGTGCTGATCGCCTCTTCAAGCTGCTGTGCAATAGGCGTGTTGGCATGCCGATCAACTGTTAACTTCATAGATAGCCCTGCTGGATCAACTGTTCATTAAAAAACCGGAACAGTGCCTCAATAATAGTGGCCCAGTGTATCTTACCCCGCTTGAATAAGCGTGCGAGCTTTATGGTTCTTTTAGCAATCTCTAGTGAGTTAATGCATGAACCAGTACAGCGCAGCCCGCCTAGCTTTCGGGCTATGTATGATCACCACGGCCGTTAATTTGCAGGCACCGCTATATGGTGCGTTGGCAGCGCAAGGCGGGGTTGGTGTTGGTGCCACGACAATTGCGTTTGCCTGTTACGTAGCAGGGGTAATGCCTGTATTACTGGGGCTTAATGGCTTGGCCGAGCGGATAGGTTACAAAGCAATCATTGTCACTGCGTTACTGCTTAATATGCTGGCCACTTGCCTGATGCTAATAGCGCCTAGCATCGTAATGCTCGGCGTGGCGCGTTTTCTACTTGGGGTGGGGACCGCGCTGGCATCCGCGGTGGCGCCAGCCTATATGCAACAATTATGGCAAGGCGATGATAAACAAGCTTCTACCAGTTACGTCACGATTAGCAGCGCGCTTGGCTTCGGTTTAGGGGCAGCGGTGACTAGCGTTTTTATCGTTACTACGCCTAGCTTAACGCCCCCCAGTTTGTGGTTATATCTATGCATTAGCGCTTTCGCATTAATAGGCGTGTTGACGTTGCGAAAAGGCATGCCGAGCGGGCCGAAAGGCAGCATGCTCCGTTTGCCTAGCTTCCCAAATGGAGCCATTCGGTTTGGCTTTGCGATCCTAATTGCCTGGGCCACGGTGGGGCTGGTGATTGCCATATTGCCTTCCGCTTTAGACCAGCATGGTTTAAGCGTTTGGAGTGGTTTCGCTGTTTTCGGTATTTGCAGCTGTGGCGTGTTATTTCAACCCTGGGCCAGAAAGTTGTCGTCATATCGGTCTACGTTATTGGGACTTGCGATTCTGCCACCGGCTTATGGGCTGATTGCTTGGGGAGCTGTCGCGGGGCACTTACCCATATTGCTACTAGGAACGGTCATGGCTAGCAGCGCTTGTTACGGCTTTATTTACCTGGGCGGATTAAGTGGCGTGTTAGCCGTGGCTGGCCCATCTTCTACCCAAGCGAGCGCTGGATATTTTCTAATGGCCTACATTGGTTTCAGTATTCCAGTGATCACAACGGGAGTGCTTATCGATGCCCTAGGGCATCGCGCGGCATTAACGCTGTTTGGAGTTGCCTTACTGGGGGGAGTTGTCGCAACACTCTGGTTAGTTATCCAGAATCAACGAGAGTATCGCCAAGTGCTAATGGATTAGGCTGGCTGCGTGGTTCTTTAAGCAAATAGCTGACGAAACATTTAGTGGCGTTTTATATGCTGAGACTATTTAACAATAGTTGAAAGTTGCTGGCGTAGGGGCTTTGTTAGAGTCGGTGGGGTTAGGGAGTTTAAACCAGCTAAAACCCTGTAGCACAAAAACAGGTGTGGTTATTCCCGAAACAGTTCCGATAACAATACTGATAAAAACAACGCAGCAATGGAGCGCCACTTATGAGTGATACTAAGTTCGCCCAACAGGGTATGTCTTTTCGTGAAAGCGTCGAGCACATGGTGGATCACGCTATCGACATCATGGAGCTGGAAGAGGGCATTGGGAATGCTCTGAAGGTGTGCCAGAGCGTGGTGCAAGTATCGTTCCCGATTGATATCGATGGCAAGATTGAAATGTTTACTGGTTGGCGAGCCACCCACAGTGATCATCGACTGCCCTCAAAGGGGGGTATTCGTTTTGCGATGATGGTCGACCAGGACGAAGTTGAGGCCCTAGCGGCGCTGATGACTTATAAATGCGCGATTGTCGACGTACCGTTCGGTGGTTCAAAGGGTGGGCTGATCATTGATCCGAGCAAGTACACTCAAAAACAGCTGGAAGCCATTACACGGCGTTTTGCGCGCGAGCTGATCAATAAAGGGTATCTAAGCCCTGCCGCCAACGTGCCCGCCCCCGATATGGGCACTGGGCCGCGTGAAATGGGCTGGATGGTAGATACCTACCGCCAGATGTTTCCTAATGACATCAACTACATGGGCGCGTTAACCGGGAAACCGGTCGAGCATGGTGGCGTGCGAGGGCGCAATGAGGCGACTGGGCGCGGGGTGCAGTATGCGTTGCGCGAACTTTTCCGTCATCCAGAAGAAATCAAGCGTTGCGGCCTGTCGGGAGGCTTGGCTGGCAAACGAGTCGTGGTGCAGGGGTTAGGCAATGTGGGCTATCACGCCGCCCATTTTCTGCAAACCGAAGATAACTGCTTGATTACTGCGATCATCGAACGTGATGGTGCCTTGGTTAACGACGATGGTTTAGATGTTAAGGCTGTGCGTGAGTATATTGCTGAGACCGGTGGCGTTAAGGGATACCCGGCGGCTGAATACCAAGAAGATGGCAGCAAAGCATTAGAGTGTGCCTGCGATATTCTTATACCAGCGGCATTGGAAGGTGTTATCAATGCCAAGAATGCACACCATATCCAAGCGCCGCTTATTGCTGAAGCTGCCAATGGTCCGGTTACCTATGAAGCCGATAAAATTCTTCAACAGCGAGGTGTCGAGATTATTCCCGATGCGTACTGCAACGCTGGTGGCGTAGTGGTTTCCTACTTTGAGTGGATTCGTAACCTGAATCACGTTCGCTTTGGCAGGCTCGATAAACGTTTTCATGAAGCACGTGGCCAGCACATTATTCAGGCGATTGAAGAATCAACGGGCCATAAGGTGCCAGAGCATCTGGCTGATGAGCTAGCCCGCGGCGCCGATGAGTTTGATCTAGTCCGTTCGGGGCTGGACGATACTATGCGTTTGGCGCTGCAAGAGATTATTCGCACCCGTAATGAAAACCCGAAAGTTAACGACTACCGCATGGCAGCCTATCTGATCGCCATTGAGAAAGTGGCCCGGCATTACCGGGATATCGGTGTTTAACATAGGGTTATATTCTCAAGCGGTTTATAACGACAGTACTAGCACTCTAAGCGGCCCACAGGCCGCTTTTTAATGTGGCGCAATTAAGCGTGCTTCTTTACTAGCTGCCCGCAGGAAGGCGCTGCCCAGCGATTATCTTCGGTGAAGACCACATCACAGACGACCGGTGAGTAAATGTGGCGTACTTCTTCATCAATTTGCTGGCGTAGGGCATCTTGATGGGCAAGCGTAGACTCATGCAGTGCTTTGGGTAGCACCACGTGAACCATGATATATAGCAGGCGGCCAGGGCGTACCATGCGCACCCGCACTTCCTGGGTGTCGATATCCGCAAGTCCACGAGCAACCGCCTGACGCACAGGCTCGGCGATTGTTTCGTCGGGCGTTTTATTGAGCAGTTCTCGCAGTGCCTGGGAGGCCATACGCACCGGTACGCCAAGGCATAGCAACACCACGGCCATTACCAGAAGTGAATCGACATAAGGTACGATTTCCCGCCAGTCTAGGTGCTCAAATAGCATCACCAAGCAGAACGCTGCTAACACGGCAGCCGAGATAACACTATTCACCAGCCAGTTAAGTTTGTCTGCAGCCACCAGCGGGCTACTAACGTGGCGCTGACTGCGGTGCATTACCCAAGCGGTGAGCGAGCAAGCGACGGTGGCAAACAGTGCGTAGATAACCGCAAGCCCTGCTGAGATCTCCCGCCCACCTGTCAGTAATGCAGCGATGGCGTCCACCAATGCAAAGATGGAAACGCCTAATATCAATAAGCCTTTGCATAGATTTACCAGCGACTCGAAGTAGCTGTAGCCAAACGGATAGGACTCGCTATCGGGGCGGCTGGCTAATTTGCTGACTTTGATAGTGACCAGCGCTACGCTGAAGTAGATAAGATTAAATGATCCATCCAGCAAAATAGCCTGGGAGTTAGACGCTAGTGTCGCAGTAATGCCTGCGCACCCAATCAGCAGTGCCATAAAGGCAGAAAACGCCAAGGTACTGGATTCTGTTTTCACGAACGTTTGCTCCGATATTGCCTACCCAAGAGTCTGGCAAGCATAGCAATATCAGTGGTCGCAGTGTCAGTGATTTGTTTATTCTAAGGCTATGGAGATAGTCTTTGATGCACTGATTTAGCACCCAAGGAGAGATGTGCTTATGCGCCATGCTGATGCTTTTTCCTTCAGACAAATTGCTCCGGAAGATGCCGCTGAACTACTGTTGTTCGAAGCCACTGAACGTGACTGGTTTGAGCAGCATATAGAGGCCAGAGCGGAGCACTTCTACACGCCGGAAGGTATTAGCCAGCATATTCATGAGTACTTGGCGTTAAATGCCCAAGGACGCATGAGGCCGCTTATTATCCAATATCAAGGTGCGATAGTTGGGCGCGCCAACCTACGTGAGATAGAAAATGGTTACGCAAAGGTGGGGTATCGGATAGCGCAACATGCGTGTGGTAATGGGCTGGCGCAAAAGGCGCTGAACCATCTGATTAGCGAAGCTCGTTGCATTGACCAAATTAATACGCTCACGGCGACTGTTTCTCTAGACAATCACGCTTCACGGCGGGTCCTGACAAAGGCTGGGTTCGAAGTAATGGAAAAGCTACCTGAGTATTCGGTAGTAGCAGGTCGGAAGCTTGACTGTGTGATGATGCAAAAAACAGATGTCTAGTGTTTAGAAGCAAATGTATTGTTGTGAGACAGGGCTTTAGCTTTGGTTCGACACTTCGACGATGATTCAACTGATTTACCTGGTTATAGCAAGGGCGGCTACGCCGCCATTGCTCGTTAAATGCGGCCTCCTACATTAGATGATGAGCCTCGAGTGCCTGAATAAAATTAAGCGGGCACTGATCATGGGCGGCCACTGATTTAATGAGGCCTGAATACTCGCAAATGTATGCATAAGTACTTAATGGTCTGCCCTGGGATAGCTTGAAGCCTGCGCCAGGGACTGGCATGCCTAAGACGTTAATGAAAACAGCGCTGGCATTTTTTGCGCTTCTTGTTGAATGTTGTCGTCGACCGGTGTGTCGTAAGTCTTGAGCAGATAGCCCAATACCGAATAAAACCCCACCATCGCAATTAGGTCGATAACGGCCTTGCGTCCGATAGCCTCTGCGAGTTCTGCTTCTTGCTCGGGTGATAGCATTCGCTGGTCAAACAATGCATCCACAGCGTCGACGATAAGACCATCAACGCCTTCGGGGCGAGTTCTAATGGCATCGATTCGTGCAGGGGAGAATCCTAGAGCGAGCGCTCGGCTGACGTGATGAGCCCACTCGTAACGTGACCCCATGCGCAGGCCTGCGCGTAGAATCACTACCTCGGTTAATTCTGGCCCTAAGGCATTTTCCTTAACAACATGCTGGCGCAAAGGTGCCCAGGCGTTAAGCAAGGCCGGGTGGTGGGCCATGGTGCGATAGACATTAAGCGCGCCAGCAAAGTCTTCGCGTAATTCAGCGATTTCGTTTGGCCAGTCGGCATCTGTAATAGGCGGGCAGGGAGAGGATGACATGGGTGATCTCCATTCAGATAGAGGGACGTGCCGTCACTCGGCGATGGCGGCGTTGATAGCGTCGGCAATACGTTCAATGATTAGGTCGACATCATCGGCTTCAATAATATAAGGCGGTGCCAGCAAAATATGGTCGCCGTGAATGCCATCAATGGTGCCGCCCATTGGATAGCTGATCAGCCCTCGCGCCATAGCCTGTCGCTTAATCTTGGCGTGAATTTTTCGGCTCGGATCGAAAGGCGTTTTAGTGTCCCGGTCCGCCACCAGTTCGATACCGCGAAACAGGCCTCTTCCCCGAATGTCGCCAACATGCGGTGATGTACCAAGCATCGCTTCCAAACCGCTGTGTAATCTCGCGCCCATGGCGTTTACATTGGCGAGTGTCTCAGGGCGTGCAATGATTTCAACCACTTTGTTAGCGGTGGCCGCAGCAACAGGGTGGCCGATGTAAGTATGTCCGTGCTGGAACAGGCCAGAACCGTTGGCAAAGCTATCGTAAATTTTGTCGGACAGCATCACCGCACCGATCGGCTGATAACCCCCACCCAAACCTTTGGCTATCGTGACAATATCCGGTATGACGCCGTCTTGCTCGCAGGCGAAGACAGTGCCGGTGCGACCCATACCGCACATCACTTCGTCGAGGATCAGTAGTACGCCATATTTGTCGCAAACCGCACGCACACGTTTAAAGTAATCCGCGACAGAGGCGACGGCACCAAGGGTGGCGCCTACAACGGGCTCGGCAACGAACGCCATGACTTCTTCAGGGCCGAGTTCGAGAATCTTTGCTTCGAGTTCGTCGGCAAGCCGAATAGCGTAAGCCTCTGGCGATTCCTCGGCGCCTTTTTCGCGATAGGCATAGCAGGGGGAGACATGATGAGTTTCTGGCAGGATGGGCTGAAACTGCTTACGCCGCATCGCATTGCCGCCGGTTGCCAATGCACCAATCGTGTTGCCGTGGTAACTCTGACGCCTGGCAATGATATGTCTACGCTGGGGGGCGCCAATTTCCACGAAGTACTGCCGTGCCATCTTCAGTGCCGCTTCAACGGCCTCTGACCCACCTGACACGAGATAGACGTAATTCAAGCCTTCAGGTGCCAAATTAACAAGCTTCTCGGCAAGCGCTTCGGCAGCGTCGGTGGTGAAAAAAGACGTATGCGCGTAGCAGAGGTTATCAATTTGAGCGCGCATCGTCGCCAACACTTCCGGATGGGCGTGACCAACGCTGGTGACCGCAGCGCCTCCTGAGGCATCTAGGTATCGGCGCCCAGTGGTGTCTGTTATATAGACGCCTTGAGCCGACGCGGCATGGGGGAGTGT
This sequence comes from Vreelandella venusta, assembly GCF_007989605.1. Taxonomy (GTDB): domain Bacteria; phylum Pseudomonadota; class Gammaproteobacteria; order Pseudomonadales; family Halomonadaceae; genus Vreelandella; species Vreelandella venusta. Next base: position 288,949 of record NZ_BJUL01000003.1, on the reverse strand, counting down.
TGGGCCGATACTGCGATGAAGAATACGAGTCATGGAAACGGTTCCTTAGGGTCACTTAGCGATGTGAGCACGCCATAAGGAGAAGATTGGCACAGTTTGGTCAGTTTTTGCAACAATTGAATCATTTTTGTTTTTATTAAAACATATAGATCATTGTTTTTTGACAACAGTAACGTTTAAATCGGCGGCTGTTTTAACAAGCCGTATAAGAGGCAACACATATGCCGCAGCGCGACCCTTTAAGGGAGCAAATTATTGCCCAGTACGATGCCATGTCGCCGCAGCTCCAGCAGGCGGCTCGCTACGTGCTGGAACACCCTGATGAGGTGGCACTGGTTTCTATGCGCGAACTGGCGCGCCATGCGGCGGTGCAGCCTGCCACTATGACGCGGCTTGCAAAGTTTCTGGGCAAGCAAGGATACGATGATATTCGCGAGCACTATGTGGCAGCACTGCGGCGGGGGAACGATGGTTTTGCCGCCAAGGTTCGCCAGCGAAACGAGGGGGCTAGAGCCTCGGCCAACGGCAATATCGCCGCGCATATGCTGCATGGGCTGAGTGCTCAGATTTCTCAGCTTTGTGAGCCTGGCTCACTGCAACGGTTGGAAGCCATCGCTAATACGCTGAAATCAGCTAGAAAAGTGTATGTGCTAGGGTTGCGTTCATGCCACTCCGTGGCGTGGCATTTCCATTACGTGATGTCACTGTTGGGGGACCGCTCGGTTCACCTGGATGGACCGGCAGGAACCGGCGGCGATGCGCTAATTCGCGCCACGCCCGAAGATGCCTTGCTGGTTGTCTCCGTCAAACCTTACGCAGTAGCGACACTGGAACTGACGCAGTTGGCAAAAGACAAGGGGCTGACGATTCTGTCGATCACCGATAGTGAAGTATCGCCACTGGTCGGGCTGTCAGAGCAGACGATTTTTTGCCCCACGGAAAGCGACAGCTTTTTCCATACGTTAACGCCCGCCTTAGCCATCTCAGAAGTACTGTGCACCTTATTGGCAGAAGCTGATCGATCACAGACACTCGAGGCGCTGCAGCGGGCAGATGAACATTTTTTGAGCTTGAATACCTACGCGAGTGCTATTCCTCGCCGGGAGTAACGTCATCGTAAAGCAGCTGTCAGTTACCTCGCTACCCAGACCTCCTCGCCCCTAAACGCGACTTTCCAGGTACGCAGCTTGATGTTCTCATCCTCTAAGCATTGGCCATCTTCAAGGCGAAAATGCTGCTTATAGAGTGGCGAGGCAACCACTGGATTGCCTTTAACATCACCGATAATGCCGCGGGCAATGACGTTAGCGTTAGAAAACGGATCAAAGTGGTCAAGGGCGTAGAGTTCTTTCTCGTGTCCTTGGGGGCGCTGCTTCGGTAAGTAGAAAATGGCCACTTGGGCAGGGCCTTCTGGGGTGTTTAACCAAGCAGCGACGCCGGAAAATGCTACCAAGTCAGCTTTAGTGCAGAGCGGCTGCCAGGTATCGGTACTTACGGTGTGTTTGAGTGCGGTCGCGGTCATCAGTTACCTCGTCAGCGTTATCTGGTTTGCGATTATGTAGTGTTTAAGCAGGGCATTAGTGTCTACGCGGGACGTAGCTGGCCGCGCTCGGAGGTCATAATGATCGACGGATCCGGGCGGTCGTCGTTGACGAAGCTGCGGAAGCGCTTGAGCTTCTCTGGGTCGCTAATCGCGTCGGCCCATTCGCACTGGTAGCTATCCACTACGCTTTGCATCTGGCGCTCCAGTTCGTCGTTGATGCCTAGGCTATCTTCCAGAATCACCTGTTTGAGGTACTCCAGGCCGCCATCGAGGTTTTCGCGCCACACCGAGGTGCGCTGCAAGCGGTCGGCGGTACGCACGTAAAACATCAAGAAGCGGTCGATGGTGCGGTAGAGCTGCTCGTCATTCAGGTCAGTGGCAAACAGTTCAGCGTGGCAGGGGCGCATGCCTCCGTTCCCGCACACGTAGAGGTTCCAGCCGTTTTCGGTGGCAATAATGCCGATGTCTTTGCTCTGGGCTTCGGCGCACTCGCGGGTGCAGCCGGAAACGCCAAACTTGATTTTGTGCGGTGAGCGTAGCCCCTTGTAGCGGTTCTCTAACTGAATCGCCATGCCGACGCTGTCCTGCACGCCATAGCGGCACCAGGTGCTGCCGACGCAGGATTTAACCGTGCGCAGCGATTTACCGTAGGCGTGTCCGGTCTCGAAACCTGCGGCAATTAGCTCGCCCCAGATATCCGGCAGGTCTTCCAGGCGGGCGCCGAACAAGTCGATACGCTGACCGCCGGTGACCTTGGAGTAGAGGCTGTATTTTTTGGCCACTTCGCCCAGCACGATTAACTTGTCTGGGGTAATCTCGCCACCGGCAACACGCGGCACTACTGAGTAGGTGCCGTTTTTCTGCATGTTGGCCATAAAGGTGTCGTTGGTATCCTGCAGTGGAATATGCGCCGCGTCGGTGATCGGCTCATTGAAGCAGGAGGCCAGAATAGACGCCACGGCGGGTTTGCAGATGTCGCAGCCCAGGCAGTGGGTGTCCTGATTGCCGTGTTTTTCGATCAATTCGCTGAAGGTTTTGATGCCTTCCACGCGCACGATGTCGTAAAGCTCCTGGCGGGTATGGGCGAAGTGCTCGCAAATCGATTTATCGATCTCTACGCCGCGGGCTTCTAGCTCATGATCGACCACGCTTTTGAGCAGCGCGGTGCAGCCGCCGCAGCCGGTGCTGGCTTTGGTGGCCGTTTTGACGCCGCCTAGATCCACCGCGCCCGCATCAATAGTGGCGCAAATATCGCCCTTGGTGACGTTGTGACAAGAGCAAATGGAGGCGGTTTCCGGCAGTGCGCCGGGGCCGAGAGTAGGCGCGGCGCCGCTGCTTTGCGGCAGAATCAATGAGGCGGGCTCGTCGGGCAACTCAATGCCGTTGGCGTAGTACTGCAGCAGCGTGTCGTAAACGCTGTTATTGCCCACCAGCATGGCGCCGAGCAGCTTTTTACCGTCGCTGGAGACCACCAGTTTGCGGTACTCCTGTTTGATCGGGTCTAAGTAACGGAACATGCGTGCGCTGGGGTTTTGATTGCCATGGGCGTCACCAATCGAGCCGACATCCACGCCCAGCAGCTTGAGCTTGGTGCTCATATCCGCACCGCCAAACTGGGTATCGCCACCGGTCAGCGTCGAAAACGCTGCTTTGGCCATTTGATAGCCGGGGGCGACCAGGCCGAAAATACTCTGCTTCCATAGCGCCACTTCACCAATCGCCAGAATGGCCGGGTCGCTGGTGCGGCACTGGTTATCCACTACCACGCCGCCGCGCTCACCAATCTCCAGCCCGCAATCCCTGGCCAACTGGTCGCGGGGGCGAATACCTGCCGAGAACACAATCAAGTCGGTTTCCAGTACCTTGTCGTCTTGGAAAACCATGCGATGGCGGCTCGCCTTGCCATCTTCAATACGCTGGGTGGCACGCTCGGTGAGCACCTGTACGCCCAGGGCTGCAATTTTTTCGCGCAGCAGCTCACCACCTTCGTTATCTACCTGCATCGGCATCAGGCGTGCCGCGAACTCTACAACGGCCGTATCCAGGTTCAAACCGCGCAGGGCGTTAGCCGCTTCGAGACCTAGCAGGCCGCCGCCTACGACCACGCCGGTGGTAGCATTTTCGGCGGCCGCCTGGATGGCGTCTAGATCATCCAGGGTGCGATACACTAGGCAGCCATCGCGGTCGTTACCGGGAATCGGCGGTACAAAGGGGAAAGAGCCGGTAGCCAGCACTAGGCGATCGTAAGGGTAACGACCCTGTTCGGTGACCACCTCTTGTGAGTTGCGGTCGATCTCAATGACGGCTTCGCCAGTGCGCAGTTCCACTCCGCTGGTGGCGTAGTAATCCGCTTCGCAAAGCGCGAGCGAATCGGCATCGCGGCCGCTGAAGTATTCGGAGAGATGTACACGGTCGTAGGCGCGATGGCGCTCTTCGCCAAACACGGTGACCTGATAGCGCTCAAGGGCAGCATTATCGACGAGCTGCTCGACCAGATGGTGGCCGACCATGCCGTTACCAATAATAATAAGCTGTTCGGGAGTTGCCAGTTTTTGGGTAGACATTATGCCACCTCTGAGGTCGGTAGATGGGAAGGGGCGTTCTGCTGGTCAGTCATGCTCGCCTGGAGCGCATCGAAATCAGCGGCACCAAACAACAAGGCTTGGCGGTAAGCGTTGAGATCGGTACCCGCGAGCGCCTGCTCGAAGTACCAAGGGCCTTGGCTGGTGTCGCCGTAAAGCACCGCGCCTTCAATCTGGCCATTGCGCAGCAGCAGGCGGCGGTAGTCGCCGTGCTCAAGATCGTGATAATTCAGTACTTCATGCTCGGCGCTGGCCTCGGTGGGCCCAAAGGCGTAGAGCGCCACACCGCTGATTTTGAGTTTGGTGGCGTTGGGGGCCTCTGCGTAGCCTTGGGAATGCGTGCCGCACAGCGTCGCGGTGAGCACCTCTACCTGTCGCCAGATCGGCTCCACTAAACCGTAGGTGGTGCCATTGAACTGGCAGCATTCGCCCAGCGCCGAGATCGCCGGGTCGCTGGTGGTGAGCCATTCGTCCACCACGATAGCTCGATCCGTGTGCAGACCTGCCTGGCGGCCAAGTTCCGCATTGGCAGTAATACCTGCGGCAATAATCACGCTGGAGGCGTTCAACTGGCGGCCATCGGCAAGATACACCTTGGCGACCCGGCCCTGGGCGTCGCCCTCTAGTCGCACTAGCTGTGCGTCAGTGATGATCTGTAAACCGCGCTGAGTGAGGGTGTCTTTAAGTAGGTGAGCAGCGGTCGCATCCAATTGGCGGTTCATCAGCCGCTCGCTGCGTTGGAGCACACTTACGTTGATGTCGCTGCCGCGTTTACGTAACCCCTCAGCCGCTTCAAGGCCCAGCAGGCCGCCGCCAATCACCACTGCATCACCGCCCTGTTGAGCGATGTCGCTAAGTGCATCAGCATCTTGCAAGTCACGAAAGCCATGTACGCCTTTAAGCTCAATACCCGGAATATCGGGCAGCGCCGGGCGCGAGCCGGTGGCGATGACCAAATGCTCGTAATCAAGCGATCGGCCGCTATCGGTGGTCAATGTTTGGCTTGCGCGATCAAGCGTCTCGACCTTTTCACCCAGTATTAGCGTAACGCCCTGGTCGGCGTACCACTGGGCATCACGTAGGGTAAGCGCATCCTGCTGCATTTCACCGGCCAACAGGGGTGAAAGCAGAATACGGTTGTAGGCAGGGGTTGGCTCGGCACCAATCACCGTGATTCGCTGTGGGCGTGTGGGCTGTTTTACCAACGCCTCGATGAGACGATGACTTGCCATGCCATTGCCAATGATCACCAGATGGTCGTTGGGTGAGCACCGGGAAGTGGTTTCCATGGGTGGCTCCTCTATGTCGTTGCGGCTGTGTCTTTGAACACCAAACAAAAAAACGCCCCTGACACTGCCTTTCGTTAAGAAAGGTGTGTCAGGGGCGTCGTTGCCCGTTGGCGTTGTTAAGTCACGTCGTTGATTACGCCGTGCAACCGCCGTTGGCTGCTAAGCTGTCGTATCTTGTTGTAGGCAAAAATATTGCCATCGCGCTTGCTTTATAAACTAATTTTATATTAATCATTGGCTTGCCATGTTTATGAAAGGTATGAGGCAATAGTCATGTAATATGACATGCCCCTTTTGGGTGCTGGTTGTATGGCTGATGCACAGCAATCTATTGCTGATCGGTTGATTAATAACGGCGCTATGCTGGTGGGCGAGTTTGAAGTGATTTGATCAGGATGCTGCTTCAACACATCTATGTTGAACGGTCTCCGCTGGCGGGACATTAGCTTGGCCCGCCAACGTTTGAAGATATCACCTAGTGAGGTTAGAACTCGTAGCTCAAGCGCCCATACACTGAGCGGGGCTCACCGGGCATGCTAGAAGAGCGCCAATAGTCTGTATTGAGGAGGTTGTGAACAGCCACAGAAGCACTCCAGTCATCCCATTGCCAGCCCATTAGAGCATCAACACGGGTAAAACCGTCCAGGTATGCCGCAGAACCGTCACGATTGTAGTTGTAGCGATCACCCAGGTGGGTAACACCTAGCTCGCCATACCATTGATCGTTTGGTACATAGCGGACGAAGGCATTGCTTGTTACGTTGCTGGTGTTGTTAAGATGGCGACCTACCTCGGTGGGGTTATCCACGTTATCAATCACTTTTGCCGACATAATGCCCAGCGAGCTGCGTAGATACCAGTTATCAGCTACTTGGCCTATTAGGTTCAGCTCAACCCCTTGAGACCGTTCCTTACCACGTACTGACCACAGGTAAGGATTGTTTTCAGGATCGGGGCGATAGCGGATATTGCGGTGTTCAATCTGGTAGAGCGACACCGTGGACGTCAATCTTCCGTCGAGCCAGTCACTTTTTAGACCGATCTCATACTGGCGGTTTTCTTCGGGATCAGTGTTGAAAGTATTACTATCCGCGGTAGCATCGATACCTAGGTAGCCTTGGCCACCGTAAGGTGAAAAGCTCTGGCTATAGGAGGCGTAAGCCGTGTGGTCGTTGTTGAGATCCCAGACAACGCCTGCATTGGGGCTGAATGCAGTATCTGTATAGCGATTGCTGGCGCCATCAATGTTGGTCGTTTGGAATGTGTAATCATCGATGCGTGCTCCCAGCATAACCTTGAGCGCTGGAGTGAGCTCAATCAAGTCCTGCATGAAGAGGGATTGAGTGTCTGTTTCATGAACATTATCGAAACGGATGGGGGCATTGGCGCGATTCGGTCGTGGCCAACCTGATGACTCGTAGGGATTAATATCGACCAAATTGCTTATGAAACCGACACGGGGCACCCGTTCTTCTTGGCTGTACTCTAGCCCAAGAGTGAGTTGATGTAGGAAACCTGCTGTTTCCGCTTCACCGGTCAAGCGTAAGGTATTGGTAAGCGTTGTGTTGTCGGTTTCTTGCCAAGCGTAGTTGCGCGATAGTAAGCCCTTATCCTCGTTAAAGCGTCCCGCATAGTGGTGATCGAAGCTCTGCTCAGCTTGGCGATACCCTGCTAACCAATTGATCTCCCAGTTATTGGTAAACTGGTAGCTCAGGTTAGAGCGGGCGAAATGCAGCGTGTCCTCAACGTAATCTCCCGGGTGGGCAAAGCCAGTATCATAATCAATGCCCATTAGATCGTAGTCTGTCTTGCTTGGTCCACGATCGGGCACTCGCCAGGAATTGTCGTAGGTGTATTGTGCTTCCCAGGTTAGGCGTCCATCGTCAGACATCATTAATACACTGGGGGAAAACATCTCATTCTCGGTCTGGATTCCAGAACGGAAGGAGTTGGCTCGGCCGATTTCGCCGGTAATACGGAAGGCGATGTTGTTATTGACTACTTCGTTTATATCCAGCGTTGTGCTGCGATCTGCCCAAGAACCATAGTTAACGCCTAGCACTCGGGTAGGCATAAAGTTGGCGGACTTACTGACCATGTTGATTACCCCGCCACCGGCACTTCGACCATAGAGTACAGATGCAGGACCCTTGAGAATCTCGACACGTTCGATATTAGCCGTGCTGCGGCGAACTTGACCGCTAGAGCGGATACCATCTCGGTAGATGTCATTAGCGTCTGCTTTGAAACCACGAAGGAAAATATTTTCGCCTCGCATGTCATAGCTAGCATCAACACCGGCGTTGCCCTCAAGGATAGAGCTCAGGTCGTTAGTGCCGTAGTTCTTGTTTCTCTGTATGTTGATGACGTCGATGGTTTGTGGCACTTCACGGATGGCAAGATTGTTGCGAGTAACATTCGCTTCTTCGTAGCCAATGAAGCCTTTGGTTTGGCTCAGTTCTGAAGTGGCCTCCACTACGAGCGTAGGAAGAGTGGCGGAATACTCTGTGTCGACATCGTTGGCCAGCACTAGCTGGGGCAACCCAGCCATTAACAGGGTTAGGTTAATTTTATAAAGAGTAGGTTTGGCAAGCATGTTTCCGGTATGCCTCGATGATCCGGTTAGCCAATACGACTTGGGGGAGCACCAATGTGGGTACCCCAAAATGAGGGCGGGAAGACTACCATATGATAATGATTAATAAAATGATAATTATTCGTATTTATTGTTTTAAAAGCGCTACTCCGCTTCATTTTTCTGGCTAGTCGTTCGGTTACCATCAGGATGTCATCAAAAAGGTGGGCTTGTATGAATGTGGTGTATACCAATGCCGCGGTATCTTAGGCAGTCTTGCCGGGGAGGGTACGATACCTCGCTTGCGCGGTTTTAGTGCTGGAAGGGGCGTGATGCACTTGTATCGACCATGATTGCTAGCCAATGGAGGATGGCGGCGGCATAGTAAAGCATTGGCTGTTTATTTAGGATTTTGTTTTTAATAGATATTTAATTTTTTAAGGTGTTTTTGGCTTGTGAATTGCTAAATATGAGTAAAAAGTAATAACAACTCATTGCAGGGGATTAGCCAAAAAACACAACAACTAATTGCAACGAACAATAGTAACTGCAGCAAACCACTGATGAGTATGGCACCAAAGTTGGTGCTCCTGTGACAACGGCGTCCAGGCAGGCTTCTTTAAGGGGCTCGCTTGGGCGCTTTTTGCTTTTTAACGCCGGAGGAAAATGCAATGCCAAAGGCTAATCGGCTCGCTGAAGGCGATATACGCACCACATGCCCCTATTGCGGTGTTGGCTGCGGAGTGAAAGCGACGATAGACAGTGGCACCGTCATCGCAGTGGAAGGGGACCGCGGGCATCCGGCTAACTACGGGCGTCTGTGCGTCAAAGGCACTGCGTTACATGAAACCTTGGGACAGCAGGGGAGGTTGACCCAGCCTCGCGTCGATGGTGCTGAAGTCTCCTGGGACACTGCCCTAAGCGCGACTGCCGATCGTTTAAATTCCCTACGGGCAGAACATGGTCAGCACAGCGTGGCGGCATATCTTTCTGGTCAGTTATTAACTGAGGATTACTACGTTGCCAATAAGCTGTTTAAAGGCTTTTTAGGCACGCCCCATGTGGATACCAATTCGCGGCTGTGTATGGCGTCAGCGGTAGCGGGCTACAAGCGCGCTTTTGGCGCTGACGCGGTGCCCTGTCACTATGAAGATATAGAAGAAGCGGAGTTAGTGGTGCTGGTCGGCTCAAATCTGGCCTGGAATCATCCGGTGCTTTATCAGCGCCTGAAAGTTGCCAAAGTGCGCAACCCATTGATGCGTGTGGTAGTCATCGACCCAAGGGTGACCGATAGTTGTGAAATCGCGGATCTTTATCTTGGTATCCAACCGGGCAGCGATGCTTATCTGTTCAATGGTCTGCTGGCATGGATGGCGCAGCGTCGTAAGCTCGATACTCTCTATCTTGAGCGCCACACCGAAGGGTTTGACGATGCCCTGGCGGCGGCCCAGCAAACCGCAGGCTCGGTAGCGGAGGTAGCGGCGACCTGTGATGTCGATCCCGAGCGTCTGGAAACCTTCTACTACTGGTTTGCCAGCCAGTTGCATGTTGTCACGCTCTATTCTCAAGGGGTTAATCAATCCACTAGCGGCACCGATAAGTGCAATGCCATCATTAATTGCCACTTGGCAGGCGGCAAGCTTGGTCTACCGGGGGCTGGGCCGTTTTCAATCACTGGTCAGCCCAATGCGATGGGCGGACGAGAAGTTGGAGGGCTTGCCAATCAGCTGGCGGCGCATATGGACTATCATACCCCCGGCGCACGTGATCTGGTCAGCCGCTTTTGGGCCACTGAACATTTAACTCCCACGCTGCCAGATGCCCCTGGCTATAAAGCGATTGAGCTGTTTGATGCTATTGACCGCGGTGAAATTACGGCGCTATGGGTAATGGCGACTAACCCGGCCGTTAGCCTGCCGGATAGTGCAAAAATACGCCGTGCGCTGGCATCGTGTCCGCTGGTTATTGTGTCGGAATGCGTTGCTAACACTGACCTGCTGCCCTATGCCGATATTGTGCTACCCGCGTCAGCTTGGTCAGAAAAGGACGGGACAGTGACCAATTCTGAACGACGAATTTCCCGCCAGCGCGGTATGCTGATACCTCCTGGCGAAGCCCAACACGACTGGTGGATTATCTGCGAAGTTGCTAAACGTTTGGGGTTTGCCGAGGCGTTTAGTTACTCCCATCCATGGGAAATTTTCGACGAGCACGCACGGCTCTCCGGTTTTGAAAACAGTGGCACGAGCAAGCGGTTGTTTGATATTTCGGGACTGGCAGGCAAAGGGCAGGCCGCTTATGATGCGCTCTCGCCGATTCAGTGGCCGGTTAATCAATCTGCGCCCCGGGGCACGTCAAGGCTGTTTGAAGAAGGTGTGTTTGCCACGGCCAATGGGCGAGCCAAATTACTGCCGATTACACCACGGTTGCCAGAACAAACGCTCAGCTCGACCTATCCGCTGCGGCTAAATACTGGGCGTGTGCGCGATCAATGGCACACTATGACCCGCACAGCTAGGGCGCCAAGGCTGATGAATCATCGGGCAGAACCGTTTATTGAGCTGCACCCAGTGGATGCGGCCAACGCCGGTGTTGCTGACCAAGGGCTTGCAATACTGTCGGCAGCGGAAGGCGAGTACCGTGGGCGAGTACGTATTTCAAATGCGCAGCGGCAGGGGGAAGTATTTGTGCCCATGCACTGGACCGACTGCTTTACTAAGCATGGCCGAAGCGGCGCGCTGATCACTGGCTATAGCGACCCTGTGTCTGGCCAGCCAGAAACCAAGCAAGGTGCAGTGGCGTTAACGAATTTGCCCATCGATTGGCAAGCAACGTTGCTGGTAGCCAATGACCAAACTATTAAGGATTCCCCTGGTTGGTGTAAAAACGCTTATTGGTCACGTATTCCCATGAGCAGCTGTGAGCGCTGGCAGCTCGCAGATACGGCGCCGATCACTGACTGGCTAGCAACAGCGGCATCGTGGCTCAATGTACCTGCGTCGCTGTGGTGCGAAGACAGTGGTAGCGGCAGGCTGCGCGCAGCAGGGATAGTGAATGGGCAGTTACGCTGGTGGCTAATGGTAGGGCCACCGCAAGAGTTACCTGGATTGGTTTGGCTGGAGGCGCGCTTTAACGACACGGCGCTAGATCTGCACCACCGCCAACGGCTTCTGGCAGGTGGCGATGATGGTGCGATGGATGCTGGGCCCGTGGTGTGTAGCTGTCATCAAGTAGGACAAACCACTATCATTAAGGCTATTCGTGGGGGCGATATCAGTGTGGAAGCCCTCGGCGCTCGATTGGCTTGTGGCACTCAGTGCGGCAGTTGTATTCCAGAACTGAAATCATTACTTGAAGAGGAGCGTCCCAATGCGTGCGCTAAGCAAACAACTAACCCAGAAATGGCTTGAGGCCTTTATGCGCCTCAGTCAGCGGGTGTTAGCGCCCTTTGGTCGCGAGTCAGCCGAGCGCTTACGCCTTCCGCTAAGCGGTGAGTGCCGTTCTGGAACGGTGTATTTGGTCGGGGCAGGAAGCGGCGATATGGAGCTGCTTACCCTGAAAGCGGCGCGACTGTTAATGCAGGCTGATGCGGTGGTCTATGACCGTTTAGTGGGCGACGATGTGCTGGGGCTGATACCGCCAGGCACCGAACGCTATTACGTGGGGAAAGCGAGCGGGCATCACAGTGTGCCCCAAGATGAGATAGGAGCGCTAATCGTCTCGCTTGCTCAGGCGGGTAAGTCAGTTGTACGTTTGAAAGGTGGCGACCCAGGCGTGTTTGGGCGCATGGGTGAAGAGCTGGGGGCGTTAGCGAATGCCTCGATCTCTGCTCAAATAGTGCCCGGTATTACTGCTGCTTCGGCGGCAGCTGCAGGGATGGGGATTCCGCTCACTGATCGTGGTCATGCCCAGCAGCTGCGCTTTATTACCGCGCAGCTGTGCCGGGAGGGCGGTACGCCAGACTGGGCAACCCTTGCTCGTCAGGATGAAACCCTAGTGTTCTATATGGGGCTTTCCAAAGTAGATGCTATCTGCCACGGCCTTCGCCAAGCGGGCCTACCCGATACGTGGCCCATTATGTTAGTAGCAAATGCTAGCCAGCCTGAACAGCAATCCTTAGTGGGCACGCTAGCGGATATACCCGCGCGACTCGCTGCTCAACCGTTACCCTCACCGTGCCTGATCATGGTGGGCAGCGTGGTGAGCATGGTGGCGGAAAGTCCTGCCGCGAGCGCGTTAACCACCCGTGTTGATTAAGTGTCGTGAGCAGCTCGGGAACTTGGCCGATCTCATTGGGTCATACAAGCGGCGAAACCAATAGGAATGGCAGGCGGTGGAAGCAAATGCGCCGCCTGATAAACGATTGTTGATGGCTATTTTTTTAAAAGCTGTTTTTTCAAAAGCTGTTTTTCAAAGGATGAGGAGTACATCGTGAAAAAAGGCAAGATACGCGATAACGCACTGAAAGCGCAGCTGCGCACACCGATGTTCAAAATGCAGCAGCAAACACCGAAAAAAGGCAAAGGCAGCTACTCCCGCAAAGGTAAAGCCTCAGCGCGAGGGCATCGCCAAGCCGCTTAATCAGGCGTTTTGGCGATGCCTTCCCCAGGCATCTAATTGCTCGGCCTTTTTACCGAGCAACTCTCATCAGCTTCGCCGACCTACTGGGTCGGCTTTTTTAATGCAATGTGATGGGTACGCATTCAAACGCCCCGGCCACTTCCTGTGACCGGGGCGTTGGCTATGTCAGGCTGCTCCCGCAGTGTGGACACGTTTCATAGGCAGCACGGGTGTCGGCCTGATGGCGCTGTGTGAGGTTGTGGAGCTCATTAACACCGTGAATAGATACCAGCTGGCCTTGCTCCCAGCGTAAGCCGATATCTTTTAACAGATGCGGATCATGAAAGCGCGGTTCTTCGTAAAAACGCCGTTGGGTACGATAGCGCTTAACCGCGTGGAGTAATTTACGGGTAATTGTGAGTGCTGCCATTGGGTCGGTCTCCTGGGTTAGGAGGCCGGGCAACATCGCGATCAGGGAGTATCAAAGGTAACGATAAAACACATGGCCGCGACATCTGCCGCGGCCAATTTTCTCACTACATTTCTGGCGCGCGACAACAATAAGCTGATACCGAATTATTAATAACTCGGTGCAGCTTATTCATTCGAGTCGCGGGGATTTGCCAGCGCATGAGAAGGTCTCTGAAAAAGTCTCGTTAGTAAAAAATAAAGCTACTTTTCGAAAGTAGCTTTATTTTTTAACCGATGCTGATAGAAGCGTCAACTGTTCAGTTAACGGTAACCCTTGGCTTGAAGCCGAAACAGTTTTGCATACCGACCATTATAAGTAAGCAGTTCTTCATGGGTGCCGCGTTCAGTAATACTCCCTTGGTCAATCACAATGATCTGGTCTGCGCTGCGCACTGTCGAAAAACGGTGGGAAATTAAGATCGTCATTTTATCGTGGCTATGCTCGCGAAAGCGGGCGAATACTTCGGCTTCCGCTGCGGCATCCATCGCTGCGGTAGGCTCATCCAATACTAAAATATCGGCATTGTGACGCATATAAGCGCGTGAAAGCGCTACTTTCTGCCACTGACCGCCTGAAAGTTCCTGGCCATTTTTAAACCAGCGCCCTAGCTGAGTTTGGTAGCCATGTGGCATGCGGTCGATAAAGCTATCCGCCATGCCATGATGAGCGGCTTGTTGCCAGCGTTGCTGGTCATCAAAGGCTTGGGTATCGCCAACCCCAAGGTTTTCGCCAACAGAGAGTTGGTAGCGCACAAAATCCTGGAAAATAACTCCAACCCGCGTCCGTAATGCCTGGGTGTCCCAGTGTTTGAGGTCGCTACCGTCCAACAAAATGCGCCCTTTGGTTGGGTGATAGAGCCGCGTTAATAGCTTAATCAACGTGGTTTTGCCCGAGCCGTTTTCACCGACTAAGGCAATACTTTTGCCCGGCGCTAAATGCAGCGAAATATTGTGCAGTACGTCACTGCCACCGGGATAGGCAAAGCTGACGTTTTCGAAGCGTAACCCATCACCAGGCGCTGTCCCCTTGGTAAGGTGGCCTTCCTCGCCTTCGGTGGGTTGCTCGAGATATTCGTAAAGATTGGAAAGATAGAGGTTGTCTTCGTACATACCGCTAATAGCAGTCAAACTTGCCGACAGGGCGCTCTGGCCTTGTTTAAATACCATCAAATACATGGTCATTTGGCCAAGGGTAAGCGCGCCCGCGACAGTTTCAATTACTACCCAGGCGTAGGCAGCGTAAAATGTTAGCGTGCCTAACAGGCCAAGGATAAATCCCCAGCCTTCACGGCGTAACGTTAGGCGGCGGTCTTCGGCAAATAGTTTGGTAAAGATATCCCGGTATCGCTGGAGAAACAGACCTTCTAAGCCGAAGAGCTTTACCTCTTTGATACTGTCTTCCCGAGCAAGCACCGTTTCTAAATAGATCTGCATACGGGTTTGCGGTGAGCGCCAGCGAAATAGCCGAAAGGCATCGCCGGAAAACTTCGCTTCTGAGAGAAATACGGGCAATGCTCCCACCACCAAGATGAGTAACGCCCAGGGGGAGAACTGCACCAGTAGAAACCCGAAGCTAGCCAGTGAAATAGCATTTTGTAGCAATCCAAAGGTTTTATTCACCAGCGCGAGCGGGCGCGTAGACGCTTCCCGCCGTGCCCGAGTGAGCTGGTCGTACAATTCTGAATCTTCAAACTGGCTGAGTGACAGCGTGCCCGCTTTCTCTAGAATCATCACATTAACTTTCTGGCCCAGCAGCGCACGCAGTAGCGATTGCTGGGCCGAAAGGCCACGTTGTGCCAGGGCAATAAACGCAATAATCAGCCCTTCCAAGGCGACTAAGCCTAATACAGGCGTTAGTGTTGCCCAGAGGTTGGGTGAACTCGCTGCCTGGTAGCTGTCCATCGCCGCCACGACGCCATCTACAATCAGTTGGCCGACCCAGGCAGCCACGGCAGGTAGAACCCCTGCCACCAAGGTGCATAACGCTAAGCCCAGCATCATCCAGCGTGAAGTTTCCCACACGAGTGCAAGCGCTCGTCTGCTATAGCGGAACACACTAAAGAAACCGCTCAGCGGTGAAGAAGAGGTAGTGTCGGACGGTATTGGCGGCATAGTGAGACAGGCAAGTACCTAGCAAGAAAGAGTGCCATGATGCGACGCTTTGGCGTTGATAGCCAGCCTACTACTGTGCGTTAACTGCACAGCAGTAGGTGGATATCGAACAGTCTTGCAAGGCGGATATTGAAAGGCCGTGGTGAACGTTGGGTAAACGAAAATTTAAAGAGGCAGTACCGCGCCATCAGTGCGCGGCTCGGTACCGCCTTGGAGCACACCGCTGTCAGGGTCGCGTAGAATGATTTGTCCGCGGCCAAAAGTAATCGAGTCGGCGACTTTAACGATGTGATGCCCGCGGCGGGCTAGGGCAAGTGCTAAGTGATTGGGGAAATCGGCTTCGACTTCAATTGTTTTGCCGTTGGTCCACTTCCAGCGCGGCATATCCAGTGCTGCCTGTGGGTTTAGGTGATCCTCTAGCATCGCTGTTACTACCTGCACATGACCTTGGGGCTGCATGTAGCCACCCATCACACCAAAGGGCCCAACGGCTTGGTTATCTTTGGTAATAAAGCCGGGGATAATAGTGTGGTAAGTGCGTTTGCCGGGTGCTAACGCGTTGGGATGTTGTGGATCTAGGGAGAATGACCAACCCCGGTTTTGTAGGCTGATACCGGTACCAGGCACCACCATTCCAGAACCAAAGCCTTCAAAATTGCTTTGAATGAATGACACCATATTACCGTCATCATCCGCTGTTGCTAGGTAGACGGTGCCGCCTTTTAGCGGATTGCCATGGGCCGGGTTAATGGCGTCTTGGCCAATAAGGCCTGCGCGTTGCGAGAGGTAATCACTCGATAGCATTTGCTCAACGCTGGGTTGCATTGCGGAGCATTCAGTAATGTAGCGTAAGCCATCTACGTAACCCAGTTTTGTTGCTTCGATACGGCGGTGCAGGGTTTCCACTGGATCTGTCGATTGGTCATCTAGTGACTCAAGTATTCCCAGCGCTTGGAGCACAATTAACCCGCTGCCGTTGGGGGGGATTTCCCAAATATCATGGCCCCGATACCGGACACTGATGGGTTTGACCCACTCCGGCTTGAAGGCTTGTAAATCTTCTTTGCGTAAGAAGCCGCCATGCTGACGTGAAAAGGCGTCCATCGCATCTGCTAGGCTTCCTTGATAAAACGCATCCGCGTGGCTGTTGGCAATTTCACGCAGCGTTTTTGCCATATCAGGAGAGCGCCAAACATCACCCGCTTTGGGGGCGTGCCCGTTGGAGGTAAAGTGCGTAAACCAGGGGGTAAACTCTGCTGCTTGGTATTGACCATAGCGCTTTACGGCGCTTTCCCATAGCTGACTCGCTACTGGAGATACAGCAAACCCTTCTTCAGCTAATTCTATTGCTGGTGCTAACAACTGCTCAAACGGCAGTTTACCAAAACGCTCTGAAAGCGCAGCCCAAGCGCCAGGCGCACCAGGCACAGTGACCGGTACTAATCCATGGGCAGGCATTTCCTCATGGCCTAGGGCCTTAACGGCATCGCATGAAATACTCTTTGGAGCAGGGCCGCTAGCATTGAGGCCATGTAGCTCACCTTTTACCCATACCAGAGCAAAGGCATCGCTACCGATACCGTTCGAGGTAGGCTCAACAACGGTTAACGTAGCTGCTGTCGCAATGGCAGCATCAATGGCATTGCCGCCTTTGCGTAAAATATCAATACCTACCTGTGCCGCAAGCGATTGAGATGTCGCAACCATCCCGCGTTTGCCAAAGGTAACCATGCGACGTGAAGCGGAAGGGTAATAGTGTGGGTCAGTGTGCATTAGTATTCCTATTTCGAGGTGGCACCTAAACGTTGAGCCATTAGGCGGCGCTGCTTCATATAGCTATAAATACTGTAAATCACAGAGGCAACCGCTAATGTAAGCAGCAGCGCTGATATAGGCCGAGTGAAAAAGAGTGTCCAATCAGCACTGGTCTGGAAAGCCCGCCTTAAGTTGGTTTCTGCTATTGGGCCCAATACAACGCCCAGTACAAGCGGCGCTAACGGATAATCCAATTTCTTTAGCAGGTAGCCCACGGCACCGATGCAGGCAAGCAGGTAAAGGTCTGATAAGCGGTTATTTAGGGTGTAAGTGCCAATCGCACAACAAGCGAGTACAACGGGAACAACAATATACTTCGGTACATTTAGTAGTCGTAAAAAAGCCTTCATCAAAACAACGCCGATTAACAGCATGAAGACAGAAGCTATCGCCATGGCAATAAACATGCTGTAAACCAAGTCGGGATGGTCAAGGATTAAGCGCGGGCCAATGCTGATGCCATGTACCATAATGGCTGCCATGAGAACTGCATCGGCGGGCGATCCCGGAATGCCTAATGCAATCAAGGGAATCATGCTACCGCCAACCGTTGAGGAGTTACCTGATTCAGAAGCAACTACCCCTTGGGGTTCGCCTTTGCCAAATGTCTCTGGGTGCTTAGAAGCACGTTTAGCTTGGTCGTAGGCCAGCAGGTTAGAAATTGAGCTACCAGCACCGGGTACTGCACCAATAAATACGCCGAGTAAGGATGAACGTATAACGTTGATGGGTTTCAGGGTGATGTCTTTTACGGTTTGCCAGAGGTGAGGGCGCATATCCCCGCTAATCAGTGCCCCAGAAGAGTGATTATTTCCCCCTTTATTCTCCAGCTCTGACAGCAATTGACTCATGGCATACATGCCAATTAAAACAACCAGGAAGGGGATGCCTGCCGTAAGGATTTCATAACCAAAGGTAAAGCGCTCGCGACCCATCAATGGATCAGGCCCTATTGTTGCAATACTGATACCAATAAGGCCTGCAATCAGCCCTCTAAGCAGGGAATCACCCACTAAACTGGCGATGACGGTTAAGGCAAAAATAATAAGGGCAAAATACTCCCATGGGCCTAACTTAACGGCTAGAAGTGCGAGCGGTGGCGCTGCGACGATCAACACTGCAATAGAAATAATCGAGCCCACAAATGAAGCAAATAATCCTAATGATAGCGCCTTGCCGGGGTTACCCTGTCTTGCCATGGGAAAGGCATCAAACGTGGTCGCAACTGACGAAGGCGTTCCTGGAATGCCCAGTAAAGCGGCGCTAAATAAGCCGCCGCTTAAGCCCCCAACGTAGACAGCAAGCATGACCGCGATACCTTGCATTGGCGGCATAGCAAAGGTGAGTGGCAAGGTAAGGACAATTGCCATCGTTATCGTAAAGCCAGGGATTGCCGCGGCAACAATACCTGCAAACGTCGCTACTGCCATGAGTAATAGCGTATAGGGTTCAGTGACACCCCCTAGCGCTACGAGAAAAGCGTCAGTCATAGATCACCTTACCATTGAGCTCGGGGAAGATAGATATTGAAGACCTCAGAAAATAAATAGTAAGGTCCAGTCGAAAAGAGGATGGCAACGAAAATGGCAATCAATACGATAGTAGGTTTTTTGGGCGCTAGATAAAATTGAGCAATAAGTAAATATGCAAAGGTGCTAATAATAAAGCCAGCGACAGGCATGATTGCCACATAAATAATAAATAACACTAGGTTAAATATAACGGCCTTTAGCGCAATTAACCTTTTCCAAGCAATGCTAAAGGATAGGCGTGGTAAGCCGTGCTTGGAAATGTCAGAGATAGCAGCGACACCACATAAAATTGCAATGCTAACGAAAATGATTTGTGGAAAGACCCCTGCACTCATGGGCTCCCAACGAGAGGCCGGCAATGAGCCGGCCTTGAAGGCCATCAATAAAGCACCTAGGGCGATAATGAGATAAGACAGCAGCTGTAAAGCAGAGGTCAGCGCTATTTCAGGGCTTCTGCGTTCCATAATGGCCTCCTCAAGCGTGGTGTTACCTTAATCAAGAAGGTGGGCGTTATTTTCAATGAATGCATCATTGCGCTCTAAATAAGCGGTGTAATCTTCCCGGTTAAGGTAACGAACGGTGCCGCCTACGTTCTCAATATCGGTTTTAAATTCCGTACTGTTAGCGACATTTTTAAGTGCGCTTTCCAGCGTTGTAATCACCGATTCTGGTGTGCCTTTTGGGACAACAACGCCACGGGTGACCAAAAACTCCAGATCATGGCCTAGCTCTTTCAGCGTAGGCGTATCAGGTAGCTCTTCGATGCGTTCAGAGGTCGCGGCTGCCAGTACATTCAAATCGCCATTTTCGACGAAGGCGCGAGCGGAGTAATAATCTTCAATAGCCACTGTGATATGGCCGCCTGCTAGTGCGCGTAACCGCTCTCCGGTCCCCTCATACCCCACATAGCCAAACTGAGTGCCAGTGGATTCTTCAAACTGCACAGCCCATAAGTGTGGAATACCACCCAACGTAACGCCCATTCGGTACTCACCTGGACTTGAAGTGACATCTTCGAGCATGTCATCAAGTGTTTCCCAACCCGTATCGGCATTGACTACGATGACTGAGTTATCGCTGGTCATCATGGAAACGACATCAAAATCGTCCCAGTTGAGATCGGTAACCCCCGAGTGGTGCGCAATCAGCAAACCTTCATGTATTTGCGAAATCGTGTATCCATCACTATCTCGCCGGGAGGCTTCGCGCAGGCCTACCGTGCCACTAGCGCCAGGCATATTAATCACTGGGACAGCCTGCTCCAGCTCTGTTTCAAGGTGCTTGCTAACAAGGCGCATTAGCAGGTCGCTGCCGCCACCTGGCCCCCAGGGAACGATAAATTCAATCGGCTTCTCAGGATAATGGTCTGTGGCTGCCGCAAAGGTAGGCAGAGAGAGTGCTGCAGCTATCGCGGTAGTGGTGAAGAGTGATTTAAAGGTCATTGGATTCCCCATTTATAGTGCTTGAGTTATTGTGAGCTGTGGCGCGTTAAACTTAAGTGCATGGCTATTATTGTTTTAAAACTTCTGCGTCTTCTGCTACGGAATAATGATCCCTCCATAAGCCAAAGCGCCCATAACTACAAAGGCGGGATGCATGTTGAAGCGCAACAAGGCAATAGCGGCCGCTATGCCGATAATCAGCGTGTGGATGGCCCCGCTAGTGTTAAGGCTTTCGAGTAGAAAGCCCAAGGTTAACCACGCCATCATGATGGCGATGACCGGGCGCACCCACTGGCTCATACGCTTGACGCGGGGAGAGTCACGATGACGGTAAAGCAGCCCCAGCGCCCCGAGCATCAGCAGTAAAGAAGGAATAACCGTGGCAGAAACAGCCACCAATGCACCGCCAATGCCTGCGATGTCATAGCCAACATAGCCCGCCATTTTGGTTGCAATAGGGCTGGGGAGGGCGTTGCCCAAGGCCAGGGTTTCGGCGAACTCTTGAGAGGTCATCCAGCCATAACGGCCAACCACCTCGGCTTCAACAAGAGGAATAATCGCGGGGCCACCGCCATAGCCAATAATGTTAGGAATAAAAAACGCTAAGAAAAGCTCCCAATAAATCATGCTGAGCCCTCGACGCGTTTTTTAGCCGTTGGACGCAGTAAGGCTGTTAATAGGATGGCACCAATGACCCAGCCAGGATGCACACCCAGCCAATAAATTAATCCACCTGCAATAACGGCCATTAGCGCGCTTGCTAGCCAGCCAAGAGCTGCTTGAGATTTGTCGAAAAAATCCCAGGTTAATTGCCCCATCATGATCATAACGACAGGAATAACTGCCTGCCCCATGCCACGTATCCAGGCAACGTCGCGATAGCGACTAAAAATACCGAGCATGACAATCATTGCCACAATCATAGGCACAATCACGGCAATAACCGCCGCAATACAGCCGCTGATGCCGCCAACCCGGTAGCCGATATAGCCAGGCATCTTAGTCGCGATAGGGCCGGGCAGCGTGTTGCCAATGGCAAGTACGTCGGCAAACTCCTCATCGGTTAGCCACTTGTGCCGGGTCACAACTTCAGCACGTACTAGCGGTATCATGGCCGGCCCCCCGCCGAAGCCGAGGAGGCCAACACGCAAGAAAGCCCAAAAGAGTGCCGACTGTTTCATATGCGCTGTGCCATTAGCAGCATCTCAGTTAAAAGCATCCATTCCGCCTCTTAATCGTTTGTTTTGTTGAAAATCGATTTTTATGAATAAAATAGAATATAGGCTAGGCTATTGTGAGACGTCAACACCTAGCCCTAGAATCTCCGTTAACAGACGCGTTCGCGAAGATGCGCAAAAGGATCACGGAATGAACAAGCACATCCCTCCTGCTGCTGATACAGCCTCCAGCCCTATTTACGATGCGTTGCGCAGAGATTTAGTCGGTGGCCGCTTTGCGGCGGGAGAAAAATTAGCCATTAATGCGCTGAAAGAGCACTACCAGGTAGGGCTAAGCCCGCTGCGTGAAGCATTAAATAAACTGGCGGCGTACGGTTTATTAATCCAAGAAAACCAACGTGGCTTCAGGGTTCCGAAGCTGTCGAGGGAAGAGCTGGATGATATTGCACGCTTGCGCACTGAACTAGAAGGCATGGCGTTTGAGCGTGCTATTGCCCACGGCGATGCGGTCTGGGAAGCCGATCTTTTGGCGGCGGCTCATCGCTTAAAACGTGCGGATGTATCACTCGATAAAGGGGAGGAGTGGGAGCGTTTACATACTCAGTTCCATCGCACTCTGGTGGCGCCTTGTGGGTCGGTGTGGCTACTGCGATTTATAGAGCAGCTGCACGACCAGTTTGATCGCTATCGCCGCTTGGGGCCCAAAATGCCCTCTATTCGGCAAGAGTTGGACGAGCAACACCATCAATTGGTGGAGCTGGCGTTAAACAGAGATGGAAAAGCGGCTCGGGCCCTAATGGATGATCATATTCATAAGTCTTATGAAGTGGCGTTGGCACGGTTTCAGGAACACGTCTGAAGCATTTACTGGTTCTTGCAGGTACACTCTTTCTTACCGGTACACGAGCAGGTTCTAACCGTGGTAACAGCCACTCTAATGTAAGGTAGTAGGCGTGATGCAAGAGGCGGATAATCAGATAGCAGAGCAAACGTTAGCGTGGGTACGCAGCTTTATTGTGGAGCACAATATATGCCCGTTTGCTAAGCGCGAGCTTGATGGCGGTAGCGTTCGGGTCGAGGTGGTACGCTCGAAAAAAGTCGACGTGGCATTGGAAGAACTAATAGCCGAAGTAGAGTGGCTGAACGAGCATCCAGAAACGGAAACCACACTGCTGGTATTTCCTACGCTGTTTAAAAGCTTCGATCACTATCTGGATTATGTCGAGCTTGCCGAAAGCCTGCTGGTCGACCTGGGGTATGAAGGTGTCTATCAGCTAGCAACCTTCCATCCTGATTACTGTTTTGCCGATGCTGAGCCTGAAGAAGCAGCGAATTACACTAATCGCTCGCCCTACGCGATGGTTCATCTATTGCGCGAGGCCAGCGTCGAAAAAGCGATTGCTTTTTACGGTGATACGGAACAAATCCCAGAACGCAATATTGCTCACTTAACCGAGTTAGGCAGCGCCGCCGCTGAAGAGCTTCTGCAGCGCTGCCTTAAATAACCCGGTGATCTCTCTATGATGTCCTACCAATAAAGCGTGCCTGGTTATTAAGTGGTCACTATAGCGCTTTGTACATCACGTAGCTATCGACTAACCCCAGGGATGCGTGCCGATAGGCGTTAGGAATCGTGCCGACAATCGCGAACCCTAGCCGTTGCCACAGGGCGACGGCCACTTGGTTTGTGGCCACCACGGCATTAAATTGCATCGCTTCAAAGCCATGTTGACGTGCTACCTGCTGCGAGTGTTCGCACATCTGGCGGGCGACACCTTTCCCCCTAGCAGCAGGCGTTACCATATAGCCGCAGTTGCAAATGTGTTGGCCAGGGCCTGCAGCGTTGGCTTTTAGATAGTAAGAACCCAGTAACTCGCCTTGAGTATCTTTTACCGCAAATGACGCTTTGGGCTGCTGGCACCACAATCTATAAGCTGCTGCAAAGGTAATGTCAGGATCGATAGCGTACGTTTCTTGAGCACTAACGATGGACTGAAAAGTAGGCCAGAAGACCGTGAAGTCCTCTTGCGTCATAGGTGTAAAGCTAAGTGTGGTCATAGTTTTGGCGTTTCATTAATAAGTTATCGAGCGACGTCAGCCACGATTTCATAGCTACGCAAGCGGTCGGCATGATCATAAAAGTCGCTATTGATCATTAACTCGTCAGCGCCAGTACGCGCTTGAAAGGCCTCTAGCTCAGCTTTGACCGTATCGGGCCCGCCAATGATGGCGGCACCTAGGAACTGGCTTACTTGGGAGCGCTCCATCGGCGACCAGTCCATCTGCTCAACCGGGGGCAGCGACTGGGTCGGCTTGCCTCGAATAAGGCTAAGAAATTTCTGCTGGGAGGTCGTTGCTAAGTAATGCGCCATGGCATCATTTTCAGCAGCGATAACGGGTAACCCTACCATGGCATGGGGTTTATCTAAGTGCTCCGACGGCCGGAAGTTATCACGATAAAGCCGCAACGCTTCGAATAAGTATCCCGGCGCAAACTGGGCCGCAAACGCAAAGGGGAGCCCGAGTTTTGCGGCTAGTTGAGCACTATAGCCACTAGAACCGAGTAGCCAGATAGGTACGTGGGTGCCTTGTCCAGGGACGGCTTTCACACGCTGCTGAGGGTCTGCATCCGTTAAGTAGCTTTGCAGCTCATTTAGCAGCTGCGGAAAGTCATCGACGCCCGCCTGTGCATTGCGGCGCATCGCCTGCATGGTGGCGCCATCTGAGCCGGGCGCACGGCCCAGTCCTAGATCAATCCGGCCTGGGTAAAGTGTTTCTAAGGTGCCGAACTGCTCGGCAATCACCAAGGGCGGATGGTTAGGTAGCATAATGCCGCCGCTGCCCACGCGTATCGTGGAGGTTTGCCCAGCAACATGACCAATTAATACGGTCGTTGCTGCGCTAGCGATGCCGGCAATGTTGTGGTGTTCAGCCAGCCAGTAACGCGTATAGCCGAGCTGTTCTGTCCGTTGCGCTAGGGACACGCTGTTGCGAAATGTTTCTTCAGCGCTACCACCTTGACGAATCGGTGCTAAGTCGAGCACGGAAAGGGCGGTATTAGCGAGTTGGCTCATGGGGCACCTGCATTAAAAAGCGTATGGGCGGCTCAATTTACGGCGTGATTTATTAGCACGCTAGGTATTCCAGTGTTATGTGGGCAGGTAAGAAGAAATGCAAGGTGCCATTATTGCCCGTTCGTAGTGTCGCTTAATCAGTGGGTGGCGTTGGCCGAATTAAAATCTCGTTCACATCGACGTGTGGTGGTTGAGAAAGTGCATAAATCACGGCGTTGGCAATATCGCGATCTTCAAGCGCATGCTCTGGTGACTTATCAAAGAAAGGGGTATCCACCATGCCCGGTTCAATCAAGGTGACGCGCATGCCCGTTCCGCGTAGCTCTTCACGCAAGTTATAGCCTATACCTGTCACTGCCCATTTTGTGGCGCTGTACATCGAGCCTGGAATCGTCGTTCGTCCAGCAGCTGAGCCGGTTAATAGTACATGTCCTTTGCTTCGCTTTAGCGCGGGAAGGCATGCCTGAAGCGTTAACCCTACACCGTAAATATTGGTCAGGATCATCTCACGCCAAGCGTTGTGATCTGCACCGCTAAAACCGCCGGGAGAACCACCGCGCCCCGCGTTGGCAAAGACTGCATCGATGCGCCCAAATGTTTCAATCGCTTGATCGACCATTGCTTGCTGTTGCGCCATGTCGGTGACATCCAGCGCACACGCCAGCACGTTTTCTGGGCCAAGCTCCTGGGCCAGTGCAGTGAGTTTTTCGGTAGAGCGGGCGGCAAGTATCAGTTTATAACCTTCACGTGAGGCTGCTCGCGCGGTGGCGGCACCAATTCCACTTGAGGCGCCAGTGATCATTAGGACACGGTGCTGCATAGCGTGTGCTCCTAGCTCATTCAGGAAGGGGAGATATTAGAATGGCTAATTGCCCGCAGTGTTGCAAATAGCTGTTTCAGCTTGGGTGCGTGTGTTCGTCTTTGCGTTTGAGCATAGAGGAAAGATCGAGTATTGACTGCGCCATATCGGCCATGCTTTTACTGTGATCCATCGAGGTTTTACGTAAAAAACGGTAAGCCTCTTCTTCGGTCATTTCCTGGTGAGCCATGATGAGGCCTTTGGCGCGTTCGATGAGCTTACGTTCACGCAGGGCTTTGCGGGTATTTTCCAGCTCATCACTGAGCCCTTGAAGGTGGCTCGACTGGGCATGGGCAAGCTCAATTAGTGAACGTCCTAATGGAGAGGTTAAAGCACTAGCTGTCAGCTCACCTAATGGTTGTGTATCGCTTAAGGCAAGAAGCTGTTCACAGGGAGCAAGAGTAGGCTGGTTAAGAGGTGTTTTAGCTTGTTCTAACGTCGCATGCACTTGAGCAATTTTTTGATGACATAACGCCGTTAATTGGTGGTTTAGGGTGTCTTCAACGGCTTTGATGCTATCAATGCGTAATGTGGTTAGGTCGTACCATGTTTCACTAAGTGTTTTGTTTACGCGGCCTTCTTGATGAGAGTGTTGGCAGGCATGTTGGTAAGCAATATTGCGAAGCTGCTGAATCCCATCGAGTGTTCGCGGCGAAAGAGTCTGCAGCCAAATAAGCTCAGCCTCGGATGAGGCAAACTCTTCAAAGGTATCGAAGCAGCGTTGCTGATCGCGTACTAATTGGTGAATCAATTCGCGATGGGCATCGTCGAAATGCCCATGAGTAAAGCCAAAGGCACCACAGGCACGCTCTTGCCCAGCGAGTTCTTTGCCTTGCATAAGGTGGAAAATAGCCACTAGTGCACGAGTGATATCCGGGTCTACTGAGGTATCTGCTGCTTCAAATACAATGGCGAGGAGTCCACTAATTAAGTGGTTAAAGGCTTGGGTTGCCGCATCGGGAGAGATCGCAAACGAATGTATGGCTTGTCGTAACGCGTTTAGGTCATCTAGGGCAAGCCACACCGCCGCGATCCGCCTAAGTAAGCGTGCTGCTGCCTGTGGTCGTGCTTCTTCGGCAAGTGCTTCTAGCCGCTGGCGCATAACGGTCTCGGCTTCTTGGCTATGCTGTACAAATTCCTTCCGCCGAGAGGCAAACCGTTTACCTTGCGAGACAAGGTAAATCGTCGAAGCACCTCGTTCACGTTGGAGCGCATGGATAAAACCGCTAATGTCGCCAACGATCTCTGAGGTGGTGGCTAAATGGTGCAGGCTATCGATATCGCACCGAAGGGCGGTTAAGAGTAGTTGTTGGGCTGTAGACATAGTGGTTTCCTTTTACTCCCCGCCTGAGATGAATTCCCCTCTGTTGCGATATGTGCCGCGAAAACATGTCGTAAAACATCATCGCGGATAAAGCATCCAGAGGGGGAAGTGAGTGCTAACGCAGCGAGAGTGCGCCTGCGTTCGTATCGTTGCCAACCGCATCACGATAGGCAGTTGCTTCTTCAGCTTCTGTGGCATCGCTGAAACGTACTACCAGTACACAAGAAGCAAGCACTAATACGGTAATGCCCAGGTAAAAAAGCCCTTGCTGATAACCAAGACTTTCACTCCGGAACAGAAAGGCGGCGGATACGGCACCGACATTTCCACCCGCCCCCACGATACCGGCAACAGCACCGAGTGCTTTTTTATTGATAAAGGGCACCACGCCAAATGTTGCTCCTTCGGCCATTTGAACAAACAGGCTAAAGACCAGCATGATGCCGATTGCGAGGCTTAAGACGTGCATTTGTGAGAAGGCAATGAGCGCTATTCCTTCACATACTAAGGCGATAAACAGCCAGCGGACTCGACCTTTTAAACCACCTTGTTTGGCGAACAGGTCTGAAAAGACGCCGCCAAGGGTACGGGCAAAAATATTCATTAGGCCAAATAAACCAGCGATTAAACCAGCGGTCGCCAGGGTCAGATCAAATTTGTCGAAGAAGTAAATAGCGGCAATATTATTGATGGTTAGTTCGACGCCAAAGCAGAGCCCGTAAACAATAAACAGCGCCCATACGCGAATATCTTTTGCTGCGGTCAGAAAGCTGTGTACAGCGCTATTTTCACCTGTGGCTTCGGGTAGTTCGCCGCGGGCGCGCAGGTCGCTAAAGTTGCCATCGGGAGCATCTTGGGTAAACAGCCAATAGCCAATCCCAGTAAAAAACAGTACGACACCAGGCACCACCATTGCCAAGCGCCACCCTAGCGTTTCACTAACGCCAAGCATTAGTAGACCTGAGAAGATCAACGGCATCAGGATTTGCGTCGTACCGCCGCCCAAGTTTCCCCAGCCAGCACTGGTCGCATTGGCGGTGCCAACGACATTCGGCGCAAACATCATCGTGGTGTGATATTGGGTGATCACAAAGGATGCACCGATGGCGCCGATGGCCAGCCGAGCGAGTAAGAAGGTCTCAAAGCTATTGGCAAAACCTATGCCCATAACGGGCACAGCGCCCAGCATCAACAAACCGGTATAGGTTTTACGAGGCCCAATTTTATCGCACAGTACGCCAATGAGCAGGCGGACAATAACGGTAATAGCAACGGAGGCAATAATGGTATTGCCGATTTGCGTTTGGGTGAGTGATAAGTCTTCACGGACCACCGCCATCAGTGGCGCGATGCCAAACCAGCCAAAAAAACAGATATGGAACGCGAACCAGGAGAAGTGGAACGCGCGCATTTGAGGGGTAGAGAAGTTTAATAGCCGAATGCGGTTAGCTTTATTGCGAATGTCCATGGATGGCCTCACAGAGCACGATACGAGTGGGTCAAAACATGGCGCTTGGAAAGGCGCTATGTTGTTAACGAGAACATGCCTTCGCCATTGAAGGGCAGGTTCGACGCACTCGTACCCGTTGGGCCTGGTCCACGCCTACCATCATTCAGTAAGAGTTAAGCAAGTAGTTCGCCATAAGATTATTTTAATTTTAAAATCAGTTTCTTATGTTTATTTTTTTGATAGGTGGAGCGTTGCGGCAAGCGGGTAATGCACCAAGGTGGCGCATCTGCAGCAAAGGCGTGCGGCACGTCAGTGCTGATTATTCGTGCAAATAAACAGCGTCAATATCCAGTGTTGAGCGTTCACCTATCGACTCAAAGTGAGTTTCTAGCCAGCGCTCGGCGGCATCGCGCCCTTGTTCAAACAGGTAACATAGGAATGCCCACTCTGAGTTCATTTTGCTCGATACCGAGAGGTCCTCTAGCGCCTGTTCGCCACTGATACGGTGGAACAGAGCTTGCTGATAGCAGTTTTCGATACCCTGTTCATCCAGTGTGCGCTTAAGCACTGCAATCATGCGTATTTCTTTAATCAGGGCGGAATTAAAGGTAATTTCGTTTAGTCGATTCATTATGGCTGAGGCAGATGTGGGTATTTCTTCTCTGCTGATGGGGTTAATCTGCACCAATAGAATGTCGCGGGCGCTGCACTCTTCCATTAAAGGGAACAGTGCTGGGTTACCCATATAACCGCCATCCCAGTACGCTTCACCCTCTATCTCAACGGCTTGAAATACAAATGGCAGGCAAGCAGAGGCCATCACCGCATCCACACTCATCTCTTCGCGGCGAAAAACGCGCTGCTTTCCGGTGCGAACGTTAGTGGCGGTCACAAATAGCTTAAGCTGCTCACAACGTCTTACACGTTCGAAATCAATATGCTCGGCAATAATGTCGCGCAGTGGATTAATATTGAGAGGATTCAGTTGGTAGGGGGACACCAGGCGGCTTAAAAGGTCCATGGCCACATAGCCCGGTGAATGATCGAGAGACCAGTTTCCGGTAAGCACATCAAGTGGTGAGCGGCGAATTGGGCTCGCCATCCCTGCTCGACTAACCGCTTTCCAAAACTGGTGTAACGCTTGGCGAGCTGCCTCTTTATTACCGCGGGTGAGGGCATCTGCCATGACCACGCCATTCATTGCGCCAGCGCTTGTGCCACTGATGCCCTCTATGTCGATACGGTCATCTTCAAGTAGGCGATCGATGACTCCCCATGTATAAGCACCGTGGGCTCCACCGCCCTGTAAAGCGAGATCTAGCTTTTTGATCTGCGACATTGCTTTCCCTGCTGAGTGAGTGATTAAAAGCGCAGTTAACCCACTCAGCATGGCATAAAAGGGCGTGATATGTGTACGCCTGCTAGGCAGGCGTACAGCACGCTATCAAGGTGAATCTGCTAATGGCGAAGGGCGTCCATTTGAAAGGGGAACCTCATAAACAGCATGTTCCATCAATTTATCAAGCTGGAGCGCTAGCTGGCTGCTGGCTTCTTCCATCATAGCCAGCGCCGCAAGCTGGCCATTGTGATCACCTTGGCGGGCAAACTTAAGAGCTTCTAAACCGCTTTCATGAAAACGCTTATGGGGTGCCGCCAGCGCTTTGTAAGCCTCGGTATGCTTATAGCGATGACCGTCACCCATAAAGTACCAATGCCCAAGCGTGCAGTGCTGGTGATCTTCTAAGCTCTCTTCCAGATGAGCAGAGAGTAGTTGACTATAAAGGCGGCTTTTCCATACCGCATGCTCGAGTTTGGCAGCGTGTAAATAAGCCGTGGTTGTACTGTGGTGTATGACCTTATACATATGGCGTGACTGATCTATCAACTGCTCAATGACCTGTTCTGCTGCTTGGGCAGCGCTGGTGAGTGCCTTTATTTCCTGCTGCTGATAATCTCGGATCTTTGCATCTTCATTGACTTGCAATGCAGTGCGCTCGACCCACTGCGCTAGCTGGTGTGCTAATTGCCGAGAGTGTTCTGATAACTCCTGCAGGTCCTGCACAATCGCTGGCATGCCTGCCGGTTGTTCATGAAAGTGGGCAACTTCCAAAGCCGCAGTAATCGCTAGCGCTTGTGTATGGCCTGCATTGTGTCCTAATTCGACACTCAGCTGGCGTATATCGTGAAAGGCTTGCTCTGTCACTAAAGGGGACGATAAATACGTGTCTGTTTGCTGGCAGCGTTGGCGGTGTTGTTGCAATGTTTGTGCGCTTTGCTCGGCTTTATGGAGACGCTCGAAGGTGTCTGTGAGTGTCGATTGCTCGGCAGCAAGGTGCTGAGCATGCACTTCTACGCCCTTGCTCAATGAGCAAAGCATGTCCGCGCCCCTGGCCTGAAGCATGCTGAGTGACTCAACTGGCGTCATCAAGCTGATCGCGCGACAGCTGTGACGCTTTTTTTCAGCATCCAGTTGGGCATTCAATGTTGCCACTTCCTGCTCTAGGCGATGGATAGTTTGATACGGGTGCATAAAAGCAAACATGGCCAGTACCTGCAAAATAGTAAATAGTTTTGTGATGTTTTGTCACAAAGTATTGCAGGTAGTTGCTGTGCTTGCCGGAGTTACCTTATATTAATGATAAAAACCAGCCTCTTGTGTTTTATGAGTCTATGTTTCTTAATGTATTTGGATCAGTCTTAAAGACCAGCCTAAAGGCTGGTCTTACACAGTGAGCAGCTTCGCCGCTCGGCAATTTTGCTAGAAAGATGATCAGCGTTGGGCTAGATGGCGAGCATTGTCGTTTGGGCAGCGCAGAAACTGCGATGTTGCTAACCACTCTTCATCCGGATAGTAGGCAAAGACATACTGGTTCTCTTTTAAACTGTCGATAAGCGGATACGTGATGTCTTCGCGTACGGCAGGGCAGCCGTGGCTACGTCCGAGTCTACCGGTCTGGGCGATAAAGTCGTCGCTAACATAGTCAGCGCCATGAATCACAATTGCTCGCTCAAACGCGAGGTCGTTCACCTCTGGCTCTAAGCCATCCAGGCGCAATGAATAGCCATTACGACCATAATAACTATTCATTGTGCGAAAGAGCCCGATGCTGGATTGATGGCTTTCGGGGGTATTGGAGAAGACCTCTGCCAACGCATCGCCTGAACCCTGCCCATGGGAAACCAGCTCTTCAAACAGCAGCTTATGTCGATGTAGGTCAAAGACCCAAAGCCGTGGCTCGGTAGACGGAAGTGAGTAATCAATGACGGCTAAGCGCTCAGCGGTTGGGTCAGCACAGCTAAGTGACTGAGCGGCGAGCCGCAGTGCCTCTGGCGTTGCCGATGGCGCTAGTTGGAGTAATTGATGATGCAAGGGCGAAATGCCGGGTGGCGCGGTAGAAGCGACCTGTGAAAAAAAGCTGGCGGCTTGTAAGGGAAGGCTCAATAACAGCAGTGGAAGCGAAACAATGACGGTAGAAGCACGTAGGTAAAAAAGCATAGAGTGCAATCCTGCAATAGATATCGACGAAGTAGACAGGTAAACGGCTATGATAAATAGATGTAGCGCAATAATGATGAATCGCAATCATAAATAGCGACGATGAATAGTAACGCAAGGAGGAGCGATGAACGAGACAACGTTAATAAGACGATGGGCGATAGGGATGGCCCTGTGTCTGACGCTGGTCCAAGCGCCTCAGTTGGTTACCAGCGCGCAAGCTGATACAGGCGCTCTTGAGCAGGCACTTGCTCAGCGTTTAGCGACTCAATCTAGTGAGTTACTGCCTGTTGAAGACTTTTATCAGCAGCTAAACCAGCGACTCGTCTGGCAAGATAGCAGTCGTGTTGAAGCACTGGTGCAGGCGTTAAATAGCCTTGAAGATGATGGTCTAACGCCTAGTGATTATGACGCAGATATCCTGCTGACTGCATTTCAGGCTAGCCAGCAAGCAGGTGCGTTGGCCCAAGCTGATTTTGATGTTCAGGCAACGACAGCACTTTTGCTTGCACTTGAGCACCTCTCGCGGGGCAAGGTGAACCCAAACGAGGTCGAGCCTAAATGGGATATCCCGAGGCCAGAGCGCCGCTACTCTTTGCTGCGCATTGTCCATGCGGTGGAAAATGGCGAGATTCAGGACGCGCTTGACTATGTAAGGCCCTCGTCAACGGAGTACGCTCAGCTACGCGATGCGCTACGCCAATACCGTACGCTGGCTGAAAAAGGCAGTGTTCCCTATCTGGCAAGCCGAGATGAGGCGTTACGCCCAGGCGATACTAATGAGGATGTACTGGTATTGCGACAGCGCTTGGCCTATTGGGGAGAAACCAACTTGCTGGGGGCGGATAGCAGTGCCTACCCAATGATTGAGGCGCAGTCAGCGGTTAGCAACCAGCGCACTTATGATGCTGAGCTAGAAAGGGCCGTTAAGCAATTTCAACGTCGTCATCAGTTGCAAGAAGATGGTGTTGTGGGTCAGCGCACACGGCTTGCATTGAACACGCCGGTCACGTCGCGTATTGATCAACTGCGTGTCAACTTGGAGCGGGCGCGTTGGCTCAAGCCTACCCAAACCGATGAGCCGCGTGTGTGGGTCGACATTGCGGGGTATCGACTGCACTACACTCGGCCCAATGGTGAGCACTGGGATGCCAGGGTGGTAGTCGGCACACCGCGGCGCGAAACGCCTATTATTCATTCGGCGATTAGCCACTTAACTATCAACCCGTCATGGACGATTCCACCGACCATTATGCGCGAGGATGTTTTACCTCAGGTTAGACGAGATCCAGGCTATTTGGCCCGGCGCAATATCCAAGTGATAAGTCACTCCGGCGAGCGGTTAGACGCTGCTGCTATTGACTGGCAGCGGCCAGGCGCAGTGATGCTGCGTCAAGTGTCAGGTGGCGGTAACCCGTTAGGCCGCGTGGTGGTACGTTTTCCTAACAATGAGATGATCTATCTTCATGATACACCTGCCAGGGGAGTGTTTCAGCGCGATCAGCGAGCGCTCAGTTCTGGCTGTGTGCGCGTTGAAGGCGTAACGGAATTTGCGCAGTTACTGCTTCAAGATAGTGGCAGTCGCTACCAATTGTCTTCGTTGCTTAACAGTGGTGGAAGTGATCGTAATGTTAATCTGCCGCAGCGTATTCCTGTCGCGCTGCACTACTTAACGGCCTGGCCAAATGCGCAAGGAGAAGTAGAGTTTCGCGATGATATTTATCGCCGTGACGCCGATCTATTGGCTGCATTGTCACGAGCGGTATAACGTGATGAGAGGATTGATGGCTAGATATTTTGTAAGGATGGCTTATCGGCAAGGTTGGTAACTCAGGCTTACTTCAAAGCAATAACGCCGCCCTATAAGGGCGGCGTTACTGTTTGATGCAAAGAGAGTAAGAAAGTTACTGCTCTTCTTCTTGACGCTCGTAGTTAGCAACACTGATAGTGCCTGTCTCACCGCTATCCAATGCCGCCATCATGGGCTCAGCCTGGCGCTGGAACGCAATCAAAGTATCGCCACTAAGGCTGGTGTTTTCAGGCAGCTCTACGTTCATCGCATTGACAGGCGTGTTGTTGACGATGACCTCATAGTGCAGATGAGGCCCTGTACTCCGTCCGGTGTTGCCTGAAAGTGCAATGCGTTCACCCATTTCGATACGCGCACCTTCGCTGACTAGCGGGCGAGAAAGGTGAAGATAACGGGTTTGATAGCCATTATCATGGCGAACCACAATGTAACGCCCTGCAGCATGATGGTTACCCACTTTTTCCACCCGACCATTGGCGGGAGCAATAACAGGTGTGCCAATAGGCATCGCAAAATCGGTGCCATTATGCGGACTTATGCGGCCAGTTACCGGATGTTTGCGGCGTGGGTTAAAGTTAGAACTTAGACGGTAATTGCCTTCAAACGGATAGCGCGAGAAAGCAGGATCTAAGCTACTTCCTTCAGGCGTATAAAAGTTGCTATCAGTGGCATTACGCAGAAGCGTCAAGTCCA
Organism: Vreelandella venusta; assembly: GCF_007989605.1. Taxonomy (GTDB): domain Bacteria; phylum Pseudomonadota; class Gammaproteobacteria; order Pseudomonadales; family Halomonadaceae; genus Vreelandella; species Vreelandella venusta. Next base: position 255,144 of record NZ_BJUL01000003.1, on the reverse strand, counting down.
TGCGTTCGCCATCGTACTTAACAGCGAGCACGCGAGAGTCAAACGCTTCCCCATCAATCATGTCGGACTCAACTAGCACTTGAAAGCGATCCCCACGACGGCTGTCGCGTCGAAAGTCGAGTTTTTGCTCAAGTAGGTGGGTGAGTTCAGTAACGGCGCTGCTGCTTAGACCCGTTGCCTGGGCCGAGCGTGCAAAACTACCGCTTACGCTGCCCGCGTAGAGACGCTGTACTGCTTCACCCTGACGCTCAATAACCGTGGCGGCAAAGTGTTCTTCATCACGCTCTAGCAAGATACCGTCGCGGGTGTTTTTCATCATACGCAACGACAGCAAACGACCATTTTCATCTAACTTGTAATCAAAACTGTGGCCAGCACGCCAATGCGTAAGCATACGAGGGTCTGGAAGATCCTCTAGCATTGCCATTACTTCGCTGTAGCCAAGGCCTAGCTTGTTCTGTGCCAGCAACGCGAAGGTCTCACCCGACTCAACAATATGTGTTTTCCATCTAGGAACGTAGGGCTCGTCCGTAGCAAGTTCCAGCTCGAGAAAAGAAATATCACCAAATAGTTCATTGCCATAATCTTCATATGAAGTGGCATCGGCAATTTCCACGGAAGCCGTGTTATCCACATCGCCAGAAGCAGTTTTATCAACTTCGAGCATACCGCTGGAGAGGGTTCCTAGCACCACAGCGATATGGAGCGCGCTGTCATCCAGTTGGGCGCTAATGTGAGGTTGCGTCGTGTCGCTAGCCATTGAGGCTTCGGCGCTAGGAATGACATCCAGATCGACAATTTCTTTAGCAGCAAGGTCGTGCAGCGGAATATTTTCCCGCGTGGCATCAATCGCGCGGGAAGCGCGATCAATGGCTTCAGCAACAGGGGTGCGTTCTTGGCGCAGTGAGGGGACCCCAGGAGCAGAGTCGCTGGGAAGCGGTACAAGCACGCTTTCCAGTGGTGTATGAGCGTGGTTTAAATCGTGGTAGGTCGTAATTAACTTTTGTGTGCCCAGCACAGTGACCATTGTAGCCACGGGTAACAGTAACAATTTATGTGTGCGGGGCAGCGAATGAAGAATTCGCAACATGGGTAAATGGGCCGCCGAGTTCGTGATAAATGAGTAACATGAAAGAAAGTAAACCCAGGAACCATACCCCATGAGGGTAAGAGTGAACAGACTGTATGCCTGTACACTAAATGTACTTCATTGAAATACGGAAGTAATAAGCAAGTAAATCTGTTTATGAACGCCGTTCGCTAAAAAAAGTAACTTCTCGATAGCCGTGTTAGGGCTAAGTGGGCAGACTAATTAACCATAGGGAGGTGGCGCTAAGCAATATTTTCCACCAAATTTAAAAGTTAAATTAATTTTACAATGCTTTTGTATTATATTTGTATCATTTTTGTCTAAAAGTTTAGGCGACTTGAAAGCCAACCACTCGTCATCAGGTGGTCTTTAGCAGGTTTGTTAAGGGCGCTTAGTAATTGGCGGTGTGAGACGCTGTCTTTTTTGTAAAAAATTGTTTCTTTGTCGTGTTTGGCAATTTTAGTGTCGATTAACCGCGGCTTAAGGGAAAAAGAGTCAGCTAGACCCCCTTGGCGGACTGATACCTAGGAATAATTGTTTGCAAGCAAGTACTCAGCACTTTTTCCTGGCATTCTATATGGGTTTTTCGAAGATCAAGTGGACTATTTCGCTGTTTAGCGTCGAGGGAATCGAAATGTCTCGAGTAACTCTTGCACAGTGGCAGATGCTGGCAGCCGTCGTTGACCATGGTGGGTTTGCGCGGGCGGCCGAGGCTATTCATAAAAGCCCATCTACGCTTAACCATGCCGTGCACAAGTTAGAAGAGCAGTTGGGTGTTCAGGTGTTAGAGCCGGTAGGTAGGCAGGTACGCCTAACTGAGGCGGGCGAACTCTTATTGCGCCGAGCTCGCCAGTTAATTGAGAGTGCCGCTTCTTTAGAAGATGTTGCTACCCGTTTGGCTGCTGGCTTGGAAGCTGAAATCGTGGTCGCTATTGATCAGATTTTTCCAGCCGCTGCCCAAGCGAAAGCGCTTGAGCGTTTCTCAGAAATGTATCCTCAGGTCAGAGTACAGTTGCATGAAAGCGTGCTAAATGGTGGTACGGAGATGCTTCACGATGGCCGTGCCGATCTCGTGGTTTCAGGGATTGCGGCTCAGGGGTATTTAGGTGAACCACTGGTGAACGTGCGGTTTATCGCTGTGGCACACCCAAGCCATGAGTTACACCAGCTTAGCCGCTCGCTAGACCTGCGGGATCTAACCCAGCATCGCCAACTGGTCGTACGTGATTCAGCGCTACGCCAGTCGACTAATTCCGGCTGGCTGAAAGCGGAGCAACGATGGACGGTGAGTCACTTAAACACGTCTTTAGATATGTTGAAGCGCGGGTTAGGGTTTGCCTGGATGCCAGAAACCCGTATTGCTGATGAGCTTTCAAGTGGGCAACTCAAACCTCTGCCGTTGAGTGCTGGTGGGATACGTATGGTGCCCATGCAGTTGATATTCAGAGACCGAGATCGCGCTGGCCCTGCAGCCCACGCGATGGCGCAGGCATTGAAGCAGGGGGTGAGCGAACTCTGTCCTAAGGATTCGATTTCATCGAATGAATCGCCGTAAAACATCCGCTTGAGCATCGGGAAAGCGGGCGTATGCTAAACGCCATCAGTATTATTAATGCGTTTACTACATACGATTATTACAACAGGAGACCGCCCGATGGGACTGCTTGTTAACGGCGAATGGGTTGATCAGTGGTACGACACTAAGAAGCATGGTGGCGAATTTGTCCGTGAGTCTGCTCAGCTGCGCGACTGGGTGGGTGACGATTCCATGAGAGAAGTGCTGTCAGGCGGCGCATCGTCAGGCAAACAGTGGCAAGGGCAACGCTACCCCGCGCAAGCAGACCGTTATCATCTTTATGTCTCTTTAGCCTGCCCTTGGGCGCATCGAGTTCTGATTATGCGCAAATTAAAAGGGCTGGAATCACTTATTGGTGCCTCTCATGTCAGCCCTTTGATGCAGGATAAGGGTTGGACGTATAACCAAGCTGAGGGCTCCAGCGGGGATCCTGTCAACCACGTCGACTATCATCACCAGCTCTACACGATGAATGACTCTACCTATACGGGACGCGTCACCGTACCGCTGCTTTGGGATAAGCAACGTAGCGCAATAATCAATAATGAGTCGGCTGATTTGATACGCATTTTTAATCACGCGTTTGATGAGTTGACCGGTAACGATTTAGATTTTTACCCTGATGACCTGCGTAGCACCATTAACGACATCAACGACGATGTGTACGAGCATATTAATAACGGTGTCTATAAGTCGGGTTTTGCGACGGATCAGCAGGTGTATGAAAAGCATGTGCAGGCGCTGTTCGATGCCTTAGATCGAATGGAAAAACGTTTGAGCGAGCATCGTTATCTAGCGGGGGAGTGGTTAACAGAGGCGGATATTCGGCTTTTCACTACGCTGATCCGTTTTGATGCTGTCTATTACGGTCATTTTAAGTGCAATTTAAAGCGTATTGAAGATTATCCAAATCTAGCAAATTACGTTCGCGAGCTGTATCAGTGGTCGGGCATTGCAGAGACCGTCAATATGGACCAGATAAAACGCCACTACTACTACAGCCATGACAAGATTAACCCTACACGCATTGTGCCTGCCGGACCGCTATTGGATTTAGAGCGCCCTCATGATCGTCAGCGTTTGCCAGGGCAGGGCATCCGTCGTCGGGCTTCATACTAGTTGATAAGCAGAGCGCTGCTCAGAAATTGCCTCTCAAATCTCGTTACTAACAAATGGGCCACCCAGTTGCTGGGTGGCCCATTTGGCTAGTTAAGCGCTAGCTTAAGCGATTTAAGTTACTGGTTGTCATTAACGGCTTCGCGAGTAGTTTGCCAAGCGCTTTGGGCACCTTCTTTGGTCGTTTGCCACGCATCGCGAGCACTGTTTTTAGTCTGCTCCCACCAATCACGATTATAGGTAGGGAAGGATTCGACTTCCTCTTGGGAAGCCTCGAGCATAATACGGTGCTCGGTACCACCATCACTCTCGGTATGGGTTTCCAGGGTAAACTGATCGGTATTAATCACAATTTCACGACCACCCAGACCCAGAACTGCGCCGCTTTCAACGACTAACGCTGAAATGCGCATTTCTTCATCAAAAAGAATATCTTCCACTTCACCTATTTCTTCACCAGAACCACCAACAAAAAACACCTCTGCATCCATGATGTCATCTGCAGAATACATGCCTTGGGGTTCAGTTGAGGCTTGAACACCAAAGGCTAAGCTGCCTAAAAGGGCGGTACTGATAGCGGTGGTAAGCATTGTCTTACGCATAGCATCTCTCCGTGTAGCTATTAATGTGCGCTTAATTAGACGACAAACGTTAAAGATCGTTCGCCCATTGATCAGCACGGCGTTCGGCTTCTTCCCGCTCTATGCCATATTTCTGCTGTAGCTTGCCAACAAGTTGGTCTTTCTTGCCGCCAATCTGGGTAAGTTCATCGTCAGTTAGTTCTCCCCAGCTTGCACGAGCTTTTCCTTTCATTTCTTTCCAGTTGCCTTCAATTTTATCCCAGTTCATAGCATCACTCCTTGAAGTTAGTGAACATCGTTAGGCACCTCTCAGGTTAGACGAACAGGGAGTATCTGCAAGCCAGACTATTAAAAATGGTTAAAGTAAAAAAGCTGGTCATGATCGGCTGGCGGTGTTAGGATGCGCCCTCCTCGCATGTGTTGACCCCTCCATCACGACGATAAGCGATTTCCTGCGTAGCTTTGACTACGAAGCGAAGTGCTTGCGGGAACATCTTGCCAACTGCAGATGTTCATTGCTGTGAAGATGGCGCGCCTCCAGCATTTCACCAAACGGGTGAAATCGGCGCAGAAGGTCGCCACAGCGGTTAGCCCGCCTATGCGATGTTTGCTAACCGAATGCTAGGTGCGACCGGCGTCTCCGACTCCACTGATGATGATATCCGCCTTGCGGATCCTTGTTCATTAATAGGCATTGTCACGCGTATTAACGAGCAGAGTCAGAGACGCTTACGATGTTTTTTGCCGGAAAAACCGGCCTACCAAGGTGTGATTAATGACCTCGACTTCTGTCGCTTCGCCGAGCTTCGGCGATCTTGCTCTGTTGCCTGCCGTTCTCTCTGCTGTTGAAGCACAAGGCTACGAAATTCCCTCGCCGATCCAGGCGCAGACAATTCCTGCGTTGCTGGAAGGCCGCGATATGCTGGGCCAAGCGCAAACCGGCACCGGCAAAACTGCTGCATTTGCATTGCCATTGTTATCGCGTTTAGAACTTACCCGTCGTGAGCCTCAAGTACTTGTTATGGCTCCGACCCGTGAACTTGCCCAGCAGGTTGCTGCGTCGTTCAGTAAATATGGCCAAAACCTCAAGGGCCTTGAAGTCGCTATCCTTTGTGGCGGCCAAGAGTACCGTGAGCAGTTAGGCGCACTAAAGCGCGGTGCCCAGGTTGTTGTTGGCACCCCTGGCCGTATTATCGATCACCTTGATCGCGGTAGTCTGAAACTCGATGGCCTTTCGGCACTTGTGCTGGATGAAGCTGACGAAATGCTGCGCATGGGCTTTATCGACGACGTAAAACGCGTGGTTGCCGATACCCCTAAAGATGCTCAGCGTGTGTTCTTCTCGGCAACGCTGCCGACTGAAATTGAGCGCATTGTTAACCGCTATCTAGTTAACCCGGTGAAAGTCGCGATTGAGTCGCGTACGACGACCGGTGAAAACATTGAACAGCGCATTGTACGCGTCGATGGTGGCGCTAAGCTTGAAGCGTTGGCACGTATCCTTGAAGTTGAGCCGGTTGATGCCGCTATTGTCTTCGTGCGTACTCGTGCCGCTTGTACCACGCTGGTTGAGCAGCTAACAGCGCGTGGCGTTAATGCCGCAGGCCTGTCTGGCGATCTAGACCAAAGCCTGCGTGAGCGCACCATTACACGTCTCAAGCGCAGCAAGGTTGATGTGCTAATTGCGACCGACGTCGCTGCTCGTGGTCTTGACGTGCCGCGTATTACGCACGTGATCAACTACGATCTGCCACAAGACGCAGAAGCCTATACCCACCGTATCGGTCGTACCGGTCGTGCGGGCCGTAGCGGTATCGCAATTACGTTCGCTGGTTTCCGTGAAGGCCGTAAAGTGGGCTGGATGGAGCAGGCTACCGGTCAGAAAATGACGGAAATGCCGCTGCCAGACGAAGCTGCTATTCGTGCTCACCGTGATGACGTGTTCCATCATCGCGTTGTAGCGGCCCTGACCAAAGGTGCTGAAGAGCAGCGTGCACTGGTTGAACGCCTAGTGGAAGAAGGCCATGATGCCATTGAATTAGCCTGTGCTTTTGCTGCGATGGCGCGTGCTGATGAAGCGCCGATTGGTCGCTTGCAAGCCCCGCGTAAAGAGCGTGCCCCGCGTGATGGCGCGCCTGGTGGTAGGTCCGGTGGCCGTCGTGAGCGTTCAAGCGCACCTAGTGAAGGTATGATTCGTTACCGTGTTTCTGTTGGCCATAAGGATGGCGTTAAGCCTGGTCAGCTGGTAGGTGCACTGGCGAACGAAGGTGGCATCGAAGGTGCCCGTATCGGTCGGATCGATATCCGCAACGCTTTCTCGGTAGTTGAGCTACCCAGTGGCCTGCCTTCCACTATTCTGGCGAAAATGGCACGTGCCCGTGTCGCAGGTCGTCCGTTAGAAATTAGTGAAGACAGCGCGCCTGAGCGTGCTCCACGTCGTCGTCGTGATGACGGCGATGCGCCGATTCGTCGCCGCGAACGCGCTTAAGTTATTGTGCTTAAGTTATTGTATAGCGCCATAGATAGATAGTGGTGCTTTAAAACGACGTTTAACGATCGTTCTATCCCCTTACGCCTAGCGGCTTAAGGGGATTTTTTTTGCCTGTTATTGCTGCTGAGAAGTTGAGCTACGTTAGTATGATGATGGTTCAGTAAAAGGAGGCTGCATGGACGCACCGCTACATGACTGGAATTTAGCTCCAAAAGAAGCCGTAGCGCTGCAAAAAGTGCTGGCGAAACGACTTGAAACCACGGATCGTATCGGCTCTGTACATCACATTGCTGGGGTCGATATTGGGTTTGAAGCGGACGGTGAGATCACTCGTGCGGCAATTGTTGTCCTGAAATGGCAGCCTGACACCCCACAGCATCTAACTATGGTAGAGCAGGTGGTTCATCGTGAGCCAACACGGATGCCTTATATTCCCGGGCTGCTCTCTTTTCGCGAGATCCCGGCCGCCCTGGAGGCATTCGCAAAACTTGCGATCACACCCGAACTGGTAATGGTCGACGGGCAGGGGATTGCGCATCCTCGGCGGCTGGGTGTCGCTGCTCACCTGGGACTATGGCTAAATTTACCGACGATCGGCATCGCTAAGTCCCGATTAACGGGGCAGCATGAAGAGGTGGGAAACACGCAGGGAGACTGGGTGCCGCTAACATCAGGTAACGAGGTGATTGGTGCTGTGCTACGCTCGCGGAAAAATGTGAAGCCAGTGTTCGTATCGCCTGGACATCGATTATCCCTTGAAACATCACTGGACTGGGTGGTGCGCTGTTTAGGACGCACCAAGTTACCAGAACCCACGCGATTAGCGGACCGACTTGCGTCCAGGCGTGACCAAAAGCGGCTTACGTAAAGCTCAGGAAATGGCGCAGTAGGCTAGAGGCTGCTTGAGTGTCAGTGATGGCGTTAATGAGTTCGTCAGGATTGTCGCCTTGGTCGCGCAATGCGGCTTTCTGACGCTCGATATAAGCATGCATCACTGGTTGGGTGAATTCTGGATGAAACTGCACGCTCCATTGGCGGGGGCCATAACGTAATGCTTGATGAGCATCGTGGCAGTTATGCGCCAACACCGAGGCGTTGGGTGGCAGCTGCATGACCGACTGGGCGTGGGTTAGGTGAGCCGAGAAGTGTGTGGGGAGCTTGCTAAACAGAGGGTCTTGATGACCTGCTTGGGTCAGCTGTACTTTGCGGGTTCCTGACTCTCTGCCTGCAGGGTGGTAATCGCTAATACCGCCGAATGCTGAAGCCATCAACTGGTGGCCGTAACACACACCAAGCATCGGGACGTTCTCGGCTAACGCCTGCTCAAGCCAAGGTTTTAGTGCTTCGCTCCATGGCTCCTGTTCGCTCACCATACTGTGGGAACCCGTGAGCATAATGCCGGCGAATGAACTGGGGGTAGGAGGAACGCCTTGTTTGCGCGCATCCCAAACCCTGAGTGACAGGTCGGTCGGAAGTGACGTCGAAAGCTGATTGATAAAGAGTTGCTCGAAATCACCGTATTGATCGACCACTTCAGGGAAAGCATCACCGGTTTTGATAATAACTAAAGAGGCCATGGCGTTCTCGTTATCCTGTCTAAGGGAAGGTTAGGGAGGAAAGGTTAGCCCCGTTAAGGCATTACCCTGTAAGGTGATAGCTCTCACCATACACCGTTTTCACTTTATATTAGGAGCTTAATATGCAACAGATAACCCGTGCTGGCGAGCCGATGGATGTGGCGGGAACGCTACCTGCTCCAGGTCAAACTGCGCCGCTGATGACGCTGACCAATGCTAATTTAGAAGATGTTACCCTTGATACGTATTCGGGCAAGCGCAAAGTACTGAATATTATCCCGAGTGTCGATACGCCCACTTGTGCGGTGTCTACTCGACGGTTTAATGAACTGGCCGCGCAATTGGATAATACCGTGGTACTGGTGGTGTCTGCTGACCTGCCATTTGCGGCCAAGCGCTTTTGTGGCGCAGAAGGGTTGGATAACGTTGAAACCTTGTCTACCTTCCGCCATCGAGAGTTCCAAGAAGCGTGGGGTGTCGCATTGGCGAATAGTGCAATGGAAGGATTGTGCGCCCGTGCCGTGGTAGTGCTCGATGCAGATAATCGCGTGTTGCACAGTGAGCTGGTCAGCGAGCTGAAAAATGAGCCTGATTATGAAGCCGCGCTGGCAGCCTTAAAAGGCTAGTCAGAGGCAGTACGTAGGTTGCTAATGTGTGCCTTGTTTCGCTGCCGCCACCAGTGCACTAATTAAACGTTGCTGGGGGCGGTTGAAAATAAGCCACTCAGGATGCCACTGCACGCCAATTAGAAAATCATGTTTTGTGGACTCAATTCCCTGTACTAGTCCGTCCCGGTCGCGGGCGACAATATTGATGCCGTTACCTGCCTGATTGACCGCCTGGTGGTGCAGGCTATTCACACGACACCATGTGACGCCTAATAGTTGATAAAGCTTACTTCCCCCGACAATATCTACTGTCTTGCGCGGTAGCACCGTGCGCCGTCGTTTCAGGCCTTCGTGGGTAGTATAAATATCAGGGTCGAGGGTACCTCCCAGATGGACGTTGATGAGCTGAGCTCCTCGGCAAATTCCCAATACCGGAGTGTTTTGTGGAATAAATCGGCCGAGTAGGCTGAGTTCCAATTCATCGCGGGCAGGGTCCAGCCGCACATCCAGCTGTACTTCACCGCCGTAAAGGTGCGCTTGAATATCATCGCCACCGCCAATAATTAGCCCGTCAAGATGGGCAGGCAAGGGGCGTGACGGGGACAAGCGAAGCGGTTTGCCACCATGTCGCCATACGGCGAACCAGTCAAACCACCACGCTAGGTGGCTTTTTTGATCAGAGGTTGTAATCCCAATAAGCGGTCGAGACATGCCGGCACGTTCTCACTCAGGCAGTGTGTTTAGGATGACTTAAATAGGCCAAGCAGCTTCGTTTTACAGCGTTTCCACCAAGGTTGACTGTGTTCAGCAATATACTCATCGCAGCGAGCGCGCAGCACCTCACTGTTTGCGGCTAGCTTTTCTACCTCAACCCAGCGATTCCACTCCACAACCGACCCCCAGCCGGGCTGAGAAAGCTGCGCATTGGGTAGCCGGTAATGAAATGTCGGGCGTGGTTTAGTGAGTTGGCTATGCAGCAGCTCATTGGGATGGTCAGGACGCAGGTGCGCAAACAGCGGCAGTAAATCCAGCTCTCGATTGCGTGTTGGGTTATAGTGCAGATAGTCATCGATAAACGTATCTAAATCAGGCTGATAACCAGAATCCAGGACTTTAAGGGCGTACTCTTTATGAAATGGGTTAGCGTGAGGTAGTACTTCACGGGTAATGTCGACTTTGATTTCATCGCGCAGCCAACTGGCGAGAAGCAAGTAGGCTTGCATCATGGCTAGAAGGTAATCAACCTCAAACCGCTCTACTTCAGGGTTGAGATGCAGCCCAAATCCGTAGAGCAAACTGGCATCCGTACCTTTCGCGCCCTTGTCGCGCAGGGCACTAAATAGTTGGTCTAGTTCAGCTAACTTATCCCAGGGGATCGGCGGACAGACAATTTCCGTAGGCACTAAGCCTGTTACCATGTCGCCAATCAGTTCACGGGTTTTTTGATGGAACTCTATTCGCCGATGGTGCTGCTGGCGTGCCCATTCGCTATCGCTTTCATGGTGTTCTTCCAGTAACGTCTTATCGGGGTGAGCATATTGGGTATCCAGCTCAATACCGAACTCGCCCCATCGTGTCGCTTCAACCAGTAGCCGGTGGGGACTTACCACGTTAAGCTCACCCCCAAATAGTTCGCGTACCAGTTCAGCGGTATCATGCGGTGGAAGTCCGGCGAATTCGATTTCCACACCGACACGCCTTGTTTTTCCATCACTGTTTGTACGCTTAGGAGGGGCTTGCAGCGTCATCTCGGTATCCTTGAGGTGAACGTTTAAGCCAACAGCCTATCATAGTCACGCATTAAGGCTGAGAGTATAAAGTTAAGTAAACGCTAACTAATCGGCGTGTTATGCCGGTTTATTTTCGGGAGTCAAGCGTGCGACAGCACTGGACAATCAATATCGTGTTAGGCGTTTTTTTGACGCTACTCATAGGTGTGATGACCTTCGCGCAGGCGCAGAGCGTTTCTCTGCCAAGCCTGGGGGGAGGCAATGATGCATCAGAAGAGCAAAGTGTCAGTAGTGAACGCTTCCAAAGCTCGCTTAGCGATGTGATCGCAATGCTGGAAAATGAAGAGCAGCGTAGAGCGCTGCTCGACTCCCTGCGTGAATTGCAGCTTGCCACCGAGGCTGGCGAAGAGGACAAAATCGTTCATCAAGGCCTGCTAGGCGCATTAGCCGATACGCTGACCGATATTGGCGAGCAGGCTCAAGCTGGTGACTCGCCAGTTGATGAATGGTCACGACAATTGGTTCAAGGGGCTGCCGACTTACGCGCATTAAATGATGGTGCTGACCAGGGGGAGGCGCTACGTGCAGTGGCCGAAGGCGCCGTCCTTGGTGTTATTTGGGGGACGCTGCTGGTCGTCATGATTGCGTTTGGGCGTTTGATCGCCACACGACGAGAATGGCCGCTTGATTTGCCTCGAGACCCGAAAGCATGGTTATTGGCAGTGCACTTTTTACGCCGCATGCTGCCTTGGGCACTGTCATTCGCGATTACCCTAGGGATTGGGCAGATATTACCTTACAGCCCAGGCCGAACGGTTGTGTTGGTTCTGGCTTACGTTTGTGTGTGCGGTCGCGCGTTGTCGGTAGTGATTGAAACGGTTATTGCGTTTTTCAGCCGCGGCCATCGTTTTACAGCGGTACAGGTGCTGCAACAAAAAGCCTTACGGGGTCTGTTTGTCATTGGCGCATTAATCGCCTTAGGCGATGCGGTGAACTCCACTCGCTTGGTCGAGTTGCTGGGTAGTGAGCTTTCCAGCTTAGTGTCGGTGCTTGCGAATATGTTGGCTGCGCTGCTTTCAGCGCGCTTTATCTTTAAATTTAAACGACCTGTTCGTCACTTGATCTGCAACCGTCCTTACAAGCAGCGCCGTGATGCCAGTGCCGCCGTTGAGATGATCCGTGCGCTGGGCGGCCTTTGGCATATTCCTGCACTGCTGATGGTCGGTGGCTCATTACTGGCGATCTTTATTACCGTGGGTGATGTGGGTACAGCGCTTGCGCGCTCGATTATCTCGGCAAGCTTATTAGTGTTGACGTTAGTGGTAACTGGCTTGCTGAGACGTCAGTCTGAGCGCTTGGGTAAACGCCGTCATCGGCGTCGTTACAGCCAATATCGTAAGCGTTTAGAGCGCTTTGGCTTTGTCCTTGCCCACCTTTGCGCCTGGATGGTGTTCGCTGAACTGTTTATGCAGGTTTGGGGCGGTTCGCTGTTTGGCCTTGGTCAGCAAGCGGTAGCCAGTGCCCGTATTGGCCAAGCCTTGATAAGTCTGGGGGCAACTGTGCTGCTGGCTTGGCTGGTATGGATCTTTGCTGATACGGCTATTCAGCGGGCGCTAACGTCCTCCGCACGCTCTCGCGGTAGGCGAGTGAATCAAGCTCGGGCGCAAACCATCACGCCGATGATCCGTAATGTTATTTTTGTGACGATTTTGATTATTGCGGTGATTGCCGGGCTAGCAAACCTTGGTGTTAATGTCACACCACTGCTCGCGGGTGCGGGTGTCATCGGTCTGGCGATTGGTTTTGGTGCCCAAACGTTGGTGCAGGATTTAATCACCGGGATCTTTATTCTGATCGAAGACTCCCTGGCGGTTGATGACTTCGTTCAGATTAATGGCCATATGGGGACCGTTGAGGGCTTAACGCTACGTACTGTGAAGCTGCGTGATTTAGATGGTGTTGTCCACATTATTACCTTTAGTCGTATTGAGTCGATTCATAACATGTCGCGTCAGTTCGGTATTGCGCTGATGCGGATTCGTATCCCTTATGCGATGAAAATTGATGATGCAATTACGCTGATGCAAGAGACCGCGCAAGAGTTACGCAAAGACCCCATGATGCGCCACTATATTTGGTCGCCTTTAGAAATGCAGGGCGTGCAGGGCTTTGAAGATGGTTGTCCTATTTTGCGCATGCGTTTTCGTACAGCACCCGAAATGCAGTGGGACGTATCGCGAGCTTTTAACCTGTTACTGAAGCAACGCATGGAAGCGCAGGAAATCGATCTAGGCGTACCGCGTCTCAGTGTCAGCATGGAGGCGCGTTCAGAAGATGGTCGGCAAGATCGTAAGCCCGGTGAGACTGGGAGAGAAGAGCCTGCAGGAAAAGAGCGCACCGGCACGGATTTCACGCTCGATGAGCCGGGTGACAAGAGCTGGGCAGGGGATAGTAGCGATGAAAGCGGCGATAGCCCACGTAAACGGCCCGCGCCGCCAAAACCCGCTCCGCGCCCGACAGAAGCAGAACTGCGCCGAGACGAGCGTGAGCGGACAGAGGCGTCATCCCACGCTAAGTCCAAGGCCCAAGGCGAGCCCAAAGGCGAGACCTATGCCAGCACCTATGGCCAACAAGGCGACGAGTAGCCATGGACCCTTGAAACGCCGCCAGCGGTTATAAAGTGATACCGCAAGACTAACGCGATCAATCAGCTCGTCATGGCGCGAAATAGCATGATCGGGTGGCAGGGAAAAGTCGTTGGCCACATCGCCTTGCCAATGAGCGCCGTGGGTGAGCCCAAGTCTTGCCCGCAGTTGTCCTATGTCGCTGACGGTTTTATGGAGCTTGTTATAAGCGTCGCGGTGTTCGGCAACGCCAAGTACGGTCTCAGCGTCCTGGCGCAACGCGCTGTTTGGGCAGCGAGCCACCGCGCTATTGATTTCTTGGTCACTCGCGTCGGGTGTCAGTGTCAGTCGTTGGTACAAATCGCGCATAATGTTCGAGTCGATACTCGCTGTCGGTTGAGGTGCCTGGCTCTTAATGGTTAACAGTAGGCTGATCAGAGGTTTTGCATCAAATAATCGTAGGCGCTTTTGATGCGCTGAAAGCGGGTTGATGCCAGTGCTACTTGATGTTCACTACCCGAATAGAAACGGTCAGGGTGATGCAGCTGCGCCATGCGGCGATAGGCACGGCGGATATCGGCACGATTAGCCCCGGGTGTTAGCCCTAAGACTGCCAGCGCCCGAGTGTGGCGATCGGCTGGTGAAGAGGGGCGCTCCCGCTGTTGGCGACGGGCTTCTTCCTGGCGCTTCTGCTCTTGTTGCCAGCGCTGACGCTGTTGGGCCTGTTCTTGTCGTTTGCGGCGCTCTTGTTGTTTATCCTGTTCCCGCTTGTTCTGTTCCTGCTTGTTCTGTTCCCGCTTGTTCTGTTCCCGCTTGTTCTGTTCCTGCTTTTTCTGTTCCTGCTTGGCCTGCTGCTGTCTTGCCTTCTCGCGGTGTGCCTCCTCCTGTTGGCGTTGCCTATGCTGCTGCCTTTGTTGCTGTTGCTCTTTATTAGCACGCTGGCGCTCTTCAGCTTCTTTTGCTTGCTGCTCAGCCGCCTGTGCATCACGAGCTTTGCGCGCGTGATATTCTGGATCGTGAACCTGCCAGTAAGCATCTCGACTGGGGTCCTCCGCTGATTGCAGTGGTTTGCCCGTTAACTCATGAAAGAGAGTGCCGAATGTGGCAGGCGTGACATTTAGCAAATCGGCGAGAAAGCCCAGAATATAATGATTACTCAAGGATAGCTCGCCATCGTCGGTGGCTAACGTGATCGCTTGGTAAAGTATGCTGAGACTGCGCTCGTTGGAACACTCTTTGCGCACAACCTCGGCCGCTAGCTGAATGGCTTGAAGGTCTTGACTATGAGCAATGCTCATCACTGGCCCAAGTTCGTGACCGTGACGAAATTGCGCGGTAACTTGAGCCAATCGGCGTCGCCGCTGGCCTTCTGACACCTGCTGGCGATGTACAAGCACCCAGGCTAACAGTAGTAGTGTTGCCGTATCCACTTGACTGCGGCTCTTTAGCAGCAACAGCTCAAAGGGTGAAAAACGGGCAATGGACATTCCCTGGCTCCAAGGCAAAGAGGTTAGCCGTAGAAGTGCTTTAACGGCCATCCTGATAATGATTGGCCATGGTATATCATCGCGTTACGCAATGAAGTAGGAGATTCGTTAGGTGATCAATGTTGAGCGTAAAAATAGCTTCCAGCTGAGGCTCACTCGACGGCTCAAGGAAGAAACGTCCCACACGCTCGATGTTTACCTATTTGTACCCAAAGAGCTTGGGCTTAGCACTCATGTCATTTCAGAAGAGGCGTTTTATCACGGCGCGATCAGCGTTTCACGCACTTACTACAGTGACGAGTACCATTTACCGCTGGTCCATAGCCGTTTAGCGAGCCGTAATCAGTTAGGTAGTGATTCCTATCGGTTGAGTTTAAGTTTGTACGCTTACCAATACGTTGGGGCGTTAGAACGAACGACTCAGGCAATGCTGGTCAGCGCCCGAAAACTACGCCATGCAACTAGCGATCAGCGCCAGGAGAGCGGCGAGCTTCAAGAGCTTGCCGATGCGCTCCGTGATCAGCTGTATGAAATGAGCGATTTGAGCGAAGGCATTCTAAAACGCTTACGGCGCAATTCGCCCACCGACGAGCGGCTCTATAAGTACTTTGCCAACATCGATAATTACCTTTCCTGGTTTACCGAACAACAACTGTTGGCATTGGTAGCGCATATGCCACGTGGTGGTGAGTTTAGTGAGATAAAGCGTCGCTTTATCATCGTCTGCCAGCGTGAGAGCGACTATCGAAAAGAGCAGGAGTATAACGCTGAACGGGTGATGGAAGACCCTACTCGGATGTCGAATAAAATGCGCTTGCTAAGGCGGCTTATTGAACACCCAATTACACTCAAACAGCGTGCTCTAGAGCTTGGGAGCGGCGAGCAGAAAGCAGTCAAAGCATTGGCGACTGCAGTGGTAATGACGTTTGTTTCGCTTGGTGTGCTCCACTTACGCAGCGCACTGGGCGATGTTACTGCGTTGTTTGTCTTGGCGTTGGCGCTGCTTTATGCGATGCGGGAAGTGTTTAAAGACGACCTGCGTAACACGTTATGGCGCTGGCTTCGGCGCGGAAGGCCAAAGTGGCGGCGGCAATATATCGACCCCACGCGCAATCAAGCGGTGGGCCGGCAGTTAGAGTGGTTCGACTATAAACGCTATGCCGCACTAGATACTGATATTCAGCAAATGCGCCGTCGCACGGTCGCTCAGCGTGAAGAAGAAGTACTTCATTATCGTTCCAGCTCGCGTATGTCGCCCACCCGCTTTTTAAGCGGTTATGAGCATACCCGTGAAACGCTGCATATCGATCTTTCCATGCTGACGCGCTTAATGAGCAAAGAGAAGCACTTTATTTACCGTCTGAAGGAAGGGCAGGCCGTTAGAGAAAGCGTCGAGAGACGTCACCTGTTTAACTTGGTCATTCGCGAGACGGGGAGTGAGGACACAACTTATCTAGCTCGCTGGAAAGTGGTAGTCAGCCGTTCTGGGATTGTCGATGTCGAGAAAGTCGCTGAGGAAAGCGTAGCAAAAGTCAGCAAATAAACTGCGTTGGATCAATAGATGTGCACTGAGGCTAAGCCTGCATAGCAAAATCACCCGGAGCGCACTAGTCTCAAAAGGGAGGCAATATAATTTGCGACTGCGACCCTGTCGCCTGGAGGATATCGTGCAAGCTATTGATATTATGACACCCAACGTGGTGTGTGTAGATCCCGACGCAAATGTGCGCGATATAGCGCAGTTACTACTCGAAAACCGCATCAGTGCCGTACCGGTGGTCGATGACGAGCGTAGAGTGTTAGGTATCGTGAGCGAAGGCGATTTGATGCGTCGAGTGAAAGATGAAGCGGACGATAACCACTCTTGGTGGCTCTCGCTCTTCAGTGGCGGAAAAGATCCGGGGACATATATTAAATCCCATGGGCGTAAGGCGCATGAGGTAATGACACCCAACCCATTAACCGTTGAAGAACATGCACCGCTGCATACCATCGCTCGTTTGCTGGAGAAGCACCACATCAAGCGGGTACCCGTGGTGCGCGACGGTAAGCTCGTTGGTATTGTCAGTCGCGCGAACTTACTTCAAGGGATTGCTAACGCGGTTGTAGCGCCCACCCAGTCGCCACAGGATGATCGCTCTATCCGTGAAGCCATTCTTAAAGAAATCAACAATAACACCGGCGTACGGACCGAAAGCTTTAGTGTGATTGTTGATGGCGGAAACGTAGAAATTTGGGGGTTAGTAGAGTCTGGAGAACAGAAGCAGGCAGTGACCGTAGCGGCTGAAAATACCCAGGGCGTCAAGCGTGTTGAAAATCATCTTGGCATGATGCCGCGTGGAGCAGGCTACTTCTAATACGTTGTGTTTCTTACCTAAACAGCCCGTTGCTTTATGTAGCGGGCTGTTTTATGGGCGCTAATGCGTAATGCCAGTCAGTTAAGGCTGACTGGCATTACGCATTAGCCCCATATCACAAAGCGGCCATCTACCAAGCACTGCACATCATTCCCGAGCCAGCGCACGTCATTCCCGAGTCACCGCACGTCATTTCCGAGTCACCGAACCGTCATTTCCGAGTCACCGCACCGTCATTCCCGAGTGGGGTTATCGGGAATCTACCTTGACCTGCAGCAGCCTGAAACCTCAGGTCAACATGGATTCCCGCTAAGGGCCTGCGGGAATGACGAAGTGGCAGGAGCTGTGGGAATGACGAGGGCGGCTTGGAGGGCTGGGGTGGTGTCATCGTCAGGCACTTATTGAACAAAAAACCAGCTCATCGGCTAATACGCACTCTTTTTACGAGCAAAAGCTACTAAAGTTGCATTTGAGTAAACGTTTACTCTTTGCAAGTAAACGTTTACTTTTAGCCTTGTGCATCATTTTTGAAGATGTTTTATTGCGCAAGGAGAATCTATGAGCATTAACGTGACTATATGGGGGGAAAACGTCCACGAGCAGACCAATGGCATCGTGGCGCGTATTTATCCTAAGGGTATGCACCAGTGCATCGCCGAAGGTTTAAACGAAGCAGAAGGCATCAATGCCACTGCTGTCACATTACAAGACCCAGAGCAGGGCTTGAGCGAAGCAACGCTTGAAAGCACCGATGTACTGCTATGGTGGGGCCACGCCGCCCATGGCGATGTGTTGGAGGAAACGGTTGATCGCGTTCAAAAACGCGTACTCCAGGGCATGGGGTTGATTGTGCTGCACTCGGGGCACTACTCGAAAATTTTTAAGCGCTTAATGGGAACTACGTGTTCACTAAAGTGGCGTGAAGCGGGCGAGCGGGAACGGCTGTGGGTAGTGAACCCAGGTCACCCGATTGTTCAGGGCCTGGGGGACTACATTGAGCTGCCCCATACCGAAATGTACGGCGAACCGTTTGCGGTGCCCAACCCCGATGAAGTGATCTTTATCAGTGCCTTTGAGGGGGGCGAGGTGTTCCGCTCCGGCCTGACCTATAAACGTGGCAACGGCAAGATTTTCTACTTCCGCCCTGGCCATGAAACCTATCCGATTTATTACGATGCCCAGGTGAAAACCGTGTTGAAAAACGCCGTGAACTGGGCACGCCCGGAAGGCTCGCGATGGATCGACAGCTGCCCTAATGTACCCGCTGACCAAGCGCCTAATCCGGTCGAGATTAAAGGCGAAAGCCTGCATAAACCCGGCGAGGAGGGCTTTAAATGATCCGTTTAGCGATAATTGGTGCAGGCAGCATGGCTGGCGAGCATGCCAAGCATTTTGGTCGTCTTGAAGGAGCCGAAGTGGTGGCTGTGTGCGACCAAGACCTTGCCAAAGCCCAGGCGTTTGCCGAGCATCATGGCATTGCCGATGTGTATCAAGACCTGCAGGCCATGCTGGCTCGGGATGATATTCACGCGGTAAGTAACGTCACTCCAGATGGTGTTCACAAAGCCACATCGCTGGCCGTTATTGCCGCAGATAAACATATCCTGTGTGAAAAACCGCTGGCGACAAATGCACAAGATGCCCATGAAATGGCGGCCGCTGCCCAGGCCGCTAACGTGATCAACATGGTCAACCTAAGCTATCGCGATGCCCCAGCGATTCAGCACGCGCGGGCGCTGATTGCGGGAGGGGCGATTGGTCAAGTGCGTCATGTCGATGCCAGTTATAGGCAAAGCTGGCTAGTGAGTAACGCCTGGGGACGCTGGAATGAAGATAGCCAGTGGCTGTGGCGGCTTTCTGAAGCCCATGGCAGCAAAGGCGTATTAGGCGATGTTGGTGTGCATATTGTCGACTTTGCCAGCTTCCCCGTTGGCGACATTACCCGCGTTAACTGCGAGTTAACCTGCTTTGAAAAAGCCCCAGACAATCGCATTGGTGAGTATGTGCTGGATGCCAATGATACCGCGCTGGTGAGGGTGACATTTGCCAATGGTGCGAGGGGTACTATTCAGGCCACGCGCTGGGCAACAGGGCATCACAACTCGCTGGCGCTGAGTGTACACGGCGATAAAGGAGCGCTCCGTATAGACCTGGACGCCTCAAAAGATGACGTGCAGGTATGTCTCGATGATGACGTACATCCTGCCCGCTGGAGCACTGTGAAAGCACCGCACACGCCGAGTATTTACCAGCGCTTCGTCGAGAGCATTCGCAGTGGGACTAATGATCAACCCGACTTTGCGCGCGGCGCGGCAATTCAAACCGTGCTTGATGCCTGCTTTGTTTCAAGCCAGGAAGACCGCAGCCTAGCGATTGCCAGCTAGGTGGATGGCTCGACCCTTTAACTAGCTCCCTACCTACCAATAACAATAGAGGTGAATGCTATGCGTTATTACCTGCGCTCGTCAGCGGTACTATTTGCCCTGCTGCCCACAACGCTGCCTGCCATGGCGGCTGAAATTACCATTGCCTGTGGCGATGGTGGGGCGGCAGATTTTTGCCCAACCCTGGCAGAACGGTGGGCCGATGCTAATGGTCACCAAGTGAATATCGTCACCACCCCGGCATCACCCACTGAGAAGTTGTCGCTTTATCAGCAACTATTAGGCAGCCAATCGCAAGATGTGGATGTGTTGATGGTGGATATTGTGTGGCCAGGGCTACTTGCCGACCATTTGGTTGACCTAAACGACTACCTGCCGGAAGGCGCGGCTGACGGCTTTATTCCCTCACTGATGGATAACAATACTGTGCAGGGCAAGCTGGTGGCGTTGCCGTGGTTTACGGATGCAGGGTTGCTCTATTACCGCCAGGACTTGTTAGACAAATACGCTGCCGACGTACCAGCAACTTGGCAGGCGTTGACGGACACTGCGCGGCATATCCAGCAGTCTGAGCGCGACGCAGGTAATGCGCGCATGCATGGGTTTGTGTTCCAGGGACGCGCTTATGAAGGACTGACCACCAATGCATTGGAGTGGATAGCCAGCCACGGTGGCGGCACTTTTGTGGATGCCGATGGGCAAGTCACCATCAATAATCCCCAAGCAGTAGAGGCCATCGCGCTAGCAGCCTCTTGGGTGGGAGACATCAGCCCTGAGGGCGTGCGCAACTATATGGAAGAAGAAGCTCGCGGGGTGTTCCAATCGGGTAACGCCGTGTTTATGCGTAACTGGCCCTATGCCTGGTCGTTGGGGCAGGCCGATGGCACACCCATTCAAGGCAAGTTTGGCGTCGCGCCGTTACCTCGCGGGCCCGAAGGGCAGTCTGTCGCAACGCTTGGCGGCTGGAACTGGGCGGTTTCACGCTACTCAGAGCATCCTGACATCGCCGCTGACCTAGTGGCTTATCTCGCCGCTGAAGAGCAACAGAAAGCTCACGCCGTTGAATTTGGTCGAAACCCGACGCGTCCCATGCTCTATGAAAATGCTGAGGTGCTGGAAGCCCACCCGTTTATTGGCGAACTTTATGAAACCGTTATGAACGGTGTGCCACGTCCTGCGAGCGTTACTGGGGAAGCGTATCCGCGGGTGTCTAACGCCGTGTTCAACCGTGTGCATGACGCCCTAGCCGGTGATATTTCCCCCGAACAAGCAATTCAGCAGCTCGATAGCGAGCTTGCCCGGATAGGGAGGCGTGGTTGGTAGCTGGGTTTGCCGCAATGCTCAGCGATTTTCGGCACAATTTTTGGCACAATCATAAGCCTAATCGCTGAGGCATGGCATGAAACAGACCAAACAGAGCGCTCAAACGGCGACCATACGCGAAATAGCCCGACGGGCCGATGTCTCTATTGCTTCGGTCAGTCGGGCACTTAATGGTAAGCCAGGGCTAAGCGACGCGTTGCGGGAAAAAATTCTTACCATCAGCCGCGACGTGGCGTACCAGCCCAGCGCAGCGGCCAGGCAACTGATTAGTGGCAAGGCAGCAGTGGTAGGAATTTCCCTGGGGCGCCAGGATATTGAGCTACGTCCTTACTATATTCTGCTCTACCAACACTTAACCGTCGCTTTGCACCAGCAGGGCATGGTGCCGATCTTTTTCCACCACGATCAAACTGCCGAGCTTCCAGAACGGGCGGGCGCGGCTATTCTGTTAGGGGAAACCTCTGAGGATGAGCGCCCCAGCTTGTTAGAAAATGCCGACGTGCCTTTTGTGCGTATTGGCAACCCTGGGCGGGGCTTTTCGGTCGCACCGAATGATGCCCAAGGGTTTTATGAAATGACGCACCACCTTATCGCTCAAGGACGTCGGCAGCTTGCGTTTGTCGGTGGTGAGCTGGAAGTGCCTGGGCCTCATAGTCGTTTAGAGGGTTACCGACGGGCGCTGGATGAGGCCGGACTCTCTGAGCAACTAATTAGCCTACCACATCGATTCAGCTCAGATTCCCTGACCAGTTATCGTTATTTAAATCGTGCGTTGGCGCAGGTCACAACTGGGCAAGCGCTGCCGTTTGATGCGCTAGTCTGCGCCACCGACGAACTGGCGTTAGGGTGTATCGCCGCGCTTGAAGACCGGGACATAGATGTGCCTCGCCAAGTTGCAGTGACCGGTTTTGATGATCTACCAGCGCTTGCTTCTGGGTTAACCACCATTCGTCAAGATATCGCAGCAATTGCGACAATGAGTGTGGAGCTGTTGGGTGAAGCGCTAGCAAGCAAAGCGCCCCGGCATGTATCGCTACCGGTGACGCTTGTCATGCGGGAAACCGCCTGAGCACTTAGCGCGGTGGCAATTGCTCGGGGCCGAAGGCATCGGGAAGCAGTGTTTCCATGGTATAGGTTTTTAGCACGTCGCCCTGGTGTGAAAGCACCATAATTTGCGTTTCTGGGGTAGCGAATTCACGAATGCGCTGACGGCAGTCGCCACAGGGTGTACACAGGTGCTCGCCTGGTCCCATCACGTACACCTTGGCAAGCTCGCGCTGACCAGCGGTGATCATGGCGGAAATCGCTGAGGCTTCCGCACACAGCCCTTTGTAGTGCGCCACTTCCACGTTAGCGCCTGCAAACTGCTGGCCATCCGGGCACTCCATTACCGCGGCGACTGGGTGGTTAGAGTAGGGCGCATAAGCGTTGCCCAAAGTGGTCAGCAGCGTGTCAACCAGTGCCTGATCCGCTTGGCTCATGGCATTATCCTCATCAATGGCTATTAGGCCTTGGCAGCGTCGTCACGCAATACGGTGTCTAGCGCAATCGTCATCATGTCGTTGAAGGTGGTCTGACGGTCGGCGCTGGAGAGCGACTCGCCTTTGAGGATATGGTCGGACACCGTACAGATGGTTAGTGCGCGAGCACCAAACTCTGCGGCAACGCCGTAAAGGCCTGCCGCTTCCATTTCCACACCCACGATGCCGTAGCGCTTGAGCAGCTCGGCCATGTCGGTCTGCGGGTTGTAGAACAGGTCCGCTGAGAAGATATTGCCGACTTTTACTGGCACGTTCTGCGCCTTGGCAGCTGCTACGGCATGGCTTGTCAGCTCAAAGTCTGCGATGGCCGAGAAGTCGTGGTCATTAAAGCGCATGCGGTTCACTTTGGAATCGGTGCAGGCACCCATACCAATGACCACGTCACGAACGTTGACGTCGTCGCGTACCGCGCCGCAGGAACCGACACGAATAATCGACTTAACGCCGTAGTCGGTAATCAGCTCTTTGGCATAAATAGACACCGACGGAATGCCCATGCCGTGTCCCATAACCGAAATTTCGCGGCCCTGGTAAGTGCCGGTGTAGCCGAACATGCTGCGTACATCGTTCACCTGGCGAACATTTTCCAGGTAGGTGTCGGCAATGTATTTGGCGCGCAGCGGGTCGCCGGGCATCAGAACGGTATCCGCGAAATCGCCCATCTCAGCATTGATATGTGGTGTTGCCATAAAACGCTCCTATCTAAAAAATGATTGGCCCGAACAACCCTAGGCGGGGGCGCTGTAAACCCTTCCCTGGGCGCTACTTTCGCCATCCTTGGCGAAAGACCCCCGCTACGGGTTGATACTGGCCTTGCACAATAGTGTGCTAATGATTTGTCATCGGCCTTTAAGCCGCTTTAGGTAAAAAGCTCTTGCCGTC
Organism: Vreelandella venusta; assembly: GCF_007989605.1. Taxonomy (GTDB): domain Bacteria; phylum Pseudomonadota; class Gammaproteobacteria; order Pseudomonadales; family Halomonadaceae; genus Vreelandella; species Vreelandella venusta. The sequence goes on along the minus strand of NZ_BJUL01000003.1, from coordinate 231,777 downwards.
TTCCATCGCTTCAACGGCGAAGAAGGCGGCTAATGTCTGGCCGATATCGGCAAAGGTGCCGCGCTCACCTAGCGGGCCAGGGGCAAACCCTGCGCCATGCACCATCACCGGCACATATTCGCGGGTGTGTTCAGTGCCTTCCCAGCTGGGGTCGCAACCGTGGTCGGCGGTGAGCAGCAACAGGTCATCATCGTTGAGTGCGGCAAGCAGCTCCGGTAGGCGGGCATCGAAATGCTCAAGCGCGGCGGCGTAGCCCGGCACGTCACGGCGGTGGCCGTAAACCGAATCAAAATCAACAAAGTTGGTCATGATCATGGTTGGGCGGTCGCTGGTTTCTTTCGCGGTGCGGGCTACTTCGGCGAGCGTGGCTTCCATCAGGGCGTCGTGGCCGCTGGCTTTGACCTTATGGGTAATGCCGCAATGCGCGTAAATATCCGCGATCTTGCCAATCGAGACCACTTCGCCACCGGCATCGGCCAGTTTCTGCAATACGGTGGGGCTGGGCGGCTCAACGCTGTAGTCGCGGCGGTTGCCGGTGCGGGCAAAACTGGCGCTGTCATCGCCGTTAAACGGGCGGGCAATCACACGGCCAATGTTGTAGGGCTCGAGAAGCTCGCGCACGGTTTCGCATAGGGCGTAGAGACGCTCTAGGCCAAAGTGCTCCTCGTGGGCGGCGATCTGAAACACGGAATCTGCCGAGGTATACACAATTGGCTTGCCACTTTGGACGTGCTCTTCGCCCAGGCGGGCGATGATCTCGGTGCCAGACGCGTGGCAGTTACCGATTACGCCGGGCAGGTCAGCTTGTTGAACGATTTTTTCCAACAGCTCGGCGGGGAAGCTGTCGGTCTTATCAACAAAATAACCCCAGTCAAAGCGTACCGGTACGCCAGCGATTTCCCAGTGGCCGGAAGGGGTGTCCTTGCCGCTGGAGATCTCTTTGGCGTGGGCGTATGCACCTTTCAATTGAGCTGGCAGGCTAACGCCTTCGGCGACCTTACCCGTTGCATCGCGGTGGGCGTGGAACAGGCCTAGTGACGCCATATTAGGCAGTTTCAGGGGACCTGAGCGCTCAGTGGTATCGGCGTCACCGCGAGCGCAGGCAGCCGCGATGTGGCCCAGGGTATCAGCACCCTGGTCGCCGAATTTATCAGCATCGGGGGCGCTACCGATCCCAAACGAATCAAGGACTAATACAATCGCACGACGCATTAGGCTTCTCCTCGGAAGGTGTCTTGCAGCAGTGTGTCCGCTGCAGCAGGCTCTTCGCTAAGGGTCATGGCGGCACGCAACTGAGCAGCAGCGCGCTTGGCCGCCTCTTCACTGCGGGCGTGAACGATGGCTAACGGGCGCTGGCTATCGACGCGGTCGCCAATTTCGACAATATCGCTAAAGCCGACGCTGTGATCGACGCTAGCGTCGTTGCGCAGGCGGCCACCACCTAGCTCGACCACGCTCATACCGACGGCGCGGGTGTCGATGCGCTGTACGATGCCACTCTGATCGGGGTACACCGGCTGAATGACCGGTGCGGTGGCCAAGTAGCTATCCGAGCGTTCCATAAAGTCGGCGGGCCCACCCAGCTCGCGCACCATCCGGGCGAAGACTTCGGCTGCTGCCCCCGAGGTGAGCGCTTTTTCCAGCTTAGTTAGGGCTTCTTCACGGTTGTTGGCCAGTTTGCCGGCGATTAGCATTTCCACCGCCAGTTCGCGGGTGACCTGCATCACGCGGCTGTTGGCACGTTCGCCGCGCAGCAGGGCCAGGGTCTCAACGATTTCGACCGCATTACCCGCGCAAGGCGCCAACGGCTGGCTCATATCGGTGAGCAGAGCAGTGGTTGGGGTTCCGGCTTGGGTTGCCACGTTGGCGATGCTTTTGGCTAGCTCGCGGGACTTTTCCGGCGTGGGCATAAAGGCGCCGCTGCCAACCTTAACGTCCATCACTAAGGCATCTAAACCAGAAGCCAGCTTCTTACCCAGAATAGAGGCGGTAATTAGCGGAATGGACTCCACGGTGGCGGTCACATCACGCACGCCGTAAATGCGCTTATCGGCGGGGGCAAGGTTACCGGTTTGGCCGATAATCGCTACACCGGTGGATTTCACCACACTGCTAAAGCGTTCCGGCGCGGGGTAGGGATCGTACCCTGGGATCGACTCCAGCTTGTCCAGCGTGCCGCCGGTGTGGCCAAGACCTCGGCCGGAAATCATCGGCACAAACGCGCCGCAAGCGGCGACCCAGGGGCCGAGCACCAACGACACTAAATCACCAACGCCGCCGGTAGAGTGTTTATCGACAATCGGGCCAGGCAGGTTGAGGGAGTCCCACTGCATGACATGGCCAGAGTCGCGGGTCGCCGTGGTCAGAGCGACGACTTCTTCACGGCTCATGCCGTTTAAGAACACCGCCATGGTGAAGGCGCCAATCTGGGCGTCGCTGATGCGATCATCGGCAATGCCTTGTACGAAGGCTTTGATCTCTTCTGCGGGTAGCGGCTGATTATCGCGCTTCAGGCGAATCAGTTCCTGGGGCAGGAGAGCGTGATGAGAAGCGGTAGATGACATTTAGTAGCCTCCGTTAGTAGTGGCGAGCGGTGCGGTTTGTGGGGCGCCGTTTAACGTGTTCAATAAATTACCCAGCAGGCTGGAGGCACCAAACCGGAAGTGCTCAGGCGTTACCCACTGTGCGCCCATGATGTTCGTAGCAAGTGCTAGATACTCGGCGGCCTCTTCGGTGGTGCGTACACCACCGGCGGCTTTAAACCCGACATCTTGACCGCTGGCTTTAATCGCGTTGAGCATGATCTCTGCGGCTTCCAGAGTGGCATTTGTTGCCACTTTACCCGTCGATGTTTTAATAAAGTCAGCGCCGCCTTCAATAGCCAGTTCACTGGCACGTTTGATAAGCGCGGGGTCTTTGAGTTCGCCCGATTCAATGATGACTTTTAAGCGTGCTTGACCGGCGCAGGCGGCTTTACACATTTCGACCAGCTCTAGGCCGATTGCTTCATCGCCTGCCATCAACGCGCGGTAGGGGAAGACCACATCGACTTCATCGGCACCGGAAGCAACGGCGTCGCGGGTTTCACGGGCGGCACCCATGATGTCGTCACCACCATCTGGGAAGTTGGTAACCGTGGCAATTTTAACGTGGTCATTGAGCTTGTGAGCGGTGAGCGCACGCTGCGCGGTAACTACAAATTGCGGATAAACACATACTGCTGCTGGGTTGCCAAAGGGGGTTTTAACTTGCTGGCAGAGCGCCTCAATCGTGCTATCGGTGTCGCTATCGTTCAGGCTCGTTAGGTCCATGAGGGTGAGTGCTTGACGGGCAGCTTGGGTAAGTTGGGCTTGAGTGTGCTGAGAGGAGGCAGTCGCAGTCATGGAATTCTCGCAAATTAATAAAAGACAAAACGGGCCCTGCGTGAAAATGGCAGCGCCCGTTGCATAGTGTCGTGCTCGCTGCGTTAAGCCGTGGCGCTACTCAACGCAATAAAGAAGCCTGCAATTGAGGCCGACATTAGGTTAGAGAGTGTACCGGCCAATACGGCCTTCACGCCAAAACGGGCAATTTCTTTACGGCGTGTAGGGGCAATGCTGCCTAAGCCGCCCAGCAAAATGGCAATCGATGACAGGTTGGCAAAACCACATAACGCAAAGGAAAGAATCGCCATGGTGTGCGGAGTCATCATTTGACCCGTGGCAGCGACCACCTGTTCCCCATCAATGTAGGGAGCCAAGTTGATAAAGGCGACAAACTCATTCACCACCAGTTTTTGACCGATAAACGAACCCGCTAGGGTGGCTTCTTCCCAAGGGACGCCAAGTAAGAAGGCAAGCGGCGCAAACAGCCAGCCGAGAATCAGTTCAAGGCTGAGTGACTCAAAGCCAAACCAACCGCCAACGCCGCCTAGAATCCCGTTAATCAGGGCAATCAGCGCAATAAACGCGAGCAGCATGGCACCGACATTGGCGGCAAGTTTCATACCTGAGGTAGCACCCGCTGCGGCGGCATCCAATACGTTGGCGGGTTTGTCTTCCTGCTCTTTAAGCTCTTCTTCTACTCTAGAAACGCTGTCGCTATCGGTCGCGTCTTGAGTTTCAGGCATGATTAATTTGGCGAACAGTAGGCCGCCAGGTGCCGCCATAAACGAAGCGGCGACCAAGTATTCCATGGGAATACCCAATGCGGCGTAACCCGCCAGTACCGAACCAGCCACCGATGCCAGGCCACCGCACATCACTGCAAATAGTTGAGATGGGGTCATGCGGGCGATAAACGGACGTACCACCAGCGGCGCTTCGGTTTGGCCAACAAAGATATTTGCCGTGGCAGAAAGCGATTCGGTGCGTGAAGTGCCGAGCGCTTTTTGCAGCGCGCCGCCTAAAATCCGAATGACCCACTGCATAATGCCTATGTAATAAAGCACTGCAATGAGTGACGAGAAAAAGATAATGACTGGCAGTACTTTAATGGCGAACACAAAGCCGACGTTATCGACATTGGCTAAGCCGCCAAACAGAAAACCAATACCGTCATTAGCGTAGACCAATACTTGGCTAACGCCGGATGAAATGGCTTGCAGGACTGCTTGGCCAAAGGGCACATAAAGGACAAATGCACCAATACCCGCCTGGATGGCAAACGCGCCAAGCACGGTGCGCAGCCGAATTGATTTACGGTCGTAAGAGAAGATAAGTGCGATGGTTACCAGCGTAACCATGCCTACCAAGCTCATGATGAGAGTCATGTGGGTACCTTCCGAGCGTGTGAAGTGGAGCGATTACAGTAAGTTTAATTTTACTGAGTAAATCATTGCATTTTGGTAAGCGTTCGGGGTGCCCAGCTTATTGTCTGAGTAGCGATACTGCACGCCAGTGGTAATTAGCTCAGAAGGGTGCCACCACAAGCTAAGTGCGCCGTTGGTACCTACGCTATCTGCTTTATCGCCCACGTAGTTTTGTTCTAAATACTCGTCGTCACGGCCAAAGGTTTGTTCATGCCAGTTGGTGACGCTGAAATTCTGGTTGAGCGCTGAGAAGTCATAACCTGCTACCCAGCCTGCCATAAAGCCGTTCATACCAGTGTAGCCGTCGCTCTGCACACGTGCTGCGCCAATAAACGGTTTAAACCATAAGCCATTGTCGAACGTCGTGCGGTAGCCGAGACCAAGAATTTGATCCTGCTCGCGAGCGTTGAAACCATAATCGCGGAAGTCGTACAGGTGCGCGTAGATCGATAGCGGGCTATCGCCTAAATAAATGTGTGAGGTGACTTTTCCAGCGGTACGAAAGTTGTCTTTACCACCGCTTGATTCATCAAACTGGTCGTTGGTTGGGTTCTCGAAATCGAAGAAGCCGTAGAATTCGCCCCAGCTGTAACCTACGCCGCCTTCGATTTCGACAAACGTGAAGTCGCTTTTTGCTGCGTTACTAGCGGTGCGCGCTTCAGTGCCGTTAGACCAATCTAAGTAGTTCACCGAAACGTTGGCAAACGACCAAAGGGGAGTGGTTGGTGACGCGGGGGTGTCGTTGGCTAACGCTGGTGTTGCCAGTGCGGAGCTAACCAGTAAAACGCCAGTGCCAAGCGTGGCGAAAGCAGAGCGAGAAGGTGTTCGAGCAGTCATGGAAGCCTCAACAGGGTTGTTATGAGTCGTGTGGGCTGATGTTGATGTTAAAATTATAACATTTAGTGTTATTTTTTTAACGTTGATTTGCAAGTACTGCCCCATCAACGCTCTGTATATGTGATATAGCTTTCAAATAGTCGCAGAGCAGCGTCTGACAGTGGAAATATAGTGAGGGCTGGCTCAGCATAGACCCTGGATACCCACTAACCGCTGATAACAAATAACGCCTGAACTTGGGATTAAAGGAGAGGTTTGCTATGAATGACCGAAGCGCTCAGCGTTTGGCCAAGTTGCAAGAAGCGCTTGCTAGCGGGGGAACGTTGCATCTGCGCGATGCTGCTGAGCTGTGCGGTGTTTCTGAAATGACGATCCGTCGGGACGTTACTACGCAGCCTTCGGCGATTAGCTTGCTGGGTGGTCGGTTGGTCATGGCAAACTACCCGGGTGTAACACCGGTATATGACTTGACTGAGCAACAGGCGAGCCATTATCAGATTAAGTATCGGCTCTGTCAGCGAGTTGTCAGCTTTATTGAAGACGGCGATACACTGTTTATTGATTGCGGTTCAACGCTAATCCCTTTGCTAAGTCAGTTAAGCTATTTCCGCGAACTTACCGTGGTGACATATGCCCTTAACGTGGCTAACTCAGTGGCCGCGCTGCCTAATGTGCGGTTAGTGCTGCTAGGGGGGCTGTTTTATGCCTCATCACAATCGTTTGGCAGTGACGGTATGCGTGCTGCGATTGAGCGTTTAGGCATTAATAAAGCACTGATCTCTGCCGCAGGAGTGGACTGCGAACGTGGGGTTAGTTGTTTCCATTTTCATGAAGTAGCGCCCAAGCAGGCTGCCATTGCAACGGCTATGCAGCGCCTGTTGATTGTTGATGCCAGTAAATTTGGCTTAGTGCGCCCAGCCTATTTTGCCGCGTTATCCGATTTCGATATTGTCGTGACCGACGATGACAGTGCGCCGAAAGTACAAGATTGTCTTCCTCATGCATCACCCAGTGTGACGGTCGCATAACACACTATTGAGCATTCGGGGTGCGGCAAAGCGTCTCTTTCTGATTGATCCAGATCAATAGAAAATACTTTAGTCGTAGTTGATGCGCGCGTGGCGTGTACTGGCTATGACTCGCTATCAATCCCTTCGGTAGCGCATATTTTTCCCGGAGCAACGCATACGTACTCACTGTTCTGGGAAAAGTATGGGGTGTTAGTTAGCGTGCTATTTAGCTAGCTATTCAGCTGGTCAAATTAGCGCGCTATTTTGGACAACTCTCTGACGAGATCACACCATGCAACGACATACCCTCTGGCGCAGGCGAGGCACATTCGTGCTCGTCATGTTGTGCCTGTTGTTAACGGGCTGCAGTTCTGCATTGTTGGATCCCAAAGGGCAGATTGGCGTTGAGCAACGTTCGCTAATACTGACCTCATTTGGGCTGATGCTAATTGTAGTTATTCCGGTGATAGTGATGACGCTGCTGTTTGGTTGGCGTTATCGGCGCAGCAATCGCAATGTTGCTAAATACCTACCCGACTGGGCGCACTCGAATGCGATTGAAGTCGCGGTATGGACAGTGCCCTGTCTAATCATCGCCGTCTTAGCGTTTCTTACCTGGAAAACCTCCCATAGTTTGGATCCCCATAAGCCCATCGAAAGCGATACCGCCGCAATGGAAATTCAAGTGGTAGCGCTGGACTGGAAATGGCTGTTCATCTACCCCGAACAAGGCATTGCCAGTGTCAACGAGCTTGCCTTTCCTGTGGATACGCCGGTGCGTTTTCGAGTCAGCTCTGGCTCGGTGATGAATGCGTTCTTTATTCCGCGCTTAGGCAGCCAAATTTATGCCATGGCGGGTATGGATAACGATGTCCATCTCATTGCAGACGACGTCGGTGTTTATCCGGGCCGTTCCACTAATTATAGCGGCGCTGGCTTCTCAGGAATGACCTTCGATGCTCACGTTACCACCCCTGAAGAGTTTGAGGCGTGGGTTGAAAACGTGCGGGCTTCCAATGAAACCCTGACGTATCCCGACCGTTATAGCGATTTAGCCAAACCGAGTGAATACCACCCGGTTGAGTACTTCTCTGAGATATCTCCGGCGCTGTATACGTCGATTCTGACCAGCTTTCATACCGGTGGCAGTGGGCACGGTGGTCATGGCGATCATGCTAGCCACATCGAAGCCGCCAGTGATGCTGACGATAGCCACGGCGAGTCTGGCGAGCTAGAAAGCGCGGGCGCTACCCATCATCAGGCCGCGTTTGGCCACGTTACCAATCAGCATGCGAGTGAGGATCACGCGATGAGCGGCCATCCCACAAGCGTTGAAGCGGGGGGTTAAGCATGTTTGGAAAACTGACGTTAGAGTCGATTCCGTATCACGAACCGATCATTATGATCGTTGCCGCCATGATGGCGATTGGCGGTGCTGCGCTTATCGGCGCATTAACTTATTACCGAAAGTGGGGCTGGCTGTGGAGCGAGTGGTTTACCTCCGTTGACCACAAAAAGCTCGGTATTATGTATTTTGTGGTTGCCTTGGTGATGCTGCTACGCGGCTTTGCCGATGCCATTATGATGCGTACCCAGTTAGCGATGGCTGCTGGTGGGGCCGCGGGTTATCTCCCCCCTGAACACTATGACCAGATCTTTACCGCCCATGGCGTGATTATGATCTTTTTCGTTGCGATGCCCATGGTCATCGGCCTGATGAATCTGGTGGTGCCGCTGCAAATTGGCGCACGCGACGTTGCTTTCCCTTTCTTGAATAACCTGAGCTTTTGGCTGTTCGCGGTGTCCGCGATTCTAGTTAATATTTCCCTAGTAGTAGGAGAATTCGCCAAAACTGGCTGGCTCGCTTATGCGCCACTTTCGGGGATAGAGTTTAGCCCTGGTGTGGGGGTCGATTACTGGATATGGGCGTTACAAATATCCGGCATAGGGACGACGCTCACCGGGATTAATTTCTTTGTTACGATCCTGAAAATGCGTACTAAAGGCATGACCATGTTCCGCATGCCTATTTTTACCTGGACATCGCTTTGTGCCAACGTCCTGATTATTGCCTCTTTCCCGATTCTTACCGCGACGATCGCGCTGTTAACCCTAGACCGCTACTTCGGCATGCACTTCTTCACCAATGATTTTGGCGGCAACATGATGATGTACGTCAACCTCATCTGGGCCTGGGGCCATCCGGAAGTGTATATCCTGATCCTGCCAGCCTTTGGCGTGTTCTCTGAAGTGATCGCGACTTTCGCGCGTAAGCGTTTGTTTGGTTACACCACCATGGTATGGGCCACAGTGGCGATCACGCTGCTGTCGTTTATCGTCTGGTTGCACCACTTCTTCACCATGGGGGCTGGCGCTAACGTCAATGCCTTCTTCGGTATTATGACGATGATTATTGCCATTCCTACCGGGGTGAAAGTATTCAACTGGCTGTTCACTATCTTCCGCGGCAGCCTGGAACTGACTTCGCCGGTGCTATGGACGTTAGGCTTTATTATTACCTTCACCTTAGGCGGTATGACCGGCGTGATGTTGGCGCTACCTGCTGCCAACTTTGTACTGCATAACAGCCTGTTCGTAATTGCCCACTTCCACAACGTGATTATTGGTGGCGTAGTGTTTGGCATGATGGCGGGCTTAACGTATTGGTTCCCTAAAGCATTCGGTTTCACGCTTAGCGAGAAGTGGGGCAAGCGTTCATTTTGGTGCTGGTTTATCGGCTTCTATGTCGCCTTTATGCCGCTCTATGTGTTGAGTTTCTTTGGTGCGGTGCGCCGTATGCAATCCTACGCCAACCCTGAATGGCAGTCGTGGATGATCCTGGCCTGGGTAGGTGCCGTCATCATCATGATGGGCATTGCCTGCACCATTATTCAGTTCTGGGTGAGTATTCGTGATCGCAAGCTGAACGCCGATGTGACTGGCGACCCATGGGATGGCCGTACATTGGAGTGGTCAACGTCATCACCAGCACCGTTCTATAACTTTGCCCGTTTGCCTGAAGTTGGCGATATCGACAGTTTCTGGTCGCAAAAACAGCGTAGCAACGAGCAGTTGGACGAAGCACCTTATAGCGATATCCACATGCCTCGTAATACCGTGGCAGGGCCGATTATCAGCTTGTTTGCTCTGGTGCTTGGTTTTGCACTGGTATGGCATATCTGGTGGCTAGCCGCGGTGGGTGCGCTTGGCGTAGTCATCAGCTTCTTAGCGCGTGTTTTCAACGATGATATCGACTACTACGTGCCTGCCGCAGAAGTGGCGCGGATTGAGCGTGAACACCAGCAGCGCAAAACCACCCCGACCGCCAGTGACTCAACTGATAGTAAGCAGACAAACTATGCGGAGGCGCGAGCGTAATGGCTACCAATACTCTACACCATGGCGCAACGTCTGAGCCCCATGAACACCATGAGCACCATGATGCCAGTGGCACTAAAGTGTTCGGCTTTTGGGTCTATCTAATGAGCGATCTAGTGATCTTCGGGTCACTGTTTGCTACCTACGCCGTGCTTATGAAGGGCACAGCGGGCGGCCCGACGGCGGCAGATATTTTCGAGCTACCTTTCGTGCTCGTCGAGACCTTCTTACTGCTGTTTAGTAGCTTTACTTTCGGCATGGGCGTGTTGGCCATGAATGCTGAGCGCATTAGTCAGGTAAAGGCGTGGTTAGCGATAACCTTCCTGCTGGGCGCAGCGTTTGTTGGCATGGAAGTCTACGAGTTTCAGCACTTGATTCATCAAGGGCATGGGCCTGATCAGAGTGCGTTTCTCTCGTCATTCTTCACCCTGGTGGGTACTCATGGGCTGCACGTGACCGTTGGCTTGGTATGGATTCTCGTCATGCTGGTGCAGCTTTCTACCAAGGGGCTAACACCGATGACTCGTCCCAGAATTCTCTGCCTGAGCCTATTCTGGCACTTTCTGGATATCGTCTGGATCTGTGTTTTCTCGTTCGTTTATTTAATGGGAGTGCTGTGAGATGAGCCATTCTTCATCTAATTCAACTTCTTCCCATGGCAGCGTTAAATCGTATGTGACTGGGCTTCTGCTATCTTTAGTGCTAACCGTGATTCCATTCGCGGTCGTGATGAGCGGTGCACTAAGCACCGTCACGACGGTGGTCGTTATCGCAGTAACAGCCGTGCTGCAGATTTTGGTTCAGCTGGTCATGTTTATGCATATGAACACCAAAGCCGACGAAGGGTGGAACGTGATGTCTTTCGTTTTCACGCTGACGATACTTGTCTTGGTGGTAGGGGGCTCTTTATGGATCATGCAGCATCTGCATCTCAACATGATGATCGGTTAACGATAGTGCCTAGCCGTTGGCGTGACCTGCTCGCGCTAACGAAACCAGGCATTATTGGCGGCAATCTCATTGCGACCTTAGGCGGTTATTTTTTAGCCGCCCACGGTACTTTTGATTGGGTCACGTTTAGTACGGTCATGTTGGGTATTGCACTGGTCATTGCGTCTGGCTGCGCCTGTAATAACGTTATTGACCGTGATATTGATGCTTTGATGGCGCGTACGCGCCATCGCCCTCTGGCCAAAGGACGTATCTCTATTACTCAGGCATTAGGCGTTTCGGCGCTGCTTGGGGTAGCGGGCGTGGTGTGTTTGGCGCTGGGTACCAACGGCTTAACCGTGGCATTGGCGGTGATCGGCTGGGGCGTTTATGTTGGGCTGTACAGCCTTTATATGAAGCGGCACTCTGAATACGGCACGTTGGTGGGCAGTCTTTCGGGAGCAATGCCGCCGGTTGTTGGATATTGTGCGGTGACGGGGCAGTTTGATAGCGGTGCTTTCATGCTGCTGGTCATCTTCTGCCTTTGGCAGATGCCGCACTCGTATGCGATTGCGATTTTTCGCTATGCGGATTATCGCCGGGCATCAATTCCAGTGCTGCCGGTGGTGCATGGTATCAAACGGGCAAAACACCACATTCTGGGCTACATCGTCGCGTTTATTCCCGCATCGCTTGCGTTGGTGCTGGCGAGTAAAGCGGGCACTGGGTATCTGTGCGTTGCATTAGCAATGGGCGGGTACTGGCTGTACCTAGCGTTGTGTGGTTTTCGACTGGGTGATGACGTGCGCTGGGCCAAAAAGGTGTTCGGTGTATCGATTCTGACGATTACCGCAATGAGCTTAGTGATGGTGTTGGAAGCCATGGTGCCTATGTGGGCCTGACAGGTAATTCTTACACACGTTAATTCGCTAAATAAAATAGCCCCAGGCAGTGCCTGGGGCTATTTTTCTATGTGGAGTCACGGTCAGTAATGACTTAAGACGTGGTGCAACTGTTAATTGATATTGGCCACCCATGAATAACGTCTACCTGCGATTATTGGTATTCTGAGCCGACTAATGACGTGGTATCACGTTCGCCACCTGCCCCTCAGAGAATTGTCATGGATGATAACCGTTTAAGCGCCTTGGATCGTAGCACCAGCATTGGGTTGATTCTTATTGCCCTGTTTCAGGGGGTTGCACTCTACGCGTTGCATCTGGCTGTTGAACATACACATTGGCTGGCCACTGATCAACGCTGGCTAAGCGCACTTTATTCCATCACTATCGTGGTACCTGCCTTTTACCTGATTAGCATGGTGCGACTGCGGGATCGTATCAATTTAATACCGCTGTTGTTGACGCCTCTGCTGTTTTGGATGGGGTGGCACCTTGGTTGGGCAACCTCTGTGCCGGAAGCGCCTTACCGGAATACATCACCCCTTATGGCTTCCTTTAGTATGACTGTGGGGGTGGCTATGCTCATCCTTGCTCTGTTCTTTCGAAGCAGTGCTTCCAGTGGCACATGGCCAAAAGCCTATCAACCATTGCTGAATTACTCATGGGAATTCGCCCTGACAATTGCCCAGGTCAGTCTGTTTATAGGGGTTTTTTGGGTAATTTTGGGGCTATGGGGAGCGCTTTTTGCTGCCATCGGCATAGACTTTTTTGAACGGGTTTTCTATAAACCGGTGTTTGTCTATCCGGTTACCTGGTTGATGCTCGGTATCGCCGTGGTGATGATTCGCAACCGGTTCCGCTTTCTTGCCAGCGTAAGGCTGATGTGTGAAGCGCTTATCAAGACACTTTTGCCGTTAGTTGCCCTGGTCATCCTGCTATTCTTCGCCGTGCTGATGTGGACAGGGTTAGAACCCATATGGGATACAGGCAAGGCAGCGCAAATCCTTATGGCGCTGATGTTAACCTTGCTACTGTTCTTTAACGCTGTATTCCATCAAACCCATAGCAATCCTCCTTACCCTGGTTGGCTACGCAATACGGTTTTGGTGGCGGTCGTACTCCTGCCAATTGGCAGCCTATTGGCGGCTTGGGCACTATGGCTACGTATCGACCAGTATGGGCTCAGTTTGGACCGGTTATGGGCTGGGCTGCTGCAAGCATTGGTGGCGACTTTTACCTTCAGTTACAGCGTGATAATACTTTGGCGCCGAAAAGCAGCGTTACCCGGTATTCACCGCGTCAATAGGTGGCTGGCCCTTCTGGTGGCCAGTGTGCTGATACTGGTTAATACGCCACTGGCTGACATGAGCCACTGGTCTGCCCAGCATCAGGTAAAGCGATTATTGGATGGGCACACAGCAGTGGAAGATTTTGATTTCGACTATGTGCTCTATCGACTTGGGCGGCCCGGCAAGCTAGCTCTGCAAGAGCTGGCCGAGAGCGAGTTTGCCCAGACGCATCCTGAGCTGAAACGTCGTGTCGAGTTTCACATAAAGCAAGCTCAATCCGGTAACACCGGGTCTCTGATGGATACTGACGACCTGGGTGAGCTAGCCCAACAGTTTCGTATAAGGCCTGAGACGGCTACGATGCCCGAGTCTTTACTGGTGCTGCTGGCTAAACAGGATTTGATGTGCTTGAACCAGCCGGACCCTTGCATAGCGGTTCGTATTGACGATGACCCGAGTATCCAGTGGCTGATTTACGACCAATACACCTTTCAAGCGAAGGCCTACGCCGAGCGCAATCAGGCCTGGCATTGGGTAGGTGATTTAGTGTCGTTGGGTAGCGAGCAGAAACATCATGCCGAAGAGTGTCTACATAGCTACTCGTATAGCAAATTACAGCGTATACCTGAATCTTTGAATATCTATCGAACCGGCTCCTGTTTACACTTTTTACGGCCCTCTCTTGAGTTTGTCAGGCAGCAATTATCAACCGCTGAGAACTAGCTTGGTGTGAAGGGGGGATAGCGCCGACCTGGGTAGCTTGGGAAATAGGTTATTAACTTCCTCCCGTTTCGGCATCATGGTTCCCGGTCCCTGAGGGGCACCATAAATCAATGCATCGTTGATAGAAGAGCCACGGTTAATGACCAGCATCGGTGTGTTTATGACAACCTTTGTAAAGTAGTTAGCGTAAAAGAGGCTTAGACCTTGGTATAATATGCTGCACTGCAATGATGTTGGCGCGGTATTTCGTTAGCCTTCGTCATAGAATGTCGTCATCCTACTTTTAATCTACTTATCGTGAGCCGCTTTGTTGCTATGCCTTCTACCTCATTACCAACGCTACTGCCTCGCCACCTAGCCATTTTTCTGATGATGTCGGTGGCTACTATGTTTGCAGCCAACCACGTTTCCGCGCGGCTAGCGTTTGATAATGGTGCTGGATTACTTCTTGCGGTATTGATGCGCTCAGGCGTAGCGTGTTTGATTTTACTGACGCTGGTCGTGGTTCAAAAAAAGCGGCTGTGGCTACCGCCTGGTACATGGCCATGGCAGCTGGCAGTAGGGCTTCTGATTGCTATTCAAAGTGTTAGCCTTTATTCAGCGGTTGCACGTTTGCCGGTGGTCATTGCGTTGTTACTGGTTAATACCTTTCCTATTCAATTAGCGCTGTTAAGTTGGGCGTTAGGCGGTCCTCGGCCTTCGCTACGTAGTTGCCTGATTATGGGCACTATTTTGATTGGGCTGCTCGTGGTGCTCGATATACCGAGCTGGTTTGGAGATGCCAATGCCATGGGGTCTGAGTGGTTGGTTGGTATAGGATTTGGGTTAAGTGCCGCTTTCGCGTTTGCTTGCGCGCTTTGGGTTACTGAGCATCGCTTGGCAGGGGTTGGCAGCACCTTACGTAGCCTTCTGACCATGCAAACGGTGTTTATTGCCATGATCGTTGGTGGGTTACTGGGTGCAGTTCCTGGGGGAATGAGCTTGCCAGATAACAGCGCAGGCTGGACAGGACTAGCTTTGTTAGCCTTGCTATACGGCAGTGCTTTTTCCCTATTGTTTATTTTTGTGCCACGCCTGGACATGGCGCGCAATGCACCAGTTATGAACTTCGAGCCAGTAGCATCGTTACTGCTTGGCTATATTGTGCTAGGTCAGATGTTAACCCCTAGCCAGTTGGTTGGCGGGGCTGTGGTGGTTGGTGGCATTGTTGTGCTCAGTCTTTCCAAAGGTAGGTAAGCAGGAGGGGAAAAAGGAAACTGTGTGCAAGTTGAGCTGGCAGATTGCGTTCTCCTAAAGTATAAGCCAAAATTAAAAAGTGTAAGGAAACACTGTTTTTTAACTGAGGTTTAACTTATGAAGATGACCGTATTATCACTCACCTCTGCCGCTCTTTTAGTTGGTGCGGGTACGTTCGCGGCATCGGCTCAAGCGCAACAATCCTTCCAGTACCCACAAGGATATGTGGGCGGCGATGCCATGTTCTGGAGCCTGAATCCAGAAAGAGGTTCTTCACGCGATGACGTTGGTTTGCGTCTCCGCGGTGGGGCACAGTTCAATGACTATTTCGCCTTAGAAGGCCATTTGGGGACAGGTGGTTCAGATGGTGGTGCCGAGCTAAATCACGTTGCGGGTGCTTATGCGAAAGGTATCGTACCCATTGCTCCGGAAGTGCGTTTGTATGGCTTAGCGGGCTTCACAGAGGTTGATATTAATAACGACCGTGAAACCGGTTTCTCCTACGGTGCCGGTGCAGAAATGGATATCAGTTCCAATGTATCGGTAGGCGCTGACTACATGCGCTACCTAGATAAATCTGCCTATGATTTTGATGCTGCCAGTGTAGGCCTAAAGTACCGGTTTTAAGGCAATTGCCTAATACTTGATTAACCTACCGAAGAAACAAGGCCCTATTGCTAAGCCAAGCGATAGGGCTTTTTTGTGCTCGGCAAAGGGGCTTTCTAACGAACTAGAGAATGGAAGGGGGCTGGTTCGTATATAAGTCGATGTCTCCAGGGTACGTTATTGGAGTGGCTTGATTGAGCGCTCATTCATAATGAAAATATTGTTAGCTTGCTAATTGTTTGTTAGACTAAAGTATTCCACCTAATAATATCTCCAAGCGGTGACCTAGTCGCTTTGATGCTCGTCAATGAGAAATTCCAATGTCCCCTGATCAACAATTTACCCGATGGGTGAAAATAGCCCTGACCGTATTCCTATTGCTGTTCGTTTACTTCTTAGTGGCCGACAGCTTTATGCCCATGACGCCTGAGGCGCGGGCAATGCGCCCCGTCACCAGCATTGCTCCTGAGCTAAGCGGCCCTGTGAAGGACGTGGTGGTGAGTGACCATCAGACGGTAACCCAAGGGGATGTGCTGTTTCGCTTAGACCCATCTCCCTTTCAAATCGCCCGCTCCCAAGCCCAGTTAAACCGGGAGCAAGCGGAGCAAGAAAACGCCCGCTTAAATGCAGAACTAGCAGCTGCTAGGGCATCACTTGCCTCGGCACAGGCTACTTTCGATGAGCGCAGCGGTGAGCGCCGCCGTGCTGAAGCGCTGCTTGGGCGTCAGGGGATTTCCCGCCAGCAGTACGAACAGCAGGTCGCGGCTGAACATACCGCGCAGGCGGCTGTGGCATCTGCCCAGGCGCAGATTGACAGCTTAGAAGTACAGTTGGGAGAAGAGGGCGACGATAACTTACGCCTTCGCCAAGCGAATAATGCCCTGGAGAGAGCCGAGCTGGATTTAGCCCATACGGTAGTAAAAGCGCCTGAGTCCGGTGTGGTCACTAACCTTCAGCTACAGCCTGGCCATTATGTGCAGGCGGGACAGCCTGCGGTGGCGCTGGTCGCGAACACGCTAGAGGTTGTGGCTGATTTTCGTGAAAAGAGCCTGCGCCATGTGGCGCTTGGCGATGAAGCAAAAGTGGTCTTCGATGGCTTGCCGGGACAAATTTTTGAAGGGCATGTCAGTGCCTTTGATGCAGGCACCCGCGTAGGTCAACAGGCGGTGGATGGCCAACTTGTGGATATTCCTGCTTCAGATCGCTGGGTGCGAGATGCGCAGCGCACGCGTATTCATGTGGCGTTAGATACGCCGTTGACTGAACTACCCCCAAGTGGTGCGCGGGCAACGGTGCAGCTAGTGCCGGGCGAGCATGAAATGGCTAAGCCGTTTGCATGGCTGCAGGCGCAGCTGATTAGTTGGCTGCACTATGTTTACTAAAGCGGCTATTAAAACGGTTATTAATAAGACACCAGCAGTGGCTGTTAATAAGCCAGCGCTCTCTCAAAACGGCCTGCGCCAGTGCTTACGGGTCGCGGGCGGCGGTTCACTGGGGTTTATTATCAGCCAACTAATGGGCTGGAATTATGGGGTGTTTTTCACTGTCTTCCCGATGTTCTTGTTAGGCATGGTGCCCCTTTTAAATGGCAATATCATTCGCCAGTTTTTGGCCAACGTTAGTTTGAATGCTTTGGAAGTTAGCATGGTGGTGGGGCTGCTAAAGCATATGCCGTTAGTAATGACGCTGGTTGTACTAGGTCTGTTTTTGCTGCGCTTCAACCTAATGGCAAAAGGCCCGTTTTTTCTGTTTGGCGCGAATGGCGTACTGACGCTAAGCATATTGCTGCACTTTGCTAGCTACCCAGGTGTTGATTTAAGTGATCTGTTGGCGAGCAATATTATGGCCAGCCTGCTGGCGGTATTTATCGCCATGTTGATGCATACGCTATTTCCCGACGTTGAACCCCGCCAGCTACCACCGCGTGGTGTAAAGCCTGCAGCCCAAATTCGCCATGAAACATTGATGGGCGGCATTACGGCTACGCTCTCGTTTGTGGTGTTCCAAGTGTTTGACCTCCGTGATTCGCTGTCAGCGCAAATGGCCACCATTCTGATCCTATTTGCTTTAGGTTATTCCGGCGCGCGAGTGTCGGCAGGTAAACGGGCAATCGGCACGTTACTGGGCTGTAATCTGGCGTTGGCAATGCAGTTATTGCTTTACACCCAAAGCCATCATTTTTTACTGGTGATTTTGTTCTATTGGCTTGGATTAATGCTGTTTGCTAGAGAGCATATCTTGGAAGGTGGCGGCTCAGGCATTGGCTTTGGAGGCCTGACAACGTTGGGTATTCTCTTTGGGCAATCGTTAGGCCCGCAGCAAGACCTTGTTTATAGTGCGCTTTATCGGTTTTCTTCAATGTGCGTTGCGCTCGTGGGCACCTTGTTGGTCATGGCGTGTTTACACTGTTTGCTAAATAGTTGGCAGCCAACGCGCCTGCCTAAAAGTAATTGAGGTAACTTTTCTTACCAAGGCTACGCTAAGGAAGGTGTCGCCATTCGGAGTAAGTATTCACTTAGTGAGCGGCATCATCCCTACTAACGGATTAGAGGTGCTCGTCATGGCAAGCGGCAAAGAAGGTAAAGTGAAAAGTAAGGCCAAATAGAAAGCTAAGAAATAGCGTCTAGCCAGGGCAGTTCAATGCCAACAGAGGTCAATAACCTCTGTTGGCTTTTAGGCGGTAACTCAGTAGTGGCCAAGCAGCTTCCACCATAAACCACCAACGACTACCCAAATGAGCAGGTTCACCACGCTCATAATGAAACCTGCTTTCCACCACTCTCCCAGCGTCAGGTAGCCTGAGCCAAAGATGACGGGTGAGGTGCCTGTGGCGTAATGGGTTAAGGTCATCATAATCGAAGATGTGGCCGCCATAATCAGCACAAAAGGCATAGGTGGGGCGCCGAGGCTTAAGCCAACGGTGAGAAATGCTGCCATCATCGCGGTGATGTGTGCAGTCGTGCTGGCAAAAAAGTAATGGGTATAAAGAAAGGTGAGTACCAAGAGTGCAGAGGCTCCCGCCCAACCAATCCCCATCGTGGTAATCCAGCTCTGCATATTCGCTGAAAACCAACTAATTAGGCCTGTTTCGTTAAGCTGGCTAGCCATCATAATAAGAGCACCAAACCACAGCAGCGTATCCCAGGCATTTTTTTCTTTCAGCACATCTTCCCAGGTTAAAACCCCTGTTAGCAGTAGTAGCGATAGGCCAATAAACGCAGACGTTGTGGTGTTAAGCGTGGCTGCATCCCCCAGGAATATCGCTGGGATATCCGCCCAAAGCAAAAGCAGCACTAAGAAAACGAACAGCATAATGCCTTCGTTACGGCTTAGTTTTCCTAGTTCGGCAAGTTTATCTCTCGCCAATTGAGTGGCATTTGGGGTTTCTTTAATTTCCGGTGGGTAAAGCAAGTACAGAATGTACGGCATCGCCAGGATGGCGACCAAGCCCGGCAGCAGCATGGCGACCGCCCAGGTTAACCAGCTCAGCTGTATTTCCGCTCCGGTGGCGGACGAGATAAGTTGAACGGTTAATGGGTTAGGAGCGGTGGCGGTAATGAACATAGCCGAGGTGATGGGGTTGCTGTGGTAATTCACCAGCGCTAGATATTTACCGATTTTACCCGACGTGTTGTCTTCAGGATGCGAGTCAAAGCTGTGAGCGATAGAGCGCATAATGGGGTGGATAATACCGCCACCCCGTGCGGTATTACTGGGTGTGACCGGTGCAATTGAAAGTTCGGAAAAGGCGAGGCCATAGCCGATCCCCAACGTACGCTTGCCAAAAATCGAGATGAAGTAGTAACCAATACGCGCACCCAGGCCAGTTTTAATCAACCCGCGCGAAATCATAATCGCAATGGCAATTAACCAGATAAGTGGGTTGGCATAACTGCTTAAGGCGACAGTGATGGCCTTGCCTGGCGTATCGCCGGTAACGCCACTGGCCGCGACAATAGAAATCGCAATCACAGAGATCGCCCCAATAGGCATGGCTTTGCCGATGATCGCGACAATGGTACCGACAAATATTGCCAGCATAAGCCAAGCGTTTGGCGTCAGCCCTTCTGGCAAAGGAATTACCAGCCAAATCAATAAAGTGGTGGCCACAGCAATTGCGGTCGACCAGGGGTTGAAAGGTAGTGTCGGCATAATGGATACCTATAGATTAAAAAACAGCAGCCAGCGGTACACTTGGTATAAGTAAGATAGCGCGCTAAATGCTATTTAAGTCTATAGATATCTAATGTATCTCTCATTGTTCCACGTCAATTGCCGTTCCATCATCCAGTGGGCTCAATAGTGATGGGGTATCACTCACTTCAATCATGCCTACCATGATGAAAGCGGCTATTTTTGTTGAGCCTGGGCACATTGAAATTGACGACAAGCCCAATGGCCCCTTTATTAGCGTGGTTGCCGACGAAAAACTCGCTAGCGCCCGCAATGTTAGCTGCGTCCAATAGCGAGTTTTTCGGATTTAAGGGATAGCCAGTGCTTAGTTCAATTCCAGCGAGAAGCTCATTTCAACACCTGCGTCATCCACTCTGAACCAGTACTCCATGTTCTTGTAGATATCGCTGTATTGCCTGAGCAGATCAACATCAAACTCTGCCATTTCATCGGAAGGCATTTGCGCTATGACATCGGCCAGCGAATCGTAGAACTCACCTGTCAGATGGCCATGAACCAGTAGGTCACGCTCGGAAACAGGGGCTTGCAGTTCTTCCTGTAGTGTTTCGGAATCGCTAATGCCAACGCCCAAGGTAATGGCGTTTTCAGACATCGCCGCGTAGAGCTTTGGTGAGTCCGGTGGCAGCATCATGCTGTCGATTCTTTTGGCTTCTCCGCCGGGTTCGAGTCCAAGTGTCCCTATATCAGGCACGAACGCGCTTGCTGTAGACAGCAGGGCAAGCGGGTTTTGCGAAGCGAGGGTCAAAAGACCGGTACCGGCGGGCTCGCCCTGTTTCATTGTCAGGTTGTTAAGGCGTGCTCTGAAGCCCGACAAGGATGGGCCAACCATCATGGCGATGGGATTATTGATCGCTTTGTTGAGGTCATTCCAGCTGCTGTTTAACTCCTGTAGCTCAGCACAGCTAAACGGGTTTTGACGCACTTCCTGGGCATACTTCTGAACAGTTTGCATCAGCACCGGTAGATTCAGACCTAGCCCGAAGCTAGCCATGCCCTCTGTGCTACCAAGGCCCGGAACTTGGGCGGTCATGGCACGGAGGTCGCTGACAATAGCCTCATCGGTTTCTAGGATGAGATTCATCTCCATACGGTCGAGGTTATACTCACGCATACCCATGACAATACCGGGGAAGCGATTGGTGATGCGGTCAATATCTGCTTGGCAGGCGGAGAGGTCCAAGCGCTCTGCATCAGCCGCGTCCAATAGCGCTTGAGTCGCTAAGTGTGTGGGTGTACTCAGCTCACTAAGCAAGCGTGATGAGTCGATTTCCCCGACACCATAGGGTGTGAAGCCATGGCGCTGTTCAATTTCCTCTAGAGCGCCGGTATCACCAATGTTGCTGTCAGGTAGGGTGTTACCCAGCACCTGTGATAGCAACTCATCGCTGACATTTTCAGGCACCACAGACATCAACAGTTGCTTATCGATAATGGCCATGATGGCTTTGATCGGACCATCTTGTGTTAGTACCCAGTACTCATGCCCGTCTGTTCTAGCCGTACTCGGAGTGATCTCTGCATTGGTGAGAATACGCTGCAGCGTTTCGCGGAAAGCGTCTTCATCCTGCAGTTCTATACGCAAAGTGGGCAAGATGCCCAGTCCGTATAAAGCGACCTGGGGACTCATTTTAAAGCCCAGCGCATGGATATCATCGAGTGTTTCAACCCCGACAAACTCTTCACCCATCGCGATCAACAGAGATACCAGCGAATGCAATACCTCATCATCTATCTCGTGTAGCGTGTCGCGTAGTTCATCCAAGTCCGCTTCCAGGTTGCCCTTTGGCTGCATGCGCTGGTAAAGAGCAAAGGCATCTTGTTCAGGCATTGATTCCCGTGTTGCCACAAAATAGGGCGAGTCGGCGGGGATATATTTCAGCAGGGAAGTTGAGAGGGCTTTTGGTGCTTCCTGCTGGGTGTCTGTTGCTGTTGGCGCATTATCATCGCTGCAGCCACTCAGTACGCCTGCGCTGAGAAGGGCAAGAGAAACAGCTAAGGATAATTTAGTTCTCATTTAACATCAGTCCTTTGAAAAATGGTGACTTTAAAGTGAGCATTTTAAATAATACTCATTGTGAATGATAATCATACACAAATTAATTTAAACTAGCCTCTTCTTGGTTAAGAAAATGGCCCTTGAGGTCGTGTAAGACCCAAGAGCCACTTGTCAGCAGTGAAACTTACAGGCTGCTATTTTAAACTTCCTGGTACAGTTCGCTACCTTCTCGGCGAAACTTCTCTGCTTGCTCCTGCATGCCACGCTTAACGGCCTCGGAATCGCTTTCAGCGGCATTCTCCGGTGTGCGGTCCCGATAGGTATCGCGTACTTCCTGGCTGATCTTCATGGAGCAGAACTTCGGCCCGCACATGGAACAGAAGTGCGCCACTTTGGCGGAGTCCTTCGGCAGGGTTTCATCGTGGAATTCACGGGCGGTGTCCGGGTCTAGCCCCAGGTTGAACTGGTCTTCCCAGCGGAATTCAAAACGCGCTTTGGAAAGCGCGTTATCACGGCGTTGTGCGGCCGGGTGACCCTTGGCCAAGTCTGCTGCGTGGGCAGCAATCTTGTAGGTGATGATGCCGGTTTTGACATCATCTTTATTCGGCAGACCCAAGTGCTCCTTCGGCGTCACATAGCAGAGCATTGCACAGCCGAACCAGCCGATCATGGCCGCACCGATGCCTGAGGTAATGTGGTCGTAGCCGGGGGCGATATCGGTGGTCAGTGGGCCGAGGGTATAGAAAGGCGCCTCATGACACGCCTCAAGCTGCTTATCCATGTTCTCTTTAATCAAGTGCATGGGCACATGGCCAGGGCCTTCGATCATCACCTGAACGTCGTGTTTCCAGGCGATCTTCGTCAACTCACCCAGGGTCTCCAGCTCAGCGAACTGCGCTTCATCGTTAGCATCGGCGACTGAGCCGGGGCGCAGACCATCGCCCAAAGAGAACGCTACGTCGTACTGTTTGCAGATCTCACAGATCTCTTCGAAATGGGTATACAGGAAACTTTCCTGGTGATGATACAGACACCATTTGGCCATAATCGAACCGCCACGGCTGACAATGCCGGTCACCCGGTTGGCGGTCAGTGGCACATAGCGCAACAGCACACCCGCGTGAATGGTGAAGTAATCCACGCCCTGTTCAGCCTGCTCAATCAAGGTGTCGCGGAACACTTCCCAGGTCAGGTTTTCGGCAATGCCGTTAACCTTCTCAAGCGCTTGATAGATCGGTACTGTGCCAATCGGCACCGGCGAGTTGCGAATAATCCACTCACGGGTCTCGTGAATGTTCTGGCCCGTGGAAAGGTCCATGATGGTGTCCGATCCCCAGCGGATACCCCAGGTCATTTTGTCGACTTCTTCTTCAATCGACGAGGTAACTGCCGAGTTACCTAGGTTGCCGTTAATCTTGACCAGGAAGTTACGGCCAATAATCATCGGCTCGGATTCTGGGTGGTTGATATTGTTGGGGATAATCGCACGCCCACGGGCAACTTCGTCGCGCACAAATTCCGGTGTGATCTCTTCCGGCAGTTTTGCACCAAAGCTCTGGCCAGGATGTTGGTGACCAAGAATACGCTCAACTTCAGTGGTGCCTAATGTTTGGCGGCGCTGGTTTTCGCGAATGGCGATAAATTCCATTTCAGGGGTAATAATGCCCTGGCGCGCATAGTGCAGTTGGGTGACATTTTTACCTGGTTTTGCGCGGCGCGGGGTGCGCGTTAAATCAAAACGCAACTGGGCAAGCGTTGGGTCGTTAGCGCGGCGATTGCCGTACTCACTGGTGGGGCCGTCAAGGAACTCGGTATCGTTGCGCTCTTCAATCCAGGCGCGGCGCAGGGCAGGCAAGCCTTTGCGTAAATCGTTGTTGGCGGCTGGGTCGGTGTAAGGGCCAGAGGTGTCGTACACCAGTAGCGGCGGGTTCTCTTCATCAATGCTGCTGGTTTTAGTGGGAGACAAGGTGATTTCTCGAAACGGCACGCGGATATCGGGTCGTGAGCCTTCAACGTAGACCTTGCGCGACGCAGGCAGTGGCTGAATGGCAGCCGCATCGACCTGAGCAGTTTCAGCTAAAAAATGACTGGTTTTACTTGTTAAGGTCTTAGTTTTTACAGTTTCAGTTTCTAAAGTCTTCGTCATGACGGTCGTCTTCCTTCGTTGTTGATTATGGTTATTGTGTTGGCTTAATGGGTGGGATCTTGGTCTGTTAGATCGCTGTCTATCAGATCCAGACCCATCTGCCAGAAATCGATTTCCAGACGCGTGGCGTCGCGGAAGATCTTGCTTAGCTCGGCAAAGCGGGCAGGGGTAACATCGGCCAGGCGGGCGTTGAGCCATTCAAGCTCAGCCTGCATGGCGGCCTGAAACTCCTGGCTTTCGTACATTGCTATCCAGGCATCAAAGGGGTTTTGGCTGCCGCGTAGGGTAGAAGGCTGAGCGTTCAGCCAGTTGGCAATTTCGCCGTAGCCCACTAAGCAAGGAGCCAGCGCTACATGTAAATCGAGCAGGTCGCCGCGATTGCCGGTATCTAATACGTAGCGGGTATACGCCAGGGTAGCCCTGGCTTCGGGCAGCTCCGCCAGCTCTTGCTCGGAAATGCCCCACTCCTGGCAAAAGCCCACGTGCAGGCCCAGCTCCACATCCACAATAGCTTTTAAACCTTCATGGGCCTGGCGCAGATCAGCCAGCGTAGGGCTTTTATAGGCGGCCAACGCGTAGGCGCGGGCGAAGTGAATCAAAAACAGGTAGTCCTGCTTCAAATAGTGGCGAAAGGATGCTTCTTGCAGCGTGGCGGTACCCAGCTGGCGGACAAAATCGTGCTCAATATAGGCGCGCCAGTCGTCATGGCAGGCATTAGTAAGATCAGCAAAGCGGTAGTCCATGGTGCCTCCGGTAGTAATGATCCGGAGGGCGAGCGATTGAGATCGAGGGAATGGCGCTGAAGGTGGCGTGCGATCGTGAGAAACAGCTAGCCAAGGCCATCGCTTGATCCCTACGCCGGTACCCGCGTGCTCGTCATAGGAGCAGCGCATTAGCCGGATCAGGTTCAGCGGGACCAGCGCTTTGGCAGTATCAAGTGGATACGCCCTGCGCCATCTCAGCCGGATTCACCGGCACCCCGTCAAGCAGTTAGTGCCAAGCAGTCTAGGAGGACGAGAGAAGAGATGCAAGAGGCACGCGCAAGCACGCGAATTTTGGATAGGCTGCCAAAATTTGCTTTGCCGCCTTGGGAATCAATGGGGTAGAGTCAAATTGGGTGGCTGCAAAACCCCAATGAATGTGCCGTCGCGTTTATTGGGGTTTTGTAGCGAGGCGTATAATCACTGTTATGTAAGCGGTTCAGGTTAATCGGATATTCAGACACCAGATGATAGACATCTCAAAACGAATAGAAATAATATCCAAGCTTCTCGATGAAAATTCGAGGACTTCTGTCCTATACGCCGCGTTAGAATGCCGATTAACTATAGAAGCGATTTGCTACGAAAGATTTGCATTGTCATATGAGTATATCCCGCATGAATTGCTAAGGAAGTGGCAGCCGCATCATGTCGTTAAGCAAGTTGCAGAGGAAGGCAATGAGCAAGTAACAGAAGGATTTACAATATCTATATCAAAATCTCCAATCGATCAGGACAACCCGCCCGTCACACCTGAAGACTATGAGTCCTTCGAATACGTCAAAATTGGCTCACAAGCAGCGCTTGATGTGGGAAAGCTCGGAAGGCTTTGGAATGCGCTATCGAATACGTCTCTGCACATATCCCTACCAAAGGCGAAGGGAGAAGAGATCGACATTTACGGAGATTCAGACAAAGCCAGAGGTAAAATAACTGAATCCTTAAACGAATTTAAGAGGATTTTGGATGGAAATCTTCTTAGCAGTGGATTCGGTGAAGAATACTACTTTTACTGTATTGGGTGTGACACGAAGTTGAAAAGGAGAGTGAAACTTATAAAGCATGGACAAATGGTAACATGCTTAAACCCAGACTGCCCCGAAAGCTACTACTTTAGTGTTGAGGATGGCGAAATATTTCATATCAGAAGGCTTCTCAATACAACTTGTGCTGATTGCGGAAACTCAATAGAAATTCCAGCTAGATTTGTAGACAAGCTTAAGGTTGAGCAGACGCTAAATGCAGACTGCACTGGCTGTGGGTACAACAATCGTATTAGGTTGATTCCTGGTAGGGCTAACAAACCCGAAGCTCGGGAATCAAACGAAGGCTTACATAACAATCAAAAGCAGTCGGACGCATAAATGCGCCGCTGTTTTGGGCGTTAGACGAACGTATAAATTATGGAGCAGGTGGATGTCTGGAAATAAAGGGGAATTAATAAAAGCTGGATCTACGGAGTTAAGCCAGCCAATAGATGATCTTCACAAACAATTAGAAGGTTATCTTTCCCATGTTGGACTACCTGTTGAAAATGTGGTTGTCCCAATTCTGGAAAGAAAAAAGGTTATCTCCTCATTGGAAGAGGCATTGGCGATAATTCCTGTAGAGGACAGAATCAAGTCCCACTATTTGTCCAAATATACAGTAGCTATAGCTGTCGGTTTGTTTGATGGCGCACTTAATTATCTGTGGGACGAAACGGTCAGGGCCTTTAGAAGGCTAATTATAGCTTTTGACCTTCAATATTTTTATTCTATAGCAGAGAAAATTAGCTCTCGATATAAGAGTTTATCGAAAGAAGAAGATATAGATCAAGTAAGCGAGCATGATTTGTTGGAAGCATGCAGGCGAATCGGTCTTCTTTCTGATGTAAATTATCAACGGCTTGAGCATGTAAACTACATGCGGAATCATGCGAGTGCCGCACATCCAAATGACAATGATATTGATGGCCATGAAATGCTTGGGTGGCTTAGTGTCTGTCTAAAACATGCCATTACTGCTTCACCCGATCACTCTTTAATTCAGGTAAAACAGCTATTAAATAACATTAGAACCGCTGTAATACCTAGCACTGATTATCAAATTATTGGGGCTGATTTTGTAAAACAACCAATTGAAAGAATTGACGACTTCCTATGGACCATCTTTGGTTTGTATACTGGAGACAAAACGACAGCTGACGCGAAACAAAATATCTCTGGTGTCGCACCGTATATCTGGAAAGCGGCAACGGAAGATAGGAAATACGAAATAGGCGCCAAATTCGGTGTTTTTCGTAAAAATGGAGAAGTTGCGAGAAAAGATGCGTGTCAGGAGTTTCTTCAAAATGTTAATGGCCTCAATTATAAAGATGAAGACAGCCTTGCTGGTGAAATTATTGAGAAGCTAGAGAACTTGAATCGGGCTCACTTTGGGTCAAATAACTTTTACAACGAATATCCACATGCAAAGGCACTGGATGATTCATTGCCGCCTAATGGATTAGTTCCAAGAGCCTCACGTGCGATGTGGGTTAAAGTGTTATCTATTTGCTTTGTTGGTAATGGTTACGGTTATCGTGAAGGAGTTGATGAGTCGGCTTTACCATACTACACAAAGCATATTAATAATTTCACAGAAGCAGAAATAGTTGAGTTTGTAAAATTATTTGGAGACCCGGAATTTGCGTCCCCACTTGCCAGAAGCAAGCCGGATAATCGAGTTAGGCAAGAAGCTGCTCTTCTAAAAGCCAAAACTAGTAATGCGCATATCATTAAGTCCCTTGACCTCATAATTACCACCCCAAAACTCACTACGCATAAGATTCACGGGGCGACTGCGTTCAAGAGCAGCTTGGAATATCTACCAAAATGATGAGAATGCGTCTAACAAAAGCGTCAATTAGGACGCTCCTGACGTCGCGCCCCTGCTACAAACGTTATGCACTTATCAGGAGAGATTCGTGAATCATCCGATTTTAGGGCAACTTGTTTCAAAAGAAGCGGAAATAAGCTCATTCGAAGGTGAAGTGATAATCGATGGAAGTAACGTTGGCCTGAATATAGAACTGGATTCGGCACCACAAGATCAGGTTTTAATGCTCGCCGAAAAGGTCGTTGCCTCTATTTCCATTCTCCAGGATAAGGCTGCGGCTATTGTAAGCCGTGATTTGCTTGAAGCGTATAACTCGGGCTGGAATGAGTATGATGAGGTACAAGAAGACGGCTCAACAAAAGCAGTGGTGAATCCAAAATTGGATTCTAATCAATTTATCAGCCAGTTTGAGTTAGATAGCATTTCTATTTGTGGCGCTGATTGCGTTGAGTTCTGGTATAAACCCAATGATCTGTTTTGGGGGCATAGTGTATTCGTCACATCATTTGACGGCCTTGAGTTCAAAGATGCCAATGCTCAGATGTTCGGGTAAATTGTATAACAAAGGGTGACAACAAAAATTTGTCCGGCGAGCCGGGCGTTAAAATTTCATGGGGATCCAAGGAAAATGGAAGAGATAAATTACTTGCTTATTATTGTTTCCGCAGTCGCTGCAATTGCTAGTCCTGGGCCGGCTACGCTTGCAATAGCTGGAGCCTCCATGAACCATGGGCGTTACTTTGGTTTATACTTGGCTGCGGGTGTTCTAACAGGTTCTCTATTTTGGTCAACATCCGCGGCTTTCGGTCTAGCCGCGATCCTTCATGGGAATGCATGGCTTTTTGAGGTGTTGAGATACTGTGGGGCATTCTACCTTTTATATTTAGCTTTGAAGTCTCTGCGTTCAGCTTTTAATGCAAGTACATTACACTTGCCTAAAATGCAAGTCACGTCAGTAAAAGGGATTTACCTTCATGGGTTGCTCATCCATCTGACTAACCCTAAACCGGTTTTATTTTTTGGTTCCCTTTTCTCAATTGGTGTTCCTGCTACTGCGAATCCATCGGAGTTATTGTCAGTTATCTTAGTTGTCGGGTTGGTCAGTTCATTGGTGTTTTTTGGCTACGCCTTTCTTTTTTCACATGAGAGGGTTAGGCAGATATATTTGAAATCTAAAGTGATTTTTGAAAGTGTGTTTGCACTTTTTTTTGGCGTGGCCAGTATAAAATTGTTGATTAGTAAAGCTGGAGGTTGAAACTTTGAAAGCGTTTAAGCCGATTTCTAGCTGTTTGTTGGTTTCGCTTCGCTCAATATTTTAGCCAGCTTTCGACACCTTAACGCGGCATTAGTGTTTTCGATTGCTTATTTTTCTGAGTTGGAAGTGATGGTGAAAGCTTAGTATTGCTATGTGACGCCGACGAAACGTTTCATGAAGCTCAGGCTATGCAATGTATTTAAGAGTATTCACCGCCGCGTAACTCACGGGTGCCGAAGCCTTGCTAAACTCACAAGTTTGCGCGTTATAGGAGATGTGGAAAATGTCAGAGCTCGGTCCCATTACGTTTGCCCACTGATTAGAGAGTTAGAACACTTTGGAAACCACGGTGAGTAATTTAGACTTGGCTCTGCTAGCTAATCATCCTGAACTACTGCCAGCACTCCAAGAAATGTTTGAGTGTGGATGGCCGGAGCATTACGGTGCGCGGGGCAGGGGAAACGCAGAAGAAGATCTGCTGGCATATTCCAATCACAATAAGCTTCCTATTGGGGTTGTTGCGATGCAGGATGGTTCTGCGCTTGGTATCGCGGTATTGAAGGCTAAATGTGTTTCTACACACGACCACCTCACCCCTTGGATGGGTGGCGGCATGGTACTCCCTCAGTACCGGCGTCGTGGAATTGGCGCAACATTGACGGTTGAGCTTGAAAGCATCGCACGCAAGCTGGGATACAAAAAAATCTACTGCGGCACAAGCACAGCAAACAGCCTTCTGGAGCGAAGTGGCTGGTCGTATATCGAAACCGTGCTTTACGGAGGGGATAACGTATCCATCTATGAAAAAGCGCTCTAACTCAGGCGTTGCGGTTGTAGATAGGGCCAGTGGCAGTTATACCGCCTAGTGCATAACATTGAGACGTTAGCGAGTTATGGTTATTTGGCTAAATACCGATATTAAGATTACTCAGCCAGATGACCGGCTGGGTAAATGAATAAGCACAACAGGCGGTGGAAGCGGCTCGAAATCGGGTTCTTCTACAGCCTCGTTAAACAGTAAAAGGAGCTACGGTGGAAAATATCAGGGAAGTCCAAATTCTCGAAGCTGAAGAATTATTGTGTAAGGCAATGCTTGAATCCGACACGGTTACTTTAGATAAGCTCTTGTCATCCGATCTGATTTTTACGAATCATTTAGGTCAGGTTCTTGGCAAAAAAGACGATTTAGAAGCGCATAAATCAGGTTTATTGGACATATCCAATATCTCTGTAGGTGATCAGCAGATCAAATTGCAGCAGGATACAGCGATTGTATTTGCCAAGTTAACAATCCTAGGAAATTATGCTGGTAATCCAGCAAATGGAACATTTAGGTTTACTCGAGTTTGGCAAAATACGGAAGGTAACCACTGGGAAGTAATAGCCGCCCATTCGAGTGTAATTACTGTTTAGCAAGTGTAGGCAAGGGACGCTCCTGACGTCGCGCCCTTGCTACAAACGTTAGCGGTCAATAGAGTCGGAGATTCGCTTAAGAACAGACAGTGCTGTCTCAAGTTCTGCCTTGGTGATACCTATTGAGCATTTCATTGCCCATCCCGATTGTTTTTCATCCAACTTCAAAAATACCGTTTTCCCAAATTCCGAGAGGCTTATAAGCTTTGCGCGCTTATGTCCTGGATTGTCCTGGAAAAACAGAAGTTTATCCTCACGCATGGCATCAACAAGTCGTTGTACAGCTTGTCGCGTCAGCCCCATGCTTCTGGCTATTTGAGGTACAGTTTGTGGCTCACCTGCTAGGTAAAGAGCACCCAAAACCTTCCATCGAGCACTCGTAATACCATATTCCGAACCCATTTGGTCACCTTCACTTACAAGGAGCCCTCCTAGCTTGAATACTTCAAGAACAATCTCGGTGAACACCGGGCCTTTCTGAGCGTCATTCATATGCAATCCTTCCGGTAATTTGACAACATGTTGACAACCATGGTCGCCATTCACATAATGACAACATGTTACCAACTAGCCCTTCCGGAGGAAACCATGACGCTCATACTCCATCGACTTGCAGCATCCGTTGCCGTCTTGTGTATTGCCACGTTTTTCTCGGCAACTATTTTCGTTGAGCTTTTCGGTACGGAGGAATCCATCGCAACCCTGAAAAGTCTCATTGTATGGCCAGGCTTGTTTATCCTTATTCCTTCCATTGCATTAACTGGCGGTAGTGGTTTCGCCTTAGCAAAATCAAGAAGGGGAAAGCTCGTACTACAAAAGAAGAAGAGAATGCCATTTATTGGTGCCAATGGAATATTGGTGCTAATTCCGTGTGCAGTATTACTTGATCGTTGGGCATCCGTAGGCGCTTTTGATACTAATTTCTACGTGGTGCAAGGCGTCGAATTGCTTGCTGGTGCCATCAATCTCATCTTGATGGGGATGAATATGAGAGATGGTCTTAGAATGAGTGGTAGATTTAGACGGTTTTCGTGAAAAAATCGTTAACCATACCTTCCGGCGGACGCAGTCGCTAACGCGCCTGCTCCGCTGAAGGTTGGTATTAGAACACTTTGGAAACCATGGTGAGTAATTTAGACTTGGCTCTGCTAGCCAATCATCCTGAACTACTGCCAGCACTTCGAGAAATGTTTGAGTGTGGTTGGCCGGAGCATTACGGTGCGCGGGGCAGGGGAAACGCAGAAGAAGACCTGCTGGCATACTCCAATCACAATAAACTTCCTATTGGGGTTGTTGCGATTATGGTTATTTGGCTGAATGCCGGTATTAAGATGACTCAGTCTGGTTGAGCGTTCGTCCCATCCTTCAAGAAGATAGTTGAGTATACACATGGCCTTTATCGCACCTATCACCCTTACTGCCCATGGCGTAACGCTTGAGCCGCTCTCACTCAATCACGAAGCCGGTTTGCGAGCCGCCGCTGCAGATGGCGAGTTATGGAATCTGCGCATTACCTCGGTGCCAGCGCCCGATGAGACACGTAACTATATTAATAGCGCCTTAAAAAGCCGCGATGAAGGCCATCGCTTTGCTTTCGCCGTGATTGAAGAGGCGAGTGGTAGGGTGCTTGGCACCACGAGTTACCATGATATTTTGCCCAGCGTAAAACGCGTTGAAATTGGCTACACCTGGTATGCCAAGCGGGTTCAGCGTACGCATGTGAACACCACCTGTAAGCTACTGCTATTGACTCACGCCTTCGACACACTGGGCTGTAACGTGGTCGGCTGGCGTACCGACAACTTCAACTTCGCCAGTCAGCGCGCGATTGAGCGTCTAGGCGCAAAGAAAGATGGCGTAATTCGTGGCCATGCGCTGCGCCGCGATGGGACCATTCGCGATACAGTGATGTATAGCCTGAGCAGGGGCGAGTGGCCAGAGGTGTGCTCGCATCTCAACTACTTGATAAGCCGATCCTGCGCCCAGTGAGATTTATGGTGTGAGACTGGAGTGAATCGCTTCTAAGGTTGGCCTGATGCTACCGCTAGGCTAAGCAGCATCGGTTGCTATGTCCGGATGCCCTTTAGTACCAAGCCTCGCAACTTTATCAACACTACTATGCGATGCGGCCGAAATCGGGGAAGGGGAATGAAAGCTACCAGCGAATTTATCGCAAACCTTAGCGACGTATTTGTACTATTTGGTGACATCCAAACTAAGCGTATGTTTGGCGGATATGGCGTTTATCGCGATGGCCTTATGTTTGCGCTAGTCGCCGATGATGTTCTGTACTTTAAAGTCGACGAACGTTCGGCAGGCTCTTTTATCGAGCTGGGAATGGAACAGTTTGAATACGAGAAGAGCGGTAAAAGGGTAAAAATGACTTACTATGCTGCCCCCGAGGAGATATTTGAAAATCCAGAACATGCTAAGGAGTGGGCTGACCGTGCTTATAAAGCGGCATTGCGGCAAAAGGCTCGTTGACGCGACCAGAGCAACGAGGGCAGTCATTTAAGACTGCCCGGCGGCCACTCAAAGCAAAGGTTTATGCGTTGCTAGCCAAATCCACTGCTAGCAATCCGGCATTTTTAAGCGCATTAGCAACTGATCTCTGATGCCTTTCATCTCCAAATTCTTGGTACTCTGACGCTATTTCATAAAATGACTCGACGCCCAAGTATCTGCCCAGTGTTTTAATATGCGGTCCGAGATGATTCATATGCTCACGTTCACCTCCTGGCCCAAAGCCAAACTCTCCGCATGAAGAGACTAAAATTAGTGTTTTCCCAGACAAAAGCGGCTCTATCGGATGATCACCACGAGCTAAATCAAAACTAAATGTTTTATTTATACGCATGACCTGATCGAACCACGCTTTAAGAGGGGCGGGCATGCCGTAGTTGTACATAGGTGAAGATATTAAAATAACATCCGCTTGTGCTAACTCATTAAATAACTGATCGGATAACGCTAGTTTTTCACGTTGCTCAGAGCTTTTCCGTTCATCTGGTGTGAAAACGGCACCTATCCAGTCTTGGTCAATAAAAGCAGGTGGGTTCAAGCCAATATCACGATAAATGTAATTATCAGCACTGTTAGCAGATTTCCATTTATCAACAAACTGCAAAGCAATACGTTTTGATATTGAGTTGTGGTCAGGGTTTGGGTTTGTCGCTTTACGTACGCTAGCGTCTATATGAAGTAATGTGCGCATGATGGCCTCAGCAGATAGCGGTGTGGAGTGGCTATGCTGCCCTTTTGCCAATAGTGCGACAAATGAATAAACTGGATCAATAGGTGAGAAAAACTTATCTATTGAGAAGCCGGGCTGAAACCAAAAATAGGAGGCAAGCGGTGAATGCTTCACTACAGGCGATTAAGGTGTTTGAAGCGGCCGCTCGGCTGGGGAGCTTTAAAGATGCTGCCGAGGAGCTGTCGATAACGTCGGCAAATGTGTCGCATCACATCAGCAACCTTGAGAATAGGTTGGGAGTGCGGCTGTTTACCCGAATCAATCGGGGCGTGATTTTAACCTCAGAAGGGCACCAGCTCTCTGAGGCGACAACCGCCGGTTTGCAAAAAATCCAGACTGCTTTAGATAATATAAAGTCAGATGCCTCAAAGCTGAATGTTGATACCACCTCATCTTTTGCTGCACTGGTGCTAATTCCGTTGCTACATGACTTTAATAAAATTCATCAAAATGTTGATATTGAAGTATCAACAGGTGAAGTAGTGGCGTCGAAAGTGAATACCCTTTCTATCCGTTTGGGGGACGTAACCCGAGTTGATGAATCAAATTTATTAAAAAAAGAGCGTTTTAACCTATATGGGAGCTGTCCTTTTATCCGCTCCATCACAGTGGATAAGCCAGCAACGGTCTATCTGACTAAATGGAAGAACAAGAAACTGCCGGACGCGCCTTGGGAAAACTGGTTAATAGAAAATGAAGCGTCACTGCCAAGTTTTGAAATAAAGTATTTTGACCAGGAGCTTTATGGTGTGTATGAAGCTATAGCAGGGAAAGGGCTGGTGTTTTGTTCAGAGACTCTGGTTTCTGACTTTGTGAAAGCCAACGCATTGCAGCCCATTTCGTATCAAAGCGTCGATTCTCTGCTGTGTTACTACATCCCGACCCAACGCTGGCAGCATAGTGCCAAAATGCAGGCTTTTGTCGATTGGCTTAAGTCTATGATTGATTGAGATTTATATTCTGAGTGATCAGCTTTCTCCATAAGAGGGTTTGTCTGTTCACTCTTCTGCCGCGAAATAAACCACCATCTTGAGATGACGGTGCTCATCAACGATGAGTGTCTCATGGGTATAGGTATGATGCTCGCCCTCTGTGTCAAGGAGGCTACTGATTCCTCGGTTGTAACCTTCCATGCTTGACGCTTCCCACCAGTGCCGGAAGTCTGGCGATAACTGGCAAAGCTCTTCAATTTGCGTTTGCATGACTGGGTCTTCAGGGGCGACAGCTAAGTCACAACGAAACTGTGCCAGCATATTCGACGCATCCTGTTGCCAGTCAGGGAGTCGTCGACGCAGATCGGGAGCCGTAAATACCATCCTTAATAGATTGCGCTCAGACGCTTCTCGGCTGCTGAACTGTAGTAGTTCATCAGCCTGCGCATTCCAGCCAATAGCATCCCAACGCAGGTTCATCACGTAACTAGGACGAGAGAGGTCATCCATCAGCGACTGGATTCGGGGGGAAGTGCTCTGCTCTTGATACGCTTCTGCAGGCGGCGCTCGGCGGTGCGCTAATAGAAATAGGTGACAGCACTCAGCGTCATCCAGTTTTAGGGCACGGGAGAGGTTGAGCAGAAAGCGTTCGGAGACCTTAATGTCACGGCCCTGCTCAAACCAGGTGTACCACGTCAGGCCTACCCCAGCGAGCGCTGCAACCTCTTCTCGTCTTAAGCCCGGGGTACGCCTTCGCCCGCTGGTGGGAAGCCCGACGTCAGCAGGCGTTAATTTTTGACGATGCCGCAGCATAAATTCAGTGAGATCACTCTGTGTTCGCTCAAGCCGATGATTGGCCATGCTATTACCTCTAGTAATAGGATAATTAGCTATATTGTAACCCCATATTGAGTGTCTGAGAATGCCTGCTTCCTTGATGAAGTTGGAGGCGACATGTCACTCAGCTGTGATGTTCATACCCTTGTTAATACGGACACAGGTAATACGGACACAGGTAATACGGACACAGGTTATACGGATACAGGCGGAAGGCCCTGCAACAAAGCTGGCATTAAAGAGTGGGCGGGGCTTGCGGTATTGGCTCTGCCCACCATGCTGCTTGGGCTCGATGTCACTATTCTCTACCTCGCGCTTCCTGCTTTGGCGGTAGAGCTGCAGCCTAGCAGTACTCAGGCGCTGTGGATTATGGATGCCTACGGCTTCATGATCGCTGGTTTTCTTATCACGATGGGCACACTCGGGGATCGAGTTGGCCGACGCCGACTACTAATGATCGGGGCCTTTGCGTTTGCGGTCGCATCAGTGTTTGCCGCTTATGCGCCTAATGCCGAGTGGCTTATTGTGGCGAGGGCAGCGCTGGGTATTGCCGGAGCAACGCTGATGCCTTCTACACTGGCCTTGATTAGCAATATGTTTTTTGATCTGCGCCAGCGGGCATTGGCGATTGGGATATGGGCGACCATGTTTGCACTGGGGATGGCCTTGGGGCCAGTGGTCGGTGGGTTGCTGTTAGCCCCATTTTGGTGGGGAGCGGCTTTCCTAATTGCCGTGCCCATCGTCATCGTACTGTTATTAACTGCGCCATTACTGCTGCCGGAGTATCGCAATCCGCAGGCAGGTCGTTTGGATATTTTGAGTGTTCTACTGCTGTTGATAGCAATTCTGCCCAGTATCTATGCCATAAAGGCGTTCTCTAAAGCCGGTGTGACGCCACTGGTATTGGCCACACTTGCGCTGGGAATCGTGGGAACACTGCTCTTTATGCGTCGACAAAAGCAGCTGCTTGATCCTTTGCTTGATCTCAAACTGTTTGCCAGTAAAACCTTCACTGCTGCGCTGGTCATAATGTTGCTAGGGTTGGTGGGAGTGGCAGGGATGATGCTTCTAGTCACTCAATATCTTCAGCTAGTGGCGGGCTACACGTCGCTGATTGCTGGGCTGTGGATGGGGCCGCCAGCGCTGATGATGGTACTTGCCGGTATCCTTGCCCCTATCTTGGCGCGCCGTATTCGGCCTGCGTTTGTCATTGCTGTCGCGCTGATACTTGCAAGCATCGGTTGTGGTTTTCTGGCTCGAGTAGACCCGCTGTCTGTTCAGGTACTCCAGGTCGTTTTGGGATTTTCATTAGTGTATCTGGGGTTGGGCACCATCGCCGCGCTGGGCACCGACTTGGTGGTAGGCGCGGCTCCGGCGGAAAAAGCTGGGTCCGCGTCGTCGATGTCTGAGATGGTTCAGGAGTTGGGTGTGGCACTGGGCATCGCACTTCTCGGTAGTCTGGCAACCCTGTTGTATCGCGTGCAGATTGCCAGTGCGATTCCTGACGAGGTGCCAGACGATGTCTCCCGTGCTCTGGGAGAAAGTTTGTGGTCCGCAACGTCCGTTGCTGAACGACTTCCCGACGGGATACTTGAGCAAGCACAGTCAGCGTTTACGCAAGGAATGAATGCTGTGGCCATTGTCAGTGGCATCACTATTTTGGTGCTTGCGTTGCTGTCGGTTGCTAGCCTCCGGCATGTGCAGGCAGTTGGTGAGGGTGAGCACTAAATTTTGACATGCAACTATTTAGTTGCATAATGTCGTTATGACAACTAATCTCAATCTTGTTTTCAAAGCGCTCGCTGATCCCTCGCGGCGCCAGCTTCTGGATAGCCTGTTTGAAAATAATGGGCAGGCACTCAATGAACTGTGCGAACGACTCTCCATGAGTCGACAGGGCGTTACCAGACACTTGGCGCTGCTGGAAGAAGCGGGGCTGGTGGTTACGGCGCGGCGGGGGAGAGAAAAGCTGCATTACCTCAATGCCGAGCCAATTCAGCAGATCCACCAACGCTGGGTCAGTAAGTTCACTCATCAGCGGATTGCGGCGGTGGACAGTCTCAAACAGAAGCTTGAGGACCATCACAATGAGTAAACCCGATTTTGCCTACGTTATTTACATTAACACGACGCCCGAGAAACTGTGGAAAGCGTTGACGGAAGGGGAGTTTACCCGCCAATACTGGGGTGGCCGGCAGATTACGTCGGAGTGGACAGCGGGAGCTACGGTTGAACTCGTCAAGGCCGATGGATCACTGGATTGGCAAGGCGAGGTGCTGGAGTCAGACCCGCCGCACCGTTTGTCCTATACCTTCATTCCTGAAAACGATGACGAGATGCCAGGATATGAGGGCGAAAAAGTTGATCTGACAAGACCTGAAAAACCGTCTCGGGTGACGTTTGAAATTAGCGAGTATATGGGCCAAGTGCGTCTGACACTGATTCACGATCAATTCGAGGAGGACAGCAAAGTACTACAAGGCATCAGCGTCGGCTGGCCAGTTATTCTTTCCAGCCTCAAAAGCTTGCTGGAAGGCGGCAGCCCTCTGCTAAGGAGTGATACTGATGGTACACATTGAACATATTCAATACATCAATGCCCCTCTTTCACGTGTTTACGAAATGCTGACCACGGCTCGTGGCTTGGCCGAAGTGTGGACCCAGGATTTAACATTCACTGCCCAAATCAATGCGGTCAATGAATTCCGGTTTGGATATGAGCACCCGACAAAGATGACGATCGTGGAACTGGTGCCCAATACTAAGATGACCTGGCAATGTATCGATTCAGACCCAGAGTGGATTGGGACCAGCGTCAGTTTCGAGCTAGAACAACGAGGAGGCAAAACGGCTGTCACTCTCAAACATACCGATTGGCGTGAAGTGACCGAGTTCTACCGTTTCTGCAACTATAATTGGGCGATATTCCTGCTGAGCCTTAAGCAATACTGTGAAGAAGGGGCCGGTATTCATTACCAGGCTCGGACGTTTTAGTAGAGCAGCTGTTCAATTGTGACAAGCAATCACGATCAGCCTTCAGAATAATATTTTGCAAATTGTTGTCGATATTTACCTCCCCCACACGACTGTTTGGCATAGGACATAGGACATAGGACATAGGACATAGGACATAGGACATAGGACATAGGACATAGGACATAGGACATAGGACATAGGATATAGGGCATAGGACGAGGCCATTTCGGCTTTCGGATGAACACACTTATTGATAAAGGAATATTCAGTGAAAACCGATATGATCAAAATGGCACTGGTGCTCGGCCTGCTGAGCTGGATAGGCCCTTTTGCCATTGATATGTATCTGCCTGCTATGCCGGCCATCAGTGAAGACCTGGGGGCGTCAGTGTCGGCCGCGCAATGGACGTTGATGTCGTTCTTCATTGCGTTTGGTATCTGTCAGCTTTTTTACGGACCGGCCTCCGATGTGCTCGGCCGCAAGCCACCGCTCTACTTTGGCCTTGGTATCTTCGGTGTCGCCTCGATTGGTTGTGCATTTGCGCCCACCATCGAATGGCTGATTGCTTTGCGCTTTTTGCAAGGTATGGGGGCGGCTGCGGTCATGTCCATTCCGCGCGCGGTGATCCGTGACCGCTACACTGGCACCGAGGCGACGCGCATGATGTCCACCATCATGTTGGTAATCGCCGTTTCACCGATGCTGGCACCCCTGATGGGCACCTCGATCATCGTGCCCTTCGGCTGGCGTGCTGTCTTTCTGGCAGTCGCCATTGCCACGCTGTTGGGCCTGTTTCTGACCGGCTTCGCTTTGAAGGAAACGTTGGCCCCGGCAGACCGCGCACCTTTTCGCTTCAACGCCATGATGAACGCTTTCGGCGTATTGTTCCGGGACTCGGGATATATGGGCCTGACGTTGATTGGTGGTATGGGCATGGCCAGTTTCTTTGCCTTTCTGGCTACCGCCTCATTTCTCTATACCGACTACTACGGCCTGACTGCACTCCAGTTCAGCCTTGCGTTCGCACTGAACGCCCTGGGGTTCTTTACCACCAGCCAAGTTGCCTCCAATCTCGGTGTCCGTTTCGGCTCCATCACGGTGGTGAAATGGGCGGTGGCCGGTTACGCCGTGTCGGCGTGTCTGATGTTTACGCTGATGGCGCTGGGATACACCAGTTTCCCGCTGCTGGTGGGAATGCTGATTACAACCTTTGCGTTTCTTGGTCTGGTGATTCCCACGTCCATGGTGTTGTCGCTGGAGGAACACGGCCCCATCGCCGGTACAGCGGCGGCCCTGGGCGGCACCCTGCAAATGATGCTGGGCGCTGCCGCCATTGCTGTGGTCAGTGTGGTGTTCGACGGCACTCCGCTGATGCTGACCGCAGCCATTGCACTGTGCTCGTTGGTGGCCGCGGGCTTGTCGTTATTGACCTTGCGCGGTACGCCACAAGAGGCCGTGGTCTAGGATTTTTGGATGACGTCAACTTGCAGGCTTGGCCCGCAAGTTGACGTCATCCAGCCCTTGCAGGGTAAGCCCTGTAATTGTTAATGGGCTTCCTGGGTGGTTAACGATCGAATACGAAGGGCTAACCCAGATCATGACACTGGAAGTCGTGGATAGTCGTATTCAGGCACTATACGCTGTGCGTAATCCAGATAAATTACGCCATTTGGCTGACCTGCTAACGAATCTTTAGTCTTTAGTTAAATAACTGGCTTCTTCTTACGCTTTTTATGGTGGCTTGATGTGTAAAGGCTCAATCGCTTAAGAAAGAGTTCCAAGTTTAAAAGGGGATAAGGTTATAGTTGGCTGGTTAAGAATTAAAAAAAGCTGTGTGCTCGGCCAATACTGCTAAGCCAATTCCGATTAGCACAATACCGCCGATAAGTTCGGCCCAGTGACCGACAAAATGGCCAAGTTTATTGCCCAGAAAAGTGCCGATAGAGGCCATTACCGTAGTAGCGAGGCCGATAGCTAGGCTGGTGGCTATGATATTGGCATCGATGAAGGCGAGGCTGGCGCCCACAGCCATGGCATCAATGCTGGTAGCAGTGGCGGTCAACACCAATAACCAGAGCGTCTGTTTGCGATGCTCTATTTTGTCTTCCTTTGTGATCCCAGCATGCATCATATGCAGGCCGATCAGTGCTAGTAGGGTAAAGGCAATCCAATGGTCCCAGGCTTCAACGTACTGTTGAGATGCCTTGCCCGCTATCCAGCCTAGCAAGGGGGTTAACGTTTCAATAATGCCGAAGACGAGACCAATACCAATGGCATGTCGGAATCTGGGTTTTTTTAACTCGGCACCTTTACTTATCGAGGCGGCAAACGCATCGGCCGACATGGAAACGGCTAGAAACAACATGGTGGTCGGTGTCATGGAGTGTGAACTCTCGCCAAAAATTACCGCGTATAAATGCCTTGGGCATCACCTAGAGAGGTATGCCTGAGTAACAAGGTCGGGTATTAAGTTGCGATGAATCCTACCATATTTGATTAAGCAAACAAGCAGCGTAGTTAAAAATAAAGTTTGTAGTTGCGAACTAGTATAGCCTTGGCTAACAGTGTTTATATTGGCTGATTTTCTTAGCTTTTATATATTTTATGATAGTTGATTCAATGTTTTTAAATAGTGTGAGGCTAAAAGTGGATGTTAAAAAGAGTGGTGAGTTTGTTAGCTTAGTTTCATAAGTAATGAGTGTTGAGGAAGAACGCGCGGTAATCAGAGTGGTATTGCCAGCATCGGCTCATCATAGCGACAATACACTCAGAATTAAGCTGGCTGCGAGGCAGCAGCGATGCCGCGTAGTTGGGTAACATCAGCACGTGGCGGTGCGCCAAACATGCGGCTATATTCGCGGCTGAAGTGGGAAGGGCTTTCATAACCCACCCGGTAGCTGGCCGTGGCCGCTTCCAGCCCTTCTGCCAGCATCAGCCGTCGGGCTTCGTGCAGGCGTAGTTTCTTCTGGTATTGCAGCGGCGACATGCGTGTGACTTGTCGGAAGCTATGGTAAAGCGTCGATTCGCTCATGTTGGCGGCGGCGGCCAGCTCGCTGATCTTGAACGGTTGCGTGTAGCGTTCTTTAAGAGCACAGATGACCTTGGCAATCCGGTTGGCTTGGGAGTCAGAGGCGGCAAATCGGCGCATGTGAGGCCCCATTGCACCCATGAGTGCCCGGTAGATCAGCTCGCGCCTAGCTAGGGGCGAAAGTATCTGAATATCGTCCGGTGTGTCGAGCAGGCTTAATAGTCGATAGAGCGCACCCAGCATTGTTGAGTCCATGGGCGCCGATTTAAGCCCGCAGTCTGTTTCGGGGCAGATAGTATCATTTCCCGCGGGTGGTGCTTTATCACCTAGTTCCAGTATCAGCCCTGCTACCTCCTGTGGATCCACCGAGACTTTAACCGCTAAATAGGGGGTTTCAGGAGTGGCATGATCAATCCTGCCTACTATTGGTAGGTGAACGGCGCTCCCAATGCAGCTAGGCCCGGTGTAGACGATCTCCTTGTCACCCAGTAGCACCGTCTTGCTGCCCTGAATGACAAAGCACAGGCACGGCTCGTATACGGCGCAGTGAAAGGTGGTGGGGGCATCAGTACGTATTAGTTGCACCTCGGGAATCGCCGTATTCTGAAGCTCCTCCAAGGGCGTCCAGCGACGGATAAGCTTGCTTAATTGCTGCGGCAGGCCGTCACTGAAATAGGTGATCTGCTCAGGCACGGTATCGGTCAATGGCTCTCCTCCCTAACAGCCTGCAGTATATGTCTTTGCCGCGTGCATAGGAGGTTTTTGAGTTGTTTTTGCAGAATCGGGCAAGTACTAAGTAGAAATCGGCAATCCGTGCCGCGTGTCAGAAAACGGTCATTATGCTAAAAAAACTGAAACAGAGCGATGATCCAACCTCCCCGCCAAGTGAAGCCTTTCACTCCTCACGACAGAAATAGGCAATCTTGCCGCAGGAACCCGATACCTCCATTGCCCTTAAATCCCCTACTGTAGAGAGCTGCTGATTTAGGCGCTAGCAACCTCCTGTCAGCCTCCTTGATAAAAAAATCGACCGTTGACCTATTGACCTCAACTTAACTTGAGGTTGCAAAGTGGATGTCGAATCTGGCGCTGCCCAACCGACTAGTTAAACGCTAACCACCAATGCGGTACGCAATTATACAACCAA
The DNA here is from genome assembly GCF_007989605.1 of Vreelandella venusta. Classification (GTDB taxonomy): domain Bacteria; phylum Pseudomonadota; class Gammaproteobacteria; order Pseudomonadales; family Halomonadaceae; genus Vreelandella; species Vreelandella venusta. Next base: position 189,279 of record NZ_BJUL01000003.1, on the reverse strand, counting down.
CGTTGATATCGGTTTCCGATAGCTACTGGAGCAAGTAATCATGGGAAGTTTGGATCAAAGTGCTCTCTCAACAAGTTGCCGGGGACTCATCCCGCTGCTACTGGTCATGGTCTTGCTGACTGGATGCGAGGCTAAGAGCGATGAGGCAGCAGCTTTGCCACCGCCGCCGCCAGAGGTAGAAGTGGTGAGTATGGTTGCTCAGCCGGTAGTGCTGAGTGAAACCTTCACCGGGCGAGTAGAAGCGGCGGAAACGGTGGAACTAAGACCCCGCGTCAGCGGCTATATCCAGGAGGTGGCGTTCGAGGAGGGAGAGCTTGTGGAGCAGGGCGATCTACTGTTCCTGATTGATCCGCGCCCATACCAAGCTCGTGTTAGCGCCGCCCAGGCGGATCTAGCCCAGGCCAGGAGCCAGCAGGCTCAAGCAGGCAGTGAAGCTGAGCGTGCTCGGGTCTTGCTGGGGCGTCAGGCGATTTCACAGGAGGTGCACGACCAGCGTCAATCGGCCCTGAGTAGTACCCGTGCCATGGTCGATGCTGCCGAGGCTGCGTTGCAGACCGCCGAGCTTAACCTTGAGTACACCCGCATTACAGCGCCGGTCAGTGGTCGTGCCGGTCGGGCAATGGTGACCCGAGGCAATTTGGCTAACGCTGACCAAAGCCTGTTGACGACTCTCGTGACCATCGACCCGATTCATGTCTACTTCGAAGCGGACGAACAGGCCGCTTTTGCCAGCCAAGCCCTGCTAACTGATGAAGAAAGCAGCCTTAAGATTGAGTTGGGCGGCGATCCGCAGCGTCAATACAGTGGCACGCTGGACTTTATTGATAACCGTTTAAATCCCAGCACGGGAACACTGCAGTTCCGGGCTCGGTTGGCCAACCCTGATGGTCGTATCCGGCCGGGAGAGTTTGCCCGGGTTGAAATGCCGATAGCTCGTTTGGAACAGGCGCTGCTGGTGGAACGTAAGGCAATTTTGACCGACCAAGATCGTCGCTATGTCTATGTCGTTGATGGTGACAATCGGGCAGAGCGTCGCCAAGTAGCTACCGGTCGCCAGATGGGGGAGCAGATGGTGATCACCGAGGGACTTAGCCCCGGTGATCGAATCATCGTCAATGGTGTGCAAAAAGTGTTCTTCCCTGGAATGGAAGTGAGCCCGCAAAGCGCCGTTGCCGCCTCGACTGTCGATGCCCCATCCGCCACCCTTGCTGCCAGGGAAGAGTAAACCGCTATGAATTTCTCCCGTTTCTTTGTCGACCGACCGATCTTTGCGGCGGTGCTGTCGATTATCATCCTGGCGATCGGACTGATCTCCATCCCCAACCTGCCGATCAGCGAGTACCCGGATGTGGTACCACCCTCGGTGGTGGTGCGCACGGTCTATCCGGGTGCCAACCCGAAGGAGATCGCCGAAACCGTGGCGACGCCTTTGGAGGAAGCCATCAATGGTGTCGAGGACTTGATGTACTTCAAGTCCGTCGCAGGCTCTGATGGCGTACTGCAGATGACCGTCACCTTCCGCCCTGGTACTGATGCGGAGGAGGCCGCCGTCAGGGTGCAGAACCGGGTAAGTCAAGCCGAGGCGCGCTTGCCGGAAGCCGTGCGCCGCCAGGGCGTGACCACCCAGAAGCAGTCGCCCACTTTCCTGATGGTTGTTCACCTGACCTCGCCCGGGGGCGAATACGACACTCTCTATCTGCGCAACTACGTGCGGCTGCATGTCAGAGATCGTCTGGCCCGGCTCGAAGGGGTAGGGGACGCCCAGATTTTTGGTGGTGGTGACTACGCCATGCGTGCCTGGCTCGATCCTGAGCGGGTAGCGGCGCGTGGTCTCACCGCTAGCGATGTAGTGGCTGCCATGCGTGAGCAAAATGTCCAGGTATCCGCCGGGCAGTTGGGCGCTGAGCCCATCGGAGAGAGTGATTTTCTAACCTTGATCAACGCCCGTGGGCGCTTGGAGACGGCGGAGGAGTTTGGCGACATCGTGCTGAAACGCGGTGACAGTGGCGACATTCTAAGGTTGTCGGATGTGGCCCGACTGGAGATGGGCGCTGGGGACTATACTCTGCGTTCACAGCTTGATGGCAATGACGCGGTCGCCATTGGTATTTTCCAGGCGCCGGGTGCCAATGCGCTGGCTATCCGCGAACAGGTGGTGGCCACCATGGATGAGTTGGCCACGCAGTTTCCTACCGGCGTTGAGTATGAGGCGGTCTACGACACCACTATCTTTGTTAGCGATTCGATCAAGGCCGTCGTCAAAACCCTGCTAGAAGCCGTGTTGCTGGTGGTACTGGTCGTTACTCTGTTTCTGCAAACCTGGCGCGCCTCTATTATTCCGCTGTTGGCGGTACCAGTATCGGTGATCGGCACCTTCGGGGCGCTCTACCTGCTGGGGTACTCCATCAACACACTGACCCTATTTGGGCTGGTGTTGGCTATTGGCATTGTCGTCGACGACGCCATCGTGGTGGTGGAGAACGTCGAGCGTAACATCGGTGAAGGGCTCAATCCCCAGGCCGCGGCCCATCAGGCGATGAAAGAGGTCTCTGGCCCAATCGTTGCTATCGGCTTGGTGCTGTGTGCGGTATTTATACCGATGGCCTTTCTTTCCGGGGTGACCGGGCAGTTTTACCGCCAGTTTGCGGTAACGATTGCCATCTCTACTGTTATCTCCACGATTAACTCTTTAACCTTATCACCCGCTTTGGCGGCGATGCTGCTCAAACCCCACGACGCGCCTAAGGATCGACTCACTCGACTAATCGATTGGCTATTCGGCTGGATTTTTCGACCCTTCAATCGCTTCTTCAACGCCAGCGCAGAAAAGTACCAGGGCGGTGTGGCGCGCTCCCTAAAACGAAGGGGGGCGGTATTCATGGTTTACGCTCTATTACTCACCGGAACGGGATTGATGTTCAAGGTGGTGCCACCCGGTTTTATTCCGGTGCAGGACAAGCTGTACCTGATTGCCGGTGTTATTTTGCCGGAAGGGGCATCCCTGGAGAGAACCGACCAAATGCTCCAAGAAGTGGTAGATATTGCCATGGAGACCGACGGTGTTGAGCACGCTATTGCCTTTCCTGGCCTCAACGCGCTGCAGTTCACGAACACTTCCAATACAGGGGTGGTGTTTCTCACTCTTAGCCCCTTTGGTGAGCGTAGCCTCACCGCCGCAGAGATAAACGCCAGGATTAATCAGGGCATAGGGGGCCTGAAAGAGGGCTTTGCGTTTGCGTTTATGCCGCCCCCCATTCTGGGGCTTGGCAATGGGTCGGGCTACCAGATGTTTATCGAGGATCGCGGCAACCTGGGTTATGGAGCGCTGCAGGGAGCGGTTAATCAGCTCCAGGGCGCTATCGCCCAAACGCCAGGGATGGGCTTCCCGATTAGCAGCTACCAATCGAATGTGCCGCAGTTAGATGCCGAGGTTGATCGGCTGAGGGCTAAAGCCCAAGGAGTGCCATTAACCGAGCTATTCGACACTCTGCAAATCTATCTGGGGTCTACCTATGTGAATGATTTCAATCGCTTTGGCCGAACTTGGCAGGTTATCGCCCAAGCGGACGCTCCTTACCGGACCAGCGTGGAAGACATTGCCCGCCTGCGTACCCGCAATGACCAGGGCGAAATGGTGCCTATTGGTACCATGGTAAATATCACACAAACCTTCGGTCCAGACCCGGTACTGCGCTACAACGGCTATCCGGCGGCGGACTTAGCCGGGGAGGCTGACCCTAGGTTGCTCTCCTCTGCTCAGGCAATGGATGCGATCAGCGCCTTGGCAATGGAGGTGCTGCCGCCGGGCATGGCGTTCGAATGGACCGACCTGAGCTACCAGCAGTCCACCCAGGGAAACGCTGCGCTGGTGGTCTTTCCACTGTCGATTCTGTTGGTATTTTTGGTGCTGGCGGCTCTCTACGAAAGCTGGACGTTACCCTTAGCGGTGATCCTGATTGTACCCATGTGCATGCTCTCGGCACTCATCGGCGTCTGGTTTGGTGATGGCGACAACAATATTTTCGTACAGGTAGGATTGGTGGTGCTAATTGGCTTAGCGTGTAAGAACGCCATACTGATTGTGGAGTTCGCCCGCGAGCTGGAACTGCAGGGCAAAAGCGTGGTGGACGCGGCCCTAGAAGCCTGCCGACTGCGACTGCGCCCCATTATTATGACCTCAATCACGTTCACCGCCGCCGTGCTACCGCTGGTCATTGCCACCGGGGCGGGCGCCGAGGTGCGGGCAGCGCTGGGTACGGCGGTGTTTGCCGGTATGGTCGGGGTCACCCTGTTTGGGCTTTTCCTCACGCCGGTATTCTATGTGGCGCTGCGTAAACTCTCTGGCTCTCGCCCGCTTGTCAGCCATCACAACGCCACTCTGGTCGTTGAGTCATGATGCCAAAGAAGGGGGGCTAGAAGGAGAGCCCTCCTGAATGACTCGTCGCCATTCTGGTCAAGAGGGTTGAGTGCAGTAGAGTAATCCAACATGCCACTTTGGCTTGGCCAAAGTGGCATGTTGGAGACGTTTAGCGAGATGATGTTTGGACCTTTACTTTGCTAGTGGGCGTTATGTTTGTGTTGTTGGTACAGCCACCACACATCGAAGCCAAATGAGTAGCTGAGCGAGGCTAACGCACTCAGTGCGAGCAGGCTGGCAGCAAGAGGAGAGGTGAGTGGCGTTAACGCCAGCAGCAAGGCAACAACCTGCCACACGCACACTGCTTTACGCCGAAAACTTTCGAATAACGGTGCTTTTAACCACGCAAATGGCCAGCTGGCGGCGATAAATAAATAACGCATGCCGCCAATCAGTAGTACCCAAGCGCCTAGATGTTCGCTCTGCAATAAGCCGATGCAGAGTATCAGGATTAATACTGCATCCAGCTCCATATCAAAGCGCGCGCCAAACGTGGTGTGGGTTTTAGTGCGCCTGGCAATCCAGCCATCCACACCGTCCAGTAATAGCGCTATGACGGCCACCGCTAGCCATAGCCAAATTGCGTTAGTAAAGGCATTCGCTGCCAGTGCCCCTGCCACGATGGCGACGAGTACGCCGCGCCCAAGCGTTACCCGGTTTGCCCAACCGAGCGGGCCATGGGGCCAAAAACTTACCACCAGTGCGCCCATCACGACGTAGAAGCCAGCTGCCAACCACCAGTTTGCAGCGCTAGCGACTAATCCCGGCAGCATCGATCCTAAGACTGCGAGTAATAGGCTGGCCAGGGCTATCTCAGCCAAGGTGTAAATACGCTTGGGCAAAGAGACACTGGAGGTGTTGGAAAGAGAGGGCATGCTTACTCGCAAAGCGGCTGACTGGCCCGCGGTTGAATTAAAGTGTGCAAACTATTTCTTATGTACCATTCTTGTATAAGAAGGTAAGGTTGTCCATGATGTGAATATAGTTGTTTCAAATCATCTTCGCGCTGACAGGGGTTAAGCAGCCAGGGCTTAAGCAGCCGCTTCGCTTTCTAGGCTACGCTGTATGGAGGGATGAAGCGCTTAAACCATAAGGAAATGTCATGTTGCCGCCTGATACCGCTACGGCTTTTTGGGTGACCCACCCTACCCATGGTGAGCTCAAGCAGGAGCCACTAGCATCACCCGACGACAATGAGGTACGGGTTCGTGCCCTTTATAGTGGCGTAAGCCGTGGCACTGAGTCGCTCGTGTTTAACGCACGGGTGCCGCAAAGTGAACATTTGCGCATGCGCGCTCCCTTCCAAGCGGGTGAGTTTCCTACGCCCGTGAAATACGGCTACTGCAACGTTGGTTATGTGGAGCAGGGGCCAGATCATTTATTGAATAAAACCGTTTTTTGCCTTTTTCCGCACCAGGACTACTACGTCGTGCCTGTCGACGCTGTTTTAGCGCTTCCCGATGACGTACCTGCTTACCGTGCTGTGCTAACCGCCAATATGGAAACTGCCATTAACGGCGTGTGGGATGCTAACCCTATGCTTGGCGAGCGCGTGTGTGTGGTGGGCGCTGGAGTCGTCGGTGTGCTGGTGGCGTATTTATGTGCGCAAATTCCAGGTGTAGAAGTGCGCCTAATCGACATTAATCCCGAGCGAGAAGCGTTGGCAACGCATTTGGGGATTGCCTTCTGCACACCAGAACAGGCACCCAGCGACCAAGATTGCGTGATCCATGCTAGTGGTCAGCCGGATGGCCTGAAGCTGGCCATGAGCTTGCTGGGCAACGAAGGCCGGGTGATTGAAATGAGCTGGTTTGGCGAAGGCGATGTGTCGCTACCGCTCGGTGGTGCTTTTCACTCCCAGCGTTTAACGCTTCGCGCCAGCCAGGTTGGACAACTGCCTGCCAAGTTGCAGCCGCGTTGGAATTATCGCCGCCGTTTAGCGCTCGCTTTACGCTTACTCACCGACCCTCGGTTGGATGCACTGATCAGCGGTGAGAGCGATTTTGCCGATTTTCCAACGCTGGCGCCTGCTCTGTTTGGGCCTGATAGCACAGCGCTTTGCCATCGAATTCGTTATCCATTGCCCGCTTAGGCGATGTGGCTTATTTAACACGACAGGAGTGTCTATGTACCGTTTATGCGTTCGTGACCATTTCATGATTGCCCATAGTTTTAATGGGGAAATATTCGGCCCTGCTCAACGCACCCACGGCGCCACCTATGTCGTGGACGTAGTATTCCAGCGCCCTGAACTTGACCAGGATGGTCTAGTGATTGATATCGGCTTGGCCAGTGAGACGGTTAAAGAGGTGCTGGCGGATTACAACTACCGCAACCTTGATGAGGTAAGCGAGTTTAGCGGTAAAAACACCACCACGGAATTTATGGCCAAGGTGATTTTTGACCAGCTGGCGGCTGCCATTAAAGCAGGAAAAATGGGCGCCACCGCTCAGGGGCTGACGCATATGGAGATCAAACTGCATGAATCTCATGTGGCGTGGGCAAGTTATGAAGGAGCGCTATGAGTCAGCCATTGACCTTGATAGTGGCTGGCGATCCAGACCAGCGTACCGGCGGGTATATTTACGACGCCCATATTGTCGCTGCGCTGCTCAAGCGTGGGCTGGCTATCAATGTGGTGGGGTTGGCAGGGCGTTTTCCTGATGCCGATGATGAGGCGGCTCAAGCGCTAGCCAGTGCGCTTTCTGCATTACAGGATCGTTCGCGAGTGATTATTGATGGCCTAGCCATGGGGGCATTGCCCGATGTGGTGGCTGACCACGCTGAGCGCCTTGATATCACTGCATTACTGCATCATCCGTTAGGTGACGAGCAGGGCTTGAATGAGCTGGATCAGCAGCGTTTTCACCGTAGTGAATTAAGTGGTCTGGCGCATGTGCATAGAGTGATTGTGACCAGTCGCTTTACTGAACGCCGTGTAACAGCGCTGGCAAAGCAATACGCGCTGCCATTTGGTGCCCCTATCAGCGTGGTGGAACCTGGCGTTGAACGTGCTCCGGTCAGCCCCGCGGCGCAACCCAACGAACCTATCCGCCTGCTATGCGTGGCAACGCTGACCCCGCGTAAAGGGCAGGATATTTTGGTTCAAGCCTTGGCGGGTGTTGAGCGTGGTCACTGGCGATGTGATTGCTTTGGCGGTGCTCGCGATGCCGCGTTTACGGAGCGCGTTCAAACACTGATCGACAACCATCAACTTGGTGATTGGATAACGCTTCACGGCGAATGTGATGCAGCGACCCTGGAAGCTGCTTATCAAAATGCCCATGCACTGGTGTTACCTTCTTGGTACGAAGGCTACGGCATGGTGGTAACTGAAGCGCTAGCCCATGGTTTGCCGGTTATCACCACCACTGGCGGTGCGCTGCAGGATACCTTACCCAAAGGGGCTGGCATCAGCGTAGCACCGGGGGATGCTCAGGCGCTGTCGAGGGCGCTGGCGGCTTTCTGCCACGATGAGACACTACGTACTGAACTACGTGCAGGTGCTGCCGCTGCACGTGACCGCTTGGGCGACTGGCAGACTGCAGGAAAAGCGTTTGCCCAGGCGTTGCAGCAACCTTCGACATTGTCGGTGGGAAGCCAATTTAGCGCGGATTGGCTATCGCTGCGTGAAAGCGTCGATGTCAGTTCGCGCAGCCAAGCGTTGGTGGAGGCGTTAGCGAGCTGGTTATCAGAAAGTCAGCAGAGAGCAGAAGCTTCGTCGCCAATAACACTAGCGGATTTAGGCTGTGGACGCGGCAGCAATAGCCAGTTTCTTGCACCTCGCTTGCAGCATGCCCAGCGCTGGATGCTGATTGATCATGACTCGGCCTTACTGAATGAAGCCTACTCGCGAACTAGCCAATTGAACACCGGTAAAGGTGAGCCGCTGCAGGTCGAAACCCACTGCGTCTCCCTAAAACAGCTTGATCACCCAGCTCTTACGTACTGTGACGTAGTGACGGCATCTGCGCTGATTGACTTGGTATCTCAAGAGTGGATCGATGCCTTGGCTGCACAGTGTGCTAAACACCAGCAAGCGCTGCTTATCGCTCTAAGCATTACCGGCGAATGGTACTTTACCAATGCCCAGCAGCAACCTCTGAACGACCTTGACGACCGCTGGATCAGTGAGCTGTTCAACGCACACCAACGTCGCGATAAGGGCTTAGGCGGTGCATTAGGCGGTGCTGCTCACAGCGCGCTAGCTATCGCGATGGCTGGCCACGGTTATCGTGTTAACGAGGCTGAAACACCATGGCGCTTGGCGGCGGGCGAGCCAGCGCAGTACCCCTTGATGGGCGCGTTGATTGAAGGATGGGCGAGCGCTGCTAGCGAACAGGCTCCTGAGGCGGCGTCACGGATTGCTCTTTGGCGTGATCAGCGCCTGGGTCAGGTAGCCAACGGCGAGATCGGTATTTGGGTAGGCCACCGCGACTTGCTGGCGCTGCCAGCGGATGAGGGCTAATCCCATGCGACGCTGGCGCTGGCTGAGAACCCCGTGGGTGCAAAAAGGGCTAGTGAGCTTAGGGCTGCTGGTTGCTGTTGCCCTGTGGGTAGAGCCAGGCGCGGTGATGGCCGAAGTGCAGCGTTTTGCGCCGGGTTGGATGGCTCTGGCGCTGTTGATCAGCGTGCTGCAAGTGATGCTGAGCGCGTGGCGCTGGCAGTTGACGGCAGGCTTAATCGACGTGCCGTTGCGCTACCGTTATGCACTGCGGGAGTACTACTTAGCATTATTGGTTAACCAGCTCCTACCCGGCGGCGTGTTGGGTGATGCAGGCCGTGCCCATCGCCATGCCCGTCAGTCCTCCTCAAAGGGAAGTGCTTGGCGTGCGGTGGTGATTGAGCGTGCCTCTGGGCAATTGGCGATTGCACTTTACACACTAATCGCCCTGTTCACGTCACCACTCTGGCTAACAACACTGGGTTTCAGTGGCTTGATGGTAGTAGTAGGCGTAGTGGGCAGCGTGATGGTGGCCGGTGTGACGCTGATGATCTGGTTGCGGCGTTCGGCGGTAACGCTACCCGCTTGGTGCGCTGCATTAGGGCAGGATATGCGTCGCGGGCTACTGCAGCGCGACGTATGGCCACGGCAACTGATCTCTTCTCTTGCTATCGTGCTTAGCTATGGCTTGGTAATGGTCTGCGCGGCTCGTGCGATTGGCGTGGAATTAGCGGCACTCGATATTTTGGCGCTGGCGCCCGTGTTACTGCTCTCGATGCTGGTGCCCCTTTCGATTGCTGGATGGGGAGTGCGGGAAGGCGCTGCCGCAGGCATTTGGATGTTTGTGGGCTTGCCTTCGGCGCAAGGCGTGGCGATATCACTGGCGTATGGTGTGTTAGTGCTGATGGCTAGCTTGCCAGGCATTTGGGCAGCGCTAGCTTCACGGACACATGCTACGCCATCCAGTTCTCCGCTATCCAGTTCCCCGCCGTCCGGTACGCCGTCAGGCAGTGCGCCCGCTCAGCACTACGTCGAACAGCGTGTCGTCCCCGCAGCGGAAAGAGCGCATCGTCGGGCGCAACGCACTCTCAAGGGTGTCGATGGGCGTCATCTGCAGACCGGGTCTGCCGGAACCGATCAGCAGCGGTGCAACCAGCAAATGCAAGCGGTCGACCGCGTTCGCTTCAATGAATTGCGAAACAGTGACGCCGCCGCCTTCTACCAGTACCCGCGTAAGACCACGCTCCGCCAGCAGGGCAATAACGTCGCTAGGGTGGAACTGACCGTTGGCATCCAGCGGCAGCACGCAGTGTTCGGCGGCCGTTGGCGCCACCGTTGCCTCTGGCCCGGTGAGGTGCAGCGTGGGGGCGGTAGACGAACTGAACAGCGCCACATCAACGGGCACGCGTCCTCGTGGGTCAATCACCACTCGGGTAGGGTGCTTCCCCGTTACATGGCGCACGGTGAGTTGAGGGTTATCAGCACTCGCCGTACCCGCGCCAACCACTACGGCATCTGCCAGCGCCCGCAGACGGTGCAGATGCACCAAACTTTCAACGCCATTGATGTAGTGGGAGTGACCGCTTTCCGTAGCGATGCGCCCATCCAGGCTTTGTCCCAGTTGGGCAACCACCCAGCTCGAATGACGCACCAGTGGCAGCAAACACGTCATCAGCTCCTGCGCGGCGCTTGTGACTGCGCAGGAAGAGTGCCAACCGCTATGGGTATCAAGCGTCATCGTGGCGTCACTTTTGATGCCCTGTTGAGTATCCAGCAACCATGCCCACGCTTGGTCGATATCGATCGTTACGTCATTGGTGCTCGGCATGGTATCTCCACTCAAAAAACAGCAACTCATCATGCGGGGCCATGCTGCCCGACGCAAGCAAACGTTGTCCGCCCCAACCGGCAACTTGGAGGCCTACATGTATCACATTGAACGCGCTATTTTCGATATTCGCCGTGGATTGCCCGTGGTAATTAATACCGGAGAGCAACGTCTGTTGGTACAGGCTCTTGAAGGCAGTGTGTCGGTCGATTCACTGGCGAAACTCTCCGGCTCTCGGCCAGCGTTGGTGTTAACGCGTCATCGCTTGCAGGCAATGGGCATGTCGCTTAAGGCGGATGCGGCCTGTTTACCGCTCACCGAGCAAATCAGTGAGCGTGATTTACATCACCTTGCGGTGTCCAATGAAGCATCGAAGACTCATTCGCTGTTAAGCGGCCTGAAGCCTGCTGGCGTGGGGGAGCGAGGCGCTGTGGCACTTATGCGGCGTGCGCTATTGATACCGGCGGCGCTGTGCGCAGAGGTCAGTGCGGCATCAGCCGAGCATATTGCTCAGCAGTTATCAAAAGGCGAACTATTAGAAGTTAATGCTCGCGATGCAGAAACGTGTTTAGCCGGTGCGCCGGGGATGCTAAAGCGTGTCAGCGAAGCGCTTATTCCTCTTGAAGACGCGCCTGAGAGCCGCTTTGTGCTGTTCCGTGAACCGGATGGTTTGCGTGAGCACGTGGCCGTGGTAATTGGTGATTTGGAAGCCAATCATGGGGCGATTCCTTTGCGGATGCACTCGGCCTGTCTCACCGGCGATCTGTTCGGCAGCTTGCGCTGTGACTGTGGTGAACAGTTGCGTAATGCGGTGGCCGATATTCAAGCGTTGGGTGGCGGCGTGCTGCTTTATTTAGCACAAGAGGGACGGGGAATTGGCTTAGCCAATAAGCTGCGCGCCTACACCTTGCAAGATGGCGGTTTAGACACCGTCGATGCTGACCAGGTACTAGGGTTTGGCGACGATGAGCGCCAATACGCCGTCGCGGTGGACATGCTCAATGCGCTAGAGATCGATAAAGTTCAGCTGCTGACTAACAACCCGCTAAAAATGGCAGCACTGCGTGAAGGGGGGATTGAGGTCGTCTCACGTCAGGCGCTTTACGGCAGCGTGACTGATCACAATCACCGCTACTTAAGCGCCAAGGCTAACCGGGCAGGGCATTTCTTAGACGAAGTGCTTGAAGGTCGTGGGCGTTAGTTTGACGTTTTACGTGTGACAAGCGGTGGCAGGTGGGCGGTTTCGGCCACCACCTGCGCCAACTGAGAGGCGTAGTGCCTGACTAGCCGCTCACCCAATGCTGCATGAGCACCCGTTGCATCACCGGCAACGCCGAACCTGCTCAGGTCCTCGGCAAGCCAGGCAAACGCGGCGCTACCTTCTGGGCTGACCAGGGCGTCCCCTTTAGGCATTGCCGGTGGGGTAGGTTGGTAGTTATCGAGCTGCACAAGCTCCGGTGCTAAATGCAGCATGATGGCGGTTTCCAACAATCCGCCATGCAATCCGTAGCGCAGCTCATCGGCGTTGATAGCGCCTTCCAGCGGCGGTAGCCGCGTGTAGGTGGCTTTCACCACGCGCATTGCAAATTGCTTGCGTAGGGTTAATGCGGCAAGGTCCATCACGGCTTTATTGCCGCCGTGGCTATTAATCACCACCAGCTTTTTTATCCCCGTACGCGCAATGCTTGCGCCATAGGCTTCTAATGTGGCGATGGCGAGTGGCGCGGGTAGGCTAAGTGTTCCAGCAAAACTGGCGTGTTCGTCGCTCGCACCGACGGCAATTGCTGGCAGACACAGCACGTCTAGTGCTGGGGCAATCATGTCTAACATGGCGGCTTGTAACCCTTCACCAATGATCAGGTCGGTGCCCAGCGGCAGGTGAGTACCGTGCTGCTCAATGGCCCCCAAGGTGATCACTGCGACTGGGTCACCTTCGGTAATCGAGGCGAGCTGGGGAGCGGTGAGGGTTTGCCAGTGATAAATCATGTAGGTTCTCTTGTTTTAAAAGCTGTGTTTTAAAGCCCGTGTTTTAAGAGCCGTGTTTGGAAAGCGTTTGTTGAAGAGTTATGCGGATGCGTTTAACAGCGGATGGTCGGCACGGCAGGCGTAGAGATCCCCGGAGGCTAAGCCGTCAACGCCATCGTTGAGCCACTGGGTAATGTTTTCAGGGGATTGCCAAGTTGCCCAGCGAAAGTGGCGCTGCTCACCGGCAATTGCATTGAAACGGTAGTCGCCAAGACGGGACAGCTGTTCAACGCAGGCATGGCTGACCTCTAACATGCCCGCAACAAACTCTATCGAAAGCGCTGCCACTGGGTGGTTAAGCCCCATCAATACTTCTGCTTCAAACCCTTCAACATCAATTTTTATAAAGCTTGGTTCGCCGTAAGTGGTGATCAGTTGATCCAGTGTAATAACTTCCACGCTTAGCTGTTGCTCCCATTGCACGTGCTGAAAACCGGGGTTTCGTTCGCCCACCTGATGTCGCCATTCGGTCGCTAGGGTAGATAGGGTCGGGTTGCTAACACTGATAGCGATATCCGCATAGCCGGGTTGCGGTCCGGCGGCCAGTGGTAAGAGTATGATGTCAGGTCGATTGAGTATCCGTTTAAACCATTTAGCCAGTGCTGGCTGTGGCTCTAAGGCCACTACCTGAGCACCTAGCGCATGGAAGGCGGCGCTACGATCGCCCAGGTGAGCGCCAATATCAAAAGCGATATCGCCCGGTTGAATAAACGGACGATATAACTGCTTTAGCCCCCTTTGCCTTCCTGGCCGCCAGTAAATAAACAGTGAACGCGCCATACCGCTGGCGCTGCGCAGCCGATGAGAAAAAGCAGAAGGCATTAGTAGGGCTCCTTAACGGATGGTGCATGCTCGGTTGCTGTTTGAACGTGATGGCGAAATGACTGGCAGGGCATTTCGCCAGGCTGTTCCTGGGGAAGTGCTAGAGCAAGTGTTGGCAACGAGCGAGCTAAGGTGGCACTGGATTGGTGGCTGCGGTTTTCTAACGCGACAAAGTCCTCCAAAAGCGGTGGTTGTTGTGCTGAACTAGGTGTTTGCAGTAAGCCGAATTTGCGGCTAACGAGGCCTCCCCAGGTGGCACTGCTGGAGTATTTCACCAGCGGAGCAGCTCCAATCAGCCCCAACCATGCGGGGGTTAACCAGCCGAACGCCGAGGGTGAAAAAAGCATCATCGTGCCTGCCCAGGCTATACCGCACAGCGTCATCCACCCGGTGTGGTGCCATGTCTCTCGCCAACTTAGCGAGCGCTCCCCCCGGTGTTGGGTTTGCCAGTCGATAGCTCGGCCAATCAACACGTTGATGATAAATAAGCTATGCCACGCCATCATCAGTGGCGCAATCAAAGCGGCAAACACAATTTCCAATAACGTGCTGGTGACAAGCTTAAGTCGTCCGCCATACGCATGGGGACATTGCCAGAACGTTAGTAATAGCCCCAACAGCTTGGGTGCAATCAGCATACCCAGCGTTACACTTAACAGCCCTAGAGAGAGGGCTTCAGGCAACGGCGGGTTTGAGGTGGTCTCAATGGCTTGATAGCCCACCATCAGGCTAGTGCAGAGTAGAAGCCCAAGCCAAACAAGCGAAGAAAGGTAGGCAAACGCGCCGAATAAAAAGTGTAGCCGACTAATCGGATGAAACCCTGCGCCGGTGAGTAAGCGTAAGTGCTGCAGGTTGCCCTGTAGCCAACGGCGGTCACGCTTGGCAAAGTCGAGCATGTTGCTCGGCATGGCTTCAAAGCTGTTATGTGATGCGCTAGCGTAAGGGTTATGGCGAGATACGGCAGTGGTCGCAGAGGTATCGAGCAGCACCTGCCAGCCACCTCGTTTCAGGAGAGCCGCTTCGACGAAATCGTGGCTTAATAGCTCTCCTCCCAGCGGAGGCTTACCTGGAAGAATAGGTAACCCTGCATGGGCCATAAAGGCCCGTGTGCGAATAATCGCATTATGGCCCCAGTAATTTGCCGCATCGCCCTGCCAGAAGCTTTGGCCCGCTGCCAACATCGGGCTGTAAAGTGCTGAAGCTAGCTGGGTAAAACGACCAAATAGCGTGCGTTGGCCAACGGGAATAGGCACCGTTTGAATAAGTCCTACGCTGGGTTGGCGCTGCATCCGATGGACTAAATGCAGTAGCGTAGCGCCACTCATTAGGCTGTCGGCATCGAGCACCACTAAATAGTCATAGCGGCGACCCCAGCGGCGACAAAATTCGGCGATGTTGCCTGCTTTGCGGCCGTCATTATTAGAGCGCCGCCGATAATAAACGGTTATTTGTCCGGCAAGGCGCTGTTGCAAGGCAGCCACATGAGCTGCTTCGATGTTTGCCATGGCCATGTCTTGGGTGTCGCTTAATACAAACACTTCAAAGTGTTGGTTGATAGCACTGGGTGTTCCTGCCCCATACGCTTCTGCTTGCTGGAGAAGTGAGCGGCATGTAGCTTCTAGCCCTGCAATGGTCGGGATGGGAGGCTCTGCATAAATAGGCATTACTAGCGCGGTGCGGCTGACTAACAGGCTAGCATTAGGATTTTTAATAGTTTGGCGACGTAAACTGAGCGGATCTCGGCGTAGCGCACAAAGCACAAAGCCACATAGCGCGCCCCAGAAAGCCAGCGCTATCCAAGTAAACGTTAATGCAAATAGGATCAACATGGTGAGCTGCCAGCCAATGGCAAAATTGGCAACGACCTGTGCCATTGCGATACAGCCACCGCTACTAGTGGCTAACACTGTGCAGGCAAGAAGGGCCCGGCGACCGTTAAGCCAAGGCATTGAAGGCCGCAACGCGTGGAGATCAGACATCGGGATACCACACGTAATTCCAGGTTTCAGTAATCGGCTCTCCTTCGACCATCAGCCGTAGCCGGATATCGCTGGGTTCGCTGCTGGGGGGTAATCGGAAAGTGGCCCGTTGGCCGTTGTTGGGCAGTGTTTTGACTTGAGGTAGTAATACCTCGCCATTGAGTACACTGATGTCCAGCTCGATTGGCTCGCTTGATGTCAGATCATCCAGTTTGCCGCCCTGGAAGTCGACGATGAATTGGCGCTGGTCAGCAGACGGGGAGTCGGCTTCGCCTGGAACCGCTGCGCTGCCATGGCGGGTACGCACAACCTTACCCAGTGAGTTAGCCTCGGGCTGTTCGTTGAGCGTAAAGGTTCGATAGTGAAAGTGGCGAGACTCGCCAGCAGTTAGCGGCTCTTCAGCGACCCAATAAGCCACTATATTGTCGTGAGTCTCATCTGGCGTAGGAATTTCGACAAGTTCTACATGCCCTGGTCCCCAGTCAGCAAGGGGTTCGACCCATTGGCTAGGGCGGCGATGGTAGCGGGCTTCAAGGTCTAGGTAGCGGCTAAAATCCCGCTCTCGCTGCATTAGACCAAACCCAGCAGGGGAGTCGTCCATAAACGCTGATACGCGAACCGATGAGGGGTTTTGCAACGGCCGCCAAATCCACTCGTCGGACCCCGTGTGGATTAGCAAACCATCAGAATCATGTACCTGAGGACGAAAGTCATCAGCTCGTTGGGTGCTGGCCTCCCCAAAGGTGAACATGCTGGTGAGCGGCGCAACCCCTAGCTTTGCTATATCGGAACGTGCAAACAGCGTTGCTTCTACATCTGCTTCGGTGCTCTCACCCGGCGTTAACGTAATGCGGTAGGCTCCGCTTAGCGATGGGCTATCCATAAGTGCCAGAAGCGTAACGCTGTCAGCGTTTTCATTCGGCTTATAGAGCCATAATTCGCGAAATTCGGGAAACTCTTCACCACTGGCTAATGCGGTATCAATGGCTAGACCGCGGGTAGAAAGACCATAGGCTTGGTCGCGGCCTACTAGACGGAAGTAGCTTGCGCCAAGAAAAACAGCAAATTCATCGGCATAATCATCACTATTGATAGGATAGTGCAGCCTAAAACCGGCATGACCGCTGCCCGTTAAATCATTCTCTAACAAACGGTTGGCATCACCATCGTACTGAAAGTCATCGGCCGAGAACGAGAGTGGTTCAACGTCACCATTGTCGATCACATTAATCGTGACGGGTGTTTGAAATATAAATCCGCTATGAAATAGCTGCATACTGAAAGGGCTTTCATCGTGCCAGTAGGCTCGCTCGGGATTGAAACGGATTTGTCGATACAGGTCGTAATCTAACGACGTGAGAGCGCTGGGAAGCGTCTGATGCGGGGGCTGGTAAGGCGCATCGGCTAAGGTTTTAGCACGTTCAATAACGTAGTCAAAAACATCATCATCGTTAGCAGGCGCAGAAAAGGCGATCAGACAGTTAAGTGACAACATCCATTTTGCTGCAGTACGAACACTCATGGGCGAGTTCCTTTCGATTGCATGCCAGCGTGGTAACCATAAAATCAGTATATGAAATATTTCAACAAAAGTTATACCATTTGTATTGTTGGTACATGATATTTATGGCCATGTGCAAGCTTTAAATTCCATTAAGCGGGTAATATCTAGGTGATTACTATGCTGTTGAAGCGCTAATGATTCGTCTTCTACTCACGTGTGTAACGCTCAACCTTCTGCTGGTATTGCCGCTTTGGTGGCGTTTCGGTGAGATTGGCTCTCCTCTAATTGCGTGGGAGGCATGGCTTGTAGCCCCTGCGATGCTGCTTATTCGCCCTGGTAGCTTACGTCGCTGGTTGGCAATTTTGTTGGTAGGCTGGCTGGCGTTAGTATCGGCGGCCAACCTGGGTGATGCCGCGACACACACCGCGTTTGGGCGTTCACTTAACCTCTATCTAGACGTGCCCTTGGTGCGCTCTATCTACCATTTGCTAGTAGGTAATGTAGGTCAACTCGCCGCAACTTGCCTGATGTTGCTGGGCGGTGCGGCTCTGCTAGCGAGTTTATGGGTGATGCTGCGATTGCTGTTGCCCGCTCAAGCGTTATTGGTGAGGAGTATTTCAGGTGCTCTAGCCATCTTCGTGGTGATCACTGCAGCCGGTTTCGCGCTTGCCGAAGCTAACGGCAAGCGCCTGATCGCTAAATCAACGCTGCCTGCTGTTAACACCACGCGTTTCCAGTGGGAACAGGTGGTGGAGACGCACCGGGCGAGAGTGGCGTTTAGCGAACAGCTGCAGGCGTCACCATTAGCGCCTAAACCATTACCTGGTTTGTTAGGGCGCAATGTCTTATTAACGTTTATTGAATCTTATGGTGTATCGGCCATTAATGATGCTCGTTACAGCAGTGTCGTACTGCCTACGCTAGAGGGCATACAGCAACGTTTGGGGCAGCGTGGTCTACACGCTGTTTCGGGGTTGCTAGAATCGCCTATTCGGGGAGGTCAGTCTTGGCTTGCCCATGCCACGGCACTAAGCGGTCGCTGGATTGATAATCAGCTATGGTATCGGCTGATGCTGGAAAGCGATCATTCAACGCTGATTAATGATTTTAGTAGCACTGGGCAGCGGACGCTCAGTGTTATGCCAGCCATTACGTTGGCTTGGCCAGAAGGGCTGGCCTACGGGTTTGATGAGATTGCAGCAGCGAAAGATATACCCTATGCCGGGCCTGCGCTGAACTGGGTTACGATGCCCGATCAGTTCACGCTGGATTACACCCAGCGACATTTATTAGGTGAGGTGCCGGTATTCGCGCAACTCGCACTTATCTCCAGCCACGCGCCATGGACACCCATTTTGCCCGTTTTCGAAGACTGGTCGATGATCGGCGATGGGCGTATTTTCGCCCCTTGGGAGGAGGCCGGCGATCCGCCAGAGGTGCTTTGGCAGGATATTGAGAGCATCCGTGACCATTACGCGTGGTCAATAGACTACTCTGTAAAGGTCACAGGGCGCTGGGCCGAGCGAGTGGTTGATGACAATACGCTATTGATTGTACTGGGAGATCATCAAGCGGCACCGCTGATTACCGGCGACAACGCCAGTGCAGCGGTGCCTGTGCATGTGATTAGCGGTGACCCCCGGCTCTTAGCACCTTTTAAGGCACGTGGTTTTATTGATGGCATGCTGCCGTCACTGGAAAGCCCTGAAGGAGCCGCGAAAATGAGCCAGCTGCGTCATTGGTTACAGCAAGACTTCGGCACGCCAGCATTAACCTCTTCTTGGTCAACGACAGGGGCGACACCATGATCCAGCCCGTCATTCTTAGCGGTGGTTGTATAGGGGCTTGCTTAGTTGTTACCAGAGCCAACTGCCAGGACGCGCTGGCGGTTCTCCCTTGCGCACTGCGAGCCAGCCAATAATACAGCGCACACCAAGCCACACGGCTAATAGTGGCCATAGCAATGTGCCTACTAACATCAAGCTAAGGGTAAAGGTGACGAAAAAATAGAGGCAGCCTATCCAAAAAGTCCGGATCAAATAGCGGTAGTGCGCTTGCAGCCACGGCGCGGCCTCTTTGTGATACACGTAAGCGATTATAACGCCAATCAACAGCGTAACATTGGCTGTTACTAGACCCGCTAAATAGAGTGCATAAATGATTTGTGGTGGGCGCGCTTCCTCATTGGGAATATAACGCTGGGTCATAGATTACCTCGTTACCCTTCAATAAAGCCGAAATTCTTTGGCGTTTGCCAGCCCTTGCTGTTGCTCTATTACTTTGCGATAGCGTTTGTATTCCCATTGATACTGCGTTGGATCAAGTGCAATTGACGCTTCTACGCTAGCGTTAACACCGCTGGCTGAGACTACATCATCGGCGCTGTAAACCTGCTCATCGGCGTCAAGGAAATGAATTTCAAATCCCTTGCCAGGCACCCGTAAGGCAACGCCAGTGACGACTCTTGCCTGAGTGCGGGCGACCAGTTTCGGTAGCAACGTTGCCGTATAGGCATCGCGCCCATAAAAAGGGGCGAATACACCGCTGCCCCAGTTAGGTTCTTGATCCGGCAAGATGCCAATAGCTTCGCTACGCTTAAGCGCTTTGAGAAGGGCAGCAACGCCTCTGGCGTTGGTGGGTACCAAGCTGGCTCCCATGCGCTCGCGGCCATGGCGAATAATGGGCTCAAGGTCGGCAATTTTGGGTGGCTCGTACATGGCGGTAAAAGGGAAGTGGCTGGAGAGCCAAAAATTAAGCACCTCCCAGTTACCAAAGTGTGGAGCAAGTACAATGACGCCGCGGCCTTCGGCACGTGCGCTGTCCAGCTTATCTCGGCCATGAACCGACAAAATGCTGGCTGCTACTTTTTCGGGCGCAGCCATCCACGCATGGCCAAGTTCCAGCATTGTCGCCGCCGAGTGGCGCAGGCTTTGTATGGCAAGGGTTTTGCGCTGGCTGGCAGTGGCTTCTGGGTTAACCACTGCCAGATTGATTTCCGTCACCTGGCGCTCTCGTTTGCTAAAGCGATAGACCAGCGGGCCTAACCGCACGGCGATACGCCATAGCGCGCCAAGTGGCCAGCGCGCCAGGAGCTTCCAAAGGGCTATGATGGCACGTGCTTGGAAACGTGATTTTTTAGACGGTGACTGCTCTGTCATAAGTTACAGGAACCAGCTATCAACGTTAGTTGGCGCACGCTTCTCCTGCAGACCCTTAAAGCCTTTCACACAGCGAACAATAAACCATACGGCCAGTGCCAGTAGCATGGGGATGCCAATCAGAATAAACGTTAGCAACGTGGCGATGCTGCCGTAGAGCAGCCCAATCCAAAACGTACGGATCTGGTAACGGTAGTGCTCATCTAGCCATTCAGGGCCTTTACCACGATAGACATAGGCGATAACGATACCGACCAACGAGGTGAACCCTACCAAAAAGCTTGCCAAATAAAGCGCGTAAATCACCATCGCCATGGTGGTATCCGGCTGTTCTGAGGAGGTACTGTCGTTGATTACTTCACCTTCTCTGTCGTTAATTACTTCACCTTCTAAAGGTGCTTTGTTGGCATCGTCGTGCATAACCGATCCTTTTTGCTATTCGCCATGAAACGTCCCTGAAGACGTCGCTTAAGCACGCTATGATAGCGCGGCTGGCGCGGCTTATCATTAGCGGGCAGCAGGTCGGCAAATTTCCAGCAAATTACCGTCTGGGTCGCGTAAGTAAATTGACTCAATTGGACCATTAGCACCTTGGCGAGCAACCGGGCCAAGCTCTACGTCAATCGCCAGCGCATCCAAATGCTGTTTGAACTCATCCAGCGGCAGCTGGCAGCGCAGGCATAAGTCCAGGCTGCCCGGGGTTGGGGTGGCAGAAACAGGCGCAATATCAGTATCGGTTTGATGCAAACGCAGTGCCGTGTCGCCTAGCATAAGATCTACCCGCTGTGCGTCTCGGTAGCGCACGTCTAACCCCAGCACACGAGAATAAAAATCCACGGCGCGACCCATATCAGTCACCGTAACAACAAGATGGTCAAAACCTGAGAGCATGCCACTTTCCTTAAAACAAACGTAAAACATGAGAATACGATGATGCGACGCTGTCCGCTATGCAATACGCCTGAACCGGCGCTTTATCACCAAGACCGTCGCCGCGATTACTACCAGTGTGCCACGTGCGCTTTGGTGTTTGTGCCTGCCGAGCAGCATTTAGGTTCGCATCAAGAAAAGGCAGAGTACGACCAGCATCAGAATTCGCCGCATGATACGGGATATCGGCATTTTTTGGGGCGTTTATTTGCCCCGTTAGTGGCGAAGCTACCACAAGATGCCCATGGGCTGGACTTTGGCTGTGGCCCGGGGCCTACGCTGTCGGTGATGTTTGAAGAGGCAGGGTTCTCGATGGCGGTTTACGATATTTTTTACGCCCCAGACGTTGAGGTATTCAACCGCCAGTATGACTTTATTACCGCCACCGAGGTGTTAGAGCACCTTGCGAGGCCTGGCGAAGAGCTTAGTCAACTGGTCGAGAAAATAGTCCCCGGGGGCTATCTTGGGGTCATGACAAAGCGTGTCAGTACTCCAGCAGCATTTGCCCGCTGGCACTATATAAACGACCCGACGCATGTGAGCTTTTTCAGCGAAGCAACGTTTTGTTGGATAGCCGAACGTTGGGGCATGGTGGTGGAGTTTCCCGCAGCGGATGTGGTGTTGCTCCGCCGCAGACCATTACCTTGATGATTCGGTGCCAGAATTGATGACTCATGCCATCTGGCCGATGGCCTTGCGAAAACGCGATAAAGAAAAAGCGAATAGAACGCTACCGATCAACAGCAGCAGTAGAAACTGCGGCCATACTACGTTTATCCCCGCACCTCGATAAAGGATTGCCTGGCCCAGTTCAACGAAATGAGTGGTTGGGGCGAGCAGCATGATGTGCTGGACAATTTCCGGCATGCTTTCGCGTGGCGTCGTACCCCCAGATAGCAGTTGCAGGGGCAGTAGTACCAGCACCATTAGCATGCCAAATTGTGGCATGTTGCGTGCAAGGGTGGCGAGAAAGATGCCCATAGAAGTGGTCGCGAAGAGGTGGAGCGCTGCCCCCACAGCGAACAGTGCCACCGAGCCTGCTATGGGTACCTGTAAAGCCCAGCTAACAACTAAATAGAGCGAAAGCAGTGCGGAGACCAGAACCACCAGGCCCATTGACCATATCTTGGCCAGCATAATTTCTGTCGGGGTGACTGGCATTGCCAGTAGATGCTCAATGGTGCCGTGCTCTCGTTCGCGTATCAATGCCGCGCCAGTGAGAATGATAGAGAGCATGGTAATGTTATCGATGATGGACATCAGCGATCCAAACCAGGCTTTTTCGAGCCCAGGATTGAAGCGCGCTCGCAGCACTAGGTCGACGGGTGGAGCGCTAGAGCTGCGGTAACGTTGAGTAAACGCGTTGATCTCGTCCATAACGATCTGCTGGATATAGCCATTGCCAGTGAACGCTTGGCTCATGCGTGTGGCATCGATATTGAGTTGAATCTGAGGGGCGTGACCAGCCAGTACGTTGCGCTGAAAGTCGGGTGGTATATTGAGGACGAAAGTGTACTGGCCTGCATCTAGCCCAGGGTCAATCTCATGAAGTGAGATCTTGTCTGGGGTAGCGAATTGGGGGGGATAGAACGCCGTGATGATACGAGATGACAGCGGCGAGTTATCTTCATCAACGATGGCGATGGGAGCCATGTGGAGACTTTCGGGCAACGCGGTCGCTTTGGTGTAGACCGAGATACTGCACACGTAGGCGATCAGAATTAGCATAATCGGGTCGCGGATCAGGCTCCATAGTTCCTTGACGCCCAGTCGGTAGATAGTCAGGACACTATGCATCTCAGCGCTCCTGATTTTTTAGCAGGAAAATAGACAGTCCCATGATCGTTGGTACCGCGATCAACAGTGGTATGAACAGGGCATAGAGGTCGCTAAGCCCCAGTGCTTTGCTGAACACACCGCGCGTGATGGTTAACATATGAGACGTGGGGTAGATGGTGCCAATGAAACGTCCCGCGCCTTCTAGTGAGCTGACCGGGTCGATCATTCCTGAGAATTGCACAGCGGGAATCAACGTGCCGATGATGGCGAAGAACATCGCTGCGATCTGACTGCGCGTCAACGTCGAAGCGAGCAATCCCATGCCCGTTGCGATAATGCTGTAGATCACTACTGCTAACAGCAGCGTCAGAAAGCTGCCTTTGATGGGCACATCAAATAGCGTGACCGCGAGTAATGCCATTAGCAGAAAATTGATGATAGCGAGAGCGATATAAGGCAACTGCTTGCCGACTAGGAATTCGCTACGGGTGACGGGTGTGACGTAGAGGTTGATGATCGACCCTAGCTCTTTTTCCCGCACGACGGCCAGCGCGGTCAGCATCGCCGGTAGCATCATTAACAGAAGCGGGATGACTGCGGGCACCATGGCTGGCAGGCTCTGAACATCCGGATTGTAGCGAAAGCGGGTTTCGACACTGGCTGCGGGGGCAGTGACATTAGTCGTGGCTTGCGCTGCTTGCTCGAGCAGCCACTGTCGATGAATGCCCTGCACGTAGCCGCGTGCGGTTTCAGCACGCTGGGGCATGGCACCATCAATCCAGGCGCCGATTTCAACCGGGCTTCCTCGCTTCACATCACGGCCAAAGCCAGGAGGGATTTCAATGGCCAGGGTGAGCTTGCCACTGCGCATGCGCTTGTCCATATCTGCGTAATCAATCAATGGCGGTTGCTCGATAAAGTAGCGGGAGCCGGCAAGATTCATCGCATAGCTATTGCTCAGGGTCGTCTGGTCGCGATCAAGGATGGCATAGCTGAGATCCTCTACGTCCAGGCTGATGCCGTAGCCAATGACTAACATTAGGATGAGTGAGCCAAGTAGGGCAAGAGTGCCGCGCACCGGATCGCGACGAAGCTCCAGCGATTCTCGCCAAGTGTAGCTAAGTAGACGCTGGAGACTAAAAGCGCTGTGTTTTACGTTGTTAGGCGCCGTGCTGGGCGATACTTTGGCCACTGGGGTGGGCGTTGGCTCAGGCGCTTCTTGGTTCTGTTCGTCGGCGCCTGCTTCGGTTAAATAGCCGATGAATGCCTCTTCCAGAGTCGCTGCTCCACGTTTTTTCACCAGTGCCGCAGGCGTATCGCTATCGAGCACTTGACCGGCATGCATCATCGACATGCGATCACAGCGCTCGGCTTCATTCATGAAATGGGTAGAAATGAATATGGTCACCCGGTCACGGCGCGCTAGTTCAATCATCAGCCGCCAAAAGTTGTCACGGGCAACGGGGTCAACCCCAGAAGTCGGCTCATCCAGGATCAGTAGTTCTGGCTTGTGGACCATGGCCACCGCCAGCGAAAGACGCTGACGGATGCCGAGTGGCAAACTCTCCGGCAGGCTGCCGCGTACCTCTTGTAGGTCGAAGCGTTTCACCATCTCATCCACGCGGGCGGCTATTTCGGCTTCAGCAACCTGGAAAAGCCGGGCGTGCAAGATAAGATTCTGCTCAACGGTTAGTTCGCCATACAGTGAGAACGCCTGGGACATGTAACCCACACGGCGGCGGGTATCGATATCGCGGGTATCCACCTGTTTGCCGAACAACCAGGCTTGGCCTTCACTGGCGGGCAACAGACCGGTAAGCATCTTCATGGTGGTTGATTTGCCACAACCATTGGAGCCAAGAAAACCGAAAATCTCGCCACGCCGGATCCGAAAGCTGACGTGGTCGACGGCGACAAAATCGCCAAAGCGCATAGTGAGATCCTTAGCCTCAATGGCGACTTCATCGTCATCTTGTGCCAACGGCGGAATATGCACGGGGGCATAGTCGCGTTTTTTCTCTTCCGGTAGCAGGGCGATAAAGGCAGCTTCCAGGGAGTTGCTGGCAGTACGCTCTAGCAATGCCGTTGGCGTTCCGGTAGCCAGAATTTTGCCGTCGTCCATGGCCACTAGCCAGTCGAAGCGTTGGGCTTCATCCATGTAAGCGGTTGCAACCATGACACTCATCTGCGGGCGTTGGCGACGTATACGTGCGATCAACTCCCAGAACTGGGCGCGAGCCAGCGGGTCGACGCCGGTGGTTGGTTCATCGAGAATCAATAAATCGGGTTCATGAATCAGCGCGCAGCATAGCCCCAGCTTCTGCTTCATGCCGCCGGAAAGTTTGCCTGCTGGGCGGTCGAGGAATCTGTGCAGTCCCGTACTACGGGTTAAATCGTCGATTCGGCGGCGTCGTTCGGCATGCTCATGGCCGAAGAGGCGGGCAAAGAACTGTAGGTTTTCCTCTACTGAAAGCGTCGGGTAGAGGTTCTTGCCCAACCCTTGGGGCATATAGGCAATGCGCGGGCAGATAGTGTCGCGATGACGCTTGTTGGCCATATTGCCGCCGAGCACTTCCACTTGCCCTTGTTGGATCGCGCGTGCCCCCGCAATAAGCGCTAACAGGCTGGACTTTCCAACGCCATCAGGCCCTATCAGCCCAACCATGCTGCCCGCAGGGATTTCTAGATCGATGCCCGCCAGGGCAATCTGCTTACCATAGTGCAGTTGGATGGCTGATAGTGTTACTACCGCTGGCGTAGGTGATGAGGGCGGTGTTGCTATCATTGTGGTACCCGAACAGCCAACTCAGCAGGCCACTCTGCGTCGGGGTCAAGCTTAACCCAGGCTTCCCCAGGGACACCGGTTTTAACTTGCTCAAGATGACGTTGTAGAAGGTCTCGATCAATCTGTGCTTTCACTCGGAACATTAATTTTTGTCGTTCCGAAGCGGTCTCTACCGTCTTAGGCGTAAATTGTGCCGTGCTGGCGACAAACGAGATGCGCGCAGGTATGACTAGGTCAGGTGCCGCATCCAGGATGATACGTGCCTCGCTGCCCAGCGCCACACGACCTGCTTGTTCGGCAGGCAAGAAGAACGTCATGTGTACGTCGCTAAGATCGACCAGGTTCAGCACTCGCCCTCCACCTGGAAGTACCTCGCCAGGCTGGGCAATACGGAATTGTACGCGCCCTGCACGAGGCGCAACTAACTGACTGTCGGTGATGTCTGCATCGATACGCGTGATGGTGGCTTCGGCGGCAGTAACCGCAGAGCGGGCGCCGGTCACCTGGGCGCGAGCCGCTGCGATGGCCGACTGTGCGGCATCCACCTGGGCGTTAGCGGCGGCAACGGCTGCTCGTGCACTATTGACCCGAGCGCGATCATCATCAAGTTCTTGTGCCGAAGCGGCTCCTTCCCGCGATAAGGTTTCCGAGCGAGCCAAGCGGCGTTGAGCCGCATCAAGTTCACTTTCACGCTGAGTCACGACGGCCTGAGCGGCAAGATGGTCGCTTTGCCGCAGGGCAACCTGCGCTTCCGCACTGAGTACGGCATTGAGTGCTTGTTGATACTGGGCTCTTGCCTCATCGCGTTGCGCCTCCAGCACCTGGATCTGCATGCGCGCCAGGGGTTGACCAACGGTGACAAACTCGCCTTCATCGACCAAGACTGCGTCAACGCGTCCAGGAAGCTTGGTAGCGATATCGATTTCAGTGGCCTCGATACGTCCATTACCGCTAGCGAAGCCTTCCCCGAGGCCTTCGTCGCGCAATTCAGTCCAGTAGTAATAGCCTCCAGCAGCAATAAGGATTACCCCGGCGGCAAGGATCAGTTTCTTAAGCGAAGAGTGCATATTGCTAGGCCCTAATGTCATTCAGCATGAGGTGAAGTGAGAGCGGAAGTGCTTGTCACAGTAGCTGATCCGCCGCCGAGCGCTGTGTATAAGGCCACTCGGGCTGACAGCAGTTGGCGGCGAACTGCTAGCCGCTGCTGCTCGGCGGAAAGCAAGTCGCGCTGTGCATCCAGAACTTCTAGGTAGGGCACCGCACCGTTTTCATAGCGCAGCATGGCTAAGCGGGCACGCTCGCGCTGTACTGCTAACATGTCATTGGCAGTTTCTACTTGCTCAGCTAGCCAGTGGTTAGCAGCCAAAGCATCGGCAACATCACGGAAGGCTTGCTGGATGACTTGCTCATACTCGACTATGGCTTGTTCGTGGCGTAACTCGGCCAGCGTCAGGTTGGCTTTTCGGCGACCGCTATCAAAAATGGGCAGTGACAGGGTGGGGGAAAAATTCCATGCCTGGCTATCAGTTCCAAGCAGACCGTTCAAGTCAGCACTCGCCGTGCCCAAACTGCCTGTCAGCGCGATACGCGGGAAGAAAGCCGCGCGCGCAGCGCCAATATTAGCGTTAGTAGAACGCAGTAGGTGCTCGGCGGCGCGAATGTCGGGGCGGCGGGTCATTAGCTCCGATGGCAGCCCCGGCGCGAGAGGGGGCAGAGTATCATCTGCTACTTTATTCCCGTCACTTGTTACCTTTTCGATAGGTGAACCAACTAATAGCGCCAAGGCGTTGGCTTGCTGAGCATGGGCTTGCTCCAACTGGGCACCTAATGCCTTGGCCTGCTGCAGCAACATTTCAACTTGGGTGAGTTCCAGTGGTGACGTTGCGCCTACTTCGACGCGCCGAGTAAATATCCGCAGTGACTCTTGCCGACTGTCGATGGTGCGGCGGGCTAGGTCCAAGCGCGCATCAAGTTCCTGAAGACGAAAATAGCTGTCGGCAACTTGAGCGATTAGGCTGATTTCGGTGGCACGCCGCGCCTCGTCGGTGGCTAGGTACTGCTCGAGGGCAGCCTCATTAAGGCTGCGTATTCTCCCCCAGAAATCTAGTTCCCAGCTGCTAAAGCCGACGCCCGCCTGGAACTGGTTGCCAATCCGCGTACGTCCGCTAGGACTCAGATCAGAGGGTGTGCGTGAACGCTCACCAGCAGCTTGCACGCCAAGTGTGGGTAGCAACTCTGCATGTTGAATACCATAGGCTGCACGTGCTTGCTCAACGCGCAATAAAGCACTGCGCAAATCATAATTAGTGGTCAGTGCCTGTTCAATCAGCGCTTGTAGCCTGGTGTCGGTGAAGTAGCTGCGCCAAGCAATATCAGCATCAGCAGCCGTTGTTGGCATGCGCTCATCTGGGTAAACATCGGGCAATGTTGCTGCTGGCACCGAGTGAGGGGGGGCCAGCGAGGTGCAGCCAGACAGGCTCAGGACTAGCAGCATGATCGCTAAATATGCCACCTTGTCTTGTTGCTTAGGGGCGCAGCGATATTTCATGCGAATGACCGCAGGTAAGGGAGCGAACGTATTGGGCATCTGATTGGCCATGGCAAATAGAAAGGAGACCTCTCCGTGTCAAATGTGTCGATACAATGCATGTGTCTCAGCCTGGAAGGCGTCAGTATGGCAATGTTTGTTCTAGCATTTGTTGATGTAGGGCAAGGGGGCTAATGACGCAGCCACCGCATTCAATATCGACTGCTTTCTGGTGAGTTGCAAATGCGCTTCTCACTATTGCGGATTACACTGGCAATGGGGAGCGAAAAAAACTGGTGAAACCCACGGAACGAGTGTAGATTCGCCGCCCGATTCTGCGGTTGGAGTTTTCTCCAGCCATGTGTTAGCCCTGAAGGGGGCTTTTATTCTGTGAGGCAAGAAGCGATATGTCGCGGCAACTGCTAGCCATGGCGTTAGCGCCCTTATTAGGGCTGTTTATTCTTGGGATTGGCAATGGCTTTCTTGCCACGCTGATCTCTGTGCGGCTAGACGCTGCGGGTGAGTCGGCAACGGTGATAGGTATTGTCTCCTCGGCTTACTTTATTGGCTTAGCGCTTGGCGCGCTATTTAATGACCGACTGTTGCTGCGCATAGGTCACATCCGTGCTTATGGTAGCTTTGCCTCATTGGTCGCTGTCACTGTGCTGTTGCAAGGGCTGTTTTTCGACCCTTGGGCATGGTTTGCGCTGCGTTTAATTGGCGGCTGGGCCACCGTGGGCGTTTACTTAGTGATTGAGAGTTGGTTGCTGACCTCCGGCGAGCAAAAAGTACGTGGTCGGTTGCTGGCGATGTATATGATCTCGCTGTATGCCGCGGGTGTGATTGGGCAGTTGCTGTTAGGTGTCACCAGTGCCATGGGGGTGACTGCCCCCTTTATGGTGATTGGCCTATTGGCATCGTTATCGGTGTTACCCATGGCCATGATTCCGCGGGTGTCGCCTATTATGGAACACGCTGAGCCGCTACCGCCGCACCGCTTGATTACGATGACGCCAACAGGGGTAATGGGGAGTTTAGGGTCTGGCATGGTGGTGGCTGCCGCCTACACCTTGCTGCCATTGTATTTGCAGCGCATTGGTATGAGCGTCAACCAGGTGGGGCAAATGATGGCCGTCGTGATTCTTGGCGCCATGCTGCTTCAGTACCCGATTGGACGCTGGTCTGACCGTCACGACCGGCAAATTGTATTGATCGCCATCAGCGCTTTCTGTGTGGTGATTTCCGCGGCCATGATATGGCTTCCGATGTCGACCCCCTTACTGGCGGCGCTACTGTTTTTGCTCGGCGGCGGTGTTTTTGCGCTTTATCCGGTGGCGGTTAGCCATGCTGCCGACCGTGCTCCGGCGGGGGCGCTGGTACGCATGAGCCAGGGCCTGCTATTGATCAACTCTATTGGGGCTACCATCAGCCCGCTAATGATTTCTCCAGTAATGACCGCGGCGGGCGATGCGGGATTGTTCTGGGCGTTTGGCTCGCTGAGCCTGTTTTTTGTTGTCTTTTTCAGCTGGCGACGCAGTGTGCGGCCTGCGCCAGTTCCTGTGGCTCCCTTTACGCCGACAACGCCGATGACCGCAGCAGGTGCCGAGCTAGTGGTTACTGAGGAGCTGATGCAAGGCGCGCTCGAGCATGAGCACCTGGAAGACCTTTCCGATGTTGTGCCTGACGTGGATGCTGTTGAACCCATCGTTGGCCCACCCTCAGAAGATCAAACCCATATCGTTTATTACGATGATGTGGAAACAGAGGCGCGTCGATAACCCGTGCTGGGCGTGGGTGAAACGTAGCTAAAAACGTAGCTAAAAACGTAGCCAAAAACGCCGCTAGCGGACTGGCGTTAATTCAGCAGGTGAGACCTTGGGCTAATGGTGTGATGAAAGTAGTGAAACTACTATTCGTGATAGTGTTTTTACTAATTGCTATTTATCACCGATTTTCTCTGAGGTTTCGCCATGAATTATTATGCCGCGCCGGTACGCGATTTACGTTTTGTACTCGAAGAGCTACTCGCGCACCGCTCGCTTGCACTGCCTGGCTTCGAAGAAGCCACGCCCGACTTGGTCGAGGCGGTGCTGGAAGAGGCAGCAAAACTTGCCGGCGATGTGTGGGGGCCGCTAAATAGCGTCGGTGACCGACAAGGTGCTAAGCGCCACACCGATGGCAGTGTCACCACCTCAGAGGGTTTCGCTGCGGCCTATCAAGCGTATGTAGAAGGCGGCTGGAACGGCATTGGTGTTTCGGAAGCGTTAGGCGGACAAAACCTACCTGAAGTGGTCGCCAGCGCTGTTCAAGAAATGCTTCACGGTGCCAATATGGCTTTGGGTCTTTGCCCCATGTTGACGGCAGGTGCAATCGAAGCTCTGGCGCATCATGGCAGTGAAACGCTAAAAACAACCTATCTCCCCAAGCTCGTTGAAGGTACCTGGACAGGTACCATGAACCTAACAGAGCCTCAGGCAGGCTCCGACCTGTCTAAAGTACGTACCAAAGCCATCCCCGAAGGCGACCATTACCGCATTAGCGGCCAAAAAATCTATATCACCTGGGGCGAGCACGACGCCGCCGAAAATATCATTCACCTTGTGCTGGCGCGAAAACCTGATGCGCCTGAAGGCAACAAGGGCATTTCGCTGTTCCTAGTGCCGAAGTTCCTGGTTAACGCAGATGGCTCGTTAGGCGAGCGCAACGACGTCACCTGCGCCTCTATCGAGCATAAACTGGGCATCCATGGTTCGCCTACCTGCACCTTAAGCTTTGGCGAAAACGACGGCGCTATTGGATATCTGGTGGGTGAAGAGGGACGCGGTCTTAACCACATGTTCACCATGATGAACGAAGCGCGCCACAAAGTGGGTATTCAAGGTATCGGGGTGGCTGAGCGTGCTTGCCAGCATGCGTTTGCTTACGCCCTGGATCGCACTCAGGGGCGAGCGCCTAAATCTCGTGGTGGTAACGAATGTACGATCAGCGATCACTTAGATGTGCGCCGGATGCTGCTCTCAATGCGCGCCCGCACCGATGCCCTTCGTGCTCTGGCGCTTTACTGCGCAGGCCAGCTTGACCTTGCTCGGCACAGTGAAAGCGACAGCGAGCGCCAAACTGCCCAAGCATGCGCCGATGTACTGATCCCTATCGTCAAAAGCTTTTCGACCGACCAAGCCGTGGATATCGCTTCAATGGGTATTCAGGTGCATGGCGGCATGGGGTATGTGGAAGAAACAGGCGCTGCCCAGCTACTTAGAGATGCACGAATCGCGCCTATCTATGAAGGCACTAACGGCATTCAGGCCCTCGATTTGGCGGGACGTAAGCTACAGCGTGATGGTGGTGCCGCGTTATCTGCGTTAATTGATGAAGTGCAAAAAACCGCTGAGATAATGCGTTCAGAGCCTAGCCTTGCGGGGATGGGCAGTGCGCTAGCGGCCGGTGCCGATGACCTGCGTGCCGCCATGCAACTTGTGCTTGAGCAAGGCCGTGACCCGGAAACAGGCCCAGATGCAGTGCAGGCCTATGCAACGCCGTTGCTCAACCTAGCGGGCCATGTGCTATGCGCTTGGCAAATGGGCAACGCCGCACTCCACGCGACCAACGCGCTGCAAAAAGGCAGCGATGAGCCGTTTTATCGCGTCAAGCTGTCCAGCGCTAACTTTGTTATCACCCAGTGGCTGCCTGCTGGCCGCGCGCAACGCGCGGTTATCGAAGCGGGTATGCAGTGCCTGAGCGATTTCGAATTAACGCCATAAACCACTGTAAGGCCTAAGTGCTTTAACCACTCATTTCCGCCGGCCGTTGGGTCGGCGGCTTACGTTAAGACGCAATGAAACGGTCGTTTTAAAACGTCTCGTTGTGCTTAACCGCGCCAGTGCGCCTATGCGTATTGTTGCGCTGACTCTTTTTCCCGGTTCACAACAACATTAATGACTCAAACCAAGGAGTACTTCATGCAACTTAAGCACCGCCAGCACGGCGAAGAGCAGCCATATTGGCCCTTAGGGCCGTTTAAAGTGCGGCTCCCCTTTGTCCATTATCGCTGGGAAATGGCAGAGATGGTTCAAGGACTCATCATGTTTGTCGTTAGCTTGGCGATGATTCCGCTTTTAGAGCAGTACCTTGGTTTACCTTATGATGTGGCCTTGGCTTATGTGGTGGTGTGCGGCGTCGGCTTTATGCTTCCTGCGCTGTTAGGCGTGCCCATGGTGCCTGGTTGGATTACCCCTGCGGTACCGGTGGTGTTAGCTTTCCTAGGGGATTTTGAGCCAGGTCCAGAGGCTATTCAGGCGCTGTTTGCGCTTCAATTCTTGGTCTTTTTAATCTTCTTAATTTTAGGAGTCACTGGGCTGGGCCGTAAGCTGGTTCACTTGGTGCCCAACTCCCTCCAGGCAGGCATTATTATCGGTGCCGGTATTGCGGCTATTACTGGTGAAATACAGCAGGGCGGGCGCTTAGCAGAGACTCCGATATCATTAATCGCGGGTATGTTAATTGCCATATTTATGCTGTTTTCGGTGGCCTTTAAGCGCTGGGTAGAAGATCACGCGATCATTCGTAAAATTGCCAACTACGGCATGGTGCCAGGCATGATTATTGCGATCCTGGTGGCTTGGGCGATTGGTGAGTACCCGCGTCCTACGATTGAGTGGGGAATTACCCAGCCGAACTTCACCGAAGTGTGGAACTATCTACCCTTTACGGTCGGCTTTCCTAGCGCTGATGTCTTTATGCTGGCCATACCCACCGCGGTGATCGCCTACGTCATCGCATTCGGTGATATTGTCGTCGGGCGTACCTTGATGTCCCGTGTTGACCATATTCGTAGCGATGAAAAAATCGACTACAGCACGGACCGTATCCACCATGTCACCGCTATTCGTAACGGCATGCATGCTTTCTTTGCTCCCTATCCTGGTTTAGCGGGCCCGATCTGGACGGCTGTAACGGCCACCATGGCAGAGCGCTATAAAAATGGCCGCCATGCGATGGAATCGATTTATAGCGGCGGTGGTACTTTCTGGATTACCGGTTTTATTGCGCTGTTCACCTTGCCATTGGTCAGTATGTTTCAGCCGGTGCTGCCCATTGCGCTCTCGCTTACACTGCTGCTGACTGGCTATATTTGCTTAATGGTAGGTATTGAGCAGACTAAAACCACAGCCGAACGTGGCGTTGCAGGCACGATGGCCGTTGTACTGGCGGTATACGGTGCTGGATGGGGGTTAGCGGCAGGGGTTGTGCTGTACGTATTAGTACAAAAAACAAATATGTTCGGGCGTGAGCCTTCGGCTATCCAAAGCGTAGAAGAGCAAGATCAGCGCTAACGATAAAGATGATCAACACCAAAACGATCAACATAAAAGGTGATTTATGAACGCATCCATTTTTGAGCAGGGCATGCCGCCCACAGTTGCTAACCATGTACCACTCTCTCCATTGACGTTTATTGAGCGTACGGCGTCGGTATATCCCGATTACCCAGCGGTAGTGCATGGCACAACACGCCGCACCTGGGCAGAAACCTGGACCCGCTGTCGCCAATTGGCATCGGCGCTTGAAAAACGCGGCCTACAGCCCGGTCAAACGGTGGCGGCGATGTTGCCTAATATTCCGGCGATGTTTGAAGCCCACTTTGGGGTGCCTCTGGCTGGTTGCGTGCTCAATACCTTGAATATTCGCCTGGATGCCGAAGCTATCAGTTATATGCTGGCCCATGGTGAAGCAAAAGCCGTTCTTGTTGATCCTGAATTTGCACCGCTGATCAACGAAGCCGTTGCCTTGTTAGACGATAAGCCGCTGATTATTGATGTTTTTGATCTGGAGTTTTTAGGCGAAACTCAAGGCATTGGTGAGGTTGAGTATGAAGCATTGCTCGCCGAAGGTGATGCCGACTATGCCTACAAACTGCCTGAAGATGAGTGGCAAGCTATTTCGCTGAACTACACCTCGGGCACCACGGGCAAGCCTAAAGGGGTGGTTTACCATCACCGTGGCGCCTACTTAAACGCGGTCAGCAATATCTTAGAGTGGGCTATGCCGCACCATCCGGTCTACCTCTGGACCCTGCCGATGTTCCACTGCAACGGCTGGTGTTTCCCGTGGACGATTGCCGCTAACGCCGGTGTTAGCGTGTGTCTGCGCAAAGTAGATCCAAAGCGGATTAACGACCTGATTGTGGATGAAAAGGTAACGCACTTCAGCGGGGCGCCGATTGTACTGAACGGCCTTGTCAACCTGCCTGCTGATCAGAAGCGAGAGTTTGATCATCCCGTTAAAGTGACCACGGCGGGTGCCGCGCCGCCTGCATCAGTGATTGCTGGTGTCGAGAAACTTGGGATTGAAGTGACTCATGTGTACGGGTTAACCGAAGTTTATGGTCCGGTGACGGTGTGCGCTTGGCGTGAGTCGTGGAATGAACTGCCGTTGGAAGCCCGTGCCAAAATCAAAGCGCGCCAAGGGGTGCGTTACCACATGCTTGAAGCGCTTTGCGTCGCCGACCCGTTGACCCTTGAGCCCGTCGCGAAAGATGGCGAGACCATCGGTGAAATTTTGATGCGCGGCAACAACGTAATGAAGGGCTATCTGAAGAATGCCGAAGCTACTGAGGAAGCCTTGGCAGGTGGGTGGTATCACACTGGCGATCTCGCAGTTTGGCACGCGGATGGCTACATCGAAATTAAAGACCGCTCTAAAGACATTATCATTTCTGGCGGTGAGAATATCTCCACTATCGAAGTAGAAGATGCCATTTATAGCCACCCAGCGGTAGAGGAAGCCGCCGTTGTGGCCAAGCCCGATGAAAAGTGGGGCGAGACTCCATGCGCGTTTGTTAAATTAAAAATCGGTTATGGTGAAATTACCGAAGCCGACATTATTGCTCATTGTCGAGAGCACTTAGCGAACTTCAAAGTACCGAAGACCATCATTTTTAGCGAACTGCCAAAAACGTCAACGGGCAAAATTCAAAAATTTGTTTTGCGCGAAGAAGCGAAACAGAAATGATTCAGGGGATACAGAACGATGAGTGAACAACCAATCGGTGTAGTGGGAGCAGGCACCATGGGGCAGGGGATCGCTCAGGTCGTCGCTGCCAGTGGTTTTACGGTTCGTCTCTTTGATGTCGCTGATGAGCAGCTTACCCGTGCTCAGAAAAGTATTGATAAAGGCCTTGGCAAACTGGTTGAGAAACAGAAAATCAGCGAGTCAGCTAAGCAGGAAGCGCTGGCGCGGCTTTCCACGACCACTGATCTCGAAGCGTTGAGTGATTGCGGCATTATTATTGAAGCTGCACCCGAGCAACCCGCGCTGAAAGAAAAGTTGTTTCGTGATCTGAGCCATTTAAGCAGCGATGCTATTCTTGCCTCTAATACCTCATCACTCTCGCTAACGCGGCTGGCTGCTGTGTGTGAGCGGCCCGAACGGGTAGTGGGTATGCACTTTTTCAACCCAGTGCCGGTGCTCAAGTTAGTGGAAGTGATTCGTGCTGAGCAGACTTCTGATACCACCGTTGAGCGCATCGAAGCGTTGGCAAAAGCGCTGGGTAAAACGGCGGTACCGGTTGGTGATGCGCCAGGCTTTGCGGTTAATCGCTTGTTGGTGCCGATGATTAACGAAGCCGCCTTTATTGTTCAAGAAGGGGCTGCAACACCAGAGGCCATCGACGAAGCGATGAAGCTCGGCGCTGCCCATCCCATGGGACCATTAGCGCTGGCGGACTTGATTGGTCTTGATGTTTGTTTGGCGATTATGAACGTATTGCAGGAAGGCTTTGGCGATCCTAAATATCGCCCCTGTCCGTTGCTGAAGCGTATGGTGGATGCTGGGTATCTAGGACGCAAGAGCGGTCGCGGCTTCCATATATACGAGTAAGCACGCGAAAGCCATCAGGTCAGTCAAGCGCGACAAAAGAAGTGATTGCCTACCAACCAAGCGTTCGCTAGGGTTGGTAGGTGTTCACTTTAAATGCGTAATAACAATTAAGGAGCCTGTATGAGCGATGCAGTGATTGAAAAAGTTGATAACGATGGTGTGGTACGCCTAACGATTAATCGTCCTAAGGCATTGAATGCGCTGAACAGTGATGTGCTTAGCGCCTTAGAAGCTACGCTTGTGGAGCTTGAAGCGCATCCACGGTTACGCGCTGTCATCATTACCGGTGCCGGTGAAAAGTCGTTTGTTGCCGGTGCTGATATCACCGAAATGCGTGCCAAAACGCCAGAAGAAGCGCGTGCTTTCGCTACCCAGGCGCTGCGAACTATCAAGCGCTTAGAAACATTGCCCGTGCCGGTGGTCGCGCTGGTGAACGGGTTTTGCCTTGGCGGCGGCTGCGAATTGGCGTTGGCCTGCGACTGGGCGGTAGCTAGCGACAACGCTATCTTTGGCCAGCCAGAAGTGCTGCTAGGTGTGATTCCTGGCTTTGGCGGCACCCAGCGTTTGCCGCGTCGTGTTGGCCCTGCTATGGCGATTGATCTGGTAACCACTGGCCGCAAAATCGATGCTCAGGAAGCGTTACGCATTGGGCTAGTCAACCGCGTTATGCCCCAGGCTGAGCTGGAAAGTTATGTAGAAGAGCTCACCAAGCAGCTTAAAGGCAATGGCCCGCTGTCAGTACGTGGCGCGAAGCAAGCCGTTCACGATGGGCTAGATCAAGACCTTGATAGCGCTTTGGCGCTGGAAACCAGCCTATTTGCGCTCTGTTTTGCTGGTGAAGAGCAGAAAGAGGGCATGGGCGCTTTCGTTGAGAAGCGCAAACCCAACTTCTAAGCGTTCACTTATTCACTTTTACTTCTTTAGGGGGTGGCGCATGCGCTACCCCCGTTTTATTCTCAGGCTTACTATCTTAGTTCTGTTTGGAGTGACCACAATGCAATGGGCCGCGTTTATCCTCGCCGCGCTTGGTTTTGCTTACCTACCCGGGCCTGCGATGTTGTACACCGCAGCGCAAACCCTGGGGCGAGGCCGACGAGCAGGCTGGTTAGCGGTTATCGGTGTGCATATTGGTTGTTATGTCCACGTAATTGCTGCCGCGTTAGGCTTAGCGCTACTGTTTGCGGCTATTCCGCCAGCTTACATAGCGATGAAGGTCATCGGTGGGCTGTATCTGCTCTGGATGGGGCTGCGTCTCTGGAAGCAGGGCATTCGCTCTCATGGTGACGAAGTTCCGCTGGCGACCACTAAGCGCGTACTGCGTGACAGCTTTCTGGTCGAAGTGCTCAACCCTAAGACGGCGCTCTTCTTTGTGGCTTTTCTACCTCAATTTGTCCAGCCTGACAGTGCCATGCCGGTGGCATGGCAGCTGCTTTGGCTGGGTATCGCTACCAATGCGTTGTTCTCTTCGGCAGATGTCATGGTGGTGCTGCTGGCTAGCCCACTGCGGGAGTGGCTACAAAAGTCCCACGGTTCCTCTCGATTGATTCAACGCATCGGCGGTGGCGTATTAATGGGATTAGGAAGTAATACCCTAGCTCAAGCGGCGCGTTAAGCGCGGCTGCCGGTTAATGTCCTGTGCAAGGAGCGCTGCATGTTTGACCTGTATATTGCCAACAAAAATTACTCGTCTTGGTCGCTGCGCCCTTGGGTGCTAATGAAGGCGCTGAATATTCCCTTCAATGAACACGTCATGCCGTTTGAAGGCGGTATTGGTGAGAGCTACGCCACCTTTAGGCGTTTTTCACCTTCAGGCTTGGTGCCCTGTTTGGTAGATCCGGATAACGAAGTGGCGGCATGGGATTCATTAGCTATTGTTGAGTATCTGGCTGAAACGTACCCGGCTGTGTGGCCCGTAGACAAAGCGGCACGCGCCTGGGCGCGTTGTGCCAGTGCTGAAATGCATAGTGGTTTTAGTGCACTGCGCAATGAGTGCTCAATGAATTGTGGCGTGCGTGTTGCGCTAAAAGAGCGTTCAGTAGGCTTAAACAGCAGTTTGGCACGACTAGACTCGCTATGGCATGAAGGCCTTGCACGCTTTGGAGGTCCCTTTTTGGCTGGGGAGCAGCTGTCTGCTGTTGATGCGTTTTACGCCCCCGTTGCGTTTCGGGTGCAGACGTATAGTCTGCCGCTGAGCGAAGCATCACAGGCTTATGTTCAGCATCTGCTTGCCCATCCGGCGATGGAGGAGTGGTACCAAGCCGCACTGGCAGAAACCTGGCGTGAGCCCATGCATGAGCAGGATACGATTAAAAACGCCGCCTTATTAAACGATTACCGAGCGGTATGACGCCCCTGTCGCCCCTGTGTTGCGATAAATCCGCTACACTGGCGCAAATTTTAGATGGATATTTCCAATGGCGTTGAGTGCTACCCCTTACAAAGTTGATGTCAACCTGACCGACCTTGATCGCAATGTCTATGAGACGCTGCGTTTTACCGTGGCTCGACACCCTTCTGAAACCGAAGATCGGATGTGCGCACGGTTAATCGCCTACCTATTGTGGTATAGCGAAGCGCTTGCTTTTGGCCGTGGCCTTTCCGATGTGGACGAACCAGCTTTGTGGGAAAAAAGCTTGGATGGCCGTGTGTTGCACTGGATAGAAGTAGGTTTACCCGATGCCGAGCGTATGACGTGGTGCTCACGCCGTGCTGAGCGGGTGTCTCTATTAGCTTATGGGCGAGTAGACCTGTGGGAAAATAAAGTGCTACCGGCGGTGGCGTCGCTTAAAAATGTACATGTGGCGGGGCTACCGCAAGAGGCACTGGCGACTATCGCAGAGGGTCTGCCACGCTCGATTAACTGGGCAGTGATGATTAGCGATGGCTCGCTGTTCATTACCGATGAGAATGGCCAGCATGAAGTAACGCCCCAATGGCTTCTCAGGGATCGCTAGAGAGTTCAAAACTAGCTAGTGGCCATATATGAAATGGCGGCGCTTTTCACGACAGGATGTTGTGACAGGCATTGAGTTAGCAGGGTAGATAGCAAGAAAGTACGCTTGCTATCTATTCGTGCGATTACATACAATCATTCATGTTTGTTAATAATTGGTTGCTCTTGCTTTCCCCAACACTCAAGGATTGAGCCATGAATAATACCTCTCCTCTAGGCAGGAAGGCGCTGCTGCTTATGTTACCGTTAAGCCTAATGCCCTCCTTGGGCGTGGCTAGCGACAGTTCTCTGTCGGCCAAATTTGAAAACGATGGTTTTGCCAGCAGCGATGACGGCCACTTTACCAGTGGTTTCGAGCTTAACTGGACCTTCACGCCGCAAGAAACAAGTTGGCTACAGCGCCTTGCGACAGCACTGCCCGATAGCCTTATTGGCCAGGCGGACAGGGCGTCTTATCGTTTGGTTCACCAGATTTATACGCCGAACAATATCGAGCGCCGTGCGTTGATCGACGATGATCGCCCCTACGCAGGTCTTGTCTACGGTGGGCTATCGCTCTATGAAGACGTGGCAATGGGGCACTGGACGCAAGCGACCGATTTACATCTCGATATCGGACTCGTGGGGCCATCCTCCCTTGCTGACAGTATTCAGCGCGAAGTACACCGTGTCACCGATAGCGACCGCCCCCGAGGCTGGAAAAATCAGTTGGGCGATGAGGCGTTAGTGAATGCAACCGTTCGTCGCCAATGGTGGAATGACCTACCGTTTGCAGGTAAACAACTCTCCCACGGCCCCAGCTTAGGCGCAGCGCTAGGCAACTTGTATACCTATGCCAGTGCAGGCTATAGCGTACGTTGGGGGGACGATGCCGAAGGCATTCCTACGCTGACACCCAACCCGGGTAGTCGTCATCTAATGAGTGGTCATCGTGGCTGGCAGTGGTATCTGTTTGCGAATGTAGAAGGCTATTACATGGCGCAGAACCTAACACTTGATGGTAATACATTCAGAGATAGCCACTCTGTTGACCGCGAAGAGTGGGTAGCAGAAGCCTCTGCTGGGCTTGCTATGGCCTGGGAAGACTGGCAAATAACATATGCTGCTGTTCAGCGTACCCGTGAGTTTGATGGACAAGATGAGCAGGACAAATTCGGGGCGGTTACGTTAACGAAACGCTTTTAGTAACACTACATGCGAAGGGGGCGGTATGGCCAATAAGTATCCACATACGCCAGATGGCCGCTATTTTGTAGCAAAAAACCAGCTATGGCGCTGTACCGACCCACGCTTGAGCGATGACGAAAAACGAACCCATATAAAGGCACTGATGAAAGCCCGCCGAGCGGTGCGCAGTGCTCAACAACTTAACGATGAACTAGCGCTGCGCCAAGCACGCGAGGCGGTGCAATCTGCCAAGGAGCTGCTGGGGGAGCGCGGCCCGGTATGGTGGCAAGACGGCACCCCCGATGAAAGTGGTCTTGCCCCTCACAATAGCTCGTATGCAGAGTGGTGGGGTGAGCGCTCCTAAGGCGCGCGCATTCAAACCTGAACGGTGTTAGCGGCTTTTTGCTAAACGATTAAAAATTATAAATTTATAGCCATGGCGGCAATTTGTCATTCACGCTTACACAAGTGGGTGGTAGTCTGCGGCAGTTTGTTTCTTAACACTTAAGGACGCACCGTGAATATTAAGGCGAATCTCTCTATTCTAGATATTATTGGCCACTTGCTGATTTGGGTGGTGCTAACGATTATTACTTTCGGGATTGCACTGTTTTTCTTCCCCTACTCGTTTTCACGCTTTGTGATTAACCGTACTTCAGTGGTGGATACAGCAACAGGCGTAGAACGTAAAATGGTCTGTGATATCAATATTTTTAGCAATATTGGTCATATCGTTTTGTGGATGATTATCTCAGTTTTGACGCTTGGGCTTGGGTATATTTTTTATTTCTATCGTGTTTGGAATTACGCACTGAATAACTCTCGCGTCCAGTAACTAGAAGAAGTGCTGCTTTCAAAGGCTTTTGCCGCTCAGCGGCTCAATCGTTAGGTAGATGAAAGCCTAGTGTCTGCCAGTTCTTGCCTCCGCTAGGATTGCTAGAGCTGGGTTCACAAGGCTTTATTTTGAGCGCTTTGCTGGTGAGTGAAGGTGCCCCTGTAGTGCTGAGTCTGGATGATTGGTGTGAACGGTTAGTATAAACAGTCAGTGTGGGTGCTTAATAAGCACCTTAACCAATCGCCGTACAATAGGCGATACTAGGTTAATTACCGGTAGAGCAACTGCAAAAGCAAAGAGCCATGCTTTCAACCAAACAAAGGCAATGCCTTCAATGAAGCCGACATTGTAGAGCGTAATCACCAGCGACATAATGCACGACATAAACAGTGCCATTAAGAAAGAAAATATCAGCTGGGCGTATTTTGGATCAAACATGGACTGCCTCTGTCGGACACGCTATGAATAATGAACTAAAAATCGGTAGTGAAGCATGGTAAGTCGCCATCCTTAGCGATCGTTAGCCAATGCGGCCGCCTTAACGGTTCACAGTTGTCCTGGGTTTAACGTTTATCTTCGGTCTTGTGATCAAAATCACTGGCATCGTGACGTTCGTGGAGCTGCTCGCTAGGTTCTCCCCAGGTGCGGTTAACCATTCGGCCACGTTGAACGGCAGGACGTGCATCAATCTCATCGGTCCAGCGTAAGACGTTCTGATAGGTATGGGCGTCTAAAAACTCAGCCGCTTCATACACGCGGTTTTTTACCAGCGCACCATACCAGGGGTGAATCGCCATATCCGCGATGGTGTACTCATCACCCGCCATAAAGCGATTCTCTGCTAAGTGGCGATCCAGTACATCCAACTGACGTTTCACTTCCATGGTATAGCGATCAATCGGGTACTGGTATTTTTCTGGTGCGTAAGCATAAAAGTGACCAAAACCGCCACCCAGCATGGGCGCACTGCCCATTTGCCAAAATAACCAGGATAGGCACTCGGTTCGCTTCGCCGGGTCGTTGGGTAAGAACGCAGCAAATTTCTCAGCTAAATAAAGCAGAATCGCACCTGACTCAAAGACC
Source organism: Vreelandella venusta (assembly GCF_007989605.1). GTDB lineage: Bacteria > Pseudomonadota > Gammaproteobacteria > Pseudomonadales > Halomonadaceae > Vreelandella > Vreelandella venusta. The sequence goes on along the minus strand of NZ_BJUL01000003.1, from coordinate 147,165 downwards.
CGCTGAGGCGGGGTAGTGCTGTAATCCATTAGCGCTGGAATCTTAGAGTTAGGATTTACCTCAACAAAGCCGCTGCCAAACTGATCACCTTCGCCAATTTGTATCAGGTGAGCATCGTATTCTGCTTGTTTAATACCCTGCTCCAGCAGTTCTTCAAGCATTACAGTGACTTTGACACCGTTAGGGGTTGCAAGAGAGTAAAGCTGCAGCGGATGCTTACCCACGGGTAGTACTTTCTCGTGGGTCGCACCAGCAACGGGGCGATTGATGTTAGCGAATTTTCCGCCGTTACCAGGTTCCCATTTCCAAACCCGCGGTGGCGTATAGGTCGTGTTGTCGCTCATGATGTCCTCGCTATTCCTACAATAAAAAAGGGCGGTGCAGCGACTCACCCGAAATGTTGCGGCTACTAAGGCGTTATGGGGCCTTAAAACGTGGGTACAAGGATAGTGGGTTGTTAGTCTGATAATAAATAGTTATTTACCATGGAGAAATGTTATGCGGACTATTGGCGTATTAGGCGGTATGAGCTGGGAGTCGACACAAAGCTATTATCAGGCGCTAAACCAAGGGGTTAATCAGGCGCTGGGCGGTTTTCACTCAGCGCAGATTGTGATGATAAGTGTTGATTTTGCTGAAATAGAAACCTTGCAGCAGCAGGGCGATTGGCAAACTGCAGGCCAGTTACTCGCCAGTGCAGCCAAACGTATTGAAGCGGCTGGGGCAGAGTGTTTGTTGCTGGCCACCAATACCATGCACAACGTCGCACCTGCGATTGAAGCCGCTATTCAGATTCCTTTTTTGCACATCGCCGATGCTACCGGGGAAAAATGTCAGAGTGATGGCGTGACTCGGGTTGGGTTGATCGGCACCCGTTTCACGATGGAGCAGGACTTTTACAAGGCGCGCTTAAAAGAGCGCTTTGGGATTGATGTCGTCATTCCTAATGAGCAAGAGCGTGCCGAGGTGCACCAAGTTATTTTCGACGAGCTATGCCATGGCCATATCCACGCTTCATCGCGTGAGCGTTATCTGGATATTATGACGTCGCTACACCAGCAGGGCGCCGAGGCGATCATTCTAGGCTGTACCGAGATAGCGCTGTTGGTTGAGCAGCAACACACCCAGATAGCGCTTTATGACACCACCGCCCTGCACGCAAGCAAAGCGGTGGCCTGGGCGCTAGGTAATTAAACCAGCGTCAGTGTGACATCGATATTTCCGCGGGTAGCGTTGGAGTAGGGGCACACAATATGGGCTTTGTCGACCAGTGCTTGGGCAACGTCTTTTTCCAAACCTGGCAAGCTAATTTTCAGCTCAACTTCAATGCCGAAGCCGGTAGGAATGGCGCCAATACCCACACTGCCATCAATCTGAGTGTCGTCGGACAGTTTAATTTTTTCCTGGCTGGCGACGTGCTTAAGTGCGCCCAGAAAGCAAGCAGAGTAGCCTGCCGCAAATAGCTGTTCGGGGTTAGTACCTTCACCGCCTGCGCCACCTAGTTCCTTGGGTGTGCTGAGCTTAACATCAAGCGCACCGTCAGAAGATTTGGCATGGCCCTCGCGGCCGCCAGTGGCGTGAGCATGTGCGCGGTAAGCAACAGTTTCAATAGACATGGATTATTTCCTAGACCTGATTGTTGTGGACGATTGTTGTGGACCGGGTTGTTATGAACCTGGCTGATATAAACCTAGCTGTTGTGCATCAAACGAGTGCTTTGGAGATTAATTTAGTGCAGCTTTATTTTGTGCGCAAGTAAATTGGTGGGGAAATTTACTACCCAGCCACCGCCTTCAGCAGGTTACTTGACCTTAAGTAGGTTTTCGCGCAGTTGGACTAAATCCTCTTTCAGTTGGTTGAGTGCTTCAACCGACGTTTCGCTGGCGTTGACGACACAGCTGGGAATGTGGCGCGCCTGTTCACGAAGCGAGCGGCCTTTATCGGTCAGGAATAACTCGACGACACGTTCATCTTGCAGGCTACGCTGCCGAATAAGTAGTTGATCACTTTCAAGCCGCTTTAGCAGTGGTGTTAACGAGCCTGGATCGGTAAGCAAGCGCTTGCTTAGAGTACCTACTGTTAGGCCGTCTTCTTGCCACAGTACCAGCATAGCAAGGTATTGCGGGTAAGTGAGCCCCAGCTCTTTGAGCAGAGGTTTATAAACTTTGGTCATCATCAGTGATGTTGAATACAGCGCAAAGCAGAGCTGGTGATCTAGCTCTAATTCGCTACAAGGGTCTAGCGCTGGCATGTCGACTCCAGGACAGGGTGCATAACGCGTAATGTAGCGCGCGGGGAAGGGAGTAGCTATCCCTAGACGTTGGTCGTAAGTGGGACGTTTTGTTTTGACACCGAGTGCTGCGATAGCTAGCCTTCGTTTATCGAATGTTACCGGTAACAATTTGTTGGAGCATAAACTGCAAACCTAGTGCCCGATACGATTCGACTGCCTTTCGGTAAATAGCCAATCAACAACAACGACTATTCTGGAGATAACGTCATGACAACGATTTGGCGCAGCACGCTTACTCTGGTCGGCGCGACCACTCTGACTTTTGGCATGGCACATGCTCAAGGCCCTGAACTTTCTGATCCGCCCGCGATTGAAGGCGACGTAGTGGCTGATCATGGAAGTCACACCCTGCGTATGGGCATCGGTCTGTCCGAAACATCGCCGCAGTTTCTTTCTAGCCAGTACTTCGGTGAAATTCTTGAGCAGCGTACCGATGGTCGTATTACGGTCAATGTTTTCCCCAACAGCCAACTGGGCGACGATGTCCAAATGATGGAAATGCTGCAAACCGGCACCTTGGATATGACCTATCCTTCCAGTTCGGCAACGACTGGGTATGTGGAGGCACTGTCAGCATTTGATTTGCCGTTCCTACTGCCGAGCCGAGAAGCCGCCGTGGCTGTTATGCAGAGTGACGTAGCTCAGGGAATGCTGGATGCGTTTGAGGGCACAGGCTTAAAAGCGCTGACGTTCTCTGAAAATGGCTACCGCCAGCTGTCTAACAGTGCACGCCCCGTCGAATCACCGGAAGATGTGGCTGGCCTGGACGTTCGCGGCCTGAGCGTACGCACCATGCAAAACCCGGTTCACCTGGCAATTTGGGAAGCATTAGGTGCCAACCCAACCCCCATGGCCTTCGGCGAGCTATTTTCGGCGCTTGAGCAAGGCGTTGTGGACGGCCAGGAAAACCCCTGGAGCACTATCCTTACCTCTAACTTCAATGAAGTGCAGGATTACGGCACCGAAACGCGTCACGTTTATACGCCATTTATCATGATGCTTTCCGAGCGTACCTGGAACCGCATGGCACCCGAGTATCAAGCGCTGGTGCAGGAAGCCGCCCGACAGTCGGCTGAGTACGAAATCCAACTTTCTGCCGAGTATGACGACTGGTCGCGTGAACAGCTAACAGCACGCGGCATGCAAATTACCCGCTTGAATGATGAGCAGTTAGCTGCTTTCCAAGACGCCGTGCAGCCTGTTTATGAACAGTGGGCGCCGCGTATCGGTGAGGAGCTGATTGCTGAAATCCAACAAATCGTGGAAGACAGCAGCCACTAATCTGCTACGTATCGCGCACCCTCGGGCAGGCCCACACGCCTGCCCGATTTGTCAGTGCCCCTCGGAGTTTTTATGACATCCTCTTCTACTCCCCCAAACGCGGTGACTTCTTCAGCAGCAACGTTGGAAGATCCGTCGGTTTACTTGAATGACCCTAATCGCAAGCTGCTTGAGATTGATACTGAGACGCGTCAAGGGCCTGCGCTGTTCCGCTGGTTAACACTCGCTATGGAGTATTTGATTGGCGCTATTTTGGTGGCGCTGATTGTCGCAGTTTCCAGCAATGTCGTTGGCCGCTCTGTGTTCAACCACTCACTGCCCTGGGTCGATGAGTTGGCGCGCATGCTATTTATTTGGTTGGTCTTTATCGGCGCCGCGGCGGCGTTTGCACGCTATGAACATATTGCTGTGGATGCGCTGGTGAGGCGTTTGCCGTTACGTGTTGCGCACATGCTCTATTGCTTGCAACACCTGATTATTAGTGGGCTGATGCTCGTGATGATATGGGGCGGTTATCAAGTGCTCAGCCGCTCAAGCGGACGCTCTGCCATTATGGGGGTACCGCTAAGTTTGGTCAGCCTGTCGTTGGTGTTGTGCGTCATTTTTATCGCGGCGGTATCGCTCTGGCGTATGTGGGTCAGCGTGGGGGTTATCCGTCAACCACATCGCCAATCGGCTGACTTACCAGGGGAGCGTTAATCATGTTGTGGATTTTTCTAGCCATATTATTGGCATCTATTGTGATTGGTTTGCCGATTGCGTTTGGCCTAGGGGTAGCAGCCTTAGTCATGGCGGTGCTGTCTGATATCCCGCTATCGATTATGATTGAGCAGTCAATTCGTGGCGTAAATAGCTTCCCGCTGTTGGCGATCCCCTTCTTCATTCTCGTCGGCGAAGTGATGAGCAATGGGGGTATTGCACGACGCTTGATGGAGCTTGCTGGTGCGTTAGTGGGCTTTATGCGCGGCGGACTTGGTCAGGTAGCGATTACCGGTTCGATGTTTTTTGGCGGGATTAGCGGCTCGGCAGTTGCGGATACCGCAGCGACTGGCGCAATGATGATCCCCTCGATGAAACAGCAAGGTTACACCGCCGCAAATGCCACGGCGATAAACACCGTGTCGTCGGTGATCGGCATTATTATTCCACCGTCTATACCGCTTATTTTATATGGCATTGTTACTGAGACGTCGATCAGTCGTCTGTTTATCGCAGGAATTGTGCCTGGCCTGTTAATTGGCGCCGCGTTAATGGTCACCACCTTTATTCTAGCGAGCAAGCAGGGTGGCGGCGTTCGCCAATTTCGCTGGGATCGGTTGTGGAAAGCGTTTAAGGATGCCTGGCTAGCCCTGGTATTGCCTGTGATCGTGATTGGCGGGATTATTGGCGGCGTGTTTACCGCCACAGAAGCCGCCGTTGCTGCGCTGCTCTACTCGTTGGTTATTTCCCTGCTGGTCTACCGTGAATTTAAGCTTAGTGCGTTAGGCGGTATGTTAATTCGCACCGCAAGGCTCACTGGCATGGTGATGATGTTGTTGGCTTTTGCCACCGTTATTGCTTGGTTTTTAACCATTAACATGGTGCCACAAACCTTAGTGCGCCAAGTACAGGCGATTACCCAGGAGCCGTTTTTGCTGCTGCTGATTGTGGCGGGGCTACTGCTGTTGGTGGGCTTCGTAATGGATCTAACACCAGCCATGGTGATTATGGCACCAATGCTTGCGCCGATCGTGACATCGGTAGGCGTCGATGCCGCTTATTTTGGCGTTCTCATGGCCTTTATTTTAGGTATTGGGCTATTAACACCGCCGGTTGGCACCTGCCTGTACGTTGGGTGCGGCGTCGGCAAAGTGTCTATGGAGTCTCTGGTAAAAGCCATGCTGCCTTACTACGCCGCCTTGATCGTTGTTCTGGTGGTGCTGGTTGCGTTCCCTGGCATCGTTACTTGGTTGCCTGACCTCACCGCCGTGCGCGGCAATTGATAGGAGCATCGAGTGAATAAGCCATCACATCGTATTCTTGTCATGGGCGTTTCTGGATCAGGGAAGTCGCATATCGGACAACAGTTAGCAGCAGAGCTGGGCGCAACGTTTATTGACGGTGATGACCATCATTCGCCGGCTAATGTGGCGAAAATGGCCAGCGGTACGCCACTCAATGACAACGATCGTCGTGACTGGCTGGCAACGCTTGCTGAGTTGTTCGCTGATCATAAGGCGTGCAACGCATCCGTGGTCATCGCCTGTTCCGGCCTTAAAAAACGCTATCGGGATCGTCTGCGTGAAGGTGACCCTGCGCTGCATGTTTTATATCTAGAAGGAAGCCACGCGCTTCTGCGTGAGCGGTTAGCAACCAGGGCAGGGCACTTCTTCAAAGGTGATAACATGCTGGCAAGCCAGCTCGCCGATTTAGAGCCGCCAAGCAGTGATGAAGCGGTGACCGTCTCCATTGCGCTATCGCCTGGCGAGATTGTCGAGCGCTTCACGGCAGCGCTAGCGCCCACGCTACGCGTTCATTAGGCTAAAGGGTGGGATAGGCGAGGGGGCATACTATTCGCTATGGTATGGCCCCTGCGCATTTAACAGACGTACGCACTTAACAGAACAGTCAGTGACGCCATTGAAGAAAAAACGCCCAACATTACAAGATATTGCTGATCGCGTTGACGCGACAAAGATGACCGTCAGTCGCTGCTTGCGGGATCCTGATACGGTATCGGAAGGGCTTCGCGAACGTATTTTCAGCGTTGCGGAACAGATTGGCTATATTCCCAACCGGGCACCAGACCTGCTTTCTCGGGCGACCAGTCACTCTATCGGTGTGCTAGTACCATCGCTGACCAACCAGGTATTTGCTGATGTCATTGTCGGTATCGAAGCGTACACCGAGCCTGCCGGTTATCACTTGATGCTGTCTCACTACGGTTACAGTCCTGAGCTTGAAGAGCGCAGCCTAGCCTCGCTGCTCTCATATAATGTGGACGGCATCATCTTGTCTGACCGCGATCACACGCCGCGTAGCCTGCGGATGTTGGAGACTGCCGGTATTCCCATTGTGGAAATTATGGATACTCATCGCCCGCCACTGCAACAAGCGGTGGGTTACGATAACGTACAGGCCGCTTACGATATGGTGAGCGAGATGATTCGCCGTGGCAGGCGCCAGGTGATTTATCTGGCTGTGCGTCTGGATGAGCGGACACGCCAGCGTGAGCAAGGCTATTGCCAAGCCATGGAGGGGCAAGGCCTAACGCCGATAACGCTGCAGAGTAGTCAGCGCTCTTCCTACAGCGTCGGAGCGGCGCTTATGCAGGAAATTCAACGAGATTATCCTAGTGCCGATGGTGTTTTCTGCACCAACGACGATGTTGCAGTGGGGGCTTACTTTGAGTGTTTGCGCCATGGCATCAGTGTCCCCGAACAGATGGCGATTGCTGGGTTTCATGGCCACGATGTCGGCCAAGCGATGAGTCCGCGTCTTGCTAGCGTCATTACACCTCGGCAAGCTATTGGGGAAACCGCTGCGAAAACGCTATTGTCGCGCATTCGTGGCGAAGCACCTGAGCACCAAATCATAGATTTGGGGTATCGAATTGAGGCGGGCAAGACACTTTAGCTTCTGGGTAGCTAGCGGCGAGCCAGCAAACTCGATAGGCTTTTAATTAAAGCTTGATCACTAAAAGAATCATTATAGAGAGCATAAGACCGCCGTGAACATTACCCAACTCATTGTCTATCCGGTTAAATCCTTGAAGGGAATTGACGTTACTCAAAGTGAACTCAATGGCCATGGGTTGGCCTGGGATCGCCGCTGGATGCTGGTGGATGCCCAGCAGCGTTTTGTTACTCAGCGCCAGCTACCTCAGCTTGCCACCATTGCGGTCGAACTAACCGATCAGGCATTGGTGCTATCTCATCCGAATGTAGACCCGATCGCGATTCCCCTTGCAGACCCCCAAGGTAATTTGCGTCTGGTAAAAGTGTGGAACGACCACTGCAAAGCAATGCCAGAAAGCGAGAATGTATCGCATTGGCTTGTGGCGGCATTGGGTGAGCAAGCACAAGGCATTAGCTTAGTGCGCTTTGCTAGCGAATTTACGCGTCCCGTTGAAGAAGATTTTCTGGCGGGAGGTGAAGCCCATACCTACTTTGCTGATGGCTATCCTTTCCTGATAACCACCACCGGTTCTCTGGATGCCTTGAATCAAGCGCTTTTTGCCAATGGCCAATCCCCTGTGCCGATGAACCGTTTTCGGCCGAATATAGTGGTCGAGTGTGAAAGCGCCTGGGTGGAAGACCAGTGGGCCACACTCGCCGGCCAGAGTGGCTATGAGCTGACGCTTCGCAAACCCTGCCAGCGCTGCAAAATTACCACAGTGGACCAGCAAACCGGCACCGTGCCGCAACAGGCAGAACCACTAAAAACGCTGCTTGCCTTAAACACTCAGCCTCATCTTAAAGGCGCGCATTTTGGCCAAAACGCCACGCTAACTACCGGGCAAGGTAGCACTATTCGTGTGGGGGATGAGGTGGTGCCAACGCGCCGCGCGACCTAAGCCTTAATAGTCCGGTAGCAATGGCGGTGCCTGCTAGGGTAATGACCATGCCAGCCACCACTTGAAGACTCAGCGTCTCATTAAGTAACAAGTATCCCCATAGCAGTGCGCTGACAGGGACCAAAAAGGTGACAGTTGAGGTGGCCGTGGCCCCTGCACTCGCTAATAAGCCGAAATAAAGCAGGAAGGCTAATGTGGTGCTTAGCATCGCCAGCGCCAGGGCGTTACCCCAGGCGAGCACGCTGACCGGCTCGCTAGGCCAGAGCAGCAGACCAGGTACCAGTAATATCAGGGCTGACATCGCGCTGCTACCAGCCGCCAACACGCGGCTGGGTAGATGACTCAAGCGTGTTTTCGAGTAGTTACCAGCAAGTCCGTAACAAAACGTGGCACCGAGTACTGCAACAATAAACCAGCCGTCGCCGCCTAGAGTGAAGTCTAGTCGGTCAGCAGACAGCACATACACACCCAGCAGCGCTAATGCGAGACCAATGTACTGCTGACGTTGAATGGGAGTGGCAAAAAAGGCGGCTCCTAATAGAGCGGTGAAGATTGGTGTGGTGGCATTTATCAGCGAAGTAAACCCTGCCTCTAAGCGTGTTGTTGCTAACGCCAACAATGAGAAAGGCAGCACATGATTCATCACACCCAGCAGTAGTAACGGTCCTTTGTGCTGCCAGATCAGCCGCAGATAGCGCAGGCTCAGGAGCAGCGGCACCAAGAGCAAAGCGCCAACTCCCATCCGGACTAACACTAGCGGAATAGCGCCAAATTCCGGCGCGGCTACACGCATAAAAATAAACGACAGCCCCCATAGGGAGGAGAGCAACACCAAACGCAGCGCATCAGTCGATGACATGATGTGTCCTTAGATTCATTGCGGCGACCATAAGTGAAGTGAGTCCCATAGTGCTACTCAGCTTAACGATAAAGCGTTGGAAAGCGAATAGTGTATAACCGCTAAGCAGTAGTATAGGCATGTTGATCGAGTAAATTCGGCAGCGGCGCTAGAATCAGCTACGCTGATTGGGGTTGACGGGCGCGATGAGTGTGCCCTAAAACGAGATGACGCTAACTATCAGAGGAAAGGAGAACGCAATGGATAGTAAAGCAAGTGCACGTTGGGAAGGTGGCCTCAAAGATGGTCAAGGCAATGTGGCAACGGAAAGTGGAGCATTGGATGCGAGCTATTCGTTCAAACAGCGCTTTGAAGGAGCACCCGGCACCACCCCGGAAGAGTTAATTGGTGCTGCTCATGCAAGCTGTTTCTCAATGGCGCTTTCGATGATTCTTGGCGAGAAAGGTTTTACCGCTGATGCTATTGATACCAATGCGCGTGTAACGCTTTCACAAAGTGCCGATGGTTTCGATATTTCCAGTATTCATTTGGACGTTGTGGCCAGCGTAAGCGGTGCCGATGACGCAGCCTTTCAAGAAGCCGCCGAAACGGCTAAAGCAAACTGCCCTGTTTCCAAAGTACTAAATGCGGACATAACCATGGAAGCAACTTTAAAGGGGTGATTCGAACGCCAGATAACGCCGAAAAGCGCTGCACATACATGCAGCGCTTTTTTGTGGCATTTTTCTGGGTGCGTAAGAGCCGATTTAAGTATTTATAAAAGGCGTTTATGAAAGATAGATGCTATGCACTGTCTAGCAATGCTAATGAAGCACGCATAGTTAAGATCAAATTAAATGGACATCAGCGTCAAACCAGGACGTGTTAGATTTATTAATAAACGTTAAAATTGCTCTCAATGAAACGCCTCGCTCACGCTGGGCGTTGAGTCTACTGCGACAGTCTGTCGAATTGACCCGCTCAGATCGCTTGTTCATATTCGTACGCAAATTTCCCCCACAGCAGCCTGTTCAACAGCAGGTAGCGCCTTGGGGCTATATAATAAAGGAGACCCCATGACAGTTGCCGCACGGTATCAAACGCTTCGACAGGTCAAAAAATTGTGGGCTAGCAGTGTCGCTCTGGGAGCTTGGTTGTTTGCATCCAGTGCTGTTGCCAGTGAGAGTGAATTACCCAAAGGCCACTTTTTACTTCCTGATGAGGGGAATATGGTGGGCGAGGTTTATACCGTCACGGCGAAAAAAGAGGATACCCTGCTCGACATCGCTCGCGAGCATAATGTGGGTTACGAAGAGATTCGCATGGCCAACCCGGATACCAGTATTTGGATACCAGGCGAAGGTACTGAGGTGACAATACCTGGCCAATATATTCTGCCAGACGAGCCGCGTACGGGTATTGTGATTAATGTTGCTGAGCTTAGGCTTTACTATTACCCAGAGGTAGAAGAGGGCAAGGCACCGCGGGTCGAAACGTATCCTATTGGAATTGGTCGCGATGCGTTCAATACGCCGCTGGGCATTACTAAGACCACTATGCGCCTTGAGAACCCTGCGTGGTATCCACCTGAATCTATTCGCCGAGAAGCTGCTGAGCGCGGTGATCCTGCGCCCGCAGTTGTTCCACCAGGTGAAGATAACCCGTTAGGGCAATACGCTATTTTGCTGGATATCCCTGGCTACTTAATTCATGGCACTAATCAGCCCGACGGTGTTGGCATGCGCGCTAGCCGGGGCTGTATTCGGATGCACCCAGAAGATATTGAATCGGTATTTTGGCGTATTCCAGTCGGCACGCAGGTAAACATTATCGACAGCCCCGTCAAAGTGGGTTGGGGGAGTAACGAAAATGCCTATGTTCAAGCTTTTACGCCCACGGATGAACAGAGTTTTGGGATGGAAGCGCTGTTAGAAGTGGTTAGCCTAATTGAGGCACAAGAAGGTGATGAGCACGGCATTGATTACGAACAGGTGCGTAATGTGCTGGAAAAAGCCAATGGTCAGGTTGTGCCACTTAGCTAAGCCGTTTTAGCTAGGCCGTTCGCTATCAATAGGGGAGGCGCTGAGCGAGGAAACGAGCTCCAGCGCCACCGCTTGCCGCACCAGTTCTGCCAAATTTGCAGCGTGCATGGCCTTCATGGCTCTTAACCGATAGACCTCGACGGTTTTTCCGCTAATCTCCATGTGCTCGGCAATTTCACGACTGGTCATTCCTTCTGCTACATGAATCACAATGCGCTGCTCTTTCGGGCGTAGCGATTGGTAACGTGTTCGCAGCATTGCCAATTGCTGCTGAGCGCGCTGCTGTTGATGAGCGCTGCCCAACGCCTGTTGCACGCTGTCAATCAGCTGCTGGTGGTTAAACGGCTTTTCAATAAAATCAAATGCGCCGTTCTTCAGTGCAGCCACTGCCATAGGGACATCGCCATGCCCCGTCATCATAATGACCGGTAGGGTAGCGCCTTGATCAACCAACTGCTGCTGCACTTGTAGCCCACTCATGCCTGGCATGCGCACATCAAGCAGCAGCGCGCCCAGCTTATCGTGCTGGCTCGCTAAGAATTGTTCGCCGTCATGAAACGCTTGGGCGGTTAAGCCGACGGATTCAAGCAGCCAAACCAGCGATTCACGCAATGCTTGATCATCATCAACCACTGCAATGGTGGCGGTAGGCTGTGGTTCAACACTGCTGGTCATTACTGGCCCCTGTTGATGCACTGATTGCGCAATCAGACTGTTTCTGTGCGAAGTATTATGTCAAAGCATGCGCCTTTCGCGCTTTGCTGGGGGCGCAGAGTCAGCGCTCCACCCATGCTTTCGATTAGCGAACGGCTAATTGCCAACCCCATTCCCAACCCTTCATCGCGGGTGGTGAAAAAGGCATCAAAAATGGTGTCCTGATGATCTGGCGCTACACCCAGACCTTGGTCTTCAACGCTAAGGGTCAGCTGCCGGTTGCCGCTTTTTTGCGCTGAAACGATGACCTGATCGGCACCAGGAACATCACGGCTAGCGGTTAGCGCATTGAGCAATAGGTTAACGATTACTTGCTCAAGGGCAATAGGGTCCGCATAAATACGTGGCAGCCCGTGGGGCAATTGCTGGGTAAGCTGAACAGAGGCCTGCTTATACTGCCAGTCGCACAGTTGAAAGGCGGCGGCAATGACGTGCTCAAGTACCAGGGGCTTGGCACAGTGGCTGCGCTTACGCACAAAGCTGCGCATATGGCGGAGTCGTTGGGCGAGACGCTGTACTTGCTCATCAATGCGAGCCAGTGGCAGCTGTAGCTCGCTGGCGGGCAAGTTGGGCGTATGCGTTGTTTTCAAAAGGGCGCCACTGGCGTAATTGGCGATGGCACCAAGGGGTTGATTGAGTTCATGGGCAATATTAGACGCAAGCTCTCCGGCGGCGGCTAACCGATTGGCATGGGCAATTTGTTCTTGGTGCCGACGAGCCTGGGCTTCGGCGGCTTTACGCACGCTAATATCGCGATTAATTAAGGCAAAGTGCCCAGGTTCCGCCCCGCGGCTGCGGTGGGTAAGCACGACGCTGAGCACAGGAACCGAGCCGTTTGTGCTGAGCATTTCCAGCTCGCCGCTCCACGAGCCATAGCGTTCTACCGCCGGAAAGACGACCTGTTCCAGCAGCGCCAACGAGTCAGTGTGGTAAAGCGCTGACAGAGCAACTTGCATGGCATCGCGCGGGAGTGAAAAACAGCGCCGAGCTGCTTCATTGGCGCTGAAGATATGGTGGTTAGGCCCTAAAAAAAGTACGTAGTCAGTGGTAGATTCGACCACCTGCGCTAAACGCTCTCTTGTGGCTTCGGCATGGACTCGGCGGCTCACATCCCGAGAGACGCATAAAATATCAATTAGCTCGCCTGTGGCAGCATCTCGGCGGGTTCGGCTGGTGGTTTCAAACCAGATGTAGTGACCTGCCTTAGCCCGAAAGCGATAGGTTTGCTGATAAAAACCGTCGTGATAGTAGACTCTGGGGGATTTGTTCAGCAGATCACTTAGATCGGCAGGATGAAACAGCTGATAGGCCGATACGCCAATCAGCTCTTCGGGTTCATAGCCGAGTAAATCTCGCGCCGCTTGAGAGGCATATAAAAAAGTACCGTCGCGGGCATGGCGAGATATCAAGTCAGTGGTACTTTCAGCCAGCCACTGATAGTGACGCTTCTCTTCTTCCAGCGCTGCATTTTGTGCTTCTAGGGCTTTGATTCTGGCGCTTAATGTGGCTTCGTTACTGGTGTCCATAGTGTTTCAGCGGGCCGGGTCGAGCACGCCACCCAGCGAGGCGTTGCGCCTAAACCAGCCAGCGATGCTGGCGCGCGGGTGCTGGGTTGGCAACACCTCGTGGGGTATGGTTTCGGATAAAAAACAGGCGAACGTACCTGCTTCAGGCACTACGCGGGCAACCTCCTGAGAAGGGGTGTCGGGGTGATAAATGACCATCTCTCCGCCGCCATCCAAGGGCCAGTCAGGATTTAAGTAACCAACGGTTGAAATAACCCGGTTAGCTCGTCCTCGAAAACTGTCTAAGTGGCGTTGATAAAATGCACCTGGCGGGTAGTGGGCAAAGTGAGCTTCATACTCAAACAATCCTAGGAAAAGCGCTTGATTGAGCGACAGTTGGAGTTCTGCCATGGCGTCAAGGTAGCGACGCTGGGCTGCGCTTTCTCTATCCAACCAATGAATGGCATCGCCGCGAATATCTTTGCGAAGGTGATGTTCCTTGCCGCGGCCAATGCCGGCCTCATCAAGCACATCGTGTTCGGCCATATGGTTCAGCTCTCGGTGCAGCGCTTGGCAAAGATCAAGGTCTATCACGTTGTTACCCACGTACCAGCCTTGCTCAACGAGCGCATCAACCAGGGCAAGATGGGCAATAGGGTTGATCGCTGGAGGGCTACTGCTATTGGGTAAAGAGTTTGGCGCTGCAGAGGCAATCATTTCATGGTTCTCTTCGTCGGCATGCTAGCTGCTTTTGGTAGGCGACTGCTTCTCTCTGGGTAGTGCCGTAACGCCCCTGGTGGGCGCTGGTAAAGGTCAATTGACATGCCAAACCCTTCTGCCAGTAGTTCTACCAGCATCATGGCAGAAAGCCCCCAGATCACGTGGCCGTCGACATGGTAGCTAGGTACGTAGTGAGCAACGCCATCTACCGTTATTACATCGGTGTGGGTGCGCTTGTCGTCTAGAAAGTGACGGAGTGGCACTTCAAAAATGGTGTCTAGTTCTGAGGGATCTGCTACCAACGGCAAATCTGGCGGAATAATGCCGACCCATGGCGTGACGCGGATGCCATGTAGCGAAATAACGTCTGATAACCTTCCCAAGGGTTGTACTAAGGAGGGCGCTAGCGCAATCTCTTCTTGTGCCTCGCGAAGAGCCGTAGCATAGAGGTCAGTATCAGAGGCTTCGCGTTTGCCACCGGGAAAGGCGACCTGGCCACTGTGAGTGCTGAGGTGGCTCGCTCGCCGTGTAAACAGCAGCGTGGGCGATGGACGCTCAACAATAGGCATTAGTACGGCAGCCTCAGGCATGGCAACGTGGTCTAGCCGTTGGGGGGAGTGCTGTTGCAGTTGTTTGCGCAGTTTCTCTAACATAGGGTTTCCATTTACTTTGTTCTCTTTTACCCAGCAGCGGTTATTGACGTCAAGTACGTTAAAGCCTTGCCCCATCAGCCGTAGAGAAAACGCGATGAATTTTTGTAGTCAGTGTGGTGAAAAAGTCCGTTTTGCTGTTCCTGAAGGCGATGACCGTTCGCGCTATTTATGCGATGCCTGCGGCACTATTCATTACCAGAATCCGCGTATTGTGGCGGGTACGCTGCCGGTGATTGACGATAAAATATTGCTGTGTAAACGGGCGATTTCTCCGCGCAAAGGGTATTGGACGCTACCCGCGGGCTATATGGAAAACGCCGAAACCACTCAGCAGGCTGCCGCACGCGAGACCTGGGAGGAGGCCGTTGCAGAGGTCAAGCTGGAGGGGTTATATACGCTCATTGATCTGCCTCATATCAATCAAGTGTATATGATTTTTCGTGCAGAGCTTCTCGGTGGTTTTAGCGCAGGCCCTGAAAGCTTGGAAGTAGCGCTGTTCGAAGAGCATGAAATTCCTTGGGACGAGCTTGCTTTTCCAACGATTGAGCGCACGTTACAGCACTTTTATGAAGACCGTAAAAATGCCCACTACCCGCTGCACATCAGCTCAATTACCCCTGAAGACAGAGAGCGATATTTTGGCAGCGCCTAAGTTTTATTGCTGTTTAGGCGTTGCTCGCCACGTGGTCTTCTAACGCCTTGTATTGCTGAATTACAGGTCGGCCAATTGCCAAACATCATAGGCCACCTCTTCATAGGGGTGGGCTAACTTCAATGCCGCAATCGCTGCCCGTATATACTCATCGCGGCAAACAAGCTCCACCTTCACTTCTTCGACAGTTTCAAGTGATCCTACGTGTCCAATATGGGGGTGCGCACCCTCTAGCGGGCGGAACTGGCCGGTACCGCGGGTTTGAAAACAGCAGGCTTCATAATCACCAAGTCGGCCAGCGCCTGTCTCAAAGACCGCTTCTTTAACACTCTCGGCATCTTCAACGGGAACAAAAAAAGCAAGCTTGTACATAGTCAACTTTATCCTTATTAATAAACGATGGCGCAAGAGCCCTAGTGAAGGCGTTGTGCGACAATATTTCAAATTATAGGGCAGTGAGTGTGTCAATGGATAAGTTTGAGGTGAAGCTTGATCAGGCGGCCAGAGCCGCTTGGATGTCTTATGTCGGTGGTATGACTCAGGATGAAATTGCCAACCAGTTAGGGGTTTCTCGACCCGGTGTCCAGCGCCTGTTAGCGCTCGCAAGGCAAGGAGGGTTGGTAAAGGTCCATATTGACCATCCTATTTCTACCTGTATGACATTAGGCAGCGTGCTTCGCGATCATTTTGGCTTGGCATATTGCGATGTTGTGCCCGCCGATAGCCAGGCACCTGAAAATGCTGCGTATTATTTAGCTGTTGCAGGTGCTGAGCGGATGGCTCGTTTGGTAGAGCGCAGCGATCCATTAACGCTGTCTTTGGGGACTGGGCGCTCGGTTAGGGCTGCGGTAGAGGCTCTTAGCCGTATTGAGCGGCCCCAACATCGCTTTGTTTCTTTGGTGGGTAATGTTGCCAGGGATGGTTCGGCTAACCGCTACGACGCGGTCATGCTGCTGGCGGATAAAACGGGCGGCGAGCGCTTTTTACTACCTGCACCCGTGGTAGCGGAGTCGTTAGTCGAGAAAGAGGCCATGCTGACACAGCGCCTGTTTAAAGCGATTGCCGATGTGGCGAGAGAATCTGAAGCTGCCTTTATTGGGGTCGGCAGAATCGATCGGCAAGCCACGCTGTTTCAAGACCACTTCATCAGCGAAAGTGAGTTAGATGAGCTATTGAGCCTTAAAGCGGTAGGTGAGTTGCTGGGCTGGCCGCTTAACGATCAGGGCGAGGTGATTGATTGCTCAATAACACGGCGAGTGACCAGCTTGCCTCTAGAGCGTTTCGGTAAGCATCTTATGGTGGCAATAGCGGGTGGGCACGATAAAGCGCCCGCCATACGGGCAGCATTGCGAGGAGGCTGGTTAAAAGGATTGATAACGGATGAAATTGCGGCGAGACAAATCGTTAACACTATTGCTCAATGAATTATAGCGCAGTGCAACATGCAAATAGCTGAATGAATTAGCATAAAGTCTAAAAGAGTAGGCTTTGCTTTTTTTTGGCTTTCGTACGATCATTTGATCGATAGTTGATCAATTTGATCAAGTTGGCTGTGGTGCCAATAGCTACATTGCCAATAACCACAGTCCTTAATAACCACAGTCCTTAATAACAACAGCCCTAATAACGACAGTTCCAGTAATCGCTGTGCCGATAAAAACAATGCCAATATTTGCCAAGAGGAAAGCTGTATGCGTCTTGCACGTCTTTTTCCCGTCACAACCCTAGCGGCCGCTATTGCGGTAGCTGGCCAAGCCCACGCTCAAACAGAAATCACCGTTGCCACGGTAAACAATAACGACATGGTCATCATGCAGAGCCTGACCGATGCCTTTGAGCAAGCGCACCCGGATATCACTCTGGACTGGGTCGTGCTTGAGGAGAATGTGCTGCGTCAGCGTATGACCACGGATATTGCCACCGGTGGCGGGCAGTTCGATGTGATGACTATCGGTACTTATGAAGTGCCCATCTGGGCAGATCGTGGCTGGCTTGAGCCGCTGGAAAACTTGCCCGATGACTACAATGAAGATGATTTACTGGCATCGGTACGCGATGGCCTAAGCCTAGATGGCACGCTGCACGCTCTGCCGTTCTATGCGGAAAGCTCCATGATGTACTACCGCACCGATCTGTTTGAGCAGGCTGGCATCGAGATGCCAGCGCAGCCAACCTGGGAGCAGGTGCGCGACTGGGCCGAGCGGTTACACGGTAGCGAAGAGAACCTGGCAGGTATTTGCTTGCGCGGTAAGCCGGGGTGGGGCGAGAACATGGCCTTTGTCTCGACGCTGGTGAACACCTTTGGCGGCCGCTGGTTTGATGAGCAGTGGAACCCGGAGCTTAACTCTGAGGCCTGGAACAATGCGCTTGCGTTCTATGTTGACCTGCTAAGCAACTACGGTCCGCCCGGTGCCAGCTCCAACGGCTTTAACGAAAACCTAGCGCTTTTTTCTCGTGGGAACTGCGCCATGTGGGTTGATGCCACCTCGGCAGCAGGCAAACTCTATGATGAAAACGAGTCTGACGTAGCAGGTACGCTAGGTTTTGCGCCAGCCCCCATCGCCAAAACCCCTAAAGGCTCTCATTGGCTGTGGTCCTGGGCGCTGGCGATTCCCGCTTCCTCAGAGCACAAAGAAGCAGCACAGCAATTCATTACCTGGGCGACTTCACAGGAGTACGTCGAGCTTGTTGGCGAAACGAACGGCTGGACCAGCGTACCGCCGGGGACTCGTGAATCCACCTACGCCAACGAGCAGTACGTTGATGCCGCGCCCTTTGCTGATTTTGTGCTTAACGCCATACAAGAAGCTGATCCTACCGACTCCAGCCTAGAGCCAACCCCCTATGTCGGCGTTCAGTTTGTAGGTATTCCTGAGTTCCAGTCGATTGGTACGCAAGTGGGCCAAACGATTGCCGCCGCCCTGACCGGTGACACCTCAGTAGCTCAGGCGCTTGATAGCGCTCAGCGAGCCACCGAGCGCACCATGCAGCGGGCAGGCTACATCGAACGTTAATGCACTCTTACGTCTGCCCGGTTATGTGGGCAGGCGTATTTCAGTGGTTCTAGCAGGTCTGTTTTCTTGTAGGTGTTTCCATGAATAGAACACGTGCTTCTGGCCGAACGGTCGGTGGGCTAAGAACGCTTTCGCTTCAAGCGCCCGCGGTATTGCTGCTGCTGCTCTGGATGATCGTGCCCCTGGGCATGACGATCTGGTTCTCTTTTCAGCGCTATAACTTACTCATGCCAGGGATGACCGGCTTCGCCGGGCTGGAAAACTATGAATACTTGCTGACTGACCCTGCGTTATGGTCGGCGATGGGCACCACCCTATTACTGGTAGGTTCGGTACTGGTGGTTACCGTGGTGGGCGGCACGCTGCTCGCGGTGCTGTTTCAGCAGGAGTTTGCTGGGCGTGGCATTGCCCGCGTGCTGGCGATTTCTCCCTTCTTTGTCATGCCAACGGTGAGCGCGCTGGTATGGAAAAACATGATGATGCACCCCTCTAATGGGGTGCTAGCGTGGCTGGCGCAGTCGCTAGGGCTGCCTGCACTGGACTGGTTCTCATCGCTACCGCTGACCTCCATCATCATTATTGTGTCGTGGCAGTGGCTGCCGTTTGCACTATTGATCCTGCTCACCGCCATGCAGTCGCTGGATGAAGACCAGGTGGAAGCAGCGCGCATGGATGGTGCTGGGCCACTGGCGATTTTCTTCTTCATTACGCTGCCGCACCTAAAGCGTGCCATCAGCGTGGTGATCATGATTGAAATGATCTTCTTGCTGACGATTTTTGCTGAGATTTTTGTCACCACCTCCGGCGGGCCGGGACTCGCGACCACTAACTTAGCCTATTTGATCTATATCCAAGCGCTACTGGATTTCGATGTGGGCTTGGCCTCAGCGGGTGGGGTGATCGCCATCATTCTCGCCAATATCGTCGCGATTTTCCTTGTCCGTATGGTCGCTAAGAACTTAGAAGACTAACCCCGGTGACAGGGCGTCTTGGGAGCATTTCAATGACACTTCATCGTAATAGCGTCGCGCCAGCTAACGCTCGCTCGTTGCCCATCAGGCAACTGGTCTTAACTCTAGTGGGCTGGTCGATTGCCCTGATTATCTTTTTTCCCATCCTGTGGATGGTGCTGACCGGATTTAAAACCGAAACGGCAGCGATTGCAGATCCAAGCTTTATCTTTTCCCCCACGCTTGAGAGCTATCAAGCCGTTCAGGCACGCTCGGGCTATGCGCGTTTTGCGCTAAACAGCGTCGTCGTGGCGTTTGGCTCGACTTTTTTAGCACTGCTGATTGCCATTCCATCGGCGTATGCCATGGCCTTTTTGCCGACTAAGCGCACCAAGGGCACGCTGCTCTGGATGCTGTCTACCAAAATGCTGCCACCTGTCGGTGTCTTGGTACCTATCTATTTGATTTTCCGAGATGTGGGGTTGTTGGATACCCGGACCGGGCTAATCATTATTTACACCCTGATGAATCTGCCCATCGTGGTATGGATGCTCTACACCTTCTTCAAGGATATGCCCAAAGACATTCTGGAAGCCGGCAGGATGGACGGCGCGTCCACTCTGCAGGAGGTGTTTTTCCTGCTGCTGCCGCTAACGTTGCCGGGCATCGCCTCTACCGGGCTGCTTTCAGTGATTTTGAGCTGGAACGAAGCGTTCTGGAGTCTCAACTTGACCTCGTCGAAAGCGGCGCCGCTGACCGCTTATATTGCCTCGTTCTCAAGCCCTGAAGGGCTATTCTGGGCCAAGCTTTCAGCGGCTTCCACCATGGCAATCGCCCCCATCCTGATCCTCGGCTGGATGACCCAAAAACAAATGGTGCGCGGCCTGACCTTTGGCGCCGTCAAGTAAAGGAGTTCCCCATGGCAACCTTACAACTGAAGAACATTATCAAACAGTTTGGCGACACCAAGGTCATCAAAGGCATTGATCTCGAGGTGAACGACCGCGAGTTCGTGGTGTTTGTTGGCCCTTCGGGCTGTGGTAAATCCACGCTGATGCGCATGATCGCAGGCTTGGAGAGTGCAAGCGACGGCGACATTCTGATCGATGGTAAGCGAATAAACGATGTGGGCCCCGCCGACCGGGGCTTGGCCATGGTATTCCAGAGTTATGCGCTGTACCCGCACATGACGGTTGAGGGCAACATGGGCTTCAGCATGCGCCTGGCTGGAGTGCCCAAAGAGGAGCGCCGCGCCAAAGTGCTGGAGGCGGCCAAAATTCTGCAGTTGGAGCCGCTATTAGATCGGAAGCCTAAAGCGCTCTCCGGTGGACAACGCCAACGGGTGGCGATTGGCCGGGCGATTGTGCGTAACCCTAGTATCTTTCTGTTTGACGAGCCGCTCTCCAACTTGGATGCGGCGTTGCGGGTGCAGATGCGCATTGAGCTGGCACGGCTGCATGAAGAACTAGATGCCACGATGATTTACGTCACCCACGATCAGATAGAAGCCATGACCATGGCCGATAAAATCGTTGTGCTACACGATGGCGTGGTGGAGCAGGTGGGCTCGCCAATGGCGCTCTACCACCATCCGCGCAATCGCTTTGTGGCAGGCTTTATTGGCTCACCGAAGATGAATTTTCTACCGGTGACGTTGACCGACGTAACGTCTGAAGGCGTAGCGATTCGTCTGCCCGGCGGCGGTGAGCGCAGTGTGCCGGTCGACGGTGGGCACCTGGATACTAACGCCACTCTTGAGCTGGGTGTTCGCCCAGAACACTTGGTCCTTGATGAACAGGGGCCGCTGAGTGGGCAGATAAAAGTGCTTGAGCGCCTCGGCGGTCAAACCTCGCTCTACGTTCAAATGGACGATGAGCTGATCACTATTATGGCTGATGGCGATGTGGCCTACCGGGTCAACGATAGCGTGCGTTTTGGTTTTGCCCCCGAGCGCGCCCATCTGTTTGACGCAAGCGGGCTAGCCCTACCTAGCCTGCAGCAGCACCCGTTAGCGGGGCTGACCCGACAAGATAATCGCGCGGCTACGGAACCTGCCTCTCCAGGGGAGCAGGTATGAAAGCGCTGATTTTTGATTGTGACGGCGTCCTGGTGGATAGCGAAGCACTCGCTGAAGAGACTCTGGAAATCCACCTTGGGCAGTGGCTACCGGATCTGGATATCCCGACACTACTTAGCCAAGCCCTGGGTATGACGACGGCCAATATCCTCCAGCACCTGGAACAGTTAAGCCGTCACTTGTTGCCGCCCGATGCCGCTGAGCTGGTTGATAGCGCTATTGAGGCGCGCTTGGCGAGGGAATTAACCGCCATTGCAGGGGTGCATGCCGCCGTCAGCGGGATCGACTTACCTAAGGCCGTGGTGTCGAACAGCCGCCGTTGTCGCGTGCTGGCATCGCTCGCCACTACCCAACTGGACGGCGCGCTGGGCGATGCGCCGATTTTCACCGCCGAGCAAGTCGAAAACCCCAAACCGGACCCCGCTATTTATCACTTAGCGGCCAGTTCTCTTGGCTGCTCACCCAGCCGCTGTCTGGTGGTAGAAGATAGCGTGGCAGGGGTAACCGCTGCTTATGCTGCAGGCATGCGAGTGATTGGTTTTGTGGGGGCGAGTCATATAGATGAACAACAGTCCTCACGGCTACTGGCGGCGGGCGCTTGGCGAATTTTGCCCCATATGCGCGGACTTCACGCTTTAGTAGACGAGTGGCAATCCCATTTGCAAGGACAAGATAACAATGAAACTGCTCAATAAACGCGCCGTCATCACAGGCGGTGCCCGTGGTATCGGTTTAGCCATTGCTCAGCGCTACCTCGCCGAAGGGGCGAAGGTAATTGTGGCCGACATCGATGCCAGCGCCATTGACGATGCGCTCGCCACGCTGCAACAAGACGCTGGCGCCGAGCGCGTGATGGGTGTCGTGCTGAACGTGTGCGACCAAGCCTCGATCAACGCCATGGTGGCGAGCGTTACCGAGCGATTTGGCGGGATCGATATTTTAGTCAATAACGCCGCGGTGTTTGATATGGCACCGGTGCTCGAGGTGACAGAGGCTAGCTTTGACAAGCAGTTTGCGGTGAATGCCAAGGGGCTATTTTTTACCCTGCAGACCGTGGCTCGCGCCATGGTGGCACAAGGCCAAGGGGGGAAAATTATTAATATGTCGTCTCAGGCAGGCCGACGGGGCGAGCCACTCGTCAGCGTTTACTGTGCGAGTAAAGCCGCTGTGATTAGCCTGACCCAGTCCTGCGGGCTGGATTTGATCAAGCACCGTATTAACGTGAACGGCATTGCACCGGGGGTAGTGGATACGCCGATGTGGGAAGAAGTCGATGCACTGTTTGCACGCTATGAGAACCGACCGCTGGGCGAGAAAAAGCGTTTGGTGGGCGAGTCTGTACCCTTTGGGCGTATGGGATTGCCGCAAGACCACACGGGGGCCGCCGTGTTTCTTGCTAGTCAGGATAGTGACTACGTCGTTGCCCAGACGCTCAACGTCGATGGTGGCAACTGGATGAGTTGATACGCCTATGACCCCTGATCTTGTTTCGTTAAGCCACCAACTGTTGGATGCCGCCGAAGGCAAAGCACGTTTTATGGTTGCCCTGGCGGGCCCACCTGGAGCAGGCAAGTCTTATCGCAGCGCGCTGTTATGCGATGCCATTAATCAGCAGCGGCCGGGGCAGGCAGCCGTGGTGCCGATGGATGGCTACCACTTCGATAACGCCGTGCTAGGTGATGAGCAACTGCCAGTGAAAGGCGCGCCGCACACGTTCGATGTTGATGGCTTACACCATGACTTAGTGCGCATTCGTCGCGCCGACCAATCGGTAGCGGTGCCGGTGTTTGACCGGCCGCTGGATCTCGCTCGAGCTGCAGGGCGGTTGATTACTCCAGCGCAGCGCATTGTGATTGTGGAAGGTAATTACCTGCTGTTGGATCAAGAGCCCTGGCGGGCGCTGCACAAGCTGTTCGACTGGACGCTGTTTATCGATGTGGACGATGCCGTACTGGTTGAGCGGTTGGTGAATCGTTGGCTGTGTATGGGCCAAGATCATATCGGCGCCCTCGAGCGCGCTCATCAAAAAGACATGCTTAACGCTGAACTTGTAAAAAACGGCAGCGTGCCCGCTGACCAGCGCTGGCGCTAGGACGCGGCGTGGCTAACAAATGACCCGGAGAGTGACGATGACCCAGCTTAATAATCACAACATGGGTGCCCTCAGCGCGGCGGTTGAGACGCCTACTTTTGATCGGCAGGCCGTGACGCCAGGCATCGTGCATATTGGCGTCGGTGGTTTTCATCGTGCCCATCAGGCGATGTACCTGGATGCGCTAATGAACCAGGAGGAGGCGCTTGAATGGGGCATTGTAGGAGTGGGAGTAATGCCCGGCGATAAGCGTATGCAGCAGGCCCTTGCTGCGCAAGACTACCTCTATACGCTCGTGGTGAAACACCCCGACGGCGAGTATCAGCCCCGTGTGATCGGCAGTATGGTGGATTACCTGTTTGCGCCAGAAGACCCCGAAGCGGTGATCGAAAAAATGGCCGATCCTACCATCAAGATTGTGTCGCTCACCGTGACGGAAGGTGGCTATAACTTCCATCCGGTGACTGGAGAGTTCAATCTGGATTCTCCACAGGTGCGTGATGATCTCGCTCACCCAGAGCAACCGTCCACCAGCTTTGGCTTAGTGGTGGAAGCCCTAGTTCGTCGTCGTGCACGGGGCATTGCACCTTTTACGGTGATGTCCTGCGACAATATTCAAGGTAACGGTGACGTGGCCAAACGCATGTTCAGTGCCTACGCCCGTGCTCGCAGCGCAGGGCTTGGCGACTGGCTAGCTGCCGAAGTGGCGTTTCCCAATGCTATGGTGGATCGTATCACGCCAGTGACAGCGCCCACAGATATTGAAGAGTTGGCCCAGCGGTTTGATGTTGAGGATGCCTGGCCAGTGGTATGTGAGCCCTTCAGCCAATGGGTGCTCGAAGATCACTTTCCCTTGGGTCGCCCTGCGCTTGAGAAGGTAGGCGTGCAACTTGTCGATGATGTAGAGCCTTATGAGCTGATGAAGCTGCGCCTGCTCAATGCCAGTCATCAGGCGCTTGCTTACTTTGGCTATCTGGCAGGCTACCGCTACGCCCATGAAGTGTGCCAAGACCCGCTGTTTGTCGAGTTCTTGCTGGGCTATATGCGTGAAGAGGGCACGCCTACGCTGGCGCCAGTACCAGGGGTTGATTTAGAAACCTATCGGCTGACCCTGATTGAACGCTTCGCCAACCCGCAAATTAAAGACACTCTGGCACGGCTATGTGCTGAAAGCTCTGATCGCATTCCCAAATGGCTCGTGCCGGTGATTCGCCAGCAACTTTCTCAGGGGGGGGAGATTGAACGTAGCGCCGCCGTGGTCGCCAGCTGGGCACGTTACGCTGAAGGCGTCGATGAGCAGGGAGAGGCTATCGATATTGTGGACCGTCTGCGTGAGCCATTGATGGCTATTGCCACTAACAACCGCACGTACCCCGCTGCGTTTGTCGAGAACCGCGAGCTGTTTGGTGACTTGGCTGATCAGCCTCGCTTTCTAAACGCTTACCTAAAGACATTGACGTCACTGCATGAACGGGGAGCACGGGCTACTCTTGAGACTCTGGTCGCGTCCAAAGGAACGTTGTGATGTATATCGGGGTAGATTGCGGTACGCAGAGTACCAAAGTCGTGGTGGTAGATGTGGAGCGTGGCGTCATCCTGAGTGAAGGCAGTCTTCCTCATAGTCTAGACGAGGGAGAGCATGGCCGCCGGGAGCAGGCGCCAGCAGAGTGGCTAGCAGCGCTCAAAGGGGCTTTTTTTCAAGCGCTTGAGCGTGCTGGCATTGATGCCAAGCAGGTGCGGGGGATTGGCGTTTCCGGACAGCAGCACGGCATGGTGGCACTGGATGCGGATGGTGTGCCGGTGTATCCCGCCAAACTGTGGTGCGATACCGAAACCAGTGCTCAAAATAGCGATTTAGTCGACCGACTTGGCGGTGAAGCGGGCTGTCTGGAGAAGCTGGGTCTGGTGTTACAAACTGGTTATACCGCGTCTAAAGTGGCGTGGCTGCGGGAGCATCATCCGGATGCCTACCAACGTATAGCCACTCTGCTACTGCCCCACGACTACCTCAACTTCTGGCTGACTGGTGAGCGGGTCACTGAGGCGGGTGATGCGTCGGGCACCGGTTATTTCGATACCCGTGCCCAATGCTGGCAGAAAGAGGTATTTGCAGCCATTGCGCCAGAACTTGATCCAGACCGTGTGCTGCCTCGTCTTATCCAGGCGCACGAGCCAGCAGGGCGAGTGCGCCCGCTAGTGGCGCAAGAGTTGGGGATTCATGATGATGTGATGGTGTCTTCTGGCGGCGGCGACAACATGCTGGGCGCAATTGGCACCGGTAATATTACTCAGGGGCTGGTGACGCTTAGTTTAGGGACCTCCGGCACGGTGTGCGCTTATTCACCTAATTCGGTGGTGTGCGACAGCGCCATGGTGGCCAACTTCTGTGCCAGTCACGGTGGCTGGCTGCCGTTAATCTGTACTATGAACGTTACCTCTGCAACTACCCGCGTGCGTGAACTGTTTGGGCTGGACTTAGCTACCTTCAGCGAGCAGGTGGCAAGCGCCCCGATTGGGGCCGAGGGAGTGGTTGTACTGCCGTTTTTTAACGGCGAACGGGTACCGATGCTGCCCAATGCGACTGGTGATTTTCTTGGTTTGACCAGCCTTAATATGACTCAAGCTAACATCTGCCGAGGGGTGATGGAAGGTGCTACCTTTGGCCTGCGCTATGGCTTGGAGCTGTTAGGTGATCTAGCTACCGACACCAGCCAAATTAGGCTGATAGGCGGCGGCGCCAAGAGCCCGGTTTGGCGGCAAATGGTGGCTGACATTACTAATACCCAGGTAATCTGCCCAGAGATTACCGATGCCGCTGCGTTAGGGGCGGCCATTCAAGCGGCTTGGTGCGACTTACATCAGGAGGGTGTGACCCTGGCATCGCTTTGTGAGCGCTTGGTGCACCTGGATGCTGCTTCCCTTGCCGACCCTGATGCTGGCCGTGTTACTGCTTATGAGGCGATTTATCAGCGTTATCGCGAGGCGCTTGCTCAGCGTCATAGCGTTTAATAATGCGGATTGCCTAGAAAGATATTGCTTTGCCTTGTACCGTTTAAGGAGAGATGCGGAGAGTACACGCGCCTTGAGTGGAGGAAGTCATGGATGCCGTTTTGCGCGATCTGCTAGATACGCTGGGATTAACCCCTACTGATAAGCTTCAGCCACTCAGTGGCGGTGATATAGCGGCTGTTTACGCTTTGACTACCCGCCAAGGGCAAGTCGTTATCAAACACGACGATTCCGCGCGATTGCTTGGCGAAGCAGAGGGGCTGCGCGCGCTCAAGGGGGCGTGCACTTCATTAGTGATACCTGAGGTGCTGGGAGAGGCGCTGGGGTGGCTGGTGATAGAGTCGCTCGATAGCAAACCCGCAAACATCCAGAGTAGCATCGCTTTAGGCGAAGGGCTGCGTGAGCTGCATGGTGTGATAGGTGATGCTCATGGCTGGCATCAGGACAATGCGTGTGGGCGTACGCCCCAACCCAACTCCCCGCTGGCAGATGGCCGTGCGTTTCAGCGCGAACGCCGTCTACTGCCTCTTACCCAAGCTTGTTATCAGCAAGGCCTGTTGGATGGCGCGTTGCGCCGCCGCGTTGAACATCAAGCAGAGCAGCTAGAAACATGGCTGCAAGATTCACCTGCTAGCCTTATTCATGGTGATCTATGGTCGGGTAATGTGCTGACCACCACTAGAGGACCAGCACTGATCGATCCTGCTGTTTATCGCCATTATCCTGATGTTGATGTGGCTATGCTGACCCTGTTTGGGTCGCCTGATGTGCCTTTTTTTGATGCTTACTGGAACGGCGATAAGCCAATCGACTGGCCAAGACGCGAAGCGCTGTTTCAGCTTTATCCATTGCTTAACCATCTACTGTTATTTGGCTCAGGGTATCGCAGTGCCGTTGAACGCTGCGTGGCAGTGTTGGAAGCTTTTGAGAGTTAATGGGGTAGCGTTTTTGACAGAATAATCATAATTATTGTGCTGTTTTTCTCGCTTTATTAGCTATCTGCCTGGATTGCCAATCACTGCCGCATATTGTTGAGAGACTCAAACTCTCCCTTGAGTTAGCGCGCCACTACATTAGCTGTAACATGGTTCACTTACGATTCGAGTGGGTAATAGAAGCGTAAAAAGCTGCAAGCTCATGGGGCTTTGGACTAAGGTAATAGAGAGTCTTGTGGAGTGTGGTGATCTATACGTGACGCTGTTCATATATTTAGGTTAAGTTCAAGCCTAGCATACATACATGAATGTAACTATAATGCCACCCTTCAGAATGGCTATCATTATCGTCACCCTACGTTGACACCTAGAGGCAATCCCATGCGACTGGCACACTGGGCAGTCAATGCCCCTTTTCGTCCCCTGCTATTAGCAGTGCTGACATCTTCTTTCGTCCTGCCCGCTCAAGCGGCAGATTTAGTCAATATCACTCGCGATGCGCTTAATAACAACGCTGCCTTGGCCTCTGCACGTGCTGAATTTTCAAGTGTTGAAGCGGCAAGCGATGTGGCAAGTGGCGCGCTGTTGCCTCAGGTAAATGCCTCTGGCAATGTCGTCCATAACCAGCAGTACGAAAGCCAGTCCTCCTCTAGAGTGGGGCAGAGCGCTGGTGCCGGTTCTAATGCGGCGGGTGTCAGCGATGATCGCTACAACACCGCGTCATTAACACTTGAGGCGACCCAGGCACTCTTCAATGCTGTCACACGTGAGGAAGTGAATCAGGCTGAACGTCAGATTGATCAACAAGTGTACTTATTGGCCGCCACTGAGCAGCAGTTGCTGATTGATGTCGCGAGCGCTTATTTCGATATTTTGCGTGCCCACGAAGTGCTCGAGGCGCGTTTAGCTCAAGAGCGTGCGATTGGCCGCCAGCTTGAGCAGGCTCGAGAGCAGTTTGAAGTAGGTCTCATTGCTATCACTGAAGTAGAGGAAGCACGGGCGAGCTTTGATCAATCCCGCGCTGATCGCATAGCAGCAGAGAGTAATCTTCAGGTGGCATTTGAGGTGCTTGAACAACTGACGGGGCAGCGTTACGCCAGTATCGACGCGCTGGGCGACAGTATGCCGATTGCTCTGCCAACTCCCACGGATCGTAACTATTGGGTAGAGCAAGCCATTGAGCGTAACCCGCAGGTATTAGCGCAGCAGGCAGGCATTGAGCTTTCCCGCGTAGGCGTCGAGCTGGCGCGTGCCGGGCGTATGCCAACTGTTCAGGCATTTGCTAACTACCAGTACTCGGATAGCGATAGTGATTTGGTGAGTGGCTACAACACATCAAGTCAAGTGGGTGTCTCGGCGAACTTACCTATTTATACCGGTGGCAGCACCAGCGCCCGTATTCGCCAAGGCACCTTCCAGCTGGAAAGTAGCCAATACAATTACGAGTCCCAACGCCGCACTACTATCCAACAAGTGCGTTCGCTCTATACCCAGGTTAGTAACAACGTCGATACCGTTGAGGCTCGTCAGCAGGCAATCGTCTCTAACCGTAGTGCTTTAGAAGCTACCCGTGCCGGTTATGAAGTAGGCACACGTAATATCGTAGACGTGTTGAATGCTGAACAAAGCCTCTATAACGCTATCGCCAACTATGCTGAAGCACGTTATGACTATGTGGTCAATTTGCTCTCACTGCGTCAGCAGGCAGGCTTGTTAGACGTTGAGGCGATTGAAGAGGTCAATGCGTGGCTAACGGGAGATGAGGTGAACTTCACCCTGCCTGAGGGTGGCGACCCCGACGCCTACCAGCGGGCTATGGATATTGGCGCTCCACCCACGCCGGGTGCGTAAGTTAGCGAGTTGTTAGTTTTTTAGCACATTAACCAACCACACGCTGCGCTGCTATCCGTCAATGTTGCAAAGATTAATGGGAAACCAACGTATGAAGAAAATGATTCACTCAGGTAGAGCGAGTCTAGTGACGCTGATAGCTGCATTGGCGCTAGCCGCATGCGGCCAGGAGCAGCCTCAGCAACAGCAGGCTGGGCAGCAGGAAGCTCCGCCCCATGCAGTAGAAGTAGTTGAAATAGCCCGCCAGGATATTCCTCTGAATAAATCCTACCCGTCACTGCTGCGCAGCGACAGTGAAGTCACACTGGTGGCCCGGGTAAACGGGTTTCTTGAAGAGCGTCACTTTGAGCCAGGTCAACTGGTAGAGCAGGGGGATCGGCTCTATACCATCGAGCCAGATCTCTACCAAGCTACCGTTAACCAACGTGAGGCCGACTTGCAAAGTGCGCGTGCTGAACTGGCTCGTGCCCAGCGTGATGCGCAGCGTTTCGAGCAGTTGCTAAGCCAAAACTCGGTCAGTCGCCAGCAGTATGACCAAGCACTAGCTGACCAGCGCGTTGCCCAAGCAAGTGTCGCCCAAGCAGACGCTGCGTTAACCAGTGCTAACCTTGATTTAGGCTATTCTAACGTCACCGCACCGGTATCTGGCATGATCAGTTTAAGCCAGGTCAACGTTGGTAATTTGGTAACACCAGGAACTGAGTTAGCCACTATTACGCCGCTTGACCCTCTTGAAGTGCGTTTTCAGCTACCTCAACGAGATGCTTTTGAGTTACGCCGACAACTGGGCGAGAGTGGTAACGCATCAGACATTAGCGCGCGTTTGAGTGTGCCAGGACAGTATGGTGACGACAGCGCTGAGCTGGAAGGGCGTTTGAACTTCCTGGGTTCTCGTGTGGATAGCGGCACCAGTACGGTTCAGGCGTCAGCAACGTTCGCAAACCCTGATGGCGCGGTATTGCCTGGTCAGTTTGTACGGGTTCGTGTTGAAGGCTTGAAGCGTTTTGATGTCCTGGCCGTACCAGAGATTGCCGTTACTCAAGGGTTAATGGGGCCGCAAGTCTTTATTGTCGATGATGAAAATAAAGCGCGCGAGCGCACGGTTCAACTCGGCGAAGTGGCTGGCCCATGGCAAATCATTCATGATGGCCTTACTGCTGGCGAGCGTGTCATCGTAGGCGACCCTGCTGGCCTGGAGCCAGGAATGCTAATTGACCCCCAGCCATTTGAAGGTAACGCTGCCAATATCGTCGCAGAAGCTGAGCAGCAAGACGCCCAGCAAGAAGCCGGGCAGGCAGAGGCAATGCAGGATGGGGCGACTGACGCACAGCCCGCTGAAGGGGAAGAGGGCGCGCAATAATGAACTTTTCCAACTTCTTTATCAGCCGACCGATTTTCGCCACCGTTTTGGCGATTATCTTGACGCTGGTAGGTACGATGGCGATGCGAATACTGCCGATAGAGCAGTATCCCAGCGTTGTACCTCCCACCGTGTCCGTTCAGGCTCAGTTCCCTGGGGCGGATGCTGAGACGGTTGCGCAAACCGTCGCGGCACCGCTTGCTGAGGCCATCAATGGTGTTGAGGACATGCTATATATGACCTCAAACAGCGCTGATAATGGTCTTATGAGCCTGAGTGTTGCGTTTAACATTGGCACTGATGGTGATATCAACACCATCAATGTCAATAACCGAGTGCAGGGCGCGCTTTCGCAGTTACCTGAGGCGGTTCAGTCTCAAGGGGTGACGGTTGAGTTACGCTCTGACTCTATTTTGATGCTTGTTGCCTTGACGTCTCCTAGCGGTGACTACAACAAAATCTACATGCAAAACTACGCCACGCTGAATATCTTGGATGAGCTACGCCAAGTGCCAGGCGTCGGCAATGCCGAAGTGTTAGGCGGCGGTGAGTTTGCGATGCGGGTGTGGATGGACCCTGACAAGCTGGCTCAGTATGACCTCACGCCCAGTGAGGTAGCTAGCGCTATTCGCGCGCAGAATACCGAAATTCCCGCAGGTAACTTAGCGGCAACACCGCAAAGCGAACCGCGTGCTTATACCTATACGATTACCGCCGGCGGGCGCTTATCGGGAACCGATGATTTCCGTAATATTTACCTGCGTACGAATCCTGACGGCTCTTCACTGCGCCTTGCGGACGTAGCACGTATTGAGCTAGGCGCTTCGTTCTACGGTGTTGATGCACGCTTAAACGGTGCCACAATGACGCCGATCATCATCAACCAGCAGCCGGGTGCAAACGCACTGGAAACCGCTGAAGCAGTGCGAGCCACGATGGAAGAACTATCGGGGCGTTTTCCACCCGGGCTTGACTATGTAACGCCTTATGACACCACGCTCTTTATCGATGCCTCGGTAGAAACCGTTCTGCATACATTTATTGAAGCATTCTTGATCGTTATCGTGATTCTGTTCATCTTCTTGCAGAACTGGCGCTTTACGGTCATTGCTATGTCGGTCGTGCCGGTCTCGGTTATCGGTACTTTTGCTGGTTTTTACTTGTTTGGTTTCTCTATTAACCTGTTAACGCTGTTTGCCTTGGTGCTGTCGATAGGCATCGTGGTGGATGATGCGATTCTAGTGGTGGAGAACGTTGAGCGGGTATTGAGCGAAGAAGACGATATTACGGTTCGTGACGCCACTATCCGTGCGATGAAAGAGGTGGGTGGCCCGGTTATTGCCACCTCGCTTATTATGGCGGCGGTGTTTGTGCCCGTGGCGTTCCTGGGCGGTTTTACCGGCCAGATTTATCAGCAGTTTGCGATTACCGTGGCGATATCGGTGGCGCTATCGGCGCTGATGGCACTAACGTTCACCCCCGCGCTGTCGGCCATCTTCATTAAGCATGACCTGCATAAAACGAAACAGTCCGCGTTTAAGCGTGCCATTACCACACCGCTGCGTCTGTTTGACCGTCTTTTCGCTGGTTTTACCGCCGTTTATATGTGGTTTGTGAAAAAACTGGTGCGTTTCTGGGTGTTAGCGCTTGCGCTGACTG
This sequence comes from Vreelandella venusta, assembly GCF_007989605.1. Taxonomy (GTDB): domain Bacteria; phylum Pseudomonadota; class Gammaproteobacteria; order Pseudomonadales; family Halomonadaceae; genus Vreelandella; species Vreelandella venusta. The sequence goes on along the minus strand of NZ_BJUL01000003.1, from coordinate 114,965 downwards.
TGGCGGTGGGGGCCGGTTCTTACTGGCTCTATGCAAATACGCCTTCCACACTGGTGCCGGAAACTGACCAAGGTATCGTGCTGGTTAGCGTTTCATTGCCAGATGCTGCGTCGCTTAGCCGAACCCAAGCCTATATGAATGAGCTTAGCTCACAGATAGAAGCCATTCCGGGCGTTGAGTACTCCTCTGCTGTCGCGGGATACGACATTCTGTCGAGTGCGGTCAATACTGCACGGGGTATTATGTTTATCAACATGAAAACCTGGGCAGAACGCGACTTAACGGCTAATGAGTTGGTTGGTCGTATTATGCAGTTGGGGGCGAGTATTGATGGTGGTTCGGCGATGGCGTTTAACGTACCGCCGATCATGGGGCTTTCAACCACGGGTGGTTTCACCGGGTATTTGCAATCTTTTGAAGGCGCGTCACCTCGTGAGTTGTATCAAGCGTCATTGCAAATTATGCAGGCCGCTAACCAGCATCCTGCATTAAGCCGCGTTTTTACAACGTTTAACGTCAATGTGCCGTCTTACCGTGCGGAAATAGATCAGCAAAAAGCGCTGAGCTATGGGGTCGCCCTTGAGAATATCAACTCGGCGCTAGCCAATACCTTCGGTAATGGTTTTGTTAACTTCTTTAGCTACCAAAACCGTAACTTCCAGGTCTATTTACAGAATGAAGATAAATTCCGTAAAACGCCCGATGATGTAAGTAGCGTTTATGTACGTGGTGGCAATGGTGAGCGCATTCCTCTTTCTGAGTTTGTAACGCTCGAACGCCAAACGGGTCCATCTGTGGTTTCTCGCTTCGGTGTTTATGCGGGGGCTCAGTTCCAGGGTAATCCAGCGCCAGGCTACAGCTCTACACAGGCTATTGAAGCGATGGAAGAAGTGGTTCAGGAAACATTGGGCCAAAACTGGGGAATGGGCTGGACGGGGACTGCCTATCAAGAGTCTAACCTTGGCAATACTGCGTTACTTGCCATTGTGTTTGGTATTTTGATGGTGTTCTTGATACTGGCGGCACAGTATGAAAGTTGGTCGCTACCACTAGCGGTACTTACCGCCACGCCGTTTGCCTTTTTGGGGGGCGTGGGTGGTATTGCGTTGCGTGGCCTGGATACAAGTGTCTATGTCCAAATTGGTATGCTGGTGGTGGTTGGCTTGGCCGCTAAGAACGCGATCCTTATCGTTGAGTTTGCCGAGTTGCAGCGTAAAGAGCATGGTAAATCGATTCGTGAAGCAGCGATTACCGCCGCGGAGCTTCGTTTCCGTCCTATCGTTATGACGTCACTGGCCTTTATCTTCGGCACCTTGCCATTGGCATTGGCCTCTGGCGCGAGCGATGTGAGTAGCCACCATATCGGCACCACCGTTGCGGTCGGTATGGCGTCGGTTGCCGTGCTGGGAAGTCTGTTTATTCCAAGCTTCTACGCAATGATTGCCACGGTATCTGATTGGCTCTATCGGAAACGCCACCCTGACCGGGATGGTAACAACGAGTCGGCAGCGCTAGGTCACGACCAAGCGTAACGCTGTTTAGCGATTGGCTAGCGGGCACCATGTTTTCATGGTGCCCGTTTTTTTTACAAACTTGATCAAGAGCAATTAGAGAACCGCATAAACGCGTAAGGTGGTCTACGCTAAAAGAGACCCTGTTTTTAGCTTGTGCTAATAAATATAACGTCAAGCGAAAACATCACCAGGCTTTGTCTGGAGGAGAGCACGCCATGATGCAATCACTTGTTTCCGCCGTACTGCAATTTCCAACAATTGTTTTTACCTTCTTGTTGGCTTTGATAGCGCTCTACTGGCTGCTGGTGTTAATCAGACTTGCGCCGCTGGAGCTATTTGAGCGCGATAGTCTGCGCGACGATCATATGGCCAGCACACTGGTGTCTTTAGGCTTTGCAGGTGTACCTGCCACGCTTGCGTTAAGCTTTTTAGTGCTTTTTGCGAGTGTTATTTCGCTGGCTATTGAGCTATTAGCCCTCCGCTGGCTATCGTTGGGGATGTTGAGGGTGCCTGTCGGCGTGCTCGTGCTGTGGATTGCATTTGCAGTTGCATCGCCGATTGCGGCAGCCGTGTGCCATTCATTACAACGCGCGCTTCATCGCTATCAGCCATTCAATCGCCGCTGCTTATTGGGCGCTACGGTCGTTGTTTCAGAGCGCCAGAATGATGAATACGCATCTGCTCAGCTGGAGAATGAGCCCGGCAGCGCCGTTAAATTGCATTGCAAAGCGGGGGACTGCCCGCAAGCTGGCGAGCGCCGGGTGCTTGTGAAATATCTTGCCAGCGAAGGTGCGTACCGCAGTGTGCTTGAGCAACAGTATCTTGATACGCGGGTTCGCGTGAATAAGCTTCGCTTGCGCCGCAAGCATCATTCAAACGGCTATTCCACCTAGTGGCGAGTGTTGTTTAGCCAACGTATTGTTTAGCCAAATAGGCGCCGCCACTGCTTAATAAGCCATTGGCCAATAGGGTGCGAAGTAGTGGTGGCGGTTGTTGGTTTGCTGCGGGGGAAGGCGCTGAGTGGGGTGTCGAGAAACTGACGAAGCGGTGTTACTTGCTCAGGATGGTTCAGCATAGGGGCATGGCCACAGCCTGGGGCGGTGAACGTGACTAAGCCGGGTTGCACTGCTTTCATGCGTGGCAGCGTTTCGGCATCCAGTAACGTTGACTCGGCGCCTCGAATTACCATCACAGGGCAGTCAATGTTCGCCCAATCTGCCCATGTATCTCGCGGTGTATCATGGATGAATTGCTCGCCAATACGGGGGTCGAAGTGGTAGGTCCAGCTACCATCAGGTAGTCGCCGCGCGCTTCCCAATGCCAGCGCTCGCCATTCATCATCAGTGGTAATTCCAAAGCTTGCGTAGTGCTGTGTCAGCTCTTTTTGTAGGTCTGCAAAGTTCGTAAAGCGGTGGGTTAGGCTGAAATAACTGGAAAGCGCGATTAGGCCGTCTTTATTCAACTCAGGCCCAACATCGTTCAGGATAAGTCTAGAAATCCGCTGTTGATGTGTTTTGTCAGCAGCCAGCAGCATGCCCAATAGCCCGCCCATGGAAGTGCCCAGCCAGTCGACCTGGTTTAATTGGAAATGATCCAGGACGCCTATCGCGATAGTCATGTAGTAGCTGTAGAGATAGTCGTGGGCAGGAAACAGTGACCAGCTGGAAAGGCCGCGACCAGGTGTATCTGGTGCAAGAATACGCCATTCGCTGCCCAGCTGACGGGCTAGGGCTTCAAAATCACCGCCGTGGCGCGCAAGACCATGCCATGCCAGCAGCGTGCGGGGTGCATCGGGATTCCAAATGCGCACAGCGATATCAAGTTCGCGGATACGAACAAATTCAAGAGCATCCATAAAATTATCCTATGCTGACGATTTGCTCAGTATAGGTGTATTGCTGCGTTGCAGCGAGATGGTTAGCGCTTCATCATGGTGATTAATGTATCGATGAGTTCACCGCCCCGTTCGCACAACGAAAAAGACTCTGGATTTCGCAACCAATCATGAAATAAGCCCCCCAGTGCCGCCTGCATAAGCCGCGTTGCCACCTCAGGGGTTAGATCATCGCGTAGCAATTGCTGCTGTTGGGCCAATTGAAATACCGACAGCATTTCATCAAAACACTCGTCTGCGATCTCGTCTTGCATTTTAATCGGGTTAATATCGCTAAAGAATTCACAGCGGTGCAAAAGAATCGATAAAATTCGCTGATGAGATGGCTGTTCCATGCGGTTTAAGCCGGCATAGCAGGCAAGTTGTATAGCCGTTAGTGGTGAGATGGTCGGGTCGGCGTTATTTACCTCTTCCATTAGTGACTGGAAGGGCATGCGCACACGCTCCACTAGCGCCATAAAAAGGTCGCCTTTATTTTTAAAATGCCAGTAAACAGCACCGCGCGTCAGGTCGGCGTGACGAGCAATTTGCTCCAGCGATGTGCGAGCTACGCCTTTTGCGAAAAACACCTCTTCAGCCGCATCCAACAGCGCTTCGCGAGTCGCAGCAGCCTCCGCTTTGGTTTTTCTTGCCATATAAAAACGTAACCTCAGTAATTGACACGTGATACGCCCATTTTATCTTATGTGCACCACTTTTTACATTCAAAACTGTATGGTTAATTGCTTTAGCTCATAACGTGGATTAACAAATTCGTCATTTGCCAGTAAAAAGCGTATAAGATTTATTTAGAAACGCTGTTTTGAAACGAAAACGTTATTGTACGCTATAGGACTCTCAGCATGGCGCGAGCACCTTTTACCCTGGCTGGGCGCACTGTAATGCCTGGCCAACGCTTACAAATTGATGTGCCTGTGGCACGCCTGTATACCCACACGCAGCTGCATATTCCGGTCGAAGTCGTGCATGGGCGTAAAGATGGCCCGGTCATGCTGGTGTGTGGAGGGATTCATGGCGATGAAATTAATGGAGTCGAGATTGTGCGTCGACTGCTGCGTTCCAAAGCAATCAATAGCTTGCGTGGCACGTTAATTGCGGTACCCGTCGTTAATGTTTTCGGTTTTTTACAGCAAACGCGCTATTTGCCAGATCGCCGCGATTTGAACCGTTGCTTTCCGGGTAGCGAAAAAGGCTCGTTAGGCGGGCGTATTGCGGCGCTATTTCGCGATGAAATTGTCGATCACGCCACGCATATTATCGACTTGCATACGGGTGCTATTCATCGCACCAATCTTCCGCAAATTCGTGCTCAGCTACAGCCAGGCAGTGAAACTGAGCGCATGGCCGATGCGTTTGGTGCCCCTGTGGTACTCAATGCAGAGCTTCGCGAAGGTAGCCTGCGCCACTATGCTCAGAACCGTGGTATTCCGGTGCTTACTTATGAAGCTGGTGAGGCGCTACGTTTTGATGAGTGGGCAATTGCCCCCGGGGTGCGTGGCGTATTACGCGTGATGCGCCGTTTAGGTATGCTGACCGGCGAGCAGCGTCGCCGCTCGCCAATGCCTGCTGAACTTGCCAATGGCTCCAGCTGGGCGAGGGCGCCCATTGATGGCATTTTGCGTCCTAAGGTGCGTCTGGGGGCTCGAGTAGCAAAAGGCGAGGTGCTCGGTAAAGTAGCAGACCCCTTCGGCAATGATGAAGGTGAAGTGCTCTCTATGGCTGACGGTATTGTTATTGGTATGAGCCGCTTGCCACTAGCAAATGAAGGTGAAGCGCTTTATCACATCGCCCGTTTTGATGAAATTGAAGAAGCTGAGACGGCGATTGAGAATTTTCAATCAAGCCTAACGCCTCAGCCTGATGCGATGTATTGACACTCGGCTATAGCGCTTGGTACGTATTACTTAGTGCTTGGTACGTATTATTTAGTGTTTGGAGTTGGTGACAATCACTATGTTGAAGCTAATTAACTATCTTGATGTTGGTTTTGCTCCCACGTCACACTTGCCGCTAGTCCGTTGGGTGTGCGATTACTAAGTGTAAGGCGCGCTTTTTGGCGCTGAGCCAACTCCGAAACAATCGATAAACCCAATCCGCTACCAGTGGTACCTTGGCCAGCAGCGCGCCTAAAACGCTCAGTGACTTTATTCAAAAGTGCTTCGGGGAGTCCTGGGCCCGTGTCTCTCACTGTGAGTTGAGGCAACCCCTCCCAAAGCGCTAATTCTACTTCCACTTGACCGCCTTGCGGGGTATAGCGCAGGGCGTTATCCAGCAGGTTACGGAAGAGAATTCCCACCTCAATTTCGTCGGCGCAAACCTCCAGGTGGGTTAAGCCTATTAGCCTCAAGTGCTGATTGCGCTCTTCAGCGAGTGGCCACAGCTCGGCTACCAATTCGGCAATAATCGGATAGAGGTCGATAGTGGCTGATGAGATTGTGGTCACTTGGTCCAATCGAGCCAAAATAAGCAGTTGTTCTACCACCCGCTGAAGCCGTTCAACCCCGACATAAGCCTTTTGTAATGATTGCTCTCCGCCTGCCTGCGCATTATCTAAGTGGATTCTCAGCGCTGCTAACGGCGTGCGTAACTCATGGGCTGCATCTGCAGTGAAGCGTCGCTCGCGCTCTAAGGTTTCTTTCAACCGGGCGATAAAGTCGTTTAGTGATTGGCGTAACCCATTAAGCTCTTGAGGAACCGGATTATCAATTTTACGCAGGTCGTGGGCGGAGCGGCCTTGTACTTGGCTGGAAAGCGCTTGGATGGGCGCAATGCCACGTTGGATAATACGACTCATCAGCCAAAGCAGGAGTGGCAGCAACAGCAGCATGGGCAACAAATTGTTCCAGGTAATGCGCTCCACCACTGCATCATGAAACGAGCCTCGCAGCCCCATGCTGATCCAGGTATCGCTGGCAGTATCGAACATGCTGAAAACCCGCCAACGATGGCCATCGTATTTTGCCCAGCGAAAACCCTCTTCTGAAGGCGCGGGGAAAGGGCCTGCATCACTCCATTTGCCTCCTAGCAGCCTGGGTGAGCCATCGGCATTCCAAAAGCCCAGGACTAATTTAAGCTCTTCTTCGTGGTAAAGCTTAGGGCTTGATTCAGAGCGACTCACAGGCACTGCGTTACCGTCGCGATATAGCTGAGCTGGATGTTCAGGAAGACCCATACGTGAAGCCAGACGAGCATAGTCGTCAAGGGTCGCGTTGGGATCGAGCTGGCCAGCCACAATCCGGCTATGCAGACTGAGCTGTGTATCGAGAATCTCCTCTAGCTCATGATCGGTAATTAAATAAGCCGCGGTAACCGCAACACCCCCGGCGACAACCATGGCAATGGCTAGCGTGCGAAGCAGATAATGCCGTATCGATCTCATTGCGCCTGGCTATCCAGCCGGTAGCCAATCCCACGCACGTTAATAATCAGATGCTTTTCAAGTTTTTTACGCAGATGATGAATGTGAACCTCCACCGTATTGGACTCCACTTCTTCGCCCCAGCCGTAAAGCAAACTTTCTAAACGAGGGCGAGATAGCACCCTGTCCGGGTGTCTAGCTAGCTCTAGCAATAGGGCATACTCGCGTCGGCCCAATTTTACGTCTTTGCCCCGCCAGCTCACTGTATGGCGAGCTTCATCAATGCTCAGTGCACCCAGCGTTAATATTTGCGAGGCACGCCCCTCAGCGCGCCGCATTACGACCCGCAAACGGGCGAGTAACTCCTGCAAGTTAAACGGCTTGAGCACATAGTCATCCGCTCCCGCATCTAAACCGCCAATGCGATCTTCCATCGCATCGCGAGCCGTCAAAATCAAAATAGGTAGAGTAGACTGCTGCCGGAGTAAATGCAGTACCTGCATACCGTCCATATCGGGCAACCCAAGATCCAAAATAATCACACTGAAGGTCTCGCTGCCGATAGCGCTGATTGCCTCGCGGCCAAGCATAAACCAATCGACCGTATAGCCCTCACGCTCTAGCGCCGTCTTAATGCCATCCCCAAGCAAGGGGTCATCTTCTATTAGCAGTGCGCGCATGCTGATCCCCTCAATCGACAAACTGTGATCTTCGCTACCAAAACTTAAGCTTTCCTTAAATACGGTAACTTACTTTCCAAATAGCACACTCATCTGAATTCAGCCAGTGAGCCAACCCACACAGTGGGTAATACCACCACTCAGTGATGGGTGTTTATGTTCTAGCGACTGAATTAACGGCATAACTGTTCGTTAAGTTTCGCACTTTATAGTGACGCTACTATTACGTTATCGAGTGTACTGTCTTGCCTATCTCAACTACATCAAAACGCAATGGTGCGGGTTTTAAACGAATCTTTCGCGCCTCTATAAATGCAGTGTCGGGTTTAAAGTCTTGCTGGGTAAATGAATCTGCCTTTAGACAAGAGGTGATGCTCTGTCTCATTCTCTACCCTTTTATATTTTTTGTTAATGCCACTTCTGTAGAAAAAGCGCTGTTGTTTTCTTCACTCACCCTTGTCGTGATAGTGGAACTTATTAACTCCGCCATAGAAAGTACAATTGACCGTATCGGACTAGAAAATAACGAACTTAGCGGGCGTGCTAAAGACATGGGAGCTGCCGCCGTCATGATGACTATTTTTATGATGATGGGTGTATGGCTATGCGTGCTGATCAACTAAATGTTATCAAGCCTGTAGCATCCGTATGGATCTTATTTTTAATCGCTATGTCGGTTTTTGGTAGTTTAAAAATAGACTTCAAGATAACTGATTTTATCTATCACCTTCAAGGTAATGCTTGGGCATGGAAAGATACTTATCTTACCCAAGCTGTTCTCCATAAAGGCGGTAAATGGCTAAGCTTGGCTATGGGGTTAGCCACTCTCCTACTATTGATACTAAGCACCACGGTGACTTGTCTTAAAACATATCGCACGCCGCTATTTTATCTTTTTTCCGCAACGCTTCTTTCAGCGCTACTTGTAGCAACTATTAAACACCTGGTGAGCATGGAATGCCCCTGGGATTTAGTTCGCTATGGTGGAGCGCGTGACTTTATAGGCTTGTTAAGCATGCGGCCTCCCTCAATGCCAGCGTCCGCCTGCTTTCCCGCCGGGCATGCCAGCGCAGGATACACGTGGATAGCCAGCTACTTCTTTTTTGCCGCCATACGGCCCCAATGGCGATGGGCAGGGCTCGCACTGGGTTTAGGGCTTGGCCTTACGTTTGGAATCACTCAGCAGTTTCGTGGGGCGCACTTTCTCTCCCATGACCTCTGGACCGTCATGATTTGTTGGACCGTAAGTTTTGTTCTTTCAAGGTTCTTATTACGCCCCAGTGTTCATTAATCTTTTCATACAGAGATTCTTTCGATGCCCTCTTTGCTATCATTGCCTTCAAAAGTTGTTGACACCGTTTGGCATTATCGTCCCACGTTAAGCACGGAGCTGCTTGTCTTATGGAGTGTTGTCATATTCAGTGTTTTTTACAATGTCCCTTTTTGGCAACAGGCCTTTGCTGGCTATGACCCTTTTGTCGCCAAGACGTGGCTAACCTTTGCCAATATGTTTTTGGTGATGACCTGCCTTAACTATTTGGTCTTCGTTAGCCTTGCTTTGCGAACGCTAGTAAAACCCTTGTTAACCTTGCTATTTCTAATTGCAGCCTTCGTCAGTTACTTTACCAGTTACTACGGCACCTATTTTGATACCTCCATGCTAGAAAATGTCCTTCAAACGGACACTAACGAAGCACAGGAACTGCTCACAGTTGGTTTGCTGATTCATTTGGCGATCTTTTTTGGTTTGCCTACCGTCATGATTTGGCGAGTTAAAATAACACCTTCAACTTGGCAGAAAGCAATATTGCGTCGCTTGGCTTATTGTCTTGCCTGCACTGCTATATTGCTATTGGCGATCTTCTTATCTTATCAAGAATTATCGTCACTCATGCGCAACAATAAAGAGCTTCGCTACTTGGTGACCCCAGGTAATTATATTGTTTCGATGGCGCAGGCTCTTTCCAGCCAGCACGCTACCGCGAATATGGTGCGTTCTCCTGTGGGGGAGGACGCCCGTATCAGTTCGCAAGTGGGCGACAAACCTACATTACTCGTCATTGTGGTGGGCGAAACGGTACGGGCGTCGAACTGGGGGTTAAATGGTTATGAACGCCAAACCACACCTAAACTTGCCCAGCAGCCTGGCGTTATCAATTTTTCAGATGTTTCCTCATGCGGTACAAGCACAGCAGTCTCATTACCCTGCATGTTTTCACTACCGGGGCGTGCCGATTACACTAAATCTTATGCACAGCAGCATGAATCGTTGCTGGACGTATTAGCCCACGCCGGTTTAGAGGTCACCTGGCTTGATAACCAGTCAGGCTGTAAAGGCGTCTGCGAGGGAGTGACGACAAAAGCGCTTGCGCCAGAGGACTATGCGTCTTTGTGCCAAGATGGGCGATGCTTGGATGAGGCACTGGTTCAAGCTTTAACCACGCAAATTAGTGGTACCTCAACTGATCAGGTGGTCGTGTTGCACCAGCTAGGCAACCATGGCCCCAGCTATTACCAACGCTATCCTGATGGCTACGAACGTTTTGTTCCCGCTTGTACTACCGCTGATTTAGCCAAGTGTTCAAGAGATGCCATTACCAACAGCTACGACAATGCCATTCTATATACCGACACTGTGTTGGATCAGGTGATTGAGACGCTAAAGCATCAGGATGAATACGCAACAGCGATGGTCTATCTCTCTGATCATGGTGAATCACTAGGCGAAAAAGGGCTTTATTTGCACGGTATTCCCTACGCCATTGCCCCCGACGAACAGACGCATGTGCCTATGGTTTGGTGGCTGTCGAGCTCATTTTCACAGCAGCAAGGGCTTGATACGGACTGCCTACGACAAATCTCTGATCAAGCCGCCTCGCACGATAACTTATTTCACAGCGTACTGGGTTTGCTTGACATAACAACGGACGTTTATCAGCAGGCAGAAGATATTAGCCAACTGTGCCAGAGCCGCGTCAATTAATGAATGTTTAACTGATCGTTAAGTATTACATGGCAAGCTGTTTTTCACTCTGCTCAACTATTCTGGTGTGTGCACATGGTTTTATCGCATCTGTTGGACTCTAACCAAGGTTTTTGGGGACGGTTTCTACCTACAAAAATGACAACAGAGGAGGGCTTGATAGGTGGTGTCAATGCATCTATAAGTTCTGCTAAATGGCTTTCCTTTAGAGCCAGTGTTGTTTTAATTACTTTGCTAGCGACTCTGCTGTGGTTAATGGGAATAGAAAAAATCGAGATCATTATTGCCATATTCAGTATAACGTCGAATGGTATTTCAAAGTTGCTTGAACGCTATGGTTCTTTCAATGTATTAAAAATGGTTGAAAGTGATTTGATAGATACTCTCGGTGCATTAGGAATAGCTGGGGTTGGAACATTAGTAATTTTATATTTATTGGGTTAATAAGATTAATGTGTATGATGATGCAAAAAAATACCGCACCCACAGTCCTTTCGATTTAACCAAGGTCAGGTACCACAAAGACTGCCTATCTATCGACGTTGGTAAGCTGTTGTCCGGACGCAAACACATGGTGGCGTTTTACGCCTAGCGTGCCCTAGCCGCTAGGCGTCGTCTAAACATGCCGCCCACCGTCGAGCTAGGTCGCGGATTGTAGTGCTTCCTGGGCCTCTGTTTGGGGTTCGCGAACTAAGCTAAGTGCCTCATCGAAAAGGCGCAGGCCCGCGTCCTCTTTATGCGCGTGCTCAGACAGGTGACGACGGAAGCGTCTGCCACCGGGACAGCCCTGAAATAACCCCAGCAAATGGCGGGTAATATGATTCAGCTTGGCTCCTTCATCTAACCGCTGCTGAATATACGGTCGAAATGCGTTAGCCGCTTCCAAACGCGTGCGCGCAGGCCCTGCTTCACCAAACAGCTGCTCATCGACCCCGGCGAGTAGCCACGGGTTCTGATACGCCTCGCGACCCACCATCACACTGTCTACGTGCTCAAGCTGTGCTTTGCACTCGGCAAGGGTTTTGATCCCCCCATTAATACCGATATGCAGCTCTGGATGGCTCTGTTTCAGGCGGTGTACCCGGGGGTAGTTTAGTGGCGGTACATCACGGTTCTGCTTAGGCGACAAACCTTGTAGCCACGCCTTGCGCGCGTGAACGGTAAAGACGTTGCAACCAGCATTCGCTACGATCTCAATAAACCGCGCCAAGTCAGCATCTTCATCCTGATCGTCAATCCCGATACGGCACTTCACCGTGACCGGAATCGACACTGCCGCCTGCATAGCTTCCACTGCCGCCGCCACTTTTTCAGGGTGGCCCATCAAACAAGCGCCAATCATATTGTTCTGCACCCGGTCGCTGGGGCAGCCGACATTAAGATTGACCTCGTCGTAACCCCACGCCTCGGCAATAGCTGCACACTCGGCCAGCTCTCCCGCATCGCTGCCACCCAACTGCAACGCAATCGGATGCTCTACATCGCTATAGCCTAAAAAGCGCTCACGGGGCGACCCGTGCAAAATGGCACCGGTGGTCACCATCTCGGTATACAGCAATGTCCGCCTGGTTAACGTGCGTGCAAACGCGCGGTAGTCGCGCGTTGTCCAATCCATCATCGGGGCCACAGAAAACAGACGAGCAGCGTCTGCTGGGCTAGCTTTAGTCATATCAATCACTTGCATCATACGATGCGGTATAAGCCTGGGGTAATTGCTTTGCAGCGGGGGAGTCGTTGGCGAGCGATTGTACGCAAAAAGCGGGTTTGAGTACAAAGCAGACGTTGCACAATTGTTAAGGTGGACGTCGGCAAAGGTAGGGGGTAAATATTGCTATTTCAAAGCTCGGTGTTTTGGTGGGTAGCGGGCAGGCAAAAGAACTACTCTTTTGCGGTCTAACTCAATGTGAATAGGGCTGGGCAGTGGTAAGCTGATATTTCGTTGTTGAGGAGTCTCTATGGATAAGACACTAGGTGGTATCCGTTTAGTGTTGGTGAGCGTGCTGCTGTTGGCTGGCTGTGGTAGTCAGGAGGAGGATTTGCCCCCAGAGTCGCCTGAGTCAGTCGTTGAAATGCCTAGCCCACAACAAAGCGCCGAGCCACAGGAGGTGGTTGAACCTCTCGTTGTAGCCATTTCGGCTAGCGCCTCTCTGCGCTCCGATCGTCGCTTAATGGTAGACGGCGAAACCAACCTGCCGGACGGCGCTCTTATTCAGGTAACCATTGAACGAGAGATAAGTCGCGTGCGCTGGCAGGAGCGTACCCGTGTTTTGCACGAGAAATTTAATGCTGGCCCCTTTGGTTCTGGCAGTGGTCTACCGGATGGGCGCTATATTGTGACGGTCCAGCTTTCAGAAGCAGCTGTGCAGCCAGAAGAGGTTCAGGCGCGCATTGGCAGTGAAGGAGAGCACTTGGCTGGCGAGCTGGTTAGCCAAACTCGCCATGGATTAGGGCAGGTTGCCACCTACTCGCGCAGTTTCTTAGTGGGCAGTGAACCAAGACGTACGCGCGACCAGGTGGATGTGGTTGAAGAAATGTAGGACGTGGGGGGAGATAAAGATGCTTTAGGCAGGAGACCAGTGTGCTAGCAGTACCGCATGTATGGTGGTGTCACTGGGCGCTTTAGCAAAATGCTCAATAACATAACCTTGCTCTTGCTGGATCAGATAATGACCAGCTTTGTGGAACACATGGGTAGGCCCTAATAGCACTAAGTCGCCTGCTGACACCGGTGAGAAATCCGTTTCTTGGCCGGGGGTTGCCATTATGCAGGGAGCTTTCCAATCAATCTTTAGCGGCAGATGGTGTGGCACCGTCATCATAGTTGCCTGAACCTGTTCCCAGGGGAGGGGACCAGTATGTGTCAGGGTTAACAGAGGAGCAGCGCTGTCACCTTCCAGCAGGGTTGCCAAAGAGCAATCAAGGGCGTCGGCGAGCGCAACGAGGCGTTCGTGGCCGATTTGTTTGATAGCACCGGATTCCCAGTAAGAAATGGTGACATCTGATACGCCTACTTTGCGTGCGAGGGCAGCTTTGTTGAGCTTGGCCCGAAGCCGCAGTTGCTTTATACGTGAGCCTAGCGATTCCATTTCATTTTCCTATCGATGAGCTAAACAAGCTCGTTGAGTGTGCTTCCACCCTATCGGCGGCGCTCAGTGCATACTAAAAATCGCGAGGCGCTTTCGAGTATGAACATGAATCATAGGGGCAGCGCCATACTAAGCGATTGTGCTTTAACGCGCATCTTCCTATCAATGAGCCTCCAACCTCTGATCAGACGCTTTTAAGTCAAACTCGTTCCCTGCAAGGTACTGCTGGTTGCCTTCAGGGTGCGTATAATGCCGAGACGCTCTATTGCCAAAAGGACATTTTGATGACCGTTCGTACTCGTATCGCGCCTTCTCCAACGGGTGATCCGCATGTAGGTACTGCCTATATTGCGCTGTTTAATCTCTGTTTTGCGCGTCAGCATGGTGGCCAGTTCATTCTGCGCATTGAAGACACCGATCGGGTTCGGTCTACCGCTGAATCAGAACAGATGATTTTAGATTCGTTACGTTGGCTTGGGCTGGAGTGGGATGAGGGCCCAGATATTGGCGGTCCTCACGGCCCGTATCGGCAAAGCGAGCGAGGTGATATCTACGCTCAGTACGCCCAGCAGCTGATGGATGCAGGGCATGCTTTCAAGTGTTACCGCACCAGTGAAGAGTTGGATGAACTGCGGGAAGCTCGCAAAGCAGCCGGTATGCATTTGGCCTTGAAACCCGTTGACTTAGCGTTGAGCGAAGATGAGCAAGCTCGTCGTGAGCAGGAAGGTTGGCCTTATGTCGTTCGCATGAAGGTGCCGAGCACCGGCGTTTGTGTGGTTAACGATATGTTGCGCGGCACAATCGAAGTTGAATGGGCGCAAGTTGATGCTCAAATTCTGCTGAAGTCGGATGGCATGCCTACTTATCATCTGGCCAACGTGGTTGATGATCACCTAATGAACATTACCCATGTGCTGCGCGGTGAAGAGTGGATTAATTCAGCGCCTAAGCATCAGCTACTTTATGAATACTTCGGCTGGGAAATGCCGCAGTTGTGCCATATGCCGTTGCTGCGTAATCCCGATAAGTCCAAGTTGTCCAAGCGCAAAAACCCAACGTCGATTAACTATTATCGGCGCATGGGGTTCTTGCCTCAGGCAGTCACTAATTACTTAGGCCGTATGGGTTGGTCGATGCCTGACGAGCGTGAGAAGTTTAGCCTGTCAGATATGATGGTTGAGTTTGATATTCAGCGAGTATCGTTAGGTGGGCCGGTGTTTGATTTGGAAAAATTGACCTGGTTGAACGGCGTTTATATTCGTGAAGACTTAGATGACGATGCGCTACTTCAGGCGCTTCGGGAATGGGCGTTCAATGAGGAGTACGTGAAGCAAATACTTCCTCAGGTGCGCCCACGTGTGGAAACTCTGTCTCAAGTCATTCCGCTGGCGGGGCACTTCTTTTCTGGGCTGCCTGTGCTAACGGAAAACGACTTCGATAGCGTGAAGCTTGAGAAGGAAGAGTTGGTTAAGCTGCTACAATTCTTGGTATGGCGTTTTGAGGCCGTTCCTGCGTGGACGAAGGAAGTGCTCTTGGCGGAAGTTAAGCTGCTTGCTGAGCATTTTGATATTAAGATGAAGGCTTTCCTCGCGCCTGTCTTTATTGCCATTACGGGCAGTGCCTCGAGTACCTCTGTAATGGATGCCATGGCGATCTTAGGTTCCGACGTGACGCGAGCACGACTCCGTAGTGCCATTGAGGTGCTAGGCGGTGTTTCGAAAAAGCAAACCAAACGCTTTGAAAAAGAGTTCCGTGATCTCTAGGTGCTTAGTTGATTTTTGGGCTTTGCACTAGCGAGCTTTCTAAAGGCGCCTGTAATGCGAGTATTTGAAAAGAGTGCTTAAAAGGGCGCTAGAATGCGTCTCTTTCTTGTTGATCAGGAATTTGGCGTTTTCACCGCTTGAAAGGCTTGACGAAGACGGGCGTAATCAGTAACATACGCTCCGTCTTCGAGACATGTGGGGCCTTAGCTCAGCTGGGAGAGCGCAACACTGGCAGTGTTGAGGTCAGCGGTTCGATCCCGCTAGGCTCCACCAATATCGAAAACTCTGGTTGTTAATTTCCAATACAAGGTTTTCAATATAGCGTCTCAAGGCCGTATCTTTTAGGTTAATAACGTCCCATTCGTCTAGTGGTCTAGGACACCGCCCTTTCACGGCGGTAACAGGGGTTCGAACCCCCTATGGGACGCCACCTCCTGATTCCTCAGAATTTATTTGCTGACTTATTGTCAGTGAATATTCTTCACAATACGCATTTTAACCAAAGGCAATGAGGTTACTCATCTGTCGTTTTTTGCGTCCCCATTATTCTCGCTGCTGGCTGAAATAATTCCCATTTCGATCGTTTTTTGGCGATTTTGTGCTTGACTTGTCCACTTTTGCAAGTTTGTGAAAGGGGTTGTGCACAACCCTGGGTTGTTGTCTCAAAAAATCAGTGATTTAGAATTATTTCATTTAAATCAATAAGTTATGCTAGGTTAAAAAATGATCAATTTAAGGCTGGGTCACTGTTCATGGCGATTGTGGGACGTTTTGTAGTGGTTGTGAACAGGGTTATCCACAGATAGTGTGGAAAACCCTTTTCAAGATCGAGGCGCTTAAAAGTCAAGCATTATTCTGGCTTTTGTAGGCGCTTCAAAAGCGACGAAGTGTCCCAGCGTCCGCCATCCATGCGCTGCACATCAGCATAAAATTGATCAACCAGGGCGGTGACGGGGAGTGTGGCGCTCAGTCGACGAGCCTGCTCTAAACAGATGCCTAAATCTTTGCGCATCCAGTCTACTGCAAAGCCGTGATTGTACTCATCGGCAATCATCGTTTTGTGGCGGTTTTCCATCTGCCATGAGCCAGCGGCACCCTTGGACACCACATCAATTACCTGTTGTTGATCCAGCCCTGCTTGTTCAGCGAAGTGGAGGCCTTCGGCAAGACCTTGCACTAAGCCAGCAATACAAATTTGGTTGACCATTTTAGTAAGCTGGCCACTGCTAGCACCGCCCATTAGTGTGACGGCACGAGCGTAGTGATTAAGGATGGGGTGAACAGCATCAAAGTGTGCCTGTTCACCGCCACACATAATTGTTAGGGCGCCATTTTCGGCTCCTTGCTGTCCGCCAGAGACAGGGGCATCTAAAAAGGCCACGCCTTGATTGCGACAGGTAATATCGAGCTCCAGGGCAAGGTCTGCGGAGGCAGTGGTGTGATCGATGAGATAGGTGCCGGTTGCCATGCTGCTCAGCACGCCGTCGGTACCGGTGGTCACTTGCCTGACGTCGTCATCATTACCTACGCATATTAAAACCAAGTCAGCGCCGTCAGCGGCTTCTTTGGGGGTGGCATGTGCTGTGCCGCCAAACTCGTTTGCCCAGGCATCTGCTTTACTGCTTGTACGGTTGTAAACACGCGTTGTGAGGCCTTGTTTGGCAAGATGGCCTGCCATGGGGTAGCCCATAACGCCCAGGCCGATAAAAGCAACAGTAGTGATGGTTCGCATAGAGCACCTTGTGGGTGTGTGGTGAGTGTTAGGGGTGTGGAATATTTTGTGTAGAGTAATAAAAAAGAATTTACGATAAGCAAAAGGCCACCCGTGGGTGGCCTTTTATTATCCTAGTGACGCTACGCTGTTACCGTGGCGTTATTTTTTAGGATAATCGCGCATGTCGTGGCCAATATACAGCTGGCGCGGACGGCCAATTTTGTAGCTTTCGCTGAGCATTTCATGCCAGTGAGAGATCCAGCCAATGGTGCGGGATACCGCGAAAATAACGGTAAACATATTGGTCGGTATACCCATGGCTTTGAGAATGATGCCTGAGTAGAAGTCGACGTTTGGATACAGCTTACGCTCAATGAAGTACTCATCTTCAAGGGCGATTTGCTCCAGTCGCTTAGCGATTTTGAGCTGCGGGTCGTCAGCTAAGCCAAGCTCAGCAAGAACTTCATCACAAGTCTCTTTCATTACTTTGGCGCGCGGGTCAAAGTTGCGATATACGCGGTGACCAAAGCCCATCAGCTTGAAGGGGTCATCTTTGTCTTTGGCTTTGTCGACAAATCGCTGAATATTTTCTTCAGAGTCGTCGCCAATTTCATCAAGCATATTCAGTACGGCTTCGTTGGCGCCGCCGTGTGCAGGTCCCCAAAGTGCCGCAATACCGGCACTGATACAGGCAAAGGGGTTGGCGCCGGTTGAGCCTGCTAAGCGTACCGTAGAGGTCGAAGCGTTTTGCTCATGATCCGCGTGCAACATAAAGATGCGGTCCATGGCTTTCGCGTATACCGGATTGATTTTGTACTCTTCGCACGGGTTGCTGAACATCATGTAGAGGAAGTTTTCTGCATAGCTCAGGTCGTTGCGGGGGTAGTTGAACGGCTGGCCAACATTATACTTGTGCGACATTGCGGCCAGGGTCGGCATTTTTGCAATGAGGCGAATAGCGCTGATCACGCGATCTTCTTCTTGGGTGATGTCCATGTGGTCATGGTAGAAAGCAGCTAGGCCGCCAACGACGCCACAAAGAATAGACATTGGGTGCGCATCGCGGCGGAACCCTTTGAAGAAATTGTTGATCTGGTCGTGCACCATGGTGTGGTTACGAATGCGCGACTCGAAATCTGCATACTGTTCATCGTTAGGCAGCTCACCGAACAGTAGGGTGTAGCATACCTCGACAAAGTTAGACTCTTTGGCCAGTTGGTCGATGGGGTAGCCGCGGTGTAGCAGCACGCCCTTGCCACCATCAATATAAGTGATAGCGGACTGGCAGGAAGAGGTGGCCATGAAGCCGGGATCGTAGGTAAACAGGCCTTCAGCACCTAAGCCGCGTACGTCGATGACGTCGGGGCCAAGTGTGCCGGAATACATGGGTAGTTCGATCGATTTTTCTAGACCGTCTACCGTCAATGTCGCTTTCCTGTCAGCCATGCTGGCCTCCTTTCGAATTCGGTTTGGGACGTAATGTCGTTGTTTCGCATACCGCGCCGGCGAAAAGGCTCGCCTACTATAGAAGTGTGCGACATTTTGTCAATTAGCCTAAGCGCTAGGTATCCTTGTACAGCTGTTGTTGTATTGGATGAGCTTTGTATATGATAAGTGTGGAGTTCGTGGTAGAGGCGTCAGGGGGTTGACGACACGTTTACGGACTTATCAAACCATCAATCTCCTGTCACTATAACCATGCTGCAACGCAAAATCGACTCAGGTTGACCTCATTTTTCTTGCACCATAGTCGAGTTAAGCTTGAGTTCGGTTTGTCAGCAGGGGCGAAGGTTCTTATAATCCACGGCGCGCGACCGGCAGGTAGGAGGTCGTGCTCGACTTGGCAACGGCCGAGCCCCTTCCAGCAACCACTGCCCGCTCGGGCCATGCCCGACCTGTCGCAGAGCGGGCCAAGAGAGTGTGTATAACGCCGTGAATAGCAAACGACCCGTAAACTTAGACCTTACTACGATACATTTCCCACTACCGGCGCTAACGTCGATTACACACCGTATTACGGGTGTCATCCTCTTCGTTGGCCTGATCTTCGCTTTTTGGGCGCTGGGTAAATCACTATCGTCTCCGGCTGGCTTTGATGCCGTCAGCAACGCATTGGCCAATAACTTTTTCGCCAAGTTCATTGCCTGGGGATTGTTATCCGCATTGGCATTCCATTTTGTAGCAGGCATTAAACACCTGTTGATGGATGCGGATATCGGCGTGACCCTAGAAGGTGGCGTGAAAAAAGCACAAATCACTGTTGTCGTCAGTGTCGTTCTGATCATCCTGGCAGGAGTTTGGGTATGGTAACCAACATCACAAGTTTTGGCCGTAGCGGATTATCCGATTGGCTAATGCAGCGCGTTTCAGCGGTAATCCTGGCTGTATATACCGTCTTTATCGTCGCCTACCTGCTGCTCAATCCTAATCTGGATTACTACGCTTGGAGTGGACTGTTCGATCAAACTTGGATGCGTATTTTCTCGCTGCTCGCATTTGTTTCCATTGCAGCGCACGCCTGGATCGGTTTGTGGACGGTCACCACCGATTATCTCAAGTCCACTCGCCTGCGCGTGGGTGCCCAGACTCTGATTATTCTGGCCATCTTCGTATATCTGGTGTGGGGCATTCAAATTCTGTGGGGAGCTTGATACATGTCTAACCTTCGTAGCCTGACATTTGACGCCATTATCATCGGTGGCGGTGGCTCTGGCTTGCGTGCTGCTTTAGAGCTTGCCAAATCTGGTAAAAAGACAGCCGTACTGTCCAAAGTGTTCCCGACACGCTCTCACACGGTTTCTGCCCAGGGTGGTATTACTTGTGCCATTGCATCGTCAGACCCGAACGATGACTGGCGCTGGCACATGTACGACACTGTTAAGGGCGGCGACTACATTGCCGACCAGGACGCAGCTGAGTACATGTGTTCAGAAGGCCCGAAAGCGGTGTTTGAACTTGAGCACATGGGGCTGCCGTTCTCGCGCTTTGATAATGGTCGTATTTATCAGCGTCCATTTGGTGGTCAGTCGAAAAACTTCGGCGAAGGCGGTCAGGCGGCACGTACCTGCGCAGCCGCTGACCGTACTGGCCACGCACTGCTTCACACGCTTTACCAAAACAACCTCAAGAACAACACCACGTTCTTGAATGAGTGGTACGCGGTAGATCTGGTGAAAAACAGCAACGGTGATGTGGTTGGCTGTATCGCCATGTGCATCGAAACTGGCGAAGTTGTCCACGTTAAATCGAAAGCGACTGTTCTGGCCACGGGTGGTGCAGGTCGTATCTACGCCTCTACTACTAATGCCTTGATCAATACTGGCGATGGTATTGGCATGGCGTTACGTGCTGGCTTCCCGATGCAGGACATGGAAATGTGGCAGTTCCATCCGACCGGTATTTATGGTGCGGGTACGCTGGTCACTGAAGGTTGCCGTGGTGAAGGTGGTTACCTGATCAATAAAGATGGTGAGCGCTTCATGGAGCGTTATGCGCCGAACGCCAAAGATTTGGCAGGCCGTGACGTTGTTGCACGCTCAATGGTTATGGAAATTCTGGAAGGTCGTGGTTGTGGTGAGAAGGGCGATCACGTTTTCTTGAAGCTTGATCACTTGGGTGAAGAAGTTCTTGGTAAGCGCCTGCCGGGTATCGTTGAGCTGTCGAAAACGTTTGCTCACGTTGACCCTGCTAAAGATCCGATTCCTGTCGTGCCGACTTGCCACTATATGATGGGCGGTATCCCGACCAATATTCATGGTCAGGCAATTACCCAGGACGAAAGCGGCAACGATCATATCGTTAACGGTTTGTTTGCCTGTGGTGAAGCGGCGTGTGTATCGGTTCACGGTGCTAACCGCTTGGGCGGTAACTCGCTGCTGGATCTGGTGGTCTTCGGTCGTGCAGCGGGTATGTTTATTGAAGGCGCGCTGAACGAAGGTATTGATTACCTGGATGCTTCTGAATCTGATATCGAATCAGCGATGAAACGTATTACGCGCTGGAATGAATCGGATGGTGGTGAGAGCATTCCTGAGCTTAAAGCTGAGCTTCAAGACATCATGCAGACCTCTTTCGGTGTATTCCGCGAAGAGAAGAATATGCAGGAAGGTGTCAAAAAGCTGGCCGATCTGCGCAGCCGTATTGCTAATGCGCACCTGCCTGACAAGTCCAATGCTTTCAACACGGCGCGTGTTGAAGCTTTAGAGCTTGATAACCTAATGGAAGTGGCAGAAGCAACGGCGATTGCTGCCCTTGAGCGTAAAGAGAGCCGTGGTGCGCACTCGCGCTACGACTATCCTGACCGTGATGATGTCAACTGGCTGAAGCACTCGCTTTACTTCCCGGCCACGAAAGAGCTGAAGAAGCGCGACGTCAACTTCAAGCCGAAAACTGTTGATACATTCGAGCCTAAGGTTCGCACCTACTAATCTCTGCACTGACGAGAGGGAGTCACCATGTCTAACCTTCAGGTATCCGTATACCGCTACAATCCGGAAACCGACTCCGCGCCTTATATGCAGGAGTTCCAGGTCGATACCAAAGGCCGTGATCTGATGGTATTGGATGTTCTGCATCTGATGAAAGAGCAGGATAGTGGTCTTGCGTACCGTCGCAGCTGCCGCGAGGGCGTATGCGGTTCCGATGGCATGAACATGAACGGTAAAAACGGCTTGGCATGTATTACGCCGCTGTCAGATGTCGTTAAAGGCAATAAACTGACCTTGCGCCCATTGCCGGGTCTGCCGGTTATCCGCGATATGGTTGTGGATATGGGGCTGTTCTATAAGCAGTACGAGCGCATTCAGCCGTACTTGCAGAACGATGAGCCTGCGCCAGCGATTGAGCGCCTGCAGTCACCAGAAGAGCGCGACAAGCTAGATGGCCTGTACGAGTGTATTCTTTGTGCATGCTGCTCTACGTCATGCCCATCGTTCTGGTGGAATCCAGACAAATTTGTCGGGCCGGCTGGTTTGCTTCAGTCTTATCGCTTTCTTGCGGATACACGTGACACAGCGACTCGCGAGCGCCTAACCAGTCTGGAAGATCCGTTCTCCGTGTTCCGTTGCCGCGGTATTATGAATTGCGTTGCGGTGTGTCCAAAAGGACTAAATCCGACCCGTGCAATTGGTAAAATTCGTGAAATGTTGTTGGCTGATGCGACGTAAACGCCTAATCCTATGAAAAAAATGCGATCGCTACGTAAGTTGCTGCATAAAGCCACTTAAATCGTAGCGCTTCGCTTGTTATCATAGGGGCGTTAGGTGGTGCGGCGACGCGTCGCACCACCTAACCAGTCAAGTTTAAAAGCCGGTGCCACAAGTACCGGCTTTTGAGCATGAACTGATTGAGCATGACTAGATAAAAGAAGCCTTTGTATTAACGTAGTAAGTAGACGAAGGTATAATAGTGCGCAGTGAGATAGAGCGTACTGAAGTGGTATGTAGTGAAAATGTAGTACTTACAGCTAGTATGAATAGGGCTTCCGACCTCCGGTCGGCGCCGCCGGCATATGTCCCGCCCCGCCGGCAGGGCAATAGCGATGTCGTTGCGCGATTGCAGCGATACCGATACCACCCCATCAGTGCAGGGTGACCGAGAGATGCAACAAGGCATAATGGAGTTGATGTGGCGTTCCTCTCACGTTAGTGGTGGCAATGTCCACTACGTGGAAGCGCTTTATGAGCAGTACCTCGCCGATCCTGATTCTGTCTCAGATGAATGGCGCAGCTATTTTGATCAGTTGCCTCGTTCTGAGGGCAGTGCCTCCCACGATGTTCCACTAAGCCCCACTCGTGATCAGTTCTACCAACTGGGTCGTGAAAGTCGCCCAGGCAGAGTAGCCGCCGCCTCCGATGGCGGTGAGAATAAAAAGCAGGTGAAGGTCCTGCAGCTGATTAACGCCTACCGCTTTCGTGGCCATCAGAAGGCCAATATCGACCCGCTAGGGCTGCGTAATCCCACCCCCGTCCCAGATCTCGATCTGTCATTTCATCAGCTTTCCAAAGCTGATCTTGACACCGAGTTCCAGACCGGTTCGTTTTTTCTAGGTATTGATAAAGCGCCGCTGCGTGACATTGTTGATGCGCTGGAGCAGACCTATTGTCGCTCTATCGGTTGCGAGATCATGCACATTGTCGATACCGAAGAGAAACGTTGGTTGCAACGGCGTTTTGAATCGGTGCGCAGTGCGCCGAAATTCAGCGACGATGTGCGTAAGCATGTGCTTGAGCGCCTTACCGCTGCCGAAGGTTTGGAAAATTATTTAGCGTCTAAATATCCAGGTACCAAACGCTTCGGTCTTGAAGGTGGTGAGTCATTTGTCCCGATGATGGACGAGTTGATTCAGCGCTCCGGCGGCTATGGCACTAAAGAAGTTGTTATTGGCATGGCTCACCGTGGCCGTTTGAACCTGTTGGTTAATATTCTGGGGAAAAACCCCGCTGAATTGATCGACGAGTTCGACGGTAAAAAGGTGATCGAGCGTGGTTCTGGTGATGTGAAGTATCACCAAGGCTTCAGCTCTAACGTCATGTCGCCAGGTGGCGAAGTTCACTTGGCAATGTCGTTTAACCCGTCGCATTTGGAAATTGTTGCGCCAGTAGTAGAAGGCTCAGTACGCGCACGTCAAGATCGCCGCAATGATGAAGAGGGCAGTAAAGTACTGCCAATCAACGTTCATGGTGATGCAGCGTTTGCTGGTCAGGGCGTGGTTATGGAGACATTCCAGATGTCTCAAACCCGTGCCTACAAAACCGGTGGCACAGTACACATCGTGATTAACAACCAAGTGGGCTTTACGACCTCGAACCCCTTGGACGCGCGATCCACCGAATACTGTACTGACATTGCTAAGATGGTTCAGGCGCCGATTTTCCATGTTAACGGCGATGATCCTGATGCGGTTATCCATGCGACTCAAGTGGCATTGGATTACCGTCAACAGTTTAAGAAAGACGTTGTTATTGATCTGGTGTGCTACCGTCGCCGCGGCCACAACGAGGCCGACGAGCCATCGGGTACCCAACCGATGATGTATGCCAAGATTAAAGATCACCCTTCTTCGCGTTCACTCTATGCAAAGCGTCTGGTTGAGCAGGGCGTATTGTCCGAAGAAGACGCTAAGGCAATGGTTGAAACCTACC
The DNA here is from genome assembly GCF_007989605.1 of Vreelandella venusta. Lineage (GTDB taxonomy): Bacteria > Pseudomonadota > Gammaproteobacteria > Pseudomonadales > Halomonadaceae > Vreelandella > Vreelandella venusta. The sequence continues at coordinate 90,831 of NZ_BJUL01000003.1, read as the reverse complement.
GCGATGATCTTGTGGCAGGCAATCACGTAGCCAATGCCTTGGTGCAGGAGCCTAATACATCACTATTTGTGGATTGGGCTCCCTATCTGGGGCATGAGTGGACCGGTGATGCAGACACTACCTTCGATATGAAGCGTTTGCAGCAGCTGGCCGCGAGAATGTGCGAGATTCCTGATGGCGTCGCAGTACAGCGCCAAGTCGCTAAAATCTATGAAGACCGTCGCAAAATGCAGGCGGGCGGCATGGGGCTTAACTGGGGCTTCGCTGAAACGCTAGCGTATGCCACGCTGCTTGATCAGGGGCATCCGATTCGTATTACCGGTCAGGATGTTGGTCGTGGAACGTTCTCTCACCGTCATGCGGTTATTCATAACCAGAAAGATGGTTCGACGTACGTTCCGCTGCAGAATATGTCAGACGGTCAACCGCGCTTTACCATTCACGACTCTTTCTTATCGGAAGAGGCTGTGCTGGCTTTTGAGTACGGCTACTCGACGACAGCACCCGGTGACTTAGTCATTTGGGAAGCCCAGTTTGGTGACTTCTTCAACGGTGCCCAAGTCGTGGTTGACCAGTTTATCTCTTCTGGTGAGACCAAATGGGGGCGGCTGTGTGGACTGACCATGCTGTTGCCACATGGCTATGAAGGCCAGGGGCCAGAGCACTCCTCCGCGCGGTTAGAGCGCTTCTTGCAGCTGTGTGCCGAACACAACATGCAGGTATGTGTGCCGACAACCCCCGCACAGATTTACCATCTGCTGCGACGTCAAGTCATTCGTCCGTTACGTAAACCGCTAGTCATCATGTCGCCGAAGTCGCTACTGCGTCATAAAGAAGCGGTATCTAGCCTAGAAGACCTCGCTCACGGCAAGTTCTACATGGTGTTACCGGATCAGGCGAATCTTGAGGCAGAAAAGGTGACTCGCGTTATCATGTGTGCCGGTAAGGTGTACTACGACCTAGCCAACTGGCGTGCTGAAAACGAACGTGATGACACGGCGATTATTCGTCTTGAGCAACTCTACCCCTTCCCGAAAGAAGAACTTTTGGAAGTGCTCCAGGCGTATGCCAATGTGGAAGACATCGTGTGGTGCCAGGAAGAGCCGCTAAACCAGGGCGCTTGGTACTCAAGTCAGCACCACATGCGCGCCGTAGCCGATATGCTGAAAGATGGCCTCGGACGTGATTTGAAATTTGCAGGACGTCCTGCCTCTGCCGCACCGGCAGCGGGCTATATGTCCGTCCACACTGAACAGCAGCGCCAGCTGGTGGAAGACGCTTTTAACCTATAAGCGCCCACCGGGTTTAGAGAACATATAAGGGAAACGACATGGCTACTGATATCAAAGCGCCAACCTTTCCGGAATCCGTTGCCGAAGGCACTGTGGCTGCGTGGCATAAAAAGCCGGGTGACAGCGTCGAACGTGACGAGCTGATTGTTGAGATCGAAACCGACAAAGTGGTGCTAGAAGTCGTCGCGCCGGAAGCGGGTACCCTGACTGACGTGATGGCAGAAGAAGGCGATACCGTTGAGTCAGAGCAGGTGTTAGGCAAAATCGGTGAAGGCAGCGCGTCTAGCGGTAAAGAAGAAAAATCTTCTGACGGTGCTAGCGCTAAAGCGTCTGCAGAGAAAAAAGCCAGCGGCGGTAACGGCGGTGGTAAGCAACATGACGTAAAAGCCCCAAGCTTCCCTGAGTCTATCCAGGAAGGCACCGTGGCAACATGGCACAAGAAAGTAGGTGAAGCGGTTAAGCGCGATGAAGTGTTAGCCGATATCGAAACCGACAAAGTTGTGCTCGAAGTTGTTGCACCTGCCGATGGCGCACTGGCAGAAATTAAGGCCGAAGAAGGCAGCCAGGTTGAGTCCGAAGCGGTGCTGGCCATCTTTACCGAAGGTGCTGGTGGCGCCGGTGAAGAGAGCAGCAGTGCCTCTGCTTCAAGCGCTGCGGGTAGCGATGATGAGGGCGCTGATGAGAAGGTCGGCGATAAGATCCTCGCGCCGGCAGCACGCAAGATGGTTGCTGAGCATGATCTGGATGTCGCCAAGATTGAGGGCACCGGCAAAGGTGGCCGCATCTTGAAAGAAGACGTGCAAAAAGCCGTGAAAGATGGGTCTGCCAAAAAAGCAGCGAAATCTTCAGCGCCGGCGAAAGCAGCTGCCGCCGCACCGGCAGTGGAAGGTGATCGCGTTGAGAAGCGCGTCCCGATGACGCGTCTGCGTCAAACCATTGCTAAGCGTCTGGTTCAGGCACAGCAAACGGCTGCCATGCTGACCACTTATAACGAAGTGGACATGACTGAAATCATGGCGCTTCGTGCGCAGTACAAAGAGACGTTCCAGAAAACCCACGATATTAAACTGGGCTTTATGGGCTTCTTTGTAAAAGCGGCTTCTGAAGCACTCAAGCGCTTCCCGGATGTTAACGCCTCTATCGATGGTACCGATATCGTTTACCACGGTTATCAAGATATCGGCGTTGCGGTATCAACGGATCGTGGCCTGGTTGTACCGGTGCTACGTGATACCGATAGCATGAAAATTGCCGACGTTGAGCGCACCATTGTTGATTTCGGTAAGCGTGGTCGTGACGGTAAGCTGGGCATGGATGACATGATCGGCGGTACTTTCACTATCACTAACGGCGGTACCTTTGGTTCTTTGATGTCGACCCCGATTATCAATCCACCTCAAACCGCTATCCTGGGTATGCATAAAATCCAGGATCGTCCAATGGCTGTGAATGGTAAGGTCGAGATTCGCCCGATGATGTATCTGGCGCTGTCCTACGACCACCGCATGATTGATGGTAAAGATGCGGTACGATTCTTGGTTACTATTAAAGAGCTGCTGGAAGACCCGGCTCGCTTGCTGCTGGACGTATAACGGAGCGCGTTGATCCGCCTCCTCTGCTGTATTAGCGTTCTAATGCAATCGCACCTTGCCTCCTGCTCGTTTTAAGCTCAAACGGGGGGAGGCAACCAAGCTAAAGGAGCCAACATGGCTGACAAGTTTGATGTGATCGTTATCGGTGCAGGCCCTGGTGGCTACGTAGCGGCTATCCGCGCTGCGCAGCTGGGCCTGAAGGCCGCCTGTGTTGAAAAATGGATTGGTAAAGAAGGCAACGTCGTTCACGGCGGTACGTGTTTGAATGTCGGTTGTATCCCGTCTAAAGCGTTGCTTGAAGCCTCGCACAAGTTCGTCGAAGCCAAGCACGATTTCGACGACATGGGTATTAATGCCGGTGACGTCACGATGGACGTCAAAAAAATGATGGCTCGCAAGGACAAGATCGTTAAGAACTTGACCGGCGGCATCTCTGGCTTATTTAAAGCCAATGGTGTTACTGCTATTGAAGGCACCGGTAAAGTGGTTTCCGGTAAGCAAGTCGAAGTTACCGATCTGGACGGCAATACCACCACTTACGACGCTGATAACATCGTCATTGCTGCAGGTTCCGTGCCGGTTGAAATTCCACCGACGCCGCTAACCGAAGGCTTGATTGTTGACTCTACCGGCGCGCTGGAATTCCAGGAAACGCCGAAGCGTTTAGGCGTTATTGGTGCTGGCGTTATCGGCCTAGAGCTGGGTAGCGTTTGGAACCGCTTGGGTTCTGAAGTGACTGTTTTGGAAGCGATGGATAGCTTCTTACCGATGGTCGATACGGCGATCGCTAAAGAAACACAGAAACTGCTCAAAAAGCAGGGGCTGGATATTAAACTGGGCGCCCGTGTGACGGGGTCGGAAACCAATGGCGATGAAGTCATCGTTAAGTACACCGATGCCAATGGCGAACAGGAAATGACCTTCGACAAACTGATTGTTTGCGTTGGTCGTCGTCCGTACACCAAAGGTGTGATTGCCGATGGTGTGAGCGTTGAGCTGGACGAGCGCGGTTTTATCTTTGTTGATGATCAGTGCCGCACTAATGTACCCGGTGTTTATGCCATTGGTGACTGTGTGCGTGGCCCCATGCTGGCGCACAAGGCATCGGAAGAAGGCATTATGGTCGCTGATATCATCGCTGGCCACAAAGCCGAGATGAACTACGACACGATTCCGAACGTGATCTACACGTTCCCGGAAGTCGCTTGGGTCGGTATGACCGAGCAAGATGCCAAAGCGAAAGGTATTGAAGTTAAGACTGGTAGCTTCCCGTTCGCGGCAAGTGGTCGTGCGATGGCTAACAACGCCACCGAGGGTAGCGCCAAAATTATCGCCGATGCGGAAACCGACCGTATTCTCGGCATGCATATTGTTGGTCAGCACGCGGGTGAGATGATTGCCCAGGGCGTGATTGCAATGGAATTCGGCTCCAGCGCTGAAGACCTAGCTCTGACCTGCTACGCACACCCGACTATGTCGGAAGCTGTGCATGAAGCAGCGCTTGCGGTAGAAGGCCATGCCATTCATATGGCTAACCGTAAGAAGCGTAAGTAATTCGCTAAGCAACAACCAAGCGCCACCGTCAGGTGGCGCAACACTTTCGGCTCTGTGAGAAATCAGCGGGGACGAAGGTACGGGGATGCCCCGCTCTTTTAAAGCAGCGGGCCATCGTTCGAGTCACATGCAACCAATGGCATGAATCGATGAACCTTCACGAGTATCAAGGCAAACAGCTGTTTGCTGATTATGGTCTACCAGTGTCTAAAGGCTTTGCCGTGGACACTCCCGAAGAAGCTGAAGAAGCGTGCAAAAAGATCGGCGGTGACATGTGGGTGGTTAAAGCCCAGGTTCACGCTGGTGGCCGCGGTAAAGCGGGCGGCGTTAAGCTGATTAAAGATCCGGCTGAAGCGAAAGCTTTCGCCGAGCAGTGGTTAGGTAAGAACCTGGTCACCTTCCAGACTGACGAAAAAGGTCAGCCGGTTGCTAAAATTTTGGTTGAGACTTGCACCGACATCGCTGACGAGCTGTATCTCGGCGCCGTCGTCGATCGCACCACCCGTCGCGTGGTCTTCATGGCCTCTACTGAAGGCGGTGTTGAAATCGAGACCGTTGCAGAAGAAACGCCAGAAAAGATTCTGAAAGCCGAAATCGATCCGCTGGTTGGCGCACAGCCCTACCAAGCGCGTGAGCTAGCATTTGCTCTGGGCCTTAAAGGCGACCAGATCAAGCAGTTCACCAAGATCTTCCTGGGCCTTTCTAAGCTGTTCCATGACAAAGATCTGGCGCTGTTAGAAATTAACCCGCTGGTTATTACCGACGAAGGCAATCTGCACTGCCTCGACGCCAAACTGGGTCTCGACAGCAACGCGCTGTACCGTCATCCGGATCTTCAAGCGATGCGCGATCCTTCCCAGGAAGATCAGCGTGAAGCTGATGCAGCGAAGTGGGAACTTAACTATGTCGCGCTTGATGGCAACATCGGCTGCATGGTTAACGGTGCTGGCCTGGCCATGGGCACCATGGACATCGTCAACCTGAGTGGCGGCAAGCCTGCTAACTTCCTGGACGTTGGTGGCGGCGCGACCAAAGAGCGTGTTGCAGAAGCGTTCAAGATCATCCTGTCTGACGACAACGTTAAAGCGGTTCTGGTGAACATCTTCGGCGGTATCGTTCGTTGCGACATGATTGCTGAAGGCATCATCGGTGCTGTTGAACAAGTTGGTGTTAACGTTCCAGTGGTTGTGCGTCTGGAAGGTAACAACGCTGAATTGGGCGCTGAAAAACTGGCGTCTAGCGGTCTGAACATCATCGCTGCTACCAGTCTGACCGACGCGGCTCAGCAGGTTGTAAAAGCAGCGGAGGGCAAGTAATGAGCATCCTGATCGATAAGAACACCAAGGTCATCTGCCAAGGTTTCACGGGTGGCCAGGGCACGTTCCACTCCGAACAGGCGATTGCCTATGGCACGCAAATGGTCGGTGGTGTTACACCGGGCAAAGGCGGCCAGACGCACCTGGGTCTGCCCGTTTTCAACACCGTGAAAGAAGCGGTTGAGAAAACCGGCGCGGAAGCCAGCGTGATCTACGTTCCGGCACCGTTCTGTAAAGACTCGATTCTTGAAGCTGCTAACGCTGGCATCAAGCTGATCGTGTGCATCACCGAAGGTATCGCGACGCTAGACATGCTCGAAGCAAAAGTAAAATGTGACGAGCTGGGCGTGCGTCTGATCGGCCCGAACTGCCCAGGTGTTATCACGCCTGGCGAATGTAAAATTGGCATCATGCCGGGCCACATTCACCAGCCGGGTAAAGTCGGTATCGTGTCGCGTTCAGGCACCCTGACTTACGAAGCTGTTAAGCAGACAACTGACCATGGTTTCGGTCAGTCTACCTGTGTAGGCATCGGTGGTGACCCGATTCCGGGTTCTAACTTTATCGACATTCTTGAAATGTTCGAGAATGACCCGAAAACTGAAGCGATCGTGATGATCGGTGAAATCGGTGGTACGGCTGAAGAAGAAGCAGCGGCTTACATCAAGGCCAACGTTTCTAAGCCTGTGGTTTCCTACATTGCCGGTGTCACTGCACCTCCTGGCAAGCGTATGGGCCATGCGGGCGCAATCATCTCTGGCGGTAAAGGTACTGCGGATGAGAAGTTTGCTGCCCTAGAAGATGCCGGTGTTAAAACCGTGCGTTCTCTGGCTGAAATCGGCGATGCACTGAAAGAAGTCACTGGCTGGTAAGCTATCGACCTCTAGTCGCACGCGATAAGGGCGCCCCTCGGGGCGCCCTTATTCGTTGGTGTACGGTTATCTTGCCGGCGTTTTATTATCGGATTTTCTGTTTAGCATTCGGTAGCTGTACAGAATAAATAGTGGTGCCCCCACCACTAAATAGAGGTGGTAGCTCACCAGTCGCCACACTAAGACGGCTGCTGCAGCCTGCTCGCGTTCCATCAAGGGCAGCAATAAACTGCCAACGCCCACTTCAGCGGCACCAGCACCGCCAGGAAGAAAACTAAGCTGGCTGGCCGCCATGGCCAGCATTTGGGTTAAAAACGTCCACATCCAATCGGCATGGCCACCCACGCCCAGCACCGCGACATAGAGCAAGCTATAGCGCATTAACCAGTGTGCGGTGGTGAGCATCATCATCGCAAGCAGCGTTGTAAAAGGCAGCGCGAGTGTGACCTTGAGCGCATATCGGCATCGCAATAAGCGCCTTACTAACCAGCGCCGTCGGTAACGGCTTGGCCACGCCGTTATAACGCCACCTGCACGCAACAGGCTGGGTAAGTAGTACATCGCACCACTGACCAGTGTCGCCATAAATGCTAAACCGACCAGTGACCACTGTACTAATGACTGATGCGGCCACTGAGTGTCGCTGACCAGAGAGAAGAGTACCAAGCCGCTCAGCATGGTCAGGAAAAACAGCAAATCACAGCCTTGATCAATCAAAAACACTGCTGCCCCTTTGGCGGGAGGGAAGCCGCGTCGTCCAAGTAGGATTAGTAGAGTGGCTGGCCCTCCACTCCCTCCTGGCGTAGCGCACAGCGCAAACTTTGATGCCAGCTCAATGCCCAGCGCACCACGTTGCCCCAGTTGCCCTGCACGGCCACCTAACATTAACCGCAGTCTTGTGGCGTTCAGGTTCCAACACAGAAACGCTAACACCACCATCAACAGCAATAACCCGAATGGAAAATGTTTAATACGCTGCAGCGCCTCAGCACCGCCCAGCCAAGTGGTAAGTACGAGCGGGGCCAAGAGCGCTCCCGCCAGTAGAAAACCATGCAGTGGGCGAAAACGCAGTAATCCTGGGGGCTTAGTGGTGGTGGGCGAGGGCATTGGGAAGTTCAATGTTGCAAAGGTCGATGTAGTGCTCAAGTAGAGACTGGATGACGCTATCCCAGCTAAATTGGCGTTCGACAAAATGCCGGGCATAACGCCCGCTGGCAGCGATGTCATTACTGAACAAGGCTGTGCATGCCTCGGCCATGGCCTCTGGGTCGAGTGGCTGACACAGAATGCCTGCGCCTAATGGCACATTTTCGACCAATGCTCCGGCCCTAGCACCCACGACAGGGATACCGCAGGCCATCGCTTCTTGAGCGATCAAGCCAAAGGTTTCCCGAGTGCCCGCATGCAGAAGGGCATCGCTACTGGCGAGTGCTTTGGCCACTTCATGTGCGCCGCAGCAGCGATCCACGACAGTGACATTACTAGGCACCTGATGGGGCATGCCGGGACCCATCAGCAATAAATGGTAATCACTGCCGAGCTGGCGCATCGTCGCCAGCAGCACATCAATATTTTTCTCGCGGGAATTGCGACCCACAAAGATCAGCAGCTTTTTATCGCTGGGGATGCCCATGCCTTGGCGGAAAGCAGGGTCTCGCTGCTGAGGGTGAAAATGGTTTAAGTCGACCCCTAATGGCTGAACGCGAACGTTATCGACTCCCCACTCCCTTAGTCGATTAGCCATAGCGTTACAGGGTGCCAGCACGCTATCAAATTGGCAGTAGAGGTCTTTGACGTAGCGCGTTAAGCGTTTCTCTACGTAGCGGCCAAAGCGATCCCCCATTAAGCGCGGCAGATCTGAGTGATAAAATCCGACCACCGGCACGCCAAGCTTTTGGCCTGCGGCAAGGGCTGCCCATGCCGTTACATAAGGGTCGCCAGCCTCGATAAGATCAGGTTTTAGCTCGATTAGTGCATCGCGCCAGCGTGACCCTCTCAGCGGAAAGCGGTAGCCCTGTCCCAAAGGGAGATGTAGCGCTGGCAAGGTGTGGTGGTCACCAAGGCTGTCGCGCTCAGCGCCCGGCACTAACAGGCTAGTGCGCAGGTTGGCCGTATGCGCAAGCACCCGGTGTTTAGCTTGCAGATAAGTACGAACGCCGCCGCTTGCCGGGGCGTGAAACATGGTCACATCAGCGATGTGCAAGGTAACCTCCGAACTACAAGGGTGTCATCGGATTACCATAAGGAAGAAATAAGTCAGTTCTGCGACAGTTAATGGATGGTGGGAAAATAAAACGCCACGGCAATGCCGTGGCGTGGGCGGTACAAGGTAATGTTATTCAGTGGGTTTGGCGACCAGCGAGCGGGTTTCCTCACGGGCTTCTGTTAGTGCAATGCGCAGGCTATCGCCCAGCTTGTAGCGCTCTTCGCCTTCAATCTGAATGCGACCCTCTTTATCATCAATGACCACTTTATCGCGATCGCTATGCATTAGCGGGGCGGGGACGAAGGCGGTAGCACCATTTTCCAACAGGCGTACGCGCATACCTCCACGGTTGATCGCCATGATCTCTGCGTCGAAGGCATCTTGGTTTTGAGCCGCTGGCGTTAAGTAACGAACGTAGAGCCAATCTTTTACGTCGCGTTCTGCCATACGGTTCAGGCGCCGCCGTTCGGTGAGTTGCTCGGTGAGCTGTTGGCTGGCTTCTGCTGGAGCCTGTTCACCTTTAAGCACACGCTTGATCAAACGATGGTTGACCATATCGCCGTACTTACGAATTGGCGACGTCCAAGTGGCATAAGCCGGCAACCCCAGGCCGAAGTGTGGGCCGGGTTGAGCTGACATGCTGGTAAAGCCTTGGAAGCGGCGCAGGCGCGCGTCCAGCCAAGCATCATCACGGCTTTCCAGGGCGCGCTTCAGCTCTTTGTAGTGAGCCAGTTCTGTCAGCGCTTCCTGGGCGACCTCAATCTCTTGAGTGGCTAAGAACTCTTGAGCAGATTCGGCTTTTTCTGGCTCAAAAGCGCGGTGCACATTAAAGATGCCGTGACCGATATGTTGGGCAAGGAAATCCGCGCAGCAAGCGTTAGCGGCAATCATTGACTCTTCAATCATACGATTGGCAATACGGCGATCTTCGGTGCGAATGCCTAACACGTTGCCCGCGTCGTCCAGGTCGAAAACGTAATCAGGACGATCTTTAAACACCAGCGCGTGTTCGTTGCGCCAAGCAGTGCGCGCCTCAGTCAAATCGCGCAGTGCTTTCAACTGCTCCGCGATATTGTCGGCAGGAGCCCACTCACCTTGTCCTTCAATCCAGTCGGAAACGCTGTCATAGGCCAGTTTGGCGTGGGATTTCACATTGGCCGCAAAGAAACGGTAATCACCTAGGCTGCCGTCGGCATTAATGTCCAGCGTGCAGGCAAGAGCAGGGCGCTCTTGGCCTTCCCACAACGAGCAGAGATCATCTGCCAGCTGTTCAGGCAGCATGGTCACGTTCTGGCCAGGTAAGTAGACCGTAAACGCACGGGTGCGCGCTTCAAGGTCGGCCGCATGGCCCTCTTCGACGTAGGCCGTTGGGTCAGCGATCGCGACGCTTAGCCGCCAGCCGCCGCTTTCCAGCGCTTCCACGTGTAGCGCATCGTCCATATCGCGAGTTTTTTCGCTATCGATAGTAAAGAAGGGCTGCGCCGTGAGGTCCTCACGGGTTAACCCTTCATCATGCAGTGGCCACTCGGTACCTGCGTCCGGGCACTCTTGTTCCAGCGCATGGCGGGCAAGGGTGACGCGCCACGGAACGGCGGGATCGTCGGCCTTGGCCACTAGCTCATCAATTTGCGTGAAGAAGCCGCGATCGTTCTCTTTCAGCGGGTGGCGTACCAGCCGCGCGACAACCCAGTCGCCATCAGCAATGGTGGCTTCATCCAGGCTGTTCTTTATGCGCGCTTTCAGCACATTGCGAATCGACGGATGGTCGGGCACAACGGCTAAACGGCCTTCGCGCTTCTGAACACGGGCAACAAAGCGGTCAAGCCCAGCTTCGATCAGCTTCTCAGGCTCTACAGACTTTTTGTCGCCGTTTTCATGGATCACTGCCTCGACGCGATCGCCATGGAGTACTTGCTTCATGGCGGGGGGCGGCACGAAATAAGATTCACCGCTGTCGGTTTCAAGAAAACCGAAGCCTTTTTCGGTGGCTTTGATCACCCCTTCAGCGCGTGGAGTGGTGTCACGGATCTGTTGCTTGAGCTGGGCAAGCAATGAGTTGTTTTGCAGCATGTGTTCAATCAGTTGGCGAGAGTAGCCTGCCACTATACGGATTCCCAAAGGCCGCGCCAATCGTGGTTACCCTGAAGTTCGCTTTGGCCCCAAACTATCAATGATCTGCGTTCAATTTTATGCGTGCTTTATTGCCTTATTGACTAGGTCGGCCGTCACTATTCAACCATAGTTGTATCTAATTGGTATTTGATTGGTATCTTATTGGGTCTATAGTGGTATCTAATTGGTATGGCCGCTACTGGTAGACACTCATGGACCCACGCTTTACTCAGCTTCATCTTGACCCTCAGGGCGCGACACCGCTTTATCAGCAGTTAGCGCGCCAACTAGAACAAGCCATTGAGACGGGCGCCTGGCAAGCTGGCGAAGCGTTGCCTTCGGAGCGCAATTTGGCTGAAAGCTTAGCGGTTTCGCGCATCACTGCGCGGAAGGCATTGGATCGCCTAGCAGAGCTTGGATTGATTCACCGTAACCGTGGCTCGGGCACGTTTATTGCCCCTCGCCTCAATCAGTCCTTGTCGCGGCTCGCCAGTTTTACCGAGCTGCTGACCCAGCGTGGGTTTACGCCGAGTTCTCATTGGTTAGAACGCAAGCTGGCTAACCCCAGTGCAGAAGAGAGCATGCGCCTTGGCCTGGGGGCTGATGCTCAAGTCACGCGCCTCAAGCGTTTGCGTTTGGCCGATGAGGTAGTAATGGCGGTGGAAGAGAGTTGCCTGCCCACCTCAGTGCTGTCTGATCCGCTGACGGTTGAGACATCGCTGTATGCAACCTTGGAAGCCAATGGGAAAGGAATTGCACGCGCTTTGCAGCATGTCACCGCCATTAATGCCAGCGCAGAGCTAGCCATGCTGGCGGAGGTGCCTGAGGGCCAGGCGCTGCTCAAAGTGACGCGTCTCGGCTATCTCGCAGATGGCTCTCCGGCAGAGCTTACCGTTACCTACTGTCGTACTGATTATTACGACTTTATGGTCGAGATGACCCGCTAGGAGGTTTTATGCAGTTTGGCAATATTCTCACCTCTGAGGGCTGGCGCCTGGGCGAGATCCACTGGGAAGACGGGCGTATCCGGCGCATTGACGGCGATCCGGTAGATCCTGATACCAATGACCATCCACGCATTATTCCCGGCTTTATCGATTTGCATGTGCATGGTGGTGGCGGTGCCGACACCATGGAAGGCGGCACAGCGCTTGCCACCTTAGCACGCACCCATGTGCGTTTTGGCACCACCCGCTTGCTTGCGACCACCATGACGGCGCCAGATGAGCGGATCCGTCAGGTGTTAGGCGATATCGCTGGCTATATGGAGGCGCAGGAGCCGGATGCCGCCATGGTATTGGGCGTTCATCTGGAAGGCCCCTATATCAATCCCGGTAAGCTGGGCGCTCAACCCGCCCATGCGCGTAACGGCGTGATTGAGGAGGTGGATGAGCTGTGTGCTTTGGCCCCTATCCGTTTACTGACACTTGCCCCTGAATTAGCTGGCCACTATGCATTAATTCGCCATCTCAGCGAGCGTGGTGTGCGGGTTCAGATAGGCCATACGCTTGGCAGCTATGAAGAGGGTGTTGAGGCAATGGCGCATGGTGCCTGCGGGTTTACGCATCTGTTCAATGCCATGACCGGACTGCATCACCGCAAGCCAGGAATGGTCGGCGCAGCGCTCGCTCATGCGCAGTACGCCGAGGTGATTCCTGATCTGCTGCATGTACACCCTGGTGCCATCCGTGCCGCCTTACGTTGCATCCCTAATCTCTACGCGGTTACCGACTCCACTGCAGCGGCAGGCATGCCAGACGGTGATTACCGTCTAGGTGAGCAGACCGTCACCAAATGTCTGGGAGGTGTGCGTTTGGCTGACGGCACCTTGGCAGGCAGTACGCTGACCATGGATCAGGCATTACGTAACTTCACTAGCCTCGGTCTTACCCTGGCGGACGCCTCAGATCGCCTGTCACGTTTCCCCGCCGACTTCCTGGGGATCGACGACATTGGCCGCCTGCAAGAGGGCGCATTGGCGGACCTGGTCATCCTTGACCCCCAACTTCAACTCCAGGCGGTCTATGTCGAAGGCCGTCATATCTGTGGAAACGCCCAAGGAGCCTCATAAATGTCTTTGATGCTTGAAGAAACTCGCAACGCCCCTGAACGTGTTCGCGGTCAGTTGCAGCGTAATCACGCGTTGCTTGCTGCACTAGGTGAGCGTTTGCGCCTTGCCGAGCCCACTGCAGCCGTCACCGTGGCTCGGGGCAGTTCCGATCATGCCGCCAGCTACTTCGCCTACCAATGCATGCAGCGTAAAGGCATTCCGGTGGCCTCGCTGCCTCCTTCGCTGACCACTCTGGCGAAGGCACCTTGGCGACTAACTGGGCAATTATCCTTGGCGGTTTCCCAGTCTGGACAAAGCCCTGACCTAGTGGCGATGCAGCAGTCGCTCGCTGCCGCTGGGGCTCGAACGATAGCGCTAGTCAATACGCCACAGTCGCCTCTGGGCGAGGCCAGCGATAGTGAAATTCCGCTCTATGCGGGAGAAGAGAAAAGTGTCGCTGCCACCAAAAGCTACTTGGCCACGCTTTCTGCCATGGCTCAGCTTATCGGCCACTGGCAGGAAGACCGCCTGCTACTCACTGCTCTGGAACAACTGCCAGAACGACTGACCCAGGCCCTGGCGATGGACTGGTCCCCGGCCATCGAGGCACTGCTAAATGCCGACAAGATGATGGTGATTGGTCGTGGAGCAGGTCTTGCCGTTGCTCAGGAAGCGGCGCTCAAGTTTAAAGAAACCTGTGCAATTCAAGCGGAACCCTTTAGCGGTGCCGAAGTTCGCCATGGTCCGATGGCGCTAATTGGCCCTGATTATCCGGTGCTGGTATTCGCGCCACCAGGGCCCGAACAGGCAGGCTTGCTGGAGTTAACCGAGTGGCTCAAGAGTGTTGGCGCCCGAGTCGTCCTTGCTGCCGACAAGAGCGTGGTACAGCGCAATTTAACCTTGGCAGATGCTGGTCATGAGGCTCTGCAACCACTATCGGTGATTCAGAGCTTTTATCAAATGGTGGCAGGGCTTGCAGAGGCTCGGGGTAGTGATCCAGATCGCCCACGGCACCTCAATAAAGTTACCTGCACCCTGTAACGCATAACAACAATCTTGGGAGTTCTCCCATGTCAGACGCAAACCAATCATTAACGCTGCGGGCCCCCGTGGCGGGGGTTGTGGTACCCCTAACAGCGGTGCCCGATCCAGTTTTCGCCAGCCTAACCCTGGGTGAGGGCATTGCTCTCGATCCACTGGACGAATGCCTGCATGCTCCCTGTGACGGAGAAGTGGTGCAGTGCGCGCGTACCCACCATGCGTTCACTTTAAAAACCGAGGCGGGTGTTGAATTACTGCTTCATCTGGGCCTGGATACGGTTGAGTTAAACGGGGAAGGTATTGAGCCTTTGGTCGTCGTAGGTGATCACGTGCGCGCTGGTGACCCGCTGTGCCGTTTCGATGCCGATGCGTTAGCGCTGGGCGCAAGTGCGCTGATTACTCCATTGGTGATCACCGAAGCGGCTGGTTGGCAATTACTGCCGTCGAAGCATCGCGAAGGGGAACGGGTTTCCCTTGGTGAGCCATTGCTGGTACTCACTCGCACGGCTATTGAGCAATCCGATACAGGTGCTGATGGGCCGTTGGCTGAACGCCGAGTGACCCTAGCTTTGGCATCGGGGCTGCATGCACGGCCTGCTGCCCGGCTGCGTGCTATTGCTCGCCAGCATAGCGTTAATCTAACGGTGCAGCATGAAGGTTCAAGCGACAACGCTGCCAGTGCGAGTGCCGCTAGTCTTAGCGCATTAATGAACTTGGGCCTGACCGAAGGCGCAACGTTAAAACTGACGGCCCAGGGAGAGGCTGCTGAGGCCGCACTGGATGACGCCGAGTGCCTGTTGACTACCCCTGAAGCCGACGAACATAGCGCGCCTGCGTCGTCTACATTAGCCTCAGTGACACTTCAAGAGGGCGAACTGGCTGGCTTAGTGGCTAGCCCTGGTTTAGCCATCGGCCCGCTTGTCTCTTATCAATTGCCGCTCCCCACTGTGCCCTTGATGGGCGAGGGCGAAGCTGTTGAGACAGCTCGCTTGAAAAAGGCGCTGTTAAGCGTTGGTGAGGCGCTAGCCAACGCTGAAGCACAAGCGACGCGCCAAGGGCAGAGCGCCGAGGCGGAAATCTTTGCTGCCCATAGTGCCTGGCTAGAAGATCCCGATTTGGCGGCAGCGGCAGGTAAGCACATTAGTGACGGTCGCAGCGCTGGCCAAGCTTGGCGTGAGGCGCTTGATGGTGAAGCTGCAAGGCTTGCGGCGAGTGGAAATACGCTGCTTGCCGCCAGGGTTGCTGATCTGCGCGACTTGCAGCGCCGTGTGATGGTGGAACTCAGCGACGACCAGCAAGCGGCACTTCCTGAGCTGCCGAAGGGAGCCGTCGTCGTTGCTGATGAACTGACACCCTCAGAGCTGGTGGCCGTTGCCGCCCAGCACCCTGCTGGGCTGTGTCTCGCGGGCGGCGGCACTACTTCCCATGTGGCTATTTTGGCGCGCGCCCGAGGGATTCCCTGCCTTGTGGCCATGGGAGGGAGCCTGATTGAGGCTGCTAATAGCGCCACAAACGAGAGCGTCATTCTAGATGCGGAAAATGGGCGCTTGGCGTTGAGTCCCAGCGCGGCTCAACGGGCGGAAGTGGCAGAACGTATTGATGCTCGCCGTTATGAAGCTGAGCAAGCACAAGCGTTAGCCCATGAACCAGCGATGACTCTGGATGGGCGAGAAATTGAAGTATGCGCCAATATCGGTGGCGCCGAAGAGGCCCGTTTAGCGGCAGACTCGGGGGCTGATGGTGTCGGCCTACTGCGCAGTGAGTTCTTGTTTCTTGAGCGAGATAGTGCCCCCAGCGAAGCGACTCAGCGCGAGGAGTATCAGGCTGCGGTGAAGGCCTTAGATGGCAAGCCTGTGATTATTCGCACCCTGGATATTGGTGCCGACAAGCAGCTTCCTTATCTGCGCTTGCCGTCAGTACCTAACCCAGCGCTGGGCGTTCGGGGCGCTCGCTTGTGGGCCAGCCAGCCTGAGCTGCTGGAGACCCAGCTACGAGCGCTGCTCGGCGTTACGCCGTTGGCAACGCTGCATATCATGCTGCCGATGGTGACTGAGGTTGGCGAGCTGCGCGAAGTGCGCAAGCGCTTAGAGACGTTGGCCTGCGAGATGGGCCTTGAAGCGCGGCCGCGCCTTGGCGCTATGATCGAGGTGCCTAGTGCTGCCCTGTGCGCCAGAAGCCTCGCCGCTGAAGCTGACTTCCTATCAATCGGCACCAATGATCTAACCCAATACGCCCTGGCGATGGACCGCGAGGACCCGGCGCTCACCGCGCGAGCGGATGTATTGCATCCCGCGGTGTTGCGGCTAATTCAGGCGACGGTAGACGGCGCGAAAGGGCACTGTCCCGTGGGCGTATGCGGTGCCGCCGCGGGGGATGAGCGGGTCGCGCTTCTACTCGTCGCACTGGGTGTCGATGAACTTTCTGTAGAACCTGCTCGTGTGCCTGCAGTGAAAGCTGCCCTGCGTTGCCTGAATGCTGCCGCACTGGCAGATGAACTTCCCGCACTACTGGCCTTGGACGATGCGACTGCTGTACGCCAGCACTTAAGCGCGTGGCTTGCTCAGGCCAACCAAACCGACATAACAACAACGACCCTTGAGAGGTGCTGAAATGTCTTCTACGACCTTCGGTTCCCGCCTGATGGGCGGGCTACAGCGGCTTGGCCGCTCTCTGATGCTACCCATCGCGGTATTGCCCATTGCAGGTCTATTGCTGCGCCTTGGGCAGCCTGATCTGCTGGATGTTGCCTTTATTGCTGGTGCTGGCCAGGCCATTTTCGCCAACCTGGCGCTGATTTTTGCCATCGGCCTCGCCGTAGGCTTCGCGGATGATAGCAACGGCGCTGCTGGCCTGGCCGGGGTGATTGGCTATCTGGTGCTAGATGCGGTGCTGACCGCGCTTAACCCTGAGATCGATATGGGGGTGCTGGCAGGGATTATTGCCGGCAGCGTGGCAGGCCTACTCTATAATCGTTATAAGTCGATCCAGCTCCCTGATTATCTGGCCTTTTTTGGTGGGCGACGCTTTGTACCTATTGCTACTGGCCTAGCGGCAGTGGCAATGGGGGTGGTTTTTGGGGTGATTTGGCCGCCCATTCAACATGGCATTGATGCTCTTGGTCACTGGCTGATTGGCGCAGGTGAACTGGGGCTTTTCGTCTACGGAACGATTAACCGTTTGTTGATTATGACGGGCCTGCATCACGTGCTGAACAGCCTAGTGTGGTTCGTCTTCGGCAATTTTGAGACAGCCGCTGGGGTAGTCGCCAATGGCGACCTTAATCGTTTCTTTGCCGGTGACCCTGAAGCAGGGCGCTTTATGGCAGGCTTTTTCCCGGTGATGATGTTCGGCCTGCCAGCCGCGGCACTGGCCATGTACCATGCTGCACCAAAAGGGCGCCGTGCCCAGGTGGGTGGCTTGTTACTTTCGCTGGCGTTAACGGCTTTCCTGACCGGTGTCACCGAGCCCATCGAATTCACCTTTATGTTCCTGGCACCGCTGCTTTATGGCATGCACGCAGTGTTAACGGGCATTTCCATGGCGCTGTTGCACTGGCTGGACGTGAAGCTTGGCTTCACCTTCTCCGCTGGAGCCTTTGACTTTGCGCTCTCTTACGGGCTTTCCACCAATGGCTGGCTGATGCTGCCTGTCGGTCTCGTCTATTTTGTTCTGTACTACACGGTATTTCGCTGGGCCATCGTCCGCTTTAACCTACCTACTCCCGGGCGCGAGCCTGAAACTACTTCCTCCGCAGCAGCCTCAGCACCACCTGGTGAGCGTGGCCCGGCGTTTGTCACGGCGTTAGGTGGCGCGAGCAACCTGAAAAGCGTAGGTGCCTGTACGACTCGGTTGCGCTTGGTGCTGGAGAATCCTGAGGCAATTGATGAAGCGACCCTGAAATCATTGGGCTCTCGGGGGATTATGCGTCTTCAGGGCGGTGGTCTGCAGGTAGTGATGGGGCCCATTGCAGATGGTATCGCAGATGAGATTCGACAAGCGCTTGAGCAGAGTGGAACGGCGGTTGATGCTAATACCTCTTCTCATGGCCCTTCTGAACACAGCCCTGCTGAACAGAGCCCTGGCACCCCCGCAACCCCTTCTCAACCAACGGCATTGCCCGCCGAGGTGGCCCAACGCTGGATGGCTGCCTTAGGTGGTAATGCCAACGTACAACGGCTGGACGTTCAAGCCCAGACACGCCTGCGCGTAGAGCTAGTCGATGGCGCTGGGCTAGACAGCGCCGCGCTTGACCAACTGGGATGCAGAGGCATCCAGGCGTTGAACGGCAATACATGGCACCTGATCGTCGGCGATCAAGCCGCTGCTATCGCGCATTCACTAAGAGCCTAACGCTCGTAATTGATACCCGTTACTCGGCAACGGCTGAGTAACGGGTAGCCGTGGCGATTTAGCCAAGACTTCTACGTCATAGACCCATGTTTATAGGGCAGCGCTGCGCTGCCCCACAGACCCCGCGCGTCTTTAAAACGTGCACGTCACTGCAACGCTAATACAAAATCAACAACAATCGGATACGACGCCATGCTGATATCAAGCATACCTACGCCCCAAAAAGGGCAGCCGTTAGGTCGCTTTGGTCAACTAGCCCTGATCGGTACCTTATCGTTGGTTCCTTTGACATCTTCTGCCGACGAGCCCCAGGGCTTTATGGAAGAGGCCAGCCTTGAGACCACCCTGTTTTATATCTATCGCGACCGTGATCGTCGTTCGGGAGGTATGGGGCCGGATGGCGAGGGCACTCCAGGGGCTTACGCTTCCAATCTGCAGCACTCCACCGCCAATCTGGCTGTCGACTTCTCGAGTGGTCATGCGGGGGGCGTTGTGGGGCTGGATCTAGCCGCCTTTGCTGCTTACGACTTTCAGAACCGCCACCAGGGCACGGAATTCAATTTTCGTCCGGCGAGCACTCTGTGGGAAGAGCGCTGGGACGGTAAGGAAACGAATGGTGCAAGCCTCTATCGGGCCGCACTCAAGTTCAAGGTTGGCGATATGTGGGGGCGGTTAGGATATCTGCAGCCCCAAGGCACCAGTGTTATCGCCCCCAACTGGTCCTTCCTGCCAGGCACTTATCGCGGTGGAGAACTCGGCGCCAGGATAGGTGACCTATCGCTGAGCTATTTTCATGCTGATCGTTACAAGGCGCCTTGGTATCAGAGCTTCTACGAGTTCCGCCAAGCTGATGGAGAGACGATCGACTACCTGCACTCGCTGGGAGCACGCTACGACGTCACCGATGAGCTGGCCATCGAGGCAGCTTTTGGGCAAGCCCATGGCTATATGGATCAAGGGTTCGGCAAGGTGTCTTATGCCACCCAGCTGAACGACTCCCCGCTGCGTTTGAGTTACCAAACCTACGCCGCCCGTGACCGCCATGACGATGGCTCAGCCAACGACGTCTATGACGGTACTGCCTGGCAACAGGTGCTTACCGCTCATTATGATCAGGGGGCCTTCGATTGGCGGCTTGAGTTTAGCTGGGTGCATGCACCTGGGTCTCAGGGCTACTTCCTGCCTCGAATGACCACTCCTTATGCATCGTCCAACGGCCGCTTGGATATCTGGTGGGATGCCCGGTCCGACTGGAATCACGATGGTGAAAAGTCCCTCTACGCCGGTGTCACCTATGACCTGGAAGGCTGGGATTTGCCTGGTTGGTCACTGGGCTTGGCTCATGCTTATGGCTGGGATGCTCGTCCCTACTCAGGTTTTGAGGACCCCGGGCGCCGCTTTAGTGAGTCCGCCTGGAACGTTGACGTGCATTACAAAGTTCAGAATGGCTGGGCCGAGGGCACGCGTTTTCAACTTCACTATACCCGCTACGACAACCGCACCGACTACGCCTCCTGGGGAGATGGCGGCTTTAAAAATGCCTTTCAAGATGAGCACGACATCAAGTTCACGGTCGTGGCTCCTTTCTCGATTCTGTAATGCTTGAGGTGAAAACAATGACAACATTGACGAAGGCCCTAACGACACTGGCTATCGGGGTTGCAATCAACTCGGCGGCAGCCCAGGCCAGCGAAACCACTCAGCTTGACGCGTCGTCTGCCCGCGACTTGGCGCAGCGGCTGGACGTGCAGTACACGATAACCGCCAACCAGCCGCAGGCGCATGATATCGACTGCCAGAGACTGGGGGCGGATTATGCCGCCTGTTT
Organism: Vreelandella venusta; assembly: GCF_007989605.1. Taxonomy (GTDB): domain Bacteria; phylum Pseudomonadota; class Gammaproteobacteria; order Pseudomonadales; family Halomonadaceae; genus Vreelandella; species Vreelandella venusta. The sequence continues at coordinate 70,618 of NZ_BJUL01000003.1, read as the reverse complement.
CACCGCGACGATTCTTTTGACCAATACCTCTGATAAGGCCATTGAGGCGAGCGATTGGGAGCTCTATTTTTCGAGTATTCGCCGCTTGCTGCAGATGGATCATCCTGAACTGTCGCTGACGCGTATCACTGGGGATCTGCATCGCCTTGAGCCCAATGACTCTTTTACTGGGCTGGGCGCTGGAGAGAGTCTGGAAATTCCCATTGTGGGTGAGTACTGGCAGCTATTCATGACCGATGTGATGCCCAACTGGTACCTAGCCGTGGGCGATGAAACCGCGGTGATCGATAATACCCGTGACGACGTATTGAGCGATTTTGTCCGTGCTCCCTTCGGTGAACAGCTTATGCGTACACCGGACGATAACAACGTGGTGATAACCGCCGAGACACGCTTCGAGCGCAACGCTGCGGCCACTGCAATGCCCGCCGACGCATTGCGGGGAGCTATTTTGCCGACACCGCGCTCATCTCGCCTGGGAGAGGCTACTCTCGATTTGTCTGAAGGGGTCAGCCTCGAGATGCCAATGCTTAGCGAGGCCAGCCTAGCGGTACTGGGAGAGCGCTTCGAACGGCTCGACATCCCCGTCAACGAAGGTGGCGACAGCTTGGTGATCCGAGCCCGCTTGGTCTCTGAGTCAGAAGTTCTCGATGAAGCATTGGCACGGGAAGGAGGATATCGCCTGCAGCTCAATGAGTCCGGTGCCGATATTCTGGCTTTTGACGCTAGCGGGGCTTTTTACGCTGTCCAGTCGCTAATAGCGGCCATGGATGAGGAGGGGCTGGTGCCAGCGATGGACATTGATGATGCTCCACGTTACGACTATCGCGGCGTCATGCTGGATGTTGCACGGAATTTCAAAGATAAGGCCGCCGTGTTGCGCCTGCTGGATCAGATGGCTGCGTACAAGCTCAACCGTTTCCATTTCCATCTCACCGATGATGAGGGCTGGCGGCTGGAAATTCCAGGGTTGGCGGAATTAACCGAAGTAGGCAGCAAGCGCTGTCATGATCTGGCAGAAACGAACTGTCTTTTACCTCAGTTGGGCTCTGGGCCAAAGGACGATACTGCCGGTAGCGGTTTCTACACCCGTGAGGATTACATCGATATTGTTCGCTATGCCGAGGCTCGCCATATTCAGGTGGTGCCTGAAATTGATATGCCAGCTCATGCTCGCGCCGCTGTGGTGGCTATGGAAGCGCGATATCGTCGGCTGATGGAGGAGGGCGATAGTGCGGCAGCCAATGAGTATCGATTAATCGACCCCGAAGATACGTCTAATACGCTGTCGGTTCAGCTCTATGATCGTCGCAGCTACCTCAACCCCTGTCTTGAGTCGACGAACCGCTTTGTCGATAAGGTGATGGGCGAAGTGGTATCGATGCACCAAGAGGCGGGGCAGGCGCTGGACAACTGGCACTTTGGTGGTGATGAAGCCAAGAATATCCTACTGGGTCATGGTTTTCAGGATATCGATGCCGACGAACCGGTCGACTGGCGAGGAACCATCGACCAGAGTGATCAGCATCACCCCTGGGAGGCGTCGCCAATTTGCCAACAGAGCGTTGCCGATGGAGAGGTTGCTTCTGTAGAGGAACTGCCGAGCCGTTTTGCCCTACAGGTCAATCAACTCGCTGATAGCTACGGAATAGCGCGTATGTCAGCCTGGCAAGACGGCCTTAAGCATGTTGAGTCCGCCGCTGAGTTTGCGACGCCACAGGTCGCGGTCAATTTCTGGGATCCGCTGTTTTGGGGCGGTAGTCAGTCGGTGGCCGAGTGGCAGTCGCGGGGTTATGAGGTGATTCTTTCTAGCCCAGATTATCTCTACTTCGACATGCCCTACGAGGTCAATCCACACGAACGAGGCTACTACTGGGCGACACGTTTCACCGATACGCGCAAAGTGTTCTCCTTTGCCCCCGATAATCTGGCGCAAAATGCGGAAACCTCAGTTGATCGAGACGGTAATACCTTTCGTTCCGAGAGCGCTGAGGGATGGCAAGGCGCTCGGGGGATTTCCGCTCAAGCCTGGGGTGAAACGGTACGTAGCGAGACGCAGATGGAGTACATGATCTTCCCGCGTCTGCTAGCGTTGGCCGAGCGAGCCTGGCACCAAGCCGAGTGGGAACTCGACTATCAACCTGGTCAGACGTTTATCGGTGGCGAGACGTCCTTTGTCGACGATGAGTCGTTGACTGAAGATTGGCAGCGTTTTGCCAACCTGCTTGGTCAACGTGTTCTGCCACGGCTGGAGCGCGATGGGATCGCTTATCGTCTGCCGTTGCCAGGAGCCCGGGTTGAAGCGGGCAGGCTAGTAGCCAATGTCGCGTTACCAGGAGTCAGTATTGAGTACTCCTTGGACGACGGGGCGAGCTGGCAGGTCTATCAGGACAGCGCGCGCCCCGAGGTGGAAAACACGGTGTTATTACGCAGTGCCAGTGCCAATGGTCAGCGGCATAGTCGTGTCGTGACGCTAAATTAACCAACGTTAAGATAACGAAGAGCCCTCTTCAGGCAGCGTTGCCTTAGAGGGCTCTGAGTCTCTTTAGGTCGGCTGGGAGCGGCGAGCGTAATCGGATAAGCTGAGAAGTTCTATCATCAGGAGTGCACCATGACATCACGCCTTATCGTTTCCGATCTTGACGGTACGCTGTTAGGCAGCGACCACCAGCTGCACGACAATACGGTTGAGGTGCTTAGAGCGCTTGTATCGCAAGGCCATCATGTCGCGCTGGCGTCTGGTCGCCACTATAACGATATGCGCGTGTTTCGCGATCAGTTGGATATCCCGGCCTATTTAATCAGTACCAACGGGGCCTATATCCATGCTCCAGACGGCACGCTTTTGAGCGCGACCCATCTTGAACCAGCCTACGTCGAAACGCTTATTCAGTTGCCGCGCCCGCCTCAGGTAAGGCTCAACCTTTACCGTGAAAGCGGCTGGTATATCGATGCCGACGCACCGCATCTGTTGTCATTGCATGCCTCGACGGGCTTTCGTTACGAAGTTGTGCCGCAGGAAGCGATGGATGCTGATGGGGTTGGTAAAGTGCTCTATATAGGCGATCCGGCTGCGTTAGCGCAACTGGAATGTCAGGCCCAGGAGGCGCATGGTCACAGCCTACATATCACATACTCAACGATCGACTCTTTAGAAATTATGGCGGGTGGCGTCAATAAAGGCGTGGCCTTAACAGCGCTGCTGAAAAAGCTAAAGCTAACGCCAGTAGAGTGCTTAGCATTTGGCGATAACCTAAACGATACTGAAATGCTTAATCTGGCAGGGGAGGCCCAGATAATGAACAACGCCCACCCTGAGCTTTTTGATCGAGTTTCCAACGCTGAGCGTATCGGCCATCATGGCGAAGCGGCCGTGGCTCGGTGGCTAGCAAAACGCTTCGCGCTGTAACTTGGTCGATGGCCGCTTGCGACAGGATGGCCACTCCACCATCATCTAGCCCCTAAAACGATAATAACGAGTAATAATAACCCAGGGCATATTGCTACCATGACAACCACGCCTGCTACCTTGATGGTCGTTGATGACGACTCGGAAATTCGCGAACTGTTGGCAGACTATTTAGGGCGTCACGGCTATCACGTGTTGACCGCCGACGGCGCGGATTCGCTGTATCAGCAACTGGCTGATCAAGCGCCAGACTTGTTGGTCGTTGACGTTATGATGCCGGGGGATGACGGTTTTACTATCTGCCGGGAACTGCGAAAAACCAGCGATACGCCGATTATTATGCTCACCGCCAGTGCCGATGATACCGACCGCATTTTGGGGCTTGAGTTAGGCGCTGATGACTATATCGCTAAGCCCTTCAACCCTCGTGAGTTGCTGGCGCGGATTAAAGCGGTGTTGCGTCGAGCCCGCCCGGCAGCAACTGGCGCGCCGACCCAAGAGGCTCGCTGGGTGCGCTTTGGCGACTGGCAACTGGACCGCATGACCCGCGAACTGATTGACCAGGCAGGTATTCGCACTGCGCTCTCCGGCGCAGACTTCCAACTACTGCAGGTGTTTCTGGAACGGCCTGCCACCGTCATTACTCGCGACGATCTCTACACCTTGACCCGCGGACGTGAAGCACCACCGCTAGATCGCTCGATTGACGTACATGTATGTCGCTTGCGCCAGCGGCTAGGGGAAGATGCACAGCACTCCCAGCTGATTCGCACTGTGCGTGGGGCTGGCTATGTGTTGACCGCTAGGGTTGAAGCTGCTTCGTGAAGAGCGTAAAGCGCATTCTCGCGAGTTGGTTGCCAAGCAGTCTACGTGGGCGCTTTGTGGTCATTATGATTACAGGGGTGCTGGTTGCTCAAGCGGCTAGCTATGCGCTATGGACTTCTCAGGTGCGAGCCAGCCAGCTTGAACAGTTAGATGAGCTTTCCAGCAACATGGCCTTCAGTATTGCCTCGACCATGCGGTTTTTCCGTTCGCTGCCGGTAGATTATCGGCACATTGTGTTGGATCAACTGCGTAGCATGGGCGGCACGCGTTTTTTTGTCAGCGTGAATGAGCGACGCATTCCAGTCGAAGATATTGGCAGCGGCCCTGAAAAAGAGGTCGTGGTAGACAACGTGCGCTCTATTTTGACCCAGCAGCTCTCCATTGACGATGTGGTGGTGGAGTTTTCCCGCCCGGAAAACTTACGTGTCTTCAATAACGAAGTGCTGCTTTACGATTTACCACCCCGCTGGGGACAGCACAGTCTGTTAATGGAGCCGCTTTCTCCCCCTATCTTAGTGGTGCAACTGGAGTTGGCTCCGGATACCTGGCTTTACGTGGCCACACTACTGGGCGTGCCGGATATTTTTAGCGGTTACCGTTGGCTGTCTGAAGAGCGTTTATTGGTCGGCGTGCTGGTGCTGCTAAGCGTGCTGGCGCTTTCGTTACTCGGTATTACCAGTGTGACTCGGCCGTTGGCGCGGCTTTCCCGAGCAGCACGCCAGTTGGGTGATGATTTGGCTAGCCCGCCACTTAAAGAGAGCGGCCCTAAAGAAGTGGCCGCCACCGCAGCGGCCTTTAATCGCATGCAGCGACGCATTCAAGAGCAGGTTGATGAGCGCGAGCGACTGTTTTCGGCAATTTCTCATGATCTTAAAACGCCCATTACACGCATGCGGCTGCGTGCCGAAATGCTCGATGATGCTGATCAGCGTGAACGTTTTTGTGCCTCGCTTGACGAGTTGAGTGAGCTGGTCAAAGGCGCACTGGCCTCGGTTAAAGGATTGGATCTGCATGAAGAACCCCAGCCTACAGATCTTAACGCGCTGCTGCTGGAGATTGCCGAAGGGTTACGTCTGTACGGCGGTGAGGTGTCGCTTCATGGCGCTGTGTTACCACTAACCGTTAAGCCTCTGGCGCTAAAACGCTGCTTGGCAAACCTACTTGAAAACGCCGTTTTTTATGGCCAGAAAGCAACTGTAACGCTGGAAGAGCAGGCGGGGGTCGTGACGTTGTGCATTCATGATAGTGGGCCAGGTATTCCTGATGCGCAGCTTATCCGAGTCTTTTCACCTTTTGTGCGCCTGGAAGCCTCTCGAAGTCGCTACACCGGTGGAAGCGGCCTGGGACTCGGCATTGCCAGACATATTGCCCGTGCCCATGGAGGCGATATCGTCTTATCGAATCACTCGGCAGGTGGGTTAGTGGCCACGTTAATGCTACCGCGCCAAACGAGTGTTACTGACTTGTAATAAACCTCTAACACTATTAATAAATTGCCAAGACTATGCAGGAATCGGTAACTCCCGTTGTGTGCCAGGGTGGCGTACTCTGCTGTGAGTCGTTCAGTTGAGCATTATCAGCAACGACATCTCATCAGCACAAAACATCAGCATAAAAACAACAGCACAATAACAACAGCAGGAGCTATTCATGCCGAGTATCAATATGCCCGTATTTAACGTACCTACGTTTAAAAAGTCCGTATTTGCATTAGTCGTGGCGGCTGGCACCAGCATGGCGGCCAGCACCACCCAAGCCAACGAAGTGGAAGTGCTGCACTGGTGGACATCCGGCGGTGAAGCCCGTGCCGCAAACGTCCTCAAAGAGTTAATGGAAGCCGAAGGCTATGGCTGGCAGGATTTCGCTGTTGCAGGGGGTGGTGGTGAAACCGCCATGACGGTACTTAAATCTCGTGCAATGTCTGGCAACCCGCCTTCCGCTGCGCTCATTAATGGCCCCGAAATTCAAGAGTGGGGCAAGCTCGGCCTTCTGGGGAATTTAGACGAGGTCGCTACCGCTGAAGACTGGGATGACTTACTGCCTGAAATAGTTGCCGATATTATGCGTTACGATGGCCATTATGTTGCCGTTCCCGCGAATGTTCACCGCGTTAATTGGCTATGGGCGAACCCTGACGTTCTAGAAGCGGCAGGCGTTGAAATGCCTACCACGCTGGATGAGCTTTTTACCGCCGGTGAAGCCATTCGTGAGGCTGGTTTTGTACCGCTAGCCCATGGTGGCCAAGCGTGGCAAGACGCGACGGTGTTTGAAAGTGTCGTGCTGGGTAGCCAGGGAGCCGAGTTTTATCAGCAGGCGCTGGTGGAACTAGACCCAGAGGCGCTTGGCGGGGAACAGATGATCGCAGCGCTAGAAGACTTTAAGCGTCTACGTGAGCTGATGGATGAGGGCATGTCTGGCCGCGATTGGAACATTGCCACCGCCATGGTCATTGAAGGCACTGCAGGCTTCCAGCTAATGGGTGACTGGGCCAAAGGGGAGTTCACCGCCGCAGGCCTGACTGCTGGTGAAGACTATCTGTGCGCGGCTGCGCCCGGCACTGAAGATGCCTTTACGTTTAATATCGATAGCCTAACGATGTTTCGTATGAGCGACGACGCTGGGCGTGAGGCCCAGCAGACCCTGGCTCGCTTAGTCTTGGAGCCGACTTTCCAGGAAGCTTTTAATCTTGCCAAAGGCTCTATTCCTGCGCGATCCGACCTTGATATAAGTGACTTTGATAGCTGTGCTCAGCAGTCGCTTGCTGACTTCCAACGCACCGCTGATGAAGGCGGTTTAGTCCCCAGCTTGGCTCACGGGATGGCGGTGCGCGCTGATGTCCAGGGAGCGATCTTTGATGTTGTGACCAACTACTTCAATGACACCAATATGCCTGCCGAAGAAGCTGCTGAGCGGTTGGTAAGTGCGGCTGAAACCGCCTCTTTCTAAGCCACTGCGTTCTTTTAATAAGTGACGTAACTAGCGCCGCCGCAACGGCGGGGCTAGTGGCTGACTGGCGAGGGATAATCTTATGAGCGAACCCACGACGCGCACTCTAGTGCGGCCGACGGCGTCTGGCTGGCTACAAGCCTGGCTGCCCCGTTTGGTACTTGCCCCTTCTGTTGCGGTGTCTCTGTTGTTTGTTTACGGCTTTATGTTGTGGACTTTTGTGTTGTCGCTAACCAGCTCGCGCATGCTGCCCAGCTACGATTTTGTTGGCTTTGGCCAATATGCGCGGCTAATGGCCAACGAACGTTGGTGGATAGCCTCTAGCAACCTGGTGCTGTTTGGCGTGCTGTTTATTGTGATTTGTTTGGTGATTGGCGCGCTGTTGGCAATTCTACTGGATCAGAAAATTCGCCAAGAGGGCGCGCTGCGCACGATTTATCTCTACCCCATGGCACTGTCGTTTATTGTTACGGGCGTGGTTTGGAAGTGGCTGCTGAATCCCCAGCTGGGAATTCAGGCGATGGTGCAAAGCTGGGGGTTTGAGTCGTTTCGCTTCGACTGGATCGTTGATCCTGATATGGCGATTTATACCCTGGTGATTGCGGCAGTTTGGCAGGCGTCTGGTTTTGTGATGGCGCTCTTTTTGGCGGGGTTGCGGGGTATTGATGACAGCATCGTCAAAGCTGCTCAGTTAGACGGTGCTAGCCTGCCGCGCATTTACTGGCGGGTGGTGATGCCGTGCCTGCGTCCGGTGGTGTTCAGCGCGGTGATGATTCTGTCCCATATTGCGATTAAAAGCTTTGATTTAGTGGTCGCACTCACTGGCGGTGGGCCTGGTTATGCCACCGATCTGCCCGCCACCTTTATGTACACCCACGCCTTTAATCGGGCTCAGATCGGGCTCGGCTCCGCTAGCGCTATGTTAATGCTCGGTGGTGTTCTGGCAATTTTGATTCCTTACCTCTATTCCGAACTAAGGAGCCGCAAACATGGCTAACGTGATTCGTCGGCAAACGCCTGCCGCACGGCTGTTACGGGCTGTGCTTTACGGCGTACTGATTGTAGCGGGGCTGTTTTATATCTTGCCGATGGTGGTCATGTTGATGACCTCTATTAAACCGTTGAGCGAAATAAGTGCGGGAACGCTGCTATCGCTGCCGCAAAATCCAACCCTTGAACCCTGGACGAAAGCCTGGGGAGAAGCGTGTACCGGTATGCGCTGTGAAGGTGTCGGCGGTTATTTTTGGAACTCCTTTGCGATGGTGATTCCTGCCGTGCTGATCTCCACCACGGTCGGGGCGCTAAATGGCTATGCGCTGACCAAATGGCGCTTTAAAGGCTCTGAATTGGTCTTTGCGCTGATGCTATTTGGCTGTTTTATCCCGTTTCAGGTGGTGCTGTTACCAATGGCACAAACCTTGGGCTGGTTAGGGCTTTCCAGCTCACGTGCGGGGCTGATTCTGGTGCATGTGGTTTTTGGCATTGCCTTTACCACACTGTTTTTTCGCAACTTCTATATCGGAATTCCTAACGAGCTGGTCTCTGCAGCGAAGCTGGATGGCGCGGGATTCTTCCGTATTTTCTGGCGTATTTTATTACCGGTTTCCGCGCCGATTATTGTGGTGTCAGTTATCTGGCAATTTACCCAGATTTGGAATGACTTTTTGTTCGGCGTGGCGTTCTCGGCCCACAACACCCAGCCGGTGACGGTGGCGCTCAACAATTTGGTCAATACGTCCACTGGTGTGCGTGAGTACAACGTCGATATGGCCGCCGCGATGATTGCAGCACTGCCAACGCTGGTGGTGTATGTGCTGGCCGGAAAGTATTTCGTGCGCGGGCTGACGGCAGGCTCCGTGAAAGGCTAATAACAACTAGGTGAATGGCAGCAACCATTTCTAGACGGTCAGAAGAAGCCCTCGGCGGGGGCGCTGTGAACCCATCCATGGGCGCTACTTTCGCCATCCATGGCGAAAGACCCCCGCTACGGGCTGCTTTTGACCGATCCAACTAAGTGGAATTTGTCAGTCGCTTTAAAATGGGATTTTCATTATGGCAGCGTTAGAAATTCACAACGTGCGCAAAGAGTTCGGCAGCGAGCGGGTGCTCAAAGATGTCAGTATTTCGATTGATTCTGGTGAATTCCTGATTTTGGTGGGGCCATCTGGCTGTGGTAAATCCACGCTGATGAACGCCATCGCCGGGCTGGAGCCAGTGACTAGCGGCAATATCTATATCGACGGCGAAGACGTCACTTGGCGCACGCCCGCTGAGCGGGATATTGCCATGGTGTTTCAGTCCTACGCGCTCTATCCCAGCATGACCGTAAGGCAAAACATCAGCTTTGGGCTGGAAATGCGCAAGGTGCCCAAAGCCGAGCGTGTCGATGCCGTAGAGCGCGTGGCCGACCTGCTGCAAATCTCTCACCTGCTTGAACGTAAGCCTGCCCAGCTATCGGGTGGCCAGCGTCAGCGGGTGGCCATGGGACGGGCGCTGGCACGTGAACCCAAGGTGTATCTATTTGATGAGCCGCTATCAAATCTGGACGCAAAGCTGCGGGTGGATATGCGTACCGAGATTAAAAAGCTCCATCAGCGTTTAGGCACCACAATTGTTTACGTCACCCATGATCAAGTTGAAGCAATGACCCTGGCCGACTGCATCGCGGTGATGCGTGATGGCAATATCCTGCAGCTTGGTAGCCCCGATGAGGTATATAACAACCCGGTCGACATGTTCGTCGCAGGCTTTATGGGATCACCATCGATGAACTTTATTCGCGCGACGCTGGAGACGGCCGGCGATGGCTATGCACTACGTATTGCCACCCCAGATGAAGACGATCTCTTACTACCATGGCCCTCTGAACGCAACGCAGCGGGGCTTGTGGAACAGCTGAATAAGCCAATTATTCTTGGATTGCGACCAGAACACTTCAGCGAGGAGGATGTTCGGCTGAGCGAGCAGGCGGAAGGGACACTAATGGAGGCCAAGGTAAGTATCGTTGAGCCGACCGGTGCCGATATTCTGCTACGCCTGCCGCTGGGAGAGCAGGAAATCACCGCCAGGGTAGGACCCAAGTGCGCAATTGCACCCGGCGAACGCTTGTCGCTACGCGTCGATATGGCCCGCGCTGTGCTGTTTGATGCCGAGACTGAACAGCGCTTGGCTTGATGTATTAGCGCCACGTAGTGCTGAATAAGATAATACGGTAAAAGAAAGAGTCTCTGCGGATACCAGCAGAGACTCTTTACTATCGTCCTTATGTCCTCGTTAGCGACGTATATGCTTTAACTCGCCATTCAGCGCTTTAATGATCGAGTAGCACATCAACAGCATAACAATTGAGAATGGAATGGCCGTTGCTGTCACGCCTGCCTGAAGCGCTGATAAGCCGCCACCAATCAGCAGTACGATAGCGATAAGCCCCTCAACAATTGCCCAGAACATGCGCTGTGGGCGGGGAGCGTCAATTTTTCCGCCGGCAGTGATAGTGTCGATCACCAAAGACCCCGAGTCCGACGAGGTAACAAAGAATATCAGTGCTAATACGATGCCTAAGGTAGACATAATGCCTGTTAGAGGCAGCTCATTAAGCATGCCAAATAGCGAAAGTTCAGGTCTGTAGTTGTCGATGACATACTCTTTAACCAGACTGCTAGCGGGGTCTGCGTAGAGCTGATCTAGCGCCGTAGCACCAAAGACGCCCATCCAAATAAAGATGAACAAGCTGGGAACAAGCAGCACACAAAGCACGAACTCTCGCACGGTACGGCCTCGCGACACGCGGGCGATAAACATGCCGACGAAAGGTGCCCAACTGATCCACCACGCCCAGTAGAAAATCGTCCAGGACTGACGGTAGGCATCATCGTCACGGCCGAAAGGGGCCGATAGAGGCAGGAAGTCAGCAACATAGGTGACAAGCCCGGACATGAAACCGCTTAGCGCAATCAACGTTGGCCCGGCAAACAAAACAAAGAAGAAGAACAACACGGCCAGGATCATATTGAATTCAGACAGCTTCTTTAAGCCGCCCTCTAATCCACGCCATACTGACACTAGCGCGACTGCCGTTACGAGCACAATGACGATCACCTGGGTGGTGGTGTTTACCTCCATGCCAAAGACGAAGTTCATCCCTGCATTCGCTTGTTGTGCACCCAGTCCAAGGGATGTGGCCAGTCCGAAGAGGGTAGCAAACACTGCCAGAATGTCGATGGCATGACCCCACCAGCCCCAGACGCGTTCGCCCAGAATTGGAAAAAATGCTGAACGTATCGAAAATGGCAGGCCTTTGTTATAGGTAAAAATGCCCAGTGCGAGCGCCATCACAACATACACTGCCCAGCCATGCAGCCCCCAGTGAAGATAGGTACCCGCAAGCCCCATGGCACTAGCATTAGCAATCGCGTCTGGGTTCAGTGTTCCGTCACTTCCGAAGGGCGACGTAATACCTAAAGGCAGCGAAACATTGGCGTGATAAACCGGCTCTAGAACGCCAAAAAACAGTAAGCCGATGCCAATGCCAGCAGTGAACAGCATTGCAAACCAAGAAAGATAGCTATGATCCGGGCGAGCGTCAGGCCCCCCCAGCCTGACTGATCCATAAGGCAAGACCACTAGAGCCAAGCAAAACAGAATAAAGAAATCCACCAGGATCATGAAATACCAGTCCAGGGTTCCCGTGGAAAAGGCGACGATCGACTGAAAAATGCTCCCTGCGCGTTCAGGAAATAGTAGGGTGAGGATAATAAACACGACCGAAGCAAGGGCGGATACAGCAAAAACGCGATTATGGATATCAAACCCGATGGGGCCAAAGCTCCCCTCGATATTATCCTGCCCGACCACGTAGTCGGTTTGCATATCACTAGCCATAGGCGGCGACTCAGGGTCGCTTTTAGTGCTCATAATAGAGTTTCCCTTATTATTAATAATGGGCGCATCCGCCGTCTTATCATCTTTATTTTAGGGTGGTAGTGGTTAAATGATGAATCAACGGTTGTTTGTTACGGAGGCGGTGGCTGATAAACGTGCTCGACGCTCTAGGTCGTCCAAGTCGATGTTGTTACGCATATACTGGATACTCGCATCGAAAGTGGGCTGATAATCCCATGGCGTAACTTTGCCTTGCTTAAGGGCCCGCGAAACTAGTTTACGGCGCCGTTGACTGGCAATCACCTCATTATGCATCTGCTCATAGTCCCAGCGACTGGCGACCTCATTGCGAAATTCCTTACATAACTCCTGATAAGCAGGGCTTTCGGCGAGATTATTGAGCTCTAGCGGATCTGCTTCGAGATCGAATAGCTGATCTGGATCGGGTGCAGTGTGGACGAATTTGTAACGACCGCGACGAATCATTAGTAGCGGTGCAATAGCCCCTTCGCCAAGATACTCGCCTATTACCTCATCGTGACCACCGTTACCCGTCAGGTGCGGCAAGAGGCTGCGACCATCAATCGGCACGGCATACTCCGGTGCACTTCCACCGTGAGCTAGTTCGGCAAACGTTGGCAGCAGATCCATGGTCGATACCGATTCACCCACCCTGCCTGGAGTAAAGCGTTGTGGCGCATGGATAATCATCGGCACGCGTGCTGAACCCTCGAACCAGCTCATCTTGTACCACAGGCCGCGCTCGCCGAGCATATCACCGTGATCACCTGAGAAAACAATGATGGTGTTTTCATCGAGGCCAGTCTCTTGCAACGCTTTAAGCACGTCACCGATTTGATCGTCGACATAGCTTAGCGCCCCATAATAAGCATGGCGCGCGTTGCGGATCTGCTCATCGTTGATGGTGCCCTCATCGCACTGGTAAACATGACGCAGCCGCTTTGAGTGTGGGTCCATCAGCTCTCTCGAATAGGGCACTCGTGGCATATCGATGGCGTCGTGCTGGTAGCGGTCCCAGTACTCCTGAGGGATGGTGTAAGGGTCGTGTGGGTGCGTCATTGAAACGGTCAGACAGAAGGGCCGCTGCTCGCCATTGCGGGCATAATCGTAAAGAAAGCGCTTAGCGCGGAAAGCGACTTCATCGTCGAAGTCGAGCTGGTTGGAGCGCACGCATGGCCCCGCCTGAATCACCGACGACATATTGTGGTAGTAGCTAGGCCGTTCATGAAAATTTTCCCAGTCGACAAACCAGCCATAGTCGGCCGGGTAGATGTCGGTGGTCAGCCGTTCTTCGAAACCATGCAGCTGGTCAGGGCCGCAGAAATGCATCTTACCGGTGAGGGCAGTGTAGTAACCAGCATCGCGTAGATAATGGGCGAAAGTGGGAGTGTCCGCTGGAAAATCAGCGGCATTGTCATAACCTCCAATGCGTGACGGCAATTGACCGGCCATCAACGTAAAACGAGATGGCGCGCATAGCGGGGTGTTGCAGTAGGCTGAGTCGAACACTACCCCTTCATCTGCCAATAGTGAGAGGTGGGGAGTCTTTACGATGGGGTGGCCGTGGAAGGGCATCGCCGAGGCTGCTATCTGGTCGGCCATCAGAAAGAGAATGTTGGGTTGTCGAGCAGTCATGTGCAGAAACTCCAGGTCGTGGCGCGTATCAATTCTTAACCAGTCTCTCTGCTAATCCGTTATGCTGTAAACTGGCTGTTTTTTAATGTTTTCCATTAGGTAAGCTAATGTCAGTGGCGGGTAAAAGGGTGTCGCAGAATGGATTGAGAGTCTTTGAGGCAGCAGCCAGACATCTGAGCTTTACTGCAGCAGCTCGTGAACTGCGTTCGACCCAGTCGGCGGTCAGCCAGCAGGTTCGGGCATTGGAAGAAGAGCTTGGCTTGCGGCTTTTTGACCGGGTATACCGTGGCGTGCTACTGACCGAATCTGGTCATGCGCTGTTTGCCAGTGTTCAGGAAGGGTTTTCGATCATTGAGGAGACAATCGAACGGCTGCAGCATCGCCAGCACAGTCCGCACGTCAATATTTTGACCGATTTTTCGTTGGCTGCTTACTGGTTGATGCCGCGGCTGCCGATGTTTCGGCAGCAGCACCCCAAGATCGACGTGCGCATTTTAACTAGCCAAGAAGTCTTTGATTGGAGAGGGCAAGAGGTCGATGTGGCCATTATGTTCTGTGATGAACGGGGGATGAAAAACGCTTCTCCATTGTTCCAGGAGGAGGTTTTTCCTGTCTGTAGTGCTGGTTTTTTGAAACAGTACGGCCCATTGGAACAGCTCTCATCGCTTGCTGAAGTCCCCCTGCTGACCCTTACCGCTGATCAACGGCAGCACTGGCTGGATTGGCCGACATACTTCAAGCAAATGGGCGGGACGCCTCATGGCCAATCTTCCGAATTGGATTTCAATAACTATACGCTGTTGATTCAAGCGGCGATTGCAGGGCAAGGCGTAGCGCTGGGTTGGAGAGGTCTAGTCGAAGACATGCTTGAACGTGGCATGCTGGTCGGACTGAAGCATCTCAGTCTGGCGACGCCCAATGGTTACGGCATCATTGATACCAACCCAAATGACAATGGGGTTGGCAAACGCACGTTTCTTGACTGGATCGCATCGAACCCTCCCGTTTAACGATCTTGTGAAACGGGCTCTTTATCGAGCCGTTTGATTTGCCGCCATAGGTCTTGGCGTAGATCGGCCAACTTGGGTTGCTCTTGTTCCGTAAAGGCCACTGGGCGACATAGACGCTGGGCGCGTAGCCCTAAACGGGCGCTCAGTAGGCCTGTGGCCAAACCTTGGCCCGCACGAGCGGAAAGCCTGCCTGCCAAGTCCAGTGAGAGCATATCCATGCTGGCATCCGTGGCGAGCTCACTGGCTCCGGCAAAGGCCATGTTATGCAGCACATTGCGAAATAGCCGTAGACGGCTAGCGTAACCAAGCTCAAGTCCGTAAAGGCGGCAGAGTCTGTCGACCATGGCAAGGCTGCGCCAGGCCACCAGTGCCATGTCTACCAACGTCAGTGGGCTGATGGCCACCATGATGGCCGTCTCACCAGACATGCGGGTAATCAGGCGCTGGGCTTCGCGGTCGCGGGGCGCTAGTAGATGGTAGCGCAGCAGTGTTTGTATCTCTTCTCCGCTATGATGGGGCTGGCAGGCACGTTGAAACGCCTGCCAATGAGGATCATCATCGCCCAGTTTTAGCTGGCGCTTGAGCTGCTCTGCCATGGATTGGGCTTGCTTGGTAGAGCGCTGTGGCAGTTCTGCTAGGTCATGGCGTAATCGGTCATGGCGCTTTAAGCGGCGCAGACGGCCAAGCTCTTTCAACAACGACAAGCCGCCTAAACCAATCAAGCTAATGCCAAACAGCTGCCAGGCCATGGTCATCCACTGTGACCGGGAAAAGGCGTCCGGAATGCCGGTGGCCAATTCTACGCTGCCCAAGGTAGCACCGCCGACCAGGGCAAACATCAACCCCCAACGGCGTTTTCGGGGTGTGCTCAGGCTCGCTTCCGGAAGTGCTTTGATGTCTGCCTGGGGAGTCAGCGGCTGATGCGATTCAGTTGCGGCAAAACTTTCACGCTGACGCAACTGCTCGGGGTTGGGGGCGGGTGCTTCTTGTGTTTGGAAATCCCGACGTGGCTGAGGATTACTCATATCAATTTATCTCCAATCAGCCAGTCGATAGCGGCGTCCATGCGGATATGTGAAAGCGCTTCGCTGTCGATAGGCATTGGGCGAAAGCTGGGAAAGTCAAAGCCTTGCTGCTGCCAAAAGTCGGGTTTCGGAAGACGGTTTGGCACGTCACCCGGGTAGACCAGCACGTCTTCGCCTTCAAGGGTAGTGCCTTTTAGCGCGGGAGTGCGTTTGCCTTCGTGGAGAACTTCACGGGCTTCAGTGGCGCGTATGGCCGCTAGTGACAGTGCCTTCACCGGAATGTCGGCAAAACGCAGGTCTTTAAGTGGCTCAGCAAGTAACGCTTCCAGCAGTTGCACAACATTACCGTGCTGGTCGGGCGTCACGTGGTCAGCTTTGGTAGCTGCAATGGCCAGACGGTCTATTTTCGGCGCAAATAGACGCGTCAACAGGCTACGCTTGCCGTAATCGAAGCTTTGCATCAGTTGGCGCAGCGCATGGGAAAGGTCTTCAAAGCGTTCCGGCCCGGCATTAAGCGCACCAAGCACATCGACCAGTACAATCTGACGGTCGAAACGACGGAAATGGTCACGATAAAAGGGCCGTACCACTTGCTGCTGGTAGTAGCGAAAGCGCGCGGCCAAGGTGGCGTAAATACTAGTATCAGGTAGTGCTTCCAGGGTTTCTTTTGGTGCATTTAATTCAGGCAGCGGAAAAAACTGCAGTACTGGCGCGCCATCTAGCTCGCCGGGGAGCAGAAAGCGTCCAGGCTGAAGATCAGAAAACCCTGCCTGTTTGGCCCGGCGAAGACCTTGGGCATAGGCATCTGCGAGCGCTGCCAGTTTCGATTCATCCGCCTCGGCGGCAGGGTCTAGTTGTTCAGCCTCCGTTAACCATTCGCTGAACAACACCTTCCGGTGTGGCCCTTCATGCAGTGATTGCGCCTGGCACCAGCTGTAAAAGTCGTGCTGTAGCAGGGGTAAATCCAGCAACCACTCGCCTGGGTAGTCGAACAAGTCGAGGGTTAAGTGGGCAATGTCTGGAGTAAACCAGCCTTGCTGGGCAGGGCGGTAGCGCAGCTGTAAGCGCAGTTCACTGATGCCACGGGTGGGCTCAGGCCAGCGCGGCGGCGTAGCACGTAGCGCCGCCATGCCAGGATCATAGGGGAAACGTGGCACGCCAAGGTCCGGTTGGTTCAACCGCTGCGCACCCAGCAAACGCCCTTCACGGGCGACGGGTAACAAGTCTAGTTGGGCCTCTACCCCAGCGTGGCGCAATTGGTTAACCAGTGACGTTAGAAACGCGGTTTTCCCGGCCTGAGACAGCCCCGTTACCGCCAGCCGTAATTGCCGGTCACGGCCTCGCTCTAACAAATTGCTCAGTTCGCGACTTAACGGCTGGCGCATCCTATCAATTCCTTATTAGTACAACCTGGGAAAGCATGGGTAGGGTGGCGATGATAAACCCAATCACAGCGACGCTATACCCTGGCCAGCGGCGCTGCATTTTTTGCGCAAGTGTTAAGCCAATTAAGCATACCACCATGCCGATCAGGTTAAAGGCAAACGTGGCAGCCTCCAGCCATTGCTGTGGATCCATTCGGTCTCCCTTCAAAATATTAACTAATTTGATGATAACAAAGCATTGATGAACCGAGGATTAACCGCGGCTTAATGTCGTACCTAATAAGTGTTGTGCGCCGGGGACTAGCCATACAGGATCTAGGCGGGTGTTAGCAGCTTCAACGCAAAAAAAGTGACGTGCCGCGTCGGCAGGCGTATCACTGGGCAAGTCGCTATCTGGGTGCCACACCACGGTGGAGTCGCTGGATTGTTTGGCAATACGCAGCGTACGCTGCCCATCGTTCAGCAATACGGCTTCATTGGTGTGATAAATACGGTCGACGGCGCCGCGAATAGCCAGCGTGCCCTGTTGTTGGTCTTCGCCAAAACCGCGCAGTTTGTCTAAATAACGTGCGCCAGCCAACCCTTCCAGACGGCACTGGTGTACATCACTAACAGCTAAGTAAGTATGTAGCGCACCGCTGATCTTGACCGGCGCTTCGCCAATGTTTTCGCTAATTAATTCAACGTTTAAGCGCTGGGCATTCGCTTGAATGACGACGCGAGCGGTTAGCTGACTATGTAGACGCTCGATAGGAGAGAGGTGCACTTCAATACCTTCAGCATGGTCATCGATCGCGTCTAAACGCCATTGAGCGTGACGAGCAAGCCCGTGAAAAGGGCCGTTACGGTCAGGGCTTTCATCGGCATAGCGTTCGTCGCCAAACCAGGGCCAACATAGGGGGATGCCACCACGGATCGCACCTGGAAGCGCCTGCGGTGTGGGGGTAACCCAGAGCCAGCCTGTGTCGTCAGCGGGTTCAAAATGCAGCACTTGTGCGCCCTGCAGGCTAATGGCCATTTCTCCCCAAGCCATCTTGAACAGCGCTATGTCGCGTCCTTGCCAGGTTACCTGCTGGTGGCCGTCTACTTCGGACAGTAATTGCTTGAGAGAATCGGGAATCATAAGGTTTCCTTGTAAGGAAGGGGATCAAATGGGCAGGACCGTAGCGCCGTGTGCTATGGTAGGACAAGCAACAGTGATACGTAAAACACTGCGAATAAAACGTTGCAGTTAAGATGTTATAGGTAAAACCCTGACGAAAGTGAACATCAAGGAGGCACTATGGGCGGCTTTATTGCGTGGTTGATTATTGGTGGTTTGGCTGGCTGGATCGCTGGCAACATCATGCGTGGCGGTGGTTTTGGTATTTTGGGCAATATTGGTGTCGGTGTTGTTGGCGCACTGCTTGGCGGGTTTTTATTTAGCCTGTTAGGTCTGCAAGCAGGCGGTTTTATTGGTTCGTTGGTGACCGCAATCGTCGGTGCAGTCGTGTTGTTATGGATAATCAGTAAAGTGAAAAGCGCTTAGCATAGCTAACCTGATGCATTATTTACTGCCCGGCCCTGTGCCGGGCAGTGTTGGTTTAGGCGCTCATTTTTTGCCGCGTTTTAACGTTTCGTCGCTATCGGCCTTCGCGCCACTTTCCGTTACACTATGTCCCCTTAGTAATGCCATTTTGGCGATGTCGTTATAACGATGTCTCTTTTTATTTTAAGCGGCCTTAATTGTATAGGCGGCTCACTCTTTTTTTATTTTCATTAATAGCTTCCTGTTTCTTAGAGGTGTCTTTTGGCCGATGCACTGAATGCCTGGTGGGCTCAACAGCTTGTGCTGTGTGATTGGGCCTTTACGCCGCATCCGCTGACGGTGGATGCGGGAGCGGCCGAACAACGTCTGCTACAGCTGGGTATTGCGCACCGTGGCGAGTTGGCTGATCAGCTCTTTTTTGCGCTGGATGCCCCGGCCGGTGAAGCTGATCGACTACTGGGGGCGCTAGAGTGGGCAGCGTTAGCAGGCGCGGCAGGTTGGCTGACACAATCTCAGGCGCAAACGTGGGCGCATCATATTACCCGTCGTATTACGTCTGATTACAGCGACCTACGCGCTTGGCTTTCCGACCTGCGCCGAGCACTTGGTGTGAAAGGGTGGGAAACCGGTGCGGATGATCGCTTTATTGACGCTTGTCAGGCATTAGCGGATTTAGAGAGTGAGGGCGAAGGCATCACTTGGCAAGTTCTGGAAGCAGCACTGGCACGATTGCCTGAACCCCAAACGCTATGGTCAGAAGAGCCATCAGCCCAGCCGTGGCGGCTATGTGCGCTGTTTCGCTCGATGCTCAGTTACCCAGCAAGTGCTGCTGACTGGCCAGACGCCCCTGCATGGTTAGCACGTATCTGGCAAATTCATGACCGTGATCAGCTGCTGGAAGTGATGCTGTGGCTAAGCGCCCAGGGGGAGCGGCAGAGCTGGGATATCGAAGCCCGTGAACTGCTCACTATGGACCATGCTCAGCGCCAAGAGTGGCAGCGGGGTGCGGTTGCAGATGCTCCTTATGCACCGGTATTGGCCACATTTGTTAGTCAAGGGGAGCCATTAGAGTGGGCTGCTTGGGACTGGCTACGTCTGGCTGAGCTGGCGTGGGCGGGCGCTTGTTGTGGCTGGTTAAGCCAAGCGGAGGCTGATGATTTGGCAGCGCATGCGGCTGACTTGATTAACCGTCGTTACCATGATTGGTACGCGGTGTTGAAAGCCTATATGCGGGGTCAAAGCTTGTTTGAAGGGGTCGATCGGCGTGGTATGACGCCTAGTAAACGCCATAAGCTACTGACGCAGGCGCCCCATAGTCCGTGGCAGTGTCCGCTAAGCTCGCTGCTGGATGAGCTAACGCTGAACGCATCTCGTGAACGCATTAAACAGTGGAGAAATACTTCCCATCACTGGTTGCTGGCCCTGGCCAGCGTGCGAGAACCTGATGTGATGCTGCGTCAGTTGAATCCATCCGCGCCTATTGCAGAACAGCGCCGTGCCGATGCGGCGGTCTATCTTCAGGATTCGTTAGACCTGCATGCTGATGAGGGACACCAAGCGTTAGTGCGCTATTGGCTACCGGCCCAGGCGCACCACCTTAATCAGCTTGCCGCAGACGCCGTTCATGGCGTTAT
The DNA here is from genome assembly GCF_007989605.1 of Vreelandella venusta. Lineage (GTDB taxonomy): Bacteria > Pseudomonadota > Gammaproteobacteria > Pseudomonadales > Halomonadaceae > Vreelandella > Vreelandella venusta. The sequence continues at coordinate 50,319 of NZ_BJUL01000003.1, read as the reverse complement.
GCCGCCATCGCAGACGCCGTTTGGTCAGCCTACACCTGATGAGCTAAAGCAGCGTAATGCAGTAAAAGGGGTTAGCCGTCATGCTGCCACTATTCATATGGCAGAGAAGTTCGCGTTCTACTTACATATGGCGCTGGATAGCAGCCTATTTGAGCGTGAACCACTGATGGCCTATGCCAGCGCTTTGCGTAGTTGCCTATGTCGCTTTTATGCCACCCCAAAGCGTTTGCTTGAAGCATGGTTTGCCTGGGAAAGCTGCTTACCAGAGCCGGAGCACGACTCGCTGATTAACGAAATTGCCTGGCACTTAGAAGACCCTGGTAGTCTTTTCCATTGGTTGAATTGGCACCCTGATGCGTGGTGCGAACCTGGCGAGCGCCCAACACTCAGCCATTTTACGGCTATGTCGCTGGTTGGGCCGCTTAATAGCGCCGTGTGGAGTGAGCCTCAACCGGAAAGCCCTAGAGAGTGCGCTGATATCCGTGAATGGGTAGAAAGCCATTATCATCTGACCAGTGCTGATGACATGCAGGAATTTTTAACCTTCATGCTCGAGTCTGGGGATCGTCAGGAGTACCAAATTAACTATGCGCCCTACACACTTAATCCTGATCGCTTAGATGCCGAAATCGCTATTCTCGAGTCAGGGGAGTGTGCCGAGGAGGAGCGCCACCACCTGCTGCGCTTGCGCCGGGTGCAAAGTAATGAAGATGGTTGTAACGATGTAGATATGGCTGCCTGGGACATTGCGCAATTAGTCGATCTTGCCATTGCTGCGCGCCAGCTTGGCTGGTTAGACCGGAAAGCGTTTGCCGACGTGCTAGACCGGGCTTATAAGCTGGCGGCTGAGCACTATTCTGGCTGGCAAGAGTACGCCGCGGGAATGTACGCCGGTTTTTCGTTTTTTATGGGCGAAACACCAGAGCGAGAAAGCTTTCTGGCTGGGTTTCGGCAGGCGTTAGTCGCATGGTTGTGTGGCGCTCCTATACTGGCTGGCCCTTGGGCAAGCCTTGATTTTCCTGGAAATAAACCGCGTCATTTTGCGCCGCTACATATCGATACATTACCGGGCGATCAGCGAATATTACATTGAAGCTCGCCAAGCACAGGGTAATTAGCTTATAGTCCAGGGTATGAAAAAAATGAGTTTTTTCATACCTCATTCCCATTAAATATTTTTATTGTTACGAGGTTAATCGCATGGTTGCGTCGCCACACCCCGCTGTGACCGCTGTCCGTGTTGTAAGTGTTTGTGCTGTTGTCGCTGTTTTAACTGGTTGTGCGGGCGCTGCCTCACGCCAGGGCATGGAGCCTCCCGAGAATTATTTCTCAATGGCGCTGCCGGGATTGGCAGAAGGTGAAAACCTTGCAATGTCCCCGGTCAGTAACGCCACTGGCCAACTGCGTAGCCTTCAGACGCCGCCACCTACGATCATTCGCCAAGCGCTGTTAGAACAACATCAGCGATGGGCTGGGACGCCGTACCGTATTGGCGGTACCTCGGAACAAGGCATTGATTGCTCTGCTCTGGTAAGAAATGTGTTTCGTGACACGTTTAATTTAGAATTGCCACGCTCTACCTATGATCAAGTACATGAGGGACGCCCGATCGACCGCCAAGAGCTACAGGCGGGCGATCTGGTCTTCTTCCGCCCTCCAGGTCGATACAACCATGTGGGCATTTATGTAGGGGATGGCCGTTTTTTACACGCGTCCTCTTCCAAAGGCGTAATGATTTCTCGTTTGGATAACAGCTACTGGAAGCGCTACTATTGGCAGGCTCGGCGCGCGCTAGAGCCGACCAACTTAGCCCAGCTAAGTAACCGCTATATGCCGTAAATGTCTGCGATCAGTTTTGCATAGTGTGGACATCACATGATTGAGGCTAGAACGCGCGCCTGGTGGCGCGCGACTGCGGCTCTTTGTCTAGGGTCGTTCCTTGTTTTTATCAATTTATATGTCCCGCAACCGCTGCTACCCGGGCTGAAGGACACCTATGGAGTATCTACCTTAGGTGTTAGTTTTTTGATGTCCGCCTCCACGCTTTCCCTGGCTTTCGCGCTACTCGTATTTGGCCCCCTTTCTGATGCGATTGGCCGTGAGGCTATTATGCGCATTACGTTGCTACTAGCCGGCGGCCTTTCCCTTGCATTGGCGTTTGCACCTACCTTCGAAAGCTTATTATTGCTGCGTTTACTGCAGGGGTTCGTGCTGGGTGGGTTGCCAGCCGTTGCGATTGCATGGATGGGGGATGAATTTGAGAAGCCTGCTTTGCTCAGTGCGGTTGGTTTGTATATTGGCGCCAATTCACTGGGCGGTATTAGTGGCCGAATTGTAGGCGGTGGCGCGGCGGCCATAGGCGGCCCCACGGCGGCATTTTTAGCGGTAGGAATCATGACGGTCGCCGGGTGCGCGGTTTTTTGGCGACTGCTACCTAATAGTCGAGCCTTTACAGCCAAGCGGTTTAAATTTCGCCAAGCGGCCGGAGATCTGCTCGGGCACCTACGCACGCCGGTGTTGTTGGCCGCTTATTGCCTGGGCGGAATTAACTTCCTTATTTTTATCAATCAGTACAGCTATATCACGTTCCGTTTAGCGGGTGAGCCGTATCAATTAGCGGCTAGCAGCTTGGGGCTGATTTTCCTGACGTATCTGGGGGGGACGTTGGGTTCTACGCTATCAGGTCGATTAGCCGATCGTTTTTCACCCGCGAGCTGTATGAGCGTGGGTATCTTAATTTTGATGCTAGGCACGGCGGTAACGCTGGCCAACGCTCTGCCGCTGATTATTGTTGGTCTCACCATTAACGCATTTGGGTTTTTCTTAGCACACTCTTTGGCCTCTAGCTGGGTGGGTCGCTATGCACAGGGTGCTAGGGGCAGTGCCTCAGCGCTTTACTTGGTATTTTACTACCTCGGGGCAAGTGTTGGTGGATTCTGGTTAGAGCCATTTTGGCGCTGGGCGCAGTGGCAGGGCATCGCGTTGGGATCTTGGCTGCTGCTTAGCGTTACGCTAATTATTAGCATTGGTTTAAGGCGCTTCGAACGTCGTGAACGGCATTAAGTGTGCCTTGTAAATGGAGGCGGCGAGTACACAATCGCGCTAGCAGTGCTGCGTCATGACTGATCACTAACACGCCAAGTTGCTGGCGATCAGCCACTTTTCTTATTGCCTGCCATAGCTCCACTTGGGTGATAGGATCGAGCATGGTCGAGATTTCATCAGCGATCAGGTAGCGCACCCCCGGGGCTAACGCTCGCAATACGCATACCCGCTGTAATTCTCCTCCAGACAAGGTGGTTGGAAACCGCGATAGCCAATCAGGTTGGATGCCAAAGTCTTGCATTAATGATGCGGAAGGGCACCATGCTTCGCAGAGTATGTTCTTTACTCGCCAACGTGGGTTGACGGCAAGTTCCGGTGATTGCGGTAGCCACTGTACCGGCCGCAGTCCACGGGAAGGGAGTGGCTTATCATCGGCATAAATCTCCCCCTGCTGTGGCTGCAGTAAGCCAGCCAAGAGTTTTCCCAGCGTAGACTTGCCTGCCCCTGAGTCACCGCTTAGCCCCAGCCATTCTCCCCGCTCAAGTGATAGCGAAAGTTGCGTTAATAGTGGTGCTTGAGAACGGAAGCCAAAGGTGATTTTTCGTGCTTCAAGCAAGGATTGACTCCTTAGCTAGGTCAACGGCATCCGTATGGGGGCCGCGCTCGTTAATAGGCACCTGAGCGCTAAAGGTGTTATCTGGTAGTGCATTCCATAGCGCGCAGGCATAGGTGCTTTTAAGCTGTTTCCCATTGCCTTGAAAGGCAGTGGCAGGAGTCGCTTCGATACACTTCCCCTGGCGCAGTATCGTTACATGGTCGGCGATGGGCAACGCGTGGCGCAAATCGTGGGTAATTAGCATGACGGCCTTTCCTTCAAGCGCGAGTGCCTTCAGAGAGGCCAATACACGGTCGCGCTGTTGAGGGTCCAAACCTACGCTTGGTTCGTCGGCAATAATTAGGCTGGCGTTGCCGATTTGGGCCATGGCGGCTAAAACACGCCGTGCCATACCGCCTGAAAGCTGGTGGGGGTATGCCCGCTGAGCGTGATGACTGAGCTGATAATGATTGAGTGCCCGCTCTGCGCTGTGCCAAGCGACGGTTTTGCTTTGCCCTGCCCGGCGAGCCGCCCAACTAACTTGGCGTTGACTGCTGGCGAGTGGGTCTAGGGCATTAAGTGATTGCGGAATGAGGCCCAGCTGGCGGCCTCTGAGCTGGCGCTGGCGTTCAGCGGTCAATGGCGCATCTTTAAAAAATAGCTGACCACTGGTTTTTGCCCCTTCGGGTAGCAATCCCATAATTGTGTAAGCTAGCAGGCTTTTTCCGGCGCCGGATGCACCAATGACGGCATGTACTTCACCGGGTTGTATGCTTAACGACAGGTTATCAATGCAGGTGGTCCACGCACGTAGCCACCAGTGCTGGTAGTAGGGTAATTGCAGCGTCAGATTCTCTATATCCAGCATGCTTGCTTCCTCCCGTTATAGAGCGCGACGCAATTGCACCGCTAAACGATCAATCGATAGCACCATCAGCAGTAATCCCAGGCCTGGGAATACTCCTAACCACCAAAAGCCTCCGGTTAAGTAGCGCATAGCATCGGCGAGTAATACCCCGATAGCGGGTTGGGTTGGGTCTAACCCTACGCCCAGAAAAGTCAGTGCGGCTTCATGCAGAATGGCGTGAGGAAATAGCAATAGCGCGCCAACAATACATTGGGGAATTAAATGGGGGAGTAAGTGGCGTACTAAAATAAAACCACGGCTTTTTCCTAGTGCCTGGGAAATAGCAACGTAGGGGGCATGGCGTAGGGAAAAGAGTTCCGCTCTTAGTATCCTGGCTAAACTTGGCCAATGGGTAAGTGCAACGGCAATAATCACTGCCTGTGTACCACCACCTAAAGCAAAAGCTAACAGGAGTAGTAATATCAGATGCGGTACGCTTAACAGGGTGTCAATCAGCAGGCTAACGAGCGTATCTAACGTGGTTGAAAGTGTCGCCAGCGTCGCGAGCGTTAACGCAATGAGTGTGCCGAGTAGCGCAGCACTTAGCCCTACCCAAAAGCTGAGCCTTAATCCAGCCAGTGTACGCATCCATAGCTCGCGTCCCAAAGCATCGGTACCCAGCCAATGGCTGGTGCTTGGTGGCATAAGGCGCGCATCAAACTGCATTGGTGTCGCGCTAGGGCCTGCCCACCATGAGCTACTTAACAGCACAACCAACATGATAAGTAGAAGGCTAATATAGCCAGCGGCGGCTATGCGTGGTTGGGTCATGCTCATGGCTGTTCCTGTGCCATGCGTGGGTCGATTAGTGGATACAGGCTATCTGCGATTAGATTTCCGACACTGACAAACAGCGCGGTAAACAGCGCTATCCCAAGTAGTAGCGGAACATCACTACGTAGTCCTGCTTCAACAGTGGCTTGTCCAAGGCCGGGGTAGGCAAATACCTGCTCAATTAAGATTGAGCCGCCAAACAGCTCTCCCAGCGAAGCAAAAGCGAGTGTTAGTGCCGGGAGGCTGGCGTGACGTAGGCCATGGCGCCAAGCGATATCTGAGCGGCTGGCTCCTTGGGCAAAAGCGTGAAGGGCGATATCGGAGTTCATCAGCGCTATCATGCGTGCGCGGGTATGAAGGGTGATGGTGGCGATACCTAGCAGAGCCAGTGTCATCATGGGTAATACTAAGTGGTGCAATCGAGTCAGCATGCTAACGTCTTGGTTGAGTATGCCAACCGGTCCGGCGCAGCAGGTTGGAGCCCAGCCGAGATAAACGGAGAATAGCAGTACTGCCAGCATGCCAAGCCAAAACGCAGGCGTTGAGGCGGTGACATAGGCGTAGCCGCTAATCAGCCGGTCAAGCAGTGAGCCTTCTTTCGCACCGGCGATGACGCCAAGCGCAAAGCCAACAAGCAGCGACATTAGCCAAGCACTACTCAGCAAGATAAAAGAGCGTTGGAAACGCTGACTGATAACTTCGCTAACCGGTTGATTGTAGATGTGGCTCCAGCCTAACTCGCCACTTAGCAATTGGCTCAGCCAATGACCAAATTGAACGGCAGGCGAGGCATCAAAGCCCCACCTTTCAGCGATCAGAGCACGTTGTTCGGGGCTTACCTGTGCCATTTGAGGGCCAAGGTAGGCATCTACAGGGTCAATAGGCGACAGCATGACTAACCCAAACGTCACTATAGCGACGCACAGCAATACCAACGCAAGGCGTATTAAACGGCTTGCCAGTATCTTAATCAATCGCACGTCCAGCGCCATTCAAGTAGGTTGGCGGTAACCGGCCAGCCGTGGCCGTGAGGCGCAATGCCTAATTCCCCAAGGTCCAGGCAGGTGTTGGCTGCATATACATGGGCTAGGTTAACCATCCATGCCCAGCTAGTATCGCCCCTAAAGCCATAGCCCGTGTTGCCATCCCACTGGGCGGCTTGCCAGTGACGGTTCGCTTCTTCTGCCCCTGCCGCCGCTTGAGCGGCCTCTAGGTGGCTATCAACTGTCGCGTTTGAGTAGTAGCCACTGTTATAGAAGCCAAACCCCGCGTGCTGGCTATGAAATAGGTAGTACACCTCTTGTGGGCTGTGGCTGCCAAAGCCAAAGACGATGGCGTCTTGGTGCAGTGCTTCGCGCTGTATTTCGTCCCAGTGACGGCCTGTCGGCTGCATCTCAATGCCCAGCGGACGTACCATTTCGGCGCTTACCTGAGCAAGCAGTTGGCGAGTGGTGTCGCTGGCAGGGTAGGTCAAGCGAAAACGAGCGGGCTGGTCGTTTTTATAGCGTAGCCCGTCGGCACGACGCTCCCAGTCTGCTGCATCGAGTAGCGCATTGGCACGGTCGATGTCGGGCGCTGTAAAGGCTTCGTCATCCAGACTCCAGGGTAGCCCATCGGCAGGGCCAAATGCGGGGCGCCCAAAGCCATTAAGGGCGACGTCAACGAGGGTATTTCGATCAAGGGCAAGATTGACCGCCCGGCGTATCGCACTATCGGCAGTAACATCGTTACCAATAGGCGCGCCAGACGCAGACTGCTCGCCCGTAGCAGGCTGCATAGGAAACAAAATACCTCGATTATCGACGCTTTCCATGACGATGCGCTGCATATCGCTTGGCAAGTTGGTGGCGAGTGCCGGTGGCACAGCGGCAAGGTCGAGCTCCCCTGCATGGGCCGCGCTTAACGTAGCCTCTTCGCCAGTAAATACAAACACCAGTCGCTCAAAGGCCGGTAAAGGGCCATGGAAGTAGGGGTTCCGCTCAACAATTAGTTGCTCGCCCTCTTGCCATTCGACTAGCCGATAAGGACCTGAGCCCAGCGGCTGTCTACCGTACCCTTCGCGATAACCGTTTTCTCTGTTAGCGTCTGGAACGATACCAAGCGTCATTAACTGATCGATGAAGGTAATCCGCGGCGCGTTTAAAGACAGTTCCACGGTCGTATTATCGATGGCGCGGGCTTTGTTCAGTGCGCTTAAATCGGCTCGGCCACCGGCTTGCTTTGCGGCATTAAAGGTGTAGGCAACATCCTTGGCAGTCAGCGGTGTGCCGTCACTAAAGCGGGCATCATCGCGCAGAGTGAGTATCCAAGTGAGTCGGTCTTCTGACAGTGTCCACGTGGTAGCCAATCCGGCTTCTGGCGTAAGTTCACGTCCGCGGGTTAGCAACGTTGATTGAAAAAGCGGACTACCGTACTGGCCCCAGCCAAGCAATGGATCGAACCCTTGCTCGGGTTCTCCGCCGATTGCCAAAACCAATTGCTCTTTGCTGAAGGCCGGCGTGCTAAACGCGACGCATGTAGCCGCCAGACCCAGTAAGATAGTACGACGCATAAGATATCCCAGAAACCAGCAGTGTGATGTTTTTACAATAACATCATACTTTAAGGTCTGGAAGTCATGGCAGCACCGCGCTTGCGGCGTTAGTTTAGGAGAGAATATGCAACGGGTAACGGTAACGCTGGACGAGGAACTGCTGAGCGAGGTCGATGCATTGATGCATGCGCGCGGCTACCAAAACCGCTCAGAGGCGATACGCGATTTAACACGCAGTGGATTAAAGCAGGCTAAAGAGGAGGTTGCGCCTGAGGCGCCATGTATGGGCGCGCTCGTCTATGTGTACGATCATGCGGCGCGAGATTTATCGAAACGCTTAACCCGACACTTCCATGATCATCATGATCTAACGCTATCGACGCTTCATGTGCATATTAATCATGATAGCTGCTTGGAAGTGGCGCTACTAAAAGGGCAGGGTAGTGCCTTGAAGCAGTTCTCTGATGAAGTGACATCGTCACGTAGTGTGCGCTATGGACAGTTAGTGATTATCCCTGAGGAGTAATCTAGGGAAGCGTCCATTAAAAAGGGCGGCCCTAGGCCGCCCATAAGCACGCGTTAAGCAACTTAGTGCTCTACGCCGCCTTCGCCGTGCACATGACCGTGCTCGACTTCTTCCTGGCTCGCTTCACGAACGGTGGCAATCTCAACGTCGAAGTTAAGATGCTGGCCAGCCAGCGGGTGGTTGCCGTCAACGACAACAGTATCACCTTCAACTTTCTTGACAGTAACCATCAGCGGGCCACCTTGAGTCTGGGCTTGGAACTGCATGCCCGGCTCAATGCTTTCAACACCTTGGAACGCATCGCGAGGTACTTCTTGCATAAGCTGTTCTTGAACTTCGCCGTAGCCCTCTTCTGGGGTTACTTTTACGTTCAGCTTATCGCCTTCGGTACGGCCTTCGAGTTCTTTTTCCAGACCTGGAATAATGTTGCCAGCGCCGTGTAGATACGTCAGCGGCTCACGGCCTTCGGAACTGTCTAGCACTTCACCTGCATCATTGGTCAGGGTGTAGTGGAACGCGACAACCGAGTTTTGCGCAATTTGCATTTAATAACCTTTCGGTGAGTGCATGTCCCAACATGGTAACGCGTGAAAGCTTGCTTGTCAGGGGGTAAGCAGGCTTTTTCCTCCTCCCACTCCTTTGGCGCTATTGCGCCACGGGGTAACCGGGGATACCCTACGACAACTTCTTTTCCCCCTTTAGACAACATTCACTGGAGCTGGTTATGACAATCTTCTTGATTTGGGTTATCGCCTTTGTGCTAATTGCCTACTTTGCGAACAAACGCTGGGATAGCAGTGTCAGCCAGGGGTTGGATAAAATGCTGCCTGAGGTATTAAAAGCACATGGCGACAACCGCTATTTATGGGTGGCAGCATTAGCCGTGTTGGGTGCTACAACGCTGATTCGTCCAGTCGATATCCTTCTGGTCGTTATTCTGTTGACCATTATTGGTTTGGTAATCGCAAAGCTGGCAGGTTGGGCGAGTAATAAAGTAGCTCACTAAGTTATGCTTTGTTAGCCATTAGCGAAGGCGACAAAAATGCCCGACCAAGTTTACTTGGTCGGGCATTTTTCTATTACGGCGCTACCTGTGTTACTGGCTAGGAAGCGTTTGGTAATACGAGCTTAGTACGGAGCTACGCTTAAGTTAGCGCCGCTACCGATCAGGCGAACACGCTGGCCTGCTTGATATTGACGGTCAGCGCTTTGAACCACGATCACATTTGTGCCGTCGTCGCGACGAATTTCCATTTCCAACGCACTGATACGGTTAGCGCGATCTTCCGCGGCGGTACCCGCAATTGCACCACCTAATGCGCCTGCAACGGTTGCTAGTTGACGACCAGAGCCACCGCCAACTTGACTGCCCAGCAGACCGCCAATGACAGCACCACCGCCGCCACCCAACAGGTTGCCCGTACGGCTGTCTGCTTGGATTTGTACAGGACGGATCGCCACGATGGTTCCATAGGTCACGCTTTGGCCTGTTTGCGCTTGATTACCACGATACACATCACCTGAGTAAGGCGCAGTATTGGCGCAGCCTGCCAGCGTAAGAATGCTTAATGCTGCAATAGGTAGTAAACGTTTCATTCAAACCTCCAGTGTGTCTTGACCCGCATGGCTGCTAAGCCCAACGGTGGTAATACGTAAGCTAGTTATAGAACAGCGTTCGCTAAAGATAACCTAAGCGGCTAGTTTTGACTAGCCATCAGTAAGAAAGATCACAAATTTAAGTGTAGACAAGTATTAAGAAAGCAATGTGTAAAAGCGTACACAATGTTTGAGCAGCTGGGGAGGTGGGAGTGCAATAAAAAAACAGGGAGCCGAAGCTCCCTGTTGAGTATTGCTAATTAAATGATTAACCGAACTGGTTCATAGTGTTGTCTTTGCCACCCGCTTTAAGTGCCGCGTCACCATGGAAGAACTCTTTATGGTCGTCGCCAATATTAGAGCCAGCCATATCCTGGTGTTTGACAGTAGCAATGCCTTGACGAATCTCCTGGCGCTGTACCCCTGCGACGTAGGCCAGCATGCCTTCATCACCGAAGTAGCCTTTAGCCAGGTTATCAGTCGACAGTGCCGCTGTGTGGTACGTCGGCAGAGTGATCAGGTGGTGGAAAATACCGGCTTCACGAGCGCCATCGCGTTGGAAGTTACGTGTCCACTCATCCGCTAGTTGGCCAAGTTCCGTGTTGTCGTATTCAACACCCATCAGTTTGTCGCGCTGGTAAGCGGAAACATCTTTGCCTTCTTTTTCCCAGGCATCAAATACTTGCTGACGGAAGTTAAGTGTCCAGTTAAATGACGGTGAGTTGTTGTAAACCAGTTTGGCATCGGGCACGACGGCGCGGATGCGATTAACCATGCTGGCAATTTGGCCGACGTGTGGCTTCTCGGTCTCAATCCACAGTAGGTCCGCACCGTTTTGCAGGCTGGTGATACAGTCAAGCACAACGCGATCTTCGCCAGTGCCCGGTTTGAACTGATAGAGGCCTGACGCTAAACGCTTCGGCTTAACCAGCTGGCCGTTTTGCTTGATAACCACATCACCATTATTGATGTCGCTAGCATTTTCGATAACATCGCCATCTAAGAAGCTGTTGTACTGGTCGCCGAGATCGCCAGGTTCGTTAGTCACTGCGATTTTCTGGGTTAAGCCTGCGCCTAGCGAGTCAGTACGCGCCACGATAACGCCATCTTCGATGCCGAGTTCAAGGAAGGCATAACGCACTGCATTGATTTTTGCCAGGAAGTCTTCGTGGGGGACGGTAACTTTACCATCCTGGTGGCCGCACTGCTTCTCATCGGACACTTGGTTTTCAAGCTGGATACAGCAAGCACCCGCTTGGATGAACTTCTTGGCCAGCAGGTAAGTCGCTTCAGCGTTACCGAAACCTGCATCGATATCGGCAATGATCGGTACGATATGCGTCTCGTAGTTATCGATTTTGCTGATCAGCTCTTGCTCTTTAGCGCTGTCGCCTGCTTCTTTAGCATCATCCAGAGCACGGAACAGGTGGTTAAGTTCCCAGGCGTCTGCCTGCTTCAGGAAGGTGTACAGCTCTTCGATCAGATCAGCGACCGATGTTTTTTCATGCATCGACTGATCGGGCAGTGGGCCGAACTCGGAGCGCAAGGCGGCTACCATCCAGCCTGACAGATAGAGGTAACTGCGTTTAGTCGTACCAAAGTGCTTTTTAATGGAAATCAGTTTTTGTTGGCCAATAAAACCGTGCCAGCACCCCAGAGACTGCGTGTACTTAGATGTGTCTGCGTCGTAGGCAGCCATATCGTCACGCATAATTTTTGCAGTGTAGCGCGCAATATCCAAACCGGTATGAAAGCGGTTCTGAGCACGCATGCGTGCAGCGTATTCAGGTTTGATCGCTTCCCATTTGCCGCCTTGAGCTTCGCGCAGTTGGGCCATTGCTTTGATATCGTCGAGCAGTCCTGACATAAGCTGTTTCCTCCGGGGTCATGATAGCTATTTCGCAAGTTAGCTTATTCTTATGCTGCACCTGCGAAGATGTGTTCAGCATTATCGAAATTTAACGCGCTGTCTCTACGCCAATTGTCTCTGAGCAAAACGTCTCTTAGTCAAACGTCGCATCGGAGAGTCATCATTGTGAAGATGCTTATTTAAACGTCGATTACAGCGTTTCCAATTTGGCTACCTTCAATGTTGCGCCATAACGCTGCGGTGCAATAACTATCAACGAGAAAGCCAGCTTCAACAATTGTCACTTGGGGGCAGAAGGGGTTGTAGTTCAACTACAGGAGCGTGCTGAAATGCTCTGTTTGTGTAGTCGTTTTTCGTCAGCTGGGCTGAAAATGGAGCAAAAAAAAGCGCCACATAGCTAGTGGCGCTTTTATCGATTGATCACAAGCGAAGTGAGAACAGCGAAACTACAGCGTTAATAGCATCTCCCGGTGAGGTATTCCGGCATCCATGAAGGTGTCACCATGCGCCACAAATCCCAGGCGCTGGTAAAAGGCGAGGGCGTGCAGTTGGGCGCTCAGCGCTACATGGGCATGGCCTGCTTCTCGGGCCGCTTGGATGGCTGTTTCCATAAGTTGATAGCCAATGCCAGCGCCGCGCGCGCTATCGAGTACCGCGACACGCCCAATATGGCCGTCGGGCAGCAGTCGCGCAGTCCCCACCGGCTGATCCTCAAGATAGGCAATGAAGTGGCTGCACTCCTCGTCACGGCCATCCCACTCCTCCTCATGAGGCACGCACTGCTCTTCGATAAACACCACGCGGCGGATCTCGGAAGCTATATCCTTTAGCGTACTCCAATCACCGTTAATAATGGTTGCCGTCGACACCGCTAGCTACTCCTCATCATCCTCTTCGCCCATAAAGCCTAGGCTTCCAGTGTTTACTAACTGTGTTATCAGCGCTGCTGCCCCATCAATGGCAAGTACGTCTTCATACATAGGCGATGGGTCGGCAAGCCGCTTGGCTAGCTCGGTTGAGCAGGAGTGTCCGTCGCCATCGACAAAGAGCGTGGTACCGTTGGCATCGCTTCGCCAAGCAACGCGGGAACCGGGCATATGAAACAGTGGTTCACCGTGTTGTAGTTGCGCAACAAGGTCAGCTTCCGTCATGGGCACTTCAAGAGGCGCTACTTGGTCAATATATTTCGGTTGGGTCATGACGCGACCAAACCATTGGGCTATTTGTTCAGGGTTATCCAAAGTGGAAAGTACAAATTGGCGCATACGTTCGACGGCCGCATCATCGAGTTCACCCACTTGGCTTGCAGGAGACATGCCTGCATCGCTGTAGCGGTGGGAGTCAGCAAGCTGCTCTCCGAGATAGTCGGCGTAGGATGTGATGGCTTCATCCGCTGATGGTGCCCTAAACCCTACTGAGATAGTCATGCAGTCGTCGGTTTGGCTAACGCCGTGGTGCGCCCAGCCGGGAGGGAGATACAGCATGTCGCCCGGTGATAACGTCCAGTCAGAGTCGGCTTCAATCTCAAAGGTTTCGAGAATGCGTAGATCGATACCTTGGATAATGGGCGCGTTGTCTGGCTGCTTACCGCCTAGTTGCCAGCGCCGGTGGCCGCTAGCCTGTAACAGGAAAACATCGTATTGGTCGATATGCGGGCCGACACTGCCACCGGGTGGTGCATAGCTGACCATGATGTCGTCCAACCGCCAGCGGGGAAGGAAATCAAACTCATCCATTAATGCAGCGATAGAAGGTACGTAGTGATCGACGGCTTGAACCAGGAGGCTCCAGTTGCCTTCCGGCAACCGCTCAAAGGTTGCGTCGTCAAACGGACCGTGGGAAACCTGCCAGGGACCATCAGGCCCATTTTCTTCTACAAGACGCGCTTCTACACCGGGTTCGCAGGCAAGCCCGGCTAGCTCATCGGGATCGATGGGGCTAACAAAATCGGGGATAGCGCCACGAATCAGCAGCGGCTTCTGCTGCCAGTAATTGGCCAAGAAGTCTTCGGGCGTTAAATCGCCCAGCAATGTGAGTGGCTTATCGTGTTGGCTCATGGCGTTATCCTAGTTCAAATGAGCGCTGCGTCTGACTAAGGGCGCAGTGCGTCGTTTAGAGTGCAGCAAGCCGCTGGTTAAGTGCTTCGGCTTGAGCCTTTGCATTACCAATATAGCTGGCAGGAGAGAGAGCCTTCAGCTCATTTTTAACCGACTCGGGTAGCTCTAGCGTATCAATAAAAGCGGCAAAGCCTGCTTGGTCAATACGTTTGCCGCGGGTTAATTCTTTAAGCTTTTCGTAGGGCTTTTCGATGCCGTAGCGACGCATGACCGTTTGAATTGGCTCAGCCAATACTTCCCAGCTGTTATCCAGGTCTTCAGCGAGACGCTCAGGATTTGCTTCAAGCTTGCTGATACCTTTGAGGCTGGCGTGATAGCCAATCAGACCGTAAGCCAAGCCAACGCCTAAGTTGCGCAACACCGTTGAATCCGTCAGGTCGCGCTGCCAGCGTGAAATCGGTAGTTTCTGGGCCAAGTGATTAAGCACGGCATTGGCCAACCCAAGGTTGCCTTCCGAGTTTTCAAAGTCAATTGGGTTAACTTTATGTGGCATGGTCGATGAGCCAATTTCGCCTTCGACGGTGCGCTGTTTAAAGTAGCCCAGCGAAATATAGCCCCATACGTCACGATCAAAGTCGATCAAAATAGTGTTGAAGCGGCAAACTGCATCGAAAAGCTCGGCAATGTAGTCGTGGGGCTCAATTTGTGTGGTGTAGGGGTTGAAGCTTAGTCCTAAGCCTTCCACAAAGGTGCGTGCGTTGGCTTCCCAGTCAATGTCTGGGTAGGTTGTCAGGTGGGCATTATAGTTACCTACAGCACCGTTAATTTTACCCAGAATCTCAACGCGTTCGATTTGCTTGAGCTGGCGCTTAAGCCGGTAGGCCACGTTGGCCATTTCTTTGCCTAACGTTGTGGGGCTGGCGGTTTGCCCATGAGTGCGCGAAAGCATCGGTTGAGCCGCATGGGCAATGGCCAGTTTGGCAATCTCATCAGCGACTTCATGCAAGGTAGGTAGAGTGGCTTTTAGGCCATCTGCCAGCATAACGCCGTAGGAAAGGTTGTTGATGTCTTCGCTGGTGCAAGCGAAGTGAATAAATTCAGTGACCGCGTTGAGCTCGGGTTGCCCTGCAATCTTCTCTTTTAAGAAATACTCAACCGCTTTGACATCGTGGTTGGTGGTGCGCTCTATTTCTTTAATGCGTTCGGCATCTTCGACAGAAAAGTCACGAATTAACTGTTCAAGAAAAGCCGTCGCTTCCACTGACAGCGGTGGTACTTCGACAATTTGGCTGTGGTCAGCAAGGCGCTGCAGCCAGCGCACTTCCACAATCACGCGCGCACGGATAAGACCGAATTCGCTGAAGTGTTCCCGTAGTGCGGCGGCTTTTGCGCCGTAACGTCCGTCAACGGGGGAGAGGGCGGTCAAAGCAGAGAGTTGCATGGCTTGGTTTCCAAGGTGGTCTGAAGTCAATGGTTCGAACAGCAATATGCCGAAAAGAAATGGCGCGAAGTGCCTAGATGATCTTTGGGCGCGTTAGCCAAGGCTATCAAGCGCGCGCCTCAACGCTTTACGCTGGAAGACAAGCTTCCAGCGACGGCCGCCTTGTTGGTGCCATAGCAGCGCAAAACGTATGCCCGCCATCAAACAGGCGCGCACCCGCTCGGGCATCATGCGAGTCTGCAGTAAAGAGGGATCGCCCTGAACCACGATGCGGGTTTTGAACGTCGAAATGGTTTCTTGGTAGGCATCACCCAGGCTTGCAATCACATTTTCATGAGTGCTGCCAAAGTGCTCTGCCTGCCCCTGTACGTGGGACAGCTTTTGACCAAGTAAATCCATCATATGGCGGTCAGTGCGCAGTTTATTCATTAACAGTAGTAGCGAAAAACCGTAGCGAAGAACCACAGGGTTGGCTTGTTTGCGGCCAACAAGGGCTTCGAGTGTTTCTAATCCGCGGCGTAAATTGTTGGGGTGGCCGCCATAAATAGCTTCAAAGCTTTCCGGGTTGGTGTCCACGGTTGCATTGATAAGTGTTTCCCAGGCGCGAGGATCTACTTGTCCAGTGCGCGCGAGTTCGTCTACCAAACTAGCGGATTGAAAAACGCCGGCCAGTGCCAGTGCTTGGCGAGCGGCTTGAGACTCCGGCGCGCGATGAATAGGGGTAGCGCTCATGCAGCGGCCTCCGTGGTATTCCAAGTGGCGCGAATAACGCCGCCGCCTAAGCAGATTTCACCATCATAAAGTACCAATGACTGGCCCGGTGTGACCGCCCACTGCGGATCATCAAACACCACCTCAACAGTGCCGTCGGGCAGCGCATGGATCGCGCATGGGCAATCACTTTGACGATAGCGGGTTTTGGCCGTGTAACGGCCTTGCGCAGCAGGCGGTTCTCCTGCCACCCAGTCCATGGTTTCAGTGGCCAATGCATTGGTGAACAGCAGGTGGTGATGCTTACCTTGGACGACAATCAATACATTGCGCTCAAGGTCTTTGGCCGCTACGTACCATGGGTCTTCCGAATAGTTGGCGAGACCACCAATACCTAACCCTTGGCGCTGCCCCAGGGTGTAGTACATCAGCCCCATATGCTTGCCAATGACATCGCCTTCGGGCGTTTCAATATTGCCAGGTTGCGCGGGCAGATATTGCTGCAAAAAATCACGGAAACGGCGCTCGCCGATAAAGCAAATACCCGTCGAGTCTTTTTTCTTGGCGGTAATAAGATCGTGCTGTTCAGCCAGGGCTCTAACGGCAGGCTTTTCCAGCTCTCCAACCGGAAACAGGGTGCGCGCAATCGCTGCTTCAGGCACCGCGTGTAGGAAATAGCTTTGATCTTTATTGCTATCCACACCTTTTAGCAGGCGCGGGCGTCCTCCGCGAACCCCTTGGCGAACATAATGCCCGGTTGCGATTTTATCGGCGCCTAGCATTTCAGCGTAGTCTAGAAAGACCTTAAATTTGATTTCCCTGTTGCACAAGATATCGGGATTGGGCGTTCTACCCGCTTTATATTCGGCTAAAAAATGCTCGAAGACGTTATCCCAATACTCGGAGGCGAAATTGGCCGTATGCAATTTGATACCCAACTTCTCACACACGGCCTCTGCATCGGCGAGGTCTTCTTTTGCCGTGCAGTATTCGGTGCCGTCGTCCTCATCCCAATTCTTCATAAACAGGCCCTCAACCTCATACCCTTGTTGGAGTAGAAGGAGAGCAGAAACCGATGAGTCAACGCCGCCCGACATGCCAACGATTACTTTTTGGGTCTCGGGCGCTTCAGCAATAGACGTGCCATGGGTGGATGTCATTGGCATCCTCAGTTGAAGTGGTGTGCAATTGGATGCTGATTATACACGATGGAGGCTTGGTGCTTCGAGTGCTTCACTCATGAATCACGGCGAGAGGAAAACAGCGGCCCTTAATGGCGTTTTCGATCCGTTTCAGCACCAGGGGGCTGCGCAGCCGGCCAGCATCGCCGAGAGCCTTGATGTCATTTAATGTCAGCCAGTGAGTGGCGGTGATGTCGCTATCAATGGGGGATGAGAGCATGACGTCTGGTGTGGCTATAAAACCATGGCTATGAAAGGTAAGGCCTTCGGGCGTGTGGAAGACATAAAGCCCTAAGTAGTCGGTTAGCGTCACCTGCCAAGCGGTTTCTTCCTGTACTTCGCGCAAGATGGCTGCCATTGGGCCTTCGCCTGGCTCTACATGTCCAGCTGGTTGGTTAAACACGGTTTGTCTGCCGCCGCGGGCTTCTTCCACCATCAAAAAACGATCATTGCGCTGAATCACGCAGGCAACGGTGCTTCTGATGATGGCATTTTTTATCATCTCACTGCTCATTTGGAGTGCCTGCGCCGAGGAGCGCTACTGCGCTTAGTCGCTTTAGTGGGGAGGGGGGCGTGTAGTGTTTCTTTGCGCCACTCGCCCGGAGCCAAGTTGCCAAGTTGCCAAGTGCCAATCGCCGCGCGTATCAATCTCAACGTAGGAAATCCTACATGGGCAGTCATGCGCCGTACTTGGCGGTTGCGGCCTTCGCTGATTGTTAGTTCCAACCAACTAGTAATTGGGTGGCGCTTAGGGTCAATCCTTGAGTCGCGTTGTGCGATGGCCGGTGGTTCAATACGCCGGGCTTTTGCAGGCTGGGTTGGGCCATCTTTTAAGACGACACCGTTTTTCAGCGCACTCATTGCCTCATCATTAATCCGCCCTTCGAGCTGCACCCAGTAAGTTTTGGGCTGCTTGTGACGTGGGTGGGCGATACGGTGAATGAGACTGCCATCATCACTTAATAACAGCAGACCCTCAGAGTCATAATCAAGTCGCCCTGCGGCGTATACGCCAGGCACATCTATAACATCGGCTAATGTGGCGCGGCCTTGTTTGTCGGTAAACTGAGAGAGCATGCGATAGGGTTTATGCAGTAAATATAAAGTGCTCATAATCTCTTTAGAAGGGTGCCCTTGATTTGTCGACAATCTCTCATGCGATTAAAATGCAGCGCTGGTATACTTTGAGGCTAATCTGTCAAAGGCAGTGCTTGAAAAGCTGCCTTTGAATCGCGTTTATGTCGTGCTGGAGTTGTCGTAATTTCCACTGAAATAACCACCGTAAAAACCACCGATTGATAACTGGGAAAGCCAAATTAAATGGCCCCGCCTGCTTCGCGGCATGGTCTCTCGTTGAAGAAGTCGCGTCGCTCAGGATCTCTATAATCACAGCGATAGAAAAAAGAGGTTAACGCAAAATGTCTAAAACGCCGAAGATCATTTACACGCTCACCGACGAAGCGCCTGCGCTCGCGACATACTCTTTGCTACCGATTATTGACGCTTTCACCGACGCTGCGGGTATCGAGGTGGAAACCCGGGATATTTCCCTGGCGGCTCGCGTTCTCTCTTTATTTCCCGACTACTTGACTGAAGAGCAGCGTATCGAGGATCACCTGGCCGAGTTGGGTGCACTGGCCAAGGTGCCTGAAGCCAATATCATCAAATTACCGAATATCAGTGCTTCTATGCCGCAGCTACGGGCGGTGATCAAAGAGCTGCAAGAACAAGGTTACAAGCTGCCCGAGTATCCGGACGACCCCAGCAGCGACGAAGAAAAAGATGTTAAAGCGCGCTACGACAAAGTGAAAGGCAGCGCAGTTAACCCCGTATTGCGTGAAGGTAACTCTGATCGTCGCGCACCAAAGGCGGTAAAAGAGTACGCCCGCAAGTACCCGCATTCTATGGGGGAGTGGAGCCAGGCGTCGCGTACCCATGTTTCGCACATGCATAGTGGCGACTTCTACCACGGCGAGAAGTCGATGACTCTGGATCGCGCCCGCAACGTCAAGATGGAGCTGATCACTGCCAACGGCGAAACCAAGGTGCTCAAGCCCCGGGTCGAGCTGCTGGAAGGCGAAATCATCGACAGCATGTTTATGAGCAAGAAAGCGTTGCTGGAGTTTTACGAGCGTGAAATCGAGGATGCGCGTAAGACCGGTGTGATGTTCTCATTGCACGTAAAAGCGACGATGATGAAGGTCTCGCACCCCATTGTGTTCGGGCACTGCGTCAAAATTTTCTACAAGGACGCCTTTGAGAAGCACGGTGAGCTCTTCAAAGAGCTGGGTGTCGATGTGAACAACGGCATCGCTAATCTTTACGATAAAATTGCGACCTTGCCAGAATCCCAGCGTGATGAAGTCATTAGTGATCTGCATGCGTGCCATGACAAGCGCCCAGAGCTGGCGATGGTTGACTCGGCGCGTGGCATCACCAACTTCCACTCACCCAGCGATGTGATTGTCGATGCTTCGATGCCTGCAATGATTCGCGCTGGCGGTAAGATGTACGGTGCTGATGGTCGTCTCAAGGACGTCAAAGCCGTCATGCCCGAGTCGACGTTTGCGCGTATCTATCAGGAAATGATCAACTTCTGCAAATGGCACGGCGCGTTTGATCCGGCCACAATGGGTACTGTGCCCAATGTTGGTTTGATGGCGCAAAAAGCCGAAGAGTACGGCTCACACGATAAAACCTTCGAAGTGCCTGCGGATGGTGTTGCCAATATCACCGATCTGGACACAGGTGAAGTACTGCTGTCACAGACTGTGGAGCAGGGCGATATCTGGCGTATGTGCCAGGTTAAAGACGCGCCGATTCGCGACTGGGTGAAGTTGGCGGTTGAGCGCTGCCGTGATTCTGGTATGCCGACGGTGTTCTGGCTTGACCCTTACCGTCCGCACGAGAATGAGCTGATCAAAAAGGTCAAAACGTACCTCAAAGATCACGATACTGATGGCCTCGAAATCCATATCATGTCTCAAGTCCGGGCGATGCGTTACACCCTTGAGCGCGTGATTCGTGGCCTTGATACAATCTCGGTGACGGGCAACATTCTCCGCGACTACCTGACAGACCTATTCCCGATTCTTGAATTGGGCACTAGTGCCAAAATGCTTTCCATCGTGCCGCTGATGGATGGCGGCGGTCTGTTTGAAACGGGGGCTGGTGGTTCCGCACCTAAGCACGTTCAGCAGCTGCTTGAAGAGAACCACTTGCGCTGGGATAGCCTTGGCGAGTTCCTGGCGCTGGTTGCTTCTTTGGAGCACCTCGCCAAACGTTTTGGCAATGACCGTGCTAAGTTACTGGCAAAAGCGTTGGATGAAGCTAACGGCAAGTTCCTTGAGAGCAATAAATCACCTTCGCGCAAAGTGGGTGAGCTTGATAACCGAGGAAGCCACTTCTATCTAGCGCTCTATTGGGCAGAAGCACTAGCAGCTCAGGATGAAGACGCTGAACTAAAAACTCGCTTTGCCCGTTTGGTAGAAACGCTGAAAGCCAATGAAGCTACGATCATTGACGAACTGAATAGCGTGCAAGGCCAGCCTGTTGACCTTAAAGGCTATTACCACCCGAATGGGGAAGTGGCTAGTCAAGTTATGCGCCCGAGTAAGACGCTTAACGAAGCCCTTGCAATGGTCGCTAACGGTTAAATAAATCACAAGCGCTCTGTGTTGCTGTTCGGCAATGCTCATGAAAATGCTGTGATATCCCTCGCCCGCCTTGGTGGGCGAGGGTTTTTTGTCTTATTTAGTATGCTAATTTTGTATTTTCCATGAACCCTTGCTGGTAACGGGCGTCTTACTACAGTGAGTCGAACAACGCTGAATGAGTAATGGCTAGAGTCATTAGAACTAGCGTCATTCAAGCTAGAGCAACGAACGCTAGAATGACTCAAGCGCTGTAAGACACCACCCGCCAGCTAAGAGACGACAAACCTTGCTGCTTATGCCTACTACAGACAGCCTATGCGTCACGGCTATCCTGCACGCAGGAATGACTCGGCCTGATGCGCCTGAATATGATGATGATCTGGCCGTTGAGCCAGCTGAGCCTGAGCTTGCTCGGCCGCCGCTATATAAAGTGGTACTTCATAATGACGATTTCACACCGATGGAGTTCGTCGTTGAGGTATTACAGGAATTTTTTAATATGGATAGTGAGCAAGCGGTCCAGGTCATGCTTGCAGTGCATACCCAAGGTAAAGCGACGTGCGGGATCTTTACACGGGATATTGCAGAAACGAAAAGTTATCAAGTCAATGAATATGCCCGCGAATGCGAGCATCCTTTAATGTGTGATATTGAAGCTGCTGACTGAAAGCGTTGAAAAAAATTAGCGATGGGCCTTGCAAGTGCGCCATTTGTACCCGATGTTGAAAGTGCCGGTCGATTAAACTGATCCGACGCAAGCCCTAGGTGGCGACACGCCCTAGGTAGTAGCGAAAAGGGGACTGCCATGCTGAGCAAAGAACTTGAACTTACCCTGAACACGGCCTTTACCGTGGCTCGCTCAAAGCGCCACGAGTTTATGACCGTTGAGCACCTGCTCCTGGCGTTGTTGGATAATGCGTCAGCAGTTGACGTGCTAAAGGCGTGTGGGGCGAATCTCGATAAGCTGCGGTCCGATCTGCAGGACTTTATTAATTCGACTACGCCATTGATTCCTGAGAGTCAGGCGGATCGCGAAACGCAACCAACCCTTGGATTTCAGCGCGTACTGCAACGTGCTGTATTTCACGTGCAGTCATCTGGAAAGAGTGAAGTGACTGGCGCTAATGTGCTGGTCGCTATTTTCTCTGAGCAAGAAAGCCAAGCCGTTTACTTCCTCAAGCAGCAAAGCGTTGCACGTGTAGACGCTGTTAACTATATCGCTCATGGTATTTCTAAGGTAGCTGGCCATGGGCCTGCTCCATCGCCGTCTTCCCAAGAGAGTGAAGATGCTGAAGAGGGTAGCTCTGAAGGGGCTGCGCATCCGTTAACCGGTTACGCTACCAATCTGAACGAGCAGGCGCGTCAAGGCAAAATAGACCCATTGATTGGTCGCGACCATGAGCTTGAGCGCGTGGTGCAAATCCTTGCCCGTCGGCGCAAGAATAATCCGCTATTGGTCGGCGAGGCGGGTGTTGGTAAAACCGCTATCGCGGAAGGTTTGGCAAAGCGCATTGTTGAAGAAGACGTGCCAGATGTGATTGCTGACGCAGTGGTCTACTCACTTGATATGGGTGCGCTATTAGCGGGTACTAAATACCGTGGTGATTTCGAGAAGCGCCTAAAAAGCTTGCTTAGTGAATTACGTAAGCAGCCTAACGCTGTGCTCTTTATTGACGAGATTCATACCGTCATTGGGGCGGGGGCTGCTTCGGGTGGCGTCATGGATGCGTCTAATTTACTGAAGCCCTTGCTCTCCTCTGGTGAGCTGCGTTGTATCGGTTCGACAACCTTCCAGGAGTTCCGCGGTATTTTTGAGAAAGATCGCGCTCTGGCTCGCCGGTTCCAAAAAGTGGATGTGCTCGCGCCTTCTGTAGATGACACCATCAAGATCCTGAAAGGGCTGCGTTCGCGCTTTGAAGAACACCATGAGCTTAAGTACACCGATGGCGCGCTAGAGAGTGCCGCGCGTTTGGCTGATCGCTATATCAATGACCGCCACCTACCTGACAAAGCCATCGATGTGATTGATGAAGCAGGCGCGCACCAACGGATGCTGCCGCCGGAAGTGCGGGCTAACACCATTGATGTTGAGCAAGTGGAAGCAGTAGTGGCATCTATTGCGCGGATTCCGCCAAAGAGTGTTTCAAGCTCTGATCGTAAATTGCTTGAAAAGCTTGACCGCGACTTGAAAATGCTGGTGTTCGGACAAGATGAGGCCATCGATACTCTCTCTGCTGCCATTAAGCTTTCCCGTGCCGGTTTGAAATCGCCAGATAAGCCAGTAGGTAGTTTCTTATTTGCTGGCCCAACCGGCGTTGGTAAGACCGAAGTGGCTAAGCAGTTGGCGCATATCATGGGTATCGAGCTAGTACGCTTTGATATGTCGGAGTACATGGAGCGTCATACTGTTTCTCGCTTGATTGGTGCCCCTCCAGGCTATGTTGGCTATGACCAAGGAGGGCTGTTAACTGAAGCCATTACCAAGCAACCGCACTGTGTATTGTTGCTAGATGAAATTGAGAAGGCGCATCCTGAAGTGTTTAACCTGCTTCTGCAGGTGATGGATCACGGTCGTTTGACAGACAATAATGGCCGCGAGGCGGATTTCCGTCATGTTATCCTGATCATGACCTCTAACGCAGGAGCAGAGCAGGCGTCACGGCGCTCTATCGGTTTCCAAAGCCAAGATCACTCAACCGACGCGATGGAAGTGATTCGCCGTACCTTCTCGCCTGAGTTCCGCAACCGCTTGGATGGTATTATCCAGTTCCATGCACTGCCAACCTCCGTTGTGCGTAACGTTGTCGATAAGTTCCTGATCGAGCTACAAGCGCAGCTGGACGAAAAGCGTGTACAGCTTGAAGTGGATGATACAGCACGAGATTGGTTGGCAGAGAAGGGATACGACCCTGATATGGGGGCGCGCCCAATGGCCCGCTTGATCCAAGAGAAACTGAAAAAGCCGTTGGCTGAGATGATTTTGTTTGGTGAGTTGGCTGATCAAGGCGGTATTGTGCACGTTAGCCTTGAAGAAGGAGAGCTGCATTTATCAATGGAATCTGAGATGGCAGATGCGCCCTGAAAAGGGCGCTAAGGCCACCTAAGTCCACACTAGGCCTTTATGCTCATGCCTAAACTAGCACAGCGCCCTGTCATCCGACGGGGCGTTGTCGTTTCCAGAGAGCGGCGCCGTACTTACGCTATATTTGCACTGTATTTGAAAACAGGATGCGTGCTTGCGCGGACAGTGTTTGCTTGAAGGCATTACCAAGGCTTAGCGCGAGCGATAAACGATACGGCCTTTTGACAGATCGTAGGGCGTCAGCTCTACTTTTACCTTGTCACCTGTCAGGATGCGGATGTAGTTTTTGCGCATCTTGCCTGAAATATGAGCGGTAACGACGTGGCCGTTTTCCAGCTCAACACGGAACATGGTGTTGGGAAGGGTATCAACAATAACGCCTTCCATTTCAATATGATCTTCGCGTGCCATATAGGCAGATCCTCACTTATTTAACGTAATGGTTTGGTCTAATTAGTTACTTCAGTGGGCATCGTCAGATGACGACTGCCCAGCAAGCAGCGCTATATTGTGCCGTAAGCCTGCCATCAAGGCAAAAAAGCTGGCAAGTTTAGCAAATTAAAGGCCGCCAATGACGCCCGTCGAGCACTTCTATTGGCGTGAACGCACGCTTATAGCTCATCTTACGGCACTCCTCAATCCAATATCCAAGATATAAGTGGGGGAGAGACTTTTCACCACACAGTTCAATAAGCTTGAGAATAGCAAACGTTCCCAGGGATCGCTTTTCCAGGGCCTTGTCGACACTAAAAAACGTGTAAATAGCCGATAGCCCATGCTCAAGTTGATCAAATGCCGCGACCGCGACGAGTTTCCCGTCCAGGTGCATTTCTAAAAGATGTGCATAGGGTTCTTCGAGCGTTAAAAAGGTACGATACTGCTCCCGGCTCGGCGGATACATGTCACCATCGGCGTGGCGTAAGCGGATATAGTCAGCATAGAGCGTATAATGCTCTGCCTCATAGCGTGCAGGTACTACACGTGTAGTAATATCAGCATTAAGACGCCAGAGTTTGCGTTGGGTGCGGTTAGCGCTGAAGTCGCTGATAGGAATGCGTACTGAGCGACAGGCATTGCAACCTTCGCAGTGAGGGCGGTATAGATGGCGACCGCTGCGACGAAAGCCGAGCAATGAGAGTGAATCATAAACGCCAGGAACGGGAGATTCCTGGGGGTCCAGGAACAGAGTGGTTGCTTCCTTGCCAGGAAGATAGCTGCAGGCATGGGGAACGGTTAGGAAGAAGCGCAAATCCCGCACCGGGCGGCGAGGAGCGTTACTACTCACGGCTTGCCTCCTTGCTTAGTTGAACATGGACTAGCTTGAACATGGACTAGTTTGAATACGTCTACCATTCTGGATGATGGCCTGAGGCAATGGCATCAAGCCACGGTGATCCAGGTATAGTAGGCGCTTCATTGGTCATATTCGTTAAGTTAAATGCCTCGTTAGGCAACCACTTTTCAAGATAGTTGATGAACGTCTTACGAGCGACTGTTGTCGCACCAAGGCTCGCCAAGTGAGGTGTGTGCATCTGACAGTCGATCAGTTTACCCTCATGGTGTTGCATGGCATTGGCTAAGTGGGCAAGGGCAATTTTGGAAGCATCGGGCACTTTCGAGAACATTGATTCGCCAAAGAAGATAGGCCCCATGGCTAATCCATAAAGTCCGCCAACCAGTTGGCCATCAAGATGCACTTCAATGCTATGCGCGATGCCTAGCTCATGTAGACGTTGGTAAGCGTGGCGCATATCTTGATTGATCCAGGTGCCCGGTTCCCCAGAACGTGGCGCAGCGCATGCTTTAACAATGTTTTCAAACTGTTGATCCAGAGTGACGATAAAGCCACCATGTCGCAATCGCTTAACAAGGCTACGACGTCGTTTAAACTGTGCTGGTTGCAATACCATGCGTGGGTTGGGGCTCCACCATAAGATAGGTTCATCATCGCTATACCATGGAAAAATACCTTTTCGGTAAGCGTCGATTAACCAGTGGGGGGAGAGTTCTCCGCCCGCGGCAAGAAGGCCGTTCGGTGACTCGAGGGCAAGTTCGGTAGACGGAAAGATGGGCTGTGGCGATGAAAGCCAAGGTAGCATTGTTTGCTCCTGTTACTGAACACTTCGATAGAAGCGCTGTGACGGCGAAAGGATGCTCGGTATGATGCAAACTCGCAAGTGGATTAAAGACGCCATTGAGGTGTAAAGGGAGAATCGCTTGAAAGTAAATAAGGCGGTAGACAAGCGAACGCAACGTAACTCGCGTCAACCATCATCAACAGCCTCAACTGGGCGAGTTAAAGCTGCAAAGGATAAAGCTCGTCGATTTGGTTTGCGCTTGCAGGGCTCGGCGCGCGAAGGTGTGGTCGTCGTGCTGCTTGCGTTGTGCGTATTTTTGTTATTGGCACTGTTTAGTTATGACCCTGCCGACCCAGGTTGGTCTTATCAAGGTCCGGAAACGGATGTTCATAACTGGATGGGAGCTGTTGGTGCCTGGCTTGCAGACGTGCTGTATTCGCTGTCGGGAGCAAGTGCCCTGTGGTGGCCGGGAATGTTTGGTTATGCAGCTTGGTGGCTAATGAGATCGCGCCAAGTACGCTTTGATATCGATCCGGTAGCGATCGCTGTCCATACCGGTGGGTTAGTGCTGCTTATCTTCGGCACGACGATGCTGGGGGCGCTGCATTTTTATCATCCTGACAGCATTTTGCCTTACGCCTCTGGCGGTATATTGGGCGAAGGATTAGTAAGTACCCTAAAACCCCTGGTCAGCAGCGGCGGCGTTGGCCTTATTTCTGCTGCCCTAATCTTGATCGGTTTTCCACTGTTTAGCGGCATGTCGTGGTTACAGGTGGCTGATGAGCTTGGTCGTCGCCTGTGTAAAGTAGGCGGGTGGTTCAGCGCTCGGCGTGCTAAGGGGCGTGAGAAACGCTCCCAGCGTGCTGCTGTGCGTGCTGCCGCGAAAGCGGCGTCTCAAAAAGTAAAAGAGAAACCGCTAGCTGAATTTAAAGCGGCTAAGCCAGAGAGTGACGAGCAGCGTCCAAGTCAAAAAGAAAGTAGTCACCAGCAGGCACCCGCCCAAGAAAGCAGCCGCGTACGTCGTGAACCTAGTTTTTCAACGACGACAGATACCTCAATTCCATGGGCAGCTGCTGCATTTTCAGGTGCGTTGCCTGAGGAGGACTTGCCTAAGTCAGCATCCTCAGCTGCGCCTGAACAGGCTGCCCCTCATGATGCTTCGCCGGTTGAGTCTAATAGCCAGCCGCCTGTCAACACAGTTGAAGAACGGCGTGAAGCTAAAACAGAGCCGAAAACAGAGCCTAAAATAGAGCCTATTGCGAGCAGCGGTGTGGAAAAAGCTGCACAAGATACTGCAGAAAGCGTCGAGGAAAAGTTACCCAGCGCGCCTCGCGAGGATGCTTTTGCGCTACGCACCAAGGAAGAAGGCAACGAGCCAACACTTTCAGTACCCCTCTCCGCGAGAGAGACTGAGCCGACGTTCGATCAGCCAGCGCGTGATGAGTCGGCAGGTGAAAAAACGGCTTCTCATTCTGCGCCTAGTTTCCAGTCAGCAGAGACGCAGCCATTTAATTCATCGATGGGTGTATCACGCGATGAAATAGAGCCTCGAGCTACGTCTCAGGCGATGTCTCAGGCGATGTCTTATGCAGCGCATGAAATAAAACAGCATGACGCAGCTAAGCAAGGCGACGACGTTGAGCGCGAGATGGCGCCTGTTTCTACGCGCATGCCTGAACCCGAGCATACGCCCACGCCCGCAATCACGCCGCGAGATCGAGATGAGGGTGACTCTCGCTCTGTCTATGTGAGTCCCCCTGAGCCTCGCTCCGAACGGGTACCTGAAGTCGTACCGGAGCCAGTATGGGATGATGAGGAAGATGACCTTCCTGTTGCACGGTCAGCCGTAACTGCTGTGCGCCAAGAGCCAACGCTTCATGATGCTGAGGTGCCTAGCGTTGAGCCACTCAGAGCGGAGGCGCCTGGGGTTGAAAGTCTCCGAGATGAGCCTTCTGAGGCGTTGGTTCCAAATGACATGCCTGCCGACGTGGCGTCTTCTGAAGAAAAAGAAGACGCCGACAATGGGCCTACTCTATGGACGGTTGAGCATCTGCAGAGCCAGCGTCCGGCGTTTGAAACTTTCGATGAGCCAGAAGGGGATGTGCCTAGTCTCCAATTGCTGACGCCTCCAGAGCCGCATGAGCCTAATTACACCGACGAGCAGCTTGCTGATATGGCCGAGCTCTTGGAAGTGCGGCTGCGTGAGTATGGTGTTAAAGCGGAAGTCGTTGATACATGGCCTGGTCCTGTTATCACTCGGTTTGAAATTAAGCCAGCGGCTGGGGTGAAAGTTTCTAAAATCAGCAACCTTGCTAAAGACCTTGCACGCTCGTTAATGGTCAAGAGTGTACGTGTGGTGGAGGTCATTCCTGGTCGTCCAACGGTTGGCATTGAAATACCTAATCCCCATCGCGCAATGATTCGCCTGCGTGAAGTCATTGACTCTGACCGCTACCAACAGGAGAGCTCGCCACTGACCATGGCGTTGGGTCAGGACATTGGCGGCGGGCCGGTTGTCGCTAATCTAGGCAAGATGCCTCACCTTCTGGTTGCGGGTACGACAGGGTCTGGTAAGTCAGTGGGTGTTAATGCCATGCTGATTTCCATGCTGCTTAAAGCGACTCCAGATGAGCTCAAGCTAATCATGGTTGACCCAAAAATGCTGGAGCTGTCAGTTTACGATGGCATTCCGCACCTTTTGGCTCCCGTGGTCACTGATATGAAGGAGGCTGCAAATAGTCTGCGTTGGTGTGTTGCGGAGATGGAGCGTCGCTACAAATTAATGGCGGCAATGGGGGTGCGTAACATTGCAGGCTTTAATGGGCGTTTAGATGAGGCTGAGAGTGCCGGCGCACAAGTTGCAGACCCGCTTTGGGAGCCGCAGCCTTGGGAAATGCATCAGACGCCGCCAATCCTTGAAAAGCTGCCCTACATCGTGGTGGTGATCGACGAGTTCGCCGACATGTTTATGATCGTCGGTAAGAAAGTTGAAGAACTCATTGCTCGCTTGGCGCAAAAGGCGCGCGCAGCGGGTATCCACCTGATTTTGGCTACTCAGCGCCCCTCTGTTGATGTAGTGACGGGGCTGATTAAGGCGAATATTCCGTCGCGCATGGCCTTCCAGGTATCGTCGCGGATTGATTCACGTACCATTTTGGATCAGGGGGGCGCCGAAAGCCTGCTTGGCCATGGTGATATGCTTTATCTACCTGCAGGTTCGGGGCCGCCAAACCGTATTCATGGTGCTTTTGTAGACGATGACGAAGTGCACCGGGTTGTGGATGACTGGAAGCGACGTGGCACGCCTGAGTACATCGAAGAGATTTTGTCAGGCGGTGTCACTGCCGATGCGTTGACGGGACTTGAGGCTGAGGGTGTCGATGGCGATGACGCTGAGCAGGATGCGCTTTATGATGAGGCGGTTCAGTTCGTTACAGAAACACGCAAAGCTTCTATATCTGCCGTTCAGCGCCGCTTCAAAATCGGCTATAACCGCGCTGCGCGCTTGGTAGAAGCAATGGAAGGTGCCGGTGTGGTGACATCCATGGGGTCTAACGGTGCCCGTGAGGTGTTAGCACCGCCTCCGGTAGGCCACTGACTTATCTGTTAGTGAATACCAGGTGCTTGGTTCAATAATGCAATAAGCGTGAAAATCGCGCCGTAGGTGAAACCCTACGGCGCGTTTTGCGTCTGAGAGGCTACACGGATCGTCTTAACGCTCCTTGCCTTGTCCGCTATCCGGCAATGACTGCCTAGGGAGAAAATAATGCGCGATACACATACTCGACGCTCATCAGCGTTGGCGTTAGCAGCCAGTGCGCTAGGATTAGCCTTTGCATCGCCTATTGCGTGGGCCAACGAGGCCGCAGAGCGCCTGACTGAGCGGCTTGACCCGCTTGAGAACTATCAAGCGACATTTGAACAGCAAATTTTGGACGGTGGTGGCGAGCGTTTACAAAGCGCGCGTGGAGAAATGTGGCTGTCGCGTCCCGGCATGCTACGTTGGGAAGTCGATGCGCCTTATACGCAAGTCGTCGTCTCGGATGGTGATGATGTATATCTCTATGACCCTGATCTTGAGCAAGTCACCATTCAGGCAATGGATGACCGGGTCACTCATACCCCCGCGCTGTTGCTCTCAGGCAGTGCAAGCGATTTAACTGCCAGCTATGACGTATTTCATGAGCAGCAGGACGGTGACGATGTGTTTACGCTGATTCCTATCTCAGCGGATACGTTATTCGAAGAGCTCAGCATGGTCTTTGACGATCAGACCTTAACGCAACTGTGGATGATGGACAGTACTGGTCAGCGCACCGCGATTACGTTTAGCGACATTACCCGTAACGGTAGTATTGACCGCAGCTTATTCAATTTTGATATTCCTGAAGGCACTGATGTTATCCGCGAAGAGCTGTAAACAAATGGTGTGAGAAGAGCAGTACACGCTCGCAGTAATGTCGCCCGATGATCCGATCAGGCACCTTAAGGTGCCTGATCAGCTTCTAGATCCTGCTGTTCCCGCCATGCCATTATTTCACCAAAGCGTTTCTCCTGGCCAAAGACGCTCGGTTCATAAAAGCGTGCTTTAGGTAAGTCATCAGGCCAACAGTCATGAGCGCTGCCAGCAGGGTAACCATGGGGTTCGTTATGCGCATAGCGATAACCGTGGCCATGTCCTAACTGCTCCATCAACTTGGTAGGAGCGTTACGAAGATAGCTGGGAACTTCCAGCTGTGGTTGCTGCTGTACAAACTGCTGAGCCGCCTTCCAGGCACGGTCGATACGATTACTTTTTGGAGCAACCGCTAAATGAATGGCGGCGTGGGCAATCGCTCGCTGGCCCTCATAATCGCCTAAGCGTAAGTAGGCATCCCAGGCAGCAATGACCAGGGGCAGTGCTCGCGGATCAGCATTGCCGACATCTTCGGAGGCAATCGCCGTTAAGCGGCGCACAATATCAAGCGGGTCGCCGCCGCCCTGTAAAAAGCGTGCCATATACAGCAAGGCTGAATCGGGACGTGATGAGCGAATTGATTTATGAATTGCTGATAATAAATCGTAATAAGCATCACCCTGCTTATCAAAGGCGCTTGATTGATGGCCGAGAACATCGGCTAGCACCGCTTTGTGTAGTACCTCTTTATCACCATGTTGTTGAGTAAAGTCGCAGGCCGTTTCTAGTAGTCCCAGCGCGCGACGAGCATCGCCTGCACTAGCATGAGCAAGGGCATCTAATACTCCCTCTTCCATCTCGATGCGGCGCCTCCCCAGCCCATGCTCAGCATCGTTTAATGCCTGAGACAAAACCTGGAGAAGCTCGTCATGGCTTAGCGGTTTAAGTACATACACCCGAGCACGGGAAAGTAGCGCCGAGTTGACCTCAAAAGAGGGGTTTTCTGTTGTTGCGCCGATCAGTGTGAGCAGGCCGGACTCCACATGGGGCAGCAACGCGTCCTGTTGGCTCTTGTTCAGACGGTGGATTTCATCTAAGAACAGCAGGGTGGGTGATGTACGTTGCTGTGCTCGCTCGACGGCTGAGCGAATTTCTTTTACACCGGCCATGACGGCACTTAAATGCTCAAGATAAGCGCCAGACGCGCGTGCTAATAACTCTGCTAGCGTGGTTTTCCCCACGCCTGGCGGCCCCCACAAAATCATTGAGCGCACAATGCCAGACTCTGCCATTCGACGTAGCGGTTTATCAGGCCCCACTAGTGCTTGCTGGCCGACGTAATCGTTAAGGGTTAGTGGGCGCATACGGTAGGCAAGGGGCACGTCTTCGCTCGTGGTAACGGACGCGCGGTCAAAAAGATCCATATAAACGTTCCCTATCAATTTCCAGCGTAAATCTTGCCATTGAACAATCAACGATTAACACGTGTCTGTGGTAAATAATGTAACGTCGGGCTACCTTTGGGCATAACCGACGGATAAGCGCCTACTTGTCTAGGTAATGCCAAAGGCGCATGGTAACGATTAACACTAGTGTAGTTGAACCCTGCTCATGCCATGCGCCTAAGCGCTAGCAGGCAATGGGCGAAAGGTAAGGCACTTACAAAGGAGGCGGCAAGATGTTAAACCAACTGCGTCTAGATCATGCCAACATGGCGCGAATGCTCCATGTGTTGCAGCTGAAACAAAAAACACTCGCGAGCGGTGAACGGCCCGATTTCCAGTTGATGCGCGAGGTGGTGGATTACATTTTGTCTTATATGGATGGTTTCGCTTCTCCGCTGGAAAAGATCTGCGTGGAGCGTCTGCAAAAGCAGGCCCCTGAGCATCTGCCATTGATGGAGCAAATGGCCAGTGACTATCGTAAATTAAAGCCACGTCTGTCTCGTCTATCCAATGATATCGACATGATTCTAATGGATAATGTGCTGCCAATGGACCTCTTTGCAGAGGCGCTGAAAGAGTACCTTGATGCACACCGTGCTTATCTCCGTCATGAGAGAGAGGGCCTGTTCCCGTTGATAGATGAGCATTTCAGCGAAGAAGATATGGAAGAGCTTCGTCAAGCGCTACCTGAGGGGGCTGAACAAGAGCTAGAGCGCCTACAGCAAGCGTACCCCGAACTTTACGCTGAATTGCGTGGTGCCGAAGTGCCGCCAATGTAGCGCATCAGCTGATCACTCAAGGGGGGGGGGCGGGGCGTGTTAGACTAACGCCCCGTTTTTATTGGCGGCTTGAGGAGGGTGGTGTGTACAAAACGTATTGGTTGGTTAAGCGGTGATGTCAGGGCCTGTACTACTGTTTGATTCTGGTGTGGGGGGACTTTCTGTTGCCCATGCGCTTCGCCAGCATTATCCCCACCTGGCAATGTGTTATGCCTGTGATAATGCGTGGTTACCCTATGGTCTACGCGATGATATGACGCTCTCCCAGCGTATTGTCTCGGTATGTAAAGCAGCCGTGGATGCCTGCCAAGCGAGTGTCTTAGTCGTTGCCTGTAATACCGCTAGTACTCTAGCGTTAGAGGGATTGCGTGCAGCGTTAGATATCCCGGTTGTTGGAACGGTGCCTGCTATCAAACCTGCTGCGTTGCGTAGTCAGACACGTCACATTGGCTTGCTCGCTACAGCGGCGACCGTCAATAGGCCGTATACGCAGACGTTAATTAATAGTTTCGCGAGCGACTGTGTGATCACCAGGGTGGCAGCAGGTGAACTTGTCACAGAGGCGGAAGCGTGGCTATCCGGCATACCGATTAACCAGCAGCGCATAAACCTAGCGCTAACACCGTTATGGCAGGCTACCCAGGCTAACCCAGCACTTGATACCGTTGTGCTGGGCTGTACCCATTTTCCACTGCTGAAAACTGAGCTAATCCGGCTATCGCCGGTACCTCTGGCGTGGGTAGATTCTGGCGATGCTATTGCTCGTCGGGTAGGACAAGTGGCACCTACCATCGTCAGTAGCACCCAAGATGGACGTTGTTTCACGACAGCATCAGCGTCGCAACTGACTAACGGATTAGCGCGTTTTGGTTTTCACGCGCCACAACAATTGTCGATTCCTAACGCGGTGTAGTCCCTCTGTTAGGTTATTTGTTTTTATTGATGTTATTTACTTAAATGAGGAACTACCTTGGCGATCCCCACTGTAGAACCAGAACGCTACGCCGAACAGCTCGCTGAAAAGCAAGCCTACGTGGAGAAAACCTTTGCAGCGTTCACCACACCCACGCTAGAAGTCTACCCCTCACCGCCAAGCCACTATCGGCAACGCTGCGAATTTCGCATCTGGCATGAAGATGACGACCTCTTCTACGCCATGTTTGAGGTCGATTCGCACAATCCTAAAAATAAGCGGGTTGTGCGTTTGGATCAGTTTCCCGTCGCCAGTGAGCAGATCAATGCGCTCATGCCGCGTCTGCGAGAAGCGTTCCTTGCCAGCGATGAACTTCGTCGGCGCTTATTTCAAGTTGAGTTTTTAACCACCTTATCTGGCGAAGCCCTGGTAACGCTGATTTACCACCGCCCGCTTGGCGAGGCCTGGGAAGCCGAAGCGCGTGCGCTGGAGACAACGCTTGGCATCATGATTATTGGCCGTTCGCGCAAACAGCGCTTGGTGCTAACCCGCGATCATGTATGGGAGCGCTTAACAGTTGATGGTCGTGAGCTGGTTTATCAGCAGGTTGAAAACAGCTTTACTCAGCCAAATGCGCATATCTGCCAGACCATGCTTAGCTGGGCTAGAGAGGCCACCGCCGGACGGCAAGAGGAAGACTTGGTGGAGCTTTACTGTGGTAACGGTAACTTTACCATTGCGTTAGCGGATAACTTCCGCCGCGTTTTAGCAACTGAAATTTCGCGCACCTCGGTAGCTAGCGCTAACGTTAACCTGGACGCTAACGGGGTAGCCAATGCTCAGGTCGCAAGAATGTCCGCTGAAGAGTTCGCATTGGCGCTAAAAGGCGACAAAACAGGTCGCCGAGTGACGGAGATGGCGTTGGATGCGTATGAGTTTTCCAGCGTGCTAGTCGACCCCCCAAGAGCGGGTCTGGACGTTGAAAGTTGTCATCAAATCAGCGAATACGCTCAAATCGTCTATATTTCATGCAATCCTGCAACGCTAGCCGAAAACTTAACCATACTGACGCAAACGCACCATATTGAACGGTTCGCGCTTTTTGACCAGTTTCCGTTTACCGAGCATTGTGAATGCGGTGTATTGCTCAAACGAAAGGATGCTGCGCAATAGAAAGCTTATTGATAATGTTTAAGAGCTCTTGTCAATAGTGCTTATGATGCATAAGCGGCATACACCATGAAGAACCTGTCAGATGGTTAGGGGGATAAGTAACGGTAGCGTAAGCTAGTGGATAGTGTGGCCTAAAGGCCTATTGTCCTTCGTTTTTTTGGCCTAATTTGTGGCCCCAGGCAGTCGAGGTGATGGATGCATTACGTTGCGATTGAAGAGAGTCGGCGGGATCTTTTGAAGCAGCTACAAGAGCGATTGGATGCGCGACTGGAGCCGGAGCGAGCGGCAGATGTTGAAGCCTTTGCTCGCCACTTCTACGCCACGGTCCCCGTTGAGGACTTGGTGGATCGGCGTTTAGACGACTTGTACGGGGCCACACTGTCGATTTGGCAGTTTTTACAGCACCACGACCCGCAGCATCCCAAGGTGCGTATCTTCAATCCTGACTTTGAAGAGCATGGCTGGCAGTCAACCCATACCTTCGTTGCCGTTTTGCACGAAGATATGCCATTTTTGGTCGATTCGGTACGGATTGAACTTAATCGTCGCGGGCTGACGGTTCACGCTATTCAGAACGCGGTACTTGCCGTGGCGCGTGACGGCCAGCATCAGCTCAAAGCACTGGCCTCGCCAAGAGATGAAAATGCGCCTGATGCGCGCGAGTCGCTGATGGTCATTGAAGTGGATCGTCACTCGGATCCTGAATCGCTGACTAAAATTGAGAATAAGTTACATGAAGTGCTGCGCGATGTTAGAACCGCCGTCAGCGATTTTGACGAGATGTGCGGCCAAATCACGTCGGCTATTCAAGAGTTAGAAAAGAACTGCCCGCCGCAAATTGATCCTGATGATCATGAAGAGGCCATCGCGTTTTTGGAATGGCTGCTCAAAGACAACTTTACCTTCCTGGGTTACGACGAGTACCTGCTGGAAGGTAAAGAGCTGCAGCGTGACCCCAATAGTGTTCTGGGCGTGTTCCGCCTTGATCAGCCGCGCTACCGCGAGCGTATCCGCACTGAAGAGGGGGTTGATGAAAATGGCGACTATGTACTAGTACCCCAGCTACTGTCGTTTGCTAAAAGCGCGCATCATTCCCGGGTGCATCGCCCCACGTACCCAGACTACATTACCGTTGATCGCTATGACGACGACGGCAATGTGATTGGCGAGCGGCGCTTCTTTGGCTTGTTCACGTCTACGGTTTATAACGAATCGCCACGCAATATTCCGCTGCTGCGTCGTAAGTTGAAAGCCGTGATGGATATTGCCGGGTTTAACCCCCAGGGGCATAACGGCAAACAGCTGTTGCAAGTGTTGGAAGTATACCCGCGTGATGACCTCTTCCAGATCAGCACCGAATCCCTGGCCAGCACAGCTCTGGGTATTCTTAATATCCGCGAACGCCGTCAAGTGCGCTTGTTTATTCGCGCGGACGTCAGCGGTAAGTTCTACTCCTGCTTAGTCTTTGTTCCTCGGGATGTGTTCTCTACCGACCTGCGCCAGCGCATACAAACGATGCTGTGCGATGAACTCGACGCTCATTTTGGCGACTTTAATACCTATTTGTCAGAATCGGTTTTAGCCCGTATTCAGCTTATTTTGCGCTTTAATGGTGAAGGTCCAAGCCAATACGATCTTAAGCGCTTAGAAAATAAAGTGGCACGTTTAGCACGTAGCTGGCGTGATGAGCTTCAAGAAGCAATGATCGAAGGATTTGGTGAAGAGCGCGCCAACCACCAAATGGATCATTTCCATGAGGCATTTTCGGCCAGTTACCGAGAAGATTTCAATGCGCGCACAGCGGTGTTTGATGTTCAGCATCTACTGACACTGGATAGCGGTGACGACCTCTCATTGTCACTGTATCGCCCCTTGGAAGAGCAAGCGGGTGGTATGAACTTAAAGCTTTTCCATCGTGAAACCCAGATCCCGCTGTCTGATGTGCTACCGATGATGGAAAACCTGGGATTGCGCGTTATCGGTGAGCGCCCTTATGACATTAATGCCCCGCAGCAGCGTTACTGGATTCATGACTTCGAGCTGGAGCATAGTCGCGAAGGCGTAAATTTAAGTGAAATGCGCGACACCTTCAGCGAAGCATTTAAGCGTATATGGGCTGGTGAGGCGGACAACGACGCTTTTAACCGTCTGATTATTGGTGCCGGCCTTGATTGGCGTGAAGTTGCCATGCTGCGCGGTTATGCCCGTTACCTTAAGCAGATTCGCTTTGGTATGTCGCAGGACTACATCGCGGCTACTCTGGCGAACTATCCGGTAATCACTCAGACGCTCGTTGAGCTATTCCGGTTGCGCTTTGATCCAATGCGACAGCCCGCAAGCTTAGATGAGTGTATTGCTCGTTTAAATGAGCACCTGGAAAGTGTCGCCAGCCTGAATGATGACCAGCTGCTGCGTCGCTTTATGGAGCTTATTCAAGCGACTCTACGCACTAACTACTACCAGAAAGCGGATGATGGTCGTTTTAAAGACTATATCTCTTACAAACTGGAGCCCTCGAAAGTTACGGGCATGCCCAAACCCCGTCCTGCGTTTGAGATTTTCGTCTGTTCACCCCGCGTAGAAGGCGTTCACCTGCGTGGCGGTAAAGTCGCTCGCGGTGGTTTGCGCTGGTCAGATCGCCACGAAGATTTCCGTACGGAAGTGTTAGGCCTGGTAAAAGCCCAGCAGGTGAAAAATGCGGTTATCGTACCGGTGGGAGCTAAAGGCGGTTTCGTATGCAAGCGCATGCCAGAAAACGCTGACCGTGAAACCCAGCAGAAAGAAGGTATCGCCTGCTACAAAATCTTTATTCGCGCACTGCTGGATGTCACCGACAACCTAGTGGGTGGTGAGGTTGTGCCGCCGCAAAATGTAGTACGCCATGATGGCGACGATAGCTACCTTGTTGTTGCCGCCGATAAAGGGACTGCAACCTTCTCGGATATCGCAAATGAGATATCCATAGAGTACGGCCACTGGCTCGGGGATGCCTTTGCTTCTGGCGGGGCTAACGGTTACGACCATAAGAAAATGGCGATTACCGCGCGTGGTGCCTGGGAATCCGTCAAGCGCCACTTCAAAAACCTTGACGTGAATACCCAGCAAGACTTGTTCACGGTGGTGGGCATTGGTGATATGGCCGGCGACGTGTTCGGCAACGGCATGCTGCTGTCAGATAAAATCCAACTGGTAGGCGCATTCAACCACCTACATATTTTTGTCGATCCTAATCCTGACGCAGCAGCTGCTTTCATCGAGCGCAAGCGCATGTTCAACCTGCCGCGTTCCAGTTGGGAAGACTATAATGCTGAATTAATTTCACAGGGGGGGGGGGTCTTTAGTCGCAGCGCGAAATCGATTCCGATTACTCCGGAAATGCAGCAGGTGTTTGGTATCGAAGAAACACGCCTTTCACCCAATGACCTTATTCGCGCGATGCTGAAGGCCAAGATTGATCTGTTGTGGAACGGTGGTATCGGTACCTATGTGAAGAGCTCCGATGAAACCGACGCCGACGTGGGTGACAAGGCCAACGACGCGCTGCGTATTAATGGCGCCGAACTGAATTGCCGTGTTGTTGGTGAGGGCGGAAACTTGGGCTTGACCCAGCGTGGCCGGATGGAAGCGGCTGCTAAGGGTGTGCGCGTTTATACGGACTTTATCGATAATGCCGGGGGAGTTAACTGCTCTGACCATGAGGTCAATATTAAGATATTGATTGATGAAGTGGTGAAGCGTGGGGATATGACCGACAAGCAGCGCAACCAGCTGCTGTCAGATATGACCGAGGAAGTGGCTAACCTAGTCATTCTCGATAACTATCGCCAAACCCAAGCGCTGGATCTGTCAGAGATTCTGTCTCATCAAGGCATGGGGCCATACCGCCGCTTTATCAGTGAGCTTGAATCAGCCGGCCAAATTGATCGTGAATTAGAGTTCCTGCCTGCTGATGATGTGCTTAAAGAGCGCGCCAGCCATGACCAGGGCATGCGGTTACCTGAGCTGTCGGTGCTGATTTCTTACGCTAAGAGCACCCTGAAAGGCGACTTGATCAACTCTGATGTGCCGGATGATCCCTACATTCATCGTCATTTAGAGCGCTTGTTCCCTGACGTCTTGACTGAACGCTATCAGACCGAGATGTATGACCATCGTCTGAAGCGCGAAATTGTTGCCACCCAGGTAGCTAACGATCTAGTCGACCACATGGGTATCGTCTTCGTTCGTCGTCTAATGGACTCTACCGGTGCGGGGCGCGCTGATATTGCTCGTGCTTACGTGGTTGCTCGAGACGCGTTTAACCTGACGGCACTGTGGGAGCAGATTGAGGCGCTGGACAACCAAGTGCCGAACCGTGTGCAGTACTCAATGATGCTCGACCTGATGCGCATGGTTCGCCGCGCAACGCGCTGGTTCCTGCGTCAGCATTTGGGATTATCGACCCAAGATACAATTGAGTATTTCGGGCCTCGCCTTGCTCAGCTGCAGGAAGGGATTGGTGAACTGCTCAGCGGAGAAGAGAAGGCGATATGGCGTAAGCGTTGCGACGAACTGTTAGAAGCAGGCGTGCCTGAAGCGCTAGCCTCTACAGTGGCTGCGTCGCCTAGCCTCTATGCAGGTTTGGGTATTATTCACGCCGCGCGGGTCACTAATGAGAAGCCTCAGCGTGTAGCCGAAGTGTTCTACGAAATTGGCAGTCGCCTAGAACTACCCTGGATTATACAGCAGGTGACCCAGTTGGAAGTGCGTGATGCGTGGCAAGCGCAAGCGCGAGAAACCTTCCGCGACGACATTGATCGCCAGCAATTAGCACTAACGACCAGCGTCCTAAAACTGGAAGCGGGTAGTCGTGACACTCAAGAGCGTGTGGCTCAGTGGCTTGAACAGCACGCCGAGCTACATCGCCGCTGGTGCCATTTGATTGACGAAGTGCGCGGAGGCAGTGAAGGTGGTTTTGCACTGTTTGCCGTCGCCGTACGTGAATTGGTTGATCTTGCTGAAAGCGATAGCGAAGCGTAAGCCACAGGTTAGCTATCGACTTGCTCGATAAGTAACACCACCTACCGCGCCCTGAATTAGGGCGCGGTTTTTTTTGTGACGGTTCTTGAGACTGCTCTTGTGATCGTTTTTTTACGGCATCGCCTTTCTCGCCGCTCAGCGCTGCGAAGATAACGTGATTTACGCTATACTCTGCGCGCCGCGCGCTATGTCGTTTATTTGCCTTCATGTAGCGTGTCCGTTCGTCTGCTTTATGCCCACTGCTCTGGAGAGCCTCGCTGATGTATAACTTCGCCCGTTCGCTGTTATTTCGACTCGACCCAGAAGCATCTCATGGGTTAGCGCTGGGTGCGTTAGATACTCTGCATCGGGTTGGCGGTGTGCAGCGGGTGTATGGTGAGCCTGTGAGCGACCCTGTTGAACTGATGGGGCTGCGTTTTAGTAATCGGGTAGGGCTTGCCGCTGGGCTGGATAAAAATGCCGATCACTTGGATGCGCTGGGCGCGCTGGGCTTTGGGTTTGTAGAAGTAGGCACCGTGACGCCCAAAGCGCAGCCAGGTAACCCAAAGCCACGTTTGTTCCGGCTTGCAGGCCATGAGGCGATCATTAACCGTTTTGGGTTCAATAACAAAGGGGTTGAACACCTTGTCGCCCAGGTTAAAAAGCGCCACTACGGAGGCGTTGTAGGCATCAATATAGGTAAAAATTTAACCACCTCGGTAGAAAATGCGCTCGATGATTACCTGCTGTGTTTAGAAGCGGTACACGGCGTTGCTGATTACATTGCGGTCAATATATCCTCGCCTAATACGCCTGGACTGCGGACATTACAGTTCGGCGAGCAGCTGGATGCGTTACTAGGACCTATCCGTTCGCGTAGCCAAGC
Source organism: Vreelandella venusta (assembly GCF_007989605.1). Classification (GTDB taxonomy): domain Bacteria; phylum Pseudomonadota; class Gammaproteobacteria; order Pseudomonadales; family Halomonadaceae; genus Vreelandella; species Vreelandella venusta. Next base: position 9,677 of record NZ_BJUL01000003.1, on the reverse strand, counting down.
ATTGGACAACGCGCTAGGCCGTAAGGTACCGCTACTGGTCAAAATCGCCCCAGATATGAGCGAAGAAGAGGTTGTATTGGTAGCCGACAGTATTGCTCGAAATGCACTGGATGGTGTTATTGCGACAAATACTACGATCGCTCGCGATGCCGTTAAGAGTGACCCTCAGTCAGAAGAGGCGGGCGGGCTTTCTGGAAAACCCGTTTTTGAAGCATCGAATAGGGTGATTCGTCTGTTACGTGCACAACTGCCAACGCTGCCTATTATAGGTGTGGGTGGGATTGATAGCGGTGAAGCCGCTGTTGCTAAAATTGCCGCTGGCGCGGACTTGGTGCAGCTCTATTCAGGGTTGATCTACCAAGGGCCTGGATTAGTGAAGGCGTGCGCCGAGGCATTGAAGCAGCAATAGTTGAGCGATAAAAAAGCCCGCTTGCCAGCGGGCTCCGTACTCCAAATGTCATGTTTGAAAAGGTAAAAGAAACTAGGTCATCACCATGGGATTTTTATGAATGCCGGAGACGCCGGTCATCCCGTCCCACTGATCGCCGCGACCTTCACGCCAACCACTCATCCAATACTCGCGTAAATTAACATCTTGACTGGGGCAGTCATCTCGGGAGCGACCCATGACGCCTGCTTTATAGCCGTGAACATAAGCCCGTTGGAAGCGATCACGTTTTTGTCGTTTCATTGGCTAACCTCTTTTCACGAAAGCCTTTGATAAGAAAAGCACGCTGGGTAAAAATGCCCTACTTGCATCAGTGCTATTTCGATAAATAACGTTGGCAAGCCGCCACTTAACGCTAGTGCCTAGCACTCACGTGCTGAACGGGCAAAGCGGCAGACTCGACAAATTAGGGGTCTTGAAAGCTAGTTGCTAATAGAACCCTGACAAACAACGCATGCGTTTTTCAGTAGCTACACTCTTATTGTTAGCTCATTATGGGGTCACTTGTCGACCATCAAATTGTCATAAGACGTAAACTCATTTGCCATATATAGGAATATCGCGCTCTTACGCGCGGCGATAAACATGACCGAGTCGAGCCAAACTGCCCCTCTAAACCTCCTTGCTACCTGCCCAAAAGGCATTGAAGGCCTTTTAGCTGATGAGCTTTCAGCGCTGGGCGCTGAGCCAGGTAAAACGACCGTGGCGGGCGTTTATTTTTCCGCCAATCTAGCAACCGCTTATCGCATATGCTTGTGGTCACGGTTAGCTAACCGCATTATTTTGCTGTTGGCTCGGGAGCCAATGATCGATACCGCTGAACAGGTGCGTGACGTCGTTGCCCGGCTCCCCTGGACACAGCATTTAACACCAGGCAAAACGCTGGCGGTCGATTTCCATGGTCGCAGCGACCATATTCGTCATACCCGGTTCGGTGCCCAGACGGTCAAAGATGGGGTTGTGGATTCGCTGCAGCTAGCCGGCCAGGAGCGCCCAAATGTTGATACCAAAACACCGGATCTGCGCATCTACGCCCATCTACATCGTGCTAACTTAAGTCTGGGAGTTGATCTTTCAGGCGAAAGTTTACATCGCCGTGGCTACCGCCGTGACGTTGGCCATGCACCGCTGAAAGAGAACTTGGCAGCGGCATTGCTCGTGCGTGCTGGCTGGCCTGAACGAGCAAAAGCCGGTGAGCCGCTGTTAGACCCGCTATGCGGTGCAGGCACGTTGCTGATTGAAGCGGCGCTAATGGCCGCCGACCAAGCACCCAATCTCAATCGGGAGCGCTTCGGCTTTCAGGGCTGGGCAGGTCATGACGAGCCGCTGTGGAAAGAGTTAAAGCGCGAAGCTGAGGCGCGGGCGTCGATAGGCCGTAAGCGCTGTAAAACGGCGCTGGTGGGCTTTGATCAGAGTCCGGCGGCATTAACAGCAGCTAAAGCTAACGCCATGCGTGCGGGCATTCCTGCGCTAATTACCTTGCATGGGCAGAGCTTAAGTCAGCTAACCAGACCAGAGGCTATTACTGCTGAACGTGGACTGTTGATAACTAACCCGCCTTATGGCGAGCGCTTAGGCGAGTTGCCTGAGTTGGTGCGTTTGTATGCCCAGTTGGGAGAGAAGGCGAAAGCACTGTTTCCTGGTTGGACACTGGCGCTGTTTACCGGCAATCCCGATTTAGGGCATCGTCTTGGGCTGCGTGCTCACAAGCAGTATGCGCTGAAGAACGGTGCGTTGGATGCGAAGTTGCTGCTTATGGAAATTGCCACTTACACGGCCAATACGACAGACATTGGCAGTGCTGCTGCTGTCTCAGAAAATGGTGACGTGGCGCAGCAAACAAGCACCAGTGCCAAGCCTGCTGTGTCGGAAAATGCCCAGATGTTTGCCAATCGATTGGCGAAAAACCAAAAACGTCTGAAAAAGTGGCTCAAGAAAAGCGCTGAGACTTGCTACCGTGTTTACGATGCTGATATGCCGGAGTATGCGCTGGCAGTCGACCGTTACGGTGACCGAGTGCACGTTCAAGAGTACGCTGCGCCCAGCTCAATCAACCCCGCTCAGGCGCAAAAGCGTCTGTTTGATGCCTTGGAAGTACTGCCCGATGCCCTTGGCGTTGACCCTGGCAAGGTGTATATCAAGCGTCGTGAGCGGCAAACGGGCAGTGCCCAGTACCAGAAGCGGGATGCCAGCGGTGAGCGCTTTGAAGTGCAGGAAGGTGACGCTCGCTTGTGGGTGAACCTGCGTGACTACTTGGATACCGGCTTGTTTCTGGATCATCGGCCAGTACGCCGCCTGCTTAACGAAATGGCTAACGGGAAACGTTTCTTAAACCTGTTTTGCTACACTGCCACGGCAACTGTGCAAGCAGCCTTAGGCGGTGCAAGCGACAGCGTCAGTGTCGATATGTCGAATACCTACCTTGAGTGGGCGAGAGACAACTTTGCGCTAAACAACCTGGACCCAAGGCTGCATCGTGTGGTGCGGGATGACTGTTTCCGCTGGCTTGAAACCGCCAACGCCGAATTTGACTTGATCTTTATGGACCCGCCGACATTTTCTAACTCCAAGAAAATGCGCGATACCCTTGATGTTCAGCGTGATCATCCGCGGCTAGTGGAACTGGCCATGGCGCGTCTTGCGCCCGGCGGTACCCTGGTATTCTCGAACAATCAGCGGCGCTTCAAACTAGACGAAGCGCTTAGCGAGCGCTACGTAGTGGAAGATATTACATCGCGTACGTTTGATCCGGATTTTCAGCGTCGAACCAATCTTCATCATGTGTTTTTGCTTCGGCATACAGCGTAAGGGCGCAAAGAGATCGAATATGATTCAGCTGTCGATTTATACAACGTTAGGCTGCCACTTGTGCGCTCAGTTAGAGGCGCTGGTGGTAACCTTGGCGAACCAAGAGGTATCGCTGCATCACATTGAGATCAGCGACGACGCTACGTTAGCGGCGCGTTACGGTGTGCGCATTCCGGTTTTGATGGATGGTAATGGAGAAGAGCTGGATCGAGGCCTTGATCTTGATAGGCTGAGCGCTTGGTTACGAGCGCGCGGTTGGCTAGATGAGGCTGCGCTTGTAGCACTTACCACACCGCCCGAAAATGCGCCGCCAGTTGGTGCATATCAGCGCGATGGACGGCGCTATTTAGGTTGAGACAGGCCCTGAAAGAGCCCTTGAGAGCGCTGTTAAAACAGCCTTAAGGTTTGAATTACTGTCGCTAACATGGGGCTTGATGCACTCAAAGTGCATCAAGTAGCGACAACTGCCGCATAGCTTCCTGTCCTTCGGGCGTATGATCGGCTGCCTCCAGCACCTTGCGAAACCCTCGCGAGGTCTGGATGGTAGCCTCATCTTCCATCCACATTTGTGCTTGTTCCAGGGTGTCTGCCAACTGGTGCTTTAGCCCACCAAACTGGGTGCCGATTTGCCCCCAGGCGCGGCTGAAAATCCAGTCGCCAAACATATCCTGGTGAATATGCACCAACACATAGTCATGGTCGGTTTCCCAGCGTACGATCACACCCATCTCCTTAACTGCTTCTTGATCATGCCTGCACAGCAAGCCGTTGCGGGCGTATTGTAAAGCCCGGATACGAAAACGCCTATGAAACTTGTTATCGACGCAAATATCCCTGCCGCAGACCTCTGTTTTGAGTCGTTTGGTACGCTGCATCGCTTGCCAGGGCGTGAGATTCGTCCCTCTGATGTAGCCGATGCCGACGCGCTGATAGTACGCTCGATCACTCAGGTCAACCAGGCGCTTTTGGCACAAAGCCCTGTCCGTTTTGTGGGTACCTGCACTATTGGCACTGACCACATTGATCGCGCGTTATTACGCGAGCGCGGCATTAGTTTTGCTAGTGCGCCTGGCTGTAACGCCGATGCCGTGGTGGATTACGTGCTTAGCAGCTTGCTGCTAATAAGTGAACGGCAAGGTTGGTCGTTGCTGGCACGTAGGGTGGGTATTGTGGGGGCTGGCAACGTTGGTAGCCGCTTGCAGCAGCGTTTGCAAGCACTGGGTGTGGAAACCATGGTGTGTGATCCGCCTCGCGCAGCAAAAGAACAGCCTGGAAAAGGGCCCTCTGCAGTAAAGGAGACAGGCCTGTTTTACTCGCTGGATAGCGTCATCGAACACTGCGACGTCGTGTGCCTGCATACTCCGCTGGTGAAAGAGGGCCCCCATGCCACCTATCAACTGTTTAATGCTGAGCGTATTAATGACCTAGCCCCTGGGACTGTGTTGCTAAACGCCGGACGGGGCAACTGTATTGACGGTCTGGCGCTACGGAGTCGTTTGGCGGGCAAAGGCGATATCACGGCGATTCTTGATGTTTGGGAAGATGAGCCGGGGATCGATGCTGGGTTGCGTGATTTGGTAGCGCTGGCGACACCCCATATTGCCGGGCATAGCCTGGATGGCAAGTTGCGTGGCACGTGGATGATACAGCAGGCGCTAGCTCAGCATATCGAGCGGCCAAGTGGCGTTACGTTTAGCGAACTCTGCCCACGGCCTGAGCTGTCAGCATTAACGCTGCAGCAAGCGATGCCGATAGAAGAAGCACTCCGACTATGCACGCGCGCGGTTTACGATGTGCGCCGCGACCACGATGCGTTGCAGCGGCATGTGTTTCATCAAGGAGTCAAAAAGGGCTTTGATGACTACCGAGCAAATTACCCGCTGCGCCGAGAGTTTGCCACGCTGCGCGTGTTGCTAGAAAACGATGCAACGGTACTGGAAGCACCACTGCTAGCGGCTGGTTTTCAAGTGCGCTGCGTATAGCTGTGTGGTGACGGTGTGTTGATTGTTAGGTTGTTTAGAAAGCACAAGGCCCGCATTTGCGGGCCTTGTGTGTTATGCAGCTAGCGAACAGGCGTTTACTGACGGTAAGCCGCTTCTTTTAAAGCGCGAATGCGATCGTCCAGCGGTGGGTGGCTGGCGAACAACTGCTCTAGCAAAGAGCGGGTTTGACCTTTAGTAATAGCCATTGCGCGTAGGGTATCGGGCATTTGGTCAGGCATTTCAGTTTCTGCTTTGAGACGTGCCAGCGCATTCACCATCGCGCCGGTGCCCGCTAGGCGTGCGCCTGCCTCATCGGCACGGTATTCACGATAGCGTGAGAACCAGGCAACGATTGCAGAGGCGACAAGGCCAAAGACGATTTCTGCCACGATCACCACGGCAAAATAGCCGATAAAACCAAGGCCACCTTCGCCGTCGCTACGACTTCTTAAGAAGTTGTCGACTAACTGAGCCACGACCCGAGCAAAAAACATAACAAAGGTATTCACAACGCCTTGAATCAGCGCCAGCGTTACCATGTCGCCGTTGGCCACGTGACCGATTTCGTGGGCCAGTACCGCGCGCACTTCTTCAGGGCGCATGCGGTTTAGTAAGCCCGCTGAAACGGCGACTAATGCATCGTTCTTATTCCAGCCGGTAGCAAATGCATTGGACTGCTGGGCAGGAAAAATACCCACTTCAGGCGTTTTAATACCTGCTTCACGGGAAAGCTCAGCCACTGTATCCAACAGCCACTGCTCAGTTGAATTAGAGGGTGTTTCGATAATCACGGTGCCGGTCGAACGCTTTGCCATCCATTTGGAAATAAACAGCGATACCAGCGAGCCGACCATGCCGAAGATAAAGCAGAAAACCAGCAGGCTAGTAAAGTTGATGCCCTGACTGCTTAGGTAACTTTCCACCCCAAACAGGCGCAGCGTTAAGCTGGCGACCAGCAACACCGCTAAGTTAGTGGCTAAAAACAGCACAATTCGCATCATGGTGCAGGTTCTCCATCAAAGGTCATTAAAAAAGCGTTAGTGGAATGACAGTTTAGATACGTGCTGTTAACGTCAGTTTCAAGTCACCGTTTTTATTGATGACTGCTTTTATTGACGATAGCGAGACAAGAAATTAGCAAAGCGATCAAGCGCATCACCCAGCTGGTCAGCCCAGGGCAGAGTAACAATGCGCACGTGATCTGGCTCCGGCCAATTGAAGGCGGTGCCTTGCACCAGCAGGATTTTTTCCTGGAGCAGTAAGTCCAGTACCAGCTGTTGATCATCCTGAATGTTAAACACCTTAGGGTCTAAGCGGGGAAAGGCATACAGCGCACCTTTAGGCGTCACGCAAGAGACCCCTGGGATAGCGTTAAGCTTTTCTATCGTAATATCTCGCTGAGCCAATAGTCGGCCGCCCGGCAGAATCAAATCATTGATTGACTGGTAGCCACCCAGTGCGGTTTGGATAGCGTGCTGGGCTGGTACGTTTGCGCACAGGCGCATTGAGGCCAACATGGTCAGGCCCTGAATGAAATCACTGGCACGCTGTTTGGCTAACGTACCGGAAATGGTCATCCAGCCGGAACGAAAGCCCGCGCAGCGGTAGCTTTTCGATAGCCCATTCATGGTAATGACCAGTTGGTCATCATCCGCCAATGCACCCGTGGCGGTATGCTCTACGCCGTCATAAAGAATTTTGTCGTAGATCTCATCGGAGAACACCACCAAATTGTGCTCTTGGGCAATATCCAGCACTTCCCGTACCACTTCAGGCGGGTAAACCGCACCGGTAGGGTTGTTCGGGTTGATAATGACAATGGCTCGGGTACGGCTGGTAACTTTGGCGCGAATGTCTGCTATGTCCGGTGCCCAATCGGCTTGTTCATCGCATAAGTAGTGCACGCCGTGACCGCCAGATAAATTCGCTGCGGCGGTCCATAGCGGGTAGTCAGGGGCGGGGATCAGTACTTCATCACCATCGTTTAACAGTGCCTGCATCGACATCACGATCAGCTCAGAAACGCCGTTGCCGATGTAGATATCTTCAATGCCAACCCCAGGAATTCGTTTACGTTGGCACTCTTGCATAATTGCCTTACGCGCCGAGTAAAGTCCTTTAGAATCACAGTAGCCCTGGGCAGTGGGCAGGTTGCGCATCACGTCTTGAAGAATCTCTTCCGGTGCCTCAAAGCCAAATGGCGCCGGGTTGCCAATGTTAAGCTTTAAAACTCGCTGGCCTTCTTCTTCCAGGCGCTTGGCATGGTCGAGCACTGGGCCGCGAATGTCGTAACAGACGTTATGCAGTTTGTGCGATTTTTTCAGCGTGTGTGATTCTGTAGGCTGCGGGGTGTCCATGGGGTTTATTATCCAAAATGTCCTGTGGCCGAAGATGTTATTGATGATCGATTCATTATGCGTCGGATTGTAGGTGGCTGTCTTCGTCGTTTTGTATCGGTGGCGGTGGAATATCACCTGGGGTTTCTAACGTAAGCCTACCGAGCTTGCCATCGCGTAGCTCGTGAAGCAGCACTTCGGCGCCGCGGTGTATGTCGACTTCGCCGCCGGGGCGTAAGCCGCCGCGCTTACTCGCAATTTCTTTCAAAATAGCGTGGCCGTCAAAACCGGCAATGGCTAAGAAGTCTGGCTTTTGCGGGCCATCAGCATCCACTTCTTGTGCTACGGGCGCTTCATAAGTCGGTAGCGCCTTTAACTTATAGCGGGCGGTCAACTCTGCAGGGTAGCGCTTGGCAAGCTCGGCACTGGTGACGATGGCGACATCGGTATACTCAATCGCAGTATCACGAATTGCACCGCTTGCAGCCAAACGATAGGCGCTAGCCTGGTCTTCGATTTTTGGCCATAGCACCCCAGGAGTGTCGATCAGCGCGACGCGGCCGTCGATACGTACCTTTTGTTGGCGCTTGGTGACCGCGGGCTCATTGCCAGTTTTAGCGATTTTTCGACCAGCAAGTCCGTTGATCAGCGTCGATTTTCCGACGTTGGGAATGCCCATTACCATCACGCGGACATCTCTATCCGCACGTACTGCGCCTGACAGCTCGTGGCATAGCTTAGGGATTTTTTTAAGCTCGCGAATATTGGTAGTGGTAATTGCCAGGGCGCGGGTATCTTCTTGAGCATCGAAAAAAGCCACCCACTCAGCAGTACGCTCAGGGTCGGCAAGATCTGCCCGCGACAAAATCTTCAATACCGGCTTATGGCGAGTCAGCTCGGCCAGCATCGGGTTGGCGCTGGAGTAGGGCAGGCGCGCATCAAGTACTTCAATCACGACATCAATTTCGGGCAGCGCGTCCTTAATCTGGCGGCGGGCCTTATTCATATGTCCGGGGAACCAGCCGAGCATGAGTTTCTCCTAATTAGCGCAAAGCAATACAAGCACGAAAAACGGGCACAAAAAAAGCGGGCTGCCATTCTAGCAGATGGTGCCCGCCTTTCTGAGGTTGAACGAGGATTTAGTGACGATTACTCGTCAGGGTGAAACTCTAGTGACACCGAATTGATGCAGTAGCGTAGCCCTGTCGTGTCTGGCGGGCCATCCGGAAAGACGTGACCCAGATGGGCATCACAGTGGGAGCAAACGACTTCCGTGCGCCGCATGCCGTGGGAGGTGTCGCTATGCTCTTCAATGCAGCGTGTTCCCAGCGGGCGATCAAAGCTTGGCCAGCCGCAACCCGCATCAAACTTATGTTCGTTTTCAAACAGCGGCGCATGGCAGCAAACGCAGTGGTAAATACCTTGGGCATCACTGACCTGATAATCTCCGGTGAAAGGGCGTTCAGTGCCTTTCTCACGCGCCACATGGTACTGCTCTGGGGTGAGTTGCTTGCGCCATTCATCAGCGGATTTTTCTATTTTCGCCATGGGGATCTCCTCTCCCTCTGGTTATCGTTAAACAGAGGCTTACTAAGCAGGCTAGCGTATCACTCCGCAGAGTGACAGTAGATAGCCTGTTCAGGTTCAGCATGTGTGAAAGGTAAGAAAACTGCCAGTATGGTGTTTACACGCTAGCGGCATTATCGTGACGGTATAGTAAGTGTATGAGAAATAAACGGCTGTTCTTGTATAAAGTGCCGTGTGGGAGTCAGTGCACTCGATTTAGCAGGCGCGACTCGTGGCAGGATAAAACGTTTCGGTTTTAGAGTGCTTGACAGCAGATTAAGGGCTGAGTAATATACGCGCCACCTCGACGAGGCAATGAAACGTCCCATTCGTCTAGTGGTCTAGGACACCGCCCTTTCACGGCGGTAACAGGGGTTCGAACCCCCTATGGGACGCCACTTACTCTTTTAGAGTTAGTGGTATAGAGTATGAAGCCGTCAAGGTATCGGAAGTGCGGGAATAGCTCAGTGGTAGAGCATCGCCTTGCCAAGGCGAGGGTCGAGAGTTCGAATCTCTTTTCCCGCTCCAAGCATTTTA
>NZ_BJUL01000002.1 GCF_007989605.1 Vreelandella venusta | reverse complement strand
CTTCGCGCAGCAAGTCCACCATGCCCTGTTCAAGCACACCAGCGCGGATACGGCTCAATACATACTCGCCGCTACGCCGCTCAACAATCACATTATCAATGCCTTGGCGATGTAGTAGTTGGCCCAGCAGTAGACCAGAAGGGCCTGCGCCAATAATCGCGACCTGCGTTTTCATAGGGGGTGCCTCATCATTGTCATTACCTAAAACTTATGACTTGTATTTTTCAATGAAAAACGCCGCATAATAAGGCATGATCTAGATCAATTATTGGACATTTAGTGCTTTATCACTCAACCTTAGTCTAATGGGAGATGTAAGTGATGCCAGCCTCGTCGGCAACGTCCGTTCCGGTATTTAAGCTCTATGGAGAGACGCAGCATTGGCCCACACCAGACTTACTCCACTGCGAATCCATTCCTGAACGCAGCCAGTTACATGACTGGCGTATACGCCCGCATCGCCACGCCGATTTGGTGCATATTCTGTTTATTGCTCACGGTAGCGTTGAGTTAGAACTGGAGGGAACCCACCATCAGTTGCAGAGCGCCAGCGCTATCGTAGTACCCGCCATGACCATCCATGGCTTTCGCTTCTCACCCGATGTGCAGGGACACATCATTACCCTGGCCAAACCCTTGGCAGACCACTTGCATACAATCATGGGTGAGAGCAGTACGCTAAGAAAAGCCGACTTCTACTCGCTCCTCCAGCCCAATCGGGCAGAGCGAATAGCCACTCTGGTATCTCAGGTCGATCAGGAGTACCGTCAGCCTGCCCCTGGACGCCACAGACTGCTCGAAGCGCTTATCCAAGCCTTGGTGGTGGAGCTATCGCGCCTGTGTGCTTATACCAGCAGTCCAGCAAAGCGCTATGGTCCCCGCCAGAGCGACAAAGGACGGCAGCACTTAGAGCACTATCAAGCGCTGATCGAAGCGCACTATCGTGAGCAGCCGAGTATTGAACAGTTAGCCGAGCAGATAGGCGTGAGTAGCGCACACCTGAATCTACTATGCCGCCAACTAGCCGGCCGCAGCGCCCTACAGTTGCTGCATGAACGCCTGCTGCTGGAAGCCAAGCGCCAGCTCACCTATACCAATATGACCATTGGTCAAGTCTCCGACAGCTTGGGCTTCTCTGAACCTGCTTACTTCACGCGGTTTTTTAAACGTAACACAGAGCTTTCACCCAGGGATTTCCGGCTACGTCAACATGCCAATGAAAGCCTAAGTTAAAAGCCCTATGCCTTCTTCATACCATTAGATTATGAGGATATTCTCAATACTGGCTTAACAGTAGTGCCGTTTTTCGAGTCATAAAACGCCTGGTTAATCTGCTCAGGTGGGTAGAATTTCACCAAACGGTCGAAGGGGAAGCGCCCAGCCTTGAAGTAAGCTACAAGTTGAGGAATGAAGACCCGCGGCACGGAGTCTCCTTCAATCACTCCAATCATAGACTTACCCTCCGCCATCAAGTCGTTATGCACGTCAAGTGTCACTTCAGGTGTAACACCTACGATAGCCGAAACACCCAGCGGTTTAAGCGCCTGAAGTGACTGGCGAACCACAGCAGGAACCCCGGTGGTTTCCACGGCGAACTGGCTGCCACCGCCAGTAATCTTTCTTACCACTTCCACCGTGGCTTCTTGCTGGCCATTAATTACATGGGTAGCCCCAAGTTCACGAGCCAACTTGAGACGACTGTCGTGAACGTCTACCGCGATGATCTGCTGGCATCCTGCAATTTGAGCTGCCATGATCGCGGATAGCCCTACCGCCCCACAGCCATAGACCACCAAGCTGGAGCCAAAATCAGGTTTGAGCCGATTTAGCACAGTTCCAGCACCAGTCTGGATGCCACAGCCCAGAGGCCCCAGAAGAGACAGATCGACCTCAGGATCAACCTTTACCGCATTGCGGGCACTTACCACAGCATGGGTAGCAAAAGAGGATTGACCGAAAAAGGTGGCTATCGACTCGTCATCTCGAGTCAGACGGTGGCTGCCATCCGCCATAGCACCACCAAAATTTAGCTCATTGAATGTATTACATACGGTGGGGTGCCCAGTCAAACAGTGTCCACAGCTGCCGCAGTGAGCAAATGAAAGTACCACATGATCACCTACTTCGAGCCCATTCACTCCTTCACCGAGAGACTCCACCACTCCAGCCCCTTCATGCCCCAATACAATCGGGAAGGGTGCAATTCCTAAGTCTCGAGCCACTGCATCGGTATGGCAAACACCAGTGGCTACTATACGAACTCGTACCTCACCCAGAGCAGGATCTGCTAACTCTATCGCCTGCCATTCAAAGTCTTGACCCTGCTCCTGGGTCACAGCTGCTTTAATATGCATAGGTCTTCTCCCCAGTTAATCCTTGCCCCTGACCAAGCTCAGGGCGAGCAGGGGCTAAGCAATTGCTAATGTGCGAGATTGTAGGTGACTAAAGAAACTTGGTGAGCTGCAGGCGAAAGGCATCGCCTTCGCTCTCGAGTCCCTTTAAGCCACCGGCACGGGTGTCATACTCGTTGTAATAGGCTCCCTTGAGGATGATGCTGGCCGCAGGCCAGAAATAACTGGCCTCAACACCCGCAGCATGACGCTCGGCCTTGTTGGTGATCGTCCCTCCCCTATCAGCCTCCAACTGCCAAGCATCGTAGCCCACCAAGCCAAGCTCCAGGCCGTTTTCCAGGCGGTGGCTGATGCCCCACTCCAGCAGCCAGCTGTCTCCCGGTGTGATGCCGGTCACGTTCTGCTCGGTCTTGATCTCGTAGCGCGACAGGGCTGAGACGTTCCAGTGCCGCTCGGCATCGAGGTGCCACATGCCACCCAGGGTGAGCATGGTGGTGCCATAGCCCTTGCCCACCGAGGCTGGGTTGTCGGCCTCGAAGTCGGCGGTATCGAACCAGTGGCCGACGGCGAAAGTGGCGTCCCAACGCTCCCCGTGCCACCCCAAAATCATCGGGCCCACAAACAGGTCGCCGACGCCCTTGTCGTGGAAGCGGTCGTCCCCGGCAACATCCAGATCGAAGCGCAGATCGAAGGTCGGGACGATCGTTTCCACCCCGTAGTCGGCACCGAGGAACTGCTGCCCGGTCATCCAAATAAAGCGGTGGGCCAGGGCAGAGACCGAGCCGCTGTTGCGGCCGGGTACGGCATCACCGCCGGAGTCATTGAAGCGCTCTACATCGTAGTGCAACAGGTAACCGCGGTAATACACTCCCTCCGGTGGTGCCGCAGCGGCGCCTAGGCCCTCGATTCCCGGAGGATAATGGCCATTCACCGCCAAGGCGGGCGCGGCAGCCAAGCCAGACAGCAGCGCCGTCCAGACAGCTCTTTTGTGATACATCGTCATTTTGCAGTCTCTATTCTTATTGTGGTCTAACACCTGCTGCCCAAGACAGCAGGCGAAAGTGGCTATCTGGCTCAGAAGGGATAGCTGCGCGGCTCGTGTTGCACGCTAATCCAATGATCGGTGGTGAACTCCTCGATGGCCCAGTCGCCATTGAAGCGGCCAAGGCCGGAGTTCTTTTCGCCGCCGAAGGGCACGTGGGCCTCGTCGTTGACCGGCATGTCGTTCACATGGGTCATGCCCGCCTTGATGCCTTGGGCGAAACGTGCACCGCGCGCCAGGTTGGTGGTGAACACTGCGCTCGAGAGTCCATACTCGCTGGCATTGGCAAGCGTCAGGGCATGGGCCTCATCGCGGGCCTTCTGGATGCCCACCAGCGGACCGAAGATTTCCTCACGACTGATCTCCATCTCCGGGGTGACATCGCCGAACACGTGTGGCGGCACCAGCTGGCCGTCGATCTCCCCCTCCAGTAGCACGGTTGCCCCCTCCTGCTTGGCAGTGGCGATCTTGGCCTCCAGGCCCTCGCGCTGCCTGGCGTTGATGACCGGCCCGACCACCGTTTCCATGTCATTCGGATCGCCGACACGAAGCCCCTTGACCTTCTCCACGAAGCGCGCGACAAAGTCGTCATAGCGGCGCGCGTCGACGATGATGCGGTTGATGGCCATGCAGATCTGGCCCTGGTGCAGGAATTTGCCCATTGCCGCGGCGTTCACCGCCTGGTCGATATCGGCATCGTCGAGCACCACGAAGGGGCTATTGCCGCCCAGTTCAAGGGCCACCTTCTTGATATGCTCGCCGCCACTGCAGATCCCGCCTATACGCCGCCCCACCGGGGTCGAGCCGGTAAAGGAGACCATCCGCGGCACGCGGTGCTCCACGAAGGCGTCGCCGATCTCGCTGCCGGAACCCACCACCACGCTGAGCAGCCCCTTGGGCAGGCCAGCCTCCTCGAAGATCCTGGCCAGCAACAGTCCGCCGGTAACTGGGGTGTCGCTGGCAGGCTTAACCACTACAGCGTTGCCAAGAGCGAGTGCTGGGGCAATAGAGCGCTGGGAAAGGTGCAGCGGAAAATTCCAAGGGCTGATCACACCGACCACGCCCAAGGGCTTGCGATAAACACGGTTCTCTTTGCCCGGCACATTGGAGGCCAGCGTCATGCCATGCACCCTATTAGGCATACTCACCGCCTCCTGCGTGATACTTCTAGCGGCTCCCCACTCAACGTTAGCTTTGAGACGAGTACTGCCCGACTCGCGAATCAGCCAATCAATAATCTCCTCCTTGCGGGTATCGAAGATCGCCACAACCCGCTGAAGCAAAGCACTACGCTGAGCTGGCGGCGTTGCTGACCAGTCAGCCTGAGCCTTCTCGGCGGCGAGGAAAGCAGCGTTAAGGTCATCGGCGTTAGCGAGGCGGATATTAAGTAACTCACTGCCATCATACGGGTTAGTCACCCGAGTAGTGCGCTCGCTACTGCCTTCACGCCGCTCTCCGGCAATCGACTGGAGATGAAAATCACAATATGCAGTACTCATGACATTGCTTCCTTCTTAATCGGTAATGAAAAGCAGGGCTACAGACGAATACCGGACTTTCCAGGCGCAAGGATGCCATTGGGGTCCAAGGCCCGTTTCAGAGTGCGATGTAATTCAAACATTGCTCTGCCGTAAGTATCTGCCACCTGATCCATGAACCCGGTATTGACACGATAGATACCGTAGCCACGCTTGCTGAACTCCTCCACCAACTCTCCGAAGCATGCGTGAGCACGCTGGGTTTCCTCAGGATCTTGGCGGTTGTAGAGCAGGTCAATGATGTGGTGCATGTCGCGCCAACCGACGATATATTCGCCCACGTAGTCGAAGCCGTACTTGCCGAGAATCTGCTGGGCTAGCTCAGTCTGGTCACGCGTCTCCTCCCCCTTTGCCTGAGAGACCGGCGCGAACCACATAGAGCCACCGCCACCGCGCCAGTTATAGAGGCCAAACTCCTGCATATTCATATTTCCACGCATTAAGTCAGCTCGATAACCAAAAGAGGCTGATGCCTGCTCCGCCTCCTCTCCATAGAAGAGTTTAGCTTTGCCACTCTGGCTAAAAGCCTGCTCGACAATCTTCCAGTTGACGTCGACTTGCTCTGGCGTGCCGTAGAGAGCAGCGTAGATATTCCATTCTCCAACCCCTTCATCTTGCTTAATTCGCTCGATGGCTTCCCTGTCAATACTGCCCTCGCCGGTGAAGAACTCCTTGCGTTCCCGGTGCGACGCTACGTCATAAAGTGTATGAGCGATCACAACGGCGTTTGGGATGACTTGGCTGATACGCAGTGGCCGCATGATATCGACGATCTCTTCAATATCTTCGGGATCCGGATATTGGATCAGGAAAGGTCGGTATGCCGGCGGTTCCGGCATCAGCCAGAGTCCCATTTTGGTCACGATACCGAAGTTAGACTGGGTGAAAAGCCCATCGACATATGGACCATAGCCCCACTTAAAAACCTGCCAGGAAGTGGAATTTTCTAGCCCCCCCATACCAGTGCGAATAACCTCGCCGTTGGCTAGCACAACCTCCATGCCGCACTGGAACATGAAGTGCTCCCCATAGGGAGTGTAGCCAACACCGCGGTCAAGGGTATTTCCAACAGGACCTGCCACGGCCGAGGGTGCGGGCACCGAAAGCCATAACTTGTAGCCTTTCTCTTGAATATAGTCATAGAGCTGTTGATAAGTGACGCCTGGCTCAACCAGTGCTGTGCAGGAGTCAGGGTCCACGTCCAGAATGCGATTCATGCGACTCAAATCTAGAATCACCTGACCTGTCTCGCCTGGTGCGGCTGAGCCATAACCCAGGTTTTTGCCCGTCGCTATCATCCAAAGTGGAATCTTTAACTCATTGCAGACTGTAACAACTGCCTGCACTTCCTCCGTGGTTTCAGCCAACAGCGCTGCCGAAGGAATATGATCTTCCTTTTCGGCGGACATCATGATCTTGGTGTAAGGTGCTAGCTGGTCGTCATCGACTAGCACTCGAGCAGGTTCGAGCGTTTCGCGAAAGCGGCTCAGGGCGGCATCGAAATCAGAAGCGCTAACATTTTTGGGAAGAATGCGCTGCGTCGTGCTCATGGGATGTTCTCTCGTTTATTGTTGAGTAATCTCAGACCTGTACCAAAAAGCTAAGCTCACGGGCGTCGGCGTTGGGCGACCGCTGGAACCGATGCTCACTTCGCTTGTCCATACTGGCCTGTGCCAAGCGGGCATACTCTCGCCCAAGGGCGGACTGCCAGCTACCAGCCCTTGTCGCCAGTTCAGCATTGAGGGTTCCTCGGTGGCTTAACAGATAGTGCTGACCAGAATCATGGCGTCCTAGCGCCAGTATTCGACCGCGCCCCTTGAGCATGCTAGTCAACAGAACCAGTCCCGCCTCATCGGTAAAGCCGGCCGCTAGTGCTCCTCTCGGCAGCGCATTAATAATCACCAGCGGGTCTAAGCGCCCTTCATAGCGAGGTGTCCAGCCTTTCTGACGCAAGCCTAGTCCGAGCTCAGTGGTCGAACGATCCTCTCCATAGAGAGAAATTTCGCCATAGACAGGAGGCCCACCCTGAATTGCCTGGCCAGCCCAGGTGGCAGCTATAGTCAACGGCGCAGCTGAGCCAAGTAGCAGCCCATTTCGCAACAGTTGTCTACGCGTAAGTTTCATGGCATCACTCCTCATCACTATCCTCGGCTAGCTCACCTCGCGCTAAGGCCGCACTCAGCCCTTTAAGCTCGTCCTCAGTGATTTCGCTATGACGGAATGCTGGCATCGCCGCGCGGCCGTTGCGGACTGTCAGTTGGATATAAGTTTTCCAGCTCTCCTGAGCAGCTTCAGGAAAAGCTCTCGTGATTGCCGGACCAACTGCCTTATCTGAGGCATGGCAATGGGAACAAACTTGCCGATACACCTCAGCTGATTCACGAGCACCCGACGCTAAGGTATTAGGGGAAGACGTCACCGCTAAAAGCAGTGACACGCCAAAAAGAGTTAAGCGTTTACGCCTAATATTGGTTATTAGCCATAACGGCACTGTTATTGTGTTTTGCATGTCAGTATCACCCTTCGTTCGCCATACGGCATGACATCAGCGGATAGACACAACACCAACATTATACTTTGGTATAAAATCAATGAGTTGGCGCTGCATCTTATTCGAACTACATATCAATAAGTGTGCCGAAATCAGAAACAAAACCATTATCAAGGTGTTAGCAGGCACTGCACTGCAGCCAGGTGCGCCTTGCGAACTTATGTTCACAAATTTGATTAACCATATGATTAGGTGCTCCCCAAATAATGAATACCCCCTGAAAGCTCGCCGGTAGAGGAGTGCTCCCATACAGCCATTACGAGTGGTACTCTTTCGATTCAACCCTATGCAGAGCCAGTATGCTTCTTTCATCTTCTGATTATCCTAATGCCCGCGATCTAATGGATGCGCTACGTTTTCTACCTGAGGAAGGCCAGATCTGGCTGGGTGAACAACGCATGCTACTGATGCCATTGGCAGCCTCCGCTTTTTTTCGCAATGAACTAATCACCACCCTTGGCAGAGAACGTGCACGCGGACTATTTATGCGGCTGGGATATTATTCGGGGCTAATGGATGCCGAGCTTGGCGCAGCGCTAAGGGGGGAGCGTCTGGGACTGGAGGAAAGCTTTCTTGCTGGCCCACAACTCCACGCTCTTCAAGGGCATGTACAAGCAATACCGGTCAACCTAGAAATGGATCTAGCAAACGATCATTTTTACAGCGAATTTATCTGGAAAGACTCGTTTGAAGTAGATGTTTGGCGATCACATGGTCAACAAAATGAACCGGCGTGCTGGACTCTGCTAGGCTATGCCGCCGGCTACGCGACTCAACTGTTAGGCCGCGAGGTACAGTATCGTGAAGTGAGCTGCCGTGCTTGTGGCGACGACGACTGTCGTATTATTGGCAAACTCGCACAAGAGTGGCCTGACCACGCTCAATTTTCCGAGCTTTTGCGGGAAGCACCACTGATAGATGAGCTTTATGAACTCCAAGCACGTGTTGCCACACTAGAAAACGATCTTGCCCGCACCCGCAACCATGAAAGCTGGGGACCGATTGGCTCAACGCCTGCTTTTCGCGATATGCTCGCCATGCTCGATAGAGCCGCGACATCAGATGTGTCAGTGCTACTCCTTGGCGAAACCGGTACTGGTAAGGAGATTCTTGCACGACGCTTACATGACCAGAGTCAACGTGCCAATGGCCCCTTCATTGCAGTTAACTGCGCTGCAATTCCTCCGGAGCTGATCGAATCAGAGCTGTTTGGTGTCGAAAAAGGCGCTTACACTGGTGCGATTCAGACGCGCATGGGACGCTTTGAACGGGCTGATGGAGGTACTATCTTTCTTGATGAACTTGCTGAACTAACACCTAGGGCTCAGGCAGCGCTGTTGCGCACTCTGGAGGAGCATCAGATTGAGCGCGTGGGAGGAGAGTCTGTCAGAAGTATCGATGTAAGAATTGTTGCTGCAACGCACACTGATCTTCTGGAACGAGTGGAGCAGGGCCGTTTTCGTCAGGACCTATTCTATCGGTTAAATGCTTTTACTTTAAACATTCCCGCTTTGCGCCAACGACTTGAAGATATCGTCCCTCTTGCCGATCACTTCTTGCGCCACTTTGAGCATCACTACCAGCGCCGCACATTAGGCTTCTCCGACCAAGCACGCTCTGCGATATGTCAGTATCACTGGCCAGGAAATATACGTGAGCTAAAGAACAGCGTCGAACGTGGCGTCATCCTCACCGCTGATCATAAGCACATTAGCGAGAAATCTCTTTTCGGAGATTATTGTGTTCCAACTCTGGAGCGAGAAAAGTCCCAAGGGCTGGACTCCTCCGGCATGCTTACACCGTCCTTAGACGAGCGCGGGGAAAACATCTCTGCTCGTCAACGTGTTCAGCCATTACTGGATGCAGGTATGAATCTGGAAGAAATTGAAAAAGCGCTCATCCAAGCCGTCAATAGCGATAGCGGCGGTAATATTACCGCCGCTGCCC
This sequence comes from Vreelandella venusta, assembly GCF_007989605.1. GTDB lineage: Bacteria > Pseudomonadota > Gammaproteobacteria > Pseudomonadales > Halomonadaceae > Vreelandella > Vreelandella venusta. Next base: position 354,532 of record NZ_BJUL01000002.1, on the reverse strand, counting down.
AACGGCTAGGTATGAGCCGTGCGGCTTATGCCTATCGTTTGAAAAAACACAACTTACGGTGAATCCAGCAAACGTATCGAATAAGCCGCACCTTAGAAAACAGCAGCAGTCTAGAGCAGAAACAGAGTGCTCAAAATAGGGAAGGCGATTAATAGCGCTAGTCGTATTAAGTCAGAGACCACAAAAGGCGCCACCCCTTTAAATATCTCCCCTAGCCCGACATGCGGTGCCATCGCTTTAATCACGAACACATTCATCCCCACCGGCGGGGTCATTAGCCCCAGCTCTACCGTTAGCACGGTAAGAATACCGAACCATACAGGGTCGATACCCATTGCCTGAATAATCGGGTAAACCACCGGCACGGTGATCACCAGCATGGCGATGGAGTCCATAAACATGCCCAGCACAAAGTAGAGCGCCAGGATGCACAGCACTACGACGATGGGCGTTAGATCCATACCGTAGAGCAGGTCAGTGATGGAGAACGAAATGCGCGACACCGAGATGAAGTAACCCAGAGTTTCAGCCCCTACCAGCATAAAGAACACCACCGCCGAGAGCGCCAGTGTTTCCTGTACGCTGTGCCATAATTGGGCACCGCGCATGCCTTTTACCAGAGCGTAGAGCAGCGTGGCGAATGCGCCGACACTGGCCCCCTCGGTGGGTGTAAAGGCACCAAAATAGATACCTAAAATCATCACCAGAAAAACGCCAAAGAAGGGCACTAAGCCGGTAAGCGAGAGCAGCTTCTCTTTCCAGGCAGTGGGCTCCCCCGCTACCGCTAGGGAGGGACGCAGGTACATCACCACGGTAATGGTCAGGGAGTACATCACCAGCCCCAGCAGGCCAGGAATTAGCCCCGCCATAAACATATCGCCCACTGACTGTTCAGTAAGAATGGCGTAGATTAGCAGCGCAATACTGGGCGGAATCATAATACCCAGCGTGCCGCCTGCGGCCAGCGCACCGGTGGCTAAGCCACGGTTATAGCCATAGCGCTCCATCTCCGGCAGCGCCACCCGGGTCATGGTGCTCGCCGTCGCAAGCGATGAACCGGAGATAGCTGAAAAGATGCCGCAAGAGCCCACCGCCGCAATTGCTAGGCCGCCCTTCCAGCCACCGCAAATAATACGAGTAGAATCAAACAGCTTACCGGCCATCCCCGAGTGGGCAGCCAGTACGCCCATTAAAATAAACATGGGCACGGCGCTGAAACTGTAGTTAGACAGCACCTCAACCGGAACGGTTTTTAATTGTGCAACGGCCGCATCCCAGCTAATGATCTGGGCAAACCCTACCACTCCCACGATCAGCATCGTGAGGGCAACCGGTACGCGCAGAATCATCAATACCAATAAAAGCCCTAGCCCAATGGCACCAATCGCTTCACTCCCCATGAGCCGCCTCCTCACCCGCCGCATAAATCATGCCTAGCAAGGCGTGAATAAAGCTGCGTATCCCTAATAGCAAACTAAGCACCGCAGCCAATTGGTAAATCGGCCCCATGGGCAATCGCAAGTCTTGGGTTATTTCTCCGTGCCGCGTAGCGGCAGCAGCAGAATCCAGTAACCCCACAAACAGGATTAGCCCCAGCGCCATAAAACCGAGCAAAAAGACGCCTTGCACGCGATTTTTGATTGCTTGTGGTAAGCGATGTGAGAACGCCTCCACCACCACTTGACTTTTTTCGACATTAGCCGCCATCGCTGCCAATAGCGCAAACAGCATCAAATAGCTAACCAACTCCACGCTCCCCGATACGCGCAGCGCAATCGCGCCCTCCGTCAACCGGGAAAGGTAGCGTGTACTGACATCAGCAATGGTAACCGCCAGCAGGCCAATCAAAGCGACCCCGGCCACCAAGCGACAAATAAGGGCCAACCAATGGCTGGCACGGTAAAGAGTAGACTGCATGACACATTACCCCTATTGGGCGCTGCAAGACTCACTGGCTGCCAATGCCGCCTGATAGACATCCCGCGCCTGATCAAGACCGCGCTCTTCCAGCTGCGTTAGGTAATTTTCGATGCCTGTTTCAAGCGGCTCCTGCCAGTCAGGATGCGCCAGCGGATTTTCAATTTCGCGAATGGTATGGCCCGCGTCGACCGCCTCTTGCTTGCCTTCAACGTCGAGACGATCAAATACTGCACCGGCGTTTTCAGCCCATTTCATACCGGAGTTATTATCGATCACCGCCTGCTGCTCGGGAGTCAGGCTGTCATAGCTACGCTGATTCATAGTAGCCACAAAGATCAGCGTGTAGAACGGCACCTCGGTGTGGTAGTTGACGAGTTCGTTAATACGGAAGCCTTTCAGACCTTCCCAGGGAAAACTCAGGCCATCAATAACGCCACGCTGCATGGAGGTATAAATATCAGGCGCAGGCATGCCCACCGGGCTTGCGCCCATATTTTCCAGCATCTCGCCCGCCACCGCGGTGGGACGGCGAATGCGCAGTCCTTGGAGATCAGCGGGCGTTTGTACGTCGGTGCCAATAGTGTGGATGCCACCTGGGCCTGTGGTAAACATAAATAGCGGACGAGTATCTTCGTATTCGCTGTCCAAATGGCCATCGTCGTAGAGCGTCTGTAGCACACAAGCCCCTTGTGTCGCGGTGCTGGCTACACCCGGTAGCTCAACAATTTGCGACAGCGGGAAACGACCGGCCGTATAGCCCTGGGCAGTGGCACCAATATCGGCAATACCATTGGCCGCGGCTTCATAAATGGAGTCCGGTTTGGCTAAGGTACCGGCGGGAAACATTTGAATAGTGAGATCGCCATTGGACTCTTCGGCAATGGTATCGGCCCATGCTTGCAAAACATCCTGATTAACGCCTGAAGGGCCAGGCCAAAAGTGGGCCATACGCAGGGTGGTCTCTGCCTGGGCAGAGCTAACGGCCAGACCAGTAATTGCCGCTGCCAAAATGCATCGGGATAAGGACATTTTCATGGGAGCCTCCAGGACGTTCTTGGATTATTCTAAGTTCGCATAGCGAATACTAGTTCGCTTCAAGCAACCACATTAGTCCACTATCAGGCGTAAGGCTAATCGACATTCGTCTATGTTTAGGCACCGCAGCTAGCCTTAATACCCTCACGATCAAAGATCACCAGCGCTCCAGCCAGTTGTCTCGCCCCAACAGCAAAATAGCATCAAAAAATTGGACTTTTACAATATGACAGCACGACCATAGTCGAATGACCGAATAACCACGCGATTAGTCATCTCCTGATACATCAATGAAAAAGCCGCCTGCACTAGTGCAACGGCGGCTTACTGACAAATGCAGGGGTGTCAGGCACTTATCTAAATGGGATAATGGCGCGGGCCAAGCTGCATAGTCATCCAACGAAGATCGGTAAACTCCTCGATTCCGGCCTTACCGCCAAAGCGTCCATAACCGCTCGATTTAACGCCTCCAAAAGGCATCTGGGGCTCGTCGTGCACGGTGGGGGCGTTGATATGGCAAATACCCGACTCAATACGCTGGGCAAACTGCATCGCCCGGGCGGTATCGCGGCTGAAGACGGCGGCAGAAAGGCCATATTCACTATCGTTCGCCACGCGCAGGGCTTCCTCCTCATCCTTGACACGCATCAGCGCCACCACCGGGCCAAACGACTCTTCGCCATAGAGGCGCATCGCCTTGGTAACCCCATCGACCACGGTAGGCTGCATAATGACGCCTTCGGCCTTACCACCACAGGCTAAACGAGCGCCATGCCGTTGGGCGTCGTCAAGCAGGGTGTTGAGCTTCTCGCCCGATTCGCGATTGATCAGCGTACCCAGCGCGTTACCTTCTCCCCGGGGATCGCCCGCGCGCAGCGCTTGTGCTTTGCGAGCCAGTTTTTCGACGAAGGCATCAGCGACCGCATCCACCACAATCAGCCGCTCAGTGGACATACAGATCTGCCCTTGATTGAAGAAGGCACCAAAAGCAGCCGCCTCAACGGCAGCGTCCAGATCCGCATCGTCAAGCACCACGAACGGCGCTTTTCCGCCCAGTTCCAATAGCACTGGCTTAAGATGACGCGCTGCTTTTTCAGCAATGATGCGCCCCACCTGGGTAGAACCAGTGAAGTTGATACGCCGTACGGCTTGATGCTCGATCAAGGCCTCGACGACCTCGGCGGCCTGTGGCGGCGCATTGGTCACCACATTAACGATGCCATCGCCCAAACCAGCCTCGATCAGCACCTCCCCAATCAGATGATGCGTCGCGGGGCACTGTTCCGAGGCCTTAAGAATCACTGTATTGCCACACGCCAGAGGTGTTGCAATGGCACGAGTGCCCAAAATAATCGGCGCGTTCCAGGGAGCGATCCCTACCACCACGCCGCAAGGAACCCTCACGCCCATCGCTAAACTGCTGGGCACGTTAGAGGGTATTACTTCGCCGCCGACCTGCGTAGTCAGCGACGCCGCCTCCCGCAGAATGCTGGCGGCGACCATGACGTTAAAGCCTGCCCAGCCTGGCGTAGCGCCGGTTTCATCTACCATGCGTTCGATAAAGTCGGCTTGGCGCGCCTCCATAATCTCTGCCGCCTTGAGCAGCTTGGCGCGCTTTTCGCCAGGGCCCGTCGCTGACCAAGCTGGGAAGGCACGGGCTGCAGCCTCGGCGGCAGCCTGAGCATCGCCAGCCGATGCAGCCGCTATACAAGTGACAGTTTCTCCGCTTAGCGGGTTGGTGTGCTCGAAGGTGGCAGACGCGTGAGCTGGGCGTAAATGGCCACCGATAAGCAGGTCGAGAGTGTTCATGGCGTATTCCTAGAATGTAAATGGTAAGGCTGATTGCGGTTGCGCCAAGACTTATTATTCACACTGATCGCGTAACGTTAACGCTTTCTCGTAGACAGAACGAGCGCTATCCAAGCCCCTCTGCTCAAGTTGCTCTAGATAGTTTTCAGTGCCTTGCTCAAGAGGGGGAGCCCAGGCGGGGTCATTAAGTGGATCTTCCACTGCATAGATAATATCACCTTGAGCCAACGCCTCTTCACGACCAGCTTTGTCAATATCATCAAATACTTGACCAGCCTTGCTAGCCCATGCCATACCGCTATTGTTATCAATCACTGCTTTTAGTTCAGGAGAGAGGCGATCATAAGAGGCCTGATTCATAGTGGCCACGAACGTACCTGTATAGTAGGGCAACTCCAAATGATGATTCACTAACTCATTGATACGAAAAACCGTCATGGCCTCCCAGGGGAAACTCAATCCATCTATCACACCACGCTGCAGTGACGTATAAATATCTGGCGCAGGAATACCCACTGGGTGCGCACCCATACTGGTGAGCATTTCCCCGGCTACCTCGCTGGGATGACGCATCCTCAGGCCGGCTAAGTCAGCGGGCGTTTCAACTGCGGTATCTTGAGTATGTAAATAGGCTGGCCCAGTGGTGAATAGAAATAGCGTATGGGCATCTTCATACTCCTCGGCTATATCACCTTCATCATAGAGTGTCTGTAAAATGCAGGCCCCTTGCGATGCGCTAGTCGATACGCCAGGAAGTTGCACGATTTCGGAGAGAGGGAAGCGGCCGGAAGTATAGCCTTGTACAGTAATGGCAATGTCAGCGATGCCATTAACCGCTGCCTCGTAAGCTTTGTCAGCCTTGCTCAATGTTTGAGAAGGGTAGACTTCTACTTTTAACTGGCCATTCGACTCCTGCTCGACTTGTTGCGCCCAGGCTTGATAAATTTCCTGGTTAACCGTCGAACTGGCAGGCCACAAGTGGGCCATGCGGAGTGTCGTATCAGCATTAGCCGACGTAAATAGAACGGCTGTCGATATGCTGACTAACAGTGGCGATAGGGTTCTTATCATGAGGGTACTCTCTGTCATTGTTATTACCTTCATTGTTTGGCGTGATTACAACGCCCCTTGGATATAGCTTCGTATCAAGGCTCTATCGTTGTCGTCGGCACCTCCAGTAATATCGGCCGGGAAGCCTTCAGCGCCCGGCATAGTGCATCCTCGAAAGACTCAAGCGTCTCTGTACGAATCGCCTCAACACCATAACCCCTTGCCAATTCACAAAAATCTAGCCCCGGAACATCAAGTCCTGGAGCATCTTCAGCATCCAGCAGCCGTGAGAACCAGCGTAGCGCTCCATAGGTGTCGTTTTTAAGGATGATAAAGACCACTGGGACGTTGTACTGGGCGGCGCTCCACAACGCGCTGATAGCATAATTCGCCGACCCGTCACCGATGACCGCGATCACCTGCCGATGGGGCTGAGCTAGTTGGACGCCCACTGCAGCGGGCAAGCCAAAACCGAGCCCGCCTGCCGCCGGAAAAAAGTAGCTTCCAGGGTGGCGCATCTCAACGCGCTGCCAGAAAGCAGACACTGTCGACGTCGACTCTTTAACGTAGATCGCGTCCTCTGGCGCGAGGGTATTAAGTGCGTCAAAAACACTCTCCGGCGCTAGACGCCCAGTGGAAACCGCCTGAGACGATGGCAAAGGAAGAGGATTAGGCAGCGCACGGTCACTTTGTGGTAACAACGGCAGCAGCGCTTCCAGCGTGGCATAGATATCGCCAACGAGAGCATTACCCACCGGAGCGCGGGCCGCCTCTTGCAGGTCGCCGGTCAAATGCAACAATGTTGCACCTTGAGGTAGATAACGACCCGGCGCATATTGGTGATAACGAAACACTGGCGCGCCAATCACTAATATTAAGTCATGGCCGTCCAGCTTATCCGAAATGCCCGAAATGGCTGCCGGTAACACACCACGGAAACAGGCATGGCGTGTTGGAAACGGGCAGCGCGAAGCAGACGGTGCCACCCATACCGGCATACAGAGTCGTTCGCTCAGCTCTACGGCCAGTGAATTGGCACGAACGGCATCCACCTCCGGCCCCAGCACCAACACAGGGTTATGCGCTTGTTTGAGAGTTTCAGCCAAGGCTTCCAGCTGGGTGACTGACGGTAAACCGGCATGGCTAACGTCGTGCTGAACGACTTGGTCTGCGTCATCTTCAAGTTCGTGATCCCAGTCATCATAAGGAATCGAGACATAGACCGGCCCCCGGGCGGGCAGGTTAGCCATGTGAATCGCCTGACTCAATGCCCGCGGCACATCCTCTGCACAGGCAGGCTCGTAGCTCCATTTAACCAATGGGCGTGGAAGTGACGATGCATCAACATTCGCCAGCATCGCTTCCACACCGATCATAGAGCGCGCCTGCTGGCCTGCCGTAATGACCAACGGTGAATGTGAATACCAAGCATTGGTCAGCGCTCCCATCGCATTGCCGGTACCTGCGGCTGCATGTAAGTTGACCAGAACCGGCTGCCCGCTGGCCAGAGAGAAGCCGTCGGCCATGCCAACAACCACGCCTTCATGAAGGCCAAGAATGTAACGAAAGTCTTCAGGGAAGCGCTTTAGGAACGGCAGTTCATTAGAACCAGGGTTACCGAAAACAGTGTTGAGCCCCTGCCGACGGAGAAGCTGGTAAGTAATAGAATGTACGGTTGACATATTTGGCTCTAGTGTGAAGACATTTATTTCACACTAATTGGCCTTTAAACATCCATCAAATCAATATATGTTCTATAAAATATAAATGGTATCTATTCCATGGCGGCTATTGATCTAAATCTGGTAAGGGTATTTGTCACTCTCTTTGATGCCCGTAGCGTAACGGTAGCAGCGGATCGTTTGAACGTTACTCAGCCATCCGTAAGCTACGCGTTATCGAGATTGCGCGACCTGTTTGATGACCGCCTTTTTGTACGGTCTCGCGACGGCATGGAGCCGACCTTTACAGCGATTCAGCTCTACCCAACGCTGCGCGACTCGCTCGCTCAGATCGACAGTACGCTGGAGGAAAATCGCGAATTTGCTCCGCACTCTTCACATAGGCGATTTCGACTAGCGCTTACTGACCTCGGTGAGCTGGCACTATTGCCACGAATTCTCTCTTATATGCACACCGAGGCGCCAAATGTTGAGCTTGAAGTCATTGCTTTGGAAATCGACAAGGTTGAAGAGTGGCTGGCAGCAGGGAAAGTTAATGCGGTCATTTGTAGTAGGCCTATTACTGCCTCTGGCGTGGAGCGCCAAATCATTCTCAAGGAGCGATACGTTTGCCTGCTGAATCGTCAGCATCCAAGTATTGATGATCATCTCAGTTTGGAGCAATTTATGGATGCTAAGCATGCTGTAGTTGCTGCTTCGTCAGGGCATGGCCTGGCTGAAGATGTGTTGGCAAGACTTGGGTTAAAACGCAAAGTTAGCCTCGTGGTGCCCCACTTTTCCATTTTACCAAGAGTCCTACAAAAGAGTGACTTAGTAGTGATTTTACCTCAGCAAATTGCTTCTGCCTTTGTAAATGAAGCACCTCTAAAAGCACTTGAGTTACCATTCGAAGTGCCTCCATTCGACGTAACACTATACTGGCAGGCGCATACGTCGCGCTCACCAGCTCAACGTTGGTTTTGTGAAAGCATCATTACCGCCATCACTGATAAACAGTAATTTTCGGCAAATACAAGCAGCCTTCGCAAGCCCAGCTGTTTTTTCAACACTTTAACTTCTTCATATAATATAAGTTTAAACATCAACTCAACACCAACGAAATAGAGCACAACATCTTAATAAAACACCGCTTCCAGCCTTTCCCTTAGAACAATTAACGGCTACATTGTTAACTACCAAAATAAACGCTATCTATAAACAACCCTCAAATCATCTATTTGATTTATCAATATACAGAACGGTATAAGTGATAGCTAACAACCCATTGATGGATGTTTATCAGAGCAACTCAAAACCATCTAAAACGCTCACTCCGTTACAAAACAAGCCAAACCAAAAAAGTATATACGCAGATTTATCAAGAGGAAAAATAGTGGATAACCCAATCAGGCAAGAACCTAGCATCGCCATCCTTGGTGCAGGCGCAATGGGCGGACTAATAGGAGGGACCCTTTCCGAAGGAGGCGCGGACGTTACTCTGATTGACGTTAATGCGGAGCATGTTGTTGCTTTGCGCCAGAAGGGGCTCAAGCTCAAGACGGATAAAGGAGAGCGTCTAATTCCTGTCCCGGTGCTTTTTCCTTGGGAAGTAAGTAAAACCTATGACCTTATTATAGTTTTTACTAAAACAATGCACACCAAGTCGGCAATAACAGCAATACGTTCAGCAATAGATTCTAATACTGTTCTTTTAAGCTTGCAAAATGGGCTTGATAACAAGCTTTCTCTTATGGAGTTTGTCGATCAAAAAAATATTATTATTGGTATTACTACTTATCCTGCAGACATGAAGAAACCAGGGTGCGTAGAGTCTCATGGTGAAGGCATTGTCAGGCTAGCCGCCGCCTCATCTTCGGTTGCGCCACCGATACTTAATTATATACCTGAGTTCTTCACAAACAGCGGGATAAAAACCATTGTTGATCCTGAGGTAGAGGTGGCAATTTGGGAAAAAGTGATATTTAACGCCGCTTTAAACGGCCTTTGTGCAGTCACTAGATCAACTGTTGGCCAAGTAGGCGATCATGCAGATACTAGAGCAATTGCATTTCAAATTATTGGTGAGCTTTGTACTACTGCCCATGCATGCGGCTTTGCTATTCGGCGTGAACGTATAGAAAAAACAGTGAACGAAGCGTTAGAGCACCACAGCTCTCATAAGCCGTCTATGCTCCAGGACGTGCTTGCAAGAAGACCTACCGAAATTGAAGCTATTTGTGGCGCTGCCGTACGCCGTGCGGAAGAACACAGCATCGCGGTGCCTGTTACCCGCACTATTCTGGGGCTTGTTAGGCATATTGACTGGCGCTTAGAAGTGGCTACATCAGTTGATATGCATAAAACTATTAAGTAGCTAGCTCTACATGTTGTTTTTTTGCCAACAAAACACACCAAAAGCCGCCTTCCAATAGTCCAAGGCGGCCGCAGAGTAAAAAAATACGATTATTTAGTCTGCTCAGTATACTTCTCTACCAAGCGTGTCGCCTCATCACAGAGCCATTGACCATCAAAACCTCAGTTAATCCACTGAGCCGTGGCTGTCTCAGCCGCCGCCTGCCAGCGCGTCTTGACCGATGAGCTGTGCTTCACGAAGCCCGGCATTATCGTTAATCACCTGTTTCAGCTCCGGCGAAAGTGCGGCATAGCTCGCCTGGTTTAAGCCCAGCACCAGCAACAAGCGCACAGGGGGCGAGAAGGGCGCATGTTAGCTGCAATGGTTCTCAATGCGAACCCTGCTCTGCACTACGCACCCAAGCCCTACAATAAAACCTCCATATATCAATTAAAATGGAGGTGATTCATTTCAATATCAATATAAGCCATTGAATTTAAACAACTTAAAACCATCAACACTTTGGTTTAATTATAAATTGTAACTAAATAATCCACCTTTCTATTCAAAATCAGCCAGTAGTTCAGGGTAACGCAACCCAATCAACGCATGCTCACGCATCAGCATTTCTGCCCTCGCCCCCTCTCCCTGTTTAAGTGACTGAAATATAAGCTCATGATGAAACTGCGCTAATTGCAACTTTTTAAACTCTCGCTCTAAGTCATCGCTATCAATGATGATTGAGTCGGCGGCAGCGAAAGGAAGGTGATTATTCCTTGCAATGGCATCCGCCACGACACCGCTACCGATGGAGTGAATGATAATGCCGTGAAAATGCGCATTAAGCTCGCTCCATTGATTGATATCGGACTCTACAAGGTAGCCTTTGGCGATTAGCTTTTTCCCTTTTTGGATCCAAATACCCAGCTCCTTAGCGACACCTGGCGGCAGCCCTTGCTCCGCCAGGTGCCGAGCGGCCAGCCCTTCCAGCACCCCACGCACCTCAACCGCGCAGTGCACATCCGCCTGGGTAAACTCACGCACCATAAACCCGCGCTTGCCCGCCTGTTGCAGCAACCCCTCCTGCTCCAGAGTGCGAAAAGCCAGTCTTACCGGCGTTCTCGAAACCCCCAACTGCTCCGCAACCGCGACTTCACCAAGGCGCTCCCCAGGAGCGCATGCCCCCTCACTGATCAGCTTTCGCAGCTGGCTGACGACACTTTTATCGTTATTACTCATTTGTTTTTCTCTCGTATCAACACTGTTTTGCAATTAGCTGGCGGAGCTATACGAAGGTATAGGTTGACGGCAAAAACCTTCCTAGCCTTTACTTTGGATCCAATAAGCATAATTACAACACTAAACCAAAAAGGAGTTTACCGTGACTCAACAAGCCCCCTTTCCTTTAAATACCTGGTACGTCGCCTGCACCCCAGAAGAGCTTACAGAGAAACCGCTTGGGCGTACTATTTGCAATAAGCAACTAGTTTTCTTCCGCGGTGACGAAAGTCGCGTGGCCGCCGTGGAGGACTTTTGCCCCCACCGTGGTGCGCCGCTCTCTTTGGGCTTCGTGCGCGATGGCAAGCTGGTGTGCGGCTACCACGGCCTTGAAATGAACTGCAGCGGTAAGTGCGACAGCATGCCCGGCCAGCGGGTTCGCGGCTTTCCTAGCAATCGCGCCTACCCCGTTGAAGAGCGACACGGCTTTATCTGGATCTGGCCCGGCGACCCCGAGAAAGCGGACGCCGATCTGATTCCCGAGCTGCACTGGGCCAACAACCCGGACTGGGCATATGGCGGCGGTCTCTACCATATTCAGTGTGAATATCGCCTGATGATCGACAACCTCATGGATCTTACCCATGAGACCTATGTGCACGCCTCCAGCATCGGCCAGCCAGAGATAGAGGAAGCCGCACCGGAAACAACGGTTAACGGTAGCGAAGTGATCACCAGCCGCGAGATGGAAAATATCCCCGCACCGCCTTTCTGGCAGGCCGCTCTAAGGGGTAATGGGCTTGCTGATGATGTCCCCGTTGACCGCTGGCAAATTTGCCGCTTTACCCCTCCTAGCCATGTGCACATCGATGTCGGTGTGGCCCACGCGGGCAATGGCGGCGCTAAAGCACCGGCAGATGTAAAAGCGTCCAGCATCGTGGTCGACTTTATCACTCCTGAGAGCGATACCTCTATCTGGTACTTCTGGGGCATGGCCCGCAACTTCAAGCCGGAAGATCAGGCGCTCACCGACAAGATCCGCGAGGGCCAGGGCAAGATCTTCGAAGAAGATCTTGAGATGCTCGAGGCGCAGCAACGCAACCTGCTCAAATACCCCGACCGCCCACTGCTGAAACTCAATATTGACGGCGGGGGCGTACAAGCGCGCCGCATTATTGATCGCATCTTAACAGAGGAGCAGGCCGAGCAATCCCAGGAGGCAATGGCATGAGTCACCCCTCTCTATCGCTTATTGTCGAGGTAAAAGCTCGTCACGAGGAGGCGCTGGGCATTGCCACCTTTGAGCTTGCCGACCCGCATGGTCGACCGCTGCCCCCCTTTAGCGCCGGCGCCCACATTGATGTGCAGGTGAAAGAGGGAGTAATTCGGCAATACTCGCTGTGCAACCACTCTGAAGAGCGGGATCGCTATTTGATCGGCGTGTTGCGTGATGAGGCCTCCAGAGGAGGCTCCATCGCCATGCACGATGAGATTAAAGTGGGCAGCCTGCTGCTCATCAGCGCCCCCAAAAACCACTTCCCGCTTAAACCCGCAAAGCGCACTTACCTACTGGCGGGCGGGATTGGCATCACCCCGCTGCTGTGTATGGCGGAGCGTTTAGCGCGCACCGATGCGGATTTCGAGCTGCACTACTGCGCGCGTTCCGCCGAGCGCATGGCTTTCCGTGAGCGTATCAACACATCAGGTTTCGCCGATAGATCATACTTCTACCTGGACAATGACACCGCGTCCCCAACCCTCGATTTGGAAAAGCTGCTTAGTGAGCCCGAGGCCGATGCCCAGGTTTACGTCTGCGGCCCTAGCGGATTTATTAACGCCGTCCTATCAACAGGTAAACAGTGCGGCTGGCCAGCCGACCAACTAAACACCGAGTACTTTTCCGGTGCTGAGACAACATCTGCTGACGACGGTAGCTTTGAAGTGCGCATTGCCAGCAGCGGCGCGTCCTTTACCGTGCCCGCCGATAAAACCGTCTACCAAGTACTGGCTGAAAATGGCATCGACATCATGGTCTCCTGCGAGCAAGGCGTTTGTGGCACCTGCCTAACCCGTGTGCTCGAAGGCGAACCCGACCATCGAGATTTATACCTGGATGACGATGAACACGCGGCCAACGATCAATTCACGCCCTGCTGCTCCAGAGCCAAGAGCAAGACCCTTGTGTTGGATCTTTAAACAGTCTCAAGACAGCTTCAAAAACAATCATAAAAACGAGCCCCGTTGACTAGATATCAGGATATCGACAATAAAAAAAATACCCACCCACCTAGCCAAGGCGACCCTGTTTGGCGTGTTCGCCATTTCATTCGCGGCCCCCGTCGTGGAAGCCAGCACCACACTGCGGGTAGCGCACGTCTGGCCGGGCGGCTCCATGATAGACCGCGAACTTTTTCAAGCCTGGGCTGAAAGCGTCGAAGAGGCGTCGAATGGGCAGCTGACAGTAGAAGTGTTCCCCAGCCAGACGCTGGCGAAATCGGCTCAAACCTACGAAAGCGCGGTGATGGGCATCGCCGACATTGGCGCTTCCGCCCAGGGCTATACCGCAGGCCGCTTTCCCCTCACACAAGTCGTCGAGCTGCCGGGGGTATCAGCAAGCGCCCGCCAAGGGGCCTGTATACTCCAGTCGCTTTACGATCAGGGGCATTTTGAACAGGAGTACGCCGATACACGCCCCTTGTTCTTGTTCACTACCGGCCCAGGTTACCTGCACACCAAAAACCAGCAGATTGAAACACCCGCTGATCTTGAGGGGCTTCGCCTACGCCGCCCCACGCCCGTGGTGGGTGATATGTTCGAGCGCCTTGGCGCCCAAGCCGTGGGCATGCCAGCGCCGGATGTGTTTACCTCTATGCAGCGTGGCGTCGTCGACGGCCTCAGTTTCAACTGGGAAGGCATGAAGACTTTCCGGCTGAACGAACTGGCGCAGTACCACACCGAAGTCCCCCTGTATGACCTTTCGCTGTTCGCCACCATGAACCAGCGCAGTTACGACAGCCTGCCGGCCGATTTGCAGCAAGTGATTGATGACCACAGCGGCTTGGAGTGGTCGCTGCGCGCAGCGGAAGTTTACGACGAGATGATACGCCAAGGGCGTGAAGAAGCCGTCGAGGCCAGACATGAGTTCGTCATCATCAAAGATGCACTTAAAGATTCTGAATGGGACCCGGTGCTACAGCAAACCATTGATGGTTACCTTGAGGAGATTGGCGGCTCCGCCAATGACATCTACGAAGCTGCGATGGGTTTACAGGAGAGCTGCTCGGCTTAGGTTTGAAGATATGACAAAGGGGCAGCCAGCGCAGGCTGCTCGGCGCTTTTACACCTAGAATGCTTACCCACTGAGCTTAACTCAATTGATAAGCAGCATATTCCCCGTATAGCATGCCTATCACTAACCGCCCAACGGTTCCTTTTAAGACATCTCTCCTTGTATATAATAAGCGCCGCGGACGCGCCTTGGTTCTACTCAAGGCGCTAAGAATCACACTGCTGTGAACCGTTTTATCAAACAATCCTGCGGTCTTTACCTAGGACATTCACTCACTCAATAACTGCTTAATTTCCTGAATTTTGCTTTCAAGATCTTCTTTCTGAGCTTCCAAGTACTCTGCGTCAGCCAAACCAAAATATGGAATTGATGGCCCAAATATTCCACTACTAGGCTCTAGAGCCGCAAGACGTTCACTTACATTTTCAATCTGTGAACTTAATTGTTGTGTAAAGTTATTGTTACAAACACGGGGAGTAGACCACCTCAAATGGCTAGGCACCGTGATATCCTGGTCGAATGCCGACTGACGCGACTCCATAAACTCAGCACATAACTGCGCGAACTCCTCAAGGTGATCATCCAGTGAGGATTGAAGAGTCGCTATTTTTTCTTGTGCTTCATCAATTTTAGCCTGTTGCTCTACCTCTCTCGCTTCGGCATCAGCTTTCTGCTTAGCCTCCCTTGCCTCACTTCTCGCCTGCCGAGCTGCTTCGCGGGATGGTTGTGCAAGTTCGCTGACTCGCTCTCCCAGCTCCCTGTTTTCAAAGTGTGAAAGCTCTATTTCCATTGGGTTTAGTTCACTGACTTGAAGCCTGTCACGCAGATCCGTGCGACAGTCAGCTTTGATCCTTCCAAGATACTCATCTGGGATATCTTGGACGATTTCATCTTCCAGCCCTGCAAGCAGGCGCACACAATCTTCTGTATTGCTCAAAATGCGGGGAGGCAATGACTGCCCATAGGCTTCTTCATGCTCACCTAGCAATGCAACAAGCTGTTCATCAGTTGCTTCAGGAACGCTATCACCACATGCAGCCAGCAACAGGACAGACGAAAAAGCAAAACAGCGTGATATATTCAAAATTCACTCCTTTGAATCAAGTATAAAAAACGCAGCAATTGTGCGATTTCTTCCACAGTAACAATTTTTACAGCACGAGCCCGACCTAAAAGCTAACTATACCTTTGAAAAATCACCATGACTATACTGGCCAAGCATCTCTTGATAGCCGCCTCACTGGCAATATTATTACCAAACACTTAGACATTTTTAATTAGCCTTTAATAAGGACATGCAAACTAACATCAGTCCCATAAAAGCGAATACTACGCCACGCTGAGTGATGAAGGGCCTAAAGTAAGTATTTAATAGAGCATGCTTAGCTGGGAGGTCATCGCATCAGGCACATAAAAAACGCCGTGACATCGTCACAGCGCTTTTTTGCAGGGGCGAGAATAACTACTACTCAAAAATCAAAAAACACCGTCTCGCCTTCACCCTGCAGGCGGATATCAAAGCGATAACGCACCTTGCCATCCACCTCTTCGCGCTTAGCGATCAGCGTTTGGCGGCGCGCCGGTGACTCGATGCGTGATAGCACTGGGCACAGGGCGTTCGCTTCAGCTTCATCGTCAAAGTAGAGCCGCGTTTGCAGATGGATGTTCACTCCACGGGCAAACAGCGCCAGATTAATGTGTGGCGCCATTAACTGGCCGCTGGGGTGCTTCACCGCGCCGGGCTTGATGGTGGTTAACGACCATTCGCTACCGTGATCGAAGGTGGTAGCGGTGCGGCCAAAGCTATTAAACGGCTTTTTTAGATCGTAATCGGCTTGGTAGTGGCCGTTAGCATCGGCCTGCCACGCTTCCACAAAGGCATCGCGCACCAGGTCGCCGTTACCGTCGATAACGATACCCACCACTTCGATATGCTCGCCCTCGGCGTCGGGCTTGGCCATCTCGTTCCAGATCTCTTCGTCCCGCACGGGATTACCGGCAGCGGCCAGGGCAAGACCAATATGCACGTAGGGGCCCGCGGTTTGCGAGGCGGTTTCCCGCAGCATCAGGTCGCTGGTCGGCTGGCTGTTAGGCTGATTCATGATCTATCCCCTGCCCTTATTGGTTTTCGAAGAAGGTTTGCAGCTCGCCGCGCACCACCACATCAAAGCGATAGGCGAGGAAGTCCATCGGCTTACTATGCGCCATATCGAGCCGCCCAATCATCGTCTCAACCGCAAGAGGATCTTTCAGTGTGTGCACGATCGGGCAAAGCGGGATCAGCGGGTCGCCTTCAAAGTACATCTGAGTGATTAACCGGGTAGAAATTGAAGGTCCGGTGACTGAGACATGAATATGCGCAGGGCGCCAGCTGTTCATGTCATTGGGCCACGGGTAGGGACCGGGCTTGATGGTACGGAAGCGGTACATCCCCTGCTCATCCGTCAAACAACGCCCTACACCGCCAAAGTTAGGGTCTAGCGGTGCTAGGTACTTATCATTCTTATGCCGGTAGCGCCCACCTGCGTTGGCCTGCCACATCTCAACCAGGGTGTGCGGTATCGGCTTACCAAACTGATCGACCACTCGGCCAAACATCATAATCCGCTCGCCCTGGGGTAACCCACCCTGACTCGCATCCTGGCGGAAGTTCAGCAGCAGATCGTTATCATGAGGCCCCATGCGCAGGTGGCTAAAATCCGGACCGGTCAGTTCAGACACAGTCGGTTGCTGCATACTCACCAGCGCCTGCTGGGGCGAACGCGCTACCGAGGTTTTATAGCCCGGCGCGTAGGCAGGCGGATGCCAGCTGCGGTCGCGTTCCACAAAGCGCTTATTGTCGTGGGTCATCACCCTTACCTCTCATCAAGTATTGTGATTCGCTACTCGCCCCAGCCCAGCTCTTTAGCGAGGGCAAAGGCGTGATTGGCCGCCGGGACACCGCCGTAAATCGCTACGTGCATCAGCACCTGCCGCAGTTCGGCCTCAGACAGCCCAATACGCTTAGCAGTTTTTAAATGCAGCGTTAGCTCTTCCCGGCCGAGGGCGGCGAGGATACCGGTGGTAATCATGCTGCGCTCGCGGCGAGTAAGGTCGCCGTTGCTCCACAGCTCACCCCAGGCAAAGCGGGTAATCATCTGCTGGAAGGGGGCATCCAGGCTGTTGGCGTTAGCGGTAGAGCGCGCAACATGCTCTTCTCCCAATACCTGCTTGCGGGTTTCCAGGCCTGTGGCGTAGGCCACTCCATGGTTGGCTACGTCACCTAAGTCAGTCGCCATAAGTGCGAGCAGTCTCTCAGCAAACAGCACCGGAGCCTCTACCGACGGCACATGACCCACACCGTCAAATATCTCCAACGGTGCGCTGTCGAGTTCCGCAGCCAGAGCTTCCAGCGTCGCGGGCGGAGTGGCCATATCTTCACTGCCGCCCAATAGCTGTACCCTGACCTTATGAGGAACCTGCTTACCTGAGAGCTTGCCAGTAAAGGTATCGCGGCCGAGCATTTCGCACAGTTGGGCGTAAGATTCATCGTCGCCACGGCCCATCTGTGTGCACCAGCCCGCTTTCAGCGCAGGGCTTGCTTCAAACGCCTGTGGTGCAAACCAGCGCGGCACGATCTCTTCAGACATAGCAGCCAAACCTTCTTGGCGCACCCGCCCTGCGCGGGTGTTCCAGAGATCAGGATTGCCGATCACTGCGCCGGTATTGGTCAACGTGGCAGAGAGCAGCCGATCGCTATGCTCAGCAATCAACTGCTGGCCAACCACACCCCCAATGGACGTACCGGCAAAGTGAAAGCGCTGCGCGCCCGCAAGTTCTACCAGCGCCAATGCCTCCGCCGCTAGGTCAGCAGGGGTGATTTGTGCACCGCTGACCGCTTGGCTGGCACCGTGGCCGGGGAGATCCCAGGTCAGCACCCGATAGCGAGCCAGCAGTGCGGGAATCACGTCATCCCATACTGCCTGGCTCATGCCCAAAGGATGCGCCAGTACGACCAGCGGGTTCACTTCTGCGCCGAGCAGGCGATAAGCCACACTGCGGCCATTGATAGTATGAAAGGCCATGCTACCTCCGTTAAACGCGTTCAATCAGCGTGGCGATACCCTGGCCCACGCCTACACACATGGTGCACAATGCATAGCGCTTGCCGCTGTTTTGCAGCTCGTGAGCAGCGGTCATTAACAAGCGCGCACCGGACATACCCAGCGGGTGACCCAGGGCAATCGCGCCGCCGTTGGGGTTGACGCGAGGGTCGTCGTCTTTAAGGCCCAAGTCGCGCATACAGGCCAGCGCCTGGGCGGCAAACGCTTCGTTGAACTCAAACACATCGATATCGTCCATGGTGATACCGGTACGTTTGAGCAGTTTTTGCACAGCGGGTACCGGGCCATAGCCCATGATGCGCGGCTCAACGCCAGCGGTGGCCATGCCGATGATTTTCGCCATCGGCTTAAGACCGTGTTGCTTAACCGCGGCTTCGCTGGCTACCAGCATGGCGGCAGCACCATCGTTAACTCCCGAGGCGTTGCCAGCGGTGACGCTACCGCCTTCACGGAACGGCGTGGGTAAACCGGCCAGTTTTTCCAGGGAGGTTTCGCGCAGATGCTCGTCCTGATCAAAGACCAGCGGTTCCTGCTTACGGCGCGGGATCTCGATGGCGGTGATTTCCTGGGCAAAGCGCCCCGCTTTTTGGGCGGCGGAGGCTTTCTGCTGGGAGCGCAAAGCAAAAGCATCCTGATCTTCACGAGAGATAGCGAACTGCTCGGCGACGTTTTCGGCGGTTTCCGGCATCGAATCCACCCCAAACGCTTTCTTCATCAGCGGGTTGATAAAGCGCCAGCCAATGGTGGTGTCTTCGATCTTTTGAGTGCGAGCAAAGGCGCTATCGGCCTTGCCCATCACGTAGGGCGCTCGCGACATCGACTCTACGCCACCGGCTAGTGCCAGTTCCATTTCGCCTGCTTTAATCGCACGAAATGCCGTGCCCACTGCGTCCATTCCCGAGCCACACAGGCGGTTCATGGTCGTGCCGGGTACCGAGGTCGGGATGCCCGCCAGCAGCAACGACATACGCGCCACGTTGCGGTTGTCCTCTCCCGCCTGATTGGCACAGCCCATAAACACTTCATCAATGGCGGCCGGATCAAGATCCGGTGCTTGTGCCAACACAGCTTTAAAAATCGTTGCGGCAAAATCATCGGGGCGCACGCTGGCCAAGGTGCCAGCGAATCGACCAATGGCAGTGCGGCGCGGGTGGCATAAATAGACATCACTCATACAAAGCTCCTTATTCACCCGCGTGGGCCCGTTCGGTGCGTGCTTTCAGTTCGCGCAATATTTTAAGCTCGTTGGGATTCGGTTCCGGCGTGCTCTCTAACTGTTCGGCAAAGCGTATATCCCAGCCGGTCGCATCAGTCACTTTTTCACGGGTGACGCCAGGATGCAGCGATACCACTACCAGCTCTTTGGTATCCGGATCGGGCTTCATCACGCACAGGTCAGTAATGACACGGGTAGGGCCTTTGCCAATATTAGGCACGTTATCGCGCCCCTTGCCGTCACGTCCAAAGCCTAGCGTGGTGATGAAATCGACATCTTTCACAAAGGCGCGCTTGGAGTGCTTCAGGGTAATAAACACTTCACCAGCGTTGGTGGCGATTTCTGGCGCACCGCCGCCCCCTGGCAAACGAACCTTGGGGGCTTTGTAATCACCGATCAGCGTGGTATTGAGGTTAGCAAAGCGGTCGATTTGTGCGGTGCCTAAAAAGCCCACGCTCACTTTGCCGCCCTGCAGCCAATAGCGGAACATCTCTGGCACGGCCACCGTGGTCAGCGCTGACTCGCACAGCTCACCGTCACCAATAGAAAGCGGCAGAATCTCAGGCTTGGTTTGCAGGGTGCCGGACTCATAAATTAGCACTACCTCAGGCGCGTGGGTTAGGCGTGCCAAGTTGGCGGCTTCAGAAGGCAGACCAATACCGACAAAACAGGTCATGCCGTTTTCTAACGCACGGGCAGCGGTTACAGTCATCATTTCAGAAGAGGTGTATTCCTGGCTCATTAGGCTTGCTCCTCTGCACCGTAGATATTCTTGTCGATCCATTGCGTAAAGGTATCGCGGTCACGTGCAATGGCATCCCACTCTTTATAGAAGCGGTTGCTGCGACCGTAGTAGCCATGGGTATACGAAGGCAACGCGCCCTTTTCTGCCACGGCAACGGCACTAATCGCCCAGCCAGGAATCACGCAGGCATTGGGATGAGCGTTCAGGTCATCGACTATCTCTTCCACGGTGACAATGCTGTGCTTAGCAGCCAGCACCGCCTCTTTCTGTACGCCAACAATACCTTCTACCAATACATTGCCTTGGCGATCCGCCCGCTGGGCGTGAATGATCGAGACATCTGGGCGCACTGAGGGCACAGCGGCTAAGCGCTCCCCCGTAAACGGGCACTCAATAAATTTGATTTGATCATTCACGCTCGGCAGCTCACTTCCGACATAGCCACGCAGCACAGCCATTGGCAGGCCAGCAGCCCCAGCCTCAAAGGCACAGGCCATCGCAGCATGGCTGTGCTCAAGAATCTCAATTTTGCACGGCCAGCCTTTCTCAACTGCATCACGCAGCCGGTGAAGCGAACCCACGCCGGGGTTACCACCCCAGGAAAAAATCACTTTCTTGGCACAGCCAGCGCCGATCAACTGGTCATAGATGATATCGGGGGTCATGCGGATAAGCGTCAGATCACGCTTTTTCTGACGGATCACTTCGTGACCCGCGGCAAACGGAATCAAGTGGGTAAAGCCTTCCATGGCAACGGTGGCGCCATCTTCGACGTAGCGCGCTACCGCGTCATGCAAGCTGAGAAACTCGACCATGATGGGTGCCTCTTAACGGTTAGCAGAATGTTCGTTTTGCGAACATAGATACTCTATACGAACAATTTACTGCCGAACGCTAATGGGGTCAAACTCATTGGCGACCATCAAACTCCCGTGCCGAACCCAGCACCTACATCAAAAATGAACATAACATTTTGTTTTTAAATAAACTTAATGCATTTCCAGCCATTTTTTGGCACGCATCACCTGGACTGCGCCGCTACCAAGGTATAAAGCAGGGTCACAGGCATTACACAGTGCATCAGTGTCTACGTTTCCTTTCACATCATGATGCTCGGCAAGCACCTCTGAATAGGGGCGTGCTTCCCGGCGCGAGGTTTCTGCCGCTTCCGCGCTAACTGCTTTGGCTCTCTCAACCCCTAGCGTAGGCGCCAGCAAACGTGCCACGGGCTCGGCCATGATGCCGCCACCGGTGGCTGCCAGATTGCGCTGCATGTGATCAGGGTAGATCTCGAGTCCCTCCAGCAGCGTGGCTACTTGCTCAAGCGCGCCCTCTACCAGCAGAGCGCTCTCCATCAGCGGCGCCCATTCCGCATGCCACTCGCCTAGCCCACGCTCCAGCGGCTGGGCGACGGCGTTGATCAATACGCTGGTGTGGCCATGCACCTGCCGTGCGGCGCCGCGAATCAGCGCGCTGCGTACCGGGTTGCGTTTATGAGGCATGGATGACGACTCCCCCATCCCTGGTGCCGAGGGTTCCGCCACTTCACCGACTTCGGTTTGTGTCAGCAGCGCTACATCCAGGGCGATTTTTTCAGCAGCTCCAGCGACAGCGTCTAATGCCGTGCCAAGGGCATGAATGGGGTAGCGGTCGGTATGCCAGGGCAGCACCGGCACCACCAAGCCCAACCGTTCGGCCAGCGCATCCATCCATTCCAGCCCTAGGGTTTCCCAGCCCGAGTGCACCCCCACCGCGCCACCAAACTGAACGGGCAGTTCCACCTCATCCAAACGGCGACGACTCTGCTCCAAGCCGATTGCCCAGTGGGCCACCTTTACTCCAAAGGTGATCGGCAGCGCCTGCTGCATCAGGGTGCGCCCCACCATGGGCGTGCCGATATGAGTGTCCATTAGTTTTAACGCCGCTGATCGGCAGCGCAGCAGTAACTTATCTAGCGCCGCCAAGCGTGGCTTAAGCAGCAGCATCAGCGCGGAGTCAACTACGTCTTGGCTCGTTGCACCTTGGTGCCAGTAGCGTTTGTGCTCATCGGCGAGCAGCGCACGGCTCTGTTTAACGAAGGGAATCGCCACATTGCCACCGCTAGCGATACCCTCGGCGATCTCAGCAACAGACAAGTGGGCGTGCTCAAGCTGCTCTCGCATTTGCTGGCTTACGCCATCAGGTACAGCTCCGCTGGCTTCCTGGACCTCGGCCAACGCCAACTCAAAGGCCAGCATGGCACGCACCATGGCGGCGTCATCACATTCAGCGACGGCGCGCTGGCTCATAAAAGGGTGCTTAAAAAATGCGCAGGGCATGGTGGGAGGCTTCCTATTAACGCTATCCAGCGCCCCACAATAGCTTTCATGCGGGGCTCAGGACAAAATTGTACAGATGTTCGCCATTCGAACCACACATTAACTAGGTAGGCGTGAACTCACAAGCGTCACCCTTCTTCGGCAGGTAGGTTTGCGAATCAACATGAACTGATTTTTGCTTACAATGACGGCTTTACTTCATCAGCACACACGTAGCGCATCACCATGTCGGTAACGTGTTGTTCTAATTTATGCTGGTTCTCTGGAGCTGCTTGTTGCCAGTCAAAAATACGCGAAAAGGTGTGCTGGTTAGAAACATTAAAAAATGATAGAGCGCTAATCAGCCAGTGCAATTCCCGAGGGTCCAAGCCTTCACGAAAACATCCCTCCTCTACACCGCGGATATAGACGTTGGTGAGCACATCAATTACCCCAGCATTGAGTGATTGGATCAATTTTGACTGCGCTAAAAAGCGGCCATGATGGATATTCTCGATCATGACCAGGCGAATGAAGTCGGGGTTTTTAGCATGATGGCAAAAAGTAAACCGCACTAGTCGGCTAAGCGCCTCAAGCGGAGCCAAGTGATCAAGATTCAGCTCGGTTTCCTGTAGACGCACCTTCTTATAAGCAGCTTCCAAAGTATGCAGGTAGAGCGTCTCTTTATCGCTAAAGTAGTAGTAAATCATACGCTTGGAGGCGCGGGTTTTTTCAGCGATTTCATCGATTCGCGCCCCTGAGAGGCCCTTTTCTGAGAATTCGCGGGTAGCCACCGCAAGGATATCGGCCTGCACGGATTCAGGGTCGTTTTTACGCCGTCGCCGAGTGGCGGGAGGGCTGGTCTTGGTCGAAGGTGCTGTCATAGGGCGTGCCTTTTATTGTCGTGGTCGTCTTTTGTCTAGTATGCCACAGCTTGACTGAACGTACCATTTCGTACATTGTTTATTATGACAGGATGAAAAGGCCAAGCACGCCATCGTTTATGGCTTTTTTCCAACCCCATGACAACGGCCCGATAAGAGGACAACAACAATGTCTCCAGTGTTTTCCGTAAAACCAATATCCATGAAGCGCACGCTGACAGCAGCCGTCACTGCCGCTACCCTCATTGCCGCTGCAAATGCCTCTGCCCAAACGCTCCGCTTCGCCCACGTTGACCCTGATGACTGGACTACCTCGAAAAAAGGCGCAGCTGGTCAGGTGTTTAAAAACTTGGTGGAAGCCGAAACGGATCTCACCGTGGAGCTCTATCCCGCTGGCTCGCTAGGGGGTGAAACCGAGCTGATTGAAGGCGCCCAGGATGGCACTATCAGTATCGCGATGGTCTCCGGCGCCTACGCCAATTTCTGCCCGGCGGTCGCCGTCACGGATATCCCTTACTCTTTTCCATCGGCGCCAGTGGCATGGGAAGTCATGGACGGTGAGTTTGGTACATCCCTAGCCGAGCACTGCTTGCAACAGACGGGCCTACGCACGCTGGCTTACGGCGAAACCGGCTTCCGACACTTCACCAACTCCGTGCGCCCAATTCAGTCGCCGGAAGATATGCAAGGTCTGAAATTCCGTGTGCAAACTATTCCTCTTTACCTGGAAATGGTTAGCGCTTTGGGCGGTGAACCTCAGGGCATCGCCTGGGGTGAAGTACCGACAGCCCTGGCTACCGGCGTAGTCGATGGCCAAGAGAACCCCATCTCGGTGATCTACGGCAATAACTTCTACGAGTTCCAGGATTACCTCACGCTTGACCGTCACGTTTACGGCGTCGATCACCTGCTGATTAACGACGACATTTTCCAGTCGCTAAGTAAGGAAGAACAGGCTGCTGTAAAGCGTGCCGCTGTGGTTGCTGGTACCACCGGCCGTGTCATTCAGCAGTTTAATTCGGCGGAGGGTATCACCAAGCTCGAAGCAGAGGGCATGGAGATCACCCAGCCTTCCGCCGAGCAGTTGGAAGCCTTCCGCGAAGCAGCCCAACCGCCGGTACAGGCGTACCTGACCGAAGAACTTGGTAATGACGCTGAATGGATCGAGCGCCTGTCTTCCGCTGTGGAAGAGGCGTCCGCACGCTTCTAAACCCCACCTGAAAAAAGCGCTTTGCGAGTGGGCCATGTCTGGCCCATTCGCGACCCTGCGTGCCTGACTATCGACTGAAGGTGCTCTTATGTCTCATCTTCTCGCCCGGATACACCGCGGCCTGATCTTATTCAATGGCAGCTTGGCTGGGCTTTCCATGTTGCTGATTTTTCTGCTGGTCGCCGGCAATGCCTTTGCGCGCTACACCTTTGGCGGATCCATTACCTGGGGAGAAGATACCGCTATCTATTTAATGATTTATGGCCTGATGTTTGGCATGTCCTGGGCGTACCTGCAGGACAAACACATCGGCTTTGACCTTATTCGACGCCTGCTGCCGCCGCGCTGGGTGCATTGGCAGGCCGTGGCTGTTGACTTGGTAGTACTGGTGGTCGGCATCGGCCTAATGGTATCGGCGGTTGAATTTATCGCCGCGCGTGGTGGGCGCACATCATCAAGCACGGGTATGCCAATGTGGCTTTTCCAAACCTCCATGCTGATTGGCGGTGGGCTGCTCAGTCTCTCGGCGCTGGTGATGGGCATGCTGCGTTTGAGCGAGCACGCTAATAAGGAGGTCTCCTCATGATATTGATACTGCTTTTAGCTCTCGTACTACTTGGCGTGCCGTTTGCCTTTGCCATTTTGGGTACGCTGACGGTGTTAATGAGTAGCGGTGATTTGCCCTACCACATTCGTATCGTTTCGCAGCAGTTTTTCGGCGGCATGGAGTCCTTCCCGCTACTGGCGATACCACTTTTCATTCTGGCCGGTGAGCTGATGAACGAAGCGGGTATCACCCACCGAATCATTAATCTAGCCACTGCCATTGTCGGCCGCCTGAAAGCCGGGCTGGCACACGTCAATATCTGGGCCTCGGTGATTTTTGCAGGCCTTTCCGGTTCAGCGATTGCCGACACCTCCGCGCTAGGACGGGTGTTCGTCCCTGCGATGGAGAAAGAGGGCTACCCACGCGACTTTGCCGCTGCGCTCACCGCTGCCTCCTCGGTGATTGGCCCGATTATTCCACCAAGCATTCCGGTGATTATCTATGCACTAACAGTGTCGGGTGTATCAGTACCGGGGCTGTTTTTGGCCGGCATCGTACCGGGGTTATTGCTGGCGCTAGGGCTATCCATTTACGTCTACTTTTTCGCGGGCGATCTTGGCGCCACCCAATCAAAACAGCAGCCACGCCGCCACGCACTTCTCCACGGCCTGTTACCTGCGCTCATGCCAGTGTTTGTGGTCGGGGCCATTCTTGCCGGTATCGTCACGCCCACTGAGGCAGCGGCCTTTGCCGTGGTCTATGCACTGATTCTTGGCGTGGTGCTTTACCGTAATATCAAGTTGGTAAACCTGCCCGGCATTTTCGCCCGCGCCATACGCGATAGTGCGGTAATCATGGTCATTATGGGCGCCGTAGCGGCAGCCAACTGGGTATTAACGTTTGAGCGCGTGCCCAACATGCTCACCGAGTGGGCGCTGATGAGCATCGATACCCAGTGGACCTTCCTGATCGCCGTGATTCTGCTCCTACTAGTGGTGGGGCTGTTTTTAGAGGGTATAGCGGCCATCTTGGTGCTCGTGCCGGTCCTCCACCCCATCGCTATGGCGTTGGGTATCGACCCGCTGCACTTCGGCATCGTGGTGATCTTCAATCTGATGATGGGGCTGATCACGCCGCCCATGGGGCTATGCCTATTTGTCGCCGACTCTGTCTCCGGCGTGGGTATGGGGCCAATTATCCGCCGCATTCTGCCAATGCTTGCCGTGCAGTTTTTGATTCTGCTGTTGATTACCTTCGTACCAGCACTGGTCACCTTCCTGCCACGCCTGGCGGGTTACTGATATTTTTCAATGCAAGGAGCGTGATGCCATGTACTCATCCATTGCCACGGTTTGCCTAAGCGGCTCGCTGGAAGAGAAGGTAGACGCCATCGCTGAAGCCGGCTTTGAGGGGCTTGAGCTGTTTGAAAACGACTTAACCGCGTTCTCCGGCACCCCGCGGGAGGCGGGTGAGCTGATTCGCTCCCGCGGCCTTAAGCTGGTTACGCTGCAGCCGTTTCGTGATTTTGAAGGACTGCAGGGGCGCGCCCGGGAGCGGGCCTTTGACCGAGCTGAGCACAAGTTCGACCTGATGGAGGAACTCGGCACGGATCTGCTCATGGCCTGCAGTACCGTTCATCCCGACTCATTACCAGGCTTAAGCCGCGCCGCCGATGATTACTATGAGCTAGGCGAACGTGCCGCACGCCGCAATTTGCGCGTGGCCTATGAAGCGCTGGCTTGGGGGCGCCATATTCACGACTACCGCGACAGCTGGGAAGTCGTCCGCCGGGCCGCCCACCCCAATGTTGGCCTGGTGCTGGATACCTTCCATATTTTCTCACGTCAGACGGAGCTAGGCACCATTGGCCGCATTCCGGGAGATCGCATATTTCTGGTTCAAACCGCCGATGCGCCGCGCCTCTCCATGGATCACCTGTCGTGGAGCCGCCACTACCGCTGCTTCCCTGGCCAGGGTGAGCTTCAGATGGATAAGTTCATGGCCATGCTGGAAGAAACTCGCTACGACGGCCCACTCTCCCACGAGATCTTTAACGATGTGTTCCGCATGGGCCACAGCGACCAGACAGCTCGGGATGGTTTGCGCTCCTACCAGTTATTACGCAGTATGCAGGGCGATAGCGGTATCCCCGCGCCACAGCCGATCGAGTCGGTGGCATTTCTCGAAATCGCGGTGGAGTCCGATGACCTAGCGCCTCTACGCGAGATGCTTAGCGCACTGGGGATGGCCTGCGTGGGACGTCATCATACGCTGAACGCCGAGCGCTGGGCTGCTGGCGACGTCAATTTAGTGCTCAATACCGAGGCGAGCTTTACTGGCCGCACTCCGGGCCGTGATGCCACCGCTGTCACTGCCATCGGCCTGCGGGTAGGTAACGCGTATGAAGCGTTCAAGCGGGCAGACAAACTTGGCTACGCTATCGTCGAGCCTGAAGAAGTTGGTGCCAGCCACCGCATGAGCGCGCTGCGTAATGTGGATGGTAGCCTCTCCTATATTATCGACGACTCGCAACTTAGCCGCACTTGGGATCGAGAATTCCCTATCGACGTGCAGTCGGTTCCCCAAGGTGCATTGGTGGATATCGACCACATCAGCTTGGCGCTCTCCTACCACGACTACCTCTCGCTGATGCTCCAGTACCGCGCCATTTTCCAGCTGGCGCCAACGCCCTCTTTCGATGTCACCGACCCTCGCGGGCTGATCCAGAGCCAGGTACTGCAGAACGACAACGGCCGCTTTCGCTTAGCACTTAACGCTAGTGCCTCGCCGAATACCACCAGCAACCGCTTTGTGCGTCAATACGGCGGATCGGGGGTTCACCATGTTGCTCTGCGCACCAACGCCCTGCGTGACACTAGCGCAGCACTGCAACAGGCAGGCATACCGGTACTGCCGATTCCCGGCAACTACTACCGCGACCTGGCCGCACGCTTCGACCTTCCGACACAAACCCTGCAGTGGATGCAGGCGCACCACATCCTCTTTGATCAGGACAGCGACGGTGACTTCCACCAGCTGTATACCCAAGCTGGCAGCAAAGCGTTTTTCTTTGAGCTAGTGCAGCGAGAAGGATATCAAGGACTCGGAGCGCCCAACGCCTTTGTGCGCGTCACCGCACAGCAGCGTTTGGAAATGAATAGTGACTGCAGTACTCAAGACATAAATCAAGACACGCCAACCCACGACACAGGAGAGGACCAAGCATGATCAAACTCGGACTGGTAGGCGAAGGCATCGCCAAATCGCAATCTCCTGATCTACACGAACGTCTGGGAGACTCGCTAGATTTGCCTGTACGCTACGATTTAGTTGATAGCCTTGGGATCGAGGGTTTTGATTTTCCCAACGCGATACAAAGGCTACGTGCCGAAGGCTACCGAGGCACCAACGTCACTTTCCCTTTCAAAGAGAAAGCTGCACAACTGGCCGATATACGCGGTGAAGGCGTTCGCCGCGTAGGTACCGCCAATACGCTGCTGTTTGACAGCGATGGTCTACGCGCTGAAAACACTGATTACACCGGTTTTATCAGCGCCTATCGCCATTCGTTCGGCGATCAGCCTGCCGGTGATGTGCTTTTGATCGGTGCCGGAGGCGTGGGCCGCGCAGTGGCGTGCGCGCTGGGAGAGCTGGCTGTTAGCTGCGTGCACATCCTTGAACGTGACAGCGTTCGAGCGGAAAGCCTCAGCCGCGATCTCAACGCCATGGGCATAACAGCAGAGCGCATCACGCCTGAACAAGCACAGCAAATGCTTCCCCATTGGCAAGGCGTGGTTAATTGTTCGCCCATCGGGCATATCAACCACCCTGGCTGTCCAATCGATACCACTGGGCTGGGTACCCAGCATTGGGTGTTTGATGCAGTTTACATCCCTGCCCACACCGAGCTGTTAAACGCTGCCCACCAAGCTGGTGCCAGAACACTTTCGGGTGTCGATCTTTTTGTATTTCAAGGTGTGGATGCGTTTCGCTTCTTTACCGCTGATCGCATCAACCCCGAACAGATCCTCCCGCACGTGATGCCACTACGCACGCACTATATCGAACAGCTTGTTTCGCTCTCTGCTAGCCGCACAGCATAAAGCCCTGGCAAAAAACGTACAATAATTCGCCAAACGAACACCACTGTTTGCCAATTGGTACCAAAGAGGCTGCTATGCTTGCGATTCTAGCGATTACCACTCCTATTTTTCTGCTGATTAGCGTTGGCTATGCAGCGCGGTGGAGTGGCATTACCACCCGCGAGCAAATGCAGGGAGTTGGCGTCTTCGTTATGCACTGCGCCCTCCCCGCGTTGGTGGTTCGCGCGCTAACCCAGCAGCCTCTGGAAGAAATTTTTAAACTCAACTACCTCATTGCTTATGGGCTAGGCTCTATCGCTATTTTCAGCGCGGGGTTACTGCTCTGCTTAAAACTACAGCGCCAGTCCCTTAGCACAAGCGCTATGCAGGCATTAGGTATGGCCGCTTCTAACAGTGGTTTTATCGGGTATCCCGTAGCGGCTATGGTCATCGGCTCACCTGCAGCGGTGCTGATGGCACTCAATATCGTGATTGAGACACTGATCATTATTCCTGCCGCACTGATTCTGGCCGAAATGGGCAGCAATCAAGGCTCCAGCGTATGGATAACGGTTAAAAAGACGGCTCTTAGCCTTATCAAAAACCCGGTGCTGGTAGGCTTACTGATCGGTATTTGTCTGGTCGTTTCCGGCATTGAGATTCCCGCGCCGCTGTTTAAAGCCATCGATATGCTTGCCGAAGCGGCGGGCCCCTCAGCGCTGTTTGTCATCGGCGGGACGCTATTTGGCCTTCACGTTAAGGGGATGGCGCGTGATGTGGGCCAAATTGTGGTTGGCAAACTTATTCTTCACCCTCTGGCGATCTTGGTAGCGTTTTTAGTGATCCCCGACATTGACCCGATTTACTTTGCCGGTGCTTTGCTATTTGCTGCCGCGCCGATGATCAGCATTTATCCACTGCTCGGCCAACGTTACGGCGTAGACGGAGTCAGCGCCACCGCCATGCTCGTGGCGACGGTGGCTTCTTTCTTTACGTTAAGCCTGGTTATCTGGTGGATGACACTCTCGGGTTTACTCGCGATGTAAGGTACCGTTTAAACACAGGATTTTATGATGGCGTTTAAAGCAGCCTGATAACCCTCTGTCCCAAGCCCCGCAATGACCCCATCTGCCCGCTGCGAGACATAGGAGTGGTGACGGAAGCTTTCGCGTTTATGGACATTTGAGATATGCACCTCAATGACCCTACCTTCAAAGGCATTGAGCGCATCCAGGATAGCGACAGACGTATGGGTATAGGCGGCCGGGTTGATGATGATAGCCAGCGTGCCATCGAGACGCGCCGCATGGATGGCATCAATTAATTCGCCCTCATGATTGCTTTGAAAACAGCTTATATCCCAGCCCTGCATCTCAGCAGTTTCACCCAAAGCGTTATTAACATCGTCTAGCGTCTCATAGCCGTAAACGTCTGGTTGGCGAACGCCTAAAAGATTTAAATTAGGTCCGTGCAGGACCGTTACTTTTGGTTGCCCCACTGCTTATCTCCTTTCATGGCATTACGTCATTATCGAAAGTCGCTATTCCTATTATAACGTGTCGTTGAGTACTGAGTCTGTCTTCATAAGGCTTGGCCGCAGAAACTGAGTGCAGCACCTGAGCATTCCGCTAAGGTGTTTTCTCATGTCAAACATCGAACTCAACATTGAAGAACATACCAGTGTTCAAGTTGGTCAAGCCCAAGGGATGAGCCTAAGGCATATTGCTCGACTCCTAGGTCGAGCCCTGTCAACAATTCTTCGTGAAATGCGACGTAACCAAATGCCTCAGAACAGTTACTGTGCCCGACATATTAGCTGTACATTTCGAACCCAGTTATTGTGGCCTGCCTGGCTTTGGAGGATTGCCATGGTTATCGATCAAAAAAACCTTAAACGCCTGCCACAACGGGCTCCGATAACGCTCTGGATGCCACACCAATGAAAAAATCCTGGTGAGCTTTAACCCACTGCTCAGCGCAACCAACTCTCCTCTTTCAAGCTCCCCTTCCACACTGCGATGAGAGAGGCAGCCCAAACCGAGACCAGCTTTCACTGCTTGCTTGATAGCTTCATGCTGGCTGAGTTCCATGCGCACCTGCAAACGTTCGACATGATGTAACACGGCAGCCTCAAATACTTCACGCGTGCCTGACCCAGGTTCACGCAGTATCCAGCCGGCAGCTTTGATATCAGCGTCATCAAGCCACTCTTTCCTGGCCAAGGGGTGCTGTGGAGAACAGACAATCACAAGCTGGTCTTCGCACCATGTTTCACTCTTCAGGCGCGACTCGTGGCACTGCCCTTCGATCAGCCCCAAATCAGCATCAAAACGCAGCAGATCCGTAATCACCTCTCCGGTATTACGCAATCGTAGCCGTAGATCCACTCTCGGGTTCTGATTGCTGAAGTATCCGGCCAGAGGGGGCAGCAGATAAGTACCCGTGGTAGCGCTAGCCGATATATTAAGCGTGCCCTGCAATTGGCTTTCAGGGTCCTCAGCGACGGCAACAAAATCGGCCATGCCTTCCAGAAGGCGCTCGGCACGGGGTAATAGGTAGCTTCCCATACTATTAAGCTGCAAGCGTCGGCCAAGCCGCTCGAAGAGCTCGACACCCAGGTGACGCTCAAGGTCTGAGAGCGATTGGCTAATAGTCGATTGAGACAGCTTTAAGTGATCAGCAGCAGCAATAACCGTGCCGTCACGAGCAACAGCGACAAAAACCTGCAACTGACGAAAAGTCACATGAGGGGTCATATATCGTTTTTACCGAACAGCCATATGGTTATATGTTGATAACCATACAGCATTTTTGCCCCTATGCTAGCCACATACGCACCAACAAGAGAAAGCATCATGTGGCAAGGTCTGATTCTGTGTAGCACCCTAACCTTGGCAGGTTTTGGCTTGGCTAACCTCCCCGGACTCGCTTCCAAAGGTATTAGTCCATTGGTACTCGCCTTATTGTTAGGATTGGTTGTGGGTAACCTGCCTCTTACACACCGCCTTCCAAGTACTCAGCCAGGATTAACATTCGCTACTCGCTGGCTACTGCGGGGCGGCATTGTACTGTTTGGCCTGTCATTAACCCTGCAACAAGTCTTCGCCCTTGGCTTTAAGGTGTTGTTGTTGGATCTAGTGGTGATCTGCAGTGTGCTTATCATCGGCTATCAGATCGGCACCCGCATACTGGGTATGGATCGTGAAACAACACTATTAACAAGTGCAGGCAGTGCCATCTGCGGTGCCGCGGCGGTACTCGCCACCGAAACGGTCATTCGTTCGCGGCCTGCGGCCTCATCCATAGCCGTCGCCACGGTCGTGCTCTTCGGCACGCTGGGAATGCTTGTCTACCCTCTTTTATACCCGCTTGCAGGAATGAACGAAGGTCTTTTTGGCGTCTATATCGGCGCGACTGTCCACGAAGTCGCCCAGGTCGTGGCCGCGGCTGATGCGGTGGGTCCCGAGGCATTGGCCAGTGCTGTTATTGTCAAGATGGTTCGCGTGATACTGCTGTTGCCCTTCCTATTGCTCGTCGGGCAATGGTGGCTTCGTCAGCAGGCCAGTGACTCTGGGTCAGCAGCGGGCAAGCCAGTGATCCCCTGGTTTGCCTTCGGGTTCATCGCCATGATTGTGTTCAACAGTGTTATCCACTTGCCTAGCGGCCTCCATCAAATACTCGTTCTGGCTGGCCAGATTGCGTTGACCATGGCCATGGCCGCACTGGGGTTTGAAACCCGAATCGAAAAGCTCAAGGAGTTGGGTATCCGCCCTTTTATACTGGGGTTCATCCTGTTTGGCTTACTTCTGGTAGGGGGTGGCCTAGCCAGTCAGCTTCTAATGGGCTGAACAACCTGCGCGATATCACGCTCTCATCCGACTATGCCGATAAACACCGCGCGACAGGCAAGCCAATTCACTTAATTGGCGTAGAGTTTGCAAGTGCTCAACGGCAGATAGCGGCGTTTGAGGTGGAGATGCTATAACACATTTCTGCTTATCGCCCGAATAACACAAACTGCCAGCACCTGATCGGAGAACATCATGTCATCCCCCCTTGTGACGACCCAATGGCTGCAAGACAACCTAGATAACGAACGGTTAGTGCTGATCGATGCGAGCATGGCGACGGTGATTGGTAAAGAGCCTATCGTCTATGATCGCCCGGTGTGGATACCGGGTAGCCGTAAGATCGATCTTGAAGGCGTGCTTTGTGACATCGGCTCTTCTCAGACCCACGCCTTTCCAACAGAGGAACAAGTCACTAGGGAGGCTCAACGGCTAGGCATTACGACCGAAAGCCTCGTCGTACTGTACGATAACCAAGGCATCTATTCGGCGCCTCGGGCTTGGTGGATTTTCCGGTCAATGGGCGTTAAACACGTTTTTGTTCTGGATGGAGGATTGCCACAGTGGCTAGCCGAACAGCGGGACGTTGTTTCTACCATCACGGAAACGACAACCAAGCCAGGCAACTTCGTCGCCAACCTTGATCACAGCCGAGTGCGAAACTCAGCGTACGTTTTGCAATATCTGGACGATAGCCAAGTAACCGTTGTTGATGCCCGATCACGTTCACGCTTCCTGGCACAGGTACCTGAACCCCGCCCTGGGGTGCGCAGTGGCCATATCCCCAATTCTCATAATCTGCCGTTTACAGAGGTGCTAGAGGGAAATTGTTTTAAACCTGTTAGCGAGCTGAAGGCAATCTTTATAACGCTTGCTCCGTCTCTCCAATCTAACAATGAAACCCAACTGGTGTTTTCCTGTGGCTCGGGTATCACCGCCTGCATCATTCTGCTGGCCGCCGAACTGGCGGGATACCATCAGCTATAGCTGTACGACGGTTCTTGGGCAGACTGGGGGAGCGATGAGTCACTCCCAGTGGCTTAGGCTTTGTATGAATGGCTCTGGTCAAGACTGTTTCTTCAGCACGTTGTAACTTCAGGTTGCGCTGCGGCGTGAACTAAGAGATCTGTTTGGGGAGGCGAAGAAGACGCGGCCACCGGCTTTTCACCGCTGAGTTTGAACGTATCTACTAGGCGAGTGAGTCGGTTGGCTTCCTCCTGAAGCGACGCCGCCGATCTACTGGTTTGCGATACCATCGTGACATTCTGCTGAGTGGCAGTATCCATTTGCGTCAACGCTACACCCACTTGCTGGATGCCTGACTCCTGCTCGCTCACGGCGAGCGAAATCTCATTCATCAGCCCCGACACTTGGCGTATAGCCTCCACCGTATTCTGTATTCCCTCACTGCTTCGCACCGATTGCTCGGCTACGCTAGCGATACGCTCACTAATATCCGTAATCATTTCACGAATTTTATTGGATGAATCCGCGCTGCGACTGGCGAGCTTGCGCACTTCGCTAGCCACTACCGCAAAGCCGCGGCCATGATCACCTGCACGCGCCGCCTCGACCGAGGCATTAAGCGCCAGAATATTGGTCTGGAAGGCAATCGAGTCGATGACTTCAACAATCTCACCCACCTGGCGCGAACTGGTCTCGAGCTCGCGCATCAACTCAACCGAGTGCTGAACCTCTTTAACGCCCTTCTCGGCTTTTTCAGCGGCCTGACTGGAAAGCTTATCGGCATTGTTGGCCGACTCACTGTTCTGGCGCACGATGGAAGACATCTCTTCCATGCTGGACGCCGTTTCTTGCAGAGCGGAAGCCTGCTCCTCGGTGCGTGACGCGAGATCCTCGCTACCTGAAGCAATTTCACCAGACGCCATATTGACATTGTAGGCCCCATCACGAACCGCCTGAAAGCTGGCATCCATACGCGCAATAAAACCATCAAACTCACGGGCCAGTTCGCCAATCTCATCACGTCGCTTGCTATCAATGCGTGCGGTAAGATCACCCTCGCCTTGGGTAATATCGCGAATGCGCCTGCTGACTTGACGAATGGCCCGGGACATCAGATTCGGCCCCATCAAAGCGATCACCAGCGTGGCCAATAACACGAATGCTGTGAAGCCCATCACCCAGCGTTGCTGCACGGCGACTGCCGCCAGTGTTTCTTGCTCCAGAGCCAAGCCACGCGCGTCGGCGCTTTCTCCAGCAACGTTGTAAAGCTCACGCAAGTCATTAAAGGCCGCTAACGAATCTCTCTCCAACTGCTCTTCAGCGGCATCAAGCTCACCTTCCGCATGCAGGTCGAAGACGGCCTGGGACGCCGCCTCCCATGCCATATAGCGATCCTCGAACGATTCAAGGCCCTCGCTCACCTGCGGATATGCATCCAGCAGCGTGAGGAAGTTATGCATTCGATCATAGGCTTGCTCAGCATTTTCACGGTAATCATCGTACTGAGCGCTCGCCCCATCACTGCCCGGCGCCTCACGCAACACTTCAAGTTCAGCCACCCGGGCCTGATACAGGTCACGGTCCGCATTGAGCACCGCTGATACCGCCGGATTAAAGGAGCCACTAAACGCTGTCATGCGTTCGCGCATCGACTGAACAAGCAGGCTATCGACCACTACAACGCCTAGCAGCGACAAGGCCACCAGGATAAACGCCAAGGTATATTTCACATTGATCTTGTGGAGTTTTTCCAGCATTGAGTCACCTGGTAGTTATCTGATTTATTGTAGTGATGGCTAACTTTGGCAGGATGCAGTTTAATCCTATTCATTCTTATCGGCTGCGATGGAACGGGCTTTAATATAGTGGCGAACGCGATATTGCCTATAAAAAGAGCGGGTAGCTTCTTCAACGTTCGCGCGCAAGAGTAAACATTTTGACCGCGAAGGTTTCAGCAGCACAGCGATCTCGTTGGTTCAACAACAGCGGAATAGGTGGGAATATACTGAATAACCTGCGCCACAACTTGCGTTAGATCACAGCTAAAGGTCATCAGATAAATATCAGGGTTACGCACATGTGCTGGCGGATTTGGCAAACGGATGAGATAGATTTGACACAGCCAAAACAAAAGGGCCTACGTTAACGTAAGCCCTTGGTATGTTTGGCGCGCCCGGCAGGAATCGAACCTGCGACCTTCGGCTTCGGAGGCCGACACTCTATCCAACTGAGCTACGGGCGCTTTGGGTGCGTATCGTACCCGTGTGGGCGCGCTGTGTCCAGCTAGTCAGCTGTTTTACAGGCGCTTTGATTGACCGTTTTCCGCAGTGTGGTGCATGCTTTGGGAGCACTTCCTATCTTTAGTGAAACTGGGAACACACTATAATGAAAACTTTTGCACGTAATACGCTGGCACTGGGCATTTCACTGGCGCTGGTAAGCGCCGCGAACGCCGCTGATTTTGCTGATATGGACCCCGTCACCCTGCGTTTGGCCCACGTGGTCAACGAGCAAGATGGTTTCCATATCGCCGCGACCAAGTTTGAAGAACTGGTGGAAGAACGTACCGATGGCAAGGTCAACATCGAGATCTACCCGAATGCCTCGCTGGGTGATGAACGCACGCTGCTAGAAGGTATGCAGATCGGCACGGTGGATATGGGGCTAATTACCAACGGCCCGGTGGCCAACTTTGTCGAAGAGATGGCGGTGTTTGAACTGCCGTTCCTATTTCCCTCACCGGAAGCCGCTTATGGGGTGCTCGATGGCCCGATCGGCCAGGAGTTGCTGGATAAGCTGTCTGACGTGAATCTGAAAGGCTTGGCTTATGCAGAACGCGGCTTCCGCAACCTGACCAACAGCGAACGCGCGGTGAATTCGCCGGAAGATTTGGATGGGCTGCGCATTCGGGTAATGGAAAACCCAGTGTACACCGATACCTTCCGTGAGTTGGGTGCCAACGCTATTCCCATGGCGTGGACAGAAGCGCTGACCGCTATGCAGCAGGGCACCATCGACGGCCAGGAAAATCCGGTGAACGTTATCCATTCGTTCAAGCTGGATGAAACCCAGAACTACATGACCCTTTCCCGTCATACGTATGCCCCGGCCATTTTTGTAATGGGCATGCCCGCTTGGAACCAACTGCCTGAACAGGCACAAACTGTACTGAAAGCAGCCGCCCAAGAAGCCGCCGAACATGAGCGCCAAGTGAATGCGGATATGGAAGCCGACCAACTGGCGGCGCTGCGTGAAGCCGGTATGGAAATCAACGAAACGCCGGATATGGAAGCCTTCCAGTCTGCCGTTGCGCCGGTGTATGAGAAGTATGGCGAGCAGTTTGGTGACTACCTGCCTCGCATCCAGGAAGCGCTTGAATAAACAGCCTTTCCTACCTACCCGGCCTCCCGCAGCGTGAGGCTGGTTTTGTTGAAGTGATCAACGGCTGTTTGCGCAGTTTCAACCGACTGCGTGAACAGCCTTTGCCAATAAGAGACCTGCCTAATGACTGAAACAGCCAATATAAAGTTGGCAACGAGATTACATAAGATAAATCTCAATTTATTATTGGTGTTTCATACGCTTTATGGGAAAAGAAGCTTAACGCTTACCGCAGAAGCGCTCTGCCTAAGCCAGCCAGCCGTCAGCCATTCGCTAAAGAAGTTGCGCCTGCTGATGGATGACCCGCTGTTTATTAAAACGCTGGATGGCATGCAGCCAACTCCGCTTGCCCGGCAGATGGATGCCGCGGTGGCCAAAGGGTTGTTCTACTTCGATCAGGCGGTGTATAGCAACAGTGAGTTCTCACCGGCCACATCGAAACGCGAGTTTCGTGTCAGCCTAGTGGACTATGTGAGCCAGCAGTTACAACCTAAGCTCATTCAGCACTGTTTAACTCATGCGCCCGACTTATGCTTCAACATGTTGTCTACCCGCATAGCCAGTGCCGAAGATGCCCAGCACGCCATACAAGCCCATGATATCGACCTCGCCATGGTGCAGTTGGAAAGCTTGCCGCTCACCTCTTATCACGAATACCTGTTTGATGATGTGATTGGCTGTGTTGGTGATGCTTCCCTATACGGAGACAACGACACGATCACGCTTGACGCTTTTTTAAACGCCCCACAAATCGCATTGTCTCACCGCGAAGACAGCCCATTGTTAATCAATGAGAAGCTGAGAATACTGGGGTTAGAACGCAAAATCGTCGCCAAAACGCCCTATATCACTCCTCTTCAAGAGATACTGGTTTCGACGAATTTACTCTGTGTGGTGACTGAGAGTGCTGCCAAGGTGATTTGTCGCAACAATAGCCTGAAGTTCTACGCCCTCCCCTTGGATGTAGCGCCCTTTAAAGTATGCCTATGCTGGGATGAAAGGAAGGATCACGACTCAGGCATACACTGGTTAAGATCGCTAATTAGGGAGCTGATAACACCCGCTCCCTAAAGGCTTGCGATACTTACTGACCATTCAGGCAAACGCTAGTCCAGGGCTATCACTTTGCCGGGGTTCAATAGACCCTTGGGATCCAGCGCGGTTTTGAGGCGTTTCATTAAGGCAATCTCCTCACTGGTACGGGAAACCGACAGATAGTCCTTTTTTTCAAGACCAATGCCGTGCTCTGCAGAAATGGAGCCGCCAAACGCTTTCAGAGACGAATAGACAAGTTGTTCAACCTGGCGTCGGCTGTCCGGGCTATCGTCACGTACCGTAATCATAATGTGTAAGTTGCCATCACCAAGGTGGCCAAATACCACTATTTTGCCTGATTGAGGCCACTGGGCTTCAAGGTTCTCTTCTAAAATATCGACATACGCTTGCATGCTGGGAATCGGCAGGCTGACATCGTAGGAGAACATCGGTTTCAGCTCGTTCACCAGCACTTCGATATCTTCTCTTATGGCCCAGATCGCCTGACGCTGGGCTTGGGAGCTCGCCAAGGCCGCATCGGTGATCAAGTCGGCCTCTAGTGCCTTTTGCAACACTTGGGAAAAACGCTCGGCGTCTTCGGCCTCATCCAGCCCCAGCGTTTCAATAATGGCGTAGAAAGGTGAGTTATCCGCCAGTACAGGCGCATACTTACCACTTTCGGTGGTCATCAGTTTATAGTGATTATTCCACAGCGCTTCAAAGGCACTAAGGCTATTGGCTAACTCACGAGAGACAAGATTCAGTAGTTGAGTCAACGCATCGAAAGAGGGCACCGCCACTAATGCCGTTTGCTCGCTAGGCATGTGGGGTTGTAACCGTAGTACTGCACGAGTAACGATTCCCAACGTACCTTCACTGCCAATAAACAGCTGCTTCAGATCGTATCCTGCATTATTTTTCAGCATTTTATTCAATGAACTCACCACGGTGCCGTCGCTAAGTACCGCCTCTAGCCCTAGTACCTGCTGACGCATCATGCCGTAGCGTATTACCCGTATACCACCCGCATTGGTGGCGATGTTGCCACCAATGGTGCAAGAGCCTCTTGCTCCCAAGTCCAGTGGGAACTGCATATCGATCTCTTGCGCTGCTTCCTGTACGCGCTGCAGGGTCACGCCAGCCTGAGCTAGAACTGTGGAACCAACCGGGTCGATTTCCTCTATTTGATTCATCAATTCCAGTGACACGACGATTTCGTCTGGGCTTGCCACCCCGCCATGCACAATGCCGGTCATGCCCCCGTGTGTCACCACAGGCTGGTCGGCCTGATAACACAAAGCCATGACACGACTCAGCTGTTCTGTGCTGCGCGGCCTAACAATCGCCTTAGCGCGACAAGGCGCCCCTGTAAACCAATCTACGCTACGCTGCGAGACATCATCACCAAGCAGTACCCCCGAAGGGCCGACGATTGCAACAAGGTCGTTCAGCAACTTATCCATTTCTTATTCCTGATTTAGCTGACCACACCATTGGCTTAAGCACTTGGCGTTTAAAAACTCTGTAGTGCTTCATTCAAAAGTGCGCAATTAAAAGTAACCTCTTGCAGATTATCGCCAACCCACAAATCACTCAAGTACAAGTTATATAAAGATTTTTATAATTATCAAAACGAATAATGGAATAAAAATAAGTAATTTGCCCCCTATAATTAATGTGATATAGATGAGCATTAACATGATAATAAAACCACACCTCAATATAATTAAAATCACTAATTCTTAGGAGATAATGTGACTAACCTTGCCTGCTTTACGCTGAACGCTGTGACTAAATCAGCACGCCAACTTAAACAGCTAACGCTTCCCCTTATTGGTGTAGGTCTACTCAGTTTGCCCCTCGTTGGACAAGCGGAAGAGATAGCCCCTGCTACGCTGCGCCTAGCCCATGTGGTGAATACGGAAGATACTTACCATATTGCTGCTGAGCGCTTCCAACAGCTAATTAGCGAGCGTACCGACGGCGCGGTTAGCGTGGAAATTTATCCGAATGCCTCGCTGGGCGATGAGCGCACCTTATTAGAAGGTATGCAAATCGGCACTGTGGATATGGGCATTATCACCAACGGGCCAGTGGCTAACTTCGTTGATGAGTTCTCCGTTTTCGAGCTCCCGTTTCTCTTTCCCAGCTCCGAAGCGGCCTATACTGTGCTGGATGGTGAAATCGGCCAGGAAATCCTAGGCAAATTACAGGATGTGAACCTGAAGGGGTTGGCATACGCTGAACGTGGCTTCCGGAATATCACTAATAGCCAGCATGCAATCAATGCCCCTGAAGACCTTCAAGGCCTACGGCTGCGGGTCATCGAAAATGAAGTTTATGTTGATACATTCCGCGGACTCGGCGCCAACGCTGTACCCATGGCCTGGACAGAGGCATTAACTGCCTTGCAGCAAGGCACTATTGATGGCCAGGAGAACCCCGTTAACGCTATTCATGCCTTCAACCTTGCGGAAACCCAGGACTACCTAACGATGACTCGGCATATTTATGCGCCAGCAACGTTTATTATGAGCCTTCCCGCCTGGAACGGCCTTCAGGCAG
The DNA here is from genome assembly GCF_007989605.1 of Vreelandella venusta. Lineage (GTDB taxonomy): Bacteria > Pseudomonadota > Gammaproteobacteria > Pseudomonadales > Halomonadaceae > Vreelandella > Vreelandella venusta. The sequence continues at coordinate 313,318 of NZ_BJUL01000002.1, read as the reverse complement.
AGCTTCAGCCCATTGTGCTGGATGTCGCCAAGCAAGCATCTGCATACGCAAGAGAGCAGAATGCTATCATGGAAGCTAAACAACTGGCTGAGCTTCGCGAGGCGGGCATGGAGATCAACGAAACTCCAGATATTGAAGCCTTCCAGACCGCCGTGGCGCCAGTGTATGAGAAGTATGGCGAGCAGTTTGGTGATTACCTACCGCGCATTCAGGAGGCGCTAAATCAGTGATGGCGTTTGCACAGCCACTTTTAACACTATTAAAACGTAGCGAACGCGGGCTGGATGCCATCATCCAGCCCGTGGTCTTTGCAGGCATGGCAGCATTAATTGGTGTGATCACTCTGCAGATTGTGTCGCGGGTACTGTTCAGCGCCGTTGGCTGGACGGAAGAAGTCGCACGCTTTCTGCTGGTGTGGATTACGTTTTTAGCCAGTAGCTTAGCCTTCCAACGCGGGCGGCATATCGCCGTGACCTTTGCCGTGGATGCGCTTCCCCTGCCCTTACGCAAGCTGGCGCGCCTGGCTGCACTGGCGGTGGTGCTGGCGTTTATGATCACGCTCATCGTGATTGGCTACCGCTATATGCAAGTGCAAAGCTTTCAGAAATCCGCCTCGCTGCGGCTTTCGATGACCTACATCTATGCAGTCATTCCGCTTACCGCCGCCATTATGGCGTGGTACGCCCTGGTGGATATGATTGACGTACTGGTGAACGGTGAGCCGACGGTCGCCGCTCCGGAGGAGCCACTATGACGCTGGTACTGTTCGGCCTGTTCTTCCTGTTTATGCTGCTGGGCGTACCGATTGCCTTTGCGATTGGGGCAAGCACGCTTTATGCGCTGTACCAGTCGGGCGTACCACTGATGGTGGTCACCCAGCAGATGTTCCAGGGCATTAACTCGTTTGCCCTGGTCGCTATCCCGATGTTTATTCTGGCCGGGGATTTGATGGCCCAGGGTAAGGTCAGCGAACGGCTGGTGAGCTTTGCCGATTCGTTAGTCGGCTTTATGCGCGGCGGACTTTCGGTGGTATCGGTAATGGCAGGCATGTTCTTCGCGGCAATCTCCGGCTCTGGAGCGGCCACCACCGCGGCGGTGGGTTCAAGCCTAGTGCCAGAACTCAAGCGTAAAGGTTACGACCCGGCCTCGGCGGCCAGCTTAATTGCTGCCAGCGGCACGATTGGCGTTGTGATTCCCCCGTCGGTGCCGATGATTATCTACGCAGTGATTGCTCAGCAATCGGTATCGAAGCTGTTTTTGAACGGCTTTTTACCGGGGCTAGCAATGGGGCTTGGGCTGATGGCCATTGCCATCACTCAGGCCTATAGGCGTCAGTACCCCAAAGGCACACCGTTGTCGCTGCCGACCATTTGGCGCACGCTGAAAGCGGCTAGCTGGGGGCTGATGACGCCGATCATTATTTTGGGCGGTATCTTTTCGGGTATTTTCACGCCTTCGGAAGCGGCCGTGGTCGCAGTCAACTATGCGCTGCTAGTGTCGCTGTTTGTGTATCGAGACTTAACCCTGCCCCAGGTCTATAAGCTGCTGATTCGCTCGGCGATGACCACCGCGGTGATTATGCTGGTGATTGCCATGTCGGCAGTACTCAGCTGGACACTTTCAAGCTGGCAGGTACCCGGCGCCATCGCCCAGGCGGTGCTGTCGCTTTCCACCAACCCCTACGTAATTATGCTGCTGGTCGTGGCCGTGATTCTGCTCACGGGAGTGTTTATCGAAACCGCCAGCGCTTTGATTATTCTTACCCCGGTGCTGCTGCCGCTAGTGCTGCAATTAGGCATCGACCCGATCCACTTTGGCTTGATTATTGTGGTGGGGCTGTCGATAGGCATGATTACCCCGCCAGTGGCAATCAATCTTTATGTGGCTTCGTCAGTGACTCAACTGCCGCTGGAGCGCATCACCCGGGCGATTATCCCGTATCTTCTAGGCTTGATTGGGGTGTTGCTATTGGTGGTTTATGTACCGATCCTGCTAGGCTGGTCGGGTAGTTAAATGAGCGTTTGCCCTTTTTAAAGAGAGCCCTTTTAAAGAGAGCCTTTTTGGCTCTCTTTTTAAAAGTCGCGCTGATCTAACTTCAGTGCACTCATCGTGAATTCTACAATAAATTCACACCGAATTTTCGCCAGCTTGGCACGACTTTCGAAACTGTCCTGGCGTTACTTCAAAGAGCTGAAAAAAACAGCTGCGAAAATGAGGGATACTCACAAAACCAGTAGCAACTGCCACTTCAGCAATGGGCTTATTAGTTTGCTGAAGAAGCTGACGCGCACGCGTTAGTCGAAGCTCCATATAATATCGAGAAGGGCTAGCATTAACGTAATTACCAAACATACGCTCTAACTGGCGTCTCGAAATATTGACCCAATTCGCTATTTCAGATATAGATAAAGGCTCCTCAATATTATTTTTCATCAATTGCAGCGATATTTTCAATTTTTCTGGCAGCGCAAGGTTTTGATCAACACCTATCGTTGAAATATCTGGAGAGTCTAAGCCCTTATCACAGCTAAGCATCTCTTCAACTGCACTAACCACCTCATTGCCGCAGTCAGTTCTTACTACTTCAAGCATCATGCTCAATGAGCTGCTCGCCCCGGCACAGCTGATACGATTACGATCCACAATAAAGCTACGGCTAGATACCGACACATCCCAGAACTGCTCTGCCATCATCGCGCGGCCATCAGGGTGATAAGCACACTGGTAGCCGTTCAATAACCCCGCTTCTGCAAGGAAGTAGGCGCCGTTCCATAACCCACCTAATATCATATCTTTGGTGTCAGCATGTCTCAGCTTATTGCGCAAGAGAGGGGTTGTTTTAGGAAGTACACGCAAGCCGCCGCATACAATCAACACATCAATGTTGAGGCTTGTCGCATCGAACTTGTCTAACGAATAATCCGCGGCCACCTCAATACCTAAATCAGAAACAGTGACCGCTGCCTCGCTACCCACCACCAATACTTCATACATCGTAGTAGACTTCATTAAATTCGTGGTAACGAGTGCATCCACGGCGCCAGTAAAAGCCATCATTGAAAAATTCTCTAGCAGTATAAAAGCTACTCTTTTTTTCACTTTAGGCGTTTCTAAATAGCCTGCCGAAGAAATATAAGCCATGTTTTTATTTTTCAATATACTTGAGAATTTATCCTTCATGATGAACCTCAATTTTGAGCCATTTTTATTTTTTTGCAAAAACCGCACCATGAAAAAATAAATCAAAAAATAAGAATGCCCCCAGACCGGCAAGGCTTCAAGCCCAACTACATAAAACCTGCCCAGTTTTGTATCAACTTGAACAATCTATTCAAACTGAATCGCCTTACTTCGTCAGCCAACAGCCATATACCCATCGCCACGTTACTTTTAAAAGCTTATCAAATATCACTATTTACGTTGAAACCTTTATAGACGCAGCTTTGCAGGCTTTGCAAACCATGGCGGAAAACGCAGGCAAGGATGGCATACGCTACTACGAGACAGTCACCCAAGCGATCTTGGGAGAGTAATAGATATATCAACCAATCGAAAGCCACCCCCTATTGGTTCTTTATTTTTGGAGTTAGTCGTGATGATAACAAGTGGTCATGAAAAAGGGGCTTGCCATGTGGCAGCCCCTTTTCTACGGCTCTTTTTCTACTGCTTTTTCTCTGCTACGACATTTCGTCTACTAGAGTGCTTGCGACTGTTGGCTTGTAAATCAGGCGTGTTTTCAGCCAGCAGTGAGCTTAAAACTCTTCCCAGTCATCTTCGCCAGCGTTAACAGGTGCTGGCTTAGAGGAAAGCGTCGGGCGCTTGAGCGCCTGTTGCGCACTTGGTGTGCCAGAAGGCAGAGACTGACGCGGTTGATTTAAAGCTGGCTGTGTCGATGAGGCTTGTGGCTCATCGTCGCCAAGCACGAAGGTGTTGATCAGCTCATTTAGGTGTTCGGCATGACGGCGCATGTTGGCCGCTGCCGTGGTGGATTCCTGCACCATGGCCGCGTTTTGCTGGGTCATGGTATCCATTTCCGCGACGGCGGTGTTGATCTGGCCAATACCACTACTTTGCTCCTTGGCACCCGCCGTAATCTCACCGATCACATCGGTCACCTTAGAGACACTTACCACAATGTCATGCATTGTCGCGCCCGCCTTACGTACTAGCTCAGCACCGGTGTGAGTGTGCTTAACAGAGCTATCAATCAGCGTACGAATCTCTTTTGAGGCATTGCTAGAGCGGCTAGCCAGTGTGCGCACTTCTTGTGCAACAACCGCAAAACCGCGGCCATGCTCCCCCGCTCGCGCGGCTTCAACGGAGGCGTTAAGCGCCAGAATGTTGGTTTGGAAAGCGATGGCGTCAATCATGGTGATGATTTCGCTGATACGCGTCGCTGAGTCGTTGATATCGTGCATCGTCCGCTCGACCTGTCCCATGGCTTCTTCACCATGTTGGGCTACTTCGGCAGTGGACTGCACCAGCTGATTGGCCTGCTGGGCATTATCCGCACTATGATTCACGGTCGAGGTAATTTCTTCCATGGAAGCCGACGTTTCCTGCAGGTTGGCTGCCGCCTGCTCGGTACGGGTGGCCAGTTCCTCGGAACTATGGGAGATTTCCCCCGCCGAATGATAAACGCTCATGGTGCTATGGCGCACATCACGCAGGGTTTCCTGCATGCGCTCGACAAAGGCATTGAACTGAACCGCTAGGTTACCCACTTCGTCGTTGCTCTCTACCGCTAAGCGGCGGGTAAGGTCGCCACGCCCTTGGGCGATATCGTGCATAGCGCTGGCGGTGCGTTTAATCGGCCCAACGGTACGACGCACAAAGCCGAATGCGAGCAGCGCCACTGCTAGAAATAAGGCCGCACCCAACAAAATAGCGAACAGGATAGACTGGCGTAAATCCGCGTTAGCGGTCGCCGCCAGTTCTGCAACAACCGCATCAACATCGGTGACATAAACCCCAGCACCGATCATCCAGCCCCATTTTTCCAGGCTATCGACGTAGGAGTGTTTCGGCTCAATTTCACGGGTGCTTGGGTATTCCCATAAGTAGCTATGAAAACCACCACCGTTCTTGGCAACCTGAAGAATATCGCGAATAAGATAATTTCCGTCTGGGGTTCGTACGTCCATCATGTTGGTACCTTCACGCTCTGGCGCAGGAGCCGTCACAATGTTGTTACCATCGAAGTCGTAGATAAAAACGTAGTTATTACCTTCAAAGCGCATGGCGCGCACGATCTCGGCTACCTGTTGTTTGGCTTCCTCATCATTGGCACCTGCTTGCTCATAAATAGGAGAAATAGCAGACGTCGCCATTTGCACAATATCGCGCACTGCATTGCGGCGCTCTTCAATCAGCACCTCACGCTGATTCGCTAGCGTCTCATGGGTGTTTTGAATACGTCCGTAGGCGTCAAACGCGACTAACCCTGCGGTTACTATGAAAAGCGGCAGTAGGACAAGCATCAGTACCTTAGCCTGTAAGCTAAGATTCCGTTTTGGCGAGGTCGAAGCAGGAGGAGGAGTAGCCATAAAGTGTTTCTCAGTAGGTCAACGGAAGAATTTTTAATAGTTTTATGCGTTTTTTATCGACCTAAGCTGTGTCAACTTTAACCACTTCGCGTATTTTTTGTTTATGAACAGCAAATTAACGCTCAAAATTGCGCTTTCATAACCTGCGTTAAGGTTATCTTCGGCCTACCCGTCCACTGTAGGGGTGTGGTGGCCAAGGATGGCCCGTTTTAGCAAGCCGCTAGCCACCTATTGTTGACTGCGCTGCCCCCTATTGGGGCAGCGCAGTTTTTTATGGTGGGCGCGATTGTCACCATCAGCCGCTTCCAGCTTCCGCCTCTAAACACGGTGTGGTAAGTGTGGAACCGTCTTCCCCAACGTCATAAGAAATCAGGAATTTCAATAACACTACCGCATTGATGGGGGCTATAGCCCGGTAAACGATTCACCGCTTCTTGAAAGGAAGCACTGCGTAACACCCGCAAGAAGTCATCGAACTTTGGCTCCTTTAAGGAGTGATAGTGACAGGCCAATACGTAGTCCTCAGTGGCTAACGGCACAAAATCAAGCCCAAACCGTTGCGCGGCAGCCGCTACACCAAAGCCGGTATCCGCCATTCCCGCAGCGACATAGGCCGCCACCGCTGAGTGGGTATACTCCTCAATCTCATAACCACCCACGTTGGCTGCTGAAATACCAGCTTCGGCCAGCAGGTTGTCTAACAGCTCTCGGGTACCCGACGATGCCTGACGGTTTATAAACCGTACCGGCCTGTTGGCCAGAGCGGCAACGCCATCAATTCCCAGCGGGTTACCCGGCGCCACCATTAACCCCTGTTGGCGTGCGATAAACCCCATTAGTCGATGATTGCGGGGCTTGAGCAGACGACGGTATTTGCGTCGCGCCTTCTCACCCACGCTACCCCGAGGCAGATGGCAGCCCGCCAGATCACAGCTATTGCGGTTAAGCGCGGCTAGCGCTTCCAAAGGGCTGCAGTACTGCAGATCAAGCTGGAGCTCCCCCAGATGCTGTGGCAATAGCTCTATCGCAAAACCGTGGCTGGCATGCAGGCGCAGAACGGGTTGAATACCTTTCTGATGCTGTTGAATAGCAAGATTAAGCTCAGACCCCAGACTATCAAGCTGTGGGCTTAACCGAGCAGTGGCGCGCTGCTCGGCCCATAGCAACTTTTCACCCAGCGGCGATAACCGCGCCCCGCGTCCACGCTCAAGTTCAACAAGCGAGACACCAAAAAAGTCACCGCCCTGGCGCAGTAAATTCCACGCGTGACGATAAGAGATTCCCGCTTCCGCGGCGGCATGAGTCAATTTGCCATGACGGTGCACTGCTCCCAGCAGGCGTAAAAGGTTGGTATCGAGCCGCTGCCCGTCGTCATCGCTAAAGCACCAGGTGGGCGTTACCTTGATTCTTTTCATAGGCACTACTTTTCATATTTTTAAGTCGATAGCTTGATGCTAGCTTTGTCTTAACCGTGATGCACGCCTTTTCAAATATGAAAAGTAGTGCAAATTTAAAACATAATAAGCAGTCGCGAGGCAGGCACCATGAACCATTCCCAGGAGTGGGCGCCACAGGCTATTCAGGCCGAAGTCGACGCCCTGAAGCACAAGCCCGGCGCCCTACTGCCGATCCTCCATGCCCTCCAAGATCGTTTCGGTTTTATCCCCGAGGCAGCAGTCCCCATCATCGCTGAAGCGCTCAATCAAACCCGCGCCGAAGTACACGGTGTCATCAGCTTCTATCACCATTTTCGCACCACGCCGCCAGGCCGCCACGTGGTTCAGATTTGCCGTGCAGAGGCCTGCCAAGCGGTAGGCGCACGCCAGCTCGAAGCTCATGCTAAGACACGCCTAGGGGTCGATTACCATCAGACGACCGGCGACCGTGAGATCACCCTTGAAGCGGTGTACTGCCTGGGCAACTGCGCCTGCGGCCCGTCCATCCGTGTGGACGACAGCGTGCGCGGGCGGGTAACCCCAGAGGCCTTTGATGCACTGTTGGATGAGCTGCAAACCCGGCCGCTGGAGATAATCGCATGAGCATCCGCATATTCGTTCCTCGCGATACCACCGCACTGTCCCTAGGCGCTGATGCCGTCGCCAACCGATTGGAAAAAGAGCTAGCCGCCCGAAGCCAGTCAATTTCCCTGGTGCGTAACGGCTCCCGCGGGCTTGCTTGGCTTGAGCCACTGGTGGAAGTTGAGACGCCTATTGGGCGGTTCGCCTATGGTCCCGTCACCGTCAACGACGTCTCGGCGCTGCTCGACAGCGGCCTGTTAGAGGGTAACGTCAGCCACCCCCTGGCGTTGGGGCCCACGGAGGAGATCGACTACCTCGCCCGTCAACAGCGGCTGACCTTCGCGCGTATCGGCATTACTGACCCGCTGTCGATTGAGGATTATCGCGCCCACAGCGGCTTCTGCGGCCTGGAGGCAGCGCTGCAGCGCGAGCCCCAGGACATCGTCGAGGAAGTCAAAGCCTCCGGCCTGCGCGGGCGCGGCGGGGCCGCCTTCCCGACCGGTATCAAGTGGCAGACCGTACTCGACACCCCTGCCGATCAGAAATATATCGTCTGCAATGCCGACGAGGGCGATTCCGGTACCTTCGCCGACCGGCTGGTAATGGAATGCGACCCTTACATGCTGATCGAGGGCATGGCGATTGCCGGGCTCGCGGTGCAAGCGACCCAGGGCTATATCTACCTGCGTTCTGAGTATCCGCTTGCTAAGGAGGTGCTTGACGAGGCGATTGCCCGCGCCGAACAAGCCGGCTATCTGGGTGATAACCTACGGGGCAGCGGTCGCGACTTTCACTTGGAAGTGCGCCTGGGCGCTGGCGCGTATATCTGCGGTGAAGAGACCTCCCTACTCGAAAGCCTAGAAGGCAAGCGCGGCCTGGTGCGCTTCAAGCCACCACTGCCCGCCATTGAAGGACTATTTGGCCGTCCCACCGTGGTCAACAACGTACTCTCGCTGGCTGCCGTACCTTTCATTCTTGCCGAAGGTGCCGAGGCCTACGCCACCCATGGCATGGGCCGCTCACGAGGCACGCTGGCACTGCAACTGGCGGGCAACGTGAAGCACGGCGGGCTGGTAGAGCTGGCGTTTGGCACCACCCTGCGCACCCTGATGGAGACGTTCGGTGGTGGCACGCTAAGCGGCAAACCATTACGCGCCGTGCAAGTGGGTGGCCCGCTAGGTGCCTACCTGCCGGAATCTCAGTGGGACTTACCGCTGGACTACGAAGCCTTTGCTGCTGAGAGCGCCGTACTGGGCCACGGCGGCGTAGTGATGTTTGACGAAAGCGTCGATATGGCTGAACAGGCGCGCTTCTCAATGGAATTCTGCAAGGTTGAGTCCTGCGGCAAATGTACCCCTTGTCGTATTGGCTCAACCCGTGGCGTGGAGGTAATTGATCGTATCCGCGCCAACCAAAACCGCGAGGCCAACCTCGCCCTGCTCCATGACCTCTGCGAAACGATGGTGGATGGCTCGCTCTGCGCCATGGGTGGTATGACTCCCTTTCCAGTGCAAAGCGCCCTAGCGCATTTTCCTGATGATTTTCAGCGGACGGCGAACGGAGATAACTCATGATCAACCATTTCGACCCCCGTCAGCACTCTAGCAGCGTCGAGTACAACAAAGACCTCGGTACGCCTTTCCCAGCCTCGGCTGCTGACGCTGCTTTGGTGAGCCTCAATATCGACGGCGTGACCATCAGCGTGCCGGAGGGCACCTCAGTACTCCGCGCCGCCGCGTTGGCGGATATTAATATCCCCAAGCTCTGCGCTACCGACAGCCTGGAGCCTTTCGGCTCCTGCCGGCTGTGCGCGGTACAAGTCGAGGGACGACGAGGCATGCCCGCGGCCTGCACCACACCGGTGGCTGAAGGTATGAAGGTGACCACCCAAAACGAACGTCTGGCCAAGCTGCGGCGTAATGTGATGGAGTTATACATCTCAGACCACCCGCTGGACTGCCTGACCTGCCCCGCCAACGGCGACTGCGAACTTCAGGATATGGCCGGTAGCGTGGGGCTGCGCGAAGTGCGCTACGGCTTCGAGGGTGAGAATCATCTTGAAGCCGCCAAGGACGAAACCAATCCCTACTTCAGTTTCGATCCTAGCAAATGCATCGTCTGCTCACGCTGTGTGCGCGCCTGCGAAGAGGTACAGGGCACCTTTGCCCTGACCATCGATGGCCGTGGATTTGAATCCAAGGTGTCAGCAGGGCAGGCCGACTCGTTCATGGATTCAGACTGTGTTTCCTGCGGTGCCTGCGTTCAGGCATGCCCAACAGCCACGCTGATGGAAAAGAGCGTCATCGACCACGGTGTTCCCGAGCACAGCGTCGTGACTACTTGTGCTTATTGTGGTGTGGGTTGCTCGTTTGAAGCGCAAATGAAAGGTGACCAGCTGGTGCGCATGGTGCCCTATAAAGGCGGTGACGCTAACCATGGCCACTCTTGTGTCAAGGGTCGCTTCGCCTTTGGCTACGCCACCCATCCGGACCGCCTGACCTCACCGATGGTTCGCGACAGCATCGACCAACCCTGGCGTGAAGTCAGCTGGGAAGAAGCCATCGGCTTTGCCGCCAGCCGTTTGAAAGCAATTCAGGCTGAACATGGCCGCGAGAGCATTGGCGGCATCACCTCATCGCGCTGTACCAACGAAGAGACCTACTTGGTGCAGAAGCTGATCCGCGCGGCCTTCGGCAACAACAATACCGATACCTGTGCGCGGGTCTGCCACTCGCCCACTGGTTATGGCTTGAAAACCACGCTGGGCGAGTCCGCCGGCACCCAAACATTTGACTCAGTCATGAAGGCCGATGCAATTATCGTCATTGGCGCTAACCCCACCGACGCTCACCCGGTGTTTGGTTCGCTGATGCGCAAGCGCTTGCGTCAAGGCGCGAAGCTAATCGTCGCTGACCCACGTCATATCGACCTTTTAAAGACTCCGCACATGAGTTCGGCCCAACATCTGCCGCTGCGTCCAGGTACCAATGTGGCGCTGATCAACGCGCTGGGCCACGTGGTAGTGACCGAAGGTCTTGAAGATAAAGCCTTCGTAGAGAAGCGCTGCGATACCGAGGCCTATCACCGCTGGCGCGCCTTCATCAGTGAGCCTCGCCACTCCCCCGAGGCCAGCGCAGAAATCACCGGCGTGCCCGCCGAAGCCGTACGTCAAGCGGCGCGCACCTATGCTAAAGCAGCTAATGGCGCAATCTACTACGGTTTGGGGGTGACCGAGCACAGCCAAGGCTCCACCATGGTGATGGGCATTGCCAACCTGGCCATGGCCACCGGTAACATTGGCCGCGAGGGCGTGGGCGTGAACCCGTTGCGCGGCCAGAACAATGTGCAGGGTTCATGTGACATGGGTTCCTTCCCCCACGAGCTGCCGGGCTACCAGCACGTGGCCGACCCCATCGCCCGCGGCCGCTTTGAGTCCGTGTGGGGCGTAAAGCTCGACGACGAGCCGGGGCTACGCATTCCTAATATGTTCGATGCCGCCATCGAAGGCACCTTTAAAGCGCTTTACGTGCAAGGCGAAGATATCGCCCAATCCGACCCCAACACTCAGCACGTCGAGGCGGCGCTCACGTCGTTGGACTGCCTGATTGTGCAAGATATTTTCCTCAACGAAACGGCCAAGTTCGCCCACGTGCTGCTGCCCGGCTCAAGTTTCCTCGAGAAAAACGGCACCTTCACCAACGCCGAACGGCGCATCAACCGGGTACGCAAAGTAATGCCTGCGCTGGCTGGCAAGGAAGATTGGGAGGTCACCCAGGATCTGGCCAATGCGCTGGGCTACCCGATGCACTACACCCATCCGTCCGAGATCATGGACGAGATCGCCCAGTTAACGCCAAGCTTTGCGGGCGTCAGCTACGCCAAGCTAGAGGAGCACGGCAGCCTGCAGTGGCCCTGCAACGCCGAGTACCCGTTGGGCATGCCGACCATGCACGAAGTTGACTTCCCCATTGGCCTGGGACGCTTTGCGATTACCGAGTACGTGGCCACTGAAGAGCGCGCTAACCGCCGCTTCCCGCTGCTGCTCACCACTGGGCGGATTCTCAGTCAGTACAACGTAGGCGCCCAGACCCGGCGTACCGACAACCAACGCTGGCACGACGAGGATGTGTTGGAGCTGCATCCCTCTGATGCCGAGCTTCGCGGCGTACGCGACGGTGACTGGCTGGGTATTACCAGCCGCTCGGGCCAGACGGTGCTACGCGCACGACTCAGCGAACGCATGCAGCCGGGGGTGGTCTACACCACCTTCCATCACCCCGGCAGCGGCGCTAACGTTATCACGACGGATAACTCAGACTGGGCCACCAACTGTCCTGAATATAAAGTCACGGCGGTGCAGGTGGAAAAAGTCAGCCAACCCTCCGCTTGGCAGCAGCGCTTTAACACTTTCGACCTGATCCAGCGAGACCACCTGGCCAAAGCGCATCAGGAGGCACCATGAGTACCCGTCACCCACGCGGTGCGGTAGTACGCCAGCCGGTGGAGGTGCGTCGTGGTGCTAACGGCTGGTACACCGATACCCAGGAGGATCTACTGGCCTTAGAAAGGCCAGTAGCACTGGTCTACAACGGCATCTCCCATGCGGTGATGATGGCAAGCCCCGTCGACCTTGAGGATTTTGCTCTTGGCTTCAGCCTTTCCGAAGGTATCCTGGCCAATATCACCGAGTGCTACGACCTCGAAATCCGTGAAGCGCCTCAGGGCCACACCGTTCATCTTACTATTGCCAGCCAACGGATGGCTGAGCTCAAACAGCGGCGGCGCAGCCTGACAGGGCGTACCGGCTGCGGCCTGTGCGGCACCGAGGCCCTGGAACAGGCTATTCGTCCGATTCCTTCCGTCGTGGCACCGTCGCTTAGCGATGCCGCCATTCAGCGCTCGCTGCAGGAATTGGTCTCTCATCAACCGCTGCAGGCAGCCACTGGCGCTAGCCACGGTGCCGCCTGGTGCGATCCCCAGGGTCGCATCCAACGACTACGCGAAGATGTTGGCCGCCACAACGCGTTGGACAAACTGATCGGCGCGCTCGCCCGCGAGGCTGCCCCTCTAGAAGAAGGGTTTGCGCTAGTCACCAGCCGCGCCAGCTACGAGATGGTGCACAAGTGCGCTAGCGCGGGCATCGGCGCACTGGTGGCGGTTTCGGCGGCCACTGCGCTGGCCGTGGAGCAGGCCCAAGCGTCAGGCCTACTTCTGGCGGGCTTTGCCCGGTCTGGCCGCCACTTGATCTACCATCGCCCCATTACAACGGCGATTGCCCACGGCTAAGGAGACACTCAATGTCGACGCATAACGATAAGAATCTGATTCACATGATTAATCAAATCGCCGTGAACTTGCGCGGCGGCCACGACGAGGAAACGGCTGCAGCAGCCATTTGTCGACACCTAGAAACCTTCTGGGCAAGGCCAATGAAACAACGTCTGGTGGCCTCGTTGGAGCGGGAGGATGATGAACTGTCACCGTTGGCTCGGCGCGCTGCGTTGTTGTTGGCTGAGCGACTGTTGGCTGAGCGACAAGCCCGCTCAACATAGTGGCTTGCCGCTTGGCAAGCCACTGCTGCGAGCGCTTTTTATTACCGTTACTTGCTACCGACTATACTGCTGCCTGGGGCCGACGCTCATCCAGCATGCCTTTATCGAGAATAAAGCGGATGATCTCTTCAAGGCCAACGCCATCGTAGAGATTGGTAAACACAAAGGGGCGCTCACCGCGCATTTTCTTCGAATCCCGCTCCATCACCTCAAGCGAGGCGTGTACCTGCTCGGCAATATCGATCTTGTTGATAATCAGCAGGTCTGACTTGGTAATACCTGGCCCACCTTTACGGGGGATCTTATCGCCTGCGGAGACGTCAATCACGTAAAGCGTGAGATCCGAAAGCTCGGGGCTAAACGTCGCAGAGAGGTTGTCGCCACCAGACTCCACCAGCACCAGCTCTAATCTTGGGTGGCGGGCATGTAGCTCATCGATGGCCGCCAGGTTCATCGAAGCATCTTCGCGGATGGCGGTATGCGGACAGCCGCCAGTTTCCACACCTAGAATACGGTCGGCAGGCAGCGCATCGTGTTTAAGCAAAAAGTCCGCATCTTCGCGAGTGTAAATGTCGTTAGTCACGACGGCGATATCGTAGTAATCCCGTAGCGCCGAACAAAGCTGCTTAAGCAGTGCCGTTTTACCGGACCCCACCGGGCCGCCCACACCTACACGTAAACAGTGCGTCATGGTTATCTCCGAATTAATAAGCGTTTCAAATAGCTAAGCGTTTAACTTCTAAACAAGCGTGAATATTGTGTTTCGTGCAGAGCGCTTGCCAGCGCCACGCCGGGCAGTATCGGGCCAAGATCATCATCTTCTAGCAACAGTGCTTGGTCGACGGCTGCCACCAGCTCCCCGCGCAGCTGTTCAATCACCCGCTGGGCGGCGGTATGGCCCAAGGGCAGTGCTTTGCAGGCTACCGCCAGCTGGTTTTCAAGCCACGCCCAGCCAAACCCTAATAGCGCTTGACGCGGGGGCACGCCCCGCCTGTAGGCGGCGTAACTAAATAGCGTGACATAGCCCGCTTGAGACGGAAGTAAAGGCGGATTTCCAGCGCCTTTTGGCAATAACTCCAGGCTACCCAGCAGGCGCTTGAGTGAAGCGCCCAAACGGCTATCCTCGGCGGCTAATTCAGCGGTTTCACGGGTGGCCGCCAACCACTCGTCCCACTGAGCAATTGCATTGCTGTCCTGCTGCTCAAGGGCGGTGTAAAAGCGCGCAATCAGCGGTAGTTCACAGCGAGTTAGACCATCTTCCAGGACGCCGGAAAGCCACTCAGAAAGGCTTTGTTCATCACTTACCCAGCCCAGCTCAAAGGCACTTTCCAGCCCTTGGGAAAACGCAAAGGCGCCGATGGGTAGCGCGGGGCTGACCAGCTGCATTAGCCCTAGCAGGGCTAAGTCATGGCTGTCTAGCGCGACACGCTCAGTGGGCATGGTGGTGCTCATGGCTGTGTGAATGGTCGTGGTCGTGCCCATGGGAATGAGTATGCCCGTGGCTATGCGAATGCCCACCGCCCACTTGGTTGTACGCGCCGGGTTCTGGATCGAAGGTGGCATTGTGGTGCTCAAGCGTCGCGCCCAAAAGCTCGGCCAGCTCTTCGAGCACGTGGTCGGGTGGGAAACGCACCCAGCCGCCCTGTTCATCTTCACCCAGCGCCAGCTGCACATGGCGGTTGCCTAAATGGTAGGCAAGCTTCGCCAGCGGTAAGCCAGTGCTCACCCGCGCGGTGACGACCGGTTCGATAGCGGCACACACGCGGACAACCTCGCCACTCTCGGCCTTCAAGCCCTCACCATCGCGCAGCACCGGGCCGCGATCCAGAAACAGGCCCAGCTCGCGACCGCTATCGCTCTCGGCTTTCAAACGGCCACGAATGCGCAGTTCGAAGGGCAGCGTTAACGTGTCGCTGGCGGCGCTTTCGTCAACGGGCCCGAGGCGCTCAATTAATTTCAACATGCTCTCATCCTTTCTCGATCCATGAAGACTGAGCCGGGGGTAGGCTGTAGAGAGGGTCTTTTGCCATGGATGGCAAAAGTAGCGTACAGGGACGTATTTACAGCGCCCTCTCGTAGGCCTACCCGCGGCGCCCTGGATAACAACTCAATCAAAACAAGTGATAACGCTGGGCTAACGGCAGCTCGGTGGCGGGCTCGCAGGTAAGTAGCTCGCCATCGCAGCGCACTTCATAAGTTTGCGGGTCAACGGTGAGCTCTGGGCAGGCGTCGTTGAGCTTCATATCTTTTTTACGCACGCCGCGTACGTTTTTACAGGCGGAGAGCGAGCTCTGCAGGCCCAGTCGCTCTTTAATGCCCGCATCAATCGCCGCTTGGCTCACGAAGTTGAGCCGTGTTTGGCTGGCGGCGCGGCCAAAGGCCCCGAACATATGCCGATAATGCACCGGCTGGGGCGTGGGGATAGAGGCATTGGGGTCGCCCATGGGCGCTGCCGCAATCATGCCGCCCTTTAAAATCAGCGAGGGTTTTACGCCGAAAAATGCCGGCTTCCAGAGCACTAAATCAGCCAGCTTACCAACCTCAATAGAACCTACTTCATGGGCAATGCCATGGGTGATCGCGGGGTTAATAGTGTATTTAGCGATATAACGCTTGGCGCGCAGGTTATCAGCACCCTGGGCTTCATCTTCGGGCAATAAGCCGCGCTGCACCTTCATTTTATGAGCCGTTTGCCAGGTACGGCAGACCACTTCGCCCACTCGCCCCATGGCTTGGGAATCCGAGGCAATCATCGAGATCACGCCCAGGTCGTGGAGAATATCTTCAGCAGCAATGGTTTCACGGCGAATACGTGAGTCGGCAAAGGCCACGTCTTCGGGAATGTTGGGGTCCAAGTGGTGGCAGACCATCAGCATATCCAGGTGTTCATCGATGGTGTTAACCGTATAAGGCCGCGTCGGGTTAGTGGAAGACGGCAGTACGTACTGTTTTGAGCAGGCGGTCAGGATATCCGGCGCGTGACCGCCGCCAGCCCCTTCGGTGTGATAGGTATGAATACCGCGCTCTTTAAACGCCGCCAGGGTGTCTTCCACAAAACCGGATTCGTTGAGTGTGTCGGTGTGGATCGCAATCTGCACATCGTACTTCTCTGCCACGCTGAGGCAGGTATCAATGGAAGCAGGCGTGGTGCCCCAGTCTTCGTGGAGTTTGAGCCCCATAGCACCGGCTTCCAGCTGCGCTGCCAACGCTTCCGGCAGACTGGCATTACCCTTGCCGAGCAGGCCAATGTTCATCGGCAGATCGTCCACGGCTTGCAGCATTTTGCCAATATGCCAAGCACCGGGAGTGCAAGTGGTGGCGTTGGAGCCAGTCGCCGGACCGGTGCCACCGCCAAGCATGGTAGTCACCCCACTCATCAGCGCTTCTTCTACCTGTTGGGGGCAAATAAAGTGGATATGAGCGTCAATCCCTCCAGCGGTGAGAATCTTGCCTTCGCCTGAGATAATTTCAGTGCCGGGGCCAATCACTATATCTACATCGGGCTGAGTGTCGGGGTTGCCTGCCTTGCCAATCGCGGCAATACGCCCGCTTTGCAGGCCGACATCGGCTTTAACAATGCCCCACCAGTCTAAAATCAGCGCATTGGTAATCACCGTATCCATCACCGTAGCGTCGTTACGCTGGCTTTGCCCCATACCGTCGCGAATGACTTTACCGCCACCAAACTTCACCTCATCGCCATAATGGGTAGCGTCTTGCTCTACCTCAATCCACAGCTCGGTATCGCCCAGGCGCACACGATCGCCTACCGTGGGTCCATACATATCGGCGTAGGCTTGCCGGCTGATTGTGTTAACCGGTTTCATTGTTTATCTCCATCGAGCGCACCCATCACATCGCCGCGGAAGCCGTAAATTTCGCGCTTACCAACGAAGGGAATTAGCGTGACCTTGCGGGTCTGGCCAGGCTCAAAGCGAATTGCGGTACCCGCTGCCACGTCTAAGCGAAAACCACGGGATTTGCTGCGATCAAATACCAGCGCGGGGTTGGCTTCAGCGAAGTGGTAGTGAGAGCCGATCTGAATAGGGCGGTCGCCGGTATTAGCCACGTCGACGCTAATCCGCTCGCGGCCCACGCATAGCTCAATATCACCGTCTTTTAACTGATACTCACCGGGAATCATCTGCTTGCTCCTGCGTCGCGGTGCTGAGAGGGGTGAGAGGTGAGTCGTAAGGTGAGAGGAGTAACAATCACTTCTCACACATCACTATTCACCACTTACCCTTCAAACAATGGGGGTATGCACGGTCACGAGCTTGGTGCCGTCTGGAAAGGTAGCCTCTACTTGAACCTCATCAACCATTTCCGCCACACCCTCCATGACGTCATCACGGCTAAGGATTTCACGGCCGTAGCTCATTAAGTCGGCGACACTTCGGCCGTCACGGGCACCCTCGATAATTTCAAAGCTGATCAGCGCGACGGCTTCGGGGTAGTTAAGCTTTAGGCCACGTGCTTTGCGACGCTCGGCAAGCTGGGCGGCAGAAAACAGCAGCAGCTTATCTTTGTCTCGCGGGGTCAATTCCATGGGGGCTCCATTGGCTCAATCAGTGGCAGCGCTCAACAGCAACGTCAGTGCAGGATTTAGAGCAACGCTCCCCGACTATCGAAACCGAGCACGCCTATTTGAAGCAATGCAGCGCAACCGCCGTACCAAAATGGTGAATATAAAAAATAGTTATTATTATTCAATAGCTTGAAAAATATCGACTTTCTCTTATTCGCACCAAAAATGCACCATGCTAATCAGCCAGACCCTTCCTCGCACCAAAGAAGTGCAATTAAAACGCCCTACTTAGCATTAACTATCAAATAGTAATAAAACCTATTACTATTTATATGCGTCATTTAAATAAGGCTTTTTTTGAGCCTCTATTTCTACACCAGGTTGAGACACACCACGTGACCATCAGCACCCGCTATACAGTTGATCATTTTTTGGGCTACGGACGCCGATACAGTATCGATTACCGCTTTCCCATTGCTTCCAACACTGCCTGTACGCCGAAAACATCAATCGCCCAAGGGCGTGTAGAAGAAGTTAGCCTAGCCGCTGGTGTGGAGCTTTTTATTTCCGACTTGGACGTACTGCGCCCCTATCAATCATTCTCTAAGGGCAATACCGACCTGCTGATTGTGGTGATGTTAGAGGGCTGCGCACATTTCGATATTGATGGCCAAAAGCGCTGGATAACGGCCGGGGAAGCTTGCTGGCTAAGACTAGATACAGGTTTAACGCTCAGCGCTTTTCATCCTGCTAATCAACGGCTTCGCACGCTATGCCTATCGCTCGACGCACCAGCTATGCAGGCTTGGTACGGTTCTTACATCTCATCGACTGCCCCCCATGTCTGGCAACTCAGTCCTGGATTACAGCTCACCATTGATGAAGCGTGCTGTGCTTCCAGTAGCGCTGAGTCGCAGCGTATGCGCTTTCAAGGGCTGGCACTGCAAATCATCGCCCAGGGGCTGGACTGCCGTTCCCCCTATACGACTGAAAGTGGCGCACTGTATCGACAGCGCTTGGCGCTAGTACGCCGCTGGCTGGATGAAGAGCCGTCGTTTGACCACACGCTGCAACTCTTAGCGGATCGCGCGGCTATGAGCCCAAGTACGTTAATGCGGCATTTCAAGATGGCTTACGGCCTAGCGCCTATCGACTATTTGCGAAAACGCCGGCTTGCGTTAGCCCGCGAGCTGCTGCTGAGCGGCCACAGCGTTCAACAAGCGGCACATTTAAGTGGCTACCGTCATGCCAGCAACTTTATTACTGCATTCAAGAAAAACTACGGCATTTCACCGGGTGCTTTGACAGAAAGTTCCCTTGAGCGCTCCTGAAACGATGCGGCTGACGTTTGCGCATAATCAATTGCGCGGCGGGCATAACCGCTCGCCCGGCATAAGTGGAATAATTCTCATTATAAAACATTAACTATTGGCAACATCCACTTTGGAAAACCGCTCCATGCCATTTTTATATCGATCAACATGCACTGCGCTTATTCTTGCCTACCCTTTGCTTGCCTTTGCTGAAGCTCCTGACGAAACACTGGATGATGTGTTAGTGACCGGTGAGCGCCTCAGCACCAGCAGTGAAGGCACTCAACGCTATACAGTTCCCGCCAGCCGCAGTGCGGTCGGGCTGTCATTAACACCGCGCGAGACGCCCCAATCCACAAGTGTTATTACTCGCCAGCAGATCGACGACCGTGCGGCACAGTCAGGCGGTGATGTTTTAGCTCAAGTGCCCGGCGTTTCGCCAAGCCGAGCTGACAGTAACCGGATTAGCTATGCCGCACGTGGTTTCTCAATCCGTAGCGTGCAGTTTGACGGGCTAAGCATTCCGCTCAGCGGTTTTTGGAATTTTGGCGATATCGACTGGGATGCGGCGATTTATGACCGTGTTGAAGTGGTGCGCGGGGCAACCGGTTTATTGACCGGCGCTGGCGAACCTTCGGCAAGCGTTAACTTTATTCGCAAACGCCCGTTGTCCGAAGCGGCTGCCTCTGTTTCCGCAGGCCTCGGCCGTTGGGATCGGCGCCGCGTCACCGCGGATGTGTCTGTCCCATTAAGCAGCGATGGCACGACAGGGGCCCGCTTTGTCGTCGCCAAAGACCAGAACGATAGTTTTATCTCTCATCTCGAAGATGACCATGAGACGCTTTACGGTGTTATCAGTAGCGAGCTTACCCCCGCGACTCAATTAACCGTAGGGGTTGAATATCAGCACAACGAGACGCTCGGCGCGGGGGCCAGTGTCCCGGCTTTTTATGCTGACGGCAGCCGAACGGAGTTTGACCGCAGCGCCTCTAACAACACCGACTGGTCAACGTTTTACAACGAGAC
The DNA here is from genome assembly GCF_007989605.1 of Vreelandella venusta. Classification (GTDB taxonomy): domain Bacteria; phylum Pseudomonadota; class Gammaproteobacteria; order Pseudomonadales; family Halomonadaceae; genus Vreelandella; species Vreelandella venusta. The sequence goes on along the minus strand of NZ_BJUL01000002.1, from coordinate 293,335 downwards.
CACTCGCGTGTTCGCTGATCTTAGCCACCAACTGGATAACGGCTGGACGTTACGCGCCGCCGTTAGTCATAACGATGGTAACTATGGCCTAGAGTACCTTTATCGCGGCGGCTTCCCAGACAGGGAAACTGGCCTTGGTATGTCCAGCTCTTTCTTAAATTACCGCGGCAACCGCACTCAACAAACCGTGAACGTGACGGCCGAAGGTGATTTCAGCTTATTTGGCCGCCAGCACGAGCTGGGCTTTGGCTGGATGCATAACGAAGATGACTTCGAGATAAAGCTGGCCACGCCAGTTGGTACACCGCCTTCCGTGGGCAGTTACTTTAATTGGCGAGACAGCGTGGTGGCTAAACCCCAATGGGGGCAGTTCAACAGCTCAGATAATATGCAGGTAACGCAAAGCGGCGGCTTTATGGTGTCGCGCTTTTCGTTGAGTGATCCGCTTAATCTTATTCTCGGTGCACGCCTGAGCGACTGGGAATTGGATCAGACTTATTATGGATCTGAGCGGCAGTACCGATATAGCAACGAAATAACGCCTTATGCAGGCATTATCTACGATATTAATGACTACGCCTCTGTTTACGCGAGTTATACCGAGATTTTCCAGTCTCAGAATGCCCGCCGTGAGGATGGCTCTCTGCTTGATCCTATTCAGGGCCGCAGCTATGAACTGGGGGCTAAGGCAACCCTTCTGAACGGCCACTTGGATAGCAGCATTGCACTGTTTAGAACGGAGCAAAACGGTGTGGCAGAAGCCATTCCGGGTGTTGATGTGATCGGCCAGCCGGGTACGTCCGCCCACCGCAGCGTTGATGGTAATCAGGTCAATGGCGTTGAAGTCGAATTGATTGGCGAAGTGGCCTCAGGCTGGAATTTAAGCGCCAGCTACACACTAGCCAATGCAGAAAGCTCCGACGGCGAGCGGACTAACACAACCCATCCACGCCAACAGGTCAAACTGTTTACCACTTACCAACTACCGGGTGCATGGAGTGGCTTAACACTGGGCGGCGGGGCTCGTTGGCAAAGCGATATTTGGCGGAACACATCTAGTCCCAATGGCCAAGTTAAGGTTGGGCAAGACGCTTACGCCGTTGCTGATCTGATGGCACGCTACCGCTTCAACGATCAATTGAGCGCGCAGTTGAACATCAACAACGTGTTTGACAAGGACTACTACGAGCAAATTGGTTTCTACAGCCAGTACTGGCTTGGCGAATCTCGTAGTGCCGTTATGTCGATCAACTGGGATTGGTGAGAAGCTGATGCTGTTACGCTCATTAATCACCCTGTTAATTGCGGCTGCCCCCATGACGGGGGCAGTGGCTGATACCGATCGGTTTCCCGTTGTCATCCCAAGCCCACTGGGAACAGCCACCATTGAAGAGCCACCTCAGCGCGTCGTTACCCTTGGCGTTGGTGCTGATGATATTGCCATTTCACTTGGCGTGGTGCCGGTCGGGGTCAGCCGTGCGGAGTGGGGCGGCGATGAAGATGGCTATTGGCCATGGGTACGAGACGCTCTAGAAGCACAGGCAATGCCGCTCCCCACCACGATTACCCAATACCCCGAACTGGATGTTGAAGCACTGCTCGCGCTGGAGCCGGATGTCATTCTGGCACCTTCCAGTGGTGTTCCAGACGCTATTTATGATCTGCTGTCGCCACTGGTGCCCATTGTCGCTTACCCTGAGCGTCCTTACCTCACCTCTGTTGATGAGCAGATTGAACGTATTGCACAAGCGCTTGGCGTGCCGGAACAAGGCGCTGCCTTAATACGTCATCTCGACACATCGCTGAGGACTGCAGGCGAGTCTTATCCAAGTCTTGCGGACACCACTTTTGCCTATGTGCGGCCCGACCCAGCCTCCGGAAACGTCTCTGTGTATTTAGCAGACGACCCTCGCGTTGGCACACTGACAGGCCTTGGACTTCACTTGTCACCAACGGTTGAAGGCCTTTCTCCAAGCGGTAATCACTTTGCGCACTACCTAGGGTTTGAACATCTGCCCATGCTCGAAGATGTCGATTTAGTGGTCTCTTGGTATCACAGCGCAGAGCAGCGCGATAGAGTCGCTGAGCTACCGCTGTTTGCCTCATTGCCAGCCATTTCAGATGGCCGCTATCTGGCGCTGACCGATCAGCCATTAATCGTGGCTAGCTCTGCTGGTTCGCCACTAGCGACTCAATGGATGATCGAGCGGCTCTTGCCACGCCTTGCCGAGGCAGCAGAACAGCGATGAATGCTGAAGCGGGTATGGAGAACGGCCTATTTCCCTCTTTACGGCAACGAACACGCTGGCTGGTTGGGCTAATGGGGGCGGTACTGCTGTTTGGCTGGATCAATCTCTCAGTCGGAGCAGAACACCTCTCCCCTTATCAAGTATGGCGGGCACTTCAAGCGCTAGACACTAGCTACGCCAACGACTTAGTGGAAGCTCGCCTGTCACGCACACTGCTCGCTATCGCCACCGGCGCGGCACTTGCTGTCGCCGGTACACTGCTACAAAATTTAACTCGCAACCCGCTAGCCGAGCCTGGGCTGCTGGGCATCAATGCAGGCGCAGCCGCATCTCTGGTAACCGCTGGCTTGGTGCTTGGCTCGCTGCCTGCAGGCGCTTTTTGGTTAGCGCTACCTGGCGCGCTTTGCGTGGCTGTTTTAGTCGGCGTTCAGAGCGCTTACCGCCAGCATGACCCAGCACATCTGCTGCTGTTAGGGGCGGCGCTTAACGCCGTTCTCTTTGCCTACGTACAAGCCGTTACCCTTACCCACCCCGCCTTATTTGCTAACTATCGCTTCTGGATCGTTGGGTCCATCAATGGGCATACGTTAGATGAGGCTCAGCGACTATTGGGCTGGATAACGGTCGGACTAGGGCTGTCGTTTATCCTCCCGCGCTTTTTGCACGTCCTGCAAATGGGTGACGGCGTGACCAAAGCGCTGGGGCTGAATGCGGGTTGTTTGAGGCTGGCGGTGCTTAGCGGTAGCGCGCTGCTAGCGGCGATTTCAACCGCCACGGTGGGCCCTATCGCCTTTGTGGGCTTAGCCGTGCCTTTATTGGCCAAAAAAATTGCCGGTCATTACGTTTATTGGCAACTTGCCATCGCCCTAGTGATGGGCCCCCTTATGATGATCGTGGCAGACCTGCTCGCCCGCCTTTTGCTAAGCCCTGCTGAAATCATGACAGGGATCCTGACAGCGCTGCTAGGCGCGCCATTTCTGTTAGTCGCTGTGCGCATTAACCAGCGCGGTGTGTGAGTTATGATGAAACGCTTTAATACGTTACTGCCAGCCTCCCGTCTTTTACTCCCCTGGCGTTTGCCGCCCTGTCTTTTGCCACCCCGTGCTTTAGCCCCCTACGTGTTGGCCAGTATCGTCGCTTTAGGACTATTACTGGGTTCTCTCATGCTAGGAAGCCAAGGGCTTAGCAAGGAAGCGCTTGGGCACCTTATCCAAGGTAATGCGACACCGTTTGAACAGTGGCAGGCGTTTACGCTGCGCTTACCACGGGCATTCGTCGCGCTGTGTGCTGGCTTTGCGCTGGGTGTATCGGGCGCTCTGTTTCAAGGCATCACCCGCAACCCGTTAGGCAGTCCCGATATTATCGGCCTTACTGCCAGCGCTAGCCTGGGAGCACTGCTGGCAAGCAGCTGGTTGGTGGGCATTATGTCTACCACGACAGGAGCCGCACTAGGTGCGATCATCGGCACACTGGCGGTCTATAGCGGCTCTGGGCGTGGTTTTCGCCACCCCTCTTCAATGATTATTGCTGGCATCGCTATCAATGCCTTGGCTCTAGCAGGTGTGCAGCTAAATTTGACCTGGCTGGGTCAAGAGCAAGCGCGAGACGCGATGATTTGGCTTAGCGGTAGCGTAGCAGGACGCCAGTGGCACGATCTTTGGCCAATGCTTGGCCTGTGTTTGCTGTTACTGCCCGGTGTTGTGCTGATAGCTCCCCGGCTGCGTCTGATGGCGCTTGGCGACCCCGTCGCCAAAAGCCTCGGCGTTAATCTGGCAGCCTCACGCTTATTAAGTGCCTTAATGGGGGCTTTTCTAGCAGGTGGCGCGGTCGCGACGGTAGGGCCGATTGCGTTTGTGTCACTTGCCGCCCCCCAGTTGGCGTTACGCCTGTGGCGAAAACCGGGACCTCTCCCCTTAGCAGCGGGCGTAGTTGGAGCCCTGCTCCTGTTAGCGGCAGACTTAGCGGCTCAGTACTCATTACCGTCTGGGGCGTTACCCGTCGGGGTTTTAACAGCCGGGCTGGGCGGCGTCTATTTGGTTTATTTATTAAATCGCCAGCGGCGGGGATAACTACCGCTGCTGGAGAAAGCGCTCAAACATCGCCAAACCAAGAAATACCACTCCCGCCGAGATACTTAGACAGCCCAACCATAGCGTTATTGCCAGCCCAGTGCTCCAGGTTTCCATCGCCAACCAAAGCGGCCAACCGAGTATCGCGCCGCCCGCCCAGAGCCAAGGTTTTTGTTGAGCAGGCTTAAGGCCACAACGGCGTCGGTGGCGGCTATCCGACAGCGCAATTAAGGCAAAGCCCAGCGTACCGAGTGCTAGCAGCGTGATCAGCATCATGACGCCACCTGAATAGGTGGCACACGCGGAAGCGTTTTTTTAGCGGCTCGCCTCATCTGCCAGACGATGATCAGCGCGCTGACCAAGCAGATCAGGTCAACGCTGACACGCTGCCAATTACCTGCGGTCAGCTCACCTAGAACACGATAGGAAGGCACCAAGAGATTAAGTATTGGCAGGCACAGCAACAAGATAACGATCAGAATTAACTGCTCCCGCCACGCCTGCGAGGCCGAGCGTCTTAAGGCAGCGTGTAGCAGCGCCAGTAGCCAGGCGGCAAAGAAAAAATGGATTTCCCATTGGGCGCGCCCACTAAGCGCCACCGGTAAAAGTCGATTGCTGGCGAAAAAGGCCAATACGGCAATCGGCATGCCAGCCAACGTGGCTATATTAAGCCGCTCGACACACCACATCCCCACTACGCCGCCCTTCTTATGCTTACGCTTTGACGTCCACAGCAGTAGCCCAGTTGCCACCATGCCACACCCAGCAGCCCCTAACGCAAAATAGATCCAGCGCATGCCCCAGTCGGCAAAACGGCCGGCATGTAACCCCACCATAATGCCATGTGCTTGTTCATCAATGCGTTGCGGCTGAGTCTCTGCTAACAATGCGCCCGAACTGGCCGCATAGATACGTTGTGGGCGGTGCGCGGATAATGCCTCGTGGGTACTTTGCCAAACCACGGCACGCGCACCTGCATCCCCCGGGTGGCTAATCCTTAAGGACTGCACCGGCTTCTGCCAATGCGCTTCAGCATCACCGACCATTTCGCTAAGGGCATATAACGCTGCAGGCTGCCCCGTAGCCGGGCCGGAGAGTGGAAAGGCATGCAGCTCACTGGTCGCTTGGCGACGCGCGTCAGCATCGGGAAACGCGCGCTCTACTCCCCAAGGCATATAGAGCGACATGAGTGTTATCAAGCCGGTGTAGGTAATCATTAACTGAAAAGGTAGCGCTAACACCGAAAATGCATTGTGCGCATCAAGCCAACTGCGCGCGCCCTTTTGGGGCCGGAAAGCAAAAAAGTCGCGCAGGATTTTTTTATGGGTTATCACGCCGCTAATGATTGCCACGAACATCATCATGGTGGCGATACCAACGATCCAGCGGCCATAGATGGCGGGCAGATGATGTAATTGGAAATGGAATCGATAGAAAAAATCCCCCCCACGCGTTTCTCGCGGGGTAACCAACGTCAGAGTGGTTGGGTCAAGTATTGATCGCTCTCTCCCATCCTGCCCAAACCAGACAGCTGTCGAAACAGCCTCGCGCTCATTAGGGAAGGTGATCTGCCAGCTTCTCGCTGAGGAAGCATGTTCAGTAAGATAGTGCTGCCAGTAATCCGCCAGGCGTCGATTGTCCCACTCAGCATTCGCGGCGGCACTCGGAAGTTCGGGCTGCATCCACAACGAGATACTCTCTTTGAAGTAACTCAGAGTGCCCGTCAGAAAAACGGCGAATAGCAGCCAAGCAGCCAACAAGCCGCACCATGTGTGCAGCTGAGCCATATTACGCCTCACGCTGCGCTTAGTGGACGCCATAGTTAGCCACCACTAGAAGGCCGCCAATGGCTAGACCGATAGCCCCCCAAAGACGTATCAAACTCGGCGTGATAAACGACCAGATCGCCACGCCCGCCCAAATAATGAAGCTTCCCATCATGCCGATACGCAGAGACATCATTGTATCTAGCGGTAAGCCAAGCGCTGCCACCGAGAACAGTGCAGCAACGATATAGCCGCCAAGCGTCGCGGCCAGGATGCGTAAGATCAGCAGCCAATAGGAAGAGGATAAGACGTTGAGCAGCATGGTGCATCTCGGTGCAGGTCACAGACCACCACTTTAATGCAAAAGGTTTTCATTTGCATTAGTGCAAATAACTTATTTAGCACCTGCTGCACAACGTTTAGGTTAACCAAATGCGCGGTGTGTGGGCGACACGCGCGATCCAGTGCGGGCGCAGTACATGCCACGCCTGCTCACACAGCGCCCAGGCTTCATTGCGTGAGTTTCCGAGATAACGTAATAACAGCACGCCCTGGCGAAGGGTAACCGCCCAGCGCGGGTTATCCGGCAGCGCTTCGCGTAGCTCATCAATCGCCACACCGGCATTTTCTAAGCCCACCGCCCATAGCGTGGCTTGCACCGTGGCGCCCCCCTGCCCCCAGCGCCCGTTAAAACGCGGATGTGCAGGATCCAACGGTTGGCGTTCAAGCCACAGCGGCTTGCCATCTAGGGTTAAACGAAAGTGCTGCTCAATACGGCCTGTTACATAGGGAAGTTCACTGGCGGGGCGACCCAGCGCCATGATTTCCCAGCCCAGGCAACGGGCACTGCCATGCAACGCAATATGCGTTCGCTGAGCGCCTTTGGAGCCATCAAAGGCGATCGTTTCTTGAGGAAGCCACTCAAGGATGCCGCCATCTTCCACGTTAAGCTCAGTCTGTTGGTTCCAGGCAACGCCCTGACTGTCAGCTTTATAAAGCTTGTTAGCCGCAGGCGTGGTGAGCAGCGCATGGGCATCACGCTCGATGTGGGCGCGAATCGTCAGGGCATCGCCACTGACTAAACCACCGGGTGGATGCAGCACGTACACATGGCAAGCTTCCGTGCTGCCTTCTGGGTAAAACGGCCGCTGTACTCGTAGCGGCCCTTGGTGACGAGCCTGCACCAATCGGGTTGTGCCCTCACGGTTAGCAAAACGTAGCGCCAGCGATGCCGCCCAGTGGCGTTCGCCATCAAAGCGATGGCCTGAGCTAACGGCAGGTGTCGCAAGTTCACACAGAGTCATGGCGCTATCGCTTCCAGTTGGTCAATATTTCAACTTGAAATGCAAGGAGTGCGCCAAAATGGTGAAAAACCACGTTTCTTTGTCGACACAATAACTTAAGCCTTGAGATTGTTAGCCAATAACGGTCTTGAGCACCAAAAAAGAGCGTCAAAATGGATAAGCGCACCACGTTGGAGCAACCTTCAACGCTGTTAGAAGAAGGCCAAAGCCTTGTTAACCTTGGCTGGGACCGCTTCTTCGCCAACCACTAAATGGTAAGCGCTGGGGACTGTATCGTTGCTAAACTGATACGCACATAGTCATCAGCAGAGTTCAATAATGACACGCACCCATCACCCTTCCCCTACCTTCCAGTTGCGCTTAGCGTTAAACCACGACGTGGTAATTGGCCCTGGTAAGGCTGACCTGTTGGAAATGATTGATCAAACCGGCTCAATTTCTGCGGCGGGCCGCGCGCTGAACATGAGTTATAAAAAAGCCTGGCAACTGCTCGAAACTATGAACGGCTACTTTTTATCACCGCTGGTAGTCACAAGTTCCGGTGGAAATGCACGAGGTGGAGCACACCTAACAGAGATTGGAAAACAAGTACTTACCCACTATCGAGCACTGGAAAAGCAATTTGTGATGGCAACGCCTGACGATGCCAAAGCACTGCTAGCGCTTCTGTCACCTTTTGATGATGCCGAGCGCGACAATGATTGATCGCCATCCAGCCACGCGTTATTTGTCATTGAACACGCGCTAAGTATTCGCTAATCTCCGCTATATCCATGTGGAAATAGCGGAATAAAACGATGCTTAACTTCGGTGTGAACAATCGCCTGCTTGCCAGCGTTATTCTATTTAGCCTTCCGACGGCATCAGCGCTCGCGAGCGACAATGTGCACGTTGCAGCCGCTGCGTCGCTGACCGATGCGCTAAACGATGCCATTGCGGTTTATGAAACACATAATGACGTTGATGTGACCGCGATTTATGCTTCGTCGTCTACCCTTGCTCGACAAATCGCCAGCGGCAGTCCCGCGCAGCTATTTCTTTCCGCAAATGTGACGTGGATGGATTGGCTTGAAGATCAGCATATCAATGTGCAGCAACGTAGGGATTTACTGCAAAATCGATTGGCGCTTGTTAGTGCCAGCGATAGCGTGCCAATGCAGTTCACCCCGGGGGAAGGCATCGCTATTGAAACGCTATTAGGCGAGCGCGACCGACTGTCCGTGGGAGACCCAGACCATGTACCGGCCGGTATCTATACCCAGCAAGCACTGGAGACACTGGGCGAATGGGAAGCTCTAGCGCCGCGCCTAGCCCGTGGCAGTGATGTGCGCGCTGCATTAGCGCTGGTAGAGCGTGAAGAAACACCCATCGGTGTGGTGTATCAAACGGATGCTTTTGCCAGCAAGGCCGTCAGGGTACTTGGGTTATTCCCAGCCGCCAGCCACGACCCCATTACGTACCCCATCGCCCTGATTGATGCCGAGCAAAACGCTGCTGCCGTGGCGCTACGAGAGTGGCTAGCCAGTGAAGAAGCCCTCGCTATCTTTGCCGAGCACGGCTTTGACACAAGCATCAGTGCACCGTGACGCTTTCTCCAGCGGAGTGGGAGGCTATTCGCCTAAGCTTACTGATCGGCTTAGCGGCGGTTGCATGGATATTGCCCCCAGGCATTGCCGTCGCTTGGTGGCTAGCCCGCTATCATTTTCGCGGGAAAGCATTGGTCAATGGTTTGATACACTTGCCACTGGTTCTGCCGCCCGTGGTTGTGGGATATCTACTGTTAATTGGCTTGGGCAGGCAAGGGATGTTTGGTCAATGGCTTTACAGCAACTTAGGCGTATCATTGCCATTTACTTGGCAAGGGGCAGCCGTTGCTAGCGGCGTAATGGCGTTTCCGTTACTGGTGAGGGCTCTGCGTTTATCCCTTGAGGCTGTTGACCCCAAACTCGAAGCGGCTGCCAGCACGCTAGGCGCTAGTCGCTGGCGGGTATTCACTACCATCACATTGCCGCTGGCGATCCCCGGCCTGCTAACAGGTACCGTGCTGGCTTTTGCTCGCGCGCTTTCCGAGTTCGGTGCCACTATCACTTTCGCCTCTAATATCCCTGGTGAAACGCGCACCTTACCCCTAGCACTCTATACGCTAATTCAGACACCCGGTCAGGAAGCCGCTGCGGCACGGCTATGTTTTCTCGCCATCATTATTGCCCTGCTCTCGTTAATTGCCTCTGAATGGCTAGCGCGCCGCACCCAACAGCGTTTACAGGAACGTGATGCCTACTAACCCAACGTCCCCCGACGCCTCTTCCCATTCATCGCTATCGCTCTCTGTTGAACAGCGTCTTGGTAACTTCCAGCTGCAAGCATCGCTCACGCTGCCCGCTAGCGGTGTGACCGGTATTTTTGGCAGATCAGGAAGCGGCAAAACCAGCCTACTGCGCATTATTGCAGGCTTGGACAAACCCGACGTAGGCAAACTGCAGCTCGGCGACCAGGTGCTACTAGACACCCAACAGCGCCAGAATGTACCCGCCCATCAACGGCGCATTGGCGTTGTGTTCCAGGAGGCGCGTCTTTTTCCTCATTACCGAGTGCGAGGCAACCTCACCTACGGCATGCCTAAACGAGCAACTCACCGCTTCGATGAGATTGTCGAATTGCTTGGCATCGGGCATTTACTTGAGCGGATACCAGGCACGCTTTCGGGCGGCGAAGCTCGCCGAGTCGCCATAGGCAGGGCACTACTGAGCGATCCTCAGCTACTGCTAATGGATGAACCACTCTCCGGATTGGATGGGCCACGTAAGCAAGAGCTGTTGCGCTTCATTGCGCGACTGACTCGCCAAGTTCAAATCCCGGTGATTTACGTCAGCCACGACCCCGAAGAGATCTCTGCAATTGCTGATCATCTCGTACTGATGAAAGCTGGGCGCGTTATCGCTAGCGATCCATTGCATGATCTTTTGCAGCGCTTTGATTTAACCGAGGAGCTGGGAGGGTTCGATGCCGCCTCGATTATCGAAGGTCGAGTTGTCGAACATGACGATGTATACCAGCTAACCCATCTTGCGCTTGATAAGTGTCACCAATTAATAATACCGGGTATATCAGCGCCTATCGGCAGCCGTTTGCGCGTACGTATCTTTGCACGGGATATTGCCTTGGCACTCTCACCGACAAAGGACACCAGCTACCGTAATCAACTCGCGGCTACTATTAAAAAAATGGAAACGTTGCCCACCAGCCCACACTCGGTGGAGCTGCTGTTGAGCCTTGGTTCTATTCACCTTAGATCACGCTTAACTCGCAAGTCCTCAGATGAAATGAAACTCGCTGTAGGTAAGCAGGTGACAGCGCTAGTGCGCAGTGTATCGATCTTGCATTACTAATACACAACGTCGGAGCTATGAATTGATTTAGCACTCGTTTTATCCGACGCCAATAGCCCCTACGTGTCAATTGACCGCACCGCCCTCACATTTTCATAAGGAAATTTCAGCTAAAATTGCCAAGCACTCTATATGAAACAACATAACACGGCCCAAATAGCGTATCGAGTAAATGCACTTATCACGTTCAGTAGGGACTCTTTGGTATCGCATAGCGCTTTATATGGCGTTTGTGGCGATGCATTTCCTACTGGGCGGGCCGCTAATTTCGCAGTATCAAGCAGGTGGGCAACATCACGCTAACCACGGCACTGACCACTCCTCTAGCCATTCATCAAGTCATCAGAACGGAAACCATCATCAGCACGCGGCCCCGCAAGCAAGTCAACATCACCACTCTTCAGGCCATGCTGAAGCGGTAGAGCCGATATTCAACTGGTTTCACCAATGTGGCTACTGCACCGTCTGGCAACAGTTTCCAACGACACCAACCGTTCTTCCCGCGATCAGCCAGCAAGCGTTTATCACGCATGGGCAACTGCTGACGCAACCGACACAGGCGATGCGCTCCTGTGATAACTACCCCCACGCGCTAACGCGAGCTCCGCCCTTTTTGCGACGTGTATAACGCCACATCGTCAGCCCTTTCAGCCTGAAGCTCGCTTCAGGCGAGTGGCTGTCTACATCAAAAAAAGGGATCATCATGTCGCATCTAGCTACTGGGCATGGCGTCGTTACGCCTGCCCGTTTAAAAAACCGTTTTCAACGACACGCACTAACATTAAGCATCGCCGCGGCATCGAGCGTGGCTGTTCAAAGCACATGGGCACAGTCGCCTGCCGCTCACCACGACCATCATCATGCGCTCAACACCATGGTCGTCACCGCTGTACCGCTAAGCTCGCCACTTACGGTGGAAACTGACCCACGCATACCGCGCCAACCGGCCCCTGCCAGCGACGGTGCCGACTACCTTCAGACCATTCCGGGGTTCTCTGCCATTCGTAACGGCGGCACCAACGGTGACCCGGTTTTCCGTGGCATGTTTGGCTCGCGTCTACGGGTGCTGACCAATGGCAGCCAAATGCTAGGCGCCTGCCCGGCGCGCATGGATGCGCCGACGTCTTATATTTCACCTGAAAATTACGACAGCCTCACCGTCACCAAAGGGCCACAGTCGGTGCTATGGGGGCCAGGTGCCTCAGCGGCAACGGTGCGCTTTGACCGCGGCCCAGAAGAGTTCCATGAACCGGGCGCACGTGTAGATGGCAGCGTCATGCTGGGCACCTATGGTCGCTTTGATCGCCGCATTGATGCCGCAGTGGGTAATCAAACAGGCTATCTGCGCATTACTGGCAACCAATCAGAGGCCAACGACTATAAAGATGGCGACGGCAACGCTGTGCCCTCTCAGTGGGATAAATGGAACGGCGACGTGGCCATAGGCTGGACACCCGACGACGACACTTGGCTTGAAGTCACCGCTGGCCGAGGAGACGGCGAAGCGCGCTATGCCGGACGGGGCATGGATGGCAGTAAGTTTCTGCGCGAAACCGTGGGCATACGTTTTCAGCGCGAGAATTTAGGCGAGCACTGGAAACGTCTTGAAATGCAGGCCAACTATGCCTACGCCGACCATATTATGGATAACTTTACCCTTCGTTCACCGGGCAGCATGAGCATGGGTGGCGGTATGGATATGGGCGGCGGCATGGACATGGGCGGCGGCATGGACATGGACGATGGCATGGACATGGGCGGCGGCATGGATATGAGTAACGGCATGGCCATGCGGGTTGATCGCCGTACTCGAAGTGCGCGCGCTGCGTCCACCTGGGAGTGGGAAAACACCACCTGGATCGCTGGCGTCGACGTTGAACATCAGGTACACCGCAACCTGGATGGAGAGCGCTGGCAACCCGATTACGAGCAGACCCAGTTCGGCGCCTTCAGCGAGGTCACCCGGTATATAGGTGAACGTGACCGCCTGATTGGTGGTGCCCGGGTAGACCGCTATCGCGTCAGTGACGAGAGCCTGGATACGGCTACCGCAGGCCTTACCCGCCGTGACACTCTGCCCAGTGCCTTTGTCCGCTACGAGCAAGATTTAGCCTCAGCACCAATCACTTGGTATGCCGGTGTTGGGCATGTGGAACGCTTTCCTGACTATTGGGAGCTAAGCTCCAACAAAGCAGGCCCGGCCGGCAGCTTGAATGCCTTCGATGGCGTTCAAGCCGAAAAAACCACCCAGTTGGATATCGGTGCTCAGTACAACGACCAGCGCTTGAGCGCGTGGGTGTCCGGATATGCAGGATATGTAAACGATTTTATTCTGTTTGATTACAACACAGCGGGCATGGGCACTACTCAAATCGATAACATTGATGCCCAGATTGCAGGTGCCGAAGTGGGCGCCAGCTATCAAATAACCGACAACTGGGTGGGCAATGCATCCCTGGCCTATGCCTGGGGACGTAATGCCGACGACAATGAAGCCTTACCTCAAATCCCACCGCTGGAAGCTAATGTTGGCTTGACCTATGCACGCGACGCTTACTCCGTGGGCGGCCTATGGCGTGGCGTCGCGGCACAAAACCGCACTGCGCTCGAAAAAGGCAATGTCGTCGGCCAAGACCTGGAATCATCCTCAGGTTTCGGGGTGTTCTCGCTTAATGGCGCGTATCACGCAAGCAACCACCTAACCTTGAGTGTGGGTGTGGATAACGTTTTCGACACCACTTACACCGAGCACCTGAACCTAGCGGGTAACGCCGCTTTTGGCTACCCCGCTGATCTGGATCGCGGTATTAACGAGCCTGGCCGGATGGTGTGGGCACGGGCCGACTTCAGCTTCTGATTCACTCAGGTGCTCAGTAGAGCACCTGTTTCCCCTGACTCATTAAACCAGCAGGCTCGTTGCCTGGTGGTCTGGAGACACTACATGACGACCGCGTCCCCCTCACAAGAAGGTAAGCGCAAAACCTTCGATCTTTATCGCGCCGTTTGGCGCTGGCATTTTTACGCTGGCCTTTTGGTGCTGCCGTTTATGATTAGTCTGGCGATCACTGGCGGGCTGTATTTATTCAAAGACGAACTGGACGCGCTGATATACGCTGATGTTAAGCGCGTGGCCGTTCAAGAGGCCACGCTGCCTCCCTCTGCACTGGTAAGTGCAGCGCTGACGGCTCATCCCGGCACCGCCGTAAAATTCACCGACCCCGCGACGCCGGATAGCTCCGCGGAGATCACGGTTAACACAGCGGAGGGCGAGCGATTAGCGGTTTACGTTAACCCTTACACGGCTAATGTACTGGGAGCACTGGATGACCGCGGTACAGTCATGTGGACCGTTCGCTATTTACACAGTTTGAAATACTTTGGCCCAACGGCGCGCAAACTGATTGAAATAGCTGGCGGCTGGTCAATTCTACTGGTGCTCACCGGCATCTACCTGTGGTGGCCACGGCGTAAAGGCGCAGGCGGCGTGGTTAGCGTACGTGGCAAGCCGAAAAGCCGGGTATTCTGGCGCGATTTGCATGCGGTTACCGGGCTATTTGTCGGCGCCTTTATCGTCTTTCTAGCGATCACGGGCATGCCCTGGTCAGGCGTGTGGGGCGGGCAGGTTAACCAGTGGGCCAACGGTAACAATTTTGGCTACCCCGCCGGTGTGCGCGTTGAAGTGCCCATGTCGGAGGCACGTTTAAACGAGCAAAGCCCAACCAATTGGTCACTCGAACAGGCACAGCTCCCAGAATCCTCACAGCAGCCAGGTCAGGCAGAGAGCATCGGCCTTGACGGTGCTGTCGCCATTTTCAATGAACTGGGATTACATCATGGCTATGCCGTCAGCCTGCCGACTACGGCAACCGGTGTGTACACCGGCTCGGTCTATCCCAATGACCTTAGCCAACAGCGCGTGGTCCACCTTGATCAGTACACTGGCGAGCGCTTGATCGACATGAGCTATGCCGACTATGGACCCTTGGGCCGCTGGTTGGAATTTGGTATTAACGTGCATATGGGTCAGCAGTTTGGATTATTCAATCAACTCTTGTTCTTGGCGGTCTGCCTAGCCATTATTCTGCTGGCAGTGTCAGCAGCGGTGATGTGGTGGAAGCGACGCCCCTCAGGCGCGATGGGAGTCCCACCACTACCGAGCGATAAACGGGTGTTTCGTGGCCTAACTGTCATGCTGGTGATCGGGGGAGTTATTTTTCCGCTCGTCGGCGCTTCCTTGATCTTTATGCTTATCGTTGACTGGTTTGTCGTTCAACGCTTACAGGAACGCCGTTTAGCGAGTCAAACTGCCTAAGCCTTGCTCAACAAATCGTTCCTTATCATCAATCCTATGCGCTAATTTATGAGGAGCTAGGAAAATGGTGCCTTTCCACCAATGCACCATTTTCCCATGCGCCTGATGTTTATTCCCGCCATCACCCAGGCTCACCTCTCAGCTCATTTCAACGCCGTTTATCCGCTTGACATTGGGTTAATTGCGCCACAAACTTAGCCAAGGCTATACTTTTTTCCAAAAAGAAATAAACTTGCACGAAGCAACGCTGCTTTAATCATCCTCTATCCCATGTAGAGTCTGGAGCTTAATAATGGCAACAAAGCATGCAGTGATCCTATTAACAACGCTGCCTTTAAGTGCGTTGGCAACTGCCGATGAGACGCCCTTAAACGTGGTGGCAACGATTGGGATGATTGCCGATGTGGCGCAGGAAGTCGGCGGCGAATGCGTTAATGTGGAAGCCATGATGGGCCCAGGCGTAGATCCCCATTTGTATCAGGCAAGCGCTAGCGATGTGGCAACACTGCGAAACGCAGAACAGATTTTCTACTCAGGCTATTCGCTGGAAGGCCAGCTAGGCGACGTACTGGAAAGGTTCTCCGAGCGCACACCTACGCTTGCCGTCGCCCCTGCCTCGATTGACCCCGCATCATTGATTACCTCACAGGATGTGTACGGCATCGATCCTCATCTGTGGATGGACGTTTCTTTATGGGCACAAACACTGCCCACGCTCAATACTGCGCTGAGTGAAGCGCGCCCCGACTGCGCCGCGACGTTTGATGCCAATACCGAGCGTTATCAGACTCAACTGCTTGCCCTACACGAATGGGTAACAGACAGTATCGCCAGCATTCCCGATGAGCAACGCATTTTGGTCACCGCTCACGATGCCTTTGGTTACTTTGGCCGCGCCTACGATATCGACGTGGAAGGCATACAGGGCATTAGCACAGAAACGGAAACGGGTATTGCTGATATTCGCAACATGACAGATATTGTGGTGGATCGCGCGGTTCCGGCCCTTTTCATCGAGAGCACCATTAACCCGCGCACGGTTCAAGCCGTCATTGATGCCGCCCAACAGCGGGGCCAGGTTGTCGAAATTGGCGGTGAACTCTACTCCGATGCCATGGGCGACCCGGACACGGTCGATGGCACTTATATGGGCATGATCTACCGCAACACCCAGCATATTGTCGAAGCGCTTGGCGGTACCCTGGCACCGCTTCCCGAAGAAATGAACGATTGGGCTACCGAGTGGAAGCTCGCTCACTAATCATTCAATAAGGCACTGCAACAATGGCGACACCCGCAACAACCGACACGGCGCTCAGCATTCAGAACCTGACCGTCAGCTATCATAATCAGCCCGTTCTCTGGGATATTAACCTGGAGATTCCTACCGGCGTGATGGCAGGCATTGTCGGCCCTAACGGGGCGGGTAAGAGCACGCTAATCAAGAGCCTGCTGGAGCTTGTACCATCGCTTTCCGGCGAGGTCATGGTGCATGGCCGCCCCTACGCCTCACAGCGCAGGCGCGTTGGCTATGTGCCGCAGCGCTCCAGCGTCGATTGGGACTTCCCGACCACCGCGCTGGATGTGGTCACCATGGGGCTTTACGGTCGCCTGGGTTGGCTCCGGCGCCCAGGGCGTAAAGAGCGTAACGAGTCACTGGAAGCCCTGGAAATGGTGGGAATGAGCGCCTACGCTGACCGCCAGATCAGCCAGCTTTCCGGCGGCCAGCAGCAGCGAGTGTTTCTGGCCCGCGCACTGGTGCAACAGGCCGATGTGTACTTTCTCGACGAACCCATGGCCGGGGTTGATGCCACCACCGAGCGAGCCATTATCGACATTCTGCGCCGCCTACGTGATGCGGGTAAAACGCTGATTGTTGTCCACCATGACCTGCAAACCGTACGTAATTACTTCGACTGGCTGTTGCTGCTTAACGTCCGCGTGATTGCCAGCGGCAAGGCTGAAGAGGTGTTTAATATTGACTATCTGCGTCAGGCGTACGGTGGCCAGATTGCCCTGTTGAACGATAGCGACGCCCTGATGTTCACTGCTTCGAAGGTGAAATAACTCATGCAGTGGCTTGACCTTCTTTCTGATTACACCTTTCAAAACGTGGTGATTGGTGCCTCGCTACTGGGGCTGATCAGCGGCCCACTGGGCTGCTTTGCGGTGTTACGCCGCCAGAGCCTGCTCGGTGACGCCATCTCCCACGCGGCGCTGCCCGGCGTGTGTTTAAGCTTTATCATCACCGGCAGTCGGGATATGGGCGGCGTTATCATTGGCTCATTGGCCACTGGCTCGTTAGCCGCGCTAACGATGCTGCTGCTGACCCGCAAAAGCCGCTTGAAAACCGATGCCGCCCTCGGCATTTGCCTAAGCATTTTCTTTGCTATTGGCATCGTGTTACTGACCTATATCCAGGGTACCAACAACGCCTCCCAAGGGGGGCTAGAAGCCTTTTTGTTCGGCCAGGCCGCCGCTACGCTACGCTCGGATCTGTGGGTAATGGGCAGCATCACCCTTGTCACTCTCACTCTGCTCGCCATCTTCTGGAAACAAGCCAAGCTGGTCACTTTTGATGGGCAGTACGCCCGCTCGCTCGGCATGCCTGTCAACGCCATCGAAGCCGCGCTTACCGCTATGGTGGCGCTCGCCGTGGTGGTCGGCTTACAAATGGTTGGCGTGATACTAATGGCCGCCATGATCGTGGCGCCAGCCGCTGCGGCCCGGCAGTGGAGTCGTCACTTGGGGGGGATGCTGGTTATTGCCGCTGGCATCGGTGTTGTCAGTGGGGTCTCGGGAGCAACCATCAGTACCTTGTCCCGTGGTCTGGCAACCGGTCCGCTGGTGATTCTCACCGCAACGGTTATTGTCATCATCTCGCTGGCGCTTGCTCCCGGACGTGGCCTGCTGTGGGGCTTCATCAAGCATTATCGCCAAAAAGAAGCGTTGCAGAAGCAGCAGTTACTCTACACGCTTTACAAGCACCCCGACGCCTCCCGACACTACCGTGCAACATTTGGTGCACGCATGGTGCTGAGTAAACTTAAGCGCCAAGGCTACCTTATACGCTCCTCTGACGGCGGCGCCGGATGGGCGCTAACATCGCTGGGAGAAAAGGCAGCGAAACAGGTGGTCGCCACCTTTGAAGAGGTCGTGACATGATTGCTGAATTACTAACCAACACGGCGCTGCCCATTATTCTGGTAGGTGCCATGGTTGGCATTGCCTCCTCAGCGGTGGGTACCTTCCTGGTGCTGCGCGGCAACAGCATGCTCACTGATGCGATTAGCCACTCGATTGTGTTTGGCATAGTGATTGTCTGGCTGCTGACCAAACAGCAAAGCGGGCCGGTGCAGCTAATAGGCGCCGCATTAACCGGGCTATTAACCGTGTTACTTACCGAGGCCCTGGCCAACACCAAGCGGGTAAAGCAGGATGCCGCCATCGGCCTGGTTTTCCCCGCGCTGTTCTCCATCGGCGTGCTGTTACTTAATGTCTACGCCAACGATGTGCATATCGACACGCATACTGTGCTGCTCGGTGAAATCGGCTTTGTCTGGTTGGATACTCTCGACATTTTCGGTCTACCCATCCCCAAGGCGCTGGTATCGATGAGCGTAATGACACTGATCAATTACGCGTTTATCGGGCTCTTTTATAAGGAGCTGAAACTAGCCACCTTCGATCCAGCGCTGGCCAAAACGTTCGGCTTTATGCCTTCGATTCTTTTCTATGTGCTGCTAATGCTAACTAGCTCCACCGCCGTAGCGGCCTTTGATGCGGTGGGGGCAGTACTGTTTATCGCCTTTGCCATTGTGCCCGCTTCCGCCGCCTATTTATTGACCGACCGGCTGTGGATGATGTTTATCATCGGTGCGCTAATTTCGATCGCTTCAAGTATTTCTGGCTACTACCTCGCCGTGTATTTCAATGTCTCCATTGGCGGCATGATGGCGATAATGACCGGCGTTTTCCTAATCCTCGCCTTTTTAGCAGGCCCACGCTACGGCGTGATTACTCAGTCCATGAAACGCCGCCGCGCCCGCGAAACACCAGAAGCGCCAAGTTCGTTGCGCTAGTAGAGATTAGAGGCGATGTCTTCCTTATTGCCCCTCTCACTTGACGCCTGACCAGGCGAGGCGTATACCATTTGATAGCTCACTGAAATATCAAATGAGAAAACATCATGGATATCCACTTCACTCAGTACCAGCCACCTAAAGCCCTGGCATCGAGCTTCTGGCAGCAGATCGGCCTGCCCGCCAGAGGCCGTAAGCTGCATGAACTGTTGCATGAAGGCGTGGCGTACCGGGTTTACCCGCAGCTTGCCAAGGTGTCGGGCATCGAGCAGAAGGCACTGGCGCGCTACGTGGATATTCCCTCTGCCACGCTGAGCCGTCGCGCTAAATCGGGGCGCTTCAAAATGGCGGAGAGCGACCGATTGTATCGCTTTGCCGAGCTCTTCAAGGCTGCGCTGGATCTGTTCGAGGGTGACGCGGAGGGCGCGCGTGCCTGGCTGCTCAAGCCCAATGCTGGGCTAGGCGGGCGAAAGCCTGTTGAAATGAGCGTCACATCGGCCGAGTATCAAACGGTGCTGAACCTGATCGGGCGGCTGGAGCATGGGGTCTCGGTATGAGCGAGGTCTCCGCTTATCGGCTGGTTAAGCGTAAATTTCAGGAAACAGCGTTTGACGGCGAAGGTGCACGCCTTTATGGCGGGCGTTGGAACAGCCCTGGCAACGCCTGTGTGTATGTGGCAAGCACCGAGTCGCTGGCGCTGCTTGAAATCATGGTGCACCTGGAAAGCTATCAGCTGCTCAATGCCTATGCGCTACTGCGCCTGACGTTGCCAGCCGATAGCATTCTAGGTGTTGGGGAAGCCGATCTACCGGACAACTGGCGGGAAGCGCCTGCGCCAGCAGAAACGGCCGATCTGGGCGACGGCTGGTTGGACTCCGGCCAGAGTCTGGCCTTGGCAATTCCCAGCGTGGTTGTGCCAAGAGAGTTCAACTACATGCTCAACCCTGAGCATCCCCTGTTTGATCAAGTCATCACGACGGCAGAGGCGCTGCCCTTTCAGCCCGACCCACGACTTTGAACCGGGTGTGGATAACTTAAACGGTCAAGTGCTGTTTGATCAGTTCGTTGGAAAGCTCGGCGATCTCGCCTTTGGCCACCGGACGGCCGCGATCCATAATCACAAAGCGGTCGGCGTATTTGCGGGCAAAGGGTAGCTTCTGCTCGACCAGCAGTACCGTTAAGCCATCTTCCTTGATCAGCTGACGAATCACCTGACCGATTTGCGCCACGATATTGGGCTGAATGCCCTCCCCTGGCTCATCCAAAATCAGTAGCTTGGGCTCTATTACCAGCGCACGGCCAATGGCGAGCTGCTGTTGTTGACCACCAGATAAGTCACCGCCACGGCGGTGCTTCATCTCTTTTAAAACCGGGAACAACTCATAGATACGCTCGGGGATTTTTTTCAGCCCATCACGGCGCGCTGCCAAGCCGGTGCGTAGATTTTCTTCCACGCTGAGCAGCGGAAAAATCTGTCGCCCCTGGGGGACAAAACCAATGCCCAAGCGAGAGCGCGCTTCCACGGCTTTTTGGGTCAGCTCAATGTCGCTGCCCTCCCCCTGATAGCGTAGCTGGCCACTCTTTACGGCCACTTCGCCCATAATGGCTTTCATTAAGGTGGTTTTACCCACCCCGTTGCGGCCCATCACGCAAGTGCACTGGCCTTCAGGCACATCAAGGTCTAAATCCCACAAGGTATGGCTTTCGCCGTAGAACTGGTTAAGCTTTTCAATCGTCAGCATTAGGCAGCCTCCTCATCGTCCGCACCCAGATACACCTCAACCACCTTGGGGTCGTTTGACACCTGGTCCATACTGCCTTCCGCCAGCACGCTGCCTTGGTGCAACACGGTCACTTTACGGGCAATGGAGCGTACAAAGCCCATGTCGTGCTCTACCACGACCACCGACTGCTTACCGGCGAGGCCCGTCAGCAGCTCTGCGGTACGCTCCATCTCCTGCTCCGTCATCCCGGCGACGGGTTCATCTACCAGTAGCAGGCGCGGGCGCTGCATTAACAGCATGCCAATTTCCAGCCACTGCTTTTGGCCGTGGGAAAGAATCCCTGCTGGCTGGTAGCGCAGCTCGGTCAGGCCAATCGTTTCAAGCACTTCATCGATGCGGTCTTTAATTTCACCGCTCATGCGGGCAGTCAGCGTGGGAAAAATGCGCTTATCAGCGGCCATCGCCAACTCCAGGTTTTCAAACACACTTAGCGCTTCAAAGACCGTGGGCTTTTGGAACTTACGACCAATTCCCAAGCTGGCGATATCCGGTTCATTCATTTGCAGTAGATTATGGCGGCTACCAAACCACACGCTGCCTGCGTTGGGGCGCGTTTTGCCAGTAATGATGTCCATCATGGTCGTTTTACCGGCCCCGTTGGGGCCGATAATGCAGCGCAGTTCACCATCATCAATGGTCAGGTTTAAGTTATTGATTGCCTTGAAGCCATCGAAGCTCACCGAGACATCTTCCATATACAGAATCGGGCCATGGCGCACATCCACCGGTGATGCCTGAGGGGCCATAAACTCAAACACCCGATCCCGCGTGGTTAGCGATTGCAACAAACTCATGCGGTAGCCTCCTTTGGCAAGGCAACGGATTTTTGGCGACGTTTTAGGTGGCGCAATAACCCTGCAACGCCTTTGGGTAGCAACACGGTGACCAAGACAAACAGCGCGCCTAAGGCAAACAGCCACGCATCGGGCATCACGCCGGTGAAGATGGTTTTGGCATAGTTGACTAAGATTGCCCCGATAACCGCTCCATATAGCGTGGCGCGGCCACCCAGTGCCACCCATAGCACAATTTCAATCGAGAAAATTGGCGAGAACTCACTGGGGTTGATAATCCCTACCTGAGGGACATAAAGCGCGCCAGCCAAGCCTGCCAGCATGGCGGAAACCACGAATACAAACAGCTGGAAGCGTTCGACCCGATAGCCAATAAACCGCGTGCGAGCCTCGGCGTCCCGGGTTGCCACACACACCCGGCCTAGCTTGCTGGTAACAATCGCTCGGCACAGGATGTAGCCCAGCGCCAGCGCAACCCCGGTGGCAATAAACAGCCCTAAGCGGGTGTCGTTGCTGCGTAGGTTGTAGCCCAGCAGCTCACGAAAATCGGTCAGCCCGTTGTTGCCACCAAAGCCCATCTCATTGCGGAAGAATGCCAGCATCAGGGCGAAAGTCAGCGCCTGGGTAATAATCGACAGATACACCCCAGTGACCCGCGAGCGAAACGCTAAAAAGCCGAAGACCAGGGCCAATAGCCCAGGGGCTAACAGCACCATGGCAAACGCAAACCAGGCCATATCAAAACCGAGCCAGTACCAGGGCAAGCTGTCCCAGTTGAGAAACACCATAAAATCCGGCAGTACCGGGTCACCATAAGTACCGCGATCACCGATTTGGCGCATCAGGTACATGCCCATGGCGTAACCGCCAATGGCAAAAAACGCCCCGTGGCCCAGGCTCAGAATGCCCAAATAGCCCCATACCAAATCCACCGCCACTGCCAGCAGCGCGTAGCTTAAGTACTTACCGAACAGATTCACGGTATAAGCATTAACGTGCAGCGGGTGGCCTTGGGGCAGCGCTAAATGGAGCACCGTAACCAGCAACAGGGCGGCAAACAGCACGCCAAGAAAAATCTGCGTGGCCCGTTCGCTAAACGGGCGGGTTAGCCAAAACTGGCGTGAAGATGATTGCGTCATTAATGAGATCGTTGATGACATCGCTTAGCCCTCCGCAGCCCGGCCCTTCTGCGGGAAGAGTCCACGCGGGCGTTTTTGAATAAACAGAATGATGAACACCAGGACAATAATCTTGGCCAGCACGGCGCCCGCCCAGGGTTCCAACACCTGGTTGATAATGCCCAGGGAAAGCCCAGCCACCAGAGTGCCCCATAGATTTCCCACGCCGCCGAAAACGACGACCATAAAGGAATCAATAATGTAGTTCTGGCCCAGATTGGGGCCAACGTTGGTCAGCTGTGATAACGCAACGCCTGCCAAACCAGCGACGCCAGACCCTAATGCGAAGGTCATAATATCGACCCGCGTGGCACGGATACCCATGGAGCGTGCCATGGCGCGGTTTTGGGTCACTGCACGCACTTCAAGCCCTAGTCGCGTGCGGCGCATAATCAGCATCAGCGCGGCAAACACCACCAGTGCAAAACCGAGTACAAACATACGATTAAGAGTCAGCGACAGCGCATCGTTAATCACTAATGAACCGCTCATCCATTCGGGCGTTATGACCGTACGGTTTAGCGGTGAAATCACCGTTCTCACCAGCTGCTGTAAAATCAGGCTGATACCGAACGTCGCCAGCAACGTTTCCAGCGGACGCCCCTTCAGGAACTGAATAACGCCCCGCTCAATGGCAATGCCCACCAGCGCGGCCACCATAAAGCCCGCAGGGATCGACAGAATTAGCGCCAATCCTGGCTGGCCGGGCAACAGCTGCTGCATCATCCAGGTGGTATAAGCGCCAAGCATGATTAGCTCACCATGAGCCATATTGATAACGCCCATCACGCCAAAGGTAATGGCCAGGCCAATCGCCGCCAACACCAGTACCGAGCCAAGCGAAAGCCCGAAGTAGAGTGTTTCCAGGCCACGGTTAATTTTGAGATTCTGCTCGATGCTGCTCAGCGCTTCATTGGCGGCATCGGCAATCATGGGGTCATCGCTATTCGCCGCGCGACTAAGCGCTACTCGAACACGTGGATGCAAACTGCCTCGCAGCGTTTCAACGCCTTCAAGCTCGCCGCTTTCAACTTGGTAAATCGCCAGCGCCTGGGTCAGCCTGCGCACTACCTCAGCGTCTTCTTCGTCAGCAATCAGTTGACTGAGCGGTTCGGCCAGCTCCTCATCGACCTCGCCCAGTAAGCGGCTGGCGGAAGTACGCCGGCGCTCAACGTTTGGCGAATACAAGTCCACTACGGCAATAGCGCTGCGTAGCTGATTGCGTAGATTGTTATTAATGCCTATACGATCCAGGTCGCGGCGGGACATCTCCCCCAGCGGTTCATTGGTCAGCGCATCTGCAACTGGCCAATCGCGACCTTGATTGTCGAGCACCACCACAAAACGACCGTCGTCAGTGCGCTGCAAGCGACCGTCCAACAAGGACTGCAGCCAATCACGCGCGCGCTCATCATCGCTTTGCAAAATAGCGTTGATCGCTTCGCCTTTGGCGGAATAGGAACGCACGTCCAGCGCGTTTAGTAGCTCAAGCGCCGCTGCGTCATCAGCCTCAACGGTGGCGCTTGTTTGTGCCTGGGCGGTGACTGTGACGCTTAACAACAGCAGACACAGCAACCCTAAGGAAAAGAAACGCCTCATGGGGTTCTTCCTTTGGTTAACAAAAAGGGGGGAACTGAAGATAACGGTGCCAAGAACAAGTTTCCGCGAGGGCGCTGTGAACCCATCCATGGGCGCTACTTTCGCCATCTGACCGCCATGGATGGCGGAAATGCCGGAATAGCCAGGAGCATTTTCCGGCCATGGCGAAAGCCCCTCGCTTCAACCTGTCCTTACACCACAGCGTTAACAGCGGTCATTTCCCTGCTATATATCGCTTTACTTACTCAGCGAGAGCCGCTTCGGCTTCTTCTGCTGCGGTGCTGCCACCACACGAGCCGTTCACCACGTTGAAGTTGCCGCACTCCATGGGCTTGCGCCAATCGGCAATCAAATCACGTGAGCCAGGCAGGTAGTCAGACCAGGCATCGCCCGCTACGGTAGAAGGCGTTTGCCAGACAATATCGAACTGGCCATTGTCTTGAACTTCACCAATCAGTACCGGTTTAGTGATGTGATGGTTGGGCATCATCGCCGCATAGCCACCGGAAAGGTTAGGCACGGCAACACCGATAATCGCGTCTTTCACCGCATCCACGTCGGTAGTGCCTGCTTTACGCACCGCTTCGGCCCACATGTTGAAGCCAATGTAGTGCGCTTCCATGGGGTCGTTAGTGACGGCCTCTTCGTCGCCGGTGTAGTCGATCCAGGCGTCGATAAAGTCGTAGTTGTCATCAGTATCGACGCTCATAAAGTAGTTCCAGGCCGCCAAGTGGCCGACTAGCGGCCCCGTATCGATGCCGGTGAGCTCTTGCTCGCCCACAGAGAAGGCGATGACCGGAATATCGGCAGCATCGATGCCTT
This sequence comes from Vreelandella venusta, assembly GCF_007989605.1. Lineage (GTDB taxonomy): Bacteria > Pseudomonadota > Gammaproteobacteria > Pseudomonadales > Halomonadaceae > Vreelandella > Vreelandella venusta. Next base: position 267,987 of record NZ_BJUL01000002.1, on the reverse strand, counting down.
GGTTAGAAAGTTCGGTGTAAAACGGCACATTGGCATCGCCGTTAATCGTCGAGATAACCGCCGTGGGTTTACCCTCTTCACCAAAGCGGCGTATTTCTGACACGATATTCTGCCAGTCTGAATGGCCGAACGGCGTGTAGTTGATCATGATGTCCTCATCAGCGATGCCATGCTCATCTTTGAGGAACGCTTCGAGAATACGGTTGGTGGTGCGCGGATAGACGTAGTCGGTGCCGACCAGCGCAAAGCGTTCGATGCCGACTTCGTTAATCAGATACTCAACCGCAGGAATCGCCTGCTGATTGGGGGCGGCACCGGTATAAAAGACGTTTTCCGAGGACTCCTCACCTTCATACTGCACCGGGTAGAACAACAGGCCGTTAAGCTCTTCCACTACCGGTAGTACTGCCTTACGGGAAACGGAGGTCCAGTTGCCGAAGATCACGTCGACCTCTTCTTGCGCCAATAGCTCTCTTGCACGCTCAGCAAATAGCGGCCAGTTAGAGGCAGGGTCGACAACCACTGCTTCAAGCTGGCGACCCAGCAAGCCACCCGCGTCGTTTTGCTGTTCAATAAGCATCTCAACGGTATCTTTAAGCACCGTCTCACTGATCGCCATGGTGCCGGAGAGTGAGTGAAGGATACCGACCTTGATTGGATCATCATCCTGGGCAATGGCCTGTGTACTGGCCCCCATAACGGCGGCGGCCATTAAGGCAGTAGCGAAACGGCCAGCAGTACGAGGGTGTGTCTTGCGCTGCAATGTGGTCACTTGAACCTCCTTGCGCCCCTTATGACGGGGCTCGTTATTTGAGCTTCGCGGCCAAGGACTCCCGTTATGTAACGCGGGAACAATTATTACGGGGCTTGGTGCATCCACTAGCTCCTAGCTTTTGCAAGGTTTGCGCCACACGACAAAAAGAAACACTAAAAATATTAAAATCAAAAAGTTAGTTATAGAAAAAGTAGTCCCGTTTTCACCGACCGCACTACCGTGGCGCGCCAACATCCAAAAAATGCACGCTGTTTATGCACCACAACGACACCTCGCACCAATAGTGCGCTTTGCGTTGCATACGGCGATTAATCCCGCCCCATTGCTTGCATAAAAAAAGCGCCCTAGGAAACCCTAGGACGCTTTACACGCCTGCCGGTGCTCTATTCAGCAGTGTTCAAACGCTTAGTGCGGCGCTTTTTCAGCAGCGGTAAACCAAGCGATAGCACAGCGATGACCAGTAACGACAGTGAAATCGGCTTGTCGATAAAGGTCGTCCAATCCCCACCGGAGATCTGCAGCGCGCGACGCATGGACTCTTCCATGATGTTGCCAAGAATGAGCGCCAGAATCAGTGGCGCGGCAGGGAAGCCGAACAAGCGCATTCCCAAACCAACCAAGCCAAAACCAAGCAGCAGTAATAAGTCGAACACGCTGAAGCTCATACCGTACACACCGATCATGCAGAAGATCAAAATCAGTGACAGCAACAATGGCTTGGGCAGATCGAGAATCTTGGCGATCAGCGGAATCAGCGGCAGGTTAAGCACCAGTAGGAAGATATTGCCGATATACATACTGGCGACCACGCCCCAGAACACATCAGGACGCTGTTCAAGCATCATCGGGCCAGGATTAACGCCCATCACCAACAGTGCGCCAAGCAGTACGGCGGTGGTGCCAGACCCCGGCACCCCCAAGGTTAACAGCGGTACAAACGAACCGGTGCACGCCGCATTATTTGCCGCTTCTGGCGCAGCAACGCCTTTGATGTTGCCTTTACCAAAGGTATCGCCGTCTTTGGCAATGCGTTTTTCCATGCTATAGCCAAGAAACGAGCCGATGGTCGCGCCGGCGCCCGGCAGTACACCGGTAAAGAAGCCCAATACTGAACTGCGGCTAACAGGGCCTGCTATCTGCTTGACTTCACTGCGGGACAATTTCAACGACCCGATCGCGTTACGTGGCGCTTCTTTACCACCACCTCCGCGCAGCAACATGTAGAACACTTCGGCTAACGCGAAGATACCCAGCGCGACGACCAGAAAGTCGATACCGTCGAGCAGGTGAATAGAGCCAAAGGTAAAGCGCTCGGTGCCGGTTTGCATATCAATCCCGACAATCGAGATCATCACCCCGATAACAGCGGCAATTAAGCCTTTAACCAGCGACTTATCGGATAGCGACACAACCGCGGTTAAGCCCAGCACCATCAACGCGAAGTATTCAGCCGGGCCAAAGCTCACCGCGACTTTGGAGAGCAGCGGCGCAATTAACATCAAGAAAACAACGGAGATGGTACCGCCAACAAAGGAGGAGTAAGCGGCAATCGCCAGCGCCTTACCTGCCAACCCTTGCTTGGCCATCGGATAGCCGTCAAAAGAGGTCGCAACCGTTCCCGCCACACCGGGGGCGTTCAGCAAAATAGACGAGGTGGAGCCGCCAAAAATAGCGCCGTAATACACCCCAGCCATCAAGATCAGCCCTGAAGAGGGCTCCATAGCGAAGGTAATCGGGATCATCAGCGCCAACGCGCTGATCGGCCCAAGGCCGGGCAACATGCCGATAATGGTGCCAGCAAAGACACCGGCAAAGACGTAAGCGATATTGATAGGCTCAAGCGCGATGCCAAAGCCGTACATTAGATTGTTAAAGGCATCCATGGGAGTGTCTCTCTTTTAAACCCGCTAACAGTGGGCAAGCGCGGCCTGGTTAAAACGGCAGCACGCCAGTGGGTAGGTAAACATCCATTACCCGCGTCATGGTCAAATACAGCGCTAACACCACCCCAAGCGATGTTGCCAGATTGACCCCATGGCGGCGGTAGCCGTAGTAAGCGGTTAGGCCAACACACAGCAGCGTTGAAGCCAGCACAAAGCCTAACGGCACAAGCAGGAACGCGTAGGCCGCAATGGCGATGGCGGTGACGATCACCCGCGCCCAAGGCGTTAGCAGTAGCGGCCCCTGGGTTTCGGCTTGATCAATCTGATCGGCACCCGCAATAGGCCCCGGACGCTCAAAAAACAAGCACGCCGACAGGAATAGCAGAGAAACACCTAACACTTTTGGAAATAGGTCAGAATCCACTGGGCGGGGCAGCGGAAAGTTGGGGATTTGCCAGGCCATTGCCAGATAGGCAGCCGCCACTAACGCCAACACAAGCGCTAGCCATTGGTTGGTATTGAATCGAGTCATGGGAAAGCTCTCCGAAGACGTCATTGCAGAACAGCAAGACCCTTGCGGTATCAGACGGAAGATCCCGGTGGCACGCTGCCACCGGGGGAGCCTTTGGGACGAGCGCTTACTGGCGCATCAGCCCCAGGTCGGTCAACACGCTGCTAAACTGCTCTTGTTGCTCATCCAGGAAGGTAGCGAAGGCGTCGCTATCCTGGTAGGCATCAATCCAGCCCAGCTGGTCGCTTGCTTCGCGCCATGCATCCGTTTCGAGCATTTCGGCGAAGAGCGTCTCGTAGTATTCAACCGCCTCTTTAGGCATTTCCGGCGCACCCATTACGCCACGCCAAATATCGAAGGTGTAGTCGTAACCCTGCTCTTGGTAAGTGGGTACATCGGCCAGTCCACCGCCCAGACGCTCTGCGGAAGACACGCCCAGCGCGCGCAGCTGGCTACCTTCACCCAGCTGACCTACCGCTTCACCGGCACCGCCAATAACTGCCTCGATATGGCCACCCATCAGGTTAGTCATGGCATCGCCACCACCTGAGAAGGGAATGTAGTTGACCGAGGAGGCTTCCATACCCGCCGCGGAAGCAAGACCGGCAACCGAGATGTGGTCCATCGAGCCCGGCGCACTACCGCCACCCACGCTTAAGCTAGGGTTCTCTTTGAGCGCTGCGAAAAGATCATCCAGGTTTTGATACTCGGAGTCTGCCGCCACCAAAATAATCGAATAGTCGGTATTGATGCGCGCAATCGGGGTGAAATCAGTGTGGTCGTAACGCGATGCGCCTGCCAGGGGAACTAAAATCATCGGCGGGCTGGTAGCGAAAAGTTTATGCGGATTGCCGCTATCACGGGCTACCTGAGCCCAGGCAACTGCACCGCCGCCGCCAGGTACGTTAATGGCTGCGAAGCTTTCGTCGGCCAGCTCTTCTTGCTGAATAACGCGGGACATGGTGCGCACTAGCGTATCCCAGCCGCCACCGGGGTTGGCCGGTGCAACAAACTCAATCGAACGGTTCGGTGTCCACTCTTGGGCGCTGGCGGACGTTGTCATGGCAAAGGCTGCCATCGGTAAAGCAAGCACGGCAAAGCGCTTTAGGGGAAGCATGGTCATGGGCGTTCTCCACATTAGCTATGTTGTTATATTGGCTGTGTTATAGATAGTTGTTATCTACGTATCTTTGTGTGGTGACGCCCTGCACATTAGAAGACCGCTACTCCTCGCGACAAGCTTATGACCATTAATGGCAAAAAGTGCTTTTTGTGCGTTTTGTTCATTTTGTTCACGGCCGGTTAGAACGGCTTATTTACAGTGATTCCAGCCATGTTGAGGAAGACTCAAGTAGCCGATAGCGCCGCTCAGGGCGACCGACATCGCCATAGCCAATTTCTGCATTAACCGCTTGTTCAGCCACTAAAAACTCCAAATAACGCCGCGCTGTTGAACGGCTTGCGCCCATTGCCTGCGCTACCTGCATCGCCGTTTGGGAATCATGTTCGGCTGCCAGCGACTCCACCACACGACGCAGGGTCAAACGGTCAATGCCTTTCGGCAGCGTGCGCGTAGCTTGCCGCGCAGATTCACTTGGCTGTAAGCGAGCAAGCACTTGGTCCAGCTCGTCTTGACTCATTTCAGCCCGGTTCGCCAATGCCTCTCGCTCGCGACGAAAACGTGTCAGCATTTGTGTCATACGCGCCGCTTCAATCGGTTTAATCAGATAATCAAAGACGCCACCACGCAACGCTTCGCTGATGGTTTCTACTTCGCGGGCGGCTGTCACCATGACGATATCCACATGCACATAGTCGCGGCGAATCGCCCATAGCAGCTCCAGACCCTCTACATCAGGCAAGTAAGCATCTAATAAGATGAGCTGAACAGCATCAGCATGCTGGGCCATCAGGGCTTTTGCTTCACTGCCGTTACGTGCCAGCCCCACCACATAAAAGCCGTCGCTCTGCTCAATAAAAGCCTTATGGATATCAGCAATGCGAAAATCGTCTTCGACGACCAAAATACCGTACTGCGCCGCAGACATAGTGTTTCCTCTTCCTGGCGTCGTTATTATGATTTAAGGCGTTGTGGCGACTTGGTCGCAAAGCGAACGATCCAGCACGGCAATAAAGCACGCGCCGCCTAGCTCGCTCTCTTCTAATGTCACCTCGCCGCCATGCTGACGGCACAACCGCGCGACCAGTGCTAATCCAATGCCACGATGTTTACCGGTTTTGGTAGAAAACCCATCTTGAAAGATCGACTCCGCATGCTCGCCGGGCACACCTGAGCCGTTATCCTCTACCTCAATCAACAGCTGCTCGCCCAGATCCGTAAAGAACAGGCGAACTTTCGGTGTGTCACTGTTTGGACCATTAAGCGCTGCATGACAGGCGTTATCTAATAAGTTGCCCACAACGCTAATCATGACCTCCTGCCCAGTGACCGTCAGTGGGCAAGAGAGCGAGCTCTGCTCATCAATTTCCAGCGCAACTCCCAACTCCCCTGCTCGCGTCAATTTACCCAACAAGATGCCGCTGAGTACCGCGTCAGCTACGTGACGCATTAAAAAGCTCATTTGCGCCTGGGCACGTTCGGTTTCATGATGAATCAACGCTAGCGCCTCATCAACGCGATTAAGCTGCAAGAGACCAGAAATGGTGTATAGCTTGTTGGAAAACTCGTGGGCCTGGGCACGCAGCATATCCACATCACGGCTTGCCCGGGTAAGTGCCTGAGAAAGATCAATAATTTCCCGGCGACTGCGAAATGTCGCAACGGCGCCTTCGATCTCTCCTTCGTGCAGAATGGGCACTCGATTAGCCACCACAGGATGGTCGCCCAGCCACATTTCCTGGTCAAACTCTTGCTCGCCGTGCTTTAACACCTCGATCAAGCGCGAGTTGGGCACCACCTCACGAATTGGTTGCCCCAGCAAGACCTGTTCATCCGATAGCCCTAGAAAACGGCGGGCCTGCTGATTCACTAAGGTGATCTGGCCATCGCGGTTAACCGCCAGAATACCTTCGTGGATAGATTGCAAGATGGCCTCTTTTTCCATGGCCAAGCGGGCTATTTCATAAGGTTCTAAACCAAGGATGACTTTTTTAAGGTGCTGCGACAGCCAATAGGCCCCGGCAAATCCTAGCAAAATCATCAGCGCCACTAACGCCCACCCCAGGCTGGTATAGCGAGCCACATCCATATCGACTCGTTCTAGCATAAAGCCCACCGAAACTACCCCGATGATATTACCCTCTTCATCCCAGATAGGCGTTTTGCCGCGCATGGCGGTGCCTAACGTTCCGGTAGCTTCCGATACGTATGACTGACCGTAAATCAGCGCCTGATCGTTATCCCCGCCCACCATTGGCTGACCAATACGCTCAGGCACGGGGTGCGAGTAGCGAATCGACTGGGCATTCCCCACCACCACATAACGGGCACCGGTTTCATGGCGAACGCGTTCAGCAAGCGGCTGGATAATCAGCGAAGGGTCGGGGGTCGAGAAAGCATTAACAATTTGCGGCATGCCCGCGACGGTTTTGGCCACTGCCAATGCCCGTTCGCCCATTTGGTGGGTGATAATTTCTGCTTTACGGTGGTTCAAGTAGGTGCCTTGCGCTAGCAACATCCCCGCCAGCAGAAAGCCGACCAGCAGCATGACTTGCAGGCGAAAGCTTCGCGTGTACCAGCGTCGTTTGGCGCGCGTACGGCGCCAACGCTGTAATTCGGCTAGCGTACGGGGGCGTGGGGCGGTCATAAAGGAACTCACTAGGCGCGACAGCGTCATTATGGCATGCAGCGCCAAGTGGCGTTAGCCATGGCGCTTTTTCGACTGTTTGCTTATTTAGCAGCCACTGATTTTTTTTATCGATATACTCAGCGCTTTTAAAGCGTGCATGACGAACTCTCATCCTGCAACATCGCAGCCGCTCACAAAGACTGACACTCACGGAGGAGTTACGTGTTGAGGTTATTAAAAAATGTCTTATTAGCTAGCTTGTCGCTGTGGGCAACTTCCGCCGCTGCTTATCCGTTTTACGCCCCACCACCGCCACAAGATGATACGCCGGTGTTTAGCGGCGATGCCGAACTTGGTTTTACCCACCTTTCCGGCAACACCAATAGCCAAACATTGATCGGCAAGACACGGCTGACTTGGCTGACGGGGGATTTCACTCATTCGCTGCGCGGTGAAGTCCGCAATGTGAGTAAAAACGGAGAAACCAGCGCTGAGCAATATTTAGTAGCAGGCAGGGAGCGTTTTGATTTTAGCGGCCCCCACTATCTGTTTGGCTTTGCCCGCTGGGAAAAAGACCGCTTTGCCGGCTACGACCAGCAGCTTTCTGCCATTGGTGGCTATGGGAGGCAATTGCTAGCGGGTAAACAACATTCACTATCGTTAGAAGCAGGCCCTGGCTATCGTAATGACCGATTACGCGGCGCTGATAATGAGCAATTGGCAGTTGCTTATACAGCACTCGACTATCAATTTGGCTTCTCAGATTATGCGGATATCGTTCAAGAAATGTCGGTGGAATATACCCGTCAGAACACTACAGCGCGTTCATTAACGGCACTAACGGCTCGACTAAATTCACGACTTTCGCTACGCCTTTCCCATGAAATCAAACACAACTCGCAGCCGCCTGAGGATACTAGCGAACGTACTGACAGCACCACCAGCGCATCACTGCTCTATCACTGGTAGCGCGCCGCTGCTTTCCTGCCACACAAAGAAATATTTTTTATTATCAGTGAGTTACAAAAAATGCCAACCAATTGCGGCTGCCATTAACCTATTCATCATGGTGCATCTCGCTTATTTTTCGCACTATTTTTATGCAATCCTCCCCGGGCATTAGACTTTGGTCTATACACCAGGTATACTGTCCACAGTTTCCTGTCCTCGCGCCATTCATTGAATGGCGCTTTTTTTTGTTTCGAAAATCGGATGCTTTCAGGCATTACGCCTACTCACGCACGGTTTAGTTAAGCTCAATGCTCTGCTTACCCATCCCCTGATTAAACATACCCCTGATTAAACATAGGTGTTCTTAATGAACCACCCTGCCAAGACAAGCGAGGGCACTGCGCGGTTTTCCCTCGGCGATCCCATCGTACTGGTGCTTAGCATCGGTTTCATCGTGGCGTTTCTTGCCCTCTCCTTTTATGACATTGATCTTGTCGCCAACTCAATCAGCGCCGGCTTTGCTTGGACAGCCCTGGTGCTAGGCAGCTACTTTCAATTGTTACTGTTACTGACTTTTTTTATTGCCATTGGCCTAGCAGTTACACCAGCGGCAAAAGCCAAGATTGGCAATCTTGATGCACCAGAAATGAGTACCTTTAAGTGGCTATCGATTATTCTGTGCACATTGCTGGCAGGAGGTGGGGTCTTCTTCGCCGCCGGAGAGCCGGTCTATCATTTTGTGGTAACGCCTCCTGCCTTTGACACCGAAGCTGGCACCGCCGAAGCCGTCTCAAGCGCCCTTGCCCAATCGTTCATGCACTGGGGCTTTTTGGCCTGGGCGGTACTTGGCTCGCTAACCGCGGTGGTGCTTGCCCACGCTCACTATGTGAAAGGCCAGCCACTGCAACCACGCACACTGCTTTACCCGGTTTTTGGCGAGCGGCTTATGCGTGGCCCGCTAGGTAGCGTGCTAGACGCTTGCTGCGTGATTGCGTTGGTAGCAGGTACTGTCGGCCCCATCGGATTTCTAGCGACTCAGGTAAGTTTTGGCTTGCATGAGCTGTTCGGTCTTCCCGACGGCTACCTCGGGCAGCTTATTATCCTTGCGGTACTAGGTTGCATTTACGTGCTCTCTTCGATGAGCGGTGTTCATAGAGGCATTCAACTACTTAGCCGCTTTAACGTACTGCTGGCACTTGCCATTGGCGCGGTGATCATCGTGTTTGGCCCTACGCTGTTTTTGGTCAACACTTATCTGTCGAGCATGGGCGCTTACATTAGTAAGTTTTTCACCATGGCAACCATGACCGCCGACACCGCTCCCGCTTGGTGGATGCAGTGGTGGACCGTCTTTTTCTTTGCCTGGTTTATTGGCTATGCACCGCTGATGGCGATTTTCGTGGCGCGTATTTCACGCGGACGCAGTATTCGCGAAATGATTCTTGCCGTGGCGGTACTCGCCCCTATTGCGACGACCGTATGGTTCACTCTGCTGGGCGGCTCAGGCATTTATTATCAGCTCATGGGCGTCATTGATCTGACAGAAGCACTGAATAATTTCCAGTTTGATGTCGCGACGCTTACCGTGGCCCAAGCGCTCCCCGGCGGCACCTGGATGGCACTGGCAATTTTGTTATTGACGACAATTTTTGTGGCTACCACAGGTGATTCGATGAGTTATGCCATTGCCGTAGTAGGCGCTGGCCATGATGACCCAAGCCCATACGTGCGTGCTTTCTGGGGGATTGCCATGGCGCTAATGGCGGCGGTGCTGCTGTATATGGGAGCAGGACAAATTGGTGCCTTACAGCAATTTATCGTGATTACCGCGATTCCCGTTTCACTGATTTTACTGCCATCGCTGTGGAATGGCCCCCAGGCAGCCTATGCCATGGCGCGCGAACAGGGCATTATCGAGTAACGGTTAAAGCCCTAATGTTATAGACCTTTCAGCAGACGCAGAATCATCTGCGGCTGCTGGTTGGCTTGAGCCAAAATAGCGATACCGACCTGCTGCAGAATTTGCGCGTGAATTAGATTAGAAATTTCACGTGCATAATCCGCGTCTTGGATGCGCGACTGAGCAGCAGACGTATTAATAATGTTGGTATTGAGTCCATCGATCACACTTTCGAAGCGATTTTGTACCGCGCCTAAATAACTCCGCTGGCGATCCACCTGTTTAATGGCGCCATCTAGCGCCTTTAGCGGGTTATCCGTTGCGCTACCATCATCTAAAACACTAAAGCTGTCCAGTCCCAATGCCTGCCTATTCATGGCTGCTAAGCGCACCGCAATGCTATCGCCATCGTTAGCACCCACCTGAATATTTACCTCTTTGCTACTATCAAACAAGCCAATGCCGTTGAAGTTACTCTGTTCGGCAAGACGATCAATCTCATCTAAGCGCTGATTGATCTCATTTTGAATTGAGTCAAGATCATCGGGAGCGTTAGTGCCGTTAGCCGCTTGAACACTCAATTCACGAATACGCTGCAAGTTATCATTAATTTGGTTGAGCGAACCCTCTGCTGTTTGCACCATGGAAATGCCGTCATTGGTATTGCGAATGGCTTGCTCCATACCACGCAGCTGAGCCCCCATGCGATTGGCAATCGCCTGACCTGCCGGGTCATCCTTGGCACTATTGATACGTAGCCCAGAAGAAAGACGCTCCATAGCGGTCTGCATCGATTGCTGACTGCTACGCAGATTATTCTGCACGATAAGAGACATCAGATTGGTGTTTAGGCTTAGCAACGCTCGTCCCCGAGGCAGGTCAGCCTGCCCAACAGTAGGAGGCTACACTGCTATTATCGGCCGCAACGCAAAAATCATGAGCATGCTCGTTGTTTAAGTGTCCGGCGGCTGGCAGCCAGCACTTCATCTACCGGGCGACGCACGTAGCTATGCTGGTAGTACCCCTCATCGATGACTTCGCCATCCCACGCCACAATATCCAAGTCCATGGTTCTCGGCCCTGATTTAATCGGGCCTCGCACACGTCCGAGACGATTTTCCACCTCTTTTAAGTAAGCGCGAAAAGCGTCGTGATCAAGAGATGTACGCACAAGTAAGGCTGCATTCAGGAAATCCGGCTGGTGTTGGTAGCCAACCGGCGTTGTGCGAATCGCTTCTGAGCTGGCAATCAATTCACACTCGCTGCGTAAAATAGTCAGTGCTTCGTGAAAGTGGTGTTCCGGCTCAATGTTGGTACCGAGAGAGATTAAGCATTCATGGAGGGCCGTATCTGGCGTAGTGTTTAACGATGAGAGTGGCATAGCTGCATCCTAATCCTGTAGACCCTGCTCTAGAAACTCTGCGCTTAGCGTCAAAGCGCGAAGGTGGTAGTCAGGTCATATCGATGATACGTAAGACTAGCTTGCCTGTTATTTTGTTCAAGCTATGTACAAGATATTGACAAACGCTACGCTCACGCAGAAAGTCATGCTCAACGCTAACGTTAATCCACTGTGGGAGAGCTTTGCATGAGTTCATCAGCTGCACTGATCACTGGCGGCGCAACACGTTTGGGACGCTATTTTGCCGAAGCTCTAGCGGCTAAGGGCTATGATATTGCCTTACATGTGAATAGCTCACGGGGTGAAGCCGAGGACGTTGCCAAGACGATTCGCGCCAAAGGCCAGCGCTGCGAAATACTGCCATGCAATTTCCTGAGCGACTCTCTTGAAGAACTTGTGACAGCCGCCAAGCAGCACTTCCCAAACTTAAATGTGCTTCTTAACAGTGCCTCTGCATACGAACCTGCTCCCATTTCAGGCACCGACATGGCCATGCTGGAAGCGCAATTCAGGGTCAATATGTTTACACCGTTGCTGCTAACTCGTTACTTTGCAGACGCCGTTGATAAAGGACAGATCATTAATATTATTGATAATAAAGTGGCTTATCATCAGTACCCGTATGCCGCGTATCTACTCTCGAAAAAGAGCCTTGCGGATATGACGCGGATGGCCGCACTAGAGTTTGCACCACGCCTGCGTATTAATGGTATTGCCCCCGGCGTGGTACTGCCCGCTTCTCAACGCACCAGCGACTATATTCAATGGCGAATTGAAGGTATACCCGTTAAACACCAGGGAGATCCCAGCCATCTTGTACAAGCGTTGCACTATTTATTAGACAATGAGTTTGTTACTGGGCAAATTCTATTTGTTGACGGGGGTGAGTCGATCAATCTTGAAGGGCAACACTCCGAAAACTATCCAGGCTGAAAGTATTCCAAACTAGCTTTAAGCCTATCTTTAAAACCTGGCTTTCAAACCTAGCTTTCAAACTTGGCTTGCAAACCTAGCTTCCAAATCTGTCTTCAACGTCCTTTTATGCCATACGCTGCCGATGCTAATTAAGTGCATTCGGCAGTTTTTCGTTGATGCTACGTTAAGCCCTTGACGATTTAATTAAAGGTCACACTTCCCACCTTCCATGGACAGAATAGTTGTCTGTAGACTCGTGAAAGTCGCCTTATTTCAGCTGGCATGCAACCCATCTAGGCGACTATTCCAACAATAAAAAGGAAATTCTCATGGAAAAACTCGCGCAACGACTGGGGCTGCGCACGGACCCAACTATTTTCTTTGTCTCTGCAGGATTGATGTTGCTGTTCCTAGTGGCATTAATCATTGCCCCTGAAACGATAGGAAGCATTTTCGCCACCGGCCGCAGCTGGGTGGTTACCAATCTTGGCTGGTTCTTTATCTTTGGGGTTAGTTTCTGGCTGGTTTTCCTACTGTGGATAGCACTCAGCCGCTACGGCAATATTCGCTTGGGCAGCGAAGACGATCGCCCGGAGTACGGCAATATTTCTTGGTTCACGATGCTGTTTGCTGGCGGTATCGGCACGGTATTAATGTTCTGGGGAGTCGCCGAGCCTATTTTCCACTTTTCCAACCCTCCCCACGGCGATATTGAGCCATATACGGTAGAAGCTGCCCGTGAAGCGATGGGCTTTTCACTTTACCACTTGGGCTTGCACACCTGGACCATTTTCACTCTGCCAGGACTAGCCTTTGCCTACTTTATTTACCGCTACGACCTCCCTGTACGCGTCAGCTCAGTGTTCTATCCGCTGCTCAAGGAGCGTATCTACGGCCCAATTGGTAAAACAATCGATATTTTTGCGGTACTCGGAACGCTATTTGGGGTGGCCGTCTCTATCGGGCTAGGCACCTCGCAAATTAATGCAGGGCTAAGCGAACTTTTTGGCATTGCTGATAGCGTGACCACTAAAGTCATTATCATCATTATGTTAACGGCAGTCGCCGTAGCCTCCATTGCAGGTGGGCTAGATAAAGGCGTGAAGCTGCTTTCCAACGTCAACATCGGCATGGCCGTAGGGTTAATGCTGTTTGTCTTGTTTACCGGTTCAACCGTCTTTCTGCTACGCGGCATTATCGAAACCCTCGGCATTTATATTTCCAATATCGTGCCTTTGTCGTTCTGGAACGACACGCTAGCGCAATACACTCGTGAAGAAGGCAGTTGGGGCTGGCAGGGTAACTGGACGGTCTTTTACTGGGCCTGGACAGTGACGTGGTCTCCCTTTATCGGCTTGTTTGTCGCACGCATCTCCAGGGGTCGCACTATTCGTGAGTTTGTCCTTGGTGTGCTGTTTGCGCCTTCGCTGTTTACGCTGGTGTGGTTTGCTATTTTTGGCTGGTCGGCCATGGAGATAGACGGCATCGGTGAGGCTGCACGCGCACAGCTAGGCGACCAAGCCGGCATGATGACAGCCGCTGTCATGGAGAGCGTGCCCTTAGCAATGTTTGCATTCTTTGAGAATTTCCCCGCTGCTACACTGATTCAAGGACTTGCCGTCGTTATCGTGGCGATTTTCTTTGCTACTTCATCGGACTCCGCTTCGCTGGTCATCGACTTACTATGCACCGGTGATACGGACCCCGGCCCAATTCATCAGCGGGTATTCTGGGGCGTCTCGGAAGGTGCCGTTGCAGCCATGCTGATCGTACTCGCAGGGGATGCGGGACTAGTAGCGCTACAGCAAGTGATTACCGTCATCGGCCTGCCTATCTTCATTATGGTATTCGCGATGGTGTTTGCACTGATGAAGGCGCTGATGAAGGAGAAGATCAAAATCGTGCGCCCCAAAGAAGCGCCCGAACTGGATAACCTATAAAGGGTTCTAATATTCTGACGAACATGAATTACAACGGATGTTTCAACAACAGTGCCGCCCTCTTGGGCGGCACTGTTGTTTAGTTAGCCGTGTCAATAACCGGCACTCTATTACACACTGTCTACATCACCATGATCAGGTTTTAGGTGATCCGACTCATCGGTGTCCTGAATTGACTGATCCGGTGGCTGTTCGCTTTCCTGATGGATTGGCGATGTTTCTACCTGTTTACGTTCAGCGGTGGAGTTCAACACGCGCACATTGGCGGGTGGTGTTTTGCCGCCTTTCGTTTCGCCAAAATAGAGCGTGGTATGCGGGAATGGAATCTCGATACCTGCTGCATCAAAGCGCAACTTCACTAAACGGTTATAGGCACGTCCAACACCCCACTGGTCGCCCGGTGTCGTTTTGATCACCACACGAATATTGACAGAGCTGTCGGCCAACGCCGTAACGCCTGCAACGGTCAGGTCAGCCAGCAGTTTATGGCTATGCTCTTCGCTTGCTTTCAGGTCTTCGAACGCCAACTGCAGCTGCTCAATTGCTTCATCAATGCTTTCGTTATAGCCGATACCGTACTCACCGACGTGGTTACCGTACTCGCGCATATAGTTCGACACAGTATCAACGCTGGAGAACGGCACGATATGATAAGTACCTGACAAATCGCGTATGCCTACCGAACGAATACTCAATCGCTCGGCAGTACCAGTGATACCGCCTACCGTCACCACATCACCGGTATTCATGGCATTTTCTACCTGAATAAAGATACCGGTAATAACGTCCTGAACCAGTTTTTGAGCACCAAAACCAATCGCTAAACCTAGCACACCAGCACCAGCGATAAGCGGCCCGATATTAATGCCTATTTCCGACAACACGATCATGCCGGTAATTGTCACCATGGCAATCACTAAGGCATTCCGGAACAGGCTCAGCAGTGTTTTAGCACGCGCAGAAGGTTCGCCATGTCCCGTTTCGGGGTTGAGCTTATGCTCGATCAAACTCGCTAACCCCAGCCACACAGCGAACGCAACGACCAAGATTATGGTGACGCTGGTAAGTTTCCCGACAAGGTTTGCGCCACGATCGGAGGCGTACCATGCCGCTAAGTTAAACACTCCCCAGGCATCCAAGACGACCATAACGACCGCTACTAATATCACGGTGCGCAGCACACGTAGGGCATTGGGCACATAGCTATTTAAGCGCACTTCCAGCATCGGCAGTTTACGGCGCAGATCATCGGATAGCCGAATACGACGGCCAATCGTCTGAGTAAGGAACGCCGAGCACAAAAGCCCGATAACTACGGCTGCCAATGTTTTCAAGGTGGCAAACAGCACAAACGGTAATGCATCCCCTGGACGTAACAAGGTAAGCACAAACACCATTAGGAAGTAGAGCAACGCAAACAAGTGCCAAGTCCGAGCAAACAAGCTCAGCGACACACGGCTGGCGGTCATCGTCGCTCGCGCTGCCATCTGGTTAAGGTTATCACGCAGGCGCACACGGTTTTTAAGCACAACGCCAACCGCGTAGATGAAGGCCAGCAACATAATAAAGGTGCCTACGGCTTGGCCTAGGGTTGCCGCAATATAGAAATTGACCAGCGGCACGACCACCATCAAGCCATAACCAACCATGCCAATTAAACGTGCTAACCAGCGATTCCAGTAGGAAGCTTCTTGCGCAGAAATAGGCAATAGGCGCAGCCCTTCATAGCGTGAAGAGAACAGCATACGCATAGCCGCTTTCAGCAGTTCAATCACCAAGAAAGCGTTTAGGAATAACGAAGCACGAGTAGAGAGTTCGCCGGTTTCACCCACCGCAAACGTCGCAATCAAGTTGCCGCCAACATAGGCAAACGCCACCAGCAACACATCTACGACGGCCGCAATGGCCACGCACAACACCAAACGCAGCACAGGTGTTAAGCCACTGCCCTGCTGAGACCAACCGCTGATTTTAGTAAATAGCGGTTTAACCAAACGGCGGAAAAGTAAAAAAATCGCGAATGTAGCAACAATCACGGCGCCTAGATTAATGGCCGCACTAACAAACGCGGCCATGTCGAACGAGCTAGCGCCTTGGCCGGTAAACAGGTCGCCTACCACGGCCACTGCCTGTTCGATCTGCCCGCCGACATCGCCAACCACACGACTGGTTAGCTCTGCAAGCTGACGGGGCAGTGATACATCTTCAGGGGCAAGCTCACTCCCTTGGGCGGCAGCTTCCGGCGATAACTCGCTGGCCAGTTCATTGGGTAACGCTGACGCTTGATTGCGCAACAGCTCAATCAGTTCTTGGCGCGCCTGCTCATCCTCCAGCAGGTCGGCAAGTGCCGAATAAGAGGGCTGCTGCTCTGCGTTAGCGGTGTCTTCGCTTCCCGCACTCAACGTGGTTTGTGCGAGTGCAGGCGTTGTTAACAAGGCGAATAGCATCAATAACCAGACGCCTAGCCAGGGGAATAAACGTAATGGCGTCACACCTAAACCTCCCTTTGGGTGAATCTTTTACTCAATGTCATTGCTAACTCGTTTATGCACATCGTTCCATGCACATCATAGTGCACGCTATTCATATTGCACTCTAGGCGAGTGCAAGATTTGTATAACTGATAAACAGGGTAACATGAGAAAAAGAGCCTGGCTCGCCACTCGCCGCGTCAATATTTGTGACATCGACGCTAGTTAAGTTGGCATCATCTGTAGATTTATCCGCACAGCGGTGCCAGCCAGTGGTGGGCTAGCGCCAACAGCAGTGCATAGCGCGCCCCTTTGGCCACCACAATCCAAAGCAGTGCACGCCACCAGGGTAGTTTGAAGATGCCTGCGAGCACGGTGAGGGGATCACCCAGCACGGGCGCCCACGAAAGCAGCAAGCTAACTTCTCCAAAACGTTTATACCAACGCTCTGCACGTGCTAATCCAGTGGGCGACGCGGGGAACCAGCGGCGATGTTGAAACTGGCGAGCATAACGTCCCAGCGCCACATTGAGCATGCTGCCCACGCTGTTGCCAGCGGTTGCAACGAGCCAGAGGCCAAACGCGGGCTCACCTAAGCACCACAATCGTGCCAACCACACCTCTGAGCCGCCAGGCAGTAAGGTGGCGCTAGCCAGCGCCACCCAGAAGAGGCTAAACATAATGAGTGCCGTCTTTGTCAGTCACTGCAGGGGCGCAAAGCACCGCTCATCGCGGTAGTTGGCCACCCAGTTGAAGGGTGATTTCGTCGGCGATGGCACGCACTAACGCACCTAGTGCCAATAGGCGCTCTTCAGGAATACGCGCCATGGGTCCAGAGACTGAAATGGCTGCCAGCGGCGTGCCATGCTCATCGTGAATACAGGCGGCCACGCAGTGTAACCCCACGGCATGCTCTTCACGGTCGCAGGCAAACCCCTGAGCACGAATAGTCGCCATTTCGATCAACAGCTCATCGGATTGATGCAAAGTATTTTCAGTCACTCGCGCAAGGTCGTAACCTTTCAGCAACGCAGCGCGCTCGTCTTCGCTCATCCAAGCCAGTAGAGCTTTACCCACCCCAGAAGCATGCAGCGGCGCTCGCGAGCCTAGGCGAGTAATCATCCGCATCATCTGCGGCGACTCATGCTGGGCAAGAAATACCGCCGTCGCACCATCGCGAATCCCCAAATTCGCCGTTTCCCCCGTTTCTGCGGTTAAACGGCGTAAAAAGGGCCGACTTTGCGCGACGACATCACGTGCTTCTAAAAAGCTATTACCAATGCGGAAGGTTTTAACATCAATGCGCCAAAGTCCCTGCTCACTCTCTTGCGTCACGAACCCCTGACTTTGTAGCGCTTGCAGCAATCGATGAGTGGTGGATGGCGCAAGATCCGCCATTTCCGCCAACTCCGATAAAGCCAACCCTAATGGACTTGCCGACAAATGCTCTAACAGCGTGAGGCCACGTACTAATGATTGGCTGTGCCCACCGCTCGCCTTGGTGGCCCCCGCCGGACGTCCGACTGACCTACGCTTTACGTCACTCACCCTACTTTCTCCTGAAAGCGCCTCTCCTGAAGGCATAAAGTGAGGGAGGATAACGCGCCAGCGGGCCCGCTGTCGCGTTTACGGAAACAAATTCCACCAATGATATTTCAAGAGTTGCTAGCGATGGCGCCACTGAGGTGGGCGCTTGGCAATGAAGGCATCAATCCCCTCAGCTGCATCGTCTGCCAACATGTTGCACGCCATGGTTTCGCCAGCAAACGCATAGGCTTCCTCTAACGGCATCGCTAGCTGCCGTGCGAACATGGCTTTGCCAGTGCGCACCGCCACTGCGCTCTTGGCGCAGATGCTCGCAGTGAGTTCGCCCACAGCACTATCCAGCTCGCTCTCTTCGGCAACCCGGTTGATAAGCCCCCAGTCCGCGGCCTGGGAGGCGCTGATGAACTCGCCGGTCAGCAGCATTTCCATCGCTCGCTTTCGCGACACATTACGCGACAGTGCTACTGCAGGTGTCGAACAGAACAGCCCCACGTTGATTCCTGACACGGCAAATCGGGCATTGCTGGCGGCCACCGCCAAATCACAGCTAGCGACGAGCTGGCAGCCAGCGGCCGTCGCAATGCCCTGAACTTTAGCAATCACAGGGACAGGTAAGTTAACGATGCTCTGCATCACCGCGCCGCAACGAGCAAACAGTGCTTGGTAGTAGGCTTTATCAGGATTCGCACGCATCTGCTTTAAGTCATGCCCTGCG
Source organism: Vreelandella venusta (assembly GCF_007989605.1). GTDB lineage: Bacteria > Pseudomonadota > Gammaproteobacteria > Pseudomonadales > Halomonadaceae > Vreelandella > Vreelandella venusta. The sequence goes on along the minus strand of NZ_BJUL01000002.1, from coordinate 249,230 downwards.
CAAAATGCCTTGCCGTTCGCAGCCAACACCACGCAGCGCACCTGTTCGTCCTGAGCAATGTCATCAAGCGCATCTTGCAACGCCGTCAACATGTCCTCAGACAACGCATTAAAGCGTTCAGGCTGGTTTAAAGTAAGGGTCGTAACCCCTTGATAGTCATTACGTTGCAGCAGATCTAAAGACGCCAGTGGCGCATCTGAAGAGGCAGACATAGAAAGCTCCTAGACAGTCGAGTGTTGCTCAGTCTAGCGCGTACAAAGGCTAATGTTGGCGAGATACGACCAAAGAGGCCTCCTGAAGAGCAGGAGGCCTCGTGGGTTATGTATTTGCGCGGTTGCCCTGGCGCTGGTTATAGCCTAGGGGGTGGGGTTCACCGCGCGCCTTTGCCAGCTCGATTTGGCGTTGGCGCTCTCGGGCGGCAGCACGGGTTTTTTCGGGGAGTGAGTCGATGCAGTGAGGGCAACTGATGCCCGGCTCGTAAGCCGACGACTGCATATCCTCAAGCGAAATAGGCATACGGCAAGCGTGGCACTGCTCATGCTCGCCTTCGCTAAGGTCGTGGCGCACGGTGACGCGGTTATCAAACACAAAACACTCACCACGCCATAAAGACTGCTCTTCCGGGACCTTTTCGAGGTAGTTCAGTACACCGCCTTTAAGATGATAGACCTCTTCAAAGCCCTCTTTTAGCATAAAGCTAGAGGCCTTTTCACAGCGGATACCGCCGGTACAAAACATCGCGACTTTTTTGTGCTTTTCTGGGTTGTAGTGCTCACGCACATACTCAGGAAACTCACGAAAGGTGGTCGTTTTCGGGTCAATCGCCCGCTCAAAGCTACCAATCGCCACTTCGTAATCATTGCGGGTATCAATCACCAACACGTCCGGATCGGAAATCACGGCATTCCAGTCTTCCGGCTCCACGTAGGTTCCAACGGTATCGTTGGGATCAATACCCGGCACGCCCAAGGTGACGATCTCTTTTTTCAGTTTCACCTTAGTACGGTAAAACGGCGTTTCGTCGCAGTAGGACTCTTTATGATCGATATCGCTTAAGCGAGGATCAGCGGTCAGCCAAGCCAGCAAGGCATCAATACCTTCGCGAGTACCCGCCACGGTGCCGTTAATGCCTTCTTTCGCCAACAGCAGCGTGCCTTTAACGCTGTTCTCGACCATTGTCTGACGCAGTGGCTCACGCAGGGCTTCAAAGTCGTTCAGAGTGACAAACTTATACAGTGCCGCAACCACAATGGGCGGCATTTGGGTGGTTTCCGTCATGGAATACTCCTGGTAGTCGCCCTCGCAAAGGGCGGACCGGGTCAATAAACGCGCATAGTTTAGCAAATAATTCCGGCAAAGTGCTGCTCTGCCTGACGATGGCTAGGGGGGCGTAGATCAATCGTCGATTTATTCGATCTAACCCTCTCAAAAGCTTCACCCCACGCGCCAGTCGAGCGAGCGTATATTGGCGTTATTCCTTACGACGCTTTCGGAGAACACCATGCACATCCGTCGTTCGAACCAGCGAGGCTATGCCAACCACGGCTGGTTGCGTTCTTTTCACACCTTTTCGTTCGCCAACTATATGGACCCTAATCATATGGGGTTTCGCGCGCTGCGGGTAATTAATGAAGATCGGGTAGCCCCAGGCAATGGCTTTGGCGCCCACCCTCACCAGGATATGGAGATCATCTCCTATGTGCTGGAAGGGGAAATGGAGCATCGCGATAATATGGGTAATGGGGAAGTCATGCGCCCAGGCGATGTACAGCGTATGTCCGCAGGTACTGGCGTATTGCACAGCGAATTTAATCATTCTAACGAGAACGGGCTGCATTTCCTGCAGATTTGGATTGAGCCTGCCAAACGCGGCATTGCCCCTAGTTATGAGCAGAAAGCCTTTCTAACCTCTGAACGCCAGGGACAGTGGCGCTTAGTCGCTTCTCAAGATGGTCGCGAAGGCTCGGTGAGCGTTAACCAAGACGTAAATCTTTACGCTGGCTTGTTCGACGCTGGCGACCAAGCGGCTGCCCCACCGTCACGCTATGCCTGGTTGCATGTGGTAAAAGGCACGATTGACGTTAACGGCGAAGCCCTTGGTTCTGGAGATGCCGCCGCCTTTCAACCGGGTGAGACGTTTAGCGTAACCGGCGGACAAGCAGCCGAAGTGCTGTTGTTTGACCTAGCCTAGCGCAATCTCAGCCCTGAAACGCAAAACGGCCCCAAGAAGGGGCCGTTTTAGATGATCACGCTGACAGCAGTGGTTAACCGTTATGCGCCGAGTACAGCACGCGAATTTTCAGCGTATGCTCAACTTTCTTCAGTGCTTCTAGGGCCTGTGGGCCGTAGGCTTTATCGACATCAATGACCACGTAGCCGACTTTGTCATTGGTTTGCAGGTACTGGCCTGAAATGTTGATGCCGTTTTCAGACAGTACGCGGTTAATTTGCGATAACACGCCCGGCACGTTGTCATGAATATGCAACAGACGATGCTTATCCGGGTGAGCGGGCAGCGCTACTTCGGGGAAGTTAACAGAGGTAACCGTGGTGCCATTATCCGAATAAGTAATCAGCTTTTCAGCCACCTCAATACCGATATTCTCCTGAGCTTCCAGGGTAGAACCACCGATATGAGGGGTTAAAATCACGTTATCCAGGCCGCGCAACGGGCTTTGGAACTCTTCATCGTTGCCCTTCGGTTCTACCGGGAAGACATCAATGGCGGCGCCGTTAAGCTTGCCCGCTTTAATCGCCTCGGCCAGAGGCTCAATCTCAACAACGCTACCACGGGCTGCGTTAATCAGAATGGCGCCCTGCTTCATGGTTGCGATCTCTTTCTCGCCAATCATCCAGCGCGTAGCAGGCAAGTCAGGAACGTGCAGGCTGACCACGTCAGAGCGTGCTAACAGTTGCTCCAGACTCGCTACCTGATTCGCGTTACCCATACCTAGCTTGGTGATCACATCGTAATAGATAACGTTGAAACCAAGCGATTCTGCCAGCACGGAAAGCTGCGCACCGATGCTACCGTAACCAACGATACCCAGGGTTTTGCCCCGCGCTTCGTGGGAGTTTTTCGCCGATTTCAGCCAGCCACCCTGGTGGGCGCGAGCATTCTTCTCGGGGATACCACGTAGCAGCATGATGGCTTCCGCCAGTACCAGTTCTGCAACCGAGCGGGTATTCGAGTATGGCGCGTTAAATACCGCGATACCGCGCTTAAGGGCTGCCGTTAAATCAACTTGGTTCGTGCCGATACAGAAACAGCCAACGCCCACCAGCTTTTCTGCCGCGTCAAATACGCGCTCATTGAGCTGCGTACGCGAACGAATGCCGATGAAGTGCACATCGCGAATCTTTTCGATCAGCGACGCCTCATCTAGCGATGTCGGCAGGTGCTCGATGTTCTCGTAACCTGCGTTGTGAAAATTGTCCACCGCGCTTTGGTGGACGCCCTCGAGCAGCAGGATCTTGATCTTGCTCTTGTCCAGGGACGTTTTGGCCATGGCTGAATCAACCTCTATGGTCGGCGGCATGCGCCGTGTATCGGTTCACGGGAGGCGCATATGGTAGCACAACCACAGCCGCTCTCGGCGTCTTGAGATGATGAAAAGTGTGCGTTTACAAGATGAACCAGACGCAAGTAGCAGAATTGACCCAGTATGAGGGCAGACGCCACCCCCTTAGCTCGGTGTATACTGGGCGTTTATTTTTTGATAACACGGCTATAGCCACATTCGCCGCCCTTAATCAGCGTCAGGGCGCCAGCAAAATAGTAGGCCTTACCCAATGAGCGATAATACTCCACCAGCGCAAGATTTCGCCGCAACGGTTTCGCAGCTTGAAACCATTGTGGAACGCCTTGAATCCGGCGAACTCTCATTGGAGAACGCTCTGACCGCGTTTGAGCAAGGCGTGCGACTCACACGTGAAGCCCAGCAGCGGCTCAACAACGCCGAACTAAAAGTTCGCGCACTAAGTGAAGACCGCGATGGTAAGCTTGACATTACCTCTTTCGCGACGGTTCCAGAAACGGACAATGCCACAGATCACGGCAACGACAGCGAGGAAACGCCGCCATGGTAACAACAGCTAATGCTTCTCAACTGGCGACGCTGCGCCATGCGAGTAACACACGGGTGGATGCCACCCTTTCAGCCTTGTTTGACTCCCAAACAGCCATCGCGCCACGCCTTGAAGCCGCTATGCGTCACGGTTTATTAGTAGGTGGCAAACGTTTGCGGCCACTGCTGGTCTACCTCGCAGGTAGCGCGCTAGGAGCGCCGGAAGACGCGCTGGATGCCCCTGCAGCAGCCATTGAGCTGATTCATGCGTACTCATTGATTCATGACGATCTGCCAGCTATGGACGATGACGACCTGCGTCGCGGCCAACCCACGGTGCATAAAGCGTTCGATGAAGCTACCGCGATTTTAGCCGGCGATGCGCTGCAAGCACTGGCCTTTGAAGTACTTGCCAGCCAGCCCCATCCACGGCTTGGCAGCATGGTCACCACGCTGGCTGTTGCCTCTGGCCGGGCCGGAATGGTCGCAGGTCAGGCGCTCGACTTAGCCGCCGTCGGTGGCCACCCGGACGTGGATGCCTTAGCACATATGCATGCCCACAAAACCGGCGCGCTGATTGTGGCCGCCGTGCGCTTAGGCGGCTTAGTCGCGGTGGATGAAAACGCCCCCCGGCTGACCGCGCTAATTCGCTACGCCCGCGCCATTGGTCTAGCCTTCCAGATTCATGATGATGTCCTTGATGTGACGGGCGATACCGTCACCCTAGGTAAAATCTCTGGCGCTGATGCTGCACGTGCCAAGCCGACCTACCCCAGCTTACTGGGACTTTCCGGCGCACAGCGCAAAGCAAATATGCTGATTGAAGAGGCCATTGCCGCCCTCGCCCCGCTTGGCGAACAAGGCGCGCCACTGGCCGATCTTGCCCACTATATGATCGAGCGCGACCACTAAACGATGTCCATGACCCTGTCCATGAAAACATGCCTATGAAGCTGTTCGACGAGATTCCCCGCGAGCGCCCGGCAACGCCGCTGCTCGACTCTTTTGATCATCCCGCTGCGCTGCGGGCCATGAATGCTAAGCAGCTTGCCCAGTTGGCTGACGAACTACGTGCCTATTTGCTATACAGCGTGGGTGTGACAGGCGGCCACTTCGGTGCAGGCCTGGGCGTTGTGGAACTGACCGTAGCGCTACACCACGCCTTTCATACGCCCAAAGACCGCTTGGTGTGGGACGTAGGCCACCAAGCCTACCCACATAAGATTTTAACTGGGCGACGCGAAGCGATGCTCAGCATTCGCCAGCATGGCGGACTAGCAGCCTTTCCCCGCCGCGCAGAGTCCGATTACGACACCTTTGGTGTAGGCCACTCTAGCACGTCGATCTCAGCCGCCCTGGGGATGGCCTTAGCCGCCCAGGCGCAAAACGACCCGCGTCGTGTGTGCGCCATTATCGGCGATGGCGCACTCACTGCGGGAATGGCGTTTGAAGCACTGGCCCATGCAGGCCACGTTAACGCCAATATGCTAGTGGTGCTGAACGATAATGAGATGTCGATCTCGGAAAATGTGGGCGGCATCGCGACCTATCTAGCCCGTGTGCTGTCTAGCCAGCCTTTCCTGAAGATGCGTGAAGAAGGCAAAAAAGTGCTCTCCCATCTGCCGGGCGCACTCGAACTTGCCAAGCGCACCGAAGAGCATATGAAGGGCATGGTGAGTCCTGCTACGCTATTTGAAGAAATGGGCTTTCACTACATCGGCCCGATCGATGGCCACGACCTTGAGGCGCTCACCGAAACGTTGCGCAACCTGCGCGACCTGGACGGCCCTCAATTTCTGCATATCAAAACCGTCAAGGGTAAAGGTTTTCTGCCCGCCGAAGCGGATCAGATTGGCTATCACGCCATCACTAAGCTAGAAAAGCCCAGTGCCACCGCTAATGCGCCACTGGTGAAGCCCACGGCAGCGCCCAAGGCCCCGGCTAAGAAAAAGTACTGCAACGTGTTCGGCGACTGGCTGTGCGATATGGCAGCCGCGGATTCACGGCTGATGGGAATAACCCCCGCGATGGGCGAAGGCTCGGATTTAATTCGCTTCTCCCAGCAGTATCCCGAGCGCTATTTTGATGTCGCGATCGCCGAACAGCATGCCGTGACGCTCGCTGCGGGCATGGCCTGCGAGGGCATGAAGCCTGTTGTGGCGATCTATTCCACGTTCTTACAGCGTGGCTACGACCAACTTATTCACGATGTTGCCGTCCAGAATCTAGACGTAACCTTTGCGATTGACCGCGCAGGCCTTGTGGGTGAAGACGGGCCAACGCACCACGGCAGCATGGATTTGTCTTTTTTACGCTGCATTCCGGGCATGGTGATTCTAGCCCCTGCTGATGAAGCAGAGTGCCGCGCCATGCTTAGCGCCGCTTATCATCACCCAGGCCCAGCAGCGGTTCGTTACCCGCGTGGTACAGGCCCTGGCGCAGCTATTCCTGAGCACTTAGAGCCACTACCTATTGGCCAAGCACAGCTACGCCGCGACGCTGGAACTGAAGGTGTGCGCATTGCATTGCTGGCGTTTGGTAGCGTCAACGGCGCGGCCGCAGAGGTTGCCGAAAAGCTCGACGCAACGCATATCAATATGCGCTCTATCAAGCCACTGGACCGGGACACCGTGCTGCATGCCGCCGATGAACATGAGCTGCTGGTCACTCTGGAAGAGAATGTGATCGCCGGTGGTGCAGGCAGCGCTGTGAACGAGCTACTGCACGCGGAAGGGGTACAAATCGAGGTGCTCAATTTAGGCCTACCTGACACCTTTGTTGAGCACGGCACCCCCGCAGAGTTGCTACGTGACTGCGGTCTGGATGCCGACGGTATCGAGCGCGCTATTCGCGCTCGTCTCCCGTAACTTTTCACTTTTCAACGGCTGAGAACACCATGCTATTTTTGATTATTTTGTTTGGCCTGATTGGCCTTGCTACCGGCGGCCCCATTGGCCTGCTGGTCGGTGGTGGGCTGGGCTGGTGGCTAGGGCGACGCATTAGCCGCCGCTTAAACGCTGCCCGCACACAAATCCAAGAAGGCTTTTTAGAGTCGATCTTCTCGGTAATGGGTTGCTTGTGCCAAGCCGACGGTAAAGTCACCGATGGCGAGCTGGGCGTGGCCGAAAAACTGTTCGACCAAATGCACCTTCAGGGCGAACAGCGTGCCAAGGCGCGAGCGGCCTTCGAGCGCGGACGCGCCGACGGCTTTGACCTCGATGCAGAGCTGGCGAACGTTAACCGATTGACCCAGCGCCAACCGGTTTTACGCCAAGTGTTTTTGCAGGTTCAGTTAACCGCCATTGCGGCCGACGGCGTGCTGCATCCTGCCGAGCACGAGATGGTTTTGCGCGTGGCCCGTGGGGTTGGCTGTAGTGAAGCGGAAGTTCAGCAGATTGAAGCCATGCTTCACGGTGCCGCCGCGAATTCGCAGGGCTCCAGCGAAGAGGCATTGAAAGACGCCTATCAAGTACTGGGCGTGAGTGAAGATGCCAGCGACGCCGAGATTAAGAAAGCGTACCGCCGCCTGATGAGCCAAAACCACCCCGATAAGCTCGCAGGCAAAGGGCTGCCTGAAAGCATGCGTGAAGTGGCCCAGGCGCGCACCAGCGAAATTGGCAACGCATACGAACGCATCCGTAGCGCCCGAGACCGGTAGCTCGACAGGTTTCTAAGCACTCGCTAGAGTAAAAACTCACCGCGCTGCTTAGGAGCCGCCTAATGATAACGAACTATAGTTTTCCGAACTCTCGCTCGCTGCGGGTTACCTGGACACTTGAAGAACTTGGCCTGGAGTACCGCTGCCAACATGTCGCATTGGATAGAGGCGAAGGACAAACTGCTGAGCACCTAGCCCGCCATCCAGATGGCAAGGTGCCAGTGATTGAAGATGGCGAGCTAACGCTGTTTGAATCGGCACCTATCTGCCGTTATCTAGCCGAGCAATACGGTGATGGCAGCCTTCTGCCAGAAAGCGTCGCTGAGCGAGCGCAGGTCGACCAGTGGCTAAGCTTTATCGTCACCGAAATCGAGCAACCGCTGTGGCTTCAGGCCAAGCATAAATTTGCCCTCCCCCAAGATAAGCGCGTGCCTTCAGTCTTGCCCACCGCCGCCTGGGAATTTCAGCGGGCACTGCTAGCACTAGAACGCCGTTACCAGGGCCAGGAGACGTTAGTCGGCGAGACATTTACCCTGGCGGATCTCTTCCTTACTCATACGCTAACGTGGGCAGCCAGCATGAAACACCGGCTGCCTGAACCCCTAGCGGTCTACCGTGCACGTCACGCTGAGCGCCCGGCGCTAGCCCGTGCCATGGAAAAAGAGCAAGCGGCAGCGGCTTAGTATTTTTAGCCACAAATGACGCTACCCAGGCACTCGCTGTCGACACCGCTGGCGTGGATAGCGCGGGCAAAGTGACCTAACGCTTAATGACTTATCATCCAAGGACGTGCGGAAGGGAACATTTTATTACCTTCCGCCGTATAAAATACTTGGGGCTTATGATGCGCTTGATGGCAACAGCCTTTTTCGCGCTCACTCTGCTGGTTGCCATGCCTGGGCTCGTGTGCGGCTTTTTCATTCCGCGCAAAGGCACTACGCCGTGTTGGGTCCATTGTTAATAACTGAGGGGCGACCAGCAGTACTCGTGGTGACAACGTGCCACAAGTTGGGCAAGCGCAAGCATCACCTACCTCGCTCAGTGGAACCAGTTCGTGGAATAAGCCATGGGTAGCACATTTATAGTCATAGAGAGGCATACCACTTTCTCCTTATTGTTAGCATCCCTTTTAACAGGCAGCGATACTGACGTGTCGCTGCCTTTCTCAATGCAGCTATAGCTAGGCGCTCTACTTATCCTTGGAGAGCGGCAGATCAGCCCCCTGGGCGACTTGCGCTCCAGGCCCATTGGCATTCGGCTTCACATCAATATCAAAAATATCCGTTGGCAGCCAAAGTGTTGCGCAAGCATTGGGAATATCGACAACGCCACTGATATGCCCTTGTACGGGGGCGCAGCCTAGCAGCGAGTAAGCTTGAGCACCGGTGTAACCAAACTTTTTGAGATATTCGATGGCATTGAGAACGGCCTGACGATAAGCCACATGCACATCCAGGTAGTGCTGTTTACCTTGTTCGTCGACCGATACCCCTTCAAAGATTAGGTAATCATCGTATTTCGGCGTGATAGGGCTTGGCTTGAAAATAGGGTTCTTGATGGCGTACTTCTCCATTCCACCTTTGATCAGGTTAACCCGCAAGTGGATCCAGCCCGCCATCTCAATAGCACCGCAAAAGGTGATTTCCCCATCACCTTGGCTAAAGTGCAGGTCGCCTACCGACAAACCACCATCTTTAACGTAAACAGGAAAATAAATTGTCGACCCACGCGATAAGTCTTTGATATCACAATTACCACCATGCTCACGGGGCGGTACTGTTCGCGCGCCTTCAGCGGCAGCTTGTTGCTTTGCAGTGCCTGACAATTTACCCATATGCGCCGTATCGGCGTAGGGAAGCGCGGCTAACTGGGGGATACGGTCAGGCTCGGTATCGTAAAGTGCCTTTTCCCGCTTATTCCATTCAGCCAACATCTCTTTTGACGGTAGGCAACCAATCAAGCCCGGGTGGATTAAACCAGCAAACTCGACACCAGGAATATGTCGGGATTTAGTGAACATGCCATTAAAGTCCCAGATCGACTTTTGTGCCTCTGGGAAGTGCTCGGTTAAAAAACCACCGCCATTCTGTTTAGAAAAAAAGCCATTGAACCCCCACTGACTCTCCTCAAAGGTACCAATATCAAGAATATCGACTACCAACAAATCGCCAGGCTCAGCACCTTCAACCCCTACGGGACCTGATAAAAAGTGAACCTGGGTTAAGTCAACATCGCGTACATCGTCGGCGCTGTCATTGTTATGAATTTGCCCGCCAGTCCAGTCATGACACTCAACGATAAAGTCGTCGCCAGGCTTTACCATGCAGGCCATGGGTATATCGGGATGCCAGCGATTATGGATCTGTTCGTTCTCGTAAGGTGATTGTTTAAGGTCAATTTTAATAATTGTTTCAGCCATAACAAACCTCTGTCACGTAACGTAGGATAGTCAGCGTAGAGAAGATCGTTTCCCCTACCCCACTATGCAAAATAGTCACTCAGGCAGTTATAAGCTAATTACATCTCGATTATTACGCAGCCTTAACTAAACTCAGCCGAGTATCTGCTCAACAAATACTCAGGAGAGCGGGCGTTAGAAGCATTCAGACAGAAGAGCGGTTCAATAGGGTGACAAAAGGGCTTAGTCACCCTTTACGTTCGATATCGACGTCGCTGGCTTGGGTAAAATCGTCCAGCGCCATCATATGACCAAGCTTGCCCGCTTTGGTGGAGAGATAGTGCTCATTATGGGGATTCAGGCCGGTGGTAATTGGCAGGCGCTCAACCACGTTCACACCATCCCGGGTTAAGGCATCTACCTTACGAGGGTTGTTGGTCATCAGTTTTAATGCCGTGATACCCAAGTGGTTAAGCATCGGCACACACAGGTCGTAGCGACGCATGTCCGCACCAAAACCGAGTTGCTCATTGGCTTCAACCGTGTCTGCACCTTGGTCTTGCAGATGATAAGCGCGGATTTTATTCAGCAGCCCAATACCTCGCCCCTCCTGGCGCAGGTAGAACAGCACGCCACGACCTTCTTCGGCAATTCGCTTGAGCGCTTCTTGTAGCTGATAGCCGCAGTCGCAGCGCATGGAAAACAGCGCATCGCCGGTTAAACATTCAGAATGCACGCGCCCCAGTACTGGCTCGCCGCCGCTCACATCACCTAGCGTTAAGGCGATATGGTCTTTACCCGTGGCTTCGTCTTCGAAGCCGTGCATGGTGAATGTGGCCCAAGGGGTGGGCAGCCGGGAAGCGGCAATGAAGCGAATGGTCACAGGTTACCTCGTCGATTAACCAAACCAGCTAACCACACCGGTGTTGGAAAAATAAGAAAACATTCTACCAGGAAGCAGCGGTAGCCTCACGGTCTCAACAGGGAGAGGCGTTTTTAAGTACGTTTTTCAGTACAATTGCCGCCTTCAGACACAGTTATCTTCAAGTACCGTTATCTTCAAGTACAATGACTCCCTTACAATGCGGGCAAACTTCTCAAGAGCAAGTGTTTATGACCACCACACCTTTGCAAAACGACCGTTTTCTTCGCGCGCTGGCTCGCCAGCCCGTCGACCGCACTCCGGTGTGGATGATGCGCCAAGCAGGCCGATACCTGCCAGAATATCGCGCCAGTCGCGCCGATGCGGGCAGTTTTATGGATCTGTGTCGCAACCATGACCTAGCTTGTGAAGTAACGCTACAGCCCCTTGAGCGTTACCCACTAGATGCCGCCATTCTATTCTCCGACATCCTCACCATCCCAGATGCGATGGGGCTAGGGCTTTATTTCGAAACCGGTGAAGGCCCGAAATTCAGAAAAACCGTGCGCACTCCAGAAGAGGTTGCAGCGTTAACGGTGCCCAACGCCGAGCGCGATCTCGATTATGTGATGCGCGCCGTATCGACCATTCGTCGTGAGCTGAACGGCCGCATGCCGTTGATCGGCTTTTCGGGCAGCCCCTGGACGCTAGCCACCTACATGGTGGAAGGCGGTTCTAGCAAAGATTTCCGCCACCTGAAAACCATGCTTTACGATACGCCAGACACCATGCACCAATTGCTGGATACCCTGGCGCAGTCGGTAACCGACTACCTAAACGCGCAGATTCGCGCCGGCGCTCAGGCAGTACAGATTTTTGATACCTGGGGCGGTGCACTTTCAACCCCCGCCTACCTGGAATTTTCACTGCGCTACATGGAGCAAATTGTCTCTGGCCTGATTCGTGAGCACGATGGTCGCCATGTGCCGGTTATTCTGTTTACCAAGAACGGCGGCCAATGGCTGGAGCACATCGCCTGTGCCGGAGCCGATGCGCTAGGTATCGATTGGTCCACCGAACTTTCCGACGCCCGCGCACGGGTAGGCCATAAAGTAGCGCTGCAAGGCAACCTCGACCCTAATGTGTTGTTCGCACGTCCTTCTGCCATCCGCGCGGAAGTCGCACGGGTGTTGGAAAGCTATGGGCACGGTCCTGGCCACGTCTTTAACTTGGGCCATGGCATCAGCCAGTTCACTAATCCGGATCACGTCACCGCCTTTATGGAGGCGCTGCACGATTTAAGCCCGCAGTATCATCAAAGCATTTCTACCCAAACAGACGCCCCGTGCCCAGGAGCAAAGTAATGAGCGATTTACGCGACGACCAGTGGTTTACCGAAGTATTTGATAGCCACGGCAGCGCTTTCTCGCTGAAAGTCACTGAGAAGCTGCTGGATGTGCAAAGCCCCTACCAGCACTTAGAAGTGTACGCCACCGAGACCTACGGCAACCTGATGGTGCTGGATGGCTGCGTGATGCTGACCGATCGCGACAACTTCCTCTACCACGAAATGATTGCCCACCCGGCGTTGTTCACTCATCAAGATCCCAAGCGGGTAGTGATTATTGGCGGTGGCGACTGCGGCACGCTGAAGGAAGTGCTGCGTCATCCGGGCGTTGAGAAAGTCACGCAAATCGACATCGATGAGGAAGTGACAAAGGCCGCCGAGCGCTTCTTCCCCGCGCTAGTAGAAGCTAACGGTGACCCACGTGCCGAGCTGCTGTTTGCGGATGGTGTGAAGTGGGTAGACGACGCAGCCGACGAGAGCATCGACGTGCTGATCATCGACTCTACCGACCCGGTCGGCCCTGCAGAAGGCCTGTTCAAAACCGACTTTTTGAAGCGCTGCCACCGCATTCTTAAAAGCGGCGGCGTGATGGTGCAGCAGAGCGAATCACCGCTTTACCACAGCGGCTCTATCATTCGTGAACTACGTAACGACATGCGTGAAGCGGGCTTTGATAGCGTAGCCACACTGCCCTTCCCCCAGCCGGTTTACCCTTCAGGCTGGTGGAGTGTCACGTTGGCCGGTAAAGCGACCAGCGTTGAAAGCTTCCGCGAACAGGCTGCCGCTGAGCATCAAATGCCGCTACAGTACTACACTAGTGATGCTCACCGTGGTGCACTATCGCTGCCGCCTTTTATGCGTAAAGCCTTCGCATAACAGTGCGTCTGCGAATAGCCAAAAAGCCGAGCATTGCTCGGCTTTTTATATGCTTACGTTTACTAGCCCTTTCACGTTAAGGAATAACAAATGAAAACCGTTCGTTGGTTGGGAGTAGGAATTGGTGTTTTAGTACCGGCGATGGCTATGGCCAGCACGCTGGAAACCGTTCAGGAGCGCGACAGCGTGCGCTGTGGCGTTAACGCTGCCCAGCCAGGCTTTTCGTCATTAGATGACGACGACCAATACCGAGGCCTGGATACCGATGTGTGCCGTGCTATTGCCGCCGCGGCGCTTGGCGACGCGACAAAAGTAGATTTCGTGCCACTCGACTCAGTAGAGCGTTTTACCGCGCTGCAGTCTGGCGAAGTCGATGTACTATCACGCACCACAACTTGGACCTCAAGCCGTGACACAACAATGGGGATGAATTTTACCGGCGTGAGTTACTACGATGGCCAAGCCTTTATGGTGGCCAGCGATCTAGGCGTGCAAAGCGCCAAAGAGCTTGATGGCGCAGCAGTTTGCACCCAGTCTGGCACCACCAGCGAACTCAATCTTTCTGATTACTTCCGCATCAACGGCATGACTTATGATGCTGTCGTTTTTGATGCGCCCGAGCAGTCGATTGCCGGCTTTGAAGCGGGCCGCTGCGATGTTTTAAGCTCTGACGCTTCCCAACTGTATGCCCAGCGGATGCAGCTTGCTGATCCCGACATGGCGGTCGTGCTCCCTGAAATTATTTCGAAAGAGCCGCTGGGCCCAGCCGTTCGTCAAAATGATGACCAATGGTTCAATCTTGTGAAGTGGTCGCTGTTTGCCATGCTAAATGCGGAAGAACTGGGCATTACACAAGCTAACGTAGATGAACAGCTTAATTCGGAAAACCCTGATGTCATGCGCTTGCTTGGCCAAGATGGTGACTTCGGCGAGCCAATGGGTATCAATTCTGACTGGGCATACCAAATCATCAAGCAGGTGGGTAACTATGCCGATATCTTTGATAGAAACGTTGGTGCCGACTCCGACTTCAAGATTGCCAGAGGCTTAAACGCCTTGTGGAAAGATGGTGGCATTCAATACGCACCGCCTATTCGTTAATCTTGTTCATCCTTTAAGCTCGTTAATTCATAACGCTGAGCTACCTTTTTTTAAGCTAGCAGTCACATTAGCGACTACGCATTAAAATAGAGCAATCACTAGTCGCTAATGTTTCTTTTTGCACCAATACTTTCGTATACAGCAGGGATTTTGCGTTGAAAAGCGCTGAATTTGACGACATATCCTTTCTGGCACCTTCCTTGCTAGCTTTTAGTGTCATGCATCTGCATGCATAACGACATTAAATCGAGTAAGGGGAAAGACCATGATGAATAAGAAACACTTGGTACTGCTGGCCTCCGCGGGTGCTATCACGCTGGCCGGTGTCGCCACTGCTCAGGCTGATACGTTAGCAGACACGAAGGAACGCGGCGCTGTTCAGTGCGGCGTCAGCGATGGCCTGCCAGGTTTTTCTGCCCCGGACGATGAAGGTAACTGGCAAGGACTCGACGTTGATGTATGTCGTGCCGTTGCCGCCGCCGTTCTCGGTGATGCTGATGCGGTGAACTATATTTCCCTGAACGCCGTAGAGCGCTTTACAGCCCTTCAGTCTGGCGAAGTCGATGTACTATCACGTAATACCACTTGGACCACCACTCGTGACACTACCCTGGGCCTTAACTTCACTGGCGTGACCTTTTACGACGGTATCGGCTTCCTAGTTAACCGCGATCTGGGGCTTAGTGGTGCCAGCGAATTGGATGGTGCCGCTATTTGTATTCAGTCTGGCACCACGACCGAACTCAACGTAGCCGACTACTTCCGCGCCAACGATATGCAGTTCGACCCCATTGTATTTGATACCTCTGAACAAACCGTGGGCGGCTTCCAGTCTGGGCGCTGTGATGTATTGACCTCGGATACCTCTCAGCTGGCGGCACTGCGTATTCAGCTAGATGACCCGGACAGCGCGGTCATTCTACCCGACATTATTTCCAAAGAGCCTCTGGGCCCTGTTGTACGTCAAGGCGACGATGTATGGTTTAACATCGTGAAGTGGTCGCTATTCGCCATGATTAACGGCGAAGAGTATGGCGTCACCAGTGAAAATGCCGAAGAGATGCTCAACTCTGAGAATCCTGATGTTGCCCGCCTACTTGGCCAAGATGGCAACTATGGTGAAGGCATGGGCTTAGAAGCCGACTGGGCCTACAACATCCTCAGCCAAGTCGGTAACTACGGCGAAAGCTTTGAGCGCAACGTCGGCATGGGCTCTCCACTTGAAATTGAACGTGGTGTTAACGCCCTCTGGAACCAAGGTGGCTTCCAGTACGCACCGCCGATTCGCTAAGCGTCTCGTTTGACCCCGGCCCGCCGCTCCATGCTTCCAAGGGCATCGGCGGGCCATTTGATTGACCGTCCGTATCGCGGAGACGCCTTCCATGTCCGTAAGTCCTAACACTCGTCCCGCTGGCCACAAGCCGCCGTTTTGGCGAGATCGCGCCAAACGTGCGCTTATTTTCCAGCTACTCCTCGTCGCCGCTGTGGCAGCCTTTTTGTTCTACATTGTCGGTAATGTCCAAGACAACTTATCCGCACGTGGTATCACCACCGGGTTTGGTTTCTTGGGCAACACCGCAGGTTTTGGGATTGTGCAGAGTCTGATCGACTACTCATCTCAAAGCACTTATGGCCGCACCTTCTTGGTCGGCTTACTGAATACGTTGCTGGTGGGTGGCCTAGGGGTATTGGCCGCGACCATCATTGGCTTTATTGTGGGCATCGCCCGCCTGTCGCCTAACTGGCTGCTAGCGCGCTTAGCCACTGCCTATATCGAAACTTTCCGCAATATCCCGCTGCTACTGCAAATATTCTTCTGGTACTTTGCGGTATTACGCACGATGCCAAGCGCCAGAGATAGCCTGGCATTTGGTGAAGTCATCTTTCTCAACGTACGCGGACTGTATTTACCCCAACCGCTGTTTGAGTCTGGCTTTGGCTTGATCCCGCTTACCTTCCTTATCGCCATTGTTGCCAGTATTGCCCTGGTGATATGGAACAAGCGTCGCCACGAAGCCACCGGTAAACGCCTGCCGGCTTACTGGATATCATTTGTGCTGATTTTTGGCTTACCGCTATTAGTGCTCGTTGCTACTGGCGTGCCGGTTACCTGGGAAATGCCGGAACTACGCGGCTTTAATTTCCGTGGCGGTATTACGGTGATCCCTGAGTTCCTCGCACTTTGGCTGGCACTGTCGATTTATACCGCCTCCTTTATTGCCGAAATTGTCCGCTCTGGTATTCAGGCAATTTCGCACGGGCAAACAGAAGCCGCCCAGGCGCTAAGCCTGCCACGCAACTTGGTACTTCGTCTGGTGGTTATTCCTCAGGCACTGCGCGTCATTATTCCACCGCTAACCAGCCAGTACTTGAACTTGATTAAGAACTCGTCGCTGGCAACCGCCATCGGTTATCCCGACCTTGTCTCGGTATTTGCAGGTACCACGCTGAACCAGACCGGCCAAGCCATTGAGGTTATTGCGATGACCATGGCGGTCTACCTAACCATCAGCCTGCTGGTGTCCATGTTTATGAACTGGTTCAACGCCCGAGTGGCACTGGTTGAACGCTAGGCCGACGGTGAGGATATTTCCATGATCCATAATCAAACAATCATTAAAGGGCGGCCAGCTCCCAGTAGCTCAGTTGGGGCAGTTGCTTGGCTGCGTGCCAATTTGTTCAATGGTCCGATCAATACCCTCCTTACTCTTATCGGGCTTTACATACTCTATTTGCTTGTCGTTCCCACCGTTCAGTGGGCGTTTTTGAACGCCGATTGGATCGGTACCACACGAGATGACTGTTCTCGGGAAGGGGCTTGCTGGGTCTTCATCAATGCACGCTTAACCCAGTTTATCTACGGTCTGTATCCCCGTGAGGAAATCTGGCGAGCCAACATCGTCTTTGCTGGTTTCTTTACGCTGATAGCCTGGCTAGCCATTCCACGCCTGCCCCTCAAACGTTGGGTGGCGATATTCGCTCTTATCGGCTTCCCCATCGTTGCCTATGTGCTGCTGCACGGCGGCTACTTTGACATGCCTCGCGTGCCTACGCATCGCTGGGGTGGCTTGCTGCTAACCCTGCTGCTGGCGACCGTCGGTATGGTGGGCGCACTGCCTATCGGTATTGTGCTGGCGTTGGGGCGACGCTCCAATATGCCCATCGTGAAAAGCTTCTGCGTCGTCTTTATCGAGTTCTGGCGTGGGGTACCGCTGATTACGGTGCTATTCATGGCCTCGGTAATGCTGCCGCTTTTTCTACCTTCTGAGATGAATGTAGACCGTTTAGTGCGGGCACTGATCGGCCTAACGCTATTCCAAAGCGCCTACATGGCCGAGGTTATTCGTGGTGGCCTGCAAGCCATTCCAAAGGGCCAGGAAGAAGCAGCTGCGGCGCTCGGTATGACCTACTGGAAGCGCATGGGGCTGATCGTGCTTCCCCAAGCGCTGAAAATGATGATTCCTGGCATCGTCAATACCTTCATTTCGCTGTTTAAAGACACCACCCTGGTCATGATCATCGGGCTATTTGACCTATTGGGGATCGTGCAAGCGGCACTAGCCGACTCACGCTGGCTGGGCTTCTCGCTGGAAGGCTATGTCTTTGCCGCCTTCATGTTCTGGGTCTTCTGTTTCAGCATGTCGCGCTATAGCCAGTATTTAGAGCGCAAGCTACACACCGGTCATAAGCGCTAACGCCGCTTTTATTAACGATTTTTTAGCAGGATAAAGACATGACTCAAGCAGCTACCGACATCTCTGGCACCCCGACTTCGGATCTGATGGTTGAAATGCGCGGCGTTAATAAATGGTACGGTGATTTCCACGTGCTGCGCGATATCGACCTGGAAGTAAAACGCGGCGAGCGTATCGTTATTTGCGGGCCTTCAGGCTCGGGAAAATCAACCTTGATTCGCTGTATTAACCACCTGGAAGAGCACCAGCAAGGCGATATCGTGGTAGGCGGTGTACCGCTTACCCAAGACGTTAAGCGTATCGAGCAAATCCGCCGTAGTGTGGGCATGGTATTCCAGCACTTCAACCTCTTTCCTCACTTAACCGTGCTAGAGAACTGCTGTATCGCGCCCATGTGGGTGCAAAAAAAGCCGCGCCGCGAGGCGGAAGAAATGGCCATGCAGTACTTGGAACGGGTGCGTATTGCCGAACAGGCGCTTAAGTACCCGGGTCAGCTTTCCGGCGGCCAGCAGCAGCGGGTCGCCATTGCCCGCTCACTGTGCATGCACCCTGACGTCATGCTCTTCGACGAACCAACGTCGGCCCTTGACCCAGAAATGATCAAGGAAGTGCTAGACGTCATGGTCGAGCTTGCCAATGAAGGCATGACCATGCTGTGTGTGACCCACGAAATGGGCTTTGCCAAAACCGTCGCCGACCGGGTGATTTTTATGGACCAAGGGCAAATCATCGAAGAAAACGCGCCTGAGCCGTTCTTCAATAACCCGCAGTCAGAACGTACCCAGCTATTCTTAAGCCAGATTCTGGGGCACTAAGTAACGCAATTGGTAAAGCAGTTAATAAAGCAATGGGCCTCAGCGAAGGCCCATTGTTATCTGCAACGATGCCGATTCATTGCCCGCTCTCCCGCAACCACTGCCAGTCCGCACCAGAAACTGACTAACTGCCCAGTGGAGTAATACTGGCAGGCTGCAGGGCAGGTTGCTCGCGATGTTGCATGAGCGGTTTATCGGCGAGAGCTGTGAGCAGTATCTGTAGTGGATCGCCATGGCTCACCACCAGTACCGTCTCGCCTTCACAGCGGCGCTCTAGCTCCTCAATCACTGCACACATCCGCTTGGCGACGTGACTAACCGCCTCCACCTGATGCTGTTGATGGTCAGCATCTTGGGCATCTAACGCCCAGACGTCAGGGTAATGCCGATCCGATTGGCCATCGAGTTCACCGAAGTAGCGCTCACGAAGGCGCTCCTCTTTTTCCAGCGTTAAGCCAAACGCTGTAGCGACTCGATCAGCGGTTTGTGTTGTCCGCAAAAAGTCTGAGTGCAGCACCTTGGTGGGCGTCGGCCAACACCATTGTGCAACGACTGTTGAGAGCTGCTCTTCGCCCAGAGGCGACAAGCCGAAGTCGCAAAGACCACGCCCAGGCGAACTAATAATGAGGCCTTGTTCGTTCGCTTGGCTATGGCCATGGCGCATCAACAGATAGCGATTTCGCCAATGGTAGAAGGTGGCTGTGAAAGTGTTTGACATATCTTCGTAATAAACCCTAGATTGAAAGAGATCGTTTTCGAAAAATAAACATCTAGCGCTACAAATGTCCACTTGCGAAACGTACGCGCAGTAAAAGAAGCGCTGAATTCGATAGTGGATAGCACAACACAAAAATAACGCACATAAGAGGCTAACTATGGAAACATCACGTTTCTGCAAGCGCCCGCTTGCCATGCTAGCGGCTGCATCACTGCTCCCCTTCGCACTCCTCTCTACCCATGCTTTAGCAGAGTGCGAGCGTGGCGACCTGGACCCAATGTACTGCGATGAAAACGGCGACATGGTGGCTGATCGGCCAAGTGACGAGTCTGAATGGGCGAACCCAGACACGCTTATTTTTGCTTATACCCCGGTAGAAGACCCGGCCATTTATTCGGATATCTGGCAGCCCTTTATTGATCATCTATCCGAGGTCACCGAACGCGATGTGCGTTTCTTTGCTGTTCAATCTAACGCCGCACAAGTCGAAGCCATGCGCAGCGGGCGCTTACACATTGCGGGCTTCTCGACCGGCCCGACGCCTTTTGCCGTTAACTTGGCAGGCGCGGTGCCCTTCGCACTGATGGGGTCTGATGATGGTCAGTTCGGCTACACCCTGCAGCTCTTTACCCACGCAGATTCAGACATTGAAAGCCTGGAAGACCTCAAGGGCAAGCGTGTTGCCCACACCTCGCCTACATCCAACTCCGGCAATCTAGCGCCGCGTGCCTTACTGCCAGAGCTTGGCATCACCCCCGAAGAGGATTACGAAATCGTTTACTCGGGCAGCCATGACCAATCGATGCTGGGCGTCGTCGCACGAGACTACGATGCCGCGCCGGTGGCTTCTGAAGTGGTCGAACGTATGGCAGCACGCGGCCTTTACGATGAGGAAGATGTACGTCTGATCTACGAATCTGATCGATTCCCCACGACCTCCTATAACTACGCCCATAACCTACACCCGGATCTTGTAGAAAAAATCGAGGAAGCCTTCTTTACCTTCGATTTCGTCGGCACCGAGCTTGGCGAAGAGTTTGAAGGCGTCGAAAAGTTTATTCCGATTAATTACAAAGATAACTGGCAAGTGATTCGTACCATCCAGGCAGCTAATGACGTGAGCTATACACGAGAAAACCTAGAGTAATAGCGATTGCGCCGCCTCCGGCGGCGCGATTATTCGCCTTTCGATGGAAACAATTACATGCTGGAAATTACCAATCTGGTCAAGCGTTATGGCCACAACGAGGCAGTGCTGAAAGGACTCGACCTTAAAGTAGAGGGCAACAGCGTTGTTTCGATTGTCGGCGCATCCGGTGCCGGTAAAAGCACCATGCTTCGCTGCATCAATCGCTTAGTAGAACCTACATCGGGCTCTATCAAACTCAACGGCACCGAACTGGTGAATGTGAAAGGCGCTGAGTTACGCCGTGCCCGGCGCAAAATTGGCATGGTTTTCCAGGGGTTTAACTTACTTGATCGCCTCACCGTTATGGAGAACGTACTGGCCGGGCGGCTTGGCTACGTTAATCTCTATCAAGCAATCTCGCGTCGCTACCCTCAAGCCGATATTGAGCGCGCATTTACCCTTATGGAGCGCGTTGGGATTGCTCATTACGCCAATAAACGTGCCGATGAGCTTTCTGGCGGTGAGCGCCAGCGTGTCGGGGTGGTGCGGGCATTGATGCAAGAGCCCGACCTGTTGCTGGCCGACGAACCAACGGCATCACTCGACCCGCGCACGTCCGAGCAAATAATGATACTGCTGCAGAGCCTTGCCAGTGAGCTTTCGCTACCGGTGTTGATCAATATTCATAACGTTGCGCAGGCAAAAACCTACACTGAGCGCATTGTCGGCTTACGCCACGGCAAAATGATTTTTGATGGAGTGCCTGCAGACTTCAACAAAGACGCTCTTGATGCCATTTATGGTGGTATTGAAGCGCCTGATGACGCTATTACTGAGCAGCCCGGTGACCATGCTGAGGAGCCACGACATGACGCCGTCTGACGCCCCGTCTCCCCCACGCACCTGGAAAAAACCGCCATTCATTGCCAACCCCATCATCCGCTACGGCATTTTCATTGTCGCTGCGATTTATCTGGTGTGGGCTTTCGGCTCTTTGCCGTTTAACTGGGCGCGCATTTCAGAAGGCTTACCACGGGCAGCGCGTATCTTTAGCGGCGGCTTTCCACCCAGTCTGGAACGTTACGAGCTACTCCTGACAGGCTTTAAAGAGAGCTTCCAAATTGCCATTCTCGCCACATTGCTAGGCGTTTTTTTATCGATTCCTTTTGCGGTGATGGCCGCTCGTAACATTGCCCCGATGCCCATTTACGTGATTGGCCGCGCGGTCATTATTATCTCGCGCAGCTTTCACCCCGTTATCGTGGCTATTTTATTCGTGGCGGCCGTTGGCTTTGGGCCGCTGGCAGGTATTTTAACGCTGACGCTCTACTCCATCGGGTTTGTTGGAAAGCTGCTAGCAGAAGAGATCGAAGAGATTGACTGGGGGCAGGTAGAAGCCATGCGCGCGGCAGGAGCAGGCTACATTGCCACGCTTTATTACGCCGTCTTTCCACAAATATTGCCCCGCCAGGTCGGCCTATCGATGTACCAGCTTGATAGCAACCTACGCGCCTCTGCGGTAGTCGGCATCGTCGGTGCAGGCGGTATTGGTGGCACATTAATGAATGCCTTTGGCCGCTATGATTACGACTTCGCCTTTGCGATTCTACTGGTCATTATTGCGGTTATTTTACTGAGTGAAGGCATCAGCGGCTGGGTGAGGAAAAAAATATGGTAGATCACGCTCAGCAACTTGCCGACCGTGTTTGGCATCGCTACGACCGTAAAGAACGCTTAATCCGCTACGCTGTACTGCTAGGCACACTGATGCTGGTGTTCTGGGCGGTTCGCGATATTGATATTTTCTGGCCCTGGGTTTGGGATGCGCCCAATCAAATGTCTAATTTGGCTGGGCGCATGTGGCCACCCAGCACTGCCGGGTTAAGCAACATTCTGAACGCGCTACTGGAAACCGTGCATATCGCGACATTAGCCACATTTCTGACTATTTTTCTCGCCTTGCCGGTCGCCTATATCGCCGCCCAGAACACCACCCCCAATCGTGCCTGCCTATGGCTGGGGCGCTTTATTCTGGTCTCCAGCCGCTCGGTTAATACGATTATATGGGCGCTGTTATTCGTGGCTATTTTTGGCCCCGGCGTATTAGCAGGGATTCTGGCGATTGTGTTTCGCTCAGTCGGTTTTATTGGCAAATTAATGGGTGAAGCCATTGAAGAAATTGACCGCCGGCCGGTAGAGGCGATGGAAGCCACCGGCGCTTCAAAAGCAAAAGTGGTCGCCTACGCCATTGTGCCCCAGGTGATGCCAGCCTTTTTTGCCATTGTGATTCTGCGCTGGGATATCAACATCCGGGAATCCACGGTGCTGGGGCTCGTTGGCGCAGGTGGCATAGGCGTGATTCTGCAAGGCGCTATCGACACCTTTGCTTGGCCGACAGTCGCTACTATTTTGATCGCGATTATCATCTTAGTACTGATTGGCGAAGCCATTACGAGTCTGTTACGCAGCAGGGTACTTTAAACACCACACAGTGCTTTAAATTTAACACCGTACTTTAACGCTCCCAGAGATGCTCTAACGCTACGCAAGTGTTTGACCAAACGGCAAATGCTTGCCATGGTTAGAGAGTAACTAACGACAAGGAGGACGTACGACGATGACCACCTATATCGTGGTAGCTGACGCCGCCCGCGCACGTATTTTCACCCGTGATGCGTTGAATCTCACTGAGCATGAGAGCCTTGTACACGCAGCAGGCAGGCTGCACGAAGGTGATTTAATCACCGACCGCCGCGGTGCCGATGTTCATGAATCTACGTCAACCTCATCGCGCTCGTCAGGAGAGGAGGGTGCCGCCTCGCAGCATGAAAATGAGCTGTTTGCCAAAGAAGTTGCCAAGCGCTTATATGACGCACGCGTCGATAACAGCATGGAAAAGCTTATTATGGTCGCGCCGCCGAAATTTCTTGGGTTACTGCGAGAGAAGCTTGATAACACCACCCACAAGTTGGTTATTCACACGCTTTCAAAAGATTTGAGTAAAGCCTCCCTGGCCGATATTCAAAACGCCGTTAGCGACCTACGCTAATGCTCTCTACGTCACTCATACTGCGCTATTAAGCACGCTTTTCTACTAAAGAAGTGGTCGTTCTTGCCGATAGTCGTCAGACCCCTGACGATTTAGAGAGCGACCATGTTTTCCTCCCTACGAGCCCGCATCTTACTAGCCGCCCTCACGGCCATTATTGTAGCCCTCATCATTAATGGCATAGCCAGCTACACCACCGTCAAGCATCATAATAATCAACAAGTAAGTCGCAATCTCAGTGCCGTCGTTAACGGTAACACCCAGGCGATTAATGAGTGGTTTAACGCTCGCTATACCATGCTGGCCAGCATGGACGATGCGGTTAGCAGCAGCGACCCGCTTGCCGCATTGCGTCAGTTGGCGGATTCTGGGAGCTTCATGACTGCCTATCTAGCTTATCCCTCTACGTCCGATGCTATTTTTTCTGATAACTGGCAGCCACCTAGTGATTATGACCCTCGCCAACGCCCCTGGTATCAAGACGCTGCCAACGCCAAAGACACCATTATCACAACGCCTTATGTCGATGCCCAAACAGGGGGATTAATCGTTACCTTTGCACGCCCCTTCTACCGTAACGGGCAGCTTGCTGCGGTCATTGGCGCAGACATCACCATTGAGGATGTCATTGATATCGTGGACAGTATCGCCCCGACACCTTCAAGCTTTGGTTTCTTGGCAACACAAGATGGCACGCTCGTCGCACATCCCGACGCCGCGTTAACGCTTGAGCCGTCCTCAGTGTTGAGCCGCGATCTAACCAACGACAGCTTAGCTAAGATTATCCAGGCTGAAGAGCCTCAAGCGCTTGAACTGCAAAACAGTGGCAAGCTGCTGATGGGCAGCACAGTGGGCGGCAGCAGTGGTTGGCAGTTAGTCGTAGCGCTTGATGAGCACGAAGCCACCGCAGGCCTGCGTGCCATTGCGACTACCTCGATTATCACTTTGCTGATTGTCGCGGCCATCACCGCCGTTATATTTGGAATCCTGCTTTCATTGATGCTGCGTAGACTACTTGGCGTGCGCAACGCGATGGATAACATTGCCTCGGGAGATGGCGACTTAACCCTACGTTTGCCAGAAGAAGGCAACGATGAAGTGACCCAAATTGCCAGCGCGTTCAACCGTTTTGTCGGCAAAATGGAAGCCGTATTGGTTGATGTCCGCACGAGCAGTGAAGCGGTTCATCACGCGGCCAACGAAATTGCCATGGGTGGTCAGGATTTATCACGCCGTACCGATAACGCGGCCGCAAGCCTGCAGCAAACATCTGCGTCAATCGAGGAAATCACCAGCACCGTTCAACACACTGCCGCATCCGCCCAACAAGCCAACCAGCTCTCCCATGTAGCATCAGACGTTGCGAAGGAAGGCGGCCAAGTGGTGGCCAATGTCGTCACAACAATGGAAGACATTTCTCAAGCCTCTAATAAAATTGGTGAGATTGTCACGCTGATGAACAGCATTGCCTTCCAGACCAATCTGCTGGCACTCAACGCCTCCGTGGAAGCGGCCCGCGCAGGCGAGCATGGCCGCGGCTTTGCGGTAGTGGCCGACGAGGTCCGCAAACTGGCGGGCCGCAGCAGCGAAGCTGCCAACGATATTCAAAAGCTTATCGAAGACTCACAAAGCAAAGTCAACAATGGCACCTCTCTGGTACAAAATGCGGGGGCGACGATGCAGGATATTGTTGCCCATATCACCCGTGTTACCGATGTGCTGGAGGAGATTAACGCAGCCACCAGCGAGCAGAGCGACGGCATTAATCAAGTCAATATTGCCGTTGCCGAGCTTGACCGTATGACCCAAGAAAACGCTGCCATGGTTGAAGAATCCACCACCGCCGCCGAACAGCTGAAAGAACAAGCGGAGCATCTCGCGGGGACTATCAGCAGTTTTAAACTGTCCCACACTGCTTCGCCTGCTTTGCAAGTGCCCTACCAAGCACCTAACAGCCAACGTCTCCATATCGCCTAGGGATTACACTATGCATTTTCGCTCGTTACGCTCTTTTGTCGTGGCACTAGCAGGCCCTTGCCTGTTAGCCATTGTGGCCGCCCTAGTGGTGTATAACCTGGTCGCCGCCTCTCACACCCAACAAACCGTGGATGACCACACCAGTGAGCTTATGGAAGGCGCGTTGGATGCCCGCCTAAATGCCATTGCCGAAGCGGAAGGCCAGCGCATTCAGCGCGAGCTGGACAAAGCGATGACGCTGGCCAGCCAGCTAGCCACAACCAATGCGTTGATGGGCATGGAAGATGCAGAGGGCCAACGCGCGCTCTACTTAAGCCGCCGGCAGCTATCAAACCTTGTACGCCAAACCGTCGCCGACAACCCTGACCTATTGGATGCCTATATTGGCTGGGAGCCCAACGCTTTTGGAGATGACGCTCGCTACGCGGGTGAAGAGCGTTACGGCCATGACAGCAGCGGCCGCTTTATGCCTTGGTGGTACCGCACTGATGATGGTGAGCTGGCGATACTACCGCTAGGTGAGGACATCGAGAGCCAAGCACTCCTGGCAAGCGGCGTGCGCGAAGGTGAGTACTACCTGTGTCCGAAGGAAACCTTAGCTCCTTGTATTATCGACCCCGCAGCTTACGACTTCGGCGGTGAAACCCAGCTAGTCACCTCGTTCAACGCGCCGATCTTGGTAGATGGCGAATTTCGTGGTGTGGCAGGGATTGATTTGGCGCTTAACTTTATCCAAACCCTGTTAAACGACGCCAACCAGGCGCTTTATAATGGCGCTGGCCGGATGACACTGGTGGCAGGGCGTGGCGGCTTGGTAGCGGATACCGCTGGCAAAGAAGCCTTGGGCTTACCCGCTAGCGATTCGCTAAGTGACACGCTATTGGCAGGTATTGAGCAGGCCACAACGCAGGGCAGCCTACACAGCAGCATGGCCGACGGTATGTTCCAGCGTTATCAGCCTATTGCCCTTGGCAATACCGATCAGCCCTGGGTGCTGGTACTGCAGCTTCCCGAGTCAGTGGTACTGGCCGAACTGAATGCCTTGCAAGACGTGCTCAGCGAGCAGCGTCAGCAAAACACGCTGGGCATGACGCTGGTGGGCTTATTACTGGCAGCTATCGGTGTCGGCGCACTGTGGTGGATTGGTGGACGAATCGCACGCCCTCTTAAACGCCTGGCCAACCGGATGGAAGAGATCGCAACCGGACATGGCGACCTTACCCAACGCTTGCCAGTTCATGGCCGCGACGAGAGCGCAGCGGTAGCAGAACAGTTCAATGCCTTCGCGGAGAAAATCCAAACCATCTTGCTGGATGTACGGCGCAGCAGCGAAGCCGTAAATCATGCGGCCAATGAGATTACCCAAGGAGGGCAAGACCTATCTCGGCGCACCGAGCAGGCCGCCGCCAGCCTGCAGCAGACCTCTTCAGCCATGGAAGAGATCAGCAGTACCGTTGGCCACACCACCCATGCCTCACAGGAAGCCAGTGGGCTTTCCCAAACCGCCTCGGAGCTAGCATCTCGTACTGACAGTGCGTTTGAGCAGGTGGTCGCTACGATGACGGATATTCGCACCAACTCTGATGAAATTCAGAGCATTGTCAGTGTCATTGATGGCATCGCTTTCCAAACTAACCTGTTGGCGCTAAACGCATCCGTAGAGGCTGCCCGTGCAGGGGAGCATGGTCGTGGTTTTGCCGTCGTGGCTGATGAGGTACGCAAACTCGCCTCGCGCAGCAGCGACGCCGCCAAAGATATTCGCCAACGCATCGATGCCTCGGCAGGCAAGGTGGAAAGCGGTACCCAAATGGTACGTGATGCCGAAGCGGCTATGCATGAACTGGCTCAAAGCGTGACGCGCGTTACTCAAATGCTCGGCGATATCAGCACGGCCGCGCGCGAGCAAAACGATGGTATTAGTCAGGTAAGTATTGCAGTCACCGATCTAGACCAGATGACTCAGCAAAACGCAGCCCTAGTGGAGGAGTCCACCACCGCCGCCGAACAGCTAAAAGATCAGGCGAATCGGCTCGATGCACTAGTGGGTGGCTTCACCCTTGAAGCACATGACAGCCGCCATACACAGAGCCAGCACACACTGCCTGCGCCAACGCTGGCACAGTACTAAACGGCGACTCAACCAGACCGCCAGGAGATCGGCAGTAGCACAGGTTTATCGCTCTGCTGAACTTCGGCGGTCATTATCCTGCCCGGTCTCATTGCGAGGCTCACCTCGTTATCCATCCTGCCTTAGCTCAGTTTACTCCAGAGCATGTCTTCCCCGATGCGGGCCTATAACAACACAATCTTAAGAATACGCCTAAAGTCGTAGGCATTGGTGCCGATAGTAGGGCTGCAGATAGTACCTAAAAGATAGTACCTAAAAAGTGGCCTGTTTTAGGCCTTAGCTTTCCTAACTAGCGAGACTATATTCATGCTGTCGTCCCTACGCTTGCGTATTCTTATCATCACGTTAATGGTAATTACGCTAGCACTGACTATTAATGCCTCAATCAGCTACCTAACCCTGCAAACACATAATGACCAGCAGGTAACTCAGCAGCTGGCCTCTATTGCACAGGGTAACGCCCTGGCCATTGAGGAGTGGGTTGATGCCCGAGTCGCCATACTAGAAGCAGCTCGCACACCCGTGATCGATAATGATCCGCTTGCGCCACTTGTCCAGTTAGCAGAGTCAGGCGGTTTCCTAACGGCATTTTTCGGCCAATCCGATGGACGCCACCTTTCGTCTGATGGCTGGGTACCAGGCAGTGATTTTGATCCACGCCAGCGCGAATGGTACCAAGCAGCAACAAAGCAGGATCGTACGATCGTCTCGCTGCCTTACGTGGACGCTAATAGCAATCAGCTTGTGGTTAGCTTTGCTACGCCAGTCAAGCGTAATGGCCGTTTGTATGGGGTAATCGGCGGCGATGTCGTCATCGACAGCCTAGTCAGTCAGGTCAACGCTATTCGGCCAACGCCCTCGAGTTTTGCCTTTCTTAGTAGCGGCGGCGAAACAGTCATTGCTCACCCCGACGCGGCGCTGACGCTCAAACCGCTGAGTCGAATTAGCGATACCCTATCCCCTGCATCCATCGAACAACTAAGTGCTGCGCCAGACACGTGGGAGCCTATCAACGTCGATGGCCTGGATAAGCGACTCTCGGTGACTCCCATCGCAGGAACCGACTGGGAACTCGGCGTGGCACTCGACGAGTATGAAGCCACGGCCGGGTTACGTGCCATTCTCAAGTCTTCATTGTTGACGCTAATCGTCATCATTGCTGTCACGGCTCTGCTGTTGAGCTTGTGGCTCAAGCGTGCCTTCGCTGGCCTAGAACGGGCGCGTGATGCTCTGGATGACATTGCCAGCGGCGAAGGCGATTTAACCCGCCGACTTCCCGAACAGGGCAGTGATGAAGTGGCTCAGATCTGCGGTGCTTTCAACCGCTTTGTGGGCAAAATGGAAGCGGTCTTGGTCGATGTACGCACCAGCAGTGACTCGGTGCACCATGCCGCGAATGAAATTGCCTTGGGCGGCCAGGATCTATCCCGCCGTACCGATAATGCGGCTTCTAGCCTGCAGCAGACCTCGGCTTCAATAGAACAGATCACCAGCACCGTGGAACACACCGCCGCATCGGCCCAAGAAGCCAATAAGCTATCTCAAACGGCCACGAACGTAGCTAAGGAAGGCGGGCAAGTGGTCGCCAATGTGGTTACCACGATGGAAGATATTTCCCAGGCCTCCCATAAAATTGGCGAAATCGTCACGCTAATGAACAGTATTGCCTTCCAAACCAACTTACTGGCCCTTAACGCCTCCGTAGAAGCCGCCCGGGCAGGGGAGCATGGCCGTGGTTTTGCGGTCGTTGCTGATGAAGTACGCAAATTAGCAGGACGCAGTAGTGAAGCCGCCAACGATATTCAAAAGCTCATTGAAGACTCACAAAGCAGAGTGAATAACGGCACTGTATTAGTGCAAAACGCGGGCGCAACCATGCAGGATATCGTTGCTCATATCACTCGCGTCACCGATGTGTTAGAGGAAATCAACTCCGCCACGAGTGAGCAGAGCGATGGCATCAAACAGATCAATATCGCCGTGTCTGAGCTTGACCGTATGACCCAGGAGAACGCTGCCATGGTGGAAGAGTCCACCACTGCCGCTGAACAACTGAAAGAGCAAGCTGATCACCTTAAGGGCACCATCAGCAGCTTTAAGCTGTCTCAACACCCCTCGGCTCCTCTAACCATCAGCTCAACCAGCGCTTTGCCATCGTATTGAGTGACTATCGTATTGAGTGACTAAGGAATCGGCGGCAGTGGAATATCGTCGCTGCGCTTGGCACCTGCGGTCATCTCTCGGCAAAGTCGCAAGAACTCTCGTATCCCCGTGGTAAGGTACTTGTGGCGGTGCCAGATGAAAGTGAACTGACGTTTTAAGTCTAATTCCGGTGTGGGCAGAGGCACTAAGCTGCCACGCCGGAAAGCATCGCGTAGTGCTAGCCTGGACACACAACCAATCCCTAGGCCTGATTCTACTGCCCGCTTAATACCTTCGGTATGTTCAAGCTCCAACAGGGTATTAAACCGACTACGCCGATGCCTGGCAGCGTGCTCAAGAGTCATGCGGGTGCCAGAGCCCTCCTCGCGCATAATCCAGTCTTCTCGCAGCAGCTGGTCCAGTTCCAGATGCTCACGGCCTGCCAACGGGTGGCGCGGCGAGCAGAAGACGCACAGCTCATCCTCGACCCATGGCTGGCTAATAATCATATCGTCGTCGCACTGCCCTTCAATCAGCCCTAAATCAAGCGAGTGCTGGCGCACGCTCTCAATAATGTGGCGCGTGTTACGCACTGCCAACCGCACCCGACTGCCGGGATAGCGCTGCATAAAATCGCTGATTAACAGAGTGGCTAGATAGTTGCCAATGGTGAGCGTTGCGCCCACATCCAACGCACCTACGCCCTGCTGGCCACGCAACAGCTCCTCTACCTCTTCAGCCCTGTCCAGCAGCGCCACTGCTTTTGGCAACAGTTGGAAGCCCAGCGCATTAAGCTTCAGTCGTTTTCCCATGCGGTCGAGAAGCTGGCAGTCAAATTGACGCTCAAGCTCCGCTAGCGACGTACTGGTAGCAGATTGGGACATAGCGAGGGCACGCGCCGCCTGAGAAACACTTTCGTGCTGGGCGACGGCTACAAAAACCTCCAACTGGCGCAGGGTGTAATGCATAGAGGCAACCTCTGTTGTTTTGACAGCATATCTATTTTTTAGATAAGTGTTATCAGTATAATTTGCTTAACAGATATATTGCGGTTTATTTAGAATTGGTAGCAACATATTTAGCTATTTTTTATGCTTTTTTAGAATATGGCAGACAAGGCTTAGGCCACTCTGCCCATTGGAGGAGTTAGCATGAGCAAGTTTGCCCTGGAAGAAGTCCTCAGCGTTCACCACTGGAACGACACCCTGTTCAGCTTCCGCACCACTCGCGAGCGTAGCCTACGTTTCAAAAACGGTCAGTTTGTGATGATTGGCCTGGAAGTGAACGGCAAACCGTTGATGCGCGCTTACTCCATTGCCAGCCCCAACTACGAAGACCACCTGGAATTTTTCAGCATCAAAGTACCCGATGGCCCACTCACTTCGCGCTTGCAGCATCTTCAAGTTGGCGACCAAATTATGGTCAGCCGCAAGCCTACGGGCACGCTGGTATGCGATGACCTGCTGCCTGGCCGCAACCTTTACATGCTTTCCACCGGAACAGGCCTTGCACCGTTTATGAGTCTGATCCAAGACCCAGAAGTGTACGAGCGCTTTGAAAAAGTGGTACTGGTGCATGGCGTGCGCGAAGTATCTGAACTTGCCTATGCCGACTTTATTACCAAAGAGCTGCCTGCTCACGAATATTTAGGCGAAGAGATTGCCGAAAAGCTGGTGTACTACCCCACGGTTACCCGTGAAGAATTCCACACCATGGGACGCCTGACCGATCACATTCGCAGCGGCAAGCTGTTTGAAGACACCGGTCTTCCGCCGATTGATCCGCGCCAAGACCGCGCGATGATTTGCGGCAGCCCCGCCATGCTCGACGACACAAGCGCACTGTTAGACGAACTGGGCCTGAATATTTCCCCGCGGATGGGCGAGCCGGGTGATTACGTGATTGAACGCGCCTTTGTTGAGAAGTAAGGCGTCAACGGTAAAGAGTAGCAAGTCGAAGGCAGGAAAATCACTTGCTAAGCTATGGTAAAAAGCCCCGCTAAACCGATAGTTTAGCGGGGCTTTTGGTAACCTTAAGCTGCGAACACCCGTCGCGATTAAACCGCGTCTTTGCCGGTTTCGCCGGTACGAATACGAATCACCTGCTCCAGCGGCATGACAAAGATTTTGCCATCGCCGATTTTGCCGGTATTGGCAACCTGCGTAATGGCATCAATAACCTGCTCCGCCATATCGTCATCCACCGCAACTTCTAGCTTCACTTTAGGCAGAAAATCCACCACGTACTCGGCACCACGATACAGCTCTGTGTGACCTTTCTGACGGCCAAAGCCCTTCACTTCCGTTACCGTAATGCCCTGCACGCCGATATCAGAGAGCGATTCGCGTACGTCATCAAGCTTAAACGGCTTGATAATGGCTGAGATCAATTTCATTGCGACATCCTCTAGCTTGGTGGCCTTTTATTAAAGGTTGGCGGGACACTGCTGATAGCCAAGCCCGTTAGCATTAAGCATACACCGCTACAGGCAGAGAATAAAAAATCAGCGCCAATGGATTGTAACAATGCTCGAAGGCAAAAAGGCCTCCCGCTAGGGGAGGCCAAAAGAGCACGCCAGCTCATTTAATTAGCGTAAGCTTATTTCTTAACGCTAAATTCGGGATAGGCTTCAAGACCGCACTCAGCAATATCGACACCTTCATACTCTTCTTCTTCGCTAACGCGGATACCCATGATCGCTTTCAGCACCAACCACACCACCAGGCTGGCAACGAATACCCAGCCAAAGATACCAACGATACCGATCAGCTGTGCGCCGAAAGAAGCGTCGCCATTAGTCAGCGGAACCGCCAGCACGCCCCAGATACCCACCACACCGTGTACCGAGATAGCGCCGACGGGATCATCAAGCTTCAGCTTGTCCAGCGTGACGATTGCAACGACAACGATCAAGCCACCTACCGCCCCAATCACCGCAGCGCCTAGCGCAGAGGGCGACAGAGGGTCCGCAGTAATTGCGACAAGGCCAGCCAGTGCACCGTTAAGCGCCATGGTAAGGTCCGCTTTACGGAACCACAGTTTGGCAAGAATCAGTGCGGCAAGCACGCCGCCGGCAGCGGCCGCATTAGTGTTCACAAACACCTGAGCAACGTTGTTGGCAGAGCTGATGTCAGACATTTTCAGCTCAGAACCGCCATTGAAGCCGAACCACCCCATCCAGAGAATGAAAGTACCCAGGGTGGCCAGCGGCATGTTGGCGCCGGGAATCGCGTGGATAGAGCCATCTTTACCGTACTTACCTTTACGTGGGCCAAGCACCAAGACACCCGCTAAGGCAGCCGCGGCACCGGCTAAGTGAACAATGCCGGAACCCGCGTAATCGGAATAGCCGACTTCAGACAACCAGCCGCCGCCCCATGTCCAGTAGCCAGACACCGGATAAATAAAGGCTGTCATCACCACCGCGAAGGCCAGGAACGCCCACAGTTTCATGCGCTCGGCAACCGCACCAGACACAATCGACATGGCGGTGGCCACAAACACGACCTGGAAGAAAAAGTCAGAGCGCATAGAGTAGTAAGGTGCATCCTCACCGCCTGCGGTTACTGCATCCATGCTGTTTTCAGCGCCAATTAAGAAACCAAGATTGGGTAGGAAGCCCCCCGCGCTGCTGGAATACATAATGTAGTAACCCACCAGCAAGTACATGGTGCAAGCAATCGCAAATAGCGCGATATTTTTGGTCAGAATCTCGGCGGTATTTTTCGAACGCACCAGACCAGCCTCAAGCATTGAGAAGCCAGCAGCCATCCACATGACGAGCACGCCGCAAATTAGGAAGTAAAACGTGTCGAGCGCGTAGCTCAGATCAGTCAACTCATTCATTTTAAGTTCCCCGTTGAACTATAGAAATGATCCGAAAAAACAGCTTCAAACGGCGTCTGCACCGCGTTCGCCTGTCCGAATCCGAATAACGTCTTCAAGCGGTGTCACAAACACCTTGCCGTCACCGATCTTGCCGCTGTTAGCCGCACTACAGATCGCGTCCAATACGCTCTCTAGCCGGGTGTCGTCTACGGCCACTTCAACTTTTACTTTGGGTAGAAAGTCGACAACGTACTCCGCACCACGATACAGCTCGGTATGCCCCTTTTGACGACCGAATCCTTTAACTTCAGTCACCGTGATGCCCTGAACGCCATTGTCAGCGAGCGCTTCACGAACGTCGTCTAGTTTGAATGGCTTGATGATAGCGGTGATGAGTTTCATCCCGGATCTCCCCTGCTGGATTAGGTAGCGGCAATGCCGCCCGACTTAACTGCTTATCTAGTTAATGCGCATACCGTGCCACCCAATTTTTTTTTCTTATAAGTCAGCAGTTTGTTTTATAAAAACGAAGGCTGTTCGGTGGCAAGGAAGACTTAGCAGTCGCCGCCACCACCCGCTTGCACCATAAAAGAACATTAATAAAAACGCGGCGCTCTATTTCGATGCACGCCGCCGAGAAAGAGAGACCAGAGGCTAATTTGCAAACGATGCATGCGTATCGGCAGCGGGTTGCGTATCCTTATTAATAAGCAGTGAACATTTATGCGTGGTCATTTAAGGAGAGAGCGATGGCGCCTCAAGATCGCATTAGCCGTTTAGCCCAGCAAATTGGGGATCGTTTACAGAACGCGTCCCAAGCCCCTGAAGATATTCAAAAAGGCGTACAGCAAGTAGTACGCGGTGCCTTTGACAGGCTGGAGCTGGTGTCACGGGAAGACTTTGATATTTTGATGGATGTATTGCAGCGCACCCGCTCACGCGTTGAAGCCTTAGAGCGCCAAGTGGCCAGCCTTGAGGCCGCCGTGGAAGCCTCTACCTCAACGCCCTCTTCCCCCATCGAAGCAGAAGCACCACCCGCCCCCACGCCTGAACCGAGCAGCGATGGTCCAGAGGATAGCAAGCCCGCCTAAATCCACAACGGACGGCAATAGGTTGACGACGCCTATTGCCGACTACAGGGTGGCTTAATAGGTTGATGTTGATGACGTAATGAGCGTCCTGCCCAATCAACAAACATGAATCAATAAACACGAATCAATATCATTGACTTTGACTGTTGTGGTGATACTCTCCGCCTCTTATTCCCTAACTGCTCGCGGATTGTTCACCATGTCTGACTGGTCTTCTTCAACGGCTACACTCATTGGCACGGGTCTATTACTAGGCTTTTCCGGCGCTGTTTTCGCCCAAAACACAACGTCTGGATCCACGCTAAACGCAAACGCTGAAGATACCCTAGTGGTGGTCGGCTCCCGCACTCCGACTCAGATCAGTCAGATACCTGGCGCGGTATGGGTGATTGACAAAGAGATGCTGCAACAGCAGACCCGCAATGGTGCAGACCTAAAGACGGCATTGGGTCAGCTTGTGCCAGGGCTGGATCTGGCACCGCAAGGGCGCACCAATTATGGGCAAAACATGCGTGGCCGGGGCGTACAGGTGCTTATCGATGGCGTATCCCTGAACAGTTCGCGTGGGCTTTCCCGTCAGTTCGATGCCATCGATCCCTTCAATATTGAGCGTGTAGAAGTGCTTTCCGGCGCCAGCAGCCTGTATGGCGGCGGTGCTACGGGAGGCTTGATCAATATCATTACGCGCAAAGGCGAAGAAGGCCTGAACTGGCGCACCGAAGCTGGCATCACTACAGGCTTCAACAACAGCGATGATATGGATCGACGTCTGTCGCAATCAATCAGTGGCGGCAATGAGCGGGTTCAGGGCTACCTGGGCACCTCCATTGTGGACAACGGCCGTCACTACGACGGCGGCGGCCAAGAGATCTTTCCCGACATTGCCCAGACCGACCTTCAGGACAATCGCAGCATTGATGTATTGGGCAACCTCTCGTTCCGTTTGACCGACGAACAGAGCCTGGAACTGGGCGCCCAGCTGTATCGTTCCGGCTACGAAGGTAACCGGGGGGTTTACTTTCCCAACCTCGACGCAGCCTCGCCCAACTTGAACGATGCCGAGATTCGCGACGGCTACCGTTCACAGCGCGATCCGGAAACCGACCGCAAGCTGGTCAACGTCAACTATCACCACGCTAACCTGTGGGGGCAAAACTTCTATCTACAGGCCTTCCACCGAGAAGAGGAATCCAGCTTCCAGGCCTTTCCTTACCCTATCTCAGATGGCCTGCAGTTTCGTGCATCGCAACAAAATACTGATTTAAGCGGTATTAAAGCGCTGTTTGAGTCGCGCCTGGTTGATGACATCTCATTGACCTATGGGCTCGACCTGGATCGCGAAAAATTCGATGCCACCCAGATGCTGTTCGATACCGATGTATCAGATACTACCGGAGGGCTGGTGCAGCAGGCTTCGGGCGTTGAGCCCCGCTATCCAGGCTATCAAGTGGACGGGCTTTCCGGCTTCGTTCAAGGTGACTGGCAAGCTACCGAGGCGCTTAAGCTCTCAGCAGGGTTGCGGCAGCAGCATATGGATGTCGAAGTGGGTGATTTCAAGGGTATTCCCGGCGGTCAGAACGATTACGAAGCCACGCTATTGAATGCCAGCGCCCTCTACGATTACGGCAACGGTCACCAGAACTGGCTGCAGTTTAGCCAGGGCTTCGAGCTGCCAGACCCGGCCAAATACTACGGCAAGAGCCCCGAGGTGAGTGTCGATAACAACCCTCTATCTGCCATCGAGACAGATCAGGTGGAGCTAGGCTGGCGCTACCAGGGGGGTAACTGGATGGCTCAAACGGCACTCTACTACGCTTGGTCGGACAAAGCGGTAGAGAACGCCCAGGATCTGAGCGTCAGCGTAGTGGACGAAAAGAAGCGCGACTTTGGCCTAGAGAGCGCGGTAACTCGCTACTTCGACAACGGCCTGGAGGTCGGCGGCACCCTACACTTGGTGCGCTCCGAACAGGAGAACGACCAAGGGGAGTGGGAGAAGCGTGACGCCCGCTATGCATCGCTCTCCTCTTCCACGGCCTTTATCGGCTGGACCGACTACGTGCGTTCAGCGCGCTTGCAAGCCAGCCATACTTTCGACCTGAAAGACGACGCGGATCGTGAGATCGACGGCAACACTACCCTCGATCTATCGCTCAGCCAGGAAACCGATTTTGGCACCGTGAGTCTGGGCATACAGAACCTACTCGACGATCAGTACTCCACCGTCTGGGGCCAGCGGGCCGCTATGTTCTATTCGCCCTACTACGGCCCAGAATACCTCTACGACTACCAGGGGCGTGGGCGTACCTATACCCTGAACTGGTCGATGGCCTATTAAGCACCGCCCCGCTACTCGCAGGCAGCCGCTCAAAAGCGGGGTAATGGGAATGGGAATGGGAATGGGAATGGGAATGGCGACTCTCGACACACTCGCGCCAATCACCACCAATGACCTGCTGGCCCTTGGTCAGCGCTTCGGGATCGATTACCGCTTTCCCGAAGCGCCCGACCGCTCTCCATCGCCTTGCATAGCTCGCGGGCGGGTGATGGATATCGAGATCACCCCGACCCTACGCGTAACGCACTCCGATCTTGATGTCCTGCACGCCTATGCCTCTACCTCCTGTCGTACCGCTCCGTGGTTTCTCAGTGTGATACTTGAGGGTTGTATCCACGTGGGGCTCGGCCATCAGTCATTTCAATTGCAGGCGGGCGACGCCTTCAGTGCGCATTTCAACCAGCAGACCGGGCTTGAGGTCTTCCAGCCGGCTCCACAACGCTTACGCACTCTTAACGTGTCGATTCTGGATGGCCTCGAACCGCTTCCTTCCTCACCCGTCAACGTTGCCCCTCCAGCGGCCCCACTGCTCCACACTTGGCAAGTACCGCCACTCCTGCGCCATAGCCTAGAAACCGCGCTGACGTCGAACTGGTCAGAACAACGGCTGTGCCTATTATGGCAAGGGCTCGCGCTCCAGCTACTAGCTCATGGCCTGCCTGCCGCTTGCCTGGAGCCCGGCGACCAACACACACAAGATAGCCCCCCTCTGGGCCTTTCTCATCACGATCACCAACGCCTAGAGCGCTTGCGCCAGCAGCTCGAACATTATCCCAACCAGCATTACCGCTTGGAGCAGTTGGCCCGAAATGCCGCCATGAGCCCTAGCAGCCTACGCACCAAATTCCAGCGCTGTTACGGCTGCTCGATATTCGACTACCTACGGCGTTGTCGCCTGACCCAAGCTCAGACGTACTTACGCAAAGGTTATAGCGTGCAGCAAACTGCCCACGCCTGCGGCTACCGCCACGCCAGCAACTTTGCTACGGCATATAAGCGGGCCTTTGGTGTCACGCCGCATGAGGCCTTCAAGTGTCGCTAACGTACTGTCCAAACGTACTGTCCATAACGTACTGTCCATAACGCACTACCCACCACTGCTTACCGTAAGTTCCCCTGCTCTGCATTTTTTGGCAGCGCGCATAACCTCTTTGGCATAGCGCATACCTTTTCAAAGCAATTAAACGCAATAATTCTCATTAACACACTAGTTAATTGCTTCTCATTGCAGGTACGCCCCCATGTCTTTTATGCCTCGCCGTTTGTTACGCTCTCCACTTAGTGCCGCTGTTATTGCGGCGCTCGCGGCACCATCGGTTCACGCTCAGGCAAGTACGCAGGAAAGTACTCTGGCAAGTACAGCGCTAGGCACTGTGACGGTAACCGCCCAGCAGGCGGCTACTAAAGTCACCACCCCTTTTATCGAAACGCCGCAAAGCGTTTCTACCATTACCCGCGAACAGATGGATCACCGTGGGGTAGACACCGTTCAGCGCGCCACTGACTATACGCCTGGTGTTTACAGCAACCAGGTGGGTGCCTCCAACCGCTTCGACTACCTGGTACTACGGGGGTTTTCTGACGGTAGCTTGAGCAACACTTTCTTAGATGGCCTTAAAGTGATGGGCGATGCCAACTCCCATAGCACGATGCGCATCGATCCGTGGTTTTTAGATAGCATTGAAGTGGTACGCGGGCCTGCCTCGGTGCTCTATGGCCGCGCGTCTCCGGGTGGTGTGGTGGCGCTTAACAGTAAGCGCCCTGAATTTGAACAAGGTGGTGAGCTACGCTTTCGGGTAGGCAATAATAACCAGCGCAGTGCCGCCTTTGACCTCACTGGGCCGATTGGCGCAGAGCAGCGGGTAGCGTTTCGCCTGACCGGTATTGCCAGCACCGCTGACACCCAGTTTGGCCCGGCCGAAGAGGAGCGCTATGCCATTGCACCGCGGCTAACCTGGGATATCACCGACGACACCAGCCTAACGGTTGAGGCCTATCTACAGGATGAACCCGAGGGCGGCTACCACTCCGGCGTGCCCTATGAAGGAGCGGTAGTGCCCAGGAGCGGCAAGCAGATTAGTAACAACTTCTTTGATGGCGAAGCCGACTACGACGTCTATGAACGTACTCAGCGTATGGCTGGCTATACCCTGGAACATCGCTTTAACGACGACGTAACGGGCCGCCAGTTACTGCGTTATCTCAATTCCGATGTGGTGCTGAATCAAGTCTACGGCTATGGCTGGACGTCGCCTACCTCTGATGAACTAACCCGCTACTATTCTGGCAGCGATGAATCTTTAGAAGCTTGGACTATCGACAACCAGCTTGAAGCCACTATCAGCAACGGCTTTATGGATC
Source organism: Vreelandella venusta (assembly GCF_007989605.1). GTDB lineage: Bacteria > Pseudomonadota > Gammaproteobacteria > Pseudomonadales > Halomonadaceae > Vreelandella > Vreelandella venusta. The sequence continues at coordinate 209,652 of NZ_BJUL01000002.1, read as the reverse complement.
ATACCTTGCTCGCCGGGGTCGATTATCAACAGCGGGAAAATGACGTCTCATGGCCTTCTGGGTATTTCCATCCCATCAATGCCTTTAATCCTGTCTATGGCAGCGGGCCGATTGAATTTTACGCCCCTACCCGTGAGAGCCACGAGATTGATCAAACCGGCGTTTATCTACAGGATCAAATCGCCGTCGATAACTGGCGCTTCACGCTGGGCGGCCGCTACGACTGGGTGAACATCGACAATACCAACCGCGATAGTGGTGACACCAGCTCACTTAGCGATACCCAGTTCAGCGGCCGCGCTGGTGTGGTCTACCTGTTTGATAATGGCGTAGCCCCCTACCTGAGCTACTCCACTGCCTTCACGCCCACTAGCTTTGTAGATGAGAGTGGCGACCTGCTTCAACCAATGGAAGGCGAACAGTGGGAGGCCGGCCTAAAGTTCCAGCCTAACGGCAGCAGCAACCAATTCAGCGCAGCGCTGTTCCATATCAGCCAAGAGAACGTCGCGACCAAGGTGCAGCCGTCCGACCCTTATCGCGCAGTGGGTGAAATTGAATCCCAAGGACTGGAATTGGAAGCACAGACCCAGCTAACCGACACCCTCTCGGTTCAGGCAGGCTATAGCTTCACCGACATCACCTACGCCAAAAGTGACGACGGCAATCAGGGTAACAACGCCATTTACTCTCCACGCCACCAAGTACAGCTGTGGGGCCATTACGAGGCCAATAAGGGCTGGCTAAACGGCGTGGATGTTGGTGTCGGGGTACGCCACTATGCGGATATTGCCGCCGATCGCGCCAATACTGAAACCGTTCCTGACTACACCCTGGTGGATGCCACCATTGGCTACGACCTAAGCCAGCTCGGCGTTGCAGGGGTGGAAACACGCCTCAATGTTAACAACCTGTTGGATAAGGAGTACGGGGCCTCCTGTAACTCGCTGGAGTATTGCTACTTCGGCGCCGAGCGCGGTGTGACCGCCAGTGTTCACTACCGTTTCTAAACGCTTGTACTAAGTGATGTTCCAGGCACTTATCTAAACCCTTGTCTAAGCGTTATTAAGTTATTGTAGCCCCACCTGCCCAGGCCGCTGTGCCTGGGCATTTTTCCTTGAACACAGGTTTGCAAACAATAAAGATTATCGTTTAAATACAGTTCTTATTTTCTGGATAGCCTCTCACCACCATGCGCCACACCAACCTATTCTTCTTAGTCACGCGCTGCGGGCTATTGGCGGTTTGCCTAATGGCTTTTTCCACCGCCAAAGCGCAGTGGGCAACCGTCGACTGGACAATCGCTGAAACGCTACTGGCCATTGACGCACCGGTTAGCAGCGTTGCTCAACAAAGCGATTATCACCAGTGGGTGAGCGAGCCGCAGATACCCGACAGTGCCACCGATATGGGGCTACGCACCCAGCCTAATTTAGAACTGCTGGCCCAAGAGCCTCCAGAACAGACGCTTATTTCACCCATGTTCACCGGTTTGAAACCGCGCCTGGAACGCATTGCTCCTGTCACTTTATTCTCGCTCTACTCCCCCGGCACCGATACCTGGCAGGAGATGCAAACCCTGACCCGTAAGCTGGGCGAGCTAACCGAGCACCAGCCCCAGGCCGAGCAGCTTATTGAAGAAACCCAAACGTTGATGACCACGCTGCGCAAATCCCGTCCCCTCTCTCAGGCAGAAATTGCCCCGCTGCTGATGGTACAGTTTATGGATGCCCGCCACGTGCGAGTGTTTGGGGAAAACAGCTTATACAACGCCGTGCTGGAGCAGCTCGAACTGCCCAATGCCTGGGATCAGCCGACCAACTCCTGGGGATTTGCACTGGTAGGAATTGAAGCGCTGGCGCGCTATCCAGAGGCAACGTTGGTAATCATCGACCCACTGCCCATCGGAGCCGAAGAGCAACTTGCAAAAAGCGGCCTGTGGCAGCAACTTCCCAGCGTCAGGCATGACAGGATAGTTCGCCTGCCGCCGGTATGGAGCTTCGGCGCACTGCCTTCCGCCCAGCGTTTTGCAAGGGAACTGTTTGCTGCACTATCGGCAGACAGCCCAGCACAAGTCACCGGCTCAACTGTTAACTAAGGTCAGTTTTTCAGCTCACGCTATTTTTAAACGTTCCAATTGACGTAGGGTTACGTTAGGAACAAAAAACTAGCGAGTGAGCGCCATGACACTAGCCATTGTGGCCACGCGCGCAGGGGTTGGACTGGAAGCCCCCGCCGTGCATGTCGAGGTACATCTAGCCAACGGCCTGCCGGGGCTAACGCTGGTGGGGCTGCCGGAAACCGCCGTCAAAGAGAGCCGCGAGCGGGTGCGCAGCGCGCTCATCAATGCGGGGTTTGATTTTCCCAATACCAAGCGCATTACCCTCAACCTTGCCCCTGCCGACCTACCCAAAGAGGGCGGCCGCTTTGATTTACCGATTGCGCTCGGCATTCTGGCCGCCTCTGGCCAGATTCCAGTAGATGCGCTAGAAGGCATGGAGTGCGCAGGCGAACTGGCATTGGATGGCAAACTACGCGCCGTACCCGGCGTACTGCCCTTTGCTCTCGCCACTCGGCGCGTCAACAAAGCCCTGATTATTCCCCGTGCTTGTGCCGACGAAGCCGCATTGGCGGGCGACTTACCGGTTTTGCCTGCCGACACCCTATGGCAGGTCGTTGCTCACTTGCTGGGACAAGAGAAAATACCGCCCCACCAACTGTCTGCCTCGGTGAGATCCACGGCCCCCATTGCCGACTTAGCCGACGTTCGCGGCCAGCAGCAGGCACGCCGCGCACTGGAAGTGGCGGCCGCGGGTGGCCATAATTTGCTGCTAGCAGGGCCTCCTGGCACCGGAAAAACCATGCTCGCCAGCCGCTTACCAGGCATTTTGCCGCCGCTTTGCGAAGACGATGCGCTACAAGTGGCCGCTGTACGTTCAGTCTGTGGGCTACCGCTTGAAGCAGACTGGGGCCAGCGCCCCTTTCGCCAGCCCCACCACAGCGCCAGCGCCGCTGCGTTAGTAGGTGGAGGCTCAAAACCCAAACCAGGGGAAATCTCGCTTGCTCACCACGGCGTGCTGTTTTTAGACGAGCTGCCGGAGTTTTCACGCAACGTCTTAGAAGTGTTAAGGCAGCCACTGGAAACGGGGGAAATTCACCTCTCACGCGCCAGCCATGAACGCCGTTATCCAGCGCAGTTTCAACTCGTTGCCGCCATGAACCCCTGCCCCTGTGGCCACTTGGGCGATCCGCGTCAGCGCTGCCAGTGCAGTTCCAGTCAGATTCAGCGCTATCAGGCACGGCTTTCTGGCCCGCTGTTAGACCGCATTGACCTGCAAGTGGAAGTACCCGCCCTGCCGCCCGAGCAGCTTACTGCACAAACTCAAGGCGAACCTTCCAGCGCCGTGCGCGAGCGGGTGATGGCCGCCCGAGAGCGCCAGATGGCGCGAGGCGCACTCAACAGCCAGCTAAGCGGCAAAGCCTTAGAAGCCGCCTGCGCACTTAACGATGAAGAGCGCGCCTGGCTGGCAGGCGTGCTGGAAAAGCTCAAGCTCTCTGCCCGTGCTTACCACCGCGTCCTGCGGGTCGCGCTTACCCTGGCCGATCTGCAAGGCGAACCCAAGCCTACCCAGCCGCACTTTATCGAGGCTATCGGCTACCGGCAGTTGGATAGGCTATTGAAAGGTGCCTAGCGATGATGATTGGCCATTACATCGACAAGCCGTTGGCATAAGGCATCGAGCTTTCCACCCGTCGCTTCATCCTTGAGCGCGCCTGACTCGTTAAACGCACTGCCTGCCTTCGGCAATGATAGTGGCTGCGGCAGTACGGTCAAACTCAGATTGGCCAACAACTGCTGTCCAAGGGGCAGTGCTCGAATACCGCCCAGCCCACCTGGTGACGCCGCGACTAGCGCAGCCCACTTGCCGGCGAACAGTCCAAGTCCTGGCGTATCGTTGTAAGGCCTGGAGAGCCAATCTAAGGTATTTTTCAGCAGCGGCGTAATAAACCCGTTGTACTCCGGCGAGGCAATCAATAGCGCTTGATGTTCTGCCAGTATGTCGCGCAGTTTCAGTACATTATCAGGCATGCCTTGGGCTTCAATGTCTTCATCGAACAGCGGGCAAGGGTAGTCTTTTAAATCGATAAAGGTCGCTTGTCCACCCAAGGCCTCAATACGCTTGGCGGCAAGCTTTGCGAGCTGTTTGTTAAACGAGCCTTCACGGGCACTGCCCGCTAATACGAGAACTTTTGCTACTGATGCCATACCACTTCCTCTTTAGAAGAATGTCTTTGAAAGACTCACCATTTAGCATTTGTGTCTTTAGAGCAAGGCGTTTTTGACTGATTAGCGGCGAGGCTCGATATGCAAGTTCATCATCATTAAAACATCTGCACGTTGTCATTTAACTATCACTATTACGGGTGAAAATTAGCAAATTCTGAAGCTGCTCTACTTTCTCTTTCTAAATAGTGAAACCGTGATGACTAAGCCGTTACTAGCAACTGCTCTTCTCGCCTTTGTATTTACCAGTGCCGCGCACGCCCAGCAGGATTTTAGCGCCACATTGTCCGACCATGCTCAGCTACCTGGCAGCAGCTTTGTGGCAGCGCCTTCCGGGGCCGCTGACCACTACAACGTCTCGGGCCGTTTTACTGGCCCAGAGGGCCGAGCTGAGCAGCTATATACCAACATGCAAGCCACCGGCTTAGCACTCCCCTTCCCCAGCCAACCATTGCAGGGGTTTTCAGGTATTCGCTCGCTAGGCGATGACCGTTTCTTGGTATTAACCGATAACGGCTTTGGTTCCAAAGCCAACTCCTCTGACGTCATTCTGATGTTTAATATTATAAAGACTGACTGGGACACCGGGCGTGTCATCATTGAGGAAACCGTTCATCTATCGGACCCAAACCGCAAAGTGCCTTTCCCAATTATGAATGAAGCCACGCCTGGTCGCTTTTTAACCGGCGCTGATTTCGATATTGAATCGATACAGCCGGTGGGCGATAGCTACTGGATTGGCGATGAGTTCGGCCCCTGGATTCTCCAGGTCGATAGTCAAGGCGAAGTGCTGCAAGTGCTGGCCACTAACCCTAGTGGAACGCTGATGCGCTCACCTGACAATGCTTTTGCCCTCACCCCGAACCCTGGTGCGTCTCTCGCAGATGAAGTGGTGGTATTTCGCTCCGGCGGTTATGAAGGCATGGCGCTTTCCGAAGACCAAACAACGCTCTATCCCTTGCTAGAGAAACCGATCTGGGACAGCAGCGCCAACGCCCCAGAAACGATTGACGGCACCGCCGTGTTAAGAATGTTCGAGCTCGATACTGAAACCGGAGAATGGGGCAACACAACCCGTTATTACCCCTTGGAGTCAGCGGATCATGCGATTGGCGATTTCAACCTCATTGGCGGAACTCGCGGCTTAATCATCGAGCGTGATAGTCGCCAGGGCGACCCGCGAGAAGCGTGGGCAGACAATCCCGCTGAGTTCAAACGTATCTACCTCATCGACCTCGACCGTACAGACGAGCAGGGCGTGCTTGAGAAAATTGCCTATATAGATCTGATGAACATTCAGGATCCAGATGGCATCGCACCCCGTGGCACGGTCAACGGCATCTTTAACTTTCCCTTTGTGACCATTGAGAACGTCGATCGTGTTGATGAGAGCACCATCGTGGTCGCCAATGACAATAACTACCCTTTCTCGATTGGCCGCCAGCAAGGACGCGCTGATGATAATGAGCTGATACTGCTCGATGTGGAAGACTTTCTGAACGCTCAGTAATGAAACTCAGTAGCTAAAATAGGCCTGAGGCAGGGCGCACGCTAGCGCCCTGCCTCGAGTTGTCCCCTAGGCTTGCAATATTTACGTTATTGCCCACGCTCAACAACGTTGTCTACGAAACCATCCAGAGCCTCGAACAGGACTTCTCGAATGGGGTCGGCCTCGTTAACTAAGTGGTGCCGTGCTTCTGGATGGCGGTAGATCTCGGCATTAGGAAACTTCTCCTCCAATACCGCTAAGTTCCACTCCCAGTCGACAGTAAGGTCTTGCTCACCCTGTAAAATAAGCGTCGGCAGCGGGTTAGGTTCCAGCGCGAGCAAACGCGGCATCCAACGTCGCATGGCAGTTATCCAGGCAACGCTCAACCGTTCCGGTTGAAGCGGATCTTGGTCGCGTAGGAACGCCGTAAACTGCTCATCCGTGGAGTTGGGGCGATACTTACGTGGTAGCTCCTTCAGAAAAGGGCTGGCAATCAGGTGCAGCCAGCTAGACTGACTCCAGCGCCAAGGGCGCACCAATGGCGCTAGCAGCACAATACCGGCCCAGCCTGCCGTTTCGCGGCGAGTGAGTGCGTCGGTCGCCAGAATGGCTGCCCCCGTGCTCTGCCCAACGCCTAGCCACGGTGTAGGGGCCATGCCTTGGCGTTGCAATGTCGTCTGTAAATGCGCAAGGCAGTGCTGATAGTCGTCAAAATCTTCAATGTCGGCGCGTGGGCCGCTGGAAAGCCCGTGACCAGGAAGATCCCACAACACCACTCGCCACCCTTTGGCCAGCAGGCAGCCGAGTAAATGGCGATAAAGTCCTAAATGGTCAAAATAACCATGAATCACAAACGCGGTGCCCGTGGGAACAGGTGGGCTCCATACTTGGCACCACAGAGCAAAGCGTCCAGTATCAATAAATCCCGCGTGCACTTCGCTGGTGTCGTTTAGTAGCGTTTCTAAACCGTAGTGGCGAAAATAGTCATGCACAGCGTCCGTTAGCGCGTCGCCCGGCTTAAGCTGGGAGAGCGATGACTCGCCTGCTGCTTGCCTAAACAAGCCTTCCAGGTGTTGGAAATTATGCATTAACGTCTCTCCGTGAACGCCACCTATCCATTGGCTGAATGATAGCGGAGACCACTACCGCTCTCATCATTTGGTCGATCATTTTGCTGCTTTACGGCATAGACTGTTTACATGCTCGCGCAGTTGTGGAAGTATTTTCCACAAATATACATTTACCCTGACCGTGGCACGATAATATCCCACGGGCACCTTTACAGGAGAACCCCATGAGCGAGCGTATCACGCGTCACCGTTTACAGGTGTCAGCAGACCTGGACCGTTTTATCAATGAGCAGGCTTTACCGGGCACTGGTGTCGACGAAAACACCTTTTGGGCTGGCGTTGACGCCCTGTTCCATGATTTGACACCGAAAAATCGCCAACTGCTTGAAGAGCGCGACACGCTCCAAGAAAAACTGGATGTCTGGCACCGTGAAAATCCGGGGCCGGTTAGCGATATGCCGGCTTACCGCAGCTTCTTGAAAGAAGCGGGTTACCTAGTGGATGCACCCAACAGCGTAAAAACCACTACGGCCAATGTAGATCGCGAAGTGGCTGTTCAAGCAGGCCCGCAGTTAGTGGTACCGGTGAGTAATGCCCGCTATGCACTGAACGCCGCTAACGCCCGCTGGGGTAGTTTATACGATGCCTTATACGGCACCGATGCGATTTCTGAAGAAGATGGCGCTGAAAAAGGCACCAGTTTCAACCCGAAGCGTGGCCAAAAAGTTATCGCTTATGCCCGTGGTGTGCTTGATCGTGCTGCCCCACTGGCCACCGGCTCTCACCGCGATGCGGTGAAATACGCTATTCGTGATGGCCACTTGGTCGTTAGCCTGGAAGGCGGTCGTGAAACCGGCCTAAAAGATTCCGGCAAGCTGATCGGCTTTAACGGCGATGCATCCGCGCCTGAAGCCATCCTGCTCACCAACAACGGCCTGCACCTGGAAATCCAGATCGACGACAGCCACCCGATCGGTAAAACCGACCCCGCTCACGTGAAAGACGTAGTGGTGGAAGCGGCACTGACCGCGATTATGGATTGTGAAGACTCCGTTGCTGCTGTCGACTCTGAAGACAAGGTCGGTGTTTACAGCAACTGGCTTGGCCTGATGAAGGGCGACCTGGAAGAGAACATCGACAAAGGCGGCAAAACCTTCAAGCGGACACTGCACGCCGATCGTACTTGGCAAACCACTGATGGCAGCACCGTTACCCTGCCAGGTCGTTCGCTAATGTTCGTGCGCAACGTAGGCCACCTGATGACCACGCCTGCCGTTCTGGACGAAAATGGCAACGAACTGCCGGAAGGTATTCTGGACGCAGTGGTGACCTCGCTGCTGGCGCTGCACGACCTGAAGAAAGACGCCGACCAGCCGCGTAACTCCCGCGCTGGCTCAGTGTATATCGTGAAGCCGAAAATGCACGGACCAAAAGAAGTGGCGTTCGCCAACGAACTGTTTGGTCGCGTTGAAGACATCCTGGGCATGAGCCGTGACACCCTGAAAATGGGCATCATGGATGAAGAGCGCCGCACGACTGTCAACTTGAAAGCGTGTATTGCTGAAGCGGCTTCTCGCGTGGTGTTTATCAACACCGGCTTCCTTGACCGCACCGGTGACGAAATGCACACCGCCATGGAAGCAGGCCCGATGGTTCGCAAAGGCGATATGAAGAGCGCTGCGTGGATCACCGCCTACGAGAAGAACAACGTGCAGGTAGGCTTAGCCTGCGGTCTGCGTGGTCGTGCTCAAATCGGTAAAGGCATGTGGGCGATGCCGGATCTGATGCATAGCATGCTAGAGCAAAAAATTGGCCACCCGAAAGCGGGTGCTAACACGGCATGGGTGCCTTCTCCAACAGCGGCTACGCTTCATGCGCTTCACTACCACCAAGTCAACGTAGCGGACGTACAGCGCGAACTGGAAGCCCAAGGCGAACCCGACTTTTTAGATGACCTGCTCACCGTGCCAGTAGCCGAAAACGCTAACTGGTCGGATGAAGAGATTCAGCAAGAGTTGGATAACAACTGCCAGGGCATTCTGGGCTATGTGGTGCGCTGGGTTGAACATGGCGTGGGCTGCTCAAAAGTACCGGACATTCATAACGTTGGCCTAATGGAAGACCGCGCTACGCTGCGTATTTCCAGCCAACATATCGCCAACTGGCTGCACCACGGCATTGTCGATGCGCCGCGGGTGGAAGAAACGCTGAAGCGTATGGCTAAAGTGGTTGATCAGCAGAACGCTGGCGACCCCACCTACACGGCCATGAGCGCCGACTTCGAAGGCTCAACCGCCTTTAAAGCAGCCTCTGACTTGGTGTTCAAAGGCCGCGTACAGCCTTCTGGCTACACCGAACCGCTACTTCACGCATGGCGTCAGGTACATAAGGCGAAGTAAACGCGCTTTGCGGTATCATCAGCCTCGAGGCGCATGCCTCGGGGCTTTTTTATAAAGGACAATAATAATGACCGTAATGACTGCCGAGCAGATTGAGCACTTTCTGGATGAGGTGTTTCCCCAACGGATGGGCAGAATTGAAAGCGTTGGCGCGATGAGTGCCACCCTGCGACTAACCATCGATGAGCAACATCTGCGCCCTGGCCCCAGGGTGTCTGGTCCGACCATGATGGGGTTTGCCGATGTGGCGTTATATGTAGCCATTTTGGCGCAAATAGGCCCTCAAGCCATGGCGGTCACCAGCGACTTGAACTGCCATTTCTTACGTGCTGCCTCCGGTGAGCACGATATTGTTGCTCACGCCAAACTCATCAAGCTAGGCCGCCGTTTAGCGGTAGGCGAAGTGCAGATTTTCTCTGCCAGCGATGACACTAAGCCAGTTGCGCATATTACTGCCAGCTACGCGCTGCCAGACAGCCCAACTGGCTAACCACCGCGCTAACGGCTGAGCAGCGCAGTGGCGGCTAACCCCAACCAGCCTGCCATCAGCAGCAAACCACCAATGGGCGTTACAATACCAACGCTTAGCCCTACCAGGGCCATTAGGTAAAGCGAGCCTGAAAAGGCGGTAATACCCAACGCCCATAGCGCTAACACGATGCGCTGACCTGGTTGAGGGCACTGGCTGCGCCAAGCCAGTACCGCTAACATGGCCAACGTATGCCACGCTTGGTAACGCACGCCCGTTTCAACGATGTCGACCATGGCTGCACTGGTACGCGATGCCAACCCGTGAGCCGCATAGGCCCCGAGTACTACCATTAATGCTCCTGAGAGTGCGACTAGGCACCACCAGGGTTTGTCTGCTCGCTGCATGGATTACTCCTGTTTATAAATACTCGTTACAAGTACTTGAGATAAGCTCTTGAGATAAGCTCTTGAGATAAGCTCTTGAGATAAGTACGTAAGATAACTACCTGGAATAAGTACTCGACATACGCACTCGATATTTCACCGAGATGATTGTCGTTGTCACATACCTTGAGCGGTGCGAAACCGCTACAATAGACAATGCTTTGCCTCACCGAATGGGACACTTACCGTTATGCCTACTCCTAATGAGTCGATACAACTGACGCTCAATGGCGAATCGCATACGCTGGCAGCAGGCCTTAGCGCCGCTGATCTGATTGAGCAACTAGGCCTGACCGGGCGCCGTATCGCTGTGGAAATTAACGAACAGATCGTGCCCAAAAGCCAGCTTGCTCAAACGCATTTAGCCAATGGCGACCAAATAGAAGTCGTTCACGCCATCGGCGGCGGCTAGCGTAGCCCACCACCATTTTTGCTTTCAAAAGGAACCGCTATGACGCCACTGACTGATACACCGTTTACCGTTGCTGGGCGCGCGTTCAGCTCCCGCCTGCTGGTGGGCACTGGCAAATACAAAGACTTTACCGAGACCGGCGCGGCCATTGCCCAAAGCGGCGCGGAAATTGTCACCTTTGCTGTACGCCGCACCAACTTAGGCCAGGATGCCGACGCGCCTAACCTTCTCGATGTCATTTCCCCCCAGCGCTACACCTTATTGCCCAACACCGCCGGCTGCTACAACGCCAAAGATGCTGTGCGCACCTGCCGCTTGGCGCGTGAGCTGCTAGACGGCCATAACCTGGTCAAGCTGGAAGTACTCGGCGACGATCACACCCTCTATCCCAATGTGGTTGAGACGCTTAAAGCCGCTGAGACACTGTTGGCTGATGGCTTTGACGTCATGGTGTACACCAGTGATGACCCCATTGTGGCCCGTGAACTAGAAGCGATGGGCTGCTGCGCCATCATGCCGCTAGGTTCGCTGATTGGCTCGGGGCACGGCATTCAAAACCCGCATAATGTACGCCTGATTGTTGAGCAAAGCAGCGTACCCGTGCTGGTCGATGCGGGCATTGGCACCGCTTCTGACGCCGCCATGGCAATGGAGCTCGGGTGTGACGGCGTGCTACTCAACACAGCGATCGCCCATGCCCGCGACCCGCTGCGTATGGCTAACGCCATGAAACTTGCTGTAGAAGCTGGCCGCGATGCCTTCTTAGCTGGCCGTATGCCACGCCGCCAGAGCGCCGATCCCTCTTCGCCTTTTGCAGGCCGAATTAACGGCTGATACAGAGATACCATGACCGATACGAACGACACCACGCCTGAAAGCAACACTGCGGGCGCTGAGAGCAACACCACAGGCCCTGAAAATGCTGATGCCCCGCTACACCGGCGGGGGATTAAGAGCTACGTGATTCGCGCAGGGCGCATGACCCCAGCACAAAGCCGCGGTTTAGAAGACGTTTGGCCACGCTTAGGACTAACAATTGCCGATGGGCGTCAGGATTTGGATAGCCTGTTTGGCCGCCAAGCACCGCGCGTGGTGGAAATTGGCTTTGGTATGGGCAACTCACTCATCGAGCAGGCCGAGCGCCACCCAGATACCGACTTTATCGGTATTGAAGTGCATGCGCCGGGGGTGGGCAAGCTGCTGGATGAGGTAGATAAACGCGGCCTAACTAACCTGCGCGTTTACCGCGAAGATGCCTTGGCGGTGTTGGAACAGTGTCTGCCTGAAGGCTCATTAACCACGCTACAGCTATTTTTCCCCGACCCATGGCCCAAAAAGAAGCACCACAAACGGCGTATTGTGCAGCCTGCGTTTGTTGAGTTAATTCGTACACGCTTAAAACCTGGCGGCACCTTCCACATGGCGACCGACTGGGAAGCCTATGCCGAGTGGATGGCCGAGGTAATGGACGCCGCACCCGGCTATACGAATACCGCCAGCGCCGACACAGCACCCTACGTTCCACGCCCAGACTTTCGCCCGCTAACTAAGTTTGAAGCTCGCGGCGAGAAACTTGGCCACGGCGTATGGGATTTGATTTACCGCCGTGACGTTTAGACACAGCGACTAAAGGTAGCCCAGCGTCGTTTACGTTCGCTTATCGTAAACGACGCGATGCAGCGTACCGCTATCACTTTCAAAGGCATCAATATTCGCCAGTGTAGTCTCGGCAATATTGGTTAGCGCCTCGGTAGTGAAGAATGCCTGATGACCGGTAATCAGCACATTGTGAAAGGTCGTCAGGCGCATGAACTGGTCATCATCGATCACTGCGTGCGATAGATCCTCGAAAAATAGCTGCTCCTCCTCTTCGTAGACATCTAACCCTAAGTGGCCAATTTTGCCGCTTTTCAGACCAGCGATCACCGCTTGGGTATCGACCACTCGACCGCGGCCAGTGTTGATCAGCATGACACCCTGCTTCATTTGCGCGATGGCCTTAGCGTTAATCAGATGATCAGTATCGGGTGTTAACGGGCAGTGCAGCGAAATAATATCTGCCTGAGCATAAAGCGACGCCAGCGGCACGTACTCCACAAACGGCTCGGCATTCGGGTTTGGAAAAGGATCGCTGGCAACTACTCGGCAGCCAAAGCCATGCATGATATTGGCAAAGATCAAGCCAATCTGCCCAGTGCCAATCACGCCCACGGTTTTGCCATGCAGATCGAACCCCAGCAGTCCGTCCAGGGAAAAGTTGCCCTCGCGCACTCGGTTGTAAGCGCGATAGGTCATGCGGTTCAGGCTTAACACTAAGGCCACCGCGTGCTCTGCTACGGCATGAGGCGAATAAGCGGGCACCCGCACCACGGTAATTCCCAACCGTTCGGCCGCCGCCAAGTCAACATGGTTAAAGCCCGCCGAGCGCAGTGCGACCAATCGTATGCCGCTAGTGTGTAGCTGCTCTAAAACGTCCGCATACAGATGGTCATTTACAAAAGCGCATACAACTTCAAACCCTTTCGCGAGAGGCGCCGTATCGACGGTCAAGCGCGCATCAAAAAAGCTTAATTCGTGTCGATTCGAGGCATTAGCACGAGTAAGGAAGGTTTCGTCATAAGGCTTAGCGCTAAAAACGGCAATCCGCATGGCATGTCTCCTGGCTCTGGATAGATGATCAGCATAGGCAATTCGCCTATTGTCTGCCCAAACGTCACAAGAGTTATTCACCGAGATCAAAGAAAGATGCCGCTATAAAAAAACCCGCTCCAAGGGGAGCGGCAAAAGACCGTGACTAGCAAGGAAAGAGAGACCAGGACCAGAAACTGGCGCTGATCTTTGCAATAGCGTCGTGGTTGCCAATGTTTCAGCAAACACGGCCACTAGAAAAAAAGAAACCCGCTCCAAGGGGAGCGGCAAAAGACCGTGACTAGCAAGGAAAGAGAAAACATGACAGGAAACTGGCGCTGGTCTTTGCAATAGCGTCGTGGTTGCCAATGTTTCAGCAAACACAGCCACTAGAAAAAAAGAAAGCCGCTCCAAGGGGAGCGGCAAAAGACCGTGACTAGCAATGAGAGGGAGAAACCATGACAGGAAACTGGCGGTTTCTGTCGTGGTTGCCAACGTCTCATTAAACGCTGACAATCACAATATAATCATTCTCATTTACCACGTCAACCTAAATGCGAATACTTTTTATTTATTTTTAAGAAAGTTTTTACGCTATCCAACCAGCTGCAACCAAACGGGCAACGTCAGCATCGCTAACAGCGTCTGGCCGGTAATAATTGCCGCCATAAGTTCTGCATCACCTCCTAGCTGCCGAGCAAGAATATAAGCAGAAGTGGCGGTAGGCAGCGCCGCAAACAGCAGCGCCACATCACGGCTGATAGGGTCCAGCCCCACCAGCCACGCCAATAGCAGCACCACCGCAGGCATTAACAGCAGCTTGATGCTATTCGTCGCTATCACGCCACGATCAAGCCGTAGCAGTGCTGCAGGGCGCAGCGCCACACCCACGGCAATGAGTCCTAACGGCAGCGCCGCACCACCCAATAACCCGACTGTAGCTTCGCTCCAACCGGGCAAGCCAACCCCCGAAAGATTGAGACCGATACCTGCCAGACAGGCCAAAATCAGCGGATTTTTAGCCAGTGCGAGGGCACTTTGGCCAAGGCTTCCACTGCCCAGCGTCCCTGCCGCGACAAAGCTTGCGACACACATTACGTTCACTACCGGTACCATAAGTGCCACCGCCACCGCGGCGGTAGTCGCCCCCATGCTGCCATGCAGTGCGGCGGCGCCCGCGACACCCACGTAGGTGTTAAAACGCACGGCGCCCTGGAATACCGACGTGAACGCAGCAGGCGTTAAGCCTAGGTAACCACGACAGCGCCATAGCAGCAGACCTAATCCTCCCATCGTGCCGAGCAATACCAACGCTATACGCCCAACCGGTACTTGGCTGACATCAGCAGTGGCCAGGGTGCCTATCAGCATGGCTGGAAATAGCACAAAGTAGATCAGACGCTCCGTTTGCGGCCAAAATGTAGCACTTGGCCAGCGGCCATAACCAATGGCAGCGCCCAGTAAAATCAATAAAAACAGTGGCCCAAGTGCGCCTGTAATGCTCTCCATTGTTATTCCTTGTTAACTGCGACATCCCAGCACAGCGACATCCGTGAGATTACTGTTACCATGAAACTAACTTCTATCTTACGGCCTGCGTAGTGACCATTCTGCCATGAAGAACTTTTCTAAACCTGGCTACTTTACGGGTTTTCCAGCACTGAAAGTGCTTATCCTCATCACTGGCATCTCACTGGCCGCCTGCACGTGGTACGTGTTTGCCAATTGGCTACGCGATGATGGTGATATTGCCTGGTTTACACCGGATGCCAACTGCAACCTACACACCAGTACCTGCTCAGCTGTTCTGGGCGATAAAGGCCGCCTAACACTTACCGTTGATGCCGATGGCCGTATCGATGCGCTGGATATTCTGCCACTGGACGTAGAGGTCGAGGGTCTCAACCCAAGCCATGTGACGATCGACTTTATCGGACGTGACATGGATATGGGCTTACACCGTTTTGGATTAACCGCCACTGCGCCCGGGCACTTCCATGGTCAAGGACAAGTGGGTATCTGCACTCAAGACGTGATGCCTTGGCGAGCACGGGTTATCCTGGAAACACCGGAAGGCAAGTTGGGCAGTTGGTTCGACTTTGACGTGATTAGGAGTTAGTACGTATGGCCGCTAAACCAAACAATCGTAAAGCACTCTGGCTGGGGCTAGTGCTAATACTTGTCTTACTGACCATTTCGGCGATCGGCCTTTACCAATTTGCCTTCCAGCCTAACCGTGATGACGTGACGGGGGGACCAATAGAAATGCCGTCTACTCAAGGCGATTTCTCTCTCTCCCAACTAGACAAAGACGACATTGCGATTGTTTCATTTGGCTACACCTACTGCCCAGACGTTTGCCCAATGAATCAGGCCGTTAAACGTCAGGCGCTGGCTCAGCTAAGCGACGCGCAGCGTGAACGCGTGGTGCCAATAATGATAACGGTTGACCCTGAACGCGATACGCTGCCACGCATGGAAGAGTATATGCGGTTCTTTGGTGAGACGTTTATTGGCTTGGTGGGTAGTCAAGAACAGCTTGAAGATGTAGCAGCCCGCTATGGTGTGATTTGGCGGCGAGTAGAGGCACCCGATTCAGCAATGGCCTACACCATTGACCATAGTGCCTCGCTTTTCTTGGTTAACCGCAACGGTGAGATCTTACAGAGAGTACTCTACTCCCCAGCACCACACGGCTTAGTGTCAGCGCTGGAGAATGAGCTAGGTAGCTAGTAGAAATACGTGGCGAAGTATCTGAATTGGAATTAAGGCGTGCTTTGTAGGTGCTCAAGCATTGCCATTAGCGCTCTGGCTTGAGTGCCATCACGCGTGTCGTGCAGCGGGTTGAGCTGCCAAGTACTTTCAGCAAAGCCCCACCAATCCCAGCACCCCTGAGGATTAGCCATACTGCTTTCCGCCTGCGGGTATAGCACCACTTGTCCATGGTCTGCTGCCCAGCGGTTTAAACCACTGTGGCGTACAAACGTATCGCCAATGACATCCACGCTCATTTGACAACCATGCAACGCGATTGTGACAGGGCAGCCCCCCGCCTCACACACCTCAGGAATAAACAGATACCCCACATCAGCCAAGCCCTTAACAGCGAACTCTGACTGATCAAAGGCAATCACCTCACCCTCGCTAGCATTAGCCTCACGTTCAGGGTAAAGCCATGAGAGCATATCGCCAGCCACGTCCTCATCACAAGCAAGCACATGGCTATCACCACCCTGGCGACAGTCGCCAAGTGTTTGGGGGCTAGCGCTGGCCTGCTTCGGCAATTTTATGGGCCAGCCATGGCCTGTGTGCTCACTGCGCACGAAACGCAGCTGTTCTGAAGACGCCAACCAGCGCTGCCACTGTTCTGCTAACAAACTCCCCAGCTCAGGAGAAACCGTGTCATCTTCAGCACCGTGCCATACATAGGCTCGCAGCTGGCTTAATGCATCGCGCTCACCCACCTGCTCAAGCGATTCGTAACGCTCGCGCCGACGGTCCAGCTCATCCAAGGACGGCAACCCACGGCGGATGCTCATGCACTGGTTAAGCGCCAAACTGAGCTCGCCCTGGGCACAGCTCCAAGGACCCGCCGCTAATACACCTACGCCGCTAAAGCGCTCAGGCCAAGCAACCGCCAACTGTGCGGCCATGTAACCACCAGAAGAAACACCTACCACGCTCGCGTGATCGCTCGCTGCGTTTAGGGCAGGTAAATTACCCGGCACGGTATCGGCTTCAGCGTGAACAGCCGCGCTACCCAGCAGCAACAGCGCGCCCAAAAAACAAGATGTAGCAGCGGCGGAACGTATCATTTACTCGACGCCTAACAGTTCAACACGGAACGTCAGCATTTCATTTGGGCCAATGGGGCCTTGGCCGCCTTCACCATAAGCCAGCTCAGCAGGGATATATAGCATCCAGCTGTCGCCAACGCTCATCAGTTGAAGCGCTTCCTGCCAGCCTTCAATGACTTGATTTACCTGGAAGCTCACCGGCTGACCACGCTCAAAGGAGCTGTCGAACACAGTGCCGTCCAACAGCATGCCTTCATAGTTCACTTCAACGGTGTCTTCAGCGCCAGGCGATGCGCCATCACCAGACTCAAGCACTTCATACTGCAAGCCAGACTCAGTCACTTCAACTTCTTCACGCTCAGCGTTTTCCGCCAGATAAGCTTGGCCTTCCTCTAAATTACGCTGTGCAATTTCAGCGGCTTCTTGCTCCCGCTCAGCCATAGAGCGCTGCTGGAAAGCAACCAGCGCCTCCATCATTTCTTCCTCGCTTAACGCCAGCTCTTCGCCATCAAAAACATCGCGCATGCCATCCGTAAATGCATCAAGGTCGAGATCTTCAATATCGACCTGCATGCTCTCACCTAGGGTGACGCCCAAGCTATAAGCAAGGCGCTGCTCGTCGGTTTCAGGAGCTGCGGCCGCGAAAGGAGCAACCAGTAGCAAACTCGCCAAAGCAGTGGAAGAAAACAATACTTTCATGTAAAGAACCTTATCCAACGGCGCATTGCGCCAAATGTTTGAGTACCTTAAAGACTAACACCCGTCATCCCAGGCTGCATTACCTGAGAGAACGGGTGTTAGTAAGACCGCTATTAAGTTCAGTAGTTTGGTGTCTTAAACGACCAATGTGGGACAGTGTGCCGCACCCGCCACGCGCTGGGAGACACTCCCCAACAGCAGGTTTTTCTCGCCGTTGGTTCCTTGAGCACCGATCACGATTAAATCGCACTCCCTCTTGCGGGCAAAGCGCACGATAGTTCGCGAGGGGCGGCCACCTTTCACAAACGCCCTTACCCGCGTACTGTCTGCGCCCATCTCTATGGCGTAGGCTTTAGCGTGTACAGCAATTTCCGTGGCGTACTCTTTTAGCGCATCGTCAGGCAAATCCAGTTTATTCGGCCTCACCATAGAAAGCGATGCCTCCAATAAACTATGGTGCTTAAATACGCACAGCAAATAAAGCTCGGCACCGGTGAGCATATGCAGGCCCACCGCTTTCTCCAGTGCGTTAATTGCCCCTTTCGAGCCATCTACGGGAATTAAAATGCGATTAAACATCCGCGTTCTCCTTGTGACTGCTTAGCGGAAGGCAATATCACGCAAGAACAGCGCAATTTGCGGGAACATGATCAGCAGCGCCGCCGCTAAAATCAGCATAAAGATAAAGGGCGGTGTGCCTTTGATGACTTCCCAGTAAGGCCGCTTAAAGATCGCAATCGCGGTAAATATATCGCAGCCAAAAGGTGGGGTCGCCGAGCCGATGGCTACCTGCAGCGTAATCAAAATACCGACCAGAACTGGGTCCAGACCAGTCGCTGCAATCGCCGGAGCGAAAATGGGCGTAAGCACCAGAATGACCACAATCGGGTCAACAAACATGCAAGCGACAAAGAAAGAGATGCAGATTGCAATCAGTACGCCAGTCGGCCCAGCTTCATTGACACCTACCGCTTCCAAAATCATTTGTGGAATCTGCGCGAACGAAATTATCCAAGAGAATCCATTACCAACAGCGACTAATATAAACACCACTGCGGTAATTAAGCCGGTGGATTTAGCAATCGCATAAATATCGTTCATTTTGAGCGAACGGAATACCACAAACTCAAGCAATACGGCATAGAGCACACAGGCTGCAGCGGCTTCTGTCGGGCTAAAAATACCTCCGTAGATACCACCAACGATAATGACCGGAAAGCCTAGCGGCCACAGTGCTTTTTGCACCGCTACAGCACGCTCTTTCCAGCTAGCGCGGGGTTCGGTAGGCACGCCTTTTACCACAGCGTAAACGATGCAATAAACCGAGAACATAAACAGGATCAAAAGCCCTGGCCCAATACCCGCAATAAACAGCTCGCCAATGGATGTTCCTGAAATAACCCCGTAGATGATCATGCCAATACTTGGGGGTATCAAAAAGGCAATATCACTCGCGTTGATAATCAGCGCCAGTGTAAATGGGTCAGAGTAGCCCGCTTTTAGCATCTTGGGCCGCAGTGGAGAGCCCACCGCAACTACGGTTGCCTGGGTAGAACCAGAAACCGCGCCAAACAGCGTACAGGAGGCCGCCGTACTGACAGCAAGACCGCCTTTGATATGACCGATAAAAGACATCACCATATCAATTAAGCGATTTGCCGACTGGCCGCGCGTCATAATATCTGCCGCTAATATAAACATCGGCACCGCAATCAACGAAGCAGGCCGGATACCCGCCATCATCTGTTGAATCAGCGTATCCATCTGGCCGAAGCCATTAAACATCATATAAAAGCCGATCACCGCTGCCGTGATCAGCGGGATCATCATAGGAAAGCCCAGCAGCAGCAGGGCAATCATGGTGACTACCATTATCGTCGTCATAGCGTTCCCCTAGAGTGCAAGCCCTGCTTTACACTTCTGTTTCGGTGTCTTTGTAACCATCAACTACCCCTGTCGAGAGATATACATCCCGAGAGGTAAGGTTTTTAATTGCCGTTAACAGGTACTGAATGCCCGTAATGAGAAAACCTATAGGTACCCAGATATAAATGATCCAAATAGGTAATCCGAGTGATGGCAACACGCGCCCCTTGCTTTGAAGGTCGAGGATATACACCACGGAGTAGTACAGTAGGAAAAACATAACGAGAGAGGTAAAGAACGCAATACCTATCATCAGCACCTTACGTCCCCCGACGGGCAAAGCATCGTAGATGGCTGACATACGAATATGGCGCCCATGTCGAGCAGCGTAGCCAATACCCGCAAAGGTAATCATAATGATCAAAATACGGTTTAATTCTCCTGAAAACATAATGCTATTGCCGAATACAAAGCGGGCAATAACATTAGTGACCGTATTCAGCGCCATTAGCAAAACCCCCATCGCCAGTATGACTGACTCGATTTTGCTAATTGCAGTGTCGATCACGCCCAGTATGCCAGGCAAACCAGAGCTGTAATTCTTTTCGGATTCTTCTTCGGTCATGGCCGATCTCCTCTTATGCAGCGTGGCAGCTAACGATAAAAACCTAGTGCTTACTCTTTCACTGACCACCGAACAGAGCGTGTCCAGCCTTACTCATTTTGTAGCGTAACGGTTAATAACTCTTTCCGCTTCAACGCTGGATGTACGTAAATTTTTCTGTCTTTTACGCAAGGAAACGCGGTTTTTTTGTTAAGTGGCTGTCAGCACCGGGCAACGTATAAAAATAAAAAAGGGGCAGCGCTGGCTACCCCCTAGGTGATTTACCGTTAAGTACGGAACGGTGAATTACTCGTTAGTTACCGCTTCGAGATCAGCTTTAAACTGCTCCAAAAGCTCAGCACCCTTATCACCTGTCATCTCTAAGAAGGCTTCTTCAACTTGTGGAGCACGGTCACGGAAAGCCTGGATTTGCTCTTCATCCAAACGCGTCACGGTGACTTCATCCGAAGCTTCTTGGATTTTAGCTAATGCCTCGTCGGCTAGCCCTTTAATGTGCTCGATTGTGTGATCATAGGCAGCATCAGACGCTTCCTGCACTAGCTCCTTATCTTCATCAGACAAGCCATCATAGAAGTCTTGGTTGGCCATCATGGCAGTAGTAAACCAGCCGTGGCCTGTGAAGGTAAGGTGAGGCGACACTTCATATAAACCGCCGGACTCGATCCAGAAAATCGGATTTTCTTGTCCGTCGATAATGCCGGTTTGCAGACCACCATATACCTCGCCCCACGGCAACGGTGTCGGCGTTGCGCCAAAGGCGTCATAAGTTTCTGAAAGCAATGGGTTCGTCATGGTACGAATTTTCTTGTTATTCATATCTTCCGGCGAGCTGATCGGCTCGTCGGTGGTCACGACCATTTCACCTTCAGGGTACATCTTCAGCAGCTCAAGGCCTTGCTCGGCGTAGAGCTCAGGGAACATCTCGTTGATGGCCTTACTCTCATCAAAGAAAGTCAGGACCGTATCTTCATCTGTTGGCAGCAGGTAAGGAATAAAGAAGATTTGCGCTTCTGGAATTAGAGAACCGGTGAAACCAGGTGACTGGTTTACGAACTGAAGAATACCGTTTTGGGTCTGCTCCATAATGTCGTCAGATTCACCTAACTCACCAAAACGATAAACCTGAACACTGTGATCTGAATTCTCTTCAATATAGTCTTTGAATGCGTGAGCAAACACATCCTGGACATCGCCTTCGTACTCTTCGTGTGCGTAACGCCAGTTATCTGCTTGGGCGGCTGTGCTGAGACCAAATAGCAGTGCACCAATGCTCGCCGTCGTCATTAACTTTGTCGTTACTGAACGAGTCGAAATTAACTTGCTTGCCTTCATGCAGAGTTCCCCTAGCAGTGGTAAGCGCGCTATGCGAGTGCGCCAATATTTAATTTTTGTATAATGCGTGCCGCTCTTAAACGCTCTGTTAGTTGTCAGTGACTTTAGAATAACTATTCATAAAATCATCATTCATAAAGCTTATCTTTTTGAATACATTTAGAAACAGTTACACAAGCAATAACAACCTTAAAACACGCGTTATTCAAAAATAGCTTAATTTCAGGCTAGCGCGGTCGCTCGTAGTGGTCAAGCCGTGTCGCTAGTATAGTAATCGCCTCTCTAACACTCTCGCGCTCGGGTTGCACAACTACTTGATCAAACGCAAATTCATCAGAAAACAGCTTATCTTGCAGCCATTGTGCAACATCTTGCTTACTTATGGCGCAGTTTATTAACCGCTGGTTAAGCTCTGACGCCTGCAATATCCAGTGCTGCCAGCGTTGAAGATTCTCACGCTCAGCCTGAATCTCGGCCTGCTGCAGCGTCTTTCGCAACTGGGCAATGCCCTCACTTTCTGCGGCTTGTGGCTTAAGATCACGACGCAACTGCCGCAAAACAGCCGTGACCGATTGCTGCCAACGCTCCCGCGCTTTGCGCTCCATTGACAGCGCACTAGGCGTTACCTGAAGACCGTAGTGGTAGAGCCAGCTATGCACGAGAAGCTCACACACATCGACCCCAGCACTATCCTGCAGAACAAGGCATGCTTGCTCGACTCCGGACTGGGCATAAAATGTCAGCGCAAAATCCCATAGTGGAGCCTGTTGTAAGCGCTGGAATCGGTTAGAATCGAACATTGATTTACCCACCTTTTCGGGAGAATGCATGATCGCACTGCGCCAAGTCGCCCTGCAACGGGGTACACAAACGCTACTTGATAACGCTGACCTTACGCTCCACAGTGGGGTAAAGGCAGGTATTATTGGGGCAAACGGCGCCGGTAAGTCGAGCTTATTCAAACTTCTGCTAGGCGAGCTCGGCCCCGACCAGGGCGACGTTGAGATGAGCGGTGGGCAGCGGATAGCCCACATGGCCCAGGAAGTTGAAGCGCTGGATCGTCCCATTGTGGAGTACGTGCTGGATGGCGACTATGCGCTGCGACAAGCGGAGGCTGATCTACTCGCCGCGCGCGAAGCAGACGATGCGCATCGGGAAGCCGAGCTACATGGGCTTATCGAAACCTTGGATGGCTACACGGCAGAATCGCGAGCATCGCAACTGTTAGTGGGGCTCGGTTTTGTGCAAACGGATCTTAAGCGGCCTTTGTCAGACTTCTCCGGTGGCTGGCGAATGCGGGTAAACCTAGCCCGCACACTGTTTATGCCTTCCGACTTATTACTGCTTGATGAGCCGACCAACCACCTTGATCTCGACGCCCTACTTTGGCTAGAACAGTGGCTAACCCGCTACCCAGGCGCATTGCTGCTGATTTCTCATGACCGCGACTTTCTCGATGCCGTGTGTGATCACATTGTGCATATGCATCACCAAACGCTCGAGCTTTACCGCGGCAACTACTCTCGCTTTGAGCGCACGCGAGCTGAAAAACTCGCTCTACAGCAAGCAGAAGCAGCTAAGCAGCAGGCTCGCCGCGAAGAAATCGAGCGCTTTATAGCGCGCTTTCGCGCCCAGGCGACAAAAGCAAAGCAGGCACAAAGTCGTGTGAAAATGCTGGAGCGTATGGGGGATATCGCCGTTGCTCATACGGATTCGCCTTTTCACTTCACGCTGCCTGCCGCTGATAAGACCTCACACCCCCTGCTCGTACTTGACCAAGCGACCCTTGGCTATCGCAGCGAAGCTGGCGATGTGGCGCAATTAGAGAAGGTCAATATTACGTTATTACCCGGTAGCCGTATCGGCCTGCTAGGCCCCAACGGCGCGGGTAAATCGACATTGATCAAATCACTGACCGGTGAATTAGCGCTGCTAGAGGGCAAGCGCGTACCAGGCGAGCATTTAGCCATTGGCTATTTTGCCCAGCACCAGCTAGAAAGCTTGGACGTGACGGCGACGCCGTTTGTGCATGTGCAACGGCTCTCTCCCACGGCGAGTGACCAGGAAATTCGCAATTTCCTGGGTGGTTTTGGCTTTAAGGGCGATGATGCTTTTGGCGAAGTTGGTACTTACTCTGGCGGTGAAAAGGCGCGCTTAGCGCTCGCGTTGGTCGCCTGGCAGAAGCCCAACCTGCTGCTGCTCGATGAGCCAACCAACCACTTAGACTTGGAAATGCGCGAGGCGCTCACCGAGGCATTAGCAAGCTTTGAGGGTACGGTTATTCTGGTGTCGCACGACCGTCATCTATTACGCGCCACGGTTGATGAATTCTGGCGGGTAGCCGACCATCGTGTTGAACCCTTTGATGGCGATCTCGATGATTACCGGGCATGGTTAAAGGCGCGTTTGGAAGAGGGCCGCCGCGATGCGCGTAGCGAAAAAAGTGAACGCCAAAGCCAGCAGCCTAGCGGTGATCGAAAAGCCGCTCGTAAAGCAGCGGCGGAGCTGCGCGAGAAGCTGCGGCCACTGAAAAAAGCGCGCGATCAAGCTGAAAAAGCCATGGAGAAAAATCAGCAAGCACTTGAAGAAGTAGAAGCTATTCTGGCTGACCCGACGCTTTATACCGACAGCGCTCGTAAAGCGGAGCTGACCGAAGCACTTGCCCAACAGGCGAAAATCAAAAGCCGCTTGGACACCAGCGAGCAGCAGTGGCTCGCCGCCGAGGAAGCGCTGGAAACAATGGAAGCAGAGTTATTAGCCAGCGAAGATGCCTAACCCTAGGCCAACCAATTCGGGCTGCTTTGAATCTAGTCGAATTAAGTCGCTTAGCTCTCAAGCATGAACGTTACCGGCCCATCGTTAACTAACGCCACTTGCATATCAGCGCCAAATTGGCCGGTTGCAACGTTGGGCCAAGCGGCACCAGCCTTAGCGACTAAATAGTCAAACAGGCGCTCACCTTCAGCAGGCGGAGCAGCGCTAGAAAAGCTGGGTCGCAAACCTTTGCGAGTATCAGCGGCCAGCGTAAACTGTGATACCAGCAGTAAGCCTCCGTTAGCCTGCTGAAGGTTATGATTCATTTTGCCTTCTTGGTCACTGAAAACGCGGTAGTGCAGCAGCTTATGCAGTAGTTTTTCAGCATCGGCCTCAGTGTCACCCTTTTCAACGCCCACTAACGCTAGTAGGCCATGATCAATGGCCCCGACCATCGTACCTTCAACCGTAACGCTGGCGTTTTTTACCCGCTGAATCAGTGCTTTCACTCTCGCCCCTTGCAATATCATTCCAACAAGAAGCAGTGTAATCGCTGGCATAGGTTTGAGACAAAGCTTTGTGTGGATTTAGCCCAGCAACGTATCGCAAAAAACGCCTCAACAAAGGGTCCCTACGACAGCTACCAGGAGCGGCACAGCATAAGGTCGCAGTGAGGTTCACCTAACAACATTTCAGTCACCTGGCTGGTGTGTTGAGGCTGACCGCGGCTACCAATAATCACCAAATCGGGGGTGTGTCGCTTCATATAGTCTTGAAGCACATCACAGGGCTGCCCTGGTTCAAGCACTAGCTCGATATCGGGGATACCGTCAAGATCGCGCATCAAGCTCTCAATCTCGTTATCCAGCGTCCTACGTAAACGCTCTACTTCGTGATCTCGCCAGTGTGCAAAATTAGCCTGGGAACCCAGCTCACGCTCACCAGGCAAGCTCCAGGCATGCAGCAGCGTCAACGTTGCTTCCGGAAAGCGAATGAGTGCTTCCCTAAGTGTTTGCCGAGCAGTCAGCGAAAAATCGATTGGCACTAGGATATGCTGCCAAGGCTGCGTTGGTAGATAAGAGGCGACCACCACCGGGCAAGGCGCACTCCTCATCACGCGCATCACAGTGGTTCCCAAAAGAAGATCTTTCTGACCGCGCTTACGGTGCATGCCCATAATAATTAACGAGGCATTACGCTCGTGGGCTTCTCGCACAATTTCAACATGAGGCTCCCCCACAACAGTTTGAATAAGCAGCGAAGGCGCTTCCAGCGCGTAATCTTCACGCAGGTCGGTCAATGTGGCACTGATATCTTCGTTAACCGCACTTTCAACGTCGTGAAGAACACGGTGTGGCAAGTAAGGGTCAAGGACGTGGAGAATGTCGAGCTGTGCCCCTTGGGCATAAGCCAGCCGAAGAGCGCGAGCAAACGCAGCGCGGTTATCCTGAGAAAGGTCCGTGGCAAACAGCAGCGTGCGAGACATGGCACAACTCCCTGGCCGATCAAGTCGGCACCGTCAGTAGACACGTGAGACAGCCAAACAGGCAATGTTCAGCATGGTGTCCGTTTGCGCATACTGCAAGGAGTGTGTTGCTTTTTCCGCTGCCGCTCGGCACATTGATGGTGCTAGATCATAGACATCACCACCACGCATGAAAGTGGTGCACCGGCCCACGCCCATGACCAACACTTAGCCGAGTACTCGCTTCTAATGCAGCATGCAGCCACACTTTGGCTTCACCAATCGCTTGCTTAGGCGCGTTTGGCGCTGCATCGGCAGGCAGTTTTGCTAAACACGCAGTGATCGCAGACGAGAGAGCACAGCCCGTGCCGTGCAGGTTTTCAGTGTCAATACGTGAGGCAGGAAGCCATGTGTGTCCGTCAGGAGTTGCCAGCAAGTCAGGGCAGGTATCTCCGCGCAAATGCCCTCCTTTCAGCACCACATAAGGCGCGCCCAACTCAACCAGCGCTGGCAGCATCGCCTCCATGTCATCCAGTGAATTCGGTGATTCGGCATCTAAGAGCACAGCCGCTTCAGGCAAGTTAGGCGTAATCACGTCAGCCAGAGGTACCAATATATCGCGCACGGCACGAATGCCAGCATCATCGACCAGAATATCACCGCTTTTAGCTACCATCACCGGATCCAGCACGATCCAGCGAGGACGATTTTGCCGTAAGACATCAGCGATCACCTCGGCAACCTCGCGGCTGGCAACCATGCCAATTTTAACGGCATCTAATGCCACATCATTTATTAGGTTTTCTAACTGCTCGCGAATAGCGTGAGGCGAAACCGGATACACGGAAGCCACACCACAGGTATTTTGAGCGATAACAGCAGTGATGACATTGGTGCCGTAGACACCCAGCGCCGAAAAAGTTTTCAGATCACCCTGCAAGCCAGCACCACCAGAAGGGTCGGATCCTGCGATGGTCAGTACATTGCGGAGGCGGGAATCGTTGGACATGGTGCTCCTTAATTAACGGTTCAGTCGTGTTCTAAGATACTCAAATACAACGCCAAACAGGGCTTCTTAACCAAAACAATGGCCGCCTAAAAGGCAGCCATTGCGTGTTTAACGAGAGCAGAATGCTAATAGTATAGCTACATCGCTAGTGAGCCGTTACTGCGTTGTGTCACCCTCTGGATTGCGGGCGTTGTAGTATGCCTGCTCAGAAATCGCATGGTAATTTCCGACCTTATCCTGGAAGGTACGGTACGACTCATAAATCCGTGTACCCAACTCGCTTGATTCAGCCAATTCAGCAATAACGTCTTCTGAATGCTCACGAGCCTGAGCCAACACGTCGTCAGGAATACGGCGCAGCTCAACCTCATGCTCGTTGACCAACGTCTCCAGCGCATCGTTATTACGTGCGGTGTACTCATCAAGCACGTTTGCATTAATATCGCGCACGGCGGTCGTCAAAATAGCCCGTAAATCAGCGGGTAATTCGGCTAAGGCTTCTTCGTTGACGATGGTTTCAAACATCACCGTCGGCTCGTGCCAGCCAGGATAGTAGTAATAATCGGCAGCCTGATGCAGGCCGAAAGCTAAATCATTATAGGGGCCAATCCACTCAGTCGCGTCAATGGCACCTGACTGAAGTGATGTGAAGATTTCGCCACCCGGCATGTTCACAATCGCGACGCCCATACGGCTCATCACTTCACCACCTAGCCCTGGCATACGCATCTTCAGGCCATCAAGATCCTCAATCGAATTGATTTCCTTGTTATACCAGCCCCCCATTTGAACGCCAGAAGCACCCGCCACCATGACATCCACACCAAAAGGCTCATAAACTTCGTTCCACAACTCCATGCCACCGCCAAAGTGCAGCCAAGCATTCATCTCCTGTGCGTTCATGCCAAACGGCACGGCGGCGAAGAACTGGGCTTCAGGGGCTTTGCCCTTCCAGTAATAGGAAGCAGAGTGGCCAAGTTCAGCCGTGCCGTCAGACACCGCATCAAAGACCTCAAACCCAGGCACCAACTGGCCAGCACCGAATACTTCAATGGTCAGGCGACCATCGGACATCTCTTCCACCAGTTGCGCAAGACGCTCTGGCCCCTGCCCCACACCTGGGAAGTTTTTCGGCCAGGAAGTGACCATTTTCCAACGAAAATTTTCTTGTGCCTGAGCTTGGTTATCAAAGCTTGAGACCACCAGCAAACTAGTGGATAGAGCGGTTGTCAGCGCAATGGCGACAGGTAAAGCGTTGGCTTTCATATATTAACCCTCTTGCTTCCATTATTACTGTTATAGGTAGGAGGAGGCCGCCTAGCCAATTGGCTAGGCGGTTTGTTACAAGCCGTTAGTTTATGCAGCTTGGCTGCTTTTGATTAAGGTTGCCACTTAGTTGCGTTGACAGTCACGATAGTTTTCAACTCGCCACTGATCAAAATGGCTTAGCCTAAAACTGGGCCTTGCAAAACCAAGCCTTGCAAAACCATGTCTTTCAAAACCGTGCCTTTTAAAATTGAGTAGGTAGCCATGTGGCCAACTGCGGGAAAAACGTTAGCATCAGCAACATACCAAGCTGCATCAGGATAAACGGGATAACCCCACGGTAAATTGCCGAGGTCGGCACCGAGGGTGGCGCTACGCCGCGCAGATAGAACAGCGCAAAGCCAAACGGCGGGGTTAAGAATGACGTTTGCAGGTTAATAGCGATCATGATGCCCAGCCAAATCGGGTCAAGCCCCATGGCCAGCAGAATCGGCCCGACGATGGGCACTACTACAAACGTGATTTCGATAAAGTCGAGAATAAAGCCCAGTAGGAAGATGACCAGCATCACGATAATGGTCGCCCCCACCACTCCACCGGGCATACCTTCGAACAGCTCGGTGACCATATGCTCGCCGCCGTAGGCCCGGAAGACCAGCGAAAACAGCGCCGCACCAATCAAAATCATAAACACCATGGTGGTCACATGGGTGGTTGAACGCAGCACGTCTTTCAACGTAGCCCAATCCAGTTGACGATAAGCAAGGGCCAGCACCAGGGCACCAAAGGCACCGACAGCCGACGCTTCAGTAGGCGTTGCAAAGCCGCTTAAGATCGAGCCAAGCACCGCGACAATGAGTACAACTGGCGGCACTAAGCCTTTCAATAGCAACATTCCCAGGCCGGAGGTGTGCCCAAGCTCTGCCATTAGTTCTTCACGGTCAGCGGCGGGTGCCATCTGCGGGCGAAACAGCGCTACCAAAGCCACGTAAATCATATACATAACGACCAGAATCAGCCCGGGCACCAGCGCGCCCATAAACAGATCACCCACAGAGACCGTTTTAGGACTGAAAACTCCCATCGAGAGCTGCGCCTGCTGGTAAGCGGACGATAGCACATCGCCAAGCAGTACCAATGCAATGGAGGGTGGGATGATTTGGCCAAGCGTGCCGGTCGCACAAATGGTGCCGGTCGCCAGCGAGGTGCTATAGCCGCGCTTTAGCATGGTAGGTAGTGACATGAGTCCCATGGTCACCACGGTGGCTCCAACAATGCCGGTAGAGGCTGCCATCAACATACCGACCAATGTCACCGAAATACCTAAACCACCACGCATGGCACCAAACAGCAGCGCCATCGCATCGAGCAGTGTTTCAGCGACTTTGGACTTCTCCAGTAAAACGCCCATTAAGACAAATAATGGCACTGCCAATAACGTTTGATTGGTCATAATGCCGTAAAGCCGATTAGGCAGCGCGGCAAGATAGCCACTGTCGAAGTTGGCATCTATACCGACGCTCTCAAGGCCTAAGCCCATTCCCGCAAACAGCAGTGCAGTACCTGCTAATGAAAGCGCCACAGGAAAGCCAAACATCAGCACGATGCAGATGGTGGCAAATAAAACAAGCGGCATAAATTCCAGCATCAAACGCGCTCCTCAAGGTGGTTGTTATCACCAACAGACGGGGGTATCCGGCCAGTCAATACATAGCCATTGCGCACTACTTCAATGACCCCTTGCAGTATCATTAGCATGGCAAAGAGCGGTATTAACGTTTTCAGTGCAAAGACGGCGGGAATGCCACCATAATCGGAGGAGGTTTCCATAATCCGCCAGGAGTTAGCAACGTAACCCCAGCTGGAAGCAATGACAAAAACCATCACGGGTATCAACAGCGTGATAATCCCCACGATGTTAACTATCGCTTGGCGGCGAGGCGTCATGCCACGATAGAAGATATCGACACGCACATGGCCGTCATGGCGAAAGGTATAGGCCGCAGCGAGCATAAAGACACTGGCGTGCATGTACATCACCAGCTCTTGCATAAAAATGCTGTTAACGTTGAAAATATAACGAAGCAGTACAATCGTGAACTGAATCAACATCATAGTGATGATCAGCCACGCAAGGCTACGCCCGAACCACTCCGAAGCGCGGTCCAGCGCAGCGATAAACGCAGGTAGTTGTGTTGTGTCCGACATTGTGGTGTCTCGCGTAAAACGGCTAAGGGGAGTCAGCGTTCCAGACAATAGCGCATATACGCAAACAATGCAGCGCCCATAAACCGCCTAGCAAGCTTATTATTAAACGCTTTGGCGAATTGCCGCTAGGCAGGCGGGAGGTAATGGTAAATCGACAGCAATCGGCAAATGGTCAGAAAACAGATGGTCCAGTACATGGACATCTGCAGCTTCAAGTGTCTGGGAAAGCAGAATGTGATCCAGAGCGCGCCGGGGCTGCCAAGATGGATAGCTAAGCAGCGGCTTAACCGGGTGAAGCGGCAACGAGGTACTAAAACGCTCATGGGCATGAAGCTGGTCAGGCGTGCAATTTAGATCACCCATGACCACTACATGGCGCAGCGGCTCAATAATATTGCTTAAATAATTCAGCTGACGCACACGCCCGCGCTGGCTCAGCGCCAAGTGGGCGACAAAGATATGCAGTGCATCTGGGCCTTCACCATAGCGTGCGTGAATTGCACCACGCCCTGGCAACATCCCTGGCAGCCGATGCTCTTCGATGTGGCTCGGCACAATACGTGACAATAGCCCATTACTGTGTTGAGCAAACTGCCCTAAATTACGATTAAGCTGCTGAAAGTAGTGGGGAAAGCGTGCTTGAGAGGCAAGGTATTCAACTTGGTTTACACGGCCGGAGCGAAAACTACCGCCATCAACCTCTTGCAGCCCCACCACATCAAATGGCTCTAGCACATTACCCATTTGCGCCAAGCGTTTCAGACGTTGAGGGTGAGGCAAAACGTGTTGCCAACTACGTGTGAGGTAGTGGTGATAAGCCGACGTTTGAATACCTACCTGCAAATTAAATGTCAGTAAGCGGATATGGCCACGTTCGGCTAAAGATAACGCAGACGAGCCTGCTTGCCCACCTGCGTGACCATGCTCTAACACCGTTATTGTGCACGCTCGTTACGCACGCGCTCGACAAGCGCATCCGCAATTTGCGGCATATTTTCCAAGCTACCTGCTGTGCTTGGCGACACAACGTAGCGACCATCAACAATAAGCGCCGGCACGCCCATTAAGCGCATTTCACGCATGCGGCTGTTGGCTTTATTGACTTCGCTACGAACACCGAACGCTTTCAACGCCTGTTTGGCTTCTTCTTCACTTACACCATAATTGGAGAAAAACTCGGCGATTTCATCCTCATCTGTCAATGAGCGGCCATCTTCATGAATGGCCTCAAAGAAATCAGCGTGCAGTTCATCTTCGATACCCAGAGATTCTGCTGCATAAAACGCCGTCGCGTGGGTGTTCCAATCACCGCCCATGGTAGCTGGCATATGAACAACGCTAACGTCGTCTTCAAGCGTTTCGTACCACTCATTTACGGGTGTTTGTAGCCGGTAGCAATGCGGGCAGCCAAACCAAAACACCTCGGTCACTTCAATCTGCCCCTCTTCGACCTGTGTTTCCACTGGCGACTCAAGCAGCGTGTAGTGTTGACCCTCTACCAACTCCTGAGCACTTACTGCCGCAGATAAACCTAGGCCAACCATCGCGACCATTAACGTTTTCAACATAGCGAAAATTCTCCAAGAATGAGCGAGGCTATGACCGCAGGGCGTGCATAGAGGTTCCCCATCTCTTTAATTACCAGTGAGATAGGGTACCTTGATGAGCAGCGTCTAGTTCAAGCCTAAGAGGTAATTCGCCACGGCTTCCATGTCGTTATCACTCATTTTAGAAGCAATATCGCCCATGATGTTGTTCGGACTGTTAGCACGCTCGCCGGAAGCAAAGTCTTGCAATGTAGACACCATATACTCCGTGTGCTGGCCTGAAAGCGCTGGATATACCGCGCTGCCAATACCAACTCCAGTGGGTGTATGACAAGCACTGCAAGCAGGAATACCTTTGGACATATCCCCTACCCGGTACAGCTCTTCACCGCGCGCTAAAAACTCTGAGTCTTCATCGTTAGTTTGGCCAAGATTTGCGTTTTGGCCTGCAAAATGCGCCGCAACATCCCAAGCGTCTTGATCAGAGAATGCATCAACTTGTCCAGCCATGGTGGGAACCAAGCGGTTGCCGTCGCGAATATCCATGATTTGCTTGGCCAGATAGGACATCTGCTGCCCTGCCAGATTAGGGAAGGTACCCACTGCGCTGATACCTTGCTGACCATGACAGGCCGCACAGGTTTGAGCCAGTTCACGACCTGCCGCCGCATCCGCGTCAGCTTGGTGGTCGGTTTGAGCGTGTACGGTGCCAACGGCACCCATGGTAATTGCCAGGCTTGCCAGTAACTTTCTCATTGCTATTCCACTATGCCGTTTGATTATTGACTGGTACGCATCCCGGGCGCTGCCCAGGCTCAGCACTTTACCAGGGTCAGCTCCGCCAAAACGAACAACATGCCGTGTTGGTCGCTGCTGGCTAGAGCGCAATGGTACACTAGCGCCCCAGGTCGCAGTTATAAATCGCTTGCATTATAACGAATCACCCTAGCGGCGGGAATGCAAGTCCAGGTCTGCTTTTAGGGTAATTCGTCGCGGTACCGTCATTTACTCACGTTAACGTGGTGAAACGGGCCGTCTTATACGTCTGTTTTTTCAGGATTAACACCATGTCTACTGCTAATGATCACCCTGTCGTTCGACTGAACTACCCCACAGCGCATTTTATGATTAGCGCACCAACGCTGGCTCTGTGCCCAGACGATACCGGCGCAGAAGTCGCGTTTGCCGGGCGCTCAAATGCGGGTAAATCAAGCGCAATTAACGCACTGACTCAACAAAAGGCGTTAGCCCGCACCTCGCGCACGCCAGGCCGCACTCAGTTGATCAATTTTTTCAGCCTCATGAACGACGAATCGCGTCGCTTAGTCGACTTGCCCGGCTACGGCTACGCCAAAGTGCCTGAAGCGGTAAAACTAGAGTGGCAACAGCACCTGTCTGACTATCTACGTGGCCGCTTCAGCCTACGTGGCCTTGTACTGCTAATGGACGTGCGCCACCCGTTAACCGAGTTCGACCAAATGATGCTCGACTATGCAGACAAGCGCGAAATGCCGGTGCATATTCTGCTTACCAAGTCCGATAAATTAAAAAAAGGCCCTGCTAGTGCCGCGCTGCAAAAAGTCCGTTCTCGTCTTAAAGAGTGGGAAGACTTGGTCTCCGTTCAGCTTTTCTCATCGCTCAAGCGCGACGGTGTAGATACGCTTTCTCAAAAGCTCGACCAGTGGCTACATACCCCCGAGTAAACCAAGCTTTGCCGAACAAGCCAAGCTTTCTCCATAAACGGAATCTTGCCAAACAAACCCAGTCTTCTTAAACAAGCCGCTTTTTCACGAGCGTCGCTCCAACCACTCGATCAGCTCGGGCAATTCTTTCACGTGGGCAATGCGGTGGGTGCGTGCTGGCAAGGTCTGATCGCCTTGCGCGGCGATCCACACGGCATGCATGCCCAACTGCTGTGCAGGTAGTATGTCCTCTTGCCAGGAATCACCTACATGCATAGCGCGGTGCGGCACAACATTAAGACGCTCCAGAGCGGTGAGAAATGGCTTGGGGTCTGGTTTTGGGGCCAGTAATTCACCCGCTGCAATCGCGACTGGAAAGTACGCCGCTAACGGCTGACGTTTAAGGTGAATATTGCCATTAGTAATAGCAGCTAGCTGGTAACGTTCGCTCAACGCAGATAAGAGTCCCGCGGCTTCGGGATGCGGCGTTACCTGTACCCGCAAGCGATGAAACTCATTCATAGCAGCGGCAGCCCATAGCAACGCACTGCTGCGTGTTAAGCCTTGGGCTTCCAGCTGGGCTTCTAACGCCCGCAGACGCAGCCAAGTAAAGTCGCCACGCCGTTCTGGCACCCGCTTGGCCCACGCTTGGCGACGCTCCAAATAGTCGACTAGCCCCTGCTGGTAACTTAGCGTTAATGGGCTTTCATGGCGAGCTTTGCGCCATGCCGCCAGCGCATCAATTAACCAACGATAGTGGCCCTCTTCCGTTTTTAGCATCACGCCTTGGTTGTCCCATAGCGTATCGTCAAGATCAAACGTAATCGCTTGCAGAGAAGCCATGGTTAACTCCGTGTCGTGCGGCGTTTTGCGCGAGGGTGAGCGGCATCGTAGCTTTCAGCCAAGTGCTGCCAATCGAGGCGAGTGTAGACTTGGGTCGTCGACAAATTAGCGTGACCCAGCAATTCCTGAACCGCGCGCAGATCTTGACTGGATTCCAGCAAATGACTTGCGAACGAGTGACGCAGACGGTGGGGGTGAAGGTGTTCAGGCAAACCACGCACAACAGCAAGCTGTGCCAAGCGCTTTTGAATACCGCGATGCCCCAGACGTTGGCCACGCTGACCGACAAATAATGCCATTTCACCCGTTGCCGCTAGCTCAGGCCGACACGACAACCACGCATTGATGGCTAGATCCGCTCGCTGGCCAACGGGCACTTGCCGAGGCTTACTGCCCTTCCCCATCACCCGCACATGCTGAGCATTTAAGTTATCTAAATCCAGCGCAGCAAGCTCCGCTAGGCGTAGACCACTGGAGTAAAACAACTCCAGCATGGCTTGGTCACGTATTGCCAGCGGTGTGCCGTCGTGCGGCGTGTCTAAAAAGCGTGAGAGCGCATCCACATCAAGCGGTCTGGGCAAGTGGCTTGGTTGCTTTGGCGTGCGCAGTAGCCCCACCGGATTGTCGGCAAGCATGTGATGTTGCACAAGATAGTCAGCAAAGCGTGATAGCGCAGCGCGGCGGCGAGCCAAACTTCTCGGCGCGAGGCCGCGACTGCGCTCCGCCCCCAAAAAGGCGCGTAGAAATGTGGTATCTAACGCCGTCGCCTCGGTGATGCCACGCTGCTCAGAAAAACGCTGCAGGGCGGTTAAATCCTGGCGATACGCAGCCACCGTGGCAGGGCTTGCATGGGTAGCAAGCTTACGTAAATACGCCTCAATCTGCGTCGTTAATAAGCTTGGGCTATCCATGGTGTTCTAAGCGCAGCAGTAGCCGTGCCACGATATCGCTCAGGTATTCTGTAAACAGCGTATCCATACTGGCGCGGTAGCAGTCAGGATCAGGGCTTGCGAGCAGCAAGTATCCCAGCTGTTCGCCCGCCGAAAGGCGCGAAATGGCGCAGGAGCCCGCCCGTCGGGGGGCCTTAGTATGCGGCAGCAAGCATTTCCAGTCGCTAACGCTGAGCTTGGCACAACGGCTGGTACGCCCATCTAACAGCGCAGCCAAACGAGCGCTGGCATGCTGATCCAATACATGGCGTGGTGGCTGGGGCGGCGTTGGCTCCTCGTCACTTAATGAGGATGGGCACCATAGTGCCATTGCCGGCGTTTGAAAGTGCTCGCTTAACTGAATAGCGAGCGCTTGGGCTAAGGCATCACGGTCTTCTGCTCCCACCAGACTGAGCAGCGTCTCACGCAGTCGACGATACTGGGCTTCATTATGTCGTGCTGTTTCTAGTAGATGCTCAAGCCGCCCCTCTGCTGTTTCAGCACGCTGACGTAAATCGATCACCAAACGCTCTAGCAACGATACCGCCCCATCAATGTGGGGGTGCGGTACCTTAAGCTGCTGCAGTAAGCCTTCGCGGCCAACAAAAAAATCGGGGTGACGGGCCAGCCAAAACGCCACTTGATCTGGGTCGAGCGTTTTGCGCGGCTCGGGGGCTTGAGACATCGCCGTTCTCCTCGAATTAGTTGAGTGTGACACGACCGTCGAAGACGCGTGTAGCAGGGCCCACCATCACCAACGACGCTTCGGGGTCAGGCCACTCAATGCTTAACTGACCACCCGGTAAGTGAACGGTGACGGGGCTTTTCAACACCCCTTGGCGAATACCACTCGCCACAGCGGCACAGGCGCCGGTGCCGCAAGCCAGCGTCTCGCCGCTGCCACGCTCATACACCCGCAGGCGAATCTCACTGGGCGATACAACCTGCATAAACCCCACATTCACCCGCTTCGGAAAGCGGGGGTGAGACTCAAGTAACGGGCCAAGATGCTCGACCGGTGCACTATCAACACTTTCCACCTGCAGCACGGCATGAGGATTGCCCATAGAGACAACCCCCAGTTCCAGCGTATCACCGTCGACCTCGACAGTGTGTAAGGGTTGGTCCCCCGGTGCCTCAAACGGCAACGTGGCGGGATTAAAACGCGGCCTCCCCATGTCAACACGCACCATACCATCGTGCTGAACATTGAGTAGCAGTGGCCCACCGGCCGTTTCCACATGAATTTCATGCTTATGGGTTAGGCGCTGATCGCGAACAAAACGTGCAAAGCAGCGCGCGCCATTGCCACAATTTTCAACTTCGCTGCCATCCGCATTAAAAATACGGTAGCGAAAGTCCATCTCTGGATCCCGGGGCGGCTCAACCACTAATAATTGGTCGAAGCCGATGCCAAAGCGCCGGTCTGCTAACTGACGAATCTGCTCATCACGCAGGCGCGCTCGCTGAGTGACCAGATCCACCACCATAAAATCATTACCCAGACCATGCATTTTGGTGAAGTGCAACAGCATCAGTGCTCCCCTTCCGGCAGCAGAGCTTCACCGGCCCACAGGCTCTCCAGGCTTTCCCGAGCGCGAACTACATAATAGCTACTGCCATCGACCATTACTTCCGGGGGCCGCGGGCGGCTGTTGTAGTTCGAGGCCATCACAAAGCCGTAAGCACCGGCTGATCGAACGGCCAGTAAATCGCCCTCAGCAATTGCCAGATCGCGCTCTTTACCAAGGAAATCACCGGTTTCACATACAGGACCTACCACATCATAGACTGCACGCTCACGCTGCTGGCGGGTATCCACCGGCACAATCGCCTGCCATGCCTGGTACAACGCAGGGCGTATCAGGTCATTCATGGCGGCATCAACAATCGCAAAGTTTTTGGTTTCGCCGGGCTTTAAGAACTCTACCCGGGTCAGCATTAAGCCTGCGTTAGCGGCAATAGAGCGGCCCGGTTCAAATAGCAACGTAAGCGCTTCACCGCCCTCCCAGCGAGAAAGGCGTGCCAGCAGTTGGCTCGCATAATCAAACGGCTGAGGTGGCTTTTCATCACGATAAGGGACACCTAGCCCGCCGCCTAAATCCAAATGGTCAATCTCGATGCCGCGCTCACGCAGCCGCTCCATCAACATTAGCAGCCGCTCAAGAGCATCTAAAAAGGGGGCTGTTTCCGTGAGCTGAGAGCCAATATGGCAGTCTAGCCCGGTGACGCGCAAATTGGGTAAGCTGGCGGCCAGCGTGTAAACATCCAGCGCTTCATCGACTGGAATACCGAACTTGTTGTCTTTCAGCCCAGTAGAAATATAGGGATGAGTGCCAGCATCCACGTCTGGATTTACTCGCAGCGATACCGGTGCCACCTTGCCCAGTTCCGCCGCAACAGCGTTTAATCGCTCAAGCTCGGGGCGGGATTCAACATTGAAGCACTTAATGCCCACTTCTAGCGCCCGGGCCATTTCATGGGGCTGCTTGGCAACGCCTGAAAACACGACTTTTTGCGGATCACCACCCGCTTTCAGCACGCGCTCGAGTTCACCAATCGAAACAATATCAAACCCAGCACCCAACCGAGCAAGCAAACCCAACACGGCCAAATTAGAGTTCGCCTTCACCGCATAACAAATTAAATGGGGGTGGCCACCCAAGGCTTCGGTATAAGCACGAAAATGGCGTTCTAACGTCGCTTTCGAATAAACATAACAGGGCGTGCCTAGTTCAGCGGCAACCTGGGTAAGCGGCACGTCTTCGGCATAAAGCACGCCATCGCGGTAGTTAAAGTGATCCATTACCCCTCCTGCTCGGCAGCCGAACCTTGGGTGTTTTCATCAGGTAAATAGAGCGGCCCTTTCTGGCCGCAACCCACTAATAGCAGTGCAATCATCAGCAACGCACTTAAGGTGGTAACACAGCGTTTCATGCATCACCTTTAAGCGCGGCTAACGCCTCGCGGGCACGGCTGGCAGCGGCGCGCACTTGGTCAGGCGCGGTGCCTCCGATATGGTTACGGGCGGCCACGGAGCCTTCTAACGTAAGCACCTCAAACACATCCTGCTCGATCGTAGCAGAGAACTGTTGCAGCTCTTCAAGGGTCATTTCAGACAGGTCTTTCTTAGTCTTCAAACCATAAGCCACTGATTGACCGACAATTT
Source organism: Vreelandella venusta (assembly GCF_007989605.1). Taxonomy (GTDB): domain Bacteria; phylum Pseudomonadota; class Gammaproteobacteria; order Pseudomonadales; family Halomonadaceae; genus Vreelandella; species Vreelandella venusta. Next base: position 171,266 of record NZ_BJUL01000002.1, on the reverse strand, counting down.
CATGGGCATCGCGGAAGGCGACTCCCTTGCGAACCAAGTAATCAGCAAGGTCCGTGGCGGTTGAGAATCCACGCCGTGCGGCTTCATACATGCTGTCTTTTTTCGGCTCGATCGCAGGCACCATGTCAGCAAAGGCTTTTAAGCAGTCGCGCACGGTATCAACGGCATCAAACAGCGGCTCTTTGTCTTCCTGGTTGTCTTTGTTGTAGGCCAGGGGCTGAGACTTCATCAGCGTTAACAGCGCCATTAAATGACCATACACGCGGCCCGTTTTACCGCGAACCAGTTCGGGAACATCGGGATTTTTCTTCTGCGGCATAATCGAAGAACCGGTGCAGAAGCGGTCAGGCAGGTCGATAAAGTTAAACTGGGCGCTGGTCCATAGCACCAGCTCTTCACTCATCCGCGATAGATGCATGAGTAGAATGCTGGCAAAGCTGGTGAATTCGATAGCGAAGTCACGATCAGAGACGGCGTCTAGCGAGTTCTCTGCCGGACGCTCAAAACCGAGTAATTCGGCAGTGACATGGCGATCAATGGGGTACGTGGTGCCCGCTAGCGCCGCAGCACCAAGAGGCATCACATTGACGCGTTTGCGGCAGTCCAATAAGCGCTCGTGGTCACGGGTTAACATCTCTTGCCATGCCAATAGATGGTGGCCAAAGGTCACCGGCTGCGCCGTTTGCAAATGAGTGAAGCCGGGCATAATGGTATCGGCCTCACGGTCAGCAAGCTCAATCATGCCTTCGCGCAGACGCACCAACTCCGCTTCGATCACATCGATCTCATCACGCATGAACAAACGGATATCGGTCGCTACTTGGTCGTTACGTGAGCGGCCGGTGTGCAATTTTTTGCCAGTGATACCAATTTTGTCGGTCAACCGTGCTTCGATATTCATGTGCACATCTTCAAGCGGGACCGACCAGTTAAACTCGCCTCGCTCGATTTCACCTTGAATCTCGGTGAGACCATTGATAATGGTGTCACGCTCCTCATCGGTCAGTACTCCGACCCGCGCTAGCATGGTGGCATGGGCAATCGAGCCCTGAATATCCTGGCGCGCTAGGCGTTGGTCGAAAGTCACGGACGCGGTGAAGCGTGCGACAAAAGCATCGGTGGGCTCGCTAAAGCGACCGCCCCAAGACTGGTTCGTAGCTTGGCTCATCGGAGGCATATCCTGCTGACAAAACTGAAGGAGTCGTTAAAAACTAAAGTCATCGTTATCAGAAAGTGTACCAGAGTCGCTGCACTCAGCGGCATGCCGTTTATCGTCGTTTTTCATGTCGGCGAGGGTTCAGCGTCACTAAACGGATAAGGAGATTCATCTAATAAGGTGCGTATCGCTGAAAATGGCATCGGGCGAGCAAAGTGAAAGCCCTGAAAATGCGTGCTATGACGTGCGTTGAGATATGCATACTGCTCTGCCGTCTCTACGCCTTCGATTAATACCTCAAGGCCAAGTTTGGCCGCCATGGTTACCACACCGTCTACAATCGCAGCATCCCGGGTGTCGTTGACCACGTCTCGCACAAATGATCGATCAATTTTAAGCTTGTTAATCGGCAAGTGTTTGAGATAACTAAGGCTTGAAAAGCCGGTTCCGAAATCATCTAGCGCAATATGCACCCCCAGCGAGCGCAAATCCTGCAATGTTTGTATGACGTGTTCCGTACTGTCCATCAGTACGCCTTCGGTAAGTTCTAATTCTAATAACTCAGGTGGCAAACCTGTCTGCTCAAGCACCCGTTCAATAGATAACAAAAACCCCGCGCGCTGAAACTGCATGGGCGAAATATTAACCGCCATGGCAATGGGCACAGTTGCGCTCGCATTCAATCTGACAGCATCACGACACGCTTTCTCCAACACCCACTCACTGATCGGCATAATCTGTCCGGTATCTTCTGCCAAACTAATAAACTGGCTAGGAGCAATATTGCCACGCTCAGGGTGATACCAGCGAATCAGCGCCTCTACGCCCGAAACTCGACCAGTGGCGCCATGTATTTGCGGTTGGTAATACAGCTCAAATTGCGACTGTTCTATGGCTTGTTGCAACGCATGACGCAAATTCACCCGTTCGGAAACTTTACGGTTTAGCTCATCGGTGTACCACTGATAGGTATTACGCCCTTGTCGTTTGGCTTTATACATTGCCAGATCCGCCTGTTGTATAAGCTGACGTGGCTCGCTAATCGTTCCATCATCAGTGGCAATCCCTATACTGGCAGTCATACGCAGCTCGCTGCCTCGATACCAGTAAGGTGCGGAGAGACGAGCAAGAAGTCGCTCAACGACCTGCATGACATCTTTTTCATGGGCTAAATCAGGCAATAGAACGATAAACTCGTCTCCCCCAAAACGCGCCACGGTATCCCAAGGGCGTAGCTCTTCTTCAAGGCGTTTGGCAACCTCAATTAAAATATAGTCGCCTACCTCGTGGCCAAGCGTGTCATTAATCGGTTTAAAATCATCCAAATCAACGAATAGCACAGCTATATAGCGATGATAGCGCTTGGCCAGCAGGCAGCCCTGAGCCAGTCGCTGGTCAAGCAACAAGCGATTGGGCAAGCCTGTTAATGCATCGTGGCAAGCATTATGTCGAAGCTGCGCTTGATATTCGCGTTGGGCGGTAATGTCATTCTGCACACCGATAAAGTGTGTCACAGCATCTGCAGTATCGCGCACGGGAGAAATATATAAATCATTCCAAAATGGCACCCCGTTACGACGGTAATTGCGTATCACAACATGCACTTCTTGCTGCGCATGAACCCCTCTATGCAACCTATCCAGTGTAGCGGGATCCGTCTCTTCGCCCTGCAGAAAGCGGCAGTTTTGTCCTAGCACTGCATCACGGGAGTAGCCGGTAATTCGCTCAAATGCCGCATTCACATAAACTATTGGCAAATCATGCTGCTGCGCATCAACGATGATGACGCCATTGATACTTGATTCAACGCTCCTCTCGAGCAGTGTGAGCTGTCGTTCCGTCGCTTTTCGCTCAGTGATATCTTGGGTAGATCCCTGAACTTGCACAACTTGCCCCTGCTCGTCTCGTACGGCTTTTCCAATCACTCTTACCCAACGCCTTACTGCTTGCCGGGTAATGATTTCTAGCTCTTCATCAAAACTGATTCCGTGTTCGCAACAGGCTTCAAAAACCTCACGGATACGTGGCCGGAAGCTCGGCGCGTAGAAGTCAATTGCTTCCTCAACAGTAGGTTGAAACCCAGGCGAAACGCCATGCAGACGGCACACCTCGTTCGACCAAATAGGTAGTTTTTCAGACATATCGACATACCAGCCGCCAATCAGGGCGGTCTCGCCAGCTATTTGGAAGAGCCTCTGATTACGGATGAGCTGTTTCTCAATGACTTTTCGTCGCGAAATATCGCGAGCAACCAGGTAAATGACACTTTCTCCCGCTGCCGCGGTAACTTCCAACCAGACCACCTGCCCTTCGGCCGTCAGGGCTCGAACATCAAACGGAGACACTCTCTTTTGAGTTTGGAGACACGCCAACGCTTGCTCGAAAAGCGGAATATCGCGACGGTCCATTACTTGGCGACATGACTTGCCTATCCATGCGCTAGCGGGATAGCCCAGCAAGGTTTCAAACATGGGATTGACGTTAAGTAAAATGCCAGCAAAATCAACAATGAAGAATAAATCTTGCGATAACAAAAAAAACTGGTCTAACTTGCCTTGAGAATTAGCAAGGGGCATGGCATTACCTAAATATGTGGATTGCCTGACAACGCTGGCCTTAAATTCAGCCGGTTATTTTTACTGTGTGGCTGGGTGCTTTATGATGAGACTTATCATAGTTCGTCGCGACCTGTCAGCGACAAAGGGAGAACCACGTGTCATCCATCACTAAACTGCGCATTGCCACGCGTAAAAGCCAGCTTGCTATGTGGCAAGCCGAGCACGTCCGCGACCGCTTGATGGCGGCACACAGCGGCCTGGAAGTCGAACTTATTGCGCTCTCCACTAAGGGCGATAAAATTCTCGACACACCGCTTTCCAAGATTGGCGGTAAAGGGCTCTTTGTAAAAGAGCTAGAAGATGCCATGCTGGATGGGCGTGCAGATATCGCCGTTCATTCAATGAAAGACGTTCCTATGCACTTTCCCGAAGGGCTCGGTCTTTCTGTCATTTTGGAAGGCGCCGATCCGACCGATGCGTTTGTTTCTAACCACTATACCAGCATCGACGAGCTACCAAAGAGCGCTCGTATCGGTACCGCTAGTCTGCGTCGCGGCTTGCAAATACGTGAAGCGCGCCCTGATCTGCAGATTCTTAATCTACGCGGAAACGTACAGACTCGCTTAGCCAAGTTAGATGCGGGCGAATTTGATGCCATTATTCTCGCCACCTCAGGCTTGAAACGCCTAGGCCTCGATGAGCGAATTGCCCAAGCACTGCCGCCTGAAATATGCCTTCCTGCCTGTGGCCAAGGGGCACTTGGTATCGAATGCCGTCTCCATGACCCCGAGCTAATTGGCTTATTAGCTCCGCTAGATGACCCCGACACCGCCACCCGTGTGCGTGCCGAACGCGCCATGAACACCCGTCTGGAAGGCGGTTGCCAAGTGCCTATCGCAGGCCATGCCGTGCTTGATAAGGCCGGTGATACGATTTGGCTGCGCGGCCTGGTTGGCAACCCAGAAGGCACGGAGGTTCTGCGTGCCGAGGGCAGTGGTTCCATTCATGAGCCCGAAGCCCTAGGTATCCGAATCGCCGAGGAGCTGCTGGATCAAGGGGCAGGCGATATATTAGCCGAGGTGTATGGCCGCAACGTATGAGTCAACCGGTACTGATCTGCCGCCCCGGTGAGCGGGGTGAAGCCCTAGCAGACTCGCTGCGTGCTGAGGGGATGCCTGTAGAGCACCTCAATGTTATGCGCTTAGAGCCGCTGCCCGAGGACCACGTTCAACGTAGCGTGTGGTTAGATATTGATCAGTACCATAAAATAGTGGTGGTCAGCCCCTTTGCCGCTTACTGTTTAAGCGAGGCGCTCGATCGCTATTGGCCACAGCTGCCTGTGGGCATTGATTACTATAGCGTAGGCCGTGCGACGGCAAGCATGCTCTATGAGCAACTGGGTGTGCGTGTCCATATTCCTTCGCCTGACTACGGAGAAGACACGAGCGAGGCGCTGTTGTCACTTGCCTCACTCAAAACGCTTACGCATCAGCGTATATTGCTAGTGGCTGGTGAAGGTGGTCGCTCATTATTAGCCGATACATTGAGCGCACGTGGGGCCAACGTGACCCGCATCGCCGTGTATCGACGTGTATATCAAGCGCCAACGCCTGCCCTGCAACAACGTCTATTAACCGGCGATTATCGAGCGTTAATCGCTACCAGCGGCGAACTGCTTCAACATCTGGCAAGATGGTGTGAACAAGCAGCGTTGAACCAACCGCTAATCGTTTCCAGTCACCGTTTAGCTAAACTGGCCGGTAAACTGGGTTTTCGTGACCTCAAGGTGGCGTCGGGAGCAACACCAGCTGCACTGGCAGCGGCGTTGGGTCGGTCCTGCAACCCGAAGGGTGCCGATGTCGATCAAGGAACTTAATAAGGGCTAGCGACAGATGAGCAAACAACCAAATGATCAGGAAGGCGTACACAACGCGTCTGCCGATACAACTCAAAACGACGCTAAACCGGGCGACACCTCCGCGTCAGCCGCGTCGGGCGGCGAAACGTCAACAGCAGGCAATGCGGCATCATCCTCTTATGCCGCTAAAAACAGCCGCTCGCGTCGCCGTAATAAAGCGGGCTCTAGCGCGCCCAGTGCCAGCACCACCTCAGCGAACGTCACTAACGACCAAGCCTCGGCCAAACCAAGCGACGCTCCCCAGCAGGCAGCTGATACGAAATCCTCTGTAGACACGAAATCTTCTACAGATACCAAATCTTCTGCAGATACTAAGCCGTCAGCAGGCTCCAAGCAGACGGCAAGCACCAAGCCAACGAGCGGTGGTACTAACGCGTCGGACAATGCTGCGCATGTGCCGCCTTCCGCTAAGCATAGCGCCACTAACAGTGGCAGTGGTGGTGGCAAAGGCAGTGGTATCGCCATTGCGCTGGTGATTATCCTGGCCCTTGCCGTCGCGTTTGCTGCTTGGCAAGGCTGGCAGCGCTTGGATAATCAGCAGCAGCGTATAGACGAACTCGCCCAACTGACACAAAGCAGTGCCTCGCAACAGGCAGTTAGCAACCTAGCATCGCGTATTGAGAGCGGCGAAGCCGAGCGCACCCAAGCGCTGGATAGCACGATGAGCGAACTGCGTAGCGAGCTGGACAGCTACCGTGGCGAGGTCAACAGCACATTAGACAACGTGCTAGCTCAGCTTTCTCAAGAGCAGGAGACCGACGAGCGAGACTGGCTTCACGCTGAAGCCGCCTACCTGCTACGGTTAGCCAACCAGCGCCTGCAATTGGAAGGTGATGTTGAAGGTGCGGCCGCCCTGCTGCGCACCGCCGATGCTCGCCTGGTCGACGCCGACAACCCTGCATTAACGCCAGTACGTCGTGAAATTGCTAACGAACTTGCCGCTCTGGACGCCGTACCCCAGGTTGATCGCACGGGTATTTATCTTGCATTGAACGCTCAGCAAGAACGTATTGCTGGCCTACGCTTGTCACAAGAGATCGAAGAGCGCGCCGTTACCTCTAGCATTGAGCAGCCACCCACGGGCACCTTCCAACGTCAATTGGCTCGCTTTGGGGAAGAGCTAAAAGATCTTGTGGTCATTCGTCAGCACGACGAAGCGTTAGAAACACTGATTACACCCGAGCAAGAGTCCTATCTGCGTCAAAGCCTACGCCTGATTCTTGAACAGTCTCAACTGGCACTGCTTAAAGAAGAGCAAGCGCTTTTTGAGGCAAGCATCGATAAGGCACTGACGCTGCTCAACGGCTACTACGATACCGAACGAGAAGAGACTCAAAGCGTTATTGCTCGCCTGCAAGAACTGAAGCAAACCCAGGTGCAGCCTGAGTTACCAGACATCAGTGCTTCGCAACAGGCACTAGCGGGCTTTATTGAAAACCGCTTTGAGTCGCGTCGCCAAGGTGGAGGTGATGCATGAGAAAGCTAATCCTCTTAATTGTTGCCGGCTTAGCGGTCGGCGCACTGTTCGGGCACCTAATGATGTCGGTGCCAGGCTACTGGTTAATACGCGTTGGTGATACCTCGGTACAAACGTCATTCTGGTTCGGCTTGGTGCTGCTACTGGGTGCTTTCATCGTTTTGCACTTTGCATTACGCCTGCTCAGCGGCATTATTCGCCCAGTCGGGCGTTTTCGCACCTGGAATAGCCGTGCACGCAATCGTCGTGCCATGAAGCGCACCGTGCGTGGTCTGGTCGCGTTAACCGAAGGTCGTTGGAAAAAAGCCGAGAAAACGCTGGTGCGAGCGGCTGACGATTCCAGTACACCTCTTGTGAACTATCTTTCTGCGGCACTGGCGGCGCATTACCAGGGTCACCATGAAATGTCTCAGGAGCATTTGAATCAGGCTCAGCTCACTACCGAGGGAGCCGATACGGCAATTGGCCTGATGCAAGCTCAACTGATGATTGATCGTCAGCAGCCTGAAGAAGCGCTGGCCATTCTGAATCGTCTGGATAAAAAGCTGCCCAACCACCCGCAAGTCCTCAAGCTGCTTAAGCAAGTGCACCTAAGCGTTAACGATTGGGAAGGCTTACGCCAGTTAATACCCCGTTTGGCAGCGCAAAAGCTGATCACTCAGCAAGAGCGCGAGCAGCTGGAATTCAAAGCATACCGTGAATTGATTATTTTTGAGGCCAAAAACCCCACGAATATCGAGCGTGTACGCGGGCTATGGGCCGATATGCCGGACTATCTACGCGGCAATACCGAGCTAATCGTGCTCTATACCGAGGCGCTTTTACAGGCCAACGAAGAGCCTATTGCTGAACGCTTGCTTAATCACTCACTGGACAACCACTGGGATGCGCGCTTAGTAAAACGCTACGGTCTGCTCAACGTAGACGCTGCGCGCCAGTTAGCAAAAGCGGAAAAATGGCTGCAAGAACGCCCCAACGATCCCGAACTATTGCTGGCCTGTGGCCGCCTATCGCTGCGTACTGGTAAGTGGGAAAAAGCGCTGGAGTACTTTGAAGCCAGCCAACGTCAACGCCCCAGCGGTGAAGTATGCGCCGAGCTTGCTCGCCTCTATGCAAGCCTTGGCGAACACAACAAGAGCCAGCTCTACTACCGACATAGTGTCGATATGCTCGCTAAATCACTGCCCTCGCTTCCACAACCAAGCGATGCCAATGACAGCAAACAAAGTGAGCCCAAAAAAGACGCTAAACAAAGCGCTTAACGTCGTTAGCAAGCTGCTAATGAAAAGGGTGCCCATCATGGGCACCCTTTTTCTTTACGTGTTAACGCGTTTTTTGCCAAATCTGATGGTGTTTCAAGCGCGCCATTAGATCAGCGATAGGCGCTGTTGCCCCAGGTATGCATCAGCTCGTTGGAAGGCCAGGTTTCGTCTAGCAATTTAACGGCTGTCTCATGACCTGCTACTGGTAACCCTGTCGGGTCGAGCACTCCGATCTGCACCAGTAGCGAAGCCTGATCCCAGTAAATATGTTCATGGTAGAGCTTGTCACCACGGAACTTGACGATGGCGACGAGAGGGATCTCCACATACTTACCAGTGGGCGCAATCCCTGGTAGCAACCAATCGATCTCGCGATCGTGGGTAAAGCAGAACAATGTTTCATCAACGATTTGAGTCGCACCGATAGTGCGTGATAGAGGAATCAGAGTAGTGTCGGCGGGATTACTGTCGACGAAGTGATGCTTGTAGAAGCGATAGAGCTGCCGATACCCCACCCCGCCCGTAAGCGTCGGGATATGGTTGACATAGGGCTGTTCCACCATTGTGGCCATGGTGTCGTCCACGTTGCGGGTGGAAAACTCATACTCGCAATGCTTATCCCACAGCGCCGAGAGGTCGTAATGAGGCCCCATCGCATTACGAAAAGCCGTCACCGAGCGCTGATGAGCCATTAGCGCTGAGGGCTTATGATAGTGCTCTGAATGAGGGCGGGCAAAGGCATGATCGACCCCCTGGTATAGATACAGCTCGATATTATCCTGCTCGCCCAGGGAGGCTTGAATCGCCTCGCGGGCAACAGTGGGACAATATTCATCCTGTTCGGCGAAGTGCAGCACTAGAGCCCCACGGATGTTTTTTGCCTCGTCCAGATGGTTCTCGATTCCCATGCCGTAGTAACCCACTGCGGCATCTACATCACAACGACAAGCCGTTAAATAGGCCAGACGGGCACCGAGACAGAAGCCCAGGGCACCTACGGTACCACTGCACTCAGGAAGCGACCGTAGGGTCTCGACAGCAGCGGCGATATCTTCAATACCGAGCTCCTGATCGAAGCCTTGAAATAAACCAAAGGCACGCTGCCAATCTTCCGGGGTATAGTCTAATTCAATGCTAGGCGCCTGACGCCAGAATAGATCCGGTGCCAGCACCACATAACCCTCTTCAGCGTAGTAGTCGGCGATTTCACGGATGGTGGCATTAACACCGAATATTTCTTGCAGCAGCACAATCCCGGGGCCACTGCCAGAGGCCGGAACGGCCAGATAACCAGTGAAGTTTCCGCTGCCATCCGCTGCTTTGATCTCGATAGAAGTGCCCATGTAGATACCTTTCGTTGTTGTTGGCGGGTCATTGCTAAAGTCCACGCCATTACCTTAGACAAGAAGGTAAGCACTTCACGATCCGCTAATTGCCATCTCTATCCGCTAAGTGCAGAAAATAATTTTCCAAGAAATGAATCAAGAAAATCGCTATTTATACTAAAAAGGCTTTCGGCACTCCCCATTAATGCGGGCACATAACAACAATTGAGATCCTTATGACAGCGCAACAATCACTACCCAGTTGGATGAAGCGAGCCCTGATGGAGGATCATCGGAACTTGGTATTCCGCTCGACTGCCGCAGAGGAAACACGCACAAACGTCGCCAATATCTTTAAGTCACATAGCCTGGAACCATTGAGTCGCGGTGGCAAACTATCTGCCCGCCTGCACTCAGTAGCCCTTGGCTGCGTTTCCTATAACCGCCTAGCTTATGGCGGAGCTGTGCGCATTGACCCTGAGCGACTCGAGCACTTCTACCTGATTCAGATGCCCCTACAAGGACAAGCCCGGATTGACAACGACGGCAAGCAGATCAACTCGGGACAGCTACTAGCTTCCGTGCTCAACCCTACGGCACGACTCCGGATGCACTATAGTGAAGATTGTGATCAGTTGATGTTACGTGTCGAGCGTGAAGCACTAGAGCATGCCTGTAGCTGCTTTTTAGGGCGCCCTCTACGCGCCCCTTTACGTTTTCACCCCGTCATGTACTGGCGCGATACGCCCAGTTGGTTCAACCTAATCGGCTATATTACTCGGTTGTTCAAGGAGTCACCGAAGGCATACCAAGATCCGCTGATTGCCCCCCAGCTTGAGCAATTGATCATCCATACACTATTGACGACTCAGCCCCACAATTACAGCGATGCACTACGCCAGGGGGATAAACGCCTCGCCCCACGCCATGTCAAGCGGGTGGAGGAGTATATTGAGGCCCATGCCCAAGAGCCGCTGACACCGGCGCAGTTAGCGTCGGTGGCTGGTGTTAGCCTGAGAACCCTCTATGCTGGCTTCCGGGATTTTCGCCATCAGAGCCCCATGGAAGCCTTACGTCAGGTGCGTTTAGAAAAAGTCCGGCAGGCGCTGCTAAATGACACTGACAAGGCAACAATCACCGAAATTGCCATGGGCTGGGGCTTTACTCATATGGGACGCTTCAGTCTCAGTTATCGTCAGGTATTTGGCGAATCACCCAGCGAAACACTACGAAGCCGATATCTCATCGGCCAGAAACAAGAAGGAAGCCTGCGGTCTTGTCTTTATTCAGGCGACTAAAAGCAATACTTTTAGACGAATGGCCATTACTTCACCAAAGTGGCAAAATAACAATACAAGTTCGTAATACGCACTTAAAAACGACATGCGAACAAAACCTCGACCGCCTAATGGCCTTAAGGCCCTAAAATAATGATTACCGCGGCGAGGCTAGGAGGAAACATGACCGTACCTATGACCCGACAACAGATCGCCGCCGAGTTTCGTCATCCCGACTCAGCCTGCCGCTGGATGAGCCAAGTCAATGGCCCCCACCGCCTGGAAGTACCTCAACCGCGTCAGCTCAGCTTTCGCCATCAAGGAACCTGCCTAGGCAGTGTTTCGATCGGTACCATCGAATACGCCACTCGGGTAACCGTCGACATTGCCGATCTGACCCACAGCTACAGTATTAGTTTGCCCCTTCAGGGCACCCAGAGCATGGAGTATCAAGATAAAGCCTTCGACTCTGATGCTGCGGTGGGCGCGATCATCTCGCCTAGCCAAACATTGCGCCTGAGCATGGACGAGCAATGCCAGAAGCGCCTTGTACGCCTCTCCCGCCAAGCCCTTGAACACAAACTATCGCAGCTATTGCACCGCCATTTATCACAGCCAGTCATCTTTGACCCACGCATGCTTCTGAGCGGAACGGTGAAAGAGTGGTGGCAGATGGTAGCTAATCTGCAGGAAATGCTGCATGCCGAAGGTTCGCTCTGCGATATTCCTGAGGTTTGGGGCAACTTCGAGAACTCGCTGATTACCAGCCTGCTGTATACCCAGCCTCACAACTACACAAGCGAGCTACTAGGTCGCCAACAGGGGCGCCCTGCCTACCTGAGTGACTTAGAAGCGTTACTCCATGAGTCCTTGGATCGCTCCCTCGGCCTAGCCGAATTAGAGCAAGCGGCTGGCGTCTCCCGAGAACGGCTCTATCGAGACTTCCATACCCACTACGGGGTCTCTCCCATCGCCTACTTCCGCCAGCTGCGTTTCGACTATGTGCGCCAGCGCCTGGAACGAGCCACCCCAAACGAAAGCGTATCGAGCATCGCCATGGATTGCGGTTTCCAGCAGTTGGGACGCTTCTCCCAGGAGTACAAGGTGCGTTTCAGCGAACTACCCTCGGAAACCCTAAAACGCTCGGCCACTATACTGTTGCAATAAAAGCCCCTGCCTTACCAGTGCCAAGTACTATTTACCGGCGTAAGCAATAGCCGGTTATTTTCATAGGCCAGGGTGAGGCAATAAATCTAGAACTCCCATAAAATGTAGTACTGCTACAGCAACACCATAAAAGACGACCAAGAGAATCATTTTATTCTCACCTGGTGCCACAAACCCCACCCCACCTTTGCTAAGAGTGCGTGATTTTTTCGCCAACAATGCGGGGACGATGCATGTCCAAACAGTAGCAGCAGCGCCAGCATAACCAATCGCGATTAAAAAACCAAAGGGGAAAAACAACGACAATATAAGAGGGGGAAGAAAAGTTAACCCCCATGTTTTCACACGTCCTTTACGATCATTTTCAAAGCCACATAGATCAGCGATAAAATCAAATACGCCCAGGCCAACGCCGACAAATGATGAAAAAATAGCAGCTGCAGAGAAAATACTAATAATATTAGAAACCCGTTCTGACTCTATTGCATCACCTAAGTTCGCTAATAGAGAATCAATGTTTCCGCCTTGAGCAATTACTGGACCAAAATCATAGCGAGGTAAATTACCATATACACTAAAAATCCACACCATATATAACAACAACGCGATCAGAGTCCCTCCTAGTATCGCCTTCTTCGCCAACTCTTCGCTTTTATAGTACGACCTTAACGAAGCCACGGAGTGATGATACCCAAAAGATGTCAGCGCAACAGGGAACATTGCAAGAATATAAGGAAAATAGTGAAGCTCTTGATAGAGGCCGCCAAAAAGATTAGATGCCCTAACATTGAAAGTTAGTCCAAAAACCCCCAAAACAAAACTCAGCACCATAAACAATATCAACACAACAGAGATCTTATCTACTGCCTTAGTAGAATGGAGAACAAACGATGAAAATATAATAACGAAGATTACTGCAGATAACTCACGACTAATATTAACAACGCCTGAAATCATCAAACCTGCGGATGTAATGTAAGCATACAGTAGAACCCCACCAACAAAATAAACCATTGAATTATTAAAATAATTAACTTTTCTCCCTAACAAGTCTTTCGTAACGGTACTGAATGATGCTCTATAATCGTAGTGTTTTAACGCCTCCAACAGCATCCAGCCAGATAGCGTCATAACAAGCATCGTAACAAGCAGTGCAAATGCAGACCATATCATCCAAGCGCCCGCTCCCGCAGTAGGTAAACCGAGCATTCCCGCACCAACGCAAACGCTGGCAACAATACAGGCACCGCCGAAAACAGATATTTTTTTTATCATAGTGGTCATCCTTAAAAAGGTAACGATCGCCAGGATCGTAATTTTTATTATCAATATTCAGCTAATAGGAGTGAAAAAACCACACCAAGAAATTAGGCATAAAGACGGCACACCTGACCGCCTTCACAAAGAAACGAAAGATTTTCTAGAGTTAATTAGACTCTTTTTCTACATAGAGGTACGAACAGACCAAAGCTCAGGAAAAAACTTCAAATCAAGCGCTTTTTTAAGGTAACTTACGCCTGCAGTCCCTCCAGTCCCCGTTTTAAACCCAATAATCCTCTCCACCGTTTTCATATGGCTAAAGCGCCATTTATGGAAATTGTATTCAGTATCAATAAGTTTCTCGGCTAGCTCATAAAGATCCCAATACTGGTTAGTATCGCGATAAATATCAGCCCAAACGGCCTCTACTTCAGGTGAAGCCACATACGGCTCAGACCAATTTCGGTTAATCACTTTTTCGGGAAGAGAAAAGCCGCGTCGACTCAATAATTTAAGACAAGAATCATAAAGGCTAGGTGCGTTTAAAACATTCGTCAGGTGTTGATAGTTTTTAGGATGCGAGCGATGTGCTTCAACCAGCCCAGGATGTTTATTTCCCAGCAGGAACTCCAGCTCGCGGTACTGATACGATTGAAATCCAGAACTTTGACCAAGACTATCACGGAAGGAAATATAATCGGCTGGCGTCATGGTAACCAGCACCTCCCAGGCCTGAATCATTTGCTCCTGTATTCGCGCGACCCTCGTCAGCATTTTGAGAGCTGGGCGCAACTCGTCAGCTATAATATTATTAGCAGCCGCATGGGCTTCATGAAGACACTGCTTAAGCCACAACTCAGAGACCTGATGAATAATAACGAACAGCATCTCATCATGAACTTCTGAACGGGGACGCTGACAAGACAACAATGGCTCTAGCTCCAAGTACTGTCCGTAACTAATATCTTGATCCCAGTGAACATTTTTTTCATCTTTCAAGTTTAACGCGTTCTGGCTAGCATTTTTATTATCAGGGCTGTTCATAGTCACTCCATTTAAGAAAGTTATAGCTTTTATTTACCCACTATGGTGTTATTTAAACAATCTGACGCTATTTATTATTAAAAAACATAAAACTGGTATTTATATACTCGATAACATCGAAGTGATCACACTCAGGTCGAGTACAAAGCTCCGCTTCCACACCAGCAACCTGTGCCATCGCCTTAAGCGTCTGCCCTTGAGCACGAAATGCGGGTGGGTCAAACTCACCATGCACCAGTTGCAGCGGTGGTAACCCTTGCAGTGCTTGACACAGTGGGCTGAGGCGCTCTGCTCGTTCTGTATCTAATCCCAATGGCGCATCTATATAGGTCCCCACCAAAGGGCGCAGGTCATAGATCCCACTGGCCAGCAAGAGCGATTCGATACCACTCAGACGTTCTGGCCCTAAACAACTCATCAGTGCCAACTGAGCTCCAGCACTGTGCCCACCTAAGTGAATACGCCCATTCAGCCCAAGTGAATTTGACTCACGACGTAAAGCCTTAACCCCCTGCCGACAAGATGCCACCATCGTTTCAATTGAGGCATTTGGTGCTAAAGGGTAATCCATGGAGGCAAAAGCCCAGCCCTGCTCGAGCCAATGGAAAGCCATAAAGTCGATCGCGAAAGCGCTTAATTCCTGCCAGTAGCCACCATGGAGAAAGACCATTAGCGGCCAAGGTCCCTCACCTTCCGGAACAAACAGATTTAGCCCTTCTTGCGGCCCTGTTCCATAAACCAGACGTTTAGGCGGGTGACTCTCCCTGAGCCGCTCACCTAACGCGGCTTGGCGATCCAGCGTTGCCTCAAAATCCCGGGCCCAGCGACTCGGCGAAAAAGCATGTTCACGAGCTGCTAAACCTTCACCGGGCAACATCTCAGGTCACCTCCGAGCGAATCTGGAAACGTGCTTCCAGGTACTCTCGATTTTGCACCACCTCACGGAAGTGCTGAGCCGCCTGCCAGACATCTGCATAGCTAAGATAAAGTGGTGTGAATCCGAAGCGCATTAGTCCTGGCTCCCGATAATCGCCTATCACTCCACGTGCAATCAGTGCCTGAACAATGGCATAGCCATGCTCGCGATGGATAAAAGCGACCTGGCTTCCCCGCTCTCTCTGAGGCAGAGTAATATCCTCAATGCCCTCCGCTTCAAGTAAATCGGCCAGACAATTGCGGAACAGCTCACTCAACGCCAAGCTCTTTTCCCTTAGAGCGGTCATATCCACTTCCTGCCAGAGCCTTAGGGAGGCTTCTAGAGGGGCATAGATCAACGCCGAGTGAGTTCCTGTACGAAAACGGGTAATGCCCGCAGCGGGGGTATAGTCGCCACCAAAAGCAAAAGGAGTCGCGTGACCATGCCAGCCTGATAGCGGCTGCCAGCCACCGTCTTGATGATCTTTGTGCACATAGAGAAATGCCGGAGCTCCAGGGCCTCCGTTGAGATATTTATAGGTGCAGCCGACTGCATAGCGAACACCACAGCCATGCAGATCCACGGGAAGAGCTCCTGCGGAGTGAGCTAAGTCCCACACTACCTCAGCACCGTGCGCATGTACCAAGGCAGTCGTCTCCGACATATCGCGCAGCCGCCCGGTCCGGTAATTAACCTGACTTAGCACTACGGCGGCCACGTCGTCGTCAAGATAATCTGCTAGCGCCGCACCTTCCGGAAGCACTCGATGCTCAAAGCCTGCGAAGCGACACAGCCCCTGGGCGATATATCCATCAGTGGGGAAGTTCCCTCCCTCGCTCAGGATAACGGGGCGCGAGCGCCCCTGCGCCTCGGTGATATAGCCAAGTAGTTTGAAAATATTGAGCGTGATGTTATCGGTGACGATCACCTCATTAGCGCCAGCACCAATCAATGGCGCTAACAGGTCACCCAAACGCTCCGGCGCATCAAACCAACCTTGATTCCAGCCTTTGATCAGTTGATCGCGCCACTGGTCGCGAGTAGCGGCAAGCGCTTCTCGAGCAGCCAGAGGCTGGGCCCCCAGTGAATTGCCGTCCAGGTAAAGCACGCCGTCAGGTAAAGCGAAGTGGGCCTTAAACGGCGCTAGGGGGTCGTGACTGTCCAGCTCACTAACACTTTTAAGGGTTGGGGTCATGGCAGCTTCCAGTTAACCGAATAATGAACTACTCATGATTCTAGAAGGGATAGAGAGGAAATAACTTGCGTTCTATGTCACAAAAAAGGCATTTTATGCAAATTCTTTGCATAAAATGGTCGTATTTAAGAATGGAACATCTTGACCGCTTTGATCGCTGGATCCTTCAAGCATTACAACGGGATGCTCGCTTAACCCTGGCCTCCCTAGCCGAGGCGGTAAATTTATCGCCAAGCCAGTGCTCTCGGCGCATTACCCGCCTGGAAGAGCATGGCATTATCCAAGGACATGCCCTACGGCTTGACCCAGAGGCGCTCGGTCTCAAAGTCACCGCGTTTATTTTTCTCTCGGTTGATAAAGGCTGTATGACGTCTCCCAAAGATGCAGTGGCAACGCTGTTATCCCGAGATGAAGTGATTGACTGTTACGCGGTGACCGGTAACCACGATTTTATCCTTAAGGTGGTGGTCACAGATCTCGCAGAGCTATCCCACTTCTTATCGACTACGGTCAGCCCAATGGAGGGCATCCGTGATATTGCTAGTCAGGTAGCCATGAATAGTTTGAAGGTGGGCGGCCCCCTTAAGGTCACACCTTGAGGGGGCTCTGCTACTTAAAGGTTGTACATCCGTTTTCTAGAGGAGTGCCAACGTCAGCCAGGGCTGCCAAGCTAACAACACCAACGTAATAAGACTAGCTAGCAGGAATGGCAACAATGCCAGGAAGATACGCATAGGCGGAACCCCCGTCATGGAAGAGGCAATAAACAGTCCTGCACCCACTGGCGGCGTCAGAAGCCCCAGCACCAGCGTCAGACAGACCACCACACCAAACTGGTAGGGAGTAATATCAAACTGCTGGGTGGCAATCGGCAGCAGGATGGGGACTACCAGGATGAGCGCAGCGATACCATCGATGATCATTCCCACCAGTAGCAGCACCCCCACCAGCAACAGCAGAAAAATAAAGGGGTCGGTGGTCAAAGCAGCGATCCAGGCGGCGGCCATTTGCGGCAGTTGCTCGTAGACGACCACCCAGCCAAAGACTCCAGCGGCAGCAATCAACATGATCACCAGGCCGGCATTGATAGCGGTGCGTTTGAGTATCTCGGGCAGCATGGTGACTTTCAAATCACGATAGAGATAGCGCCCTAATAGCAACGCCGCCAGCGAAGCCAGCGCCGCCGATTCGGTGGGAGTCGCCAAGCCCAGCAGAATACCGCCGATGATAATCAGCGGTATCGACATGGCCGGCAGGCCCATCTTCAGCGCTTTCATTGCTTCTTGTCGACTCAGCCACTCTCCCTTAGGGTATTGCTGTACCAACCCCATGATGGCGATAGTCAGAAAGAAGGTGCCCCCTAGCAGTAGGCCCGGCAAGATACCGGCGATAAACATATCCGCAATGGGCACCTGGGCCATCACGCCGAACAGCACGAACAGCATCGAGGGCGGGATGATGGGTGACAGCAAGCCGCCAGCAGCGGTAATGGCTGCACTATAGGGCTTGTCATAGCCTTCCCGTTCCATGGCTGGCACCATCGCCCGGGACATGATGGCGATCTGTGAGGCGGCAGAACCGATAATCGCCGCCATCATCATGTTGGCAACCAGATTGATGTAGGCCAAGCCACCGCGAAAACCACCCACCAGCAGCCGCGCCAGGTCGATCAACCGGCGAGTTACCCCACCTTCGTTCATCAACTCTCCGGCCAGCATAAAGAGTGGAATGGCTAGCAGCCCATAGCTCTCGATGGCCGCGAATAACTGCTGAGGATAGGACTCAAAGAGCACGGTATTACCCGATACCAGGATATAGAACATGGCGGTAAGTGCCAGCACCAGGGCAATGGGCACCGCCCCCAGCAGTAGCAAAGCAAAGACAGCGACAGTCATCGGGCCACCTCCTCTTGAGTGGTGTGGGATGCCGAACGACCAAGATTGCACAGCGATTGGCATAAATTGATCAGACTGTGGAACAGCAAGGAAGCGGCGAACCAAGGAAGAATCAGCCACACCCAGAACTTCTTGATACCCAGCGTTGAGGTATTCTCGGCATAGATGAAATTGAAGGTCTCGCCTTGAAAAGCCTGAATATCGAAGCCGGTCTGCCACAGCAGTAATGGCTGATACCAGCGCCAACAAAGCCACAGCAGCATCAGCGCGAAGAGCGCCACCATTAGGTCGACGAACAAACCTACCAGGCGCTGACAAGAGGTCGGCAAGAGATCAGTGAACAGCGTCACGGCAATCCCTTGGCGCCGTTTGAAAACCGCACTGGAGATCAGCAGAGTCATCCAGATCATGGCGTAGATAGCCAGCTCGCTGATCCAGTAGATCGGGTAGCCAGCGGCACGAAAGGCCACATTGATAAGGATCAGCAGGGTCACTGCCGCCGCTAGGACAGCGGCAGTGATCTCCTCTCCTTTGGCAAGTCGGTCAGAAAGTCGTGACAACATCACGTCGCCCTCATTCACGTAGACGGTCGGCTTCCTGGCGAAGCATCTCCAGTCTCGGAGCCTTCTCACCCCAGATTGCTTCCCACTCGGCAATGGCGTCGCCGAAGAACTCAGCATCGGCCTCGACAATGTTCAGACCAAGCTCACGGATCTCGGCTTCTTGGGCAGCATCCTTAGCCTGAAAGCCGGACAGGACATTCTCCAGGTGCTCAGCCATGGCGGTCTCGATCAACTCACGATCCTCCACTGAGAGTTCGCGCCAAACCCGACCGGAGACCACACCCACCATAGGGAACATCATATGGTTGGAGATCAGTAAGTTAGGCGCCTGCTCATAAAACTTGAGGATCAAGATAGAATCAAAGTCCATGTCGATGGCATCCACCTGGCCATTAGCCAGAGCGTCATAGACTTCGAGCAATGGCAACGGGGCTGGAGCCGCGCCAGTAGCAGTATAGAAGTCACGGATTGGCTCAAAGGGGGTGATACGCAAGCGCTTCCCGCTCATATCGGCCTGGTTCTCGATAGGTGCCCGAGAGAGCACCTGCCGCATGCCCACCATGCCATAGCCAACGCCGACCATGCCCACGCCCTGAGGCATCAGATCGAGCAGTTCACCGGCAGTGTCGGAACGCAGCAAGCGAGCGGCATGATCTACATCATCAACCAGATAGGGCGCATAAAGGGCACCGAAGTCAGGAATCCGATTGGAAATTTCAGCGATAGTCAGAAAGGCCATGTCCAGCGCGCCAGTCTGCAATTGCTGAACCATCTGCGCTTCGTTACCGAGCTGCTGGGCCGGGAAGACACTGACGCTATGCTCGCCATCAGAACGCTCATGCAGGGTGTCGGCAAAGGCCACAGCTTCGGTGGACCAGAGGTGCTGGGGAGGTGTAATCACTCCCAGGCGGAAATCGCGAGCCTGGGCAGAAACCGTACCAAAGAGTAGAGAAGCCGCCATGGCAGTGCTCAGAAAGGCTTTCGTAGGAGTCATAATGGGTCTCTTATATAGTTTTTATGTGGTTTTAAAACAGACTCAAACTTTCGCGGTTGCGGCCAGTTGACTGGCGAGATCCTGTTCGTCTTCTTTAGCCCGCGGCCGGGCATGACGCACCTGTAGCTCGGGCGCCTCAACGCTGGACAGCGCCACATTGAACACCACATGAGAAAACGGACCGTCTAGTTCACGCTTGGCAATCTCAGCGGGGTCTTCAATACGTTCAGCAGTGACGACCAGCTCTTCACGGGTGGCAAAGGCAAAGTCGTCATAGGTGTAGGGATCACCCGCCAGGTTAATCTGAGTGGTCAGGTGCTGGTGGCCCGGGGCGGAGACGAAGTAATGAATATGCGCTGGACGCTGCCCGTGACGTCCCAGGGATTTCAGCACTACATCCGTGGGCGCACCTTCGGGTACGCCGTAGCCGGAGGGGATAATACTACGCGCGGTGTAGCGGCCTTCGCTGTCGGTATAAATCGTA
This sequence comes from Vreelandella venusta, assembly GCF_007989605.1. GTDB lineage: Bacteria > Pseudomonadota > Gammaproteobacteria > Pseudomonadales > Halomonadaceae > Vreelandella > Vreelandella venusta. Next base: position 150,775 of record NZ_BJUL01000002.1, on the reverse strand, counting down.
CGGCGCAGGTTGTACTCAGATTGCGAAGGATCAAAGAAGGAGTAACCTCCATGGGAATTGGCGTGCCAAATCTCGACCTTCGCGCCAGCAATCGGCGTGCCGTTCACGTCACGCACCTGACCGGTCAGCCACATGGTCTCACCGTCGTTATCCTGACTATCGTCCATGCGGGCAAAGCCTTCGGCTTCCGGGGCGCCAGCGACATACAACGGGCCTTCAATAGTGCGCGGAGTGCCGCCAGTGCGTTTGGCTTCGGCGTCGATAGCGTCTTGGCGCATATCAAGGTAGTGATCAAAACCAAGTCCAGGGGACAGCAAACCAAACTGAGTTTGGCTACCCAGCGAATTGAGCAGATTGACCGCCGCCCAGTACTCTTCCTCGGTCACATCGAAGTCATCGATTAGCTTGAATAGATCAGATACCAAGCGATGCACTATTTGTTTGGCGCGATCATTGCCGCCGGTCTGGCCAAAGCCAGCAACGGTTTTGATGAAGTCTTGCACGTCGGGAGTGTCAAAAATCTTCACGGTCATGGTGAAACCCTCTGTTTTTTATAAGCTGTTGTTATTAATAAGAACTAACATTGCACATGGGTATATTAGCTATCGTCGTCACGCACTGAAGAGGGGTGACGACACAGCGGTTTGACGCTGATCTCCATATAGGGAAACAGCGGTAAGTTGCTAACCAATGCTTGCAGCTCGGCGTTATCTTCAACGTCAAAGATGCTGACGTTCGAGTAGCTGCCTGCCACCCGCCATAAGTGGCGCCATTTGCCCTGGCGCTGCAGGTCTTGGGAGTAGCTCTTTTCAGCAGCCTTGATGTCTGCCGCTTGCTCGGCGGGCATATCCGTCGGCAATTTAACGGTCATTTCTACCTGATACAGCATGGCGCTCTCCTCCTCGGCTCTTACGCGACTAGTCTTTACGTGAGCAGTCTTTACGTGAGTAGTACGTAACCTTGTCTTCATCTAGCGTGATACCCAGCCCTGGCCCTGTCGGTAAGTCGACGCCAAAGTCATGGTAGTTAAGCGGCTTAACGACAATGTCGTCTTTGAGCAGCAGCGGGCCGAACATCTCCGTACCCCAGGCCATTTCTGGTAGCGTTGCCCAGGCGTGGAGTGACGCGGCAGTGCCGATGGTGCCCTCCAGCAAGGTGCCACCGTATAAGCCAACCCCCGCAGCTTGGGCAACATGGGCCAGTTCCAGCACGCCGTACATGCCACCGGCTTTGGCAATCTTCAGCGCAAAAGCTCCGTTGAAACCGCCACAGACAAGGTCAAGCCCGTCGCGAGCGTCTTGTACTGCCTCGTCAGCGAGCATTGGCACATTGAAACGGTTAGCCAGTCGGATCAGTCCGGCGTGCTCACGGGCAGGAATGGGCTGCTCGATCAGCTCAATACCAGCCTCCTGCAGTGCCTGAATACCGCGAACCGCGGTGGACTCATCCCATGCTTGGTTAACGTCAACACGTACGCTGGCGCGATCCCCCAAGGCCTCTTTGATGGCCGCCACGTGACGTACATCGTGATCCACCGGATGTGCGCCGATCTTCAACTTAAAGTCACAATGTCGACGCTGCTCTAAGCGCAACTGCGCTTCGTCGATATCCTTGGCGGTATCGCCACTGGCCAGCGTCCAGAGCACCGGCAAATGTGCTTGGCGGGCACCGCCGAGCAGTTCGGCCACGCTTAGTCCCAAACGTTTTCCCTGAGCATCCAGTAACGCGGTTTCCAGCGCCGATTTGGCGATCATATTGCCGCGGATGTGGCGGTTAAGACGGGCGCGTAGCTGATGAATATTGCCTGATGGTTGACCGATCAGCAGTGGCGCCAGGTAGGTATCAATATTGCGTTTGATGCTCTCTGGGCTTTCTGGGCCGTAGGCAAGGCCACCAATGGTGGTGCCTTCGCCTAGCCCTTCAACCCCATCCGAGTGGCGCATGCGCACAATGACCATGGTTTGGCAGGCCATGGTGGTCATTGAGAGCTTGTGTGGACGGATGGTCGGTAAATCGACCAGCACTGTTTGAATGTCTTCAATAGAGACGCCGCGCATAGAAACCTCAACTAGAGATAAATTTCTCAAAAAACACTCGGTATTCGCCCACCGGATTTTCCTCAAACCAAGTTTTGCTAGCCTCAATCATCGGCGGCGGCCCACACAGGTAGGCATCGAAGGGCTGGGCGAGGAAGTCGAGATCGAAAAGGTCACAGACCACGCCCTTGTTGCCTTGCCACGCTTCGGAAGGCGTCATTACAACGGTGCCAAAGGCGAAGTCGGGCAGCGTCTCGGTGAAAGCTTCTAGACGCTCGAGCTCACTGAGATCCTGCTCCTGGGTCACTCCATAGACGAGACGGATCGGCTGTTGGCACTCGCCCTTTTCGGCCAGTTCCTCAAGCATACCGAGGAAGGCAGAAAGGCCTGTGCCGCCGGCCACCATCAGTAACGGGCGCTGTACCTCACGGAGATAGAAGGCTCCCAAGGGCGCCTCCAGGGAAATGGCATCGCCCACCTGGGCGCTGTCGCGCAGGTAATCGCTCATCACACCGCTCGGCAACAGGCGAATCAAAAAACGCAGCTTTCCCTCCTGTACCGCCGCGGTGGCAAAGGAGTAAGCCCGCCACTGATCGCTACCCGGCACCTCAATGCGAGCATACTGACCAGGCAGGTACGGTAGTGCCTGAGTGGGGTCGTCGAGGGTGATCTCGAGGATGGCAGCGCCATCGGAGACCTGCTCCACGGCGCTGACAGTGCCGTTATGCACCTCGGTAGCCACACTGCAGACGTTGGAATCGATATCAAAGTAGAAGGAAGCCTGACTGGAGCGCAGGCGAGTCTGGCAAGCCAATACATGCCCTGCGGCGACCTCCTCCTCGGTCAAGGCTTCCTCATCGATATACTCGACGTCGACATCACCGGACTCGCGCAGGCAGCGGCAGGTACCACAAACCCCTTCTCGACAATCCACCGGCAGATTGACTCCGTGACGCTGAGCGGCATCCATCAACAGCTCATTCTTATCGACCTTGACGAAGCGGGTGGTGCCGTCCCGAAAGACAATGGCGGCTGTGTTATGCATGACTCGCCCTCCAGCAACATCAGACGTGGTAGAAATCCAAGACGGAATCGATCTTGTCGTTAAGCAGTACCGTGTGCTTACGGGTAATCTTCCAGTCGTCGCCATCACCACGCAGCGTGTAGCTGGCCGTGCCGAAGAAGTAGCCGCTCTCACCGAAGCGGTGGAAGTGAGTAACCCAGTTCACCTTAGCCTGCACCTGACCATCATCACGTGGCGCCAAGCGCACGTTATTAATCAGATGCAGCGTGCGGGGCATCGGTGTCGAAGCAGCGGACTTACCAGTACGCAGGCGGAAGATGCGATCCTCAATGCCTGTACGGTCCGCGTAGTACATCAGCGACATCTCACGCTTCGGATCCTGGGTGATCTCGTGATCGCCCTTCCACTGAGGGATATGAAACTCACACTCTGGGGCGAACTGGTCTAAATAAGCATCCCAATCCTGACTGTCACAGAGTTCGGCGACCTGATAGAGAAACTGTTCTATGGATTGCTGCTGGCTCATGACTTATACCTCCTGGAGCTTGAGTGCTTTCTTCTCGAGACCCGCAAGCAGCATTTGCTGCCAGCTGCCGTGCTGGTTGACGTAGAGCCCCTCATGGGTGAACTCGGTTCCGGTGATCACCGGTTTAATCCCAAGCACCTGGCTGTTGTGGGTCTCGCCGTACTCCCAGCACTGGTAGCCCCGGGAAATGTCATTCCACTCAGTGGCCCGCGCTTCGAAGCCACGCTGTTGCTCACGGAATTCCACCAGATCATCGGGGGTCCCCATGCCGGAGACATTGAAAAAGTCCTCAAACTGGCGGATACGATTCTCGCGATCAGCATCGGACTCGCCTTTCACGCCCAAGCAGAGGCTAATCACTTCCGTCTTGTTCCAAGCCACCGGGCGCACGATGCGCAGTTGGGAACTTATCTGATCCATGAAGAACAAGCTGGGGTAGATATTCAGGTTACGCAGGCGATGCATAGTCCACTCAGCACGCTCCTTTGGAAGCTGCTCTAGTAGACGCGGCATCACCGCAGCGTAGCCAGGACGCACCTGGGGGTTAGGCATGTCACTGAACAACAGGCTGTGGCCGTTATTGAAGGAGAACCAACCATCGTCGGTATCTTTATCACCGGCACCTAGCTTGCTGTAATCGAGGGTGTCACCACTGCTACCCTTCTGCTGAGCTTCTAGCTCACGGCGGTGCTGCACGGTGGAAACGTAGTTATAGTGCACAGTGCTTACGTGATAGCCATCCAGACCGTTTTCGTTCTGCAGCTTCCAATTGGCGTTGAAGGTGTAACGCGACTCACCAGGCAGCACTTCCAGCTCACCATCCTTCGCCTGCTCGACCATCATGTCGAAGAACAGCGTAGTGTCACCGAGGAACTCCTTGAGACTGACGGTGGACTCTGTGTCCAGACTAATAAAGACGAAGCCACGGTAGCTTTCGATGCGCGCCTGGCTCAGGCCACGGCTGGCCTTGTCGAAGTCTTCGGGATATTCGCTCGGCGCCTTGACCTTGACAAGACGGCCATCAGACTTGTAGCACCAGGCGTGGAACGGGCAGGTGAAGGTGGACTGGTTGCCCTTGCTAACCCGGGTCAGGGTGGCCCCACGGTGCTGGCAGGTGTTGGCCAGCGCGCGCAGCTCTCCCTTGCCATCACGAGTGATGATCATCGGCTGACGGCCAGCCTGCATGGTAATAAAGTCGTTCTTATTGGGAATTTGGCTTTCGTGGCAGGCGAAGATCCACTGCTTTTCGAAGATGAGTTCCATTTCGAGATCGAACAGCGCCCGATCGGTGAACATGTCACGAGAAACCCTAAAAACGCCTTCATCGGGACGGAAGTCGATACAACTCTCGACGAAAGCCTGCCAGTCGGAGGGGGAGCGATATGCAGTCATGGGTCGTTACCTTTTTATTACTTATGAGGTACGTCTAACCCTAGAGGCTTCCCACTGCCTTCACTATGCAGTTCTTGGAGGAACACTATGCACTTTTTTGCTCATCCTCCGAGAGCAGTACTGAATTGACGCCAATGCTCATCCAAGTAGTTCTTGTCTATTTAATCGTCGCAACAATGTCCTAGAAACAATGTCCTGGAAACGACGCCCTAGAAACAATGATTTACAAACAATGCTTTACAAACAGTGTTATAGAAAAGCGCCTAAACGCTTCTATGAAACAGTTACACTAGTATAAAGATAACCACGAAAGGCCTTAACATGACGCTACCGCTTTACCTTGGTCTGCCCATGTGGGCCAATCAGGATTGGCTTGGCACTCTTTATCCAAAGCATGCCAAAACTGATCTGTTAAGCGATTATGCGGCGGTCTTTTCAAGCGTTGAGGGCAACACAACGTTTTATAGCGGCGCACCCAAGGCAGAAACGGTGGCCGCGTGGGCGCGGCAAATACCGCCTTATTTTCGTTTCTGTTTTAAACTTCCTGCTACAGTCACCCATGACCAGCGGTTAACCCAGCCAGAACATGCCTGGGCGTTTCTCGAAGCACTCACGCCACTGCATGATCGCCTTGGCCCTACCATGGTTCAGCTACCACGTGATTTTGGCCCTTCGGAGCTCCCCCAGCTAGAAGCACTTCTTGCTCAATGGCCGGCCGACTTACCGTGTGCAGTGGAGGTACGCCACCGCGCTTTTTTCCTTAAAGGAGACGCTGAAAAAGCCCTGAACCGCTTGTTAATAACTTATTCAGCTAACCGCGTGATGCTTGATGTTCGTCCGCTGTTTTCAACACCCGCTAATGACCATCCTGGCTTAGCGCATGCCCAGCAAGAAAAGCCGAAACTCCCACTACACGTGCTTTCCACAGCAAATTATCCAGTCATTCGCTTTATTGGCCATATTGACAAAACAATTAACAGGGACTACTTCACGCCGTGGATAGACAGACTCGCCCTGTGGATAAGTCAGGGGAAAACCCCTTTCTTATTTGTGCATACTGCTGACAATCGAGCATCACCAGAACTGGCACGCTGTTTGTACCATGAAGTTCAACAACGCATCGCTTTGCCAGCGCTTGCGCCATTCGCCGACGAGAAGCAGAGCCAACTGTTTTAACCAATCTTTTTAGGCTAACTGACTGGCAACCCCTAGCACGATCGGATAAATTGCGCGTACTTTCGGAAAATAACGCAGAAACTTCCCTATTTTCCGAAAATCGGCACATTAGGCTAATAACGCCTTATTACAATTAACTAAACAGGTGATTTCATGGCAAAACTTGCACATGCACAGTGGTCATCGCGCATGGGGTTTGTGCTGGCGGCCGCTGGTTCAGCCGTTGGCCTTGGTAACATTTGGCGCTTTTCTTACATGGTGGGCGACAGTGGTGGGGCAGCTTTCGTGCTTGTCTACCTTGCTTGCGTGGCGTTGGTGGGCCTGCCCATATTGGTGGCTGAATGGATGATTGGCCGCCGTGGCCAAAAAAATCCAATTAACACTATGGCTGATCTTGCAACCAGTCACGGTAAATCCAAGGCGTGGGCGTTAATCGGTGTGAGCGGCGTATTAGCGGCGTTCCTGATTCTGTCTTTTTACAGTGTCATTGGTGGCTGGTCACTGAACTACACTCTTAGTTCCGTCATTGGAACGTTTAACGGCCAAGATGCTGACACCATTAGTGGCCTGTTTGGCGGCATGTTGGCTAGCCCAACGACTCTACTGCTTTGGCATACGGCCTTTATCATCCTGGTCATTGGTATCGTCGCTCGTGGCGTGACCAAAGGCCTGGAAAGCGCGGCACGCATCATGATGCCCGCACTTGTGGTACTGATGCTAGTGTTAGTGGGCTATGGTATGACCAGCGGCCATTTTGGTGAAGCGCTAGGCTTTATGTTCAGCCCGGATTGGGGTGCCCTTGACGGCGGTGTTGTACTCGCCGCGATGGGACAAGCGTTCTTCACCCTATCGCTGGGTATGGGCATTATGATGGCCTACGGCTCCTACCTAGGCGAAGACGTTAACCTGATCAGTACCGCACGCACCGTTATTATTCTGGATACGGCGATCGCGCTGTTGGCGGGCTTAGCAATCTTCCCGATCGTATTTGCTAATGGGCTCAGCGCGGGAGAAGGCCCAGGCTTGATTTTCGTTACGCTGCCGCTGGCCTTCGGCAACATGGCAGGCGGTACGGTGCTAGGTCTGATGTTCTTCCTACTGCTTACCTTCGCGGCGTTAACATCGGCGATTTCGTTGTTAGAGCCCGTTGTAGAAACGTTGGAAGAGCGCACGTCGTTGTCGCGCCTAGCGGCAACTTTCGTTAGCGGCATCGCCGTGTGGGCGCTAGGGGTTGCCGCACTGCTATCGTTCAACGTGTGGTCTGAAGTGCTGTTCTTAGGACTGAACATCTTTGATCTACTGGATACCTTCACCAGTAAGATCTTGCTGCCATTAACCGGGCTAGGGGCAATTATATTTGTTGCGTGGTGTTTGAAGCGTGACAGTGTAGAGGCTGAACTAGGGCTTTCGTCCACAGGCGTTAGCGTATGGAACGTCATCGCGCGCTTTATAGCACCCGCAGGCGTGATTGCTGTGTTCGTTACCGGGCTCCTCTAAGCCATCACGGACAATCAGCACCATTGAGCAGTGCCGCCCTGCGCATAAGCGGGGCGGATCTGCTTCAGCACCCTTCAATCTTTAGGTATACTTTTTAAGCCTACCTTTTAAGTGCACTCTTTCGTGCACTTTTTTAATGCAATTCGCTCTCTTGCTCATCATCTGCCAAGGGGGCGATATCTCGCGATAACTTCTGAAACTCCCGATGCAGCTCGATGCCCCTACGCGCCCTTAAGCTGCGCTGCGCGGCACTGCGCCGCCGTTGAACATGCTCATCGACTTCCATACTCATAAAGATGTCGAGCAGTTCGCTTTTTACCGAGGTGATTCGTTCGACGTTTCTCATAATCGACGTTCCTCCAGGTGAATATGCCTACGTCCACCTGCATCCGTGACGACTGTTTATTTAAATGATGCAGTGCGGCACTTCACTTCTTACTATAACCTACTTGACAAAATGATGACGAATCCAGCTGAAATGCCCTAACGGCGTTTAAACGCATGAGTCAATCGCATTTATAATGTTTCTGCATCGTGCTTTCTGCAACAGACGCTGCAGAAGGCACTCAGGCATACTGTCGTGAGTATGTCAGCATAAGTAATAAAGAGAATTTAAGGAGCTTAATGTGAGCCGCGCCCTGTTCGATGAAATGAGACGCCGCATGGAGCACTTTCGTCGCTCCGAGCAAAAGGTTGCGCGGTTCGTGCTGCGCAACCCAGACGAGGTCATCCATATGCGGATTGTCGACCTCGCAACAGAGGCTAAAGTTAGCGAGCCCACCGTCGTGCGTTTCTGTCGTGCGCTCGGCTGTAACGGGTTTCAGGACTTTAAACTCCAACTTGCCCAAATGCTCGCCAGTGGTAGTCAGTTTGCCCAGTTCTCGATGAACGATAGCGACTCGGTTGCCGAGTTTTCCCACAGCATTTTCGACTCCACCGTGGGCACGCTCTTATCGGTGCGTGACCGGCTTGATAATGATGCTCTCGGGCGTGCGGTCAACGCTCTCGCCATGGCAAACCGCGTTGAGTTCTATGGCTTTGGCGCCTCTGGCGCCGTGGCTTTCGATGCCCAGCACAAGTTCTTCCGCCTGCAGATATCGACCTCCGCTTATGCAGACCCGCATATGCAAAATATGTCGGCAGTCACGCTAAAAGAGGGTGATGTGGTGGTCGCCATCTCACAAACAGGCCGAACCAAAGCACTGGTCGCTAGCGTTCGCTTAGCACGCGAAGCTGGTGCTACCGTTATTGGCCTTTGCCCAAGCGATTCACCGCTGGCCAACGAAGTGAGTCTGCCGCTGTATATCGATGTGCATGAAGATACCGAAATCTACACGCCGCTTAGCTCACGAATTGCCCACTTGGTGCTTATCGACGTCCTCGCCGTTGGGGTTGCCAAAACACGTGGCCCGAAGCTGGCTGAACAGCTGAAAGCGGTCAAGAAGAGTCTGAATACGCTGCGTTATCCTGAAGAGCCGTAGTTGCCTATTCAACTGTATGCACAGCCAGTTCGTTGGCTGTGCTAAACTGACCGCCCATTTTTCGAACCGGCAGCGGCTTATATGGACGACGTCACGGCGATACTTGATCAGCTCAACCCTGCCCAGCGCGAGGCAGTAAGCGCACCCCAAGGTAACTTACTGGTACTGGCGGGTGCCGGATCCGGTAAAACCCGCGTGCTGGTTCATCGTATAGCTTGGCTAATGCAGGCCGAAGGGCTTTCGCCTTACTCCCTGCTGGCGGTCACGTTTACCAACAAGGCCGCGCGTGAAATGCGCACTCGTCTGGAAGCTCTGCTGAGCCTCTCCATGCGGCATGTATGGGTCGGTACGTTTCACTCTATTGCCCATCGCCTACTGCGCACCCATTGGCAGGATGCCCGACTGCCACAACACTTCCAAATTATCGACTCCGATGACCAGCTACGGTTGGTAAAACGGATGCTCAAAGATTATTCCATTGATGATGAACGCTTTCCGCCCCGCCAGGTACAAGGCTTCATCTCTGGCTGCAAAGAGGAAGGTCTTCGCCCCCACCAAGTCAACGTGGACGGCGATGGTTATCTTGGCCAGATGGTAGAGCTTTATGAGCGCTATCAATTTATCTGCGAACGCGGCGGCTTAGTAGACTTCGGTGAACTATTACTGCGCAGCCTAGAGCTGTTACGTGACAACCCGCCGTTGCTAAACCATTACCGCGAGCGTTTTGGTCATGTATTAGTCGATGAGTTTCAGGACACCAATACGCTGCAATACGCGTGGTTAAAACTACTCACTGGGCTGCAAACACCAATGACTGCCGTCGGCGACGATGACCAGTCCATTTATGGTTGGCGCGGCGCTAAAGTGGAAAATATTCGCCGCTTTGAGGAGGAGTTTCCTAACACTCACACCGTACGCCTAGAGCAGAACTACCGCTCCACAAGCGCGATTCTGGAGGCCGCTAACACGCTGATCAGTCATAACAGTGAGCGGCTGGGTAAAAATCTGTGGACTGACGGTGTCGAAGGCGACCCTATTTCTGTCTACGCCGGGTTTAACGATTTAGAAGAAGCCCGCTATATCGTCGATACCATCAAAGAGAAAGTCGATGAAGGGTTTAATCGCCGCGACATTGCCATTCTTTACCGCTCTAATGCTCAATCGCGCTTACTGGAAGAGACGCTGATCCGCCAAGGTATGCCCTACCGTATTTACGGAGGACATCGCTTCTATGAGCGCTTAGAGATCAAGAATGCTTTAGCTTACCTGCGCCTACTGCTTAATCGTGATGATGATGCCTCTTTGGAGCGCGTGATTAACGTGCCCACCCGCGGGATTGGCACCCGCACGGTAGAAATTGTGCGCCATCGCGCCAGGGAGCAAAGCATTTCACTGTGGCAAGCGCTGCACGATGCCATCCAAGACGGCACGCTAAAAGGCCGTGCCGCCAACGCGTTGCAGACATTTGCCAACCTCATCGAACAATTAGACAACGATGCATCTGGCTTGCCGCTGCATGAAATTATCGATCACATCACTACGCATACCGGCCTGATCGAGCATCACAAGAGCGAGCGCGGCGAAAAAGGCCAAGCGCGGGTAGAAAACTTGGAAGAGTTGGTGACTGCTGCGCGCGCCTTTACCCATGGCGATGCCTTCGAGACCCCTGAGGCAGGCGAAGGCATGGCAGCGCTGGAAGCATTTCTTTCCGAAGCGGCACTTAATGCCGGCGACCATGAAGCCGATGAGTTTGAAGACAGCGTGCAGCTGATGACCCTGCACTCTGCTAAGGGCTTGGAGTTTCCCGTGGTGTTTATTGCCGGCGTTGAAGAGGGCCTGTTTCCTCATAAAATGTCGATCGAAGAGCCAGGGCGGCTCGAAGAGGAAAGACGACTTTGCTATGTCGGCGTTACCCGTGCGATGCAGAAACTCTACCTGACCCATGCCGAAACCCGCCGCTTGCACGGCAAAGAGGTATTTCCCAGGCCATCGCGCTTTCTACGTGAACTTCCGCCCCACCTACTGGAAGAAGTCCGCCTACGTGGCCATATTTCCCGCCCCGTTACTGCCTCACGTTCAAGCTTTGCGCAACAGCGGGTTGAAAGCGACGGCGACCTGCCTGCCCTGCATGTTGGCCAGCGGGTGATGCATCCGGTGTTTGGCGAAGGCATCATTCTAAATGCAGAAGGCGAAGGTGCTCGTGCCCGCGTACAGGTCAGCTTTGAAGGTGAGGGGGTGAAATGGCTCGTACTAGGGTTTGCCAAACTCGCCCCACTTTGAGCGGTGTTAACGTAAGCGTAAAGCTGTAGGCGAGTACTTGCCGATTAAAACCTGCTTAGCGCATACTGGCTGATGGACACTGCGCTCACTGCGCATTAATAAAAAACATCAGATAATTTCGGAGTTATGCCCGCCATGCAACGCCGCCAATTTCTAAAAACCGCCGGCTTCGGTGCCGCCGGTGTCGCTGCTGCGCCTTTTGTTTCCACTGCGAGCGCCAACGAAACCTACACCTGGGATATGGTGACCTCCTGGCCGAAAAACTTCCCAGCACTTGGCACAGGTGCCAATGACTTCGCGCGTCGGGTTGAGCAGCTTTCCAATGGCCGCATGCGCATACGTGTACACGGTGCTGGTGAACTTGTGCCTGCACTTGAAGTATTTGATGCAGTCGCTGCGGGTACCGCAGAAATGGGCCATTCCGCATCCTACTACTGGCGCGGCAAGGTCGCGGCCTCACAGTTTTTCACCGCTGTGCCGTTTGGCATGAACACCACCGAAATGAATGCGTGGCTGTATAACGGTGGCGGCCAGGAACTGTGGGATGAGATCTACGCCAACCACAACCTGAAGCCTTTTGCGGTCGGTAATACCGGCACGCAAATGGGCGGCTGGTTCAAAAAAGAAATTAACTCTCTAGACGATATGCAGGGCCTAAAACTTCGCCTCCCAGGCCTTGCTGGCGAAGCGATGAACGGCATTGGCGTCAGTACCGTCACTATGGCGGGCTCAGAAATCTTTACCTCACTGCAAACCGGCGCGCTTGATGCAGCGGACTGGGTCGGGCCTTACAATGATATGGCATTTGGCCTTCACCAAGTGGCGGATTACTACTACACCTCCGCATGGAACGAGCCGACAGCCGTGCTGGAAGGCACGGTCAATTTAGACGCTTGGAATTCTCTGCCAGAAGATCTGCAAGACGTGATCCGTGAGGCTGCGCGCGCCTCTAACCTCGCCATGATCAGCGAATTTGCCTTCCGTAACGCTCAGGCATTGGAAACGCTGGTCGATGAACATGGTGTCCAACTGCGCACCTTCCCAGACGACGTGATGGCAGCGCTGTATGAATCTTCAAAAGCCGCGATCCAGCGCCAAGTAGACAGTGACGAAGAGTCTCGCCGTGTTTATGACTCTTACTCAGCCTTCCAGAAATTACTGCGCCCATTCAGCGATGTCGGCGAATACGCCTACCTGAAAAACCGCGACAATGTCGGCGTCTAGGAATTTCGCTATCTTTTAGTGGCAAGACAAAGAAGGGCGCCAAGGCGCCCTTCTGCGATGTTAATGGTCAACCAATCTCTCAGCTATGCACCGCACGGATACGCCCATTATCATCCAACGCGACCATCACAAAACGCGCTTCGGTCACTTTCTGCCGCTCTTCCAAATGGCGGCCATGAGGGGGACGCACCCATACCTCAACATCAATCTTAATTGAGCTATGGCCTATTTCCTGCACGCAGGTATAGACACTCACCATAGAGCCCACGCGTACCGGGCTTAAAAAGTCCATCGCTTCGATAGCCACGGTCGCTGTACGACCGCCAGCCTCTCGGCCCGCGGCTAGTTCGGCGGCTTGATCCATCTGGTTGACTAACCAGCCACCCGGAATATCACCATAGAGATTGGTATCTTGCCGAGAAGCCAGTAACTTTAAGGTGAGCTGCCCCTGCGGAGCAGGTACATCGTCCAAATCGGTGTCCAGCGGTGTCATAAGGTGGTCGCTTCAAAAGGTTATTGTTGTGATGTTGCTGCATCGCAATAGGCTGGTAATAGTTAATCACAAGAGGGGTGCCGTTTGAAGCGTTACAATTTACGACGTGTCAGAAAACATCAACTGCGACTGCTTCTGACTGGCTGGCTGCTAATCGCGGGCAATCTTGCCTGGGGTCAGCCAACCTCGGTGAGTGGCACGCTAGGTGCCGTCGGTTCTGACACTATGGCAGGCCTAGTGCTGCGCTGGGGCGAATCCTTGAGCGCCCGCCACCCGGATATCAATCTGCAATTTCAGGCTGGTGGCTCAGCCAGTGCGCCAACGGCCTTAGTGGCTGGCACCACCCGCCTAGGGCCGATGTCACGTCCCATGACCCATGCAGAGCGCCAGCAGTTTATTGACCGCTACGGTTATCCACCGCTTGAGCTTCGTGTTGCTCGGGACGCGCTAGTCGTGGCGGTCCATCGCCATAACCCATTGGATACCCTGACACTCCAACAAGTCGATGCGATTTTTTCAACTAGTCTCGCTTGCGGAGCTCCCCGCCCCATCCGGCGCTGGAGTACGCTGATGCCGGCGGCGGATTGGCCCTATGGCCAAATAGCGCTGCATGGTCGTAACCTAGCGTCAGGTACTCATGGCCTCTTTCAGAAAAGAGCCCTATGCGATGGCGAGTTTCGCCTAGATATCAGTGAACACCCAGGGTCGTCGGCAGTCATCGCGGCGGTAGGAGAGTCCTTCAATGCCATCGGCTATGCAGGCTACAACCATTTAACCCCAATGGTGCGCGCACTAAGCCTCGTCGATGAATCTGGCGTTGCCGTTGCTCCCAACGAGCACTCTATTCAGCAAGGAGAGTACCCATTATCACGTGATCTCTATCTTTACGTTAACCTGCCACCCGGCGAGTCATTACCACCGGTGGAGCAAGCCTTTCTGGCACTTATCTTTTCCGAAGAGGGCCAGCAGATTGTCAAAGCAGCAGGCTTTGTGCCTCTGCCTAATCAGCTACGTGATGCTCAGCGCCAACGCCCGTGAACTGTCATTTAATTGTCACAATAAAACGATAGGGTAAGGAGAATTAACCATGCATGCTTATTTTCGTGATGGCTTTCGCTTTTCTATGATGTCCACATGACTCCTCCTCGGCTACCCTTTTCGCGTCAGCCGCTGCGCCATATACAAGACCGACTTGCCACCGGGCTTATCACCGCCGGTGGCATCGGTGTTTTGTTGGCTATATTAGCGATTGGCGTATTCCTTTTTTGGGAAACGCTACCATTACTCGCCTTTGGCGACACGTTCAGCCTCGCTAAACTCTCCCCCCTTGCCTGGGGCACGCTAAAAGCCGCGCTGGCCGCCATGCTATTCGCAACGCCCATTGCCCTAGGCGCGGCAATGTACTCTGCGCTATTTATGTCCGCGCGGCTCCGTAGCCGTTTGAAGCCAACGCTTGAGTTGATGGAAGCGGTGCCTGGCGTTGTCATCGGTTTCATTGCCGGTTTATTACTTGCTCCCTGGGTGGAACAAAACCTAGCCAGTGCCTTGATAATCATTATTTGGCTACCACTGAGCGCAGCCTTAGCGGGATACCTATGGTATCGGACGGCCGCCCGCGTTCGCCAACGACTACCGCTTTCTTGGGCAGGTTTATGGCTTATTCCCTGGTTAATTGGCATGGCTGCACTGGCAATATGGATAGCTCCCATCATTGAACAACACTGGCTTGGCGGCGACCTGCGACGCTTGCTTGATCAACGGTACGGACTTGATTACGCCACTCGAAATGCATTGATTGTGGGTATTGCGATGGGATTTGCGGTGATTCCCAGTATTTATTCACTTGCGGAAGATGCACTTGCCGATGTGCCCTCTACCTTAATGGAAGGCGCTCAAGCGCTAGGCGCTAGCCGCTGGCAAGCACTCTGGAAAGTTGCCCTACCCACGGCAGGCCCTGGCGTCTTTTCAGCGGTGATGATTGGCGCTGGCCGCGCCGTAGGCGAAACCATGATTGTGTTAATGGCCAGCGGTAACACCGCGCTCTTTAGTGCCAGTCCGTTTGAAGGACTACGTTCGCTATCAGCCTCTATCGCCATTGAGCTTCCCGAAGCTTCTCCAGGCGGGCTGACCTATCACTTACTGATACTAGCAGCGCTGGCCTTGTTTATTTTTACCTTTGTGGTGAACACGTTGGCTGAAATTGTCAGACAGCGATTGCGCCGACGCTATCAACGTTTAGGGAGCACACTCTAATGCGTTGGCAGCGAGCAACTTTTTCAAACGTCAATTTTAAAATGGGCAGTAGCGGGCTCTGGCCTTGGCTTTGTGCTGCCTGCGTGGCACTTTCGTTATTAATGTTGGCAGCATTATTAACGCTGTTGACGATTCGGGGGTTAGGCCATTTTTGGCCAGCATCGTTAGAGGAAGTTACCCTAAAGTCAGGCGATACCGTCATTGGACAGGCAGTTCGTGAAGTGGCGCTGCCCAAAGAAGCAGGGACAGAACGGCTCTATTTCACAGGTAATCAGGATGTTACAGGAAGCAACTGGCGGTGGATTGCCATTGATGAGATTAGCCAGCAGGCCGAGCCAGCCGACCTGATTCGCTTAACGCGCTCCCCTTGGGGTGATTTTATAGGCCGTTTAATGACGGTGGAGAGCGGCGATCAACGGTTAACAGAACAAGCCGCCTGGACCTTCATCCATGATGCACTTGCCTTACCCGCTCAGCAACGGCCCCCTGGCACATTAGTACTAGCCACTGCGGATGGTCAAATACTTCGCCAACCGCTGGCAAGTGTCACCTACTTTCAATCGCCAAATGCCATGTCTTGGGGGCAAAAAACCATCGCCTGGGGACAACGCATCTGGCAATTTTTAAGTGAAGGGCCACGCGCCGCCAATACTGGCGGAGGTGTCTGGCCAGCCATTTTTGGCACTGTCTTAATGGTCATTCTGATGTCAGTAATCGTTACTCCGTTTGGGGTTCTCGCTGCCATTTACTTAAACGAAATCGCTCATCAAAACCGCTTAACACGCTTAGTTCGCATTGGCGTACGCAATCTTGCAGGCGTGCCCTCAATCGTTTACGGCGTATTTGGCCTTGGCGTATTTGTCTACGGAGTAGGCGGTTCTATCGATAGCTGGTTTTTCAGCGATGCACTGCCCTCCCCCACATTTGGCACCGGCGGCCTTCTCTGGGCCTCGCTAACACTTGCCCTGCTCACGCTACCTGTAGTGATTGTCGCTACCGAAGAAGGGCTAGCACGCATACCCGATGCCCAGCGGGAAGGTGCCGTTGCACTGGGGGCGACACGTTTAGAAATGTTAACGCGGGTGGTGCTGCCCATGGCAACACCCGCCATGCTAACGGGAGTGATTTTAGCCGTCGCCAGAGCCGCGGGCGAAGTGGCACCGCTAATGCTAGTGGGCGTCGCCAAGCTA
This sequence comes from Vreelandella venusta, assembly GCF_007989605.1. GTDB lineage: Bacteria > Pseudomonadota > Gammaproteobacteria > Pseudomonadales > Halomonadaceae > Vreelandella > Vreelandella venusta. The sequence continues at coordinate 134,203 of NZ_BJUL01000002.1, read as the reverse complement.
GCGCCGCAAATGCCTGTAGATAGTGAATTTCCCTACCTTCATCTAGAGCGTAAGTTTATGCACCTCGGCTATCATTTATTTGATACCGCTTTTCATGGTGAAGATGTACAGACCGCCATTCCGCTAGTTTTCGCCACCGCGCTACTGCTGGTATTAATCGTACTCGTGCTTAATCTAACTGCCATATTTCTGCGTCATTATCTGAGGCGCCAGCGAGGAAACGAATGTTAGCGTCTTTATCGTCCAACAAAGCGGCTCTCGCACCCGTGACGCATTTTCCTGCCGAACAGCGTTGCCTGAGCATTGCAAAGTTTCACCTCGCTTATGCGGGGAAAGTGGCGTTGCGCGATCTAACATTAGACCTACCACGCCACCGTGTAACGGCTTTTATTGGCCCTTCAGGCTGTGGAAAGTCGACCCTACTACGCGCGATTAATCGACTGCACGACCTTAATGAATCGGTAACACACAGCGGCCATATTCAGCTTGAAGGTCAGGATATTCATGCCCCAGACATGAATGTTACCGAGTTACGACGGCGCGTTGGAATGGTGTTTCAAACCCCCAATCCTTTTCCCATGTCGATTTATGAAAACGTGGCTTTTGGCCTGCGTCTACAGCAGCGCTTACCCAAGCGCAAGCGGGACGACATTATCGAATGGGCACTGACATCGGCAGCGCTGTGGGATGAAGTTAAAGATCGCCTGCACCGCTCGGCTTGGCAGCTATCTGGCGGCCAGCAGCAGCGCTTAGTTATTGCTCGTACGCTTGCCGTTCAGCCGGATGTACTGCTACTCGATGAACCAGCGTCAGCCTTAGACCCGATTTCAACGCTGAAAATTGAAGAGCTAATTCGTAACCTTAAATCACAGCTAACGCTTGTGCTGGTTACTCACAATATGCAGCAAGCCGCGCGGGTTTCTGACTACACGGCTTTTTTGCAGCACGGTGAACTCGTTGAGTACGGGCCAACGGATCAAGTGTTCACCAACCCGCGTTTACAACGCACCGAAAACTACATCACTGGCCGCATTACCTAGGCCCCAAAGACATCACGTCAGGAGTGCTCAATGGATATTACGAGCGATAGCCACAGCCAACATATCTCTCGCCAGTTCAACCAAGAGCTGGAAGAGCTAAAAACCCACCTGATGGCCATGGGCGGTCTGGTGGAAAAACAAGTGCAAGATGCTGTTTTTGCGCTACTGGAAGGTGACAGCCGTCTTGCTGAGAAAGTGCGCGACAATGACCGCCAAGTAAACGATCTGCAACTACAGATTGACGACGAATGTACGCGGGTATTAGCGCGTCGTCAGCCCGCAGCTTCCGACTTACGCTTAGTGCTAGCGGTTATTCGCGCAACGTCTGACCTTGAGCGTATCGGCGATGAAGCCAGCAAAATTGCTCGAAACGCACTGCTGTTGAGCGAAAGTAGCGGCAGTATTCGTGGTTTAGTCGAAGTACGCCATATCAGCGAGCACGTGCGTAAAATGCTTCGCGATTCACTGACTGCTTTTGCGCGTTTTGATACCGATCTTGCAATGCAAGTTGTACGCGAAGATGAGTTCGTTGACGATGAGTATGGTAGCGCCATGCGTTCGCTGATGACCTTTATGATGGAAGACTCACGTTCGATTAGCTCCGTACTTAGCATTATGTGGGTACTACGTGCCTTAGAGCGGGTCGGGGATCATGCCAATAACTTGGCGGAGTACGTCGTCTACTTAGTCAAAGGGTTAGATATTCGCCATAGCGACCCCGACACAATCGACCCGCAGGTAATTAAAAAATCTTGACCTAGCACGCGATTCCTCCTGCAATACGCCCAGATATTCCCTCTGGGCGTTTTTTTCTAAGGAGCAAATATGTTGGATGCGATGACGGCGCTGAGTCGAGGCACTCGCTTGGTCTACCAGAAAGGTCTGCGGCGCTATATTTTCCTACCCATCGTGGTCAATATAATCGTTTATGCCAGCATGCTCAGCTTCGTAGTCAGCCGCTTTTCTGGCTGGTTAGATAGTGCGATGACCATGGTGCCAAGCTGGCTTGAATGGCTCTCATGGCTAATCTGGCCACTGTTCTTTATCAGCCTACTACTGGTGATCTTTTTTACCTTCACCCTAGTCACCCACTTAATCGCCGCACCTTTCTATGGTTTTTTAGCAGCGAAGGTAGAACGTCAAGCGACAGGGCGTGAACCCCTAGATGACCGCGGACTCGCTAAAACCGCTGTCGATGCCTTGGGACGCGAGCTAGTCAAACTCGGTTATATTCTGCCACGCATGGTGATACTGTTTATCATTAGTTGGATACCTGGCCTCAACCTGATAGCCCCTATTTTGTGGCTCCTCTTTTCCGCGTGGATCATGGCAATCACGTATTTAGATTACCCCATGGATAACAATAAGATTACCTTTCGCGACATGCGTGCACGGCTATCGCAACGGTGGTGGCCAAGTCTTACCTACGGCGGTTTGATTATGCTAGTGACCTGGATTCCTCTCGCTAACCTGTTCTTAATTCCCGGCGCAGTAGCAGGCGCTGTATTAATGTGGGACGACCACTACCGCGGTACGCGCGACATTACGCCTCAGCGCTGATGGCTTAATCGCTATAACGCTGATACAACCTATTTGTTACCTTAAGGTTGTTTGGCTTTACGACGACTCTCAAGATTAAGCATAAGCCTTGTTAACAAGATAAGGCCCCTACAAGGAATACAATCATGCTGACCCGCGCACTCTGGTTGACGGCTCTTCTCACTGGCTCAATCTCTTTCGCGTCGGCTCACGACGTTCAAACCGACCAACTAAGGATCGCTCATCCTTTTGCCACACCAACTCCTCCCGGCGTGGTAAATGGTGCTGCCTACCTGGATATAACGGCTCATACAGAATCCGTCACGCTGGTCAGCGCTCAGACCCCTGTGAGCGAAAGTGTTGAGCTACATGATATGCAGATGGAAGGCGATATGATGAAAATGCGCCACGTCAATGCTATCGAAATCGCGAAAGATGAAACGCTGACAATGCGGCCAGGTGGCGGCTATCACTTAATGCTAATGGGATTACATCAGCCACTAGCAGAAGGTGACCGGTTTCCCATCACGCTCAAGTTTGCCAAGCAAGACGATATTGAAATAGAAGTTTGGGTTCAAAGCGCCCAAGAAGGAAGCACCGCCGCTGATCACCATCACCAGCATTAGCGCGATCAACTAATAAGCGTCTTAGTCAAAAAAACCCCGTCGAAGCGGGGTTTTTTGACTATAGCACCCTTACCAGCGTGTACTGCTGCCCTCGTCACGGTTGAGTTCTTCAGCGCTATAGCCTTCTCTCTCTTTAGAATCATCATCAGCGTTACTGGCACGGCTTGAAGGCGTGTATATCAGAGTATTCTCATTGTCATTGAGCAAATCCTTAGCTGAATAGGTCGCAGGGCCCGATGTGTTACGAGATTGCGGCTGAATAATTTCCTGGTTTTCAACACGCTCTTTATTCAGCTCAATGGAAGAGTGCGCAACCGCGATAGAGCTTGCCAACAATAAGCCCACAACTACCGTGTTTTTAACAAGCGATTTCAACAACATAAATAAAAGCTCCTGACTGTATGAGGCAACCGACAGTGCAATGATACAAGGCATCTTCTTTTGTCAGTCGCGAAACGCGTTATCTAAATAGCTGTACCTAACATCAAAAAAGACCATGAAACAATAAAATTCAATTATTTCAAATTGATATAAAAAATTGACTACAAAAACCTACACCAAGGAGTAAACAGCTTGTAGCGTAACAATGATTATACTATACACAAAAAATTAGACCCCACCGAAGTGGGGTCTTGAGCACTCTTAGTATCGCGATACGTAACACTAGCTTCCTATCCGTTTGAGGGACTCCAGCCTTGGAATTAACCCTAACTAGCGTGTTGACCGTCGAAAGATTCAATCCTTGAATCTAGGAGCATCCGTGCAATTTGACATCCTTGCCTCTGAATAGCTCATCCCTAAGCGTAAGAGTTTTATTACCTTTTGAAAAGATTAGTAACCAAAGTTAATGTTACATTCCGCCATTCTCTTCAGGCAACTCATCTGTGCTGTCGTAGCCAGGCTCTGAGTCGTCATGGCTCGTTGAACTAGGCTCCATGTCACTGACATTATCACCTTCGTCCTGGTTCAACTCTTGGCTATCATAATTGCTTGGACCTGTTGTATTTTCAGATTGAGCCTCAACAGGCTGCTCATCAGGGGTAATGTTGTTCGCTGGGTCTGCTGGCTCTTGAGCGAATGCTGCAGGACTAGCAACCAAACCGAACGCTACACTTAAAATACCAGCTTTCTTGAGTAGTTCCTTGGACATCATGTTCCGTCTCCTAGATCGCTGTTCAGGTACTGCTTAAGTAATAAGAAAGACGGCCTTTCGGCTTACCAATTCCTATGGTTTTCTCTCTTATCAAGTACCAAGACTTTTGCATTTGATGTGCCAAAAAATCGAAAACGATATAAAAGATCAAACAAAACAAACGCTTATAAAGAAAAGCATAACAGGAAGGGGGCTTAACGCGTTTTCAAATCAAGCAGGGAAAGTGGCTAGAAATGACACATGAGCATTATTTGACCATACTTGTATGACAAACAGGGCACATCTATACATCACTTATACTTAAACAGCATTGCGTGAAGCGGACTCGCTTTTGACAACACGTGAGGATGGGAAAACACAGCGAAAGAGGGCTCCTTCGCCAGGGTGGGATTCAATTTGTAGCAATGCGTCATGCCTTAGCAGCACATGTTTTGCAATCGCCAGACCAAGCCCGGTACCGCCCGTTGCGGTACTACGCCCTTTATCAACGCGATAGAAACGCTCGGTCAAGCGTGGAATATGTACAGGGTCAATACCCTCACCGTCGTCGTCAACTTCAATACAAGCACTGCCATTCGGCAGGGTTTTCCAGCGAAGTGTTATTTGGCTTCCCTCTGGGGTATACCGCACAGCGTTAAACACTAGGTTTGAGATAGCGCTATGCAGCTCCTGCTCGCTGCCGATCAGACGGGCATCGCTCTCAAGCACGACTTGAACACTATGCTGTTGATTAGAGAGCGCCAACGCATCGCGACGAATGGCGTCGAGCATTGGCCCTAACGCTAACGCATGATGATCTTCGCCACCTTGTTCAATTTCTAACCGAGAGAGCAGTAGCAGGTCATTGACTAAGTTTTGCATACGTTTCGTCTGCTCTTCCATCTGAGCAATACCTCGGCCCAAACGTGGTGGAAGCTGCTCTTTTAAGTCGCTGTAGGTTTCTAAATAACCCGTCAGCACCGTTAGCGGTGTGCGTAGTTCATGGGAAACATTGGCGACAAAGTCACGACGCATCTGCTCTAAACGATGCAAGCGAGTAATATCTCGCGCCATTACCAAGCGCTCATCATCACCATAGAGAGTAATTTGATATTGAAGGATATGCCGTTCATCAATGGGCGACGTTAAGGTCAGTGGTTCACCGTATTTACGCGCATTAAAGTAGCTGATAAATCGTGGATCACGAATTAGATTGGTAATGTGTTGGCCACGGTCGTGGGCTGTTTGTAGGCCCAGCATTTCTGTCGCGGCGCTGTTCCACCACTCCAGGTCGCCATGTCGATCTAGCATAACGACACTGTCACGCATCGCTTCGGATGATTCTTGAATACGTGCAAGGGTGGCACGCAAGCGGTTTTGGGTAATCCGCTGGCTCTTTTGGTAGCGATACAAGCGATCAAAAAGCTCGCCCCACATGCCGCTCGCAGCAGGGGGTTCATCATGAGGATGAAGCGTTAACCACTCAAAGAGCGCGCGCAGTTGACGCAGTTGATACACCAGACAAACAGCAAGCCCCGCAGCGACTCCAAAACCAGGCGTACCCAGCAACCACCCTAAGCAAGCGCCCAAAGCGGCAAGCCACACAATTCGCCATAGTTCTCGGCTCCACAGGCGCACCGTTACACCCGCGCAGAAAAACGGTACCCAGTGCCTCTCACCGTTTGAATGAGACTCTGGTGAGCTTCTCCTAAGGCCTTACGTAGACGTCGGATGTGAACATCTACCGTGCGTTCTTCAACGTATACGTTACCACCCCATACTTGATCGAGCAGTTGGCTACGCGTATAGGCACGCTCTTGGTGCGTCATGAAAAACTGCAGCAGACGATACTCCGTCGGCCCCATTTCTAACGCTTTACCGTACGCACTCACACGATGGCTCACTGGATCTAATAGCAAACCATTAATTTCGATAGGGTCTTCGACACCTCGGGGGGTAGTGCGTCGCAATACTGCTTTTAAACGGGCCACCAGTTCACGAGGAGAGAAAGGCTTGGTGATATAATCATCCGCACCAGCCTCAAGCCCTTGAATTTTATTATCTTCTTCGCCTTTAGCGGTCAGCATGATAATAGGCACCTCGGCGGTGGCTTCTTCACGCTTTAAGCGTCTTGCAAGCTCAATACCGCTGGTGCCCGGCATCATCCAATCCAACAGAAGCAGATCTGGCTGGTGGTCAACCATCATGGCGTGGGCATCCTGGGCGTTATCCGCTTCAAGAACGCGATAGTCAGCCATTTCCAGCGCCACTGCGATCATCTCGCGAATAGGCGCCTCATCATCGACAATCAAAACGGTCTTGGCGGTCATTCCAGGGCCTCACGGTGTTCAATGAAAACTAATTTAAAAAAATAGTTCAAAAAAATTCAAAGACATGTCAGTGACAATAACACCATGACTTAATGACAATTTTATGACATAGAGGATATTTAGCCAGTTATTGGCCACCAACTTAGTGCAATACCTGCAAAAATTAACAACCCAGACCAATGGTTATTAAGAAACGCCTGGAAGCAACGGTCGCGCTCACGGCCAGCGATTAATCGTTGTTGATGGGCAAACGTGGCGGCCATAGCGGCTAGCCCAAGCCAGAAAAAGCCACCTAAACCAACGAGCCATCCTGCCCAGGCAAGTAGTCCAAGTGTCGCCACTTGCAGCACACCAATGATCAGACGATCAGCGCTACCAAACAGCACCGCGGTAGATTTGATGCCTATTTTTAGATCATCGTCGCGGTCGACCATGGCGTATTGAGTATCGTAGGCAACGGTCCACAGCACATTAGCGCTAAACAATAGCCATGCTTCAAACGGTACATGACCCAATATCGCACCGAATGCCATGGGGATCGCCCAAGAGAACGCAGCCCCTAACACTACCTGAGGTAAATGGGTGTAGCGCTTCATAAACGGGTAAATGAACGCCAGTACAACACCCCCTATCGACAACAGCACCGTAAACCAATTGGTCAGTAGCACTAAAATGAAAGCAGTGGCTACCAGCGCGATAAACAGCAGCTGCGCCTCGGTTTCACTGATACGACCAGTGGCTAGCGGACGATGTTTAGTGCGCTTTACATGGCCATCGAAATGACGATCAGCGTAATCATTAACCACACAGCCCGCAGCGCGCATCACATAAACGCCAGCAATAAAGATCAGCAGAACATTCCGCCCAGGCACGCCCTCTGCCGCTATCCACAATGCCCATAAGGTGGGCCACATCAATAGCCAAGTACCAATCGGGCGATCCAATCGCATTAAATGTAAAAAATCAGCCACCCGAGCCCATCCCGTTGGCCTCAACAGAGAACGGTCCATGCTTACCTCTCAAAAAGAAAACGCTGGCGATAGCCTAGCGCGAAGACAGGGCAAGATCATCTGCCATGGTCGATAAAAAGTATTCCTGCACTAACAGCGACAGCCCACTGTGCTGAAACACTGAGCGCCGCCCCCATACGCTGTCTAAAAGCGACGCAGGGTGTTCCGCGACAAAGCGTGGCTGATGGCGAGTGGCGTAGAGTGGCCCACGCACCAAGTCAGGTTGCTGAAACAACCAGCTGCCTAATGAACGCTCGCCAAGCCCTTCTAACCCCTTACCTTGTAATTGACTGAGTGGCGCTACCGAGCGTGCGACTACCCAGGGCTTATCGCCGACACACAACGCAACTTCTCTCAGCCATGCATAGCGGCGCGGTTCAATTCCCAGCGCTAGCGCTTCATCCCGCAGAGGTAAACCAATCGTTTGGCGTAACAATTGCACCCGAAATGCGTTCGTGCCGCCTGCGACGGTTAACCGCATCGTTAAGGAGTCCGTCGAGGCCACCCACTGCCACCACGAAGCGCTCATTGCAGGACGAGCCGCAGCAACAGGAAGCCAGTGAGGAAATAGTCGATGAGGAAATAGGCAAGCTTGCCGAACAGTAGGGGCGATCACCAAAGTCTCCAAGGCGGTCAATACACAGAAAGCTAGTGTAACATGGTGACCTCACAGGCTTTTGTTCCGCCGACTTTTGGTGACTGCATGCCCTCACACGAGATATCGCGATATTCCCATTCGGCACTGATTATTATTGGCACCGGCATGGCGGGGATTGGCCTTGCGCGCGCCCTACGCCGACAAGGCGATACACGTGCCATTACCCTTATCAGTGCCGATAGTGGCGATGATTACAGTAAACCGCTGCTTTCTACTGGCTTTGCGAAACGCTTAACGCCAGACCAACTCGCCCAACGTGACGCCAGCGGCGTCGCAGAAGAACTGAATGCTGAGTTAATTACCCACACCCAGGTCGCACACCTACATGTGGATAACCAATGCATAGAACTTAGTAATGGCCAACAGCTCCACTATGACGATCTAGTGCTAGCCACTGGGGCAGCGCCCCATACGCCGTTCAGCGTTCCCGAGAGTGTCACCAAACGATGCTTTACCATCAACGACTTAGATGAGTATCGCCGCTTTTATGCCGCATTGGGCGCAGCGCCTACTCAACGTGTTGCGGTTGTTGGTGCCGGGCTGGTGGGCTGCGAGTTCGCCAATGACCTCCATGCTGGCGGCCACCAAGTCACCCTCATTGCGCCAGAAAGCACCCCGCTGCAACGTCTACTGCCCGAGCCACTCGGCCAAGCGCTGGCGGATGCTTTCCAAGACGCGGGCATCCAACTTGCTCTAGGGCATAACCTGAAAACGCTCGCCCTTAGCGTAGATAATGCCCTATCACTCCATCTTGATAATGGCGACGTCTATGCTGCCGACATCATATTACTCGCCACGGGCTTAGCTCCGCGCACTCAACTTGCTGAAGCAGCCGGGCTGGCGGTTAGCCATCGCGGTATTGTGGTTGATCGCCAGCTACGCACCTCTCAACCGAACATATTTGCGTTGGGCGATGCGGCTTGCGTTGAGGGAGTTAACGCTATGTATGTTCAACCCCTGCAGGCAAGTGTAAAAGCGCTAGCGACAACACTCGCCGGAAAACCAACCAGCGTCAGCTTTGGGGCGTGGCCCGTCATTGTGAAAACACCATTACTTCCCGTGGTTGCCTACCCTCCAGCAACCACGCCAGCACGGTGGAAAATTGAGGGAGAAGTCGGTGACATGACAGCCGTTGCTGAAAATAAAGACGGTCGTTTGATTGGATTTGCGTTGACAGGCAGCTGCGTGAGAAGGAAAGTGGAGCTTTCCAGAGTAGCACCTGCGCTGCTAGGCTGATTTTCGCCGCCTTAGCGACTAGGCTAAAAAAGTTAACCAGCTGGGCAGTGCTTCTAACAACACAGATGAACTTACGCTTGATTTCCACATAGGGAGATACCTTTATGCGCAAACCTGAACTCGCAGCTGCAATTGCTGAAAGTGCTGATCTATCCAAAGATAAAGCAGGCCAAGTCCTGAACGTTATCTTGGACGAAATCACTAACAGCGTTGCCAAAGGCGAAGATGTCGCTCTGATTGGTTTTGGAACGTTTACCGTACGCCAGCGTGCCGCACGTACTGGCAAAAACCCCCAAACTGGCGCGCCGTTACAGATTCCCGCCAGCAAAAACGTTGCGTTCAAGCCGGGCAAAGCGCTTAAGGACGCCGTTTCCTAATGAAACTCAAGCTGACGCTGTGGCTACTGAGCTTACTGCTTAAAAGAGCCCTGCGACGCAAGCCGCGCTTTCGCGAGCAACTTGAGCGAATGCGCGGTCTAGACTGGGGCGTTGCCACGGAAGACCTCAGCATTGCCCGGTATTATCGAATGGCGCCGAAAGGCATTGATACCGGCAAAGGGCTACCCGTTGATCTAGACCTTGAGCTTCGTTTTCGCGATCAGGATGCCGCGCTGAAAATCCTTAAAAAACCGACGCAACAGGCATTTCTAGATGGCATGGTAGCCGGTGAAGTCCGCCTAGTGGGCGACTCTGCCGATATGAATAAGCTGCAGGGACTACTTAAGTACCTATAGTATTGTTATCGGTTTAGAGAACACCACAAGGTTCGGGGACCCTTAGGGTAACGATTTATACAGAGCCAGTGCAGAGGCATAGCAGCTACCAGTGGATATTCCTCATCAGCGATTGGTTTACTTTCGCGTTACCCTTGAGTCTGGCTCAGTGCGCCGTGCAGCGGCGCGCTTGGACATTGCCCCCTCGGCAGTAAGCCGGCAGATTGCCCTGCTGGAAGAAGCCTTGGGGGCAACCCTGATGGAGCGTCATCGCGACGGCATTTCGCCTACCCCGGTAGGCGAAATGCTGCTTGAGTACTGCGAACGACGCGGCGCTCTTGATGAAGGCTTTATTGCCTCACTTGAATCCTACCAACGCATGGAAACTGGCAAGATATCGCTCACCGTCGGTGAAGGATTTGTCAGTGACCTAGTCGCGTCTCCTCTGCATGAATTTACCCAACGCTATGCGGGCATTCAGCTCGATATCCATACCGCAGGCACCTCGGGGATAATTGATGCCATTATCAGTGATCACAGCCATATCGGCTTGATGTTCCATGAGCGTACCCATCCCCAGCTGCGTTTCTGGTCATCTAGCCCTCAGCCACTGATGGCTATCTTGGCCCCCAACCACCCTTTAGCCAAGCACACCACACCGCTTACGCTCACTCAGTTAAGCACACAGCCAATGGCCATGTGGGATACTACTCATGGGGTGCGCCAAATGGTTGACCAAGCCTTTCAGCAGTCGCGCATAGCCCCGCGCATGGCGATGAACACCAACTCCATGGTGATTCTGGCGCAATACGTGCGTAGCGGTATGGGCATTACCTTGCTGCCCGCCTTTGCCGTCGCCCATGATTTAGAGCTCGGCACGTTAGTCGCGCGCCCGGTAGATAATCCGCTTTTTCAGCGCTCCCAGGCCCACATGGTCACGCGGGTAGGTCGACAGCAGCCCAAAGCTAGCGTTCTGCTGCTACGCCACCTACAGCGCTGGATGCAGGCCTTTCGCGCCCCAGGCTTGGCAGTGAGCGATCAACCAACACCACTACCGTAACCAAATGCCACGCTGGCTTCGGGGGCGGTTTCCACCCAAACGCTTTGCGGTACCGTGTATTCGCGCAAGCCATCCAAACCGCTGGAGCGCCCAAAGCCGCTATCGCCAAAGCCTCCGAACGGCGACATAACGCTGATCGCCTTGTAGCTATTGATCCACACCGTACCCGCTCGCAACTGGCCAGCTACGCGATGCGCCCGCGCAACGTCCTGGCTCCAAACGGCGCCAGCCAAGCCAAAGCGGGTCTCGTTGGCAAGTTGAATCGCCTCATTTTCGGTGTCGAAGGCCATCGCCACCAGCACCGGGCCGAACACCTCTTGCTGAGCGATCTCCATATCCGGTGTGACATCAACCAGCACCGTAGGGGCAATAAAGTAACCGTGAGCCTCGTCAGGCAGCCCTGACGGACGTTTCCCCCCCGTTAACAGCCGCGCGCCAGCGGCTACTGCAGCGTCAATCATACGCGTCACTTGCTCAAACTGACGGCGATTCTGTAGTGGCCCCATGCGAGTTGCTTCGTCACTAGGCAGGCCCACTTGAATCTGCTCCGCCGCCCGCGCTAAACGACTGGTAACTTGCTCAAACACCGAGCGTTCGATCAACAGCCGCGACCCGGCCACACAGCTCTGCCCTGCCGCAGCAAAAATGGCCGCCTGGGCGCCTGCAACGGCTTCATTCAGCTTAGCATCGGCAAACACGATATTAGCCGATTTGCCCCCTAGCTCTAACACGCTGGGTACCAGCCTCCGCGCACCTGCTTCGGCGATCATGCGACCACTCTGGGGGGAGCCTACAAATACCAGCTTGCTGATGGCGGGGTGATCGGTCAGCGCTGCGCCGGTCGATTTGCCTAGCCCATTGACGATATTGATCAATCCTTTAGGAAGCCCGCCGCTTTCAAGCAGCTTGGCAATCACCACCGAGGAGAACGGCGTCAGTTCGGAAGGCTTCAGCACCACGCCATTGCCCGCTGCCATGGCCGGGGCTAACTGCCAGGCACAGGTGAACATCGGTGCGTTCCAGGGGGTAATCTGCCCCACCACGCCATAGGGCACGTGGTGCACATAGTTAAGGTGCGAGGTAGGCACCGGAATCACTTCGCCATGCTGCTTGTCGCACCAGCCTGCGTAATACTCGAACATCTCACGCACTTTGCCTACTTCAGCGCGGCAGTCACGAATCGGCTTGCCGGCCACCACACTTTCCAGCTGAGCCAGTGCCTCTTCATGGCCCTCCAAGCTGCGTATGGCGGCATTCATACGCCGTCCACGCTCGCTGGCGGTTAACGCCATCCATGCGCGCTGGCCACGCTCAGCCGCTTGGGTAGCACGTTCAATCAGCGCGGCTCCTGCATCGCGATAGCTCACCAGCGTTTCGCCGGTGGCCGGATTGCTCAAGGTGATCACTTCACCCTCTCCCACCACTAAATCACCATCAATCCAGTTACTCAGCGGTGTGGCAGCGGCTAATCCAAACCCTTCAAGCAGTTCAGCAAGATGGTCGCAGGCATGTTGGCTCAGTGTGTTCATTCGTTACCCTCCGCTTGAGTAGCGCGAGCTAATATCGGTGTAGTGATATGGTTAAAGTCATCGCTATCGGCGGGGTGATCGGCGTTGGCGTGCCAGGCATCGACCACGGCTTGTAACAGCGGCGAGGGTATATTCAGTTGCTCAGCGGCATCTCGCGCTAAACGCAGGTCTTTACGCATCAAGCCGGTGGTAAACCCTGAGTCAAAGCGTTCGCTAAGCACCCATTCGGGGAAATTCACCTCGCTAACCGCACTACGCCCAGAACCACTATTGAGCCCCGCCAAGCAGGCAGCGGGGTCAACGCCCGCTTTGGCTGCCATAGCAACGGCTTCGGCGGTGGTTAACAAGTGCGCGGCACACAGGTAATTATTGGCAAGCTTGACCACATGGCCGCTGCCCGGGCCACCCACATGGGTGCGCTTGGCTGACATCGCTTCCAGCATCGGCAATACCCGTTCGATAGTGCGTTCATCGCCTCCCAATAGCATCCCCAGCTTGCCGCTAGCAGCGCCTTTGGGGCCTCCGCTGACCGGTGCATCCAACCATAGAAGACCCGCTGCGCTAACTTTTTCTGCCAGTTCACGCGTCACGGCGGGGTCACTGGTGGAAGTATCAACAATCACGCTACCTTTTGGCGCCAGGTTAATCAGGCCTGGCGATTGCTCGAGCACCTCACGCACATGGGCGGAGGTGGGCAATGACAGCAGGTAAACGTCGCTTGCGGGTAGCTCTTCGGGAGCCACAGCGGGTACCCCTTGAGCAGCGAGGCGCGACCGTGCTTGCTCAAATACATCGCTTCCCGTTACCGCAAATCCGGCGGCTTTAAGCGTCAGCGCCATATTACCGCCCATCTGCCCCAAGCCGATGACGGTAATAGTTAAAGACCCAGTTGCCGAGGGCTCAGTTTGTAATGACATCGTAAAACTCCCAAAACGCTTTTTAGATAACAAGACGCTATGTTCGGTGGTGATATTTGGGGTAGACGCTCCCCTACCCAGTGGGCATCAGAGAGCGAATAACGTGTATTAAGTCAGGAATTTAGACGAGTAACGCTCTTACCAGCTCCACCCAGTAGCGCGCCCCCAGCGGCAGCAATGCATCGTTGAAGTCATAGTGCGGGTTATGCAACGAAGCGGACTCCTCGCCATTGCCCATCCAGATATAGGCACCTGGGCGCTCGGCAAGCAGGAATGAGAAATCCTCAGACGCCATGCTGGGTGGCGGGTTGCGGATCACGTTGCCACTACCGAGTAAGTTTTCTAGCACCGAGGCGCAGTGCTGAGCATGTTCAGGGGTATTGATAGTGGCGGGATAGCAGCGCTGGTAGTCCAGTTCAACGGTTAAGCCATGAAACTCAGCTAAGTTGGTAATCGCTTGCTTAAAGCGCGCTTCCAAATGCTCTTTGTGTGCCATATCAAAACAACGCAGTGTGCCGCGCAGCGCCACCTGCTCGGGAATCACGTTGAAGGTATCACCGGCGTTAATACTGGTAATACTTAGCACGGCTGCTTTATCAGGCGGCGTTTCGCGACTCACCAACCCTTGCAGTTGGCTAATCAGTTGGCAGCTCGCCAACACCGTATCGGTACCTAAATGCGGCATCGCCGCGTGGCAGCCCTTGCCAGTCAGCGTCAGGCTAAAGATATCAAAGGCGGCCATAACGTCTGTATCGTGCACCGCGGCAACACCTACCGGCAACCCCGGCCAGTTATGCAGGCCGTACACGGCATCCATGGGAAAGCGCTCAAACAGCCCCTCTTCAACCATCACCCGCCCGCCACCTGCATTCTCTTCGGCGGGCTGAAAGATAAACACCACCCGGCCTTTGAAATCAGGCTGCTGCTTTAACGCCCAGGCAGCGCCCAACAGCATCGTGGTATGCCCATCGTGGCCGCAGGCATGCATCTTGCCGGGTGTTTGCGAGGCGTAGGCAAGCGCCGTCTCTTCGCTAATATCCAGGGCGTCGATATCGGCCCGCAGGCCGATGGTTTTGCCTTCCCCTTGTTGACCATCCAGAGTGGCTACAACACCTGTTCCGGCAATCCCGGTGGTTACTTCAAAGCCCCACTCAGTTAGCAGCTCGGCAATACGCGCACTGGTGCGATGCTCCTCAAACGCGGTTTCCGGGTGTTGATGGAAATCATGGCGCCACGCTTTTAGTTCTGCGCTATCCGGTAAGTCTACTGAAGCAGTCATCGTCTTATCCTTAAAGCATCACATGAGCGACAACGGCAGAGCCAATAAAGGTACCGGTAAATACTAACAGCGCTACCACTACCAGCTTCCAGCCAGTTTGCTTGAACATGGCGAACTCACGTCCGGTAAGTGCCAGTCCTGCGTAGGCCAATACCGGTGTGACCACTGCCAAGAAATCCACTTCAGCCAGCCGTGCGATGATCCAACCATTACCGGGGAAGAACGGCAGCGTCGCAATAATGCTAATCAGCGACACCCAGGCCACGCTGGGCAGGTAAAAAGGACAAAACCGTCCAACCACCAAGCCGATAATCACCATGACATAGAGAATCAACATGCCGGGCAGGGCGTCTAATAAAGGCGAACCGTTGACGATATTGCTAAACCACGCCGCCACGCACACCGCTGCCAGTACTAACGCGGTTTTACCCAGCTGATTTTCCGGGCGCAGCTCTTTTAACGCCTCAGCATCGAACTGATCGATTGGGCTCTCATGAGTTTTCATGGCTAACCTCCTGGCGCGAGCCATTTAAGCGCTTGTACATCCACTCGGTGACCGGTAGCGCGATAAATAGTGAGATATACAAACCGGTAGCGTAAGTAAGCAGGTTGCTTGCCCCAGCAAAGGCGAGTAGTTCGTCTTTAGATGCCGGTACTGCTTCGGCTAAAGCTGCCGAACACGCCGCCACCATACTGCCACTGCCCACCCCGCAGGCCATGGCCAAGGCACGAATATCAAGAATATCCAGCGACGCGATATAGCCCGCCATTAAGGCGAAGTAGAGCGTACCGAACATGGTGCCTACAACGTACACCCCCATAATCCCGATACCCTCGGGGCTTCTTAGCCCGTAGCGGTCTGAAATAATGGCAATATTGGGTTCACGGGCAATAGAGTAGGTAGCGCCAATCGCTTCGCGACCCATTTTGAGAACTAACACGGCAAAGGGCAGCGCTATCAGCATGGTGCCCAGATTCCCTAGCTCTTGGAGTATCAGTGCGGGACCAGCGGCAATAATTTGTTCGACCGCAGGGCCAATGGTGGAACCAAATTTGGCGATAAACGGCAGGATGGCAATAAGAATAATCGGGCCAGCCGCGTTGCTGACTGGTTTAGGAATCACCTTGCCCATTGCCGAGAAAAGATGAGGGTTAAATAGTACGCCGATCACAAAAGCGTAGAGCAGCGGTAGTAACAGTAGTGTTCCCGGCCCGAGAGGAATGCGCACGATGCCGACCCACTCGGCAAACATCGACGTCACTATCACCGTTAGGTGAAGGCGCCAATCCAGTAATAACTTGAGATCCATAGGAGTGTCCCTGTTTTTTTTAGAGTCGCTCCGAGTATCGAAAGGTTGCCGTTCCAATCATAGGACCTTAGTGCGCTATTTTTTAGAACACTCCAATAGGTTGGGCTAGAGGACAACAATAAATTAAAGCGACAATGGCCTAATGTTGAAGGGGCGAGAGAGGAATATGGCACCATACACCGATCAACCCTATGTTATACTAAAGTATAAAGCTAGTTCACCAGAGATTTTATGCCTATTTCATTGCCTTTGCGGCGTCTATGGACCCTAGATAAGTTTGCCTACAGCCTGCGTGTGTTTATCGCGTTTAGCGGGGCGCTGCTGTTTAGCGGTTTTGCAGGTGACATCGCGCTGGTGATTCCGCTGTTTTTGGGCATTATTGCAAGCGCGCTTTCTGAAACCGATGACAGTTGGCAGGGGCGCTTGCAGGCGCTGGTGGTGACACTTGCTTGCTTTGCATCGGCCTCGTTTGTTGTTCAGTGGCTTTTCCCCTGGCCGTGGCTGTTTGCAGTTGGGCTGGCAGTTTCTACCTTCACGTTAATTATGCTGGGTGCCATTGGTCAGCGGTACGCGACCATTGCGTCGGGCACGTTAATCCTGTCGATCTACTCAATGATCAACATTGAACAGCACGGTGGCGTAGATGAAGATGTGGCTTCCCGGCAGTTGCTGCTGCTTGCGGGAGCCGCGTGGTACGGGGTTATCTCAATCCTATGGTGCGCCCTTTTTTCGCGCCAGCCAGTTAAACAAAGCATGGCGCGGGTATATAAAGCGCTAGGTGAGTTTTTAATCTTGAAGTCTGCGCTGTTTGAGCCTGTCCGCGGTGTCGATCTAGAGGCGCGTCGCGTGGCGCTCGCCAGACAAAACGGCAAAGTCGTCGATGCCCTCAACCAGGCGAAAGAGATGATTTTTCGCCGCTTAGAGGGGCAGCGTGGCAGCCGCAAGCTAAACCGCTACTTACAGATTTACTTTATCGCCCAGGATATACACGAGCGGGCAAGCTCGACCCACTACCCCTATAGCGCACTCACCGAAGCATTTTTTCACCACGACGTGCTCTTTCGTTGTCAGCGTCTCTTAGACCAGCAAGGTCGCGCCTGCCGCCAACTAGCCAAATCGTTGTTGCTTAACCGCCCGTTTGGCCATGAGCAGAGTGAGCAGGCACTGGCCGATCTACGCGCTTCTATCGACAACCTTAGCGAGCACGGTAAGCCCGAATGGCGTCCGCTCATGCATCCGCTCAATGCACTTGCCGATAACCTGTCCATTCTGGAAGCTCAGATTGCCAGTGCTCACAACCCAGACACCGACGATGATCGTCGTGATAGCTCGCTTTACGACCGCTCGCCCTCTAGCGTGTTAGAAGCGTGGAAACGCGTCCAGCTAAATTTGACGCTGGGTTCTCCCACGTTTCGCCATGCGGTGCGCTTATCCACCGCACTGCTAGTGGGCTATGGGTTGCTTCAGTGGCTTGACCCTGAGCAGGGGTTTTGGATTTTACTCACCACGCTGTTCGTCTGTCGTCCTAACTTTGCCACCACGCGTCGTTTTCTGTCACAGCGCATCCTCGGCACGGTGCTTGGCCTCATTGCCGGTTGGGCATCCATTAGCTTGTTCCCTCAAGCCAGCATACAAAGCATGATTGCGGTGGCCGCGGGCGTTTGTTTTTTTGCTAACCGCGAGCGTCACTACGTTATCGCCACCGCCTCTATCACACTGCTAGTGCTGTGCAGTTTTAACCAAGTTGGCGACGGTTTTAATCTGATCTTACCTAGGTTATTGGATACCTTGGTGGGTTCGTTGATTGCCGGGCTAGCGGTATTTTTTATTCTGCCTGACTGGCAAGGGCGTCGGCTGTATCGGGAGGCCGCAAAAGTCCTCACCAGCCACCGCCGTTATTTAGATGAGATTGTTCACCAGTATGAAGAGGGCAAGCAGGACGATTTGGCTTACCGATTAGCCCGCCGCAATGCTCACAATGCCGATGCAGCGCTGTCAACGCTGCTCACCAATATACTCCACGAGCCGGGGCACTATCGCAAACAGGACGCCGACAGCGGCCTACGCTTTCTCGTGCTGTCTAACACCCTGCTAAGCCACTTATCGGCTCTTGGCGCTCACCGCCACCAGTTGGCTGAAGATGAGGACGACGCCGCGTTGGTGCCCCTTGCCAAGCGCATCAGCGAGCTGCTGGAACAACTGGCAGAACAGCTCAACAAGCGCCAACCCATCACGCCCTTAGCTGATCAAGTCAACGACCTACTTGCGCAGCTAGAGCAGACTACTTCCGACGCCTTCGATAAGCAGGATTCAGAGAGAGACGAACAAGCCATTGCTCTTTACCGCCCCATCCAAAGCCAACTACGCTTGATTGCCGCGCAGCTAGGGCCCCTTGGTGAAGCCGCCAATCGCTTAACAGAGACGCAGGGAGAAAGCCACCAAGCAGCGAGCAACGCTGCTTAAGCGCTGTATCACTCTCTACACCTGCCCGTAGCGTCCGGCGGCTTCACCTAGCCAACGCCGCACTAATACGGCGGTAACTTCGGCATTGCCTTGCAGCGCCTGAGCTAGGGCGGTGACGCGCTCTAGCTGGTCGGCATCACGCTCAAGATCAGCAATTTTCATTTGGGCAAGGCCGGTTTGGCGAGTGCCAAGCACTTCGCCGGGGCCACGAATTTCCAAGTCTTTTTCGGCAATACGGAAACCGTCTGTCGTTTCACGCATTACGCCCAGGCGCTCCCGAGAACTTTTCGAAAGCGGCGGGTGATAAAGCAACACACAGAAGCTTTCCGTGCTGCCACGCCCAACTCGGCCACGCAGTTGATGCAGCTGAGAAAGCCCCAGACGCTCCGGGTTTTCGATAATCATCAGGCTGGCATTGGGGACATCTACGCCCACTTCAATAACAGTGGTGGCCACCAGCAAGTCGAGTTCGCCCGTTTTGAAGGCCTCCATCACCGCGACTTTTTCGCTGGCCTTCATACGCCCGTGAATCAGACCAATAGCGAGCTCAGGCAGCGCCTGGGTTAGTTCATCGCGAGTGACTTCGGCGGCCTGACACTGCAGCACCTCAGACTCTTCAATCAGCGTGCACACCCAGTAGGCCTGGCGCCCATCACTGCAGGCGTTGCGAATGCGTTCGACCACTTCAGGCCGCCGCTCATCAGACACCACTACGGTTTTAACCGGCGTACGCCCTGGCGGCAACTCATCAATTACCGAGACATCCAAATCCGCGTAAGCACTCATGGCCAACGTGCGAGGAATTGGTGTCGCGGTCATGATCAGTTGGTGGGGTGTTAGCCCGCCTGCTTCGCCTTTCTCACGCAGCGCCAAACGTTGATGAACGCCAAAGCGGTGCTGCTCATCAATAATTGCCAACCCCAAACACTGAAAGTGTACGTCGCTCTGAAACAACGCATGGGTGCCCACCACCATACGGGCACGGCCATCGGCAATAGCGGCTTTAGCATCTAACCGCGCTTTACCTTTGAGCTTGCCTGCCAACCAAGCCACTTCGATGCCCAGCGGCTCAAACCAGGCTTTAAATGCCCGGTAGTGCTGTTCAGCAAGAATTTCCGTGGGAGCCATCATCGCTGCCTGGCAATTGCCCGCCAGCGCCGAGAGTGCCGCCATCGCCGCAACGACCGTCTTGCCTGAGCCGACGTCGCCCTGCACGAGCCGTAGCATCGGGGCGGGCCGCGCAAGGTCTAGGCTAATCTCTTCCAGTACACGGCGCTGCGCACCGGTAAGAGCAAACGGTAACTGGGCTAAAAAGCGG
Source organism: Vreelandella venusta (assembly GCF_007989605.1). Lineage (GTDB taxonomy): Bacteria > Pseudomonadota > Gammaproteobacteria > Pseudomonadales > Halomonadaceae > Vreelandella > Vreelandella venusta. Next base: position 114,044 of record NZ_BJUL01000002.1, on the reverse strand, counting down.
GTTTGCAGGCTGCGCCCCGAAGGCAGCGATGGCGCACCATCCGCTTGAATACGTAACCGTACTTCACGCAGGCTGAGTTGGTGGGCCAGTAGCTCTTCCAGCGCCAGTCTACGCGTGGCGGGGTGATGGCCGTGGGCAAGCTGCTCTAAGTCCACATCCGGCGGCGGTTGATGTAGCAGCTGCAAGCTTGCGTGCAATCCCGGCAGGCGGAAGCGCTGACGTAGGGCATCTGGAATGACGTCCGGCAACAACTCAGGAGAGCGCTGCAGTAGCGTAAGCGCTTGCTGGGTAAGTGCGCGCAAACGCGTTTGATGCAGCCCTTCAGTGGTCGGGTAAATCGGCGTGAAATACTCCTCAACTGGTGTATCGTTACCCCCGCTTAACCGATACTCAGGATGGTAAATTTCCAGCCCTGTTGCTCCCGCGCGCGCCTCCCCAAACGCACGCACCGTAACACCAGGGCGCATCTGTTGCTGCTGGGCAGGCGAAAAATGAAAAAAACGCAGGCTTAAAATACCGCTTTCATCACGCACCCGGACTAACAAACTACGCCGACGCCCCTTAACAACATCGCACGCGGTGACTTCGCCTTCTATCACCGCCTCACTCCCTGCACGCAGCAGGCCAATGGGCGTTAGCCGTGTACGGTCCTGGTAGCGCAACGGCAGGTGAAATAGCAGGTCGCTTACGCAGTCTATTCCCAATCGCGCCAACTTTAACGCGAGCGCCTCACCAACCCCTTTCAGCGACGAAACCGGTGCAGAAAGGTCACTCATGAGGACGGACTAGCAGTGTGTACAGGTTGCTGACATTGGCTAATCGCCTTGGCTAATGCATCAATTGCTTTTGGGCGAGGAAAGCTTGCCCGCCACGCAATGGCAACGGTGCGCGAAGGCGCAGGCTCAACGAATGGCCGGCTCACTAACATGGCATTTTCATACTGATCAGTGCCCAGCGCCGACTGTGGCAGTACCGTAATGCCTAATTTAGATGCCACCATATGGCGAATGGTTTCCAATGATCCCCCCTCTGCTATCAACGTATTATTTGGGCTGTTAAGCTTTTGGGTAATCGCCGGACAGGCTTCTAAAATTTGATCACGGAAGCAGTGCCCTTCCCCCAGCAACAACAAGCGCTCTTCTAACAAATCTTCTTTGTGAATCGCGTTACGACTTACCCAGCGATGGCTGGCTGGCATCAATACCTCAAAATGCTCATCGTAAATCGGCTTGGTAACCACGTCGGTCTCTGTGAAAGGCAGCGCCACAATAATCACATCCAGCTCGCCACTGCGTAACTTTGTCCGCAGAGAACCGGTCATACCTTCTTCGATATACAACGGCATTTGCGGCGCAGCGCTAGCCAGTGCTGGCACTAGGTGGGGAAATAAGTAGGGGCCTATCGTATAAATAGCACCAATGCGCAGCGGGTTAGCCAACTGGTCTTTTCCAGCATTCGCCATTTCGTAGATAAGTCGGCTCTGTTCCAGCACGCGCTGGGCTTGAGCAACGATTTTGTCTCCCAGCGGGGTGACCTGCACCGTTGATTTGGAACGTTCAAACAGCGGTGTACCAAGCTCGTCCTCAAGCTTTTTTACCGCCACCGAGAGCGTTGGCTGTGAAACATGACAGCGTTCGGCGGCGCGACCAAAGTGACGTTCTTGGGCAAGGGTTACGATGTAGCGTAGTTCTGTTAAAGTCATAGCGGTGCCAGTGGCATCCTCTCGTTGCAGCTCGTTACAGTCATCGTGATAGCGAGATGGAAAAGGACAAACAAACCCTATTGAAGATGGCACATCTCATAGGGACTTTGTATCTGATAGGGAATATTAATCAAGAGGAGTGACCAAGGTGAAGCAAACGGTACTGATTATTGGCTGCGGAGATATCGGCATAACGCTCGGACGCGAGCTACTCAGTGAGGGTCATCATGTTATCGGCGTACGCCGTCACACCGAGGCATTAAAAGACACCGGCATTGAGCCGTTGGCGCTTGATCTTAACGACCTTGAAGGCGCTGGTGCTGACGCTCTGCCTCACGCTGACTACGTTATTTATACGGTCAGCGCTGACCGTTTTGAGGAGAGTGCCTACCAAAGCGCCTATCCGGATGGCCTCAATCGTGTGCTTGGCGTGCTGGAGCAACATAAAACGCCGCCAAAACGTATCTTTTTTGTGTCGTCGACCAGTGTCTATGGCCAGCAGGAAGGCGAAGTCGTAAATGAAGACAGCCCAACCGGTTCGACCAGTTTTTCTGGCAAGCTGATGTGCAATGCTGAACAAGCGCTGATTAATCATCCGATTCCCGGCACAGTTGTGCGCTTTTCGGGTATTTACGGCCCTGGCCGTGATCGTTTGATTCACCAGGTCGCGGAAGGCCGTATTGCCGCGGTGACCCCCGTCAGCTACTCCAACCGTATTCACCGTGATGACTGCACCGGTATTTTGGCGCACTTAATTCGTTGTCAGGAAAAAGGCGCGCCACTCGCCGACCTTTACCTAGCTAGCGACTGCGAGCCTGTCACCCTACATAACGTGATGGCGTGGTTAGCCAAACAGCTCAAGGTTGAATCTACCGAGACCATGCAGTCACCCCTACGCCGTCGCACCAGTAAACGCTGCGATAATAGCCGCATCCGTGAAACAGGTTATGAATTTCGCTATCCGACCTACAAAGAAGGCTACGCACAGGTGCTAAAAGAGGGCGGTTTCTTAACGCCACAAAAAGCCTAACCGTCGCGCTATTCCTCTGCACGATCCTCAAAAAAAGCGAGCACTTGATGATAGAGTGCTCGCCCGTTATTACTGGAGACTGTTACTGAAAATAGTTACTGGAAACAGTTACTAAAGACAGTCGGCTCAGTGGCTTAGTCGCCAATGACCATCACAGCTTCTGCTTCCACTTGACTACCTTTGGGTAACGCTTTGACGCCGACCGCTGCACGAGCAGGGAAAGGCGACGAGAAGAACTCTTCCATCACCTTGTTCACGATCGCAAAGTTATCCAAATCAACTAGGTATAAGTTGAGTTTGACGATATCGCCCAGCGTACCGGCAGCCTCTTCACACACCGCCTGAAGATTGGTAAATACTTGACGCGCTTGTGCTTCAAAGTCGTCAGAGACAATTTCCATTGTCTCGGGATTCAGCGGGATCTGACCCGACAGATACACTGTGTTGCCAGCCTTAATCGCTTGAGAGTAAGGGCCGATGGCAGCGGGGGCTTTTTCAGTATTAATAACTGCTTTGTTGCTCATGAGATAGCACTCTCCTGTCGTGTTTAATATATTTTTAGAGGTAAGTGATAAATAAGGTGATAGCGTTAACCATTAATTGTAATGGCCCGCCATAGCCGTTGCCGCCAGCCCATTGCCAGCAGCCTACTAACGGGCGATTAATTGGTCATTCTAGTTATTTTGCCGACATTAGGCAGATTGCGAATACGCTTAATAATACGCGCAAGATGCACCCGGCCTTTCACCGATAAGGTTAAATTAACAATTGAAAGCCGCGCATCACGCTCTTCAATGCCGATACGCTCGATATTGGCATCGGCATCGGTCACCACGCCCGCCAGCTCGGCTACCAGCCCACGACGGCTCTCAATTTCGATGCGCAGCGCGACCGGGAAGTCTTCATCTATACTGTCTGACCACTCAAGAGCAAACAGCTTCTCTGGATCGTTTTTACGATCACCTAGGTTTTTGCACTCACTGCGATGCACCACCAGTCCCTTGCCAACCGATAAGTGGCCGACAACAGGGTCGCCCGGCAACGGATGACAGCAGCGGGCAAAATTAATCACCATGCCTTCGCTACCGCTAATCACGACGGCTTTTTCGCTATCCCCACTGAGAACGTAGTCAGCATTGCCGCCATTGGAAACATCAACCAAGCGCCGCGCCACCACATGGGCCATGCGATTGCCTAAGCCCAGAGACTCTAACAAAGCATCTAGCGAAGCGACATCCAGCTCTTTAAATGCTTTAGCAAAAACACTTTCATCCAGTTCTTCCAAGCTGGTTTCAAACGGCGCCAGCGCCTTATTCAACAGCCGCCGCCCTAAGATAACCGCTTCTGCCTGCTGCTGGTGCTTCAATGCATGCCGTATTGCAGAACGCGCTTTTGCTGTCGTGACGAAGTTGAGCCATGCCAAGTTAGGCCGTGCCCCAGGAGCAGTAATAATTTCCAGGGTTTGACCACTTTCAAGACGCGTTGAGAGCGGGGCTAAATGGCGATCAATACGACAAGCAATGCAGTTATTGCCAATATCGGTGTGTACGCTGTAAGCAAAGTCGATCACCGTTGCGCCCTGAGGCAACTCCATGATGTCGCCTTTGGGGGTAAATACGTAGATATCGTCTGGGAAAAGGTCGTTCTTGACGTGCTCAATAAACTCTAGCGAGTCACCCGCATGGCGCTGCATTTCGAGCAGCCCTTTTACCCAAGCGCGGGCACGGGCATGGCTACCTTCGGCAATGGGGTGGGTTGTTTGCCCTGCTTTATAGAGCCAGTGGGCAGCGATGCCATTATTAGCCATCGCTTCCATTTCACGGGTGCGGATCTGCACTTCAATGGGCATCCCACCCTGACCAAACAGCGTAGTATGAAGGCTTTGATAGCCGTTGGCTTTCGGGATGGCGATATAATCTTTAAATCGCCCTGGCACGGGCTTATAGAGATTATGCACCACACCTAAAATGCGATAGCAGCTAGCAACATCTTCGGTAATGATGCGGAAGCCGAAGACATCCATAATTTCCGCGAACGGCTTACGCTGGTCGCGCATCTTTTTATAAATCGACAGCAGATGCTTCTGTCTACCGATCACGGTGCCTTTAAGCCCTTCATCGTCCAGGCTCTGCTGTAGCGATGACTGAATTTCTCGCATCGCGCTACGGCGGTTCCCCCGCGCGCTAGCTACCGCGCGCTTGATGCGCTCTGAACGCATTGGGTGAATAGCCTGGAAAGAGAGGTCTTCAAGTTCAACACGAATCGTATTGATACCTAAGCGTCCCGCAATACGGGCATAAATTTCCAGCGTTTCTCGGGCAATACGACGCTTTTTATCTGGGCGCAATGCTCCCAGCGTGCGCATGTTATGCAGACGGTCAGCTAATTTGACGATGATGACGCGGATATCTCGCGACATCGCTAACACCATCTTCTGGAAATTTTCCGCCTGGGCGACGGCTTTGTCTTCAAAGGTGATCTGAGTCAGCTTGGAAACACCATCCACCAGTTCGGCGACCGGTTTGCCAAACTGCGCAGACAGCGCCTTTTTCGAGACACCCGTATCTTCAATGACATCGTGCAGCATGGCCGCCATCAAACTTTGATGGTCCATGTGCATATTAGCCAATATGTTAGCGACCGCTAATGGGTGGGTCACATAAGGCTCACCAGAGCGACGGCGCTGGCCATCGTGAGCCTGCTCAGCATAATAGAAAGCGCGCTTGACCTGCTGTATTTCGTCTGGAGGTAAATAGCCGCCAAGTCGATCGGCCAGGTCATCAATGGTGAACATTTACCGCGCCCCTAGTCGCTTCTAAGTCCAGTCTTTAGTAAACCTTAGTCGTCGATATGTGTCGTAGGCGTCATTGCTGGGCGCGTACGAACCGGGGCTTCAACCGGCTCATCTAGCACGCTGTGATCGACCAGGCCGGCGGCTATTTCACGCAGAGCCATAACGGTAGGTTTATCGTTCTCCCAGGGCAGCTGCGCTTCACGGGAGCCACGGGCAAGCTGGCGCGCGCGCTGGGTAGAAATCATCACCAGCTTGAAGCGGTTCTCAACATTTTCTAGACAATCTTCAACGGTTACGCGAGCCATGGGGGCCTTCCTGTAATGACAACGCTGGGCCAGCGTTGTGGTGAAACGCCGCTGGCCCAGCAAAAAAAGTGGTAATGGAATCTGCTAGATTACTCGACGCTAGGCGCTTGTGACAAGAGCGCATCGAGTAGTGGCGCATGACGCACCTGCATCGCCTCACGTGTTAGGCGGCGACTGATCACCAGCGACTGCAACTCTTGTAGTGCTGTGGTGAAATCATCGTTGATGACTAAGTAGTCATATTCATCAAAATGGGACATTTCGCTAACGGCATCACGCATACGCCGAGCAATCACTGCGTGCTCATCGGTTCCGCGGCTAGAAAGGCGCCGTTCTAGTTCGCTACGCGAGGGTGGCAAGATAAAAATCGACACTGCCGAGGGCATTTGCGCGCGTACCTGCTGAGCGCCCTGCCAGTCGATCTCTAAAATAACGTCTTGCCCCGCATCCAGAACAGCTTGCGCCGCACAGCGAGACGTACCGTAGTAATTATCAAAGACTTTGGCATACTCAAAGAACTCACCGCGCTCAATCATCGCTTCAAAGTCGGCTACGTGAGTAAAGTGATAGTTCACACCATCCACTTCCCCCTCGCGTTTAGCTCGCGTGGTATGTGATACCGAGACCTGAATGCCATCCAGGCTCTCGATCAGCTCGCGAACCAAGCTGGTTTTACCAGCACCCGACGGGGCAGAAATAATAAAAAGCGTACCCTGGGACATGAAGCGCTTCCCTAATTAGCGAAAGATAGTTAGCAAAAGATAGATAGCGAAATGATAGTCAGCGAAAGATCGTTGATGAAGATAAACAGCATAACGACAATACGTTGTACTGTTTATCAAGCACTGCGAATAAGGTTCTGCAAATAAAGTAGCGCGCAGTATCGCACACCTATGCTATGGACTGTAGCGTTTCGGCGCAGTCCCAAGGAGGTCGTTATGCGCAGCACGATCATTATTTTATGCTTAATTGCCCTGGGCGTAGCCTTGCAAAAAGGCTTGATTGAGATTCCCCGCCATTGGGCCCCCTGGGCGCCACTCTCTATCGATGATCCAATAACGCCCATCACCCAGCTAAAGCTCAAACGTCTAAACGATGACCGGGAGGCCTGTTTAGTCGCACTGGACACCGTGCCAAAAAGCGAACTTAGCTACACACCTTTAGCCGATTATTCCCCAACCGCTAGTTGCCCACTGACGAATATCGTGCGTATGCAATCTACCAGCGTTCGTTTTAGCCAAAGCTTTGTCGCTAGCTGCCCAATGGCGCTTGCCTGGGTAATGTACGAACGCCATGCCCTTCAACCTGCTGCCCTGGAAATCATGGGTAGCCGTGTGGCCCAAGTCGATCACGTAGGCAGCTTTGCCTGCCGTAATATTTATGGCCGCGAAACGGGTAGGCGCAGTGAACATGCCACCGCTGAGGCCCTCGATGTGGTGGGGTTTCAGTTTGAAAATGGCCAACGCGCTACGCTGAGCAACCACTGGGATAACGGAGGCAAAACCGGAGCGTTTTTAACAGCAGCGAGAGATGGCGCCTGCGACACCTTTGGCAACGTATTGGGGCCAGACTACAACGCCGCACATGCTGATCATTTTCACCTAGGCATGCGCGGCTTTCGGATATGTCGTTAGTAAACACTCACTGATAACGTTCAGCCGTAGCGAAAGTACGCTTCTCAAGCCAGCGTCCCCAAGCAAAAATCACTAGCCCACAAAGCGCTAAACCGGTACCGACTAACCCCGTGCTCGACCAACTAAAACCTGCGCTAATCACCAACCCCGCTAACCACGCCCCTAACGCATTGGCTCCATTAAAAGCGGCATGGTTTAGCGAAGCCGCCATCGTTTGGGCATCTTCTGCCACATCCATTAAACGAGTCTGCAGCGCTGGCGCTAGCGCCATGCTGGAACCGACTAATCCTACAAATAACAGCCCCGTCCAAACATTATTGGCAGCAAAATAGAACAATCCTTGAATTACAGCGCACCACACCAGGGTAGCGGGAATCGCGCGCATCAGGTTCTTGTCCGCTGCACGACCACCGATCAAATTCCCAGCGATAGAGCCAAGACCAAAGATGACCAGCACTAGCGGCCCCAGCGCTTCACTCATACCCGCTTGCTGCGTAAGCGTAGGCATCACATAACTAAAAATAGCGAACATACCGCCACAACCAATACAGGCAATAGCCACCGTCACCAGCACACGCTGCTTTATCAATGCCGACAGTTCACGTAGCGGGCTTGCCAAAGCATCGAACGGCTGTACAGGTACCCACAGACGAATCAATAGCGCGGTCAACAGGGCAATAATGCCTACGGCTGCAAAGGCAATTTGCCAGCCAAATAAATTGCCTGTCCACGTGCCTAACGGCGCGCCAATCAGAATCGCCAACGTCAAGCCCATCATTACCCGAGAAATAGCCCGTGCCCGCTGATCAACCGGCACTGCGCCAGCCGCTACCAAAGCGGCTACGCCAAAGTAAGCACCGTGGGGTAACCCGGCAATAAAGCGCAGTCCAACGAATGACCAAAACCCCGGCGCCATGGCACTGGCGATATTACCGATAGCAAATACCAGCATCAGCACAATCAGCAACGCACGCTTTGGTACCCGCGCTGCAAAGGCAGATATCAGCGGCGCGCCCACAACTACGCCCAGGGCATAACTACTGATGGCATAGCCCACCTGCGGCACCGTAACGGCGAGATCTTCCGCGACACGGTTCATTAACCCCATAATGACGAATTCGCTGGTGCCAATACCAAACCCGCCTAACGCCAACACGACTTCTGCCAGCCGCGGGTTACGTGCCAATCCCGATGACGACGCCTGCATACTTTTCTCCCCCAGGCGCATTCAACACCTGCTTAACAAAACGGTCTTGTATAGCTGCAAATGATCGCAGGATTAGACAAAAGTAGAAATACGCAACACCAAAAAAGTTAGCCAGCGAACGAGACAATTCCGACGGATTACAACGCTAATATCCTAATTTTGTTAGTGTGTTTTTAAACTTATAAGCAGGTGAAATGGTCATGACACTAGAGACTATCGAGTACGCCATGGAGGCACTGGCTAAAGCAGACTCCGATATTGCCCGTGCTTATCCACTGGTGGGAGCACCCGCGCCGCGCCAACGCGATCAAGGCTTCGCAACGTTTTTTAATACGATTGTTAGCCAGCAGATTTCGACGGAAGCAGCGCGCGCAATTATGGGCCGTGTCACTTCATTGCTACCGGAATTGCACGCGCAAGCAGTGATGGACGTTGAAGACCAAGCGCTGCGTGATGCAGGGCTTTCCTGGCGCAAAGTAGCCTATGCCAAAGGGCTAGCGGAGGCAGAGCTTGCCGGCACATTCAGCGCCGATGGGCTAGCCACGCTGAGCGATGACGAGGCGATTGCCGCTATTACTCAACTGCGTGGTTTTGGACGTTGGAGCGCCGAAATTTACTTGATGTTTTCGCTCCAACGCGCGGATATATTTCCCGCCGACGATCTTGCCTTACGTGTAGCGCTTGGCCGTCTTAAAAAACTGGAAGACAAACCCACGCCTAAACAGGCTCGCCAGTTAGTCGAACACTGGGCCCCCTGGCGTAGCGTGGGTTCGCTATTTTTATGGCACTACTATCGTGGAGAACCGCTTTAGGGAACGATCTTACCCGTTAGATCATCGTCATGATCAGAAGGCGCTGGCGGCGCTATGAGTGCCTCAGGCTGAGCAATAAAGCGATACGCTAGTGCCCCTAACGCTGCGCCGATCATTGGTGCTATCCAGAACAGCCACAGCTGAGCCGTCGCCCAATCTCCTACATATAGAGCAACGCCCGTACTACGCGCTGGATTCACCGAAGTATTGGTCACCGGAATACTGATCAGGTGAATTAGCGTTAAGCCCAAGCCAATCGCCAACGGTGCAAATCCTGCAGGTGCGCGACCATCGGTTGCCCCCATAATGATGAAGATAAACATCATGGTCATTACGACTTCCGTTAGTAACGCCGCCGTCATGCTATAACCGCCGGGTGAATGCTCTCCGTACCCATTCGATGCAAACCCAGCCGACACATCAAATCCTGCTTGGCCATTCGCAATCAGATACAGCACGCCACCAGCAACAACGGCACCCAGTACTTGCGCACCAATATAGTAAGGCAACTCTTTAGCAGGAAAGCGCCCACCCACCCAAAGCCCAATCGACACCGCAGGATTTAAATGGCACCCCGAAATATGCCCAATCGCATACGCCATCGTAACAACCGTTAAACCAAAGGCCAGCGACACCCCTAATAGGCCAATGCCGACTTCTGGAAAAGCCGCTGCTAACACCGCGCTGCCACAACCGCCCAATACTAGCCAGAACGTACCAATTAACTCCGCTACGTACTTTTTCATATCCCTACTCCTCTAATGACCAAGCATCATTGGGAATACTGCGCCAGCGAGTTAAGCACCCATAAAGACGCTTATTGATGTGTACGCAGTAATGCGTGCACTCAGTGCACGCCATTTTTTTAATTAACTTAAAGGGAGAAACTAGTTCTTAAACACTAGGTCTTAAAAACCAGGCCTTAAACACTAGGCGCATTGTTAATTTCTCTTACAGCAAATTAGCGTAAAAAATCATTCAAACAAGCACCTAAAGAAAAGACAGGCTTTTATATAACAGCCTCTAAAAATGGGCAATCAAATATAACCGCCGATATTAAAATAAACAATAAGAAACAATCATCACATCAGTCATTATGTGCTAAAAAATCATGAACCAATTAAATAGATAAAAAGTGTTTCTTTAATGCTTAACGTTTAACCGGACAGTATTCATCATTCACAGAGCGCCACGCGCGAGTGATTAGCAGAAGTAAGAATACAAAAAAGAGCGTTAAGGTTGCGCTGGAATTGATCCGTTTGGGTAAGCAGTGATAGGCAATATGCCGAGAATACCAGCGAGAGACGTGCAACTGAGAGTTCGCAAGATGCGCATGGGGGTGTCCAACCAAACTGGAAGCAATAGTGAACCTGTCGCCCACCCCACATCGTGAGTAGCGCAAATGCAACGCTTTCGATACTAGAAGCATCAGTGTTACCTAACCCTTCAATTTATAATCGGCAACAACGCTGCAGCCCGCTTTATCAAAATTCCGTCACCACCGTCACGCCTGCCCCTTCGAACTTATCCATGTTCATCAGCGCGCCAATCGATTGCTCAAGAGTAATACGCTTGCCGATCAGCCTTTCAGGCGCCAACTTTCCAGACTGGATCATCGCCAGCATGGCGTCATAACGGTGCGCCTGCATACCATGGCTGCCCAGTATTTCAAGCTCGTGGGCAATAACCTTACTCATGGGAATAGCAGGTGTGCTGTTCTCAGCCAACATCAACCCAACCTGAATATGCTTGCCGCGTTTGCGCAGATTGCTGATGGAGTTAAAACAGGTCGTCGGGTGGCCTAACGCATCCAAAGAGACATGGGCACCTCCCTGGGTTATTTCTGCCACTGCCTCAACCACATCGGCAACCTTGGCAGCATTGACAGTGGCAACGGCGCCCAATTGACGAGCTAGGTGAAGCGCCTCTTCCGAAATATCGATGGCCACCACATTGGCGCCAACGGCGTTGGCAATCATCACAGCGGATAGACCAACCCCACCGCAACCGTGGACGGCCACCCACTGCCCTGCGGAGGTTTGGCCCTGATCGACAACCGCCCGAAAAGAGGTAACGAACCGGCAACCCAAACTCGCCGCCGTTGCAAAATCCAATGTCTCTGGCAGCGCGACCAAATTGACGTCTGCATAGTGAATACTCACATACTCAGCAAAGGAGCCCCAGTGCGTGAAACCCGGTTGAAACTGGCTATCGCACACCTGGTGGTTGCCTGAGTGGCACTCAGGGCAAGTGCCGCATCCGCCAACGAAGGGAACCGTGACGCGGTCGCCAATGCGCCATTTTTTTACATCTTTACCAACGGCCTCGACAACACCGGAAAGCTCATGCCCCGGCACATGGGGAAGTTGAATATCAGTGTCATGTCCTACCCAGCCATGCCAGTCACTACGGCAAACGCCTGTCGCCATCACTTTCACCACAACCCCATGCGGCTCGGGGGTGGGATCAGGCAGTTGTAGGATCTGTGGTGGGGCGGAAAATTGCTCAAAAACAACGGCTTTCATGGGCCACTCCTGAACGTCTAGGTGGATGATTCGCTAAAGTGACTATAACGAGTCTGGCCAGAAATGAGCTTTCCATATCATGGACAACGCTGATCAATATGAAGCACTCTTTCTCTTTATAGTGATGATGAGAAAGAGACTTTCAGCATGAGCGCATTGGATAAAAAGGATGCCAAACTAGCAGAGTTACTCCAGTCCGACGGCAGAATGCCTAACGCGCGACTGGCCGAGCAGCTGCACCTGAGCGAAGCCACCTGCTGGCGACGCCACAAACGTCTGGAAGAACTAGGAGTGATCGAAGGCTACCAGGCCATCCTCAATCGCCGCAAAATCGGCGCCAGCGTGATGGCGTTCGTGCAGATCACCTGCACCCAGCACAGCGAAGCCGCGACGGCAGAGTTCGAGCGTATTATCCAGGCCAGCTCCCAGGTACTGAGCTGCCATAACACCACCGGCGAAGCCGATTTCTTACTGCAAGTGGTGGCCAAAGACCTGGACGACTACAGCCACTTCGTCGAAACGGTGCTGCGTAAACTGCCCGGCGTGTCGAGTATCCGCTCCAACCTCTCGCTGCGCGAAATGAAAGCGACCAGTCACTTGCCAGTTGGAGAATTGCTAGGCCTGTAAGCGAGCCAATGGAGAAGAGAGCTAGAGAAAGGCGTGCTCAGATAGCCATAAAACAGACACAGTAGTATCCACATTAGGGATATGAGCTCGTGCCCCGTTTTCAGTTGTTAGACGTTACCGATGCGCAACAAGCCTTTGCAGCCCACCTAAGCAGGCCACGCTCGCAGGTCATACAGCAGGCACGCCTTCCTCCGATGGCGGACAACGACGATAGCGTTATTGATGACCCACAGAAAGGTTTACTAGGAGATGATTAACCGTGTTAAGGAGCTAAATGGATCAATTGAGTATTCTGCAGCTCTCTTTGCATACCCTGGCGTTTAATCAAGCCCCACCTAGCTGGCACTCTTGATGAAGCCCAAACCCTTAGGCCTCAAGTGCTGACGGAATTACCAATGCATGAGCCTCATAAGCAGGCGTTTAGAGAACATTGGAAGCGCCTACATACTGATTTTCGCCTACCCGCCTATCAGCAGCGATGGTAAATAGCGTGTTCCATCACTCAATATTCTGAATCTGCTCCCGCATCTGCTCAATCAGCACCTTTAACTCCACCGCACAACGCGTCGTCTCAGCCACCACGGATTTTGACGACAGTGTATTGGCTTCGCGGTTAAGTTCCTGCATTAGAAAGTCTAACCGACGGCCTTTGGGGCCTTTTTGGGCGAGCTGGCGGCTGACTTCTTGCACATGCGCTGTTAGGCGGTCCAGTTCTTCATCCACGTCGGCTTTTTGTGCCACCAGTACTAGCTCGGCTTCCAGGCGTTGCGGGTCGAGTTCAGTTTTGGCGACTTCTAAGCGTTCCAATAGTTGGGCGCGCTGGCGCTCTAAAATTTGCGGCAGCAGGCTGCGCACGGTGGCCACTTGCTCGCTCACAGCCGTTAGGCGAGTGGTGATCATCTCAGCGAGTTTTTCGCCTTCCCGGGCGCGGGCGTCGATCAACTCGTTCAGTGCTTGATCAAATAGCGTTTTGGCGGCGGCTTTGATGGCGTCTTGGTCGAGGTGCTGGGTTTCCATAACGCCGGGTTGGTTAAGCAACGCCAGCGTGGTGGGCGGCACGGCACTGGGTACCTGTTGCTGAATAGCGGCCAGGGCATCGGCTATTTCTTTTAAGCGCTGGGCGTTAACCGCAGGGGCTTGGTTGGCTTCGGCGGCTTCAAAACGCAGGCTGCACTCTACCTTGCCCCGCGCTAGGCGCGTGCGTAAGGCATCGCGTAGCACTGGCTCCAGCTCGCGTAGAGCGTCGGGCAGGCGAAAGTGCGGTTCCAGGTAGCGCTGATTCACCGAGCGGATTTCTACCTGCAGAGTGCCAAACGGGGCGGCCTGCTCGGTGCGGGCAAAGGCGGTCATGCTGTGTACGTGGCTGGAAATGGCCATGTTTCATCCTGGTAGTGAATAATGGTGTATAAAGCTTCGCCCTAAATGGCTAGCCTATTCATTTGATTAAGTAAATGCTGTGCGAGGGCGCGCATCAAACACCTATTATTTCTGGCTGAACCTCTATGAGCAGACTGGGGTCCTGCGGCGGGGTATCAATCAGTTCGAAGACGCAGTCAATCATCTCAATTACATTTTGCCGAACCATCATCAAGCGCGGATGAAAGGCAGCGGCAAGCGGATCCCAGTCAAAACATCCAAAAATAATGTCATCTAGATAATAGCCATTTAGCTGCAACCCACGAACGACGCCCTCAAGAGAAATCGTCGAGTTGACGAACATAGCACTGGGCAGAGTAGAACAATTACGCATGTATGTTTCCAGCGCAGCCTGGGACTTATCGGCAGCATAATCGCAGGGGAGGATATTCTTTTCCGCCGTCGCCAGCCCCATTTCCGCTCTGGCTTGCTTGAAGCCGGCAATACGCTCGCGGGTATTGTGATCCTCATCACGACCGCCAATAAATAGCACAGGGTCATCACTGCGCTTCTCTTTGGCAAGGCGGTTGAGGATGGCGTGGGTAAGCTGTCGCGCGCCTTCACGGTTATTGGAAATAACCGATGGTGCTTTACTGCCTGGAAGGTCGAGATTAATGCTTTGCACGCCGCTCTCGGCACACATCTGCGCAATCGTATCTGGATCCGTTGCCCCGGTGCATACCAGGCACTCGACACGGTAAGCAAGCATCATACGGGCGGCTTCACACTCTTGCTTGGGATCTCGATTCGTACACGAAACAATCGCAAACAGCCCCCGCCGACGCGCTTCCGATTCGAAGTGTTGGGCTATCGAACTGAAATAGCGGTTGTCGTACAGCGGCAGGATCATGCCAATGATACCTGAGCGCTCGCGCCGCAAAGCACGGGCCTGCATGTTGGCCGAGTAGCCCTCCGACTGGGCGAGCGAAAGAATTTTGCTGGCAAGCTTCTTACTGATACGTCGGCGCTGCCATGTGCCGTTGAGCACGGCACTGACAGTACTGGGCGATGTTTCTGCCAACCTCGCCAGGTCGTAAATAGTCAGCCGCTTGGATGAAGAATTGCTAACCACGTGGCAGCTCCTTGCAATTAGATAAAAGTAGCATTGACGTGATGATGCATTAGATCAATCCTACGCTATGCACAACCGATTGTGCATTGTTGATTAAATGACAATAGCGATGACGCATCGCTTAGGTACCACTCAACGTATCCAGCACTGTGTAACGTTTTTATGCATTAAATCCCTATGTATTGTGACGCTATGAAGAGCCTGCGCCGTTTCATTTGACCATGGCGCAACGTACAGCAGCATTATTAAAGCGCTTCAATGCACTCTATTCCACTGATTGGGTCAGCCAACAGCAAGCAGGAAATCACAATGAAATACAAAGCACTTCTTACCGCAGCTACGCTAACAGGCATTATCGGCAGCACCGGCGCAATGGCTCAGGAGTCTCCTACAATTGCCGTGGTCGCCAAGGTCGGTGGCATCCCTTGGTTCAATGCTATGGAAATGGGCATTGAACAAATGGGTGAAGAGCTTGGCGTAGAAGCCTATATGGTGGGTCCCACCAGTGCTGACCCCGCCCTGCAGGTACGCGCAATAGAAGATCTAATCAGCCGTGGCGTTGATGTCATCGGTGTTGTCCCGAATGATCGTGAGGTTCTTGAGCCGGTATTGGAACGGGCACGTGATCAGGGAATTATCGTCCTGACTCATGAAAGCCCTGAATCGATCAACATCGACTACGACTTTGAAATGATTTCAGCGCAGCAGTTAGGTGAAGAGCACGCCAAGCTATTGGCTGACACTACCGGCTGCGAAGGCTCTTATGCTGTTTACGTCGGCGGCCTCAGCGTGCCCGCGCACAACGCCTGGGCCGATGCGGCCGTGAACTGGCTTGATGATAACTGCTCGGGCTTGACCCAAGCTGCTGATCGTTTCGGCGTTGCCGAAAGCGTCGACGATAGCCGCAACACCACCCTGGACTTACTGCGTGCCCACGAAGACTTAGCCGGAATCATGTCGTTTGGCAGCCAGGGAACCATCGGCGCGGCGCGGGCCGTGAAAGAGCGTGGTCTGGAAGGGGACGTAGCGGTCATGGGCCTTTTCTCTCCAGGTCAGGGCCGTCGCTTAGTGCATGAAGGCGTGATTACTGGTGGTTTCCAGTGGAGTCCCTTGGAGGCAGGCAAAGCATTCGTTGCCCTGGGCGAGATGCTCTATAACGGCGAAGAGATTACCGATGGTGCCGACTTGCCGGTACTGGGTGAAGTTACCCTGGACGGCAAAACCATCTTTGCCTCACAGCCACTCAAGCTGAGCAAAGATAGCGTAGATGAGTTGGCAGAACTCGGCCTGTAAAACCGCCCTGCTTGATCGTGTAGAGACTGCCGCGCTCCTGAAGAGCGCGGCAGTGATGTTAAGAAAGGAGCCTCCAATGGGCGATATCGCGATTCGAGCACGCCACGTCAGCAAAGTTTTCGGACAAAGCCGCGTCCTCAACGATGTCGAATTCGAACTTCGCCGGGGTGAGGTGCTTTGCCTTGCGGGTGAAAACGGTTGTGGCAAAAGTACGCTCATTAAAATTATCAACGGTGTTTACAAGCCTGAACCCGGCATAGAGTTCACGTTTGGCGATGAAACTCTCTCTGCCATTAGTCCGAAAGAGGCACGCAGCCGGGGTATTCATGTTATCTGGCAAGACCTTGCGCTGTTTCCGCACTTAACCGTCGCTGAAAATATCGTCTTTGATGATTACGTTGCTAAGCCTTGGCGACCTATTTCCTATAAAGCTGCACTGACCCAATCCCGTGAGATCATTCAGCAGTTTGGCCTCGACCTGGATCCCATGGCCCGTGTTGAAGATCTCTCAATTGCCCATCGTCAACTGGTGGCGATTTGTCGCGTGTTGCGTGCTGGGGCCAGTATTATTTTTATGGATGAGCCCACTGCCTCGCTTACCTATAAAGAGGTGCAGACGCTGCTGGGCATTACCCGCTCGCTGGCGGCGAAAGGCATTTCCATTGTATTGGTCAGCCACCGGCTGGTGGAAGTGTTGGAGGTATGCCAACGCGTCACTGTGCTCCGCAACGGGGAGCTGGTCGGCACCTACCCCACCGAAGGGATGACCCAAGCACGGCTTTCAACCTTGATGACCGGGCTTGAACTTGAACAGACCCCTCGTGCTGAAACACACAAAGGCGCCCCGGTACTGGAGCTTAAAAACTTAAGTCGTGAAGGGGAGTTTGAAAACATCTCTTTCACCCTGCATCGCGGTGAAATTCTCGGTCTGACGGGTTTGCTGGGTGCAGGGCGTACCGAAATAGCTCATACAATTTTCGGGATGACACAACCCACTTCAGGGCAGTTGCTAAAAGAGGGGCAGCCGCTGACACTACACTCCAACCGCGATGCCGTGCGCCATCGAATTGCCTATCTCTCTGAAGATCGACTCAATCTTGGCTTGGTGCAAAACCAGTCCATCGCTATGAACACCGCAGTGACCGTACTACCAAGTCTGGAAAAACCGCGCTTTTTTCTTTCCCCTCAACGTATCAAGGCGCTGACCGCTCACTGGATAGAACAGCTTAAAACCAAGGTGAGTGACGCCGAGCTGGCGGTCTCTTCACTTTCCGGTGGCAACCAACAACGCATCGCGCTCGCTAAATGGCTGGCCACTGAACCCGACGTTCTCATTCTTGATTGCCCCACTATCGGCGTCGATGTCGGCGCTAAAGCCGGTATTTTCGACATCATTAGGGATCTTGCCGATCAGGGCATGGCCATCATTCTGATTTCGGATGAGGCGGGGGAAATCTGGATGAACGCTGACCGGGCGCTTGTACTGCGCGAGGGGCGCATCTACTCCGAGGTCATACCTGCGGAGACTACGGAAGAAGCGCTGGAGGCGATCATCAATGCATAAACGACTGCTAAACAGAAGGCTCAGCACAGAGGGGACGCTCTTTTGTATTCTCATGTTGCTGTGCGTGGTGTTGGCACTAGCCACTGACAGCTTTCTCAGCTTTCAAAACCTGTTCGACCTGCTTAACAATCAGTCAGTCAATATCATCTTTGCGGTTGGTCTGGTCGTCGTTCTGATTGCGGGGGGGATAGATATTTCCTTCGCAGTGGCGGCATCCGTGGTGCAGTACGTGGTGTTGTCACTGCTGATGAATTACCTGGGTGGGGGTAACTGGTTACTTGGCATCCTACTTTCGATGTTGGTTGGCATGCTGCTGGGACTCTTCAATGCACTGCTGATCCATCGCTTCCGAATCGTGTCGATCATCGTCACCATCGGCACCTTTAACCTGTTTTTCGGCCTTTTGATGTACTTCACCAGCGGAGTCTCCATCTACGATATTCCCGATTGGCTCTACTACTCCGTTCCGCTGCTTGATCTACCTGCCGAACGCGGATCAGCCACACTCTACTTACCTGCAGCAGTGATGGTGGTGATGGTGATCTTTACTTGGTTCATGTTGGCCCGTACCGGTTTTGGGCGTGCTCTCTACGGTTTCGGTTCAAGCCCTGAGTCAGCTCGCCGCTCTGGGGTTAGCGCCTGGAAAATTCATGCCTTTGCCTACGGCTGGCTGGGGCTATGCGCGGGAATGGCGGGTCTGATGCAAGCGCATATCGTACAAGAGGTTGTGCCCAACGCCTTAATCGGCCAGGAGTTACCGATTTTAGCGGCGGTCGTACTCGGCGGCGCGACCCTGGGTGGCGGGCGCGGCTCAGTGCTCGGTGCCGTGCTCGGGGTACTGCTTCTCGCCGTTGTCCAAAACGGCTTAAACCTGCTGGGTGTTACTCCCTATGCCTTCCGTATGATTGTCGGGCTGATCATCTTGATTGCGATCACCACCAGCAACCTTGGCAACCTGTTGCCCCGCACTACCAAGGCGAGGAACGTATGAATAAGCGCCTGAATAAGCAACACTCCATGGCCGGGCTCCGCCTGGGAGGCGATACCATCGAAGTCATCGCCATGACGGCTCTGCTCATCGGCAGTATTGGGCTCTTCTCGCTACTGGCACCGGGTTTTCTGACCGCCACCAATTTTGGCTCGATGTCGATGCAGTTACCCGAGCTGGGGCTACTTTCACTGGCAATGCTACTGCCGATTATTTCTGGCGGCTTGAATCTCTCAGTGACCTTTACCGCCAATATCGCAGGGTTGATGACTGCCTGGCTGGTACAGGGGTTACTGGCGGGCATGGGCATACTAAGCGTTCCCATGGCGATTATCGCCGGGCTTGCCGTTGGCGCGGCAGCAGGCTTTTTGATTGGCGTTATCGTTGCCTATGTTGGCGCACATCCTATTTTAGTCTCGCTAGGCGCGATGATTTTTCTCCAAGGGGTAGGTGAGTTTTTAACCCGCGGTGGCGGTATTTCAGGCATGCCAGAGGTATTTCAAACCATCGGCAGCGGCAGCTTTTTAGGCATTCCCATCCCCATGCTGATCTTTCTCGCCGCTGCCGCAGGATTGATCTACATCATGCATTTCACCCGCACTGGCTTTTCAATTTATATGCTGGGCTCCAACCCTCGCGCGACGGAGTACTCAGGCATTAACGTCAAGCGTGTGCTGATCACCGTCTACACGATTTCCGGCATTCTGGCAGGGTTAGCAGGCATGGTGATGCTCGCCCGCTTTAACTCTGTACGTGTCGGCCATGGCGAGAGTTATCTCCTGATTACGGTGCTGGCCTGTTTCCTGGCTGGGGCGAACCCCTTTGGTGGTTTTGGCCGCGTACTGCCACTGGTGTTGGGCTTGATGAGCCTGCAGGTAATCGCCTCGGGAATGAACCTGATGGGCGCCAGCCAGCATCTGGCCACCGCAGTATGGGGGGCTTTTCTAATTATTGTAATGGCACTGCGTATGCCATTTATCAAACAGTCTTGAGTAAGGTTTTCCCATGAGTCATCAAGAACACGTTCTAGGCATCGATATTGGTACTGGCAGCGCCCGGGCGGGCATTTTCACCTCGGATGGTGTGATGCTAGCCGAAGCAAAAACATCGATTGCAATGCATCGCCCTGTCGAGCATCACGTGGAGCAGAGTTCAACGGATATCTGGCGCGCGGTATGCAGTGCAACCCAGCGCGCCCGCGAGTCAGCCGGTGTGACGTCCGATTCCATCACCAGTATGTCAGTAAGCGCCACCTGTTCGTTGGTGCTCCTTGATAAGCAGGATAAGCCGCTAGCGCTCTCTCCAGGTGATGAAGCATGGAATATCATTGTATGGATGGATCACCGAGCCACCGCAGAAGCCGCTGAGTGCACGGCTACCCACGCAGCGCCGCTACGTAACCTGGGTGGCGTCATGTCTCCCGAGATGCAGATGCCTAAACTCATGTGGTTGAAGCGGCACCGGCCCGAGCTTTACGCCCAGATTGGCTACGCGGGTGATCTAGGCGACTGGCTTGGCTTTAAGTGCACCGGTTCTGTTGAGCGCTCAGTCTGCATGCTCTCCTGCAAGTGGACGTTTGACCCTCGCCCTGGTCATGGCTGGGACCACGACTTTCTAAAACAGATTGATATGCAGGATGTAATCGAGTGCGCTCGCCTGCCTGAACAAGCCCTTCCGGTGGGCGTAGCACTTGGGCAGTTGACCGAAGAAGCCGCCAATGACTTGGGGCTAACGACTCAATGTACCTTCGCAGTGGGCATGATTGATGCCTATGCCGGTGCGCTTGGCACACTAGGCAGAAGCCTCACGGATGCTCCCGAACGCCGCCTTGCCGTGATTGGCGGCACCTCCACCTGTCATATCGGCGCCCTGCCAGAACGCCGCGAGGTACCCGGTGTGTGGGGTCCCTATCCGGGGGCGCTATGCGATGGTTTTGTCGCCAACGAAGGGGGGCAAAGCATTACCGGTGCTCTTCTGGATCACCTCGCAGCACTATTTTCAGCCAGCAGTGAATTTGGCGACGACCTTCACGGCGCGTTATCGGCAACGCTGCTCGAGCGCTTGGCATCCGGCGACCCAGCTCCTGATACCCATGTTTGCCCTGACTTTATTGGCAACCGCTCGCCCTTGGCGGATCCAGACATTCGCGGCACCATCACGGGGTTGACCCTTGATACGCCTCGCGAGAGCTTCATCAAGGTCTATTGGGCGGCAGCCACCTCACTGGTTTACGGCACCCGCGCCATCATAGAACGTATGAATGCCCATGGTTATGCCATCGATACCCTGCACCTCAGCGGTGGCCATGGACGTTCACCACTGCTGCGCAAGCTCTATGCCGACGGTACCGGTTGTCGGGTTGTACTCGCGGATGCGCCGGAACCCGTACTCCTTGGGGTAGCCGTGGCGGCCCTGGCTGCCCAGGCCAATGGTGAGGTTCTTAGCGTTGCCAATGGCCTCACCCCAGGTGAACACGTATTAGAGCCTGATATAGCAATGCACGAGCTGCACACGTCGCGTTATGCCGCTTTCAAGAAGCTATACGCAGGACGTCTCGACTAACGCTAGATGTTAAGCGAATCAGCGTACTCACAGACGTGTACAATAGTGGGCTTTCCCACTGTTAAATTGATGTGAGGTGCTATGCGTCCTGATGTTGTTCGCCCTAGCGGTCGTGAAGCCGACCAGCTTCGTGAAATTCGCATAACCCGCGATTACACTCGCCATGCAGAAGGTTCGGTACTGGTCGAGTTTGGCGATACCAAGGTGCTGTGTAATGCGAGCGTAGAAGCGGGCGTACCGCGCTGGCTGCGTGGTAAAAATCAGGGTTGGATCACCGCTGAGTACGGCATGCTGCCCCGTGCCACTCATACCCGCAGTGGCCGTGAAGCGACGCGCGGTAAACAGGGTGGCCGGACGCTAGAAATTCAGCGCTTGATCGGCCGTAGCCTGCGCGCGTCAGTGAACTTGAAGAAGTTGGGTGAATTCACCATTACCGTGGATTGCGATGTGATCCAGGCCGACGGTGGCACCCGTACCGCGTCGATTACCGGTGGCTGCGTGGCGCTGGTGGATGCCATTCGCTATCTGCAGCGTGAGAAGAAGATTAAAGGTGACCCCTTTAAACAGCTGGTTAGCGCGATTTCGGTGGGTATTTATAAAGGCGTGCCGGTACTAGATCTGGACTACCCGGAAGATAGCAAAGCCGACACCGATCTGAACGTGGTGATGACTGAAAGCGGCGAGCTGATCGAGGTGCAGGGTACTGCAGAGTCGGGCGCGTTCAACCGTACTGAACTGAATGCGATGCTTGATCTGGCGGAGAAAGCGGGCTCCGAGCTACGCGAAAAACAGCGCGAAGCACTGGGTATTCGTGGCTAAGGCGTTACTTGGCGAATAACTTACGCGCTTACGCAAACAGGCCAGCTTTTAAGCTGGCCTGTTGCTGAGACGGGTAACGCGACGCGGGAAAGTGAGCGCTTACAGCGCTAAGTCATACTCAACGATCAGCGGTGCGAACTCAGAGAAGGTCGCATCGTAATCAATCCACGCGTCGACCACATGGCGACGGAAGTTGGGGCCGACTAGTTGGTAGTCGATCCGCCAGCCTTCTTGGCGCTCACGGGGCACGTCTTGGTCGAGCTTTGGCCACCAGGTGTATTCACCCGCGTCGCGATTAATTTCGCGGAAGGTGTCGATAAAGCCGGTTGGGCCAAGCACCTGATCCATCCAGGCACGCTCTTCAGGGCGGAAACCAGAGGTAAGCTGATTGTCCGACCAGTTGGCCAAATCAATGGTCTTATGGGCAATATGCCAAGTACCACAGATGATGTATTCACGGCGTTTGCGCGACATCTTCGTCAGATACTCTTGATACTGCTCCATAAACGCCTGTTTGGCTTTTTGATCACTTCCATCAGGCATCAAGAAAGTGGCGATACTGAAGCGGTCATAATCCGCCTGCAGAAAGCGCCCTTCGTGATCGCACTGAGGGAACCCAAGGCCGTACATAATCGCCTTGGGAATTTTGCGGCAATAAAGTGCCACACCGGAGAAACCATCTTCTTCTGCATCCAGAAAGTAGCCTTCGTAGCCTTCCGGATAGAGAATATAGTCGTCCAGTTCAAAACTTTTTGCCTTGATGTTCTGCACGCAGATCACGTCGGCATCCTGCTGAGCCAGCCAGTCCAGGAAGCCACGGTCGACGGCATCACGTATACCATTGACATTGATGCTGGCAATTTTCATAAATCGTCCCTTTTGCGTCGCTGCTGTATGATACCCGACGTTTAGACGTTTGGGTAAATAGACAAACCAAATCTTGCTATTTAACCCCGTTTTATTGTTGCGTTTACTTAGATTCCTATTACTTTCATTCCTATCGACAAGAGAAAAACACCGTGGCCACCACTCTACAACCCTATCAGCGCGATTTCATTGCCTTCGCTATTGAGCAGGGCGTGCTCAAGTTTGGCGAGTTCACGCTAAAGTCGGGGCGAGTAAGCCCTTACTTTTTTAATGCCGGCCTGTTTCAAACCGGCCGTGCCTTGGCCAAGTTAGGCCGATTTTACGCCCAGGCGATTGTCGATAGTGGCCTGCAGGCGGATGTGCTGTTTGGCCCAGCCTATAAAGGGATTCCCTTGGCGGCGGTCACCGCCGCGGCCTTAGCCGACCACCACGACCGCGATATGCCCTACGCGTTTAATCGTAAAGAAGCCAAAACCCACGGTGAAGGCGGCAATATTGTCGGCGCGCCACTGGCCGGCGATATTTTGATCATTGATGACGTCATTACGGCCGGTACGGCGATCCGTGAAGTGATGAGCCTGATTGAGCAAAGCGGTGCCCGCGCGGGCGGCGTCATTATCGCGCTAGATCGCCAAGAGCGCGGCCAGGGTGAGCAAAGCGCTATCCAGGAGGTCCAGGCTCAGTACGGCATGCCGGTTGTCAGTATTGTCACCTTAGAGCAAGTGCTTACTTACCTTGAAGAGCATGCTGGCGGCGAAATGCTGGCTTACGCCGAGGCCGTGCGCGCTTATCGCGACCGCTACGGCATCACGGGCTAGTCGCTGAACCTATTGTTCACTGCCTAATGCGCCAGCATAGCCTTGCTGGCGCCACGCTTCATAGCTAACGATGGCCACCGCATTGGAAAGGTTCAAACTACGGTTATTGGGCTGCATGGGGATGCGCAGCTTGTGCTCTTCTGGCAGCGCAGCGTGTACCTGGGGTGAAAGCCCCGCGGTTTCTGAACCGAACAGCAATACGTCGCCCGGAGCGAAGGTCGCGTCACTGTGAGCACGGCTACCTTTGGTAGTAATCGCCCATAGTGTGCGCCCCTGCATCGCCGCTTGAAACGCCGTAAAATCGGCATGGCGGGTAACATTGTTGAGATCGCGGTAATCTAGCCCGGCGCGCCGCAGCTTTTTCTCTTCGAGATCAAAGCCCAGCGGTTCAATTAAATGTAATCGGCAGCCATTGTTAGCCACCAGGCGCATAATGTTACCCGTGTTGGGTGCCATACGCGGTTCAAATAGCGCTACTTCAAACATTACCACCTGCCTATTACTAACTCATTGTGCGTTCGCCCAGCGCCGCTGATTGTAATGGAATTTGCCTAGGAAGCCTTTGATTAATGTGATGAGCGCAGGCCAGACAAGGCAAAAATCAACAAAAAAGCGGAGTTTACGGGTTGTAAATGAGCATTTTGATCGGACTCGCGCACGAGGCGATTTTTAACGCAGTATGGCAAAGCGTAATAGTTAATCAAAGGTTTTCCAGAAACACTTGTAGAGGTCACCCTTAACCATGACGCCCCAACCGCCAAAGAGCATTCTTAGCCGCATTAAAGGGCTAAACCCGCGCCAGCAGGAAGCGGTGCGCTATATCGATGGCCCCTGTTTGGTCTTGGCGGGCGCCGGGTCTGGTAAAACCAGCGTTATTACCACCAAAATTGCCTATCTGGTGCAAGAGTGCGGCATGAGCGCGCGCAAAATAGCGGCGGTTACCTTTACCAATAAGGCCGCCCGGGAGATGAAAGAGCGCGTTGGGCAAATGCTGAAGGGCAAAGAGGGCCACGGGCTAACGGTATCGACGTTTCACAATCTGGGCCTGAATATTATCCGCGGCGAGCTGAAAACGCTGGGCTACAAGCCGGGCTTTTCGTTGTTCGACCCGGAAGATGCCAAAGCACTGCTGCGCGATTTGATGAACAAAGATGCTCAGGTAGACGCTGAGCAGATCAATGCCGTGCAAGCCAAAATATCCACGTGGAAGAACGATTTAGTGCTGCCCAGTGATGCGCTTTCGTTTGCCGCGGATGATGACGAGCACTTTGCCGCACGGGTTTATGAAGCTTACGTTCGCCACTTGAAAGCCTATAACGCGGTGGATTTCGACGACCTAATTCTGCTACCGGTGGTGCTCCTGCAACGCGATCCAGAAGCACTGGCCCGCTGGCGGAACAAAATCCACTACATGCTAGTGGATGAGTACCAGGACACTAACGTTTCCCAGTACCTGTTGGTGAAACTGCTGATGGCGGAGCGGGCTACCTTTACCGTGGTCGGTGACGACGATCAGTCGATCTACGCGTGGCGCGGCGCACGGCCCGAAAACCTAGTGACCCTTGGCGAAGACTTTCCACGCCTGAAAGTGGTTAAGCTGGAGCAGAATTACCGCTCGACCGGCACTATTCTGCGCGCGGCCAACACGTTAATTGCCAATAACCCGCACGTTTACGATAAAACCCTATGGTCGGATATGGGCGATGGCGCACCTATCCGAGTCATCGTCAACCGCCATGAAGAGGCGGAGTCTGAGCGGGTAGCCAGCGAAATTCTGACTCGGCGCATTAAAGAGAAGGCCGAATGGCGAGATTTTGCAGTGCTCTACCGGGGTAATTTTCAGGCACGTTTATTAGAGCTCAAGCTGCAGCACTACCAAATTCCCTACAAGCTTTCCGGTGGTACGTCGTTTTTCTCTCGCAACGAGATCAAGGACACCATGGCCTATCTGCGGCTGTTAATTAACCCCGCCGATGACAATGCCTTTTTACGCATTGTGAACGTGCCCCGCCGTGAAATCGGCCCCGGCACGCTGGAAAAGCTGGCCAACTATGCAACAGAACGCTCTATTTCGCTGTTTGCTGCCTGCCACGAACTGGGGTTAGAGCAAACGCTGCCAACTCGGGCCGTGGAGCGGCTTTCTCGCTTTACCCACTTTATTGATGGCGTGCGTAAGCGTATGGATCAAGACGATGCCATCGCAGCCATTCGCGATATGCTACGCGATATGGATTACGAAGCCTGGCTGTACCAAAACGCCAGTGCCCCGACTGTCGCCGAACGACGCATGGCCAACGTATGGATTTTGATTGATCAGCTAGAAAAGTCGCTAAACCGCGACCCCGAAGATGCTGATGATTCCACTGCGACGGAAACCGATGGCGTTGAAGCTGCTATTTCGCGCCTTGTACTGCGGGATATTCTTGAGCAACAGGCCGAAGAAGACGACTCCGATCGTGTGCAACTACTCACTATGCATGCCTCGAAAGGGCTCGAGTTTCCCCATGTGTATTTGATGGGCTTAGAGGAAGACTTATTGCCCCACCGTAACGCTATTGAAATGGAGACGGTAGAAGAAGAGCGCCGCTTAGCTTATGTCGGTATCACCCGGGCAAGACGCACACTAACACTGACGCTAGCCCGCCAGCGTAAAGCGTATGGTGAACTGATGGATTGCCAGCCCAGCCGCTTTTTAGACGAACTGCCCGCTGATGATTTGGAGTGGGAGGGACGCGCCGATAAAGAAGACCCCGAGAAAAAGCAGGCACGCGGGCAAAACGCGATTGCCGGGCTACGTTCTCTGTTGGGTTAACGGCAAGTAAGAAAAAACAAAACACAAAAAAATATCCACAGGGGGTTTCAAAAACCGCCTGTGGATAAATTTAACAGCCATTATTACAAAATTGCTTATTGCACTGCTGAGACCATGTAATCAACAACGGCCATGATCTCTTCGTCAGAGGCACTACTACCACCGCGTGGCGGCATCACGCCTTTGCCGTTAAATACACTTTGATAGAGCGCATCGGTACCCTGCTCGATACGCGGGCCCCACGCTTCAGCATCACCTAGCTTGGGCGCGCCCGCTACACCGGCAGCATGGCAAGCCACACAGCCAGCACTGGCGTAAAGCGCTTCACCATCTAAACCGCTGCCACCACTAGAAGCTTCTTCTTCACTGGCAACTGCTGTCTCTTCGCTAGCTGCTTCTTCTTCACTAGCTGCAGCGTCAGTTGCCTCTTCACCGGCACCGCTATCCTCTGTCACGGCCGTATCGTCGCTGGCACCCTCTTCAGTCGCCTCAGCAGACGCTTCTTCTTCACCGCCCCCTAGCTCGGGAACTTCCATGACAGGCTCAACCATGTAAGCTACCGCCGCTTCCATCTCTTCGTCAGAAAGGTTGGGGTTGCCGCCTCGAGCAGGCATTGCACCAATACCGTTGATGGCATGCTCTAATAACGTGGCAAAGCCTTGCTCAGTACGTTCAGCCCATGCGGCTTCATCAGCACGCACCGGAGCGCCAGCAGCGCCAGTTTCGTGGCACGCCATACAAATACGGTTATAGATACCAGCGCCATCAATTTCACCACCGCCACTAGCGGCGGCCGGTGCTGCTGCGGTACCACAGTCTTGGCCTTGCAAGCAAAGTTGACCGACCGGCGCTAGGCGCTCAGCGATTGCGTCACGTGCTGCGTCTTGGGCATAAGCACCGGATGTGCCTGCCATGACGCCTAGGGCCGCCAGCCCGCTCATGATCAGCTTAGATTTCACTCTCACCACCTCTTGAGTTTTGTCATAAAACGTTTTGTGCTTAACCCCTGCGCGCGGCAGCGACATCATCAACCTGCGGCAACCGAGACGCCAAGACGTGCATATCGCATTAGTATACCGAGAACGCTAAGCGTAAGAAAATGCTACTAAGCGCGGCAATTCAACCTATGCCGTACTCTGAGCTTTATTCAGCAGTTTAAAAAAGGTGCCAACGATCGCCTAGTTAACACCAGGCCAGTAAACGCTGCTGAGCATAACGCGTAAACCCTGCCTGAGCATATATACGCTTTGCGGGGATATTCTGCGCATCAACGCTCAGCGTAATGTCCCTGGCTCCCGACTGGCTAGCCAACGCCTGCGCTTGTTGAATCATTGCCTTACCCATTCCCCCGCCACGCCACTCAGGCAACAGCCCCATCAACTGCAATGACCAACGCTGGGTCGTATGGTTAGGAGCAAGTAATAGTACGCCAACGGTTTCCCCCTGATGCCGCACTTGATACCAGTGCTCTGGAGCCTGCGGCGCTTGGTCATAAAATCCAGCAAGCAAGGTGTCAATGGTGAGCGCTTCACGAAGCCCTGGGCAGTCTAACGAGCCTTCACTGACGTTCGCTACCAGTGCCCGCTGTTGCGTAGGAGATAATTCAGCAAAGGGGCTTAGGGTTAGCAAGTTAGCGAGTGGCTGAACAGTTTGGCACTGCCATAGAAGGTGTTCCAGAGTGGCAAGTACCCGCATGTTATGGGCGACTAGTGGCGTTTCCCAGTGGGGCGCATCGTCGGCTAACGCCACATGACATAGCGCTATCGGTTGTTCGTTTACCCAGCCCTGCAAAGCTTTCAACAACGCATCAGTTGCCGAATTATGTTGCCTGGGCAACCAAAGCTTTGCCATTTGATTAGCCAGTGGCTGCACCCAAGCGGCGGATTCGATATGGCCCGCTTGGGTAGCTATCCAAAGGCCCTGCCAAACAGCGTCACAGCTAGCTTTTATGGTTGATAAGGCATGTTGTAATGCAGATTGCTGCGCAGGGTCATACACCGCAGCCAAATGCAGTAATGCTTCACGCCGTTGTTCAGGTGGGCACTGCTTTACTACGCAGGCTAAGGAGCGGTGGCCGAAAGAAGAATGACGTGTCATGTTACGTTCCTGAGTAGCCCGCCGTGAATGAAAGGAGTCATCCATCGATATGCGCATTTTACTGGTTGAGGACGACCCGAGTTTGGCGTTGGGGATTCGTATGGCGCTAAAACCTGAGCACTATACGGTAGATCATTTAGCCGATGGCAATAACGCGCTCCACGCGCTTAAAAATGAACCCTTTGATGCGGTTATCCTAGATCTTGGTTTGCCGACGATTGATGGCATGGAAGTGCTGCGCGCTATTCGTCAGCATGGCAGTCAGCTGCCGATTTTGGTTCTGACCGCCCGTGATGCGATGGATAACCGTATCGAAGGGTTGGATGCGGGTGCCGATGACTACCTTACTAAACCTTTCGAAGTAGCAGAATTAAAAGCACGTTTACGTGCTTTGTTGCGCCGTAGCCAAGGACAAACCAGCGGCTTGCTCGCCTGTCGTGGAATTAGCCTGGATCCACAGACCTTACAGGTGAGTTATCAGCATCAAATGATCACGCTTTCGCGCCGTGAGCTGACGCTACTGCAGGAATTTATGAGCCACCCAGGTCGTGTGTTCACCCGCGATACCTTAACGCGATTAGTCTATGGCTGGGAGGAAGATGTCGAAAGTAACGCTATCGAAGTGCATATTCACCATTTACGGCGAAAGCTGTTTCCTGAAGTCATCCGCACCGTAAGAGGGATCGGCTATGTTATGGATAAGTCGTAATGGTTAAATTGCCCAAGGCAAGCCTATGAGCTCTATTCGACAGCGCACCTTGGGGCTTGCGCTGCTTGTGTTTGGCACGAGCATGTTAGTGATTGGCTTTATTAGCTATCGCTATGCTGCCCATGAGATTGAAGAACTTCATGATGCTAGCCTGGCACAAAATGCCCGTTTGCTAGAAGGGCTACTACAGGCACCACTGCCTGATAGCGACCGTACGCTTTTATTAAATAGTGTGGAGGGTGCGCTGCTACGTGCCGAGCGCTCCGATAACCGTTTTGCAGGCCATCGCTATGAAAGCAAGCTGGCGTTTCAGCTTTGGGAAGGCGACCGCCTTTTGCTGCGTTCCGCCAGCGCCCCCGACACACCGCTTACCCAGCAACCTCCAGGTTATTCAACGCTGTCGGTAAACCAGCATGACTGGCGTATCTACGTTCTAGAAATTACTGGCACAGACAAACGTGTGGTGGTGGGCGAGCGAGAAGACGCGCGGAGTGAACTGATCAGTACAGTGGCACTACGCACCTTATTACCTGATCTTATTGGCCTACCGTTACTGACACTATTACTTTGGTGGTCGATCGGCTGGGGACTCGCTCCTTTATCACGAATGGCAGAGCAAATCCGCGCCCGCGATCCCCACCACCTAAAACCGCTGACGCTTCACCCACTTCCCCTTGAGCTAGAAACCATTTCTGGCGCCATAAACCGGCTGTTGGAACGACTCCGCCAACTGCGTATTCGCGAAAAACGCTTTATTGCCGATGCGGCTCACGAGCTACGCACCCCCTTGGCAGTACTTGATTTACATGCGCAAAATGCACTCACTGCTGATAACGCCGATGACCGAGAGGAAGCCCTGCACCACTTACGCAGCGGTGTGGCCCGTTCAACGCGGCTAGTCTCTCAGCTATTAACCCTGGCACGCCTAGACCCCGAAGAAGAACCATTACCCGAGTATCGCTGTTCCGATGTATTACATGAAACGCGCGAAACGTTGGCAAAGCTCTCTCCGCTAGCCGCAGAGCGACATCAACATCTATTACTGGACGCGGATGACTCAGCTAACTGGGCAATAGAAGAAGAACCCGGCGCTATCGAAACCCTGGTGCAAAATCTAGTCGGTAATGCCATTCAACACTCGCCTGCGCAAGGTACTATCACGGTCACACTTGAGGCATCGACAACAGACGTTATCGTCACTGTTGATGATCAAGGGCCCGGTATCCCTGCAGCGCAACGCAGCCGGGTGATGGAGCGTTTCCAACGTGCAGGGACTAGTGCTGGCGCGGGATTGGGGCTATCGATTGTCGAGCGCTTGGTCAAACGCCATCAAGGCAGCCTGCAACTCGATGACGCGCCAAATGGTGGGCTGCGCGTCCGCGCATCCTTTATCCGGGATGCCCTATCACAACGCCAGCCAAAAAATAATCGGCCATAAGAGAGCTGTTAAGATTCCCATAAGAATTCCGTGCAAGTGTGAAAGTACAAGATAGGCAATGCCGTTAACGACCTATCGATTCACATAACGGAGATTCCCTGAATGAATATGCTTGTCCACTCCCCCAAACCCCTTATCCAGTTCGGTGAAACGCCACTGCTTATCACGCCAACAGCAAAGCAGTTAACACCTGAAAGCCCTGCGCTGTCGGTGCTAACAGATTTTACTCAGGTCACGCCTCAGTCAGTATCCGCTGATATGCCCATCGACGATGCCCATTTAAAAATGCGCCATGGTGGTGTTCGCCTGTTGTTTGTGCTCGACAAAGCGAACCACTGCATTGGTGTGCTAACCGCCAAAGAAGTCATCGGAACACGGCGTATTAACTTGGCGATGCAGCAGAGAAACCTTGATCGTACGGAAATTACAGCCGATATGATTATGACGCCCTGGCAAAAACTTAGTGCGATGCCCTTTGAGCAACTTAACTCATTAACGATTGAAGACCTTGTGCTCTCCATGGAGCGTTTTACAGAACAGCACCTGTTGATTACTGAGCATAAACAAAATCAACCATTAAGCGTGCGCGGCATTATTTCTGCCACCGATATACAACACGCCATGGGCAATAAAGCCACGGTGCAGGTCACCTCTTCAACAGTGCCAACTGCTAGTAGCTTTGCCGATATTTGCAAAGTCATTACCGGGCACGATTTATAGTCTCGAAGACTAATTGGCCAAGTCCACCAATAGCCTTTACCAAAACGCCCCTTATCAATTGATAAGGGGCGTTTGTTTTACCTCTCTGAATTAACCGCTCATTTAAAACAGCGCTGCATTAATCCATAGATGAACCACGATGCTGGCGGCATAGCCCAGCAAAATAGCGGGAGCCCAGCGGATGTGCCCCATAAAGGTATAAATGCCCCGAGCTTGGCCCATTAACGCCACTCCCGCTGCAGATCCCATCGAAAGCAGACTACCGCCCACACCGGCGGTTAAGGTAATCAGCAACCAGTTGCCTTCCGACATATCCGGTGCCATGGAAAGTACCGCAAACATCACTGGGATGTTATCAACGACCGCTGAAATCATCCCCAGCACGACGTTAGCCCACACCGGGTTCCAGCTACCGTAAAGGGTTTCTGACAATAGACTTAAATAGCCCATGAAACCCAGGCCGCCAACACACATCACGACCCCATAAAAGAATAACAATGTGTCCCACTCTGAGCGGGCAATACGGCTGAAGATATCAAAAGGCACCACGCTGCCCAGCTGCTCAAGCTTCTTCCAATCGCCGCGACGTGAGTAACGCTCACGTTTGCGCTCCAGGGAACGCGGCAAGCTGCGGCGTAGGTAGTAACCAAAGAACTGCAGCAGGCCAAGGCCAAACATCATGCCCATTGCCGGGGGCAAATAAAGCACCGAGTGACACAGCACTGAGATCGCCACAGTAATCAAAAACAGCGCGATAATGCGCCGCGCCCCACGTTTAAGCCAAACATTCTCTTTGAGCGATGCAGGCTGACGATTAACGATGAAGAAATTCATAATCACCGCTGGCACCATAAAGTTGACGATGGCTGGCATCAATAGCGCAAAGAAACCACCAAATGGTACCTGACCCGCCTGCCACACCATCAACGTGGTGATATCACCAAACGGGCTGAACGCGCCGCCTGCGTTTGATGCTACCACCACGTTGACACAGCACAGACTAATAAACTTTTTATCACCTTCGGCTACCTTCAACACAACCGCGCACATCAACATCGCCGTGGTCATGTTGTTGGCAATGGCAGAAATACCAAAGGCAAGACAGCCGGTAATCCAAAACAGGCTACGATAGCTGAAGCCTCTGCGAACTAGCCATGCCCGCAGGGCATCAAAGATACGACGCTCTTCCATGGCATTGATATAGGTCATCGCTACCAGTAAGAACAGCAAGAGCTCGGTATATTCAAGCAGCGTTTCTTTAAAAGCAGCTTCCGCTTCTTGCGGCATGCCCGCTTGTACATAGACCCACGCCACCAGGGCCCAGATAAGCCCAGCGGCCACCAGGACTGGTTTAGATTTGCGCATATGAATCAATTCTTCGCTCATTACCAAGGCATAGGCAAGAACGAAGATGACAACAGAGGCAATACCTGCAAACGAAGCGGTAAGATCTAAAGAACCAGAAGAGGCATAGGAGAGGGTGGGAAAAGCAAACAAACATAGCGCGATCAACAACCAAGCAAACCGGCAAGTAGACTGCCGCATTGCAAGGACGTTAGGTGGTTTCATAGTAAAGTGATCCTGGCAGGGTTAAGAAAGACCGCCACGATGATAAGCACACTAATTACGTGCTGCAACGCAGCGATCAAGGTAAAGATGCGGCAAATAGCCGCATCTTGTAAAGCACTGTTAGAAGCTCACAATTCAGTTAGAAAATAACCTAGTTAGCTTTTTTTAACGGGGCGCGGCCAACCCGCTTTTTCTAGTTGCTTGCTGCGAGTAACCGCCAACGCATGCTCTGCTACATCTTTGCAAATGGTGGAGCCTGCACCTACAGTCGCTCCTTTACCCACCGTCACTGGTGCCACTAAGGCGCTGTTAGACCCTATAAAAGCGTTATCACCAATCTCGGTGCGATGTTTATTTACACCATCATAATTACACGTAATGGTGCCTGCACCAACATTCACATCACGACCTAAGCGGGCATCACCAACATAGCTTAAGTGATTAATTTTACTTCCTTCACCAACATCAGCATTCTTGGTCTCAACAAAGTTTCCTACCTTGGCTTTGACTGCTAGGCGTGTACCAGGGCGTAGCCGTGCAAAGGGGCCAACTTGGTTCAAACCAGCAGCGACGGTTGTGTCGATCACACTATGGCTGTCGATAACGCTTTCAGCGCCAATCGTGCTGTTTTTAATCACGCAGTAAGGTCCAATCCGCACCCCTTCACCCAGCTCTACGTCACCTTCAAACACACAGCCCACGTCGATAAACACATCATGACCACAGGTGAGCTTACCGCGTATATCAATTCTTTCCGGGTCGGCCAACGCAACGCCTTGGGCCATTAACGTCTCAGCTTGCTGCAGTTGATAAGCGCGCTCTAAACGCGCCATTTGTGAGCGGTTATTCACGCCTTCCACTTCAACGGCACTGGCTGGCTGGGCAGTACACACTTTAATGCCTTCGTTTGCCGCCATCGCAATCACATCCGTTAGATAGTACTCGCCCTGGGCATTTTCGGCAGAAAGCTGTGGTAGCCACCGCTTAAGCTGAGCACTGGTCATCGCCATGATGCCGGTATTGCACTCGGTAATGGCCAACTGGTCGGCACTGGCATCTTTTTGCTCAATAATAGCCACTGCCTCACCGTCATCATTGCGCACAATACGTCCGTAACCAGACGGATCTTCCAACGTAACGGTTAGCAGCCCCATGTGCTGCTCATCAACGTGGCTGAGAAGTGCCATCAGTGATTCACGGCGGATCATAGGCACATCGCCATACAGAACCAACACGTTCCCATTACCTAATTGAGACTGTGCTTGGGCAACCGCATGGCCGGTACCTTTTTGCTCTTCCTGAACCGCAAACGTTACATTGCTCTCTGCCAGCGCTTCGCGTAGTTGGTCAGCACCGTGGCCAATCACGACATGCGTGCGAGTAGGCGTAAGACCATTGGCAGTATCTAACACATGTTGCACCATCGATTTGCCTGCCAGCGTATGCAGCACTTTGGGTATTTGTGAACGCATACGTGTGCCTTTTCCAGCGGCAAGGATAACGACATCAAGGTCTTGCATTTTAGTCACCTGTAACGGTTTAGCGGTTGGCGGTGGGAGCTTCCCAAGCTTCAATACCCAGTTCATCGATAAGCGCTTCATCGAAGTATTCCACGAAGGCGGGGCTGGCCACGCTTCGCCAATGATCGTTCTCTTTAACTAACATCAATACATTGAGATTATTCTCAATTGCCATCTGCATCCCTTCTTCGCTACCTGCGACTGAGATAGCCGTGGACCACGCGTCGGCCCATGCATTAGAGGGGTGAAAAACCGACACGGACGCTAATTGATGCTTAACCGGCCGACCGGTGCGAGGATCGATAGTGTGGGAGAAACGCTCACCATCGACTTCAAAATAGTTGCGATAATCCCCCGATGTTGCAACCGACATATTTTCAAGAGGAATAACATGCTGCGCTTCTGGTACGCCGTTATGGGGTACCTCAATCCCGACACGCCAAGGGCTTTGTTCTTCTAAGTCACGGTATCCACGGGCAATTAATTCGCCACCAATATTGACCAGATAGTTTTCAATCCCCTGCTGATCCAGGTATGCCCCAACGCGGTCAGTGCCATGTCCCTTAGCCACACCCGATAAGTCAGCAAACACATCACGGGAGCGTCGCGCCTGCATAAGCTGAGTATCGACTTCAACTGCATCGTAGCCAATTGTGGCCATGCGTTCGCTAAGCTCCGCGTCTGAAGGCACCTCTTCAGGACGTGCCTCAGGGCCAAAACTCCATAAATTGACCACATCGCCAACGGTAATATCAAACGCGCCGTTGCTTGCTTCTGATACCGAGTGGCTAATCGCAAGTACTTCAATTAACTCGTTAGACAGCGGTTGCCATTCATTAAGGGGAGCATCATTAAACACCACAAGCTCGGCGTCATCACGGTAAGTCGACATCGCTTGATCAACGTCGTTGAGCTCCGCTAGGAAACCTTCTTCCAGTGCATTCGCCTCTCCTTGGGTTAGCGGGTCCGCAATGGTGACTTGATAAA
The DNA here is from genome assembly GCF_007989605.1 of Vreelandella venusta. Taxonomy (GTDB): domain Bacteria; phylum Pseudomonadota; class Gammaproteobacteria; order Pseudomonadales; family Halomonadaceae; genus Vreelandella; species Vreelandella venusta. Next base: position 78,157 of record NZ_BJUL01000002.1, on the reverse strand, counting down.
ACGTCCCAAAAATACCGCCTTCAAAGCGAACAGGGGTATCTAAAGGCCGATCATTTTCTGAACACCCCATTAATGCCCCAGCAGCAATGAGCAATAATCCCGAACATTTTAACCACCGAGAATTAATCTTCATTTTATTTTTCCTTGAATAAAACGCACTGGGTTAACAATGGAAAACCTCTATCACTGAAACAACTAGAAGTGGAAAAACCATAGCAACCAAGCACCAAACAGCACCCGATATACTACAAATGGCTGCATGCCTAGCTTTTTAATCACAACCAGGAAGTAGTGGATACACACATAGGCGCTAATACCCGAGAGTAAAGTACCCACCAACATGGCCGGTATATCAATTAACTGAGGGTCCTTCAGTAAGTTTATTGCCTCAAGCCCCCCCGCCAGCACAATCACAGGAATTGACAGTAGAAATGAAAACCGTGCTGCGCCCTCTCGGCTCATCCCCACCATTAATGCCGCTGTAATGGTGATGCCTGAGCGCGAGGTGCCTGGAATGAGTGCCAATACTTGAGCGCCGCCAATGATAAGCACATCTTTTAACGTCATTTGGTATTCGCTACGCGTGCCGCGTTTTTTCCAGTCTGCGTAACCGAGTAGCAGACCAAAAACAATCAAACTGGCACCAATGATCAGCGTAGAGCGCATGTAACCTGAGATCACATCGTGAAGCAGAAACCCGATAATACACACTGGCAAGGTGGCAATAACGACCCAAAACGCCAACATCGCATCATCATTAACCACTTGGCCGCGAAGTGCGGCCAAGCTGCTAGCGATCATTCTGCCAATTTCGTGCCGAAAATAGATCACAACGGCACTTAAACTGCCAAGATGCAGCGCCACATCAAAGGCAAGCCCCTGGTCTTCCCAGGCAGTCAAAACAGGTACCAATATCAGATGAGCCGAACTCGATATAGGTAAAAATTCTGTGAGCCCCTGAACTACCGCTAACACAACTACCTGTAACCAATCCATGGGTTATCCCGTGCTTAACTATTAATGATATTTATGTGCTTTGTGACATTCATGCGCTCGCAATGGCGCTAAGGATACACATCCCTTAATTCATTGTCCGCATCCAGCATAGGGGCAAACTCACAAGAAGCTATAGCGCTAAGGCACTGTGCGCTACAATAGTCAGCTATTGGAAGCATGTGCCCCAGCAAGGTCCCTCATGACTCAGACCGTAGAATCTCCAGTGGTTCCCAAGCATGAGCTAGATAGCCGAGAAGCCAAGCGTGTTACCTATATTGGCGCTTGGCTGGATGGCTTGTTGAGCATTGTTAAAGTTGTAGTCGGCTTTTGGGTAGGCTCGGCAGCGTTGATTGCCGATGGTATCCATTCACTTTCAGATCTTGTGACCGACGGCTTTGTGCTAGCCGCTATTCACTACGGCCGCCAGGAACCCGACGATGATCACCATTATGGTCATGGCCGTATCGAAACCCTAACCACGTTACTGTTGGGTAGCGTACTGATCTTTGTGGCGGGTGGTATCGCCTGGTCTAGCCTTGATCGTTTGTTTAGTGGTACTGAGGTTAAGGCTCCAGGCTTGGTGGCTATTGTGATTACCGTCATCGCCTTGTTCAGTAAAGAGTGGATTTTTCGCTATACCATGCGCGTTGCTAAACGCGTTAAATCTAAGCTGCTGGAAGCAAACGCTTGGCATTCGCGCAGCGATGCACTCTCCACCGCAGTGGTGTTGGTTGCATTAATTGGTGCGCAGTTTGGTTTAGGCTGGCTAGATGCCGTCGCCGCCATCATTGTTGGCTTATTAGTTGGCAAAGTAGGTTGGGATTTACTTTGGGAGTCAGCCAGAGAATTAGTTGATACCGCACTACCTGAAAGCGTTCAACGGCAAATGCATGACGTTGCTCAAAGCGTTCCGGGAGTCGACAGTGTCCATGACTTACGCACTCGCCAGTCGGCAGGCTGGGTTATGGTCGATTTACATGTGGTGGTGGGGCCAAAAATCACCGTGTCTGAAGCCCATGAAATCGGCAACGAAGTAAGTCGACGCTTACGGCATGAGTTTCCGTTGCTCACCGATGTTATTTTTCACATTGACCCCGAAGATGATGCCGGAGAAGGCGATCCCAGCCGCCTTCCCGGCCTGCCACTGCGGCCCGAAGTAGAAGCCGCGCTGAATGAGCGCTGGTATATGCACCCTGTCTGGCGCACATTAACCGAGCTGCAACTCCACTACTTGGACGATAAAGTGTCGGTATCGCTGATTATTGGCGATTCCGTACACCAGCCTCCCCAGTGCCTAGCCAGCCAACTAAAGGCGCTCGCCAGCGATATTGAGTGGCTGGGTCACGTAGAAGTTATGTTTATTACCCGCGCAGCCAGCAGTGCCATGCGTTAATAAACACAAGCTATACGTTTGCTAATATGGCGGTGGCAATGGTGAAGTAAATCAATACCCCAGAGGCATCAATTAACGTGGTTACCAACGGGGCTGAAGCAGTGGCAGGATCGACCTTAAAGCGCTCTAGTACAAACGGTAGGCACATGCCGATCATGCTACCAAACAGAACAATGGTCACCATGCTTAACGCCACAATGATGGCTACCGCTTCACCACCACGGAAAATCCCGATAGGTGCGACTGCAATTGCCATGGTAAGGCCCAAAGAGCCAGCGACCAGCAGTTCACGGCCTAGCATCTTACTCCAGTCTTTCACGCCAATATCGCCAGTTGCCATACCGCGTACCATTAGCGTCGCTGCCTGAGCTCCCGCGTTACCACCACTACCAATCAGTAGCGGCAGGAAAAACACCAGCGCAACTTGGGCTGCAATCGTGTCCTCAAAGTAAGCAATGCCAGCGCCTGAAAAAAGATTGGCAAATACCAGCAGGACCAGCCAGGTAACACGCTTGCGGTAAAGACTCCATAGCGGCACACGGCTAACACCATCCTCTAACTGGCCGATAGACATCCCTTTATGGATATCCTCGGTGGCTTCCGACTCGGCAACGTCCATGGCGTCATCGTGGGTGACGATGCCTACCATACGGCCATCAGCATCCAACACAGGCAATGCCAGCAGGTCATAGCGAGCCACAATGCGCGCCACCTCTTCTTGCTCTGCATCGACCGGTGTGCTGATAACGTCTTTAATCATAATGTCATCAACTAACGCCCCGGGGCGTGCCACCATCAGTTGGCGCAGCGACATAGTGCCTATTAACTGGCCACTACTGTCGAGTACATAAAGCTGATACACCGTTTCCGCATCTGGGGCCGTTTGGCGAACCCGCATCATGGCCTGTGACACCGTCATGCCACTGGCTATGGCGACATAGTCAGAGGTCATGATGGCGCCAGCCGTACCTTCTTCGTAACTTGCCAGGCGTTTAAGATCTTCACGCTCTTGATGAGCCATACGGCGTAACAACGCTTCTCGACGGTCCTCATCTAAGAGATTAAATAAGTCGGCCCGTTCATCGGAGCCCATCTCTTCAAGAAGCTTCAGTACCTGGGTATCCGACAGCTTACCGACGACCTCAAGCTGGCTCTCTCCTGGTAAATAACCCAGGACATTGGCAGCACGCTCAGTCGAAAGAATATCAAGTAGGGCAAGCGCTGCCGAAAGCGCTTCATCGTCTTCGATTAGCTCTTCAATTACCTCACCAATATCTGCCGAGCGGGTTTCGGCCAAACGCAAAGATAGTAATGATTTACTGGGCGCTTCCTTGGCCAACTCGTCGAGCAGTTCGGTTTTTAATTCCTGCAAGGCTTCATCGTTCAATGACATCGCTATCTCCCTTTGTGCAGACGCACAGTGTGCAGATGAGGTGTTACAGATGAGCGTCCAGACACTGAATACGCTTTTTCATAGTACCAGACAAAAAAAACGCTCCTTAAACCCTCTCGGGTTCAAGGAGCGCTTTATGCACGCTAGCGCGTGTCTTAGCCTTTACCCGCCTTTTTGCGCAGCTGCTGAATCGTTCGCAGCTGTGCAACGGCTTCGGCAAGTTCAGCGGCAGCACGGGTATAATCCAGCTCCGATGACTTCTCATTAAAGGCTTTCAACGCCTGCTGACGCGCTTCTTCAGCAGCGGCCTCGTCGAGGTCACTAGCACGCGTCGCTGCATCTGCCAGGATCGTAACAATGGTCGGTTGTACTTCCATGAAGCCACCGGAGACAAAGAAGTTCTCTTCCTTGCCACCATCGTGTATCACGCGTACCGGACCGGGCTGAAGCTCGGTCAGCAGCGGGGTGTGCCCCGGCAAAATACCGAGGTCACCCATAATACCTGCAGCTACCACCATCTCAACAGTACCTGTAAAGATGGAATCTTCAGCGCTGACGATATTGCAAGTGAAGCTATTCGCCATAGCGAATCCCCCTAATGGACGGGATTACTTCTTCATCTGGTTGGCTTTTTCGACAGCTTCGTCGATGGAGCCTACCATGTAGAAGGCCTGTTCCGGCAGGTTGTCGTACTCGCCCGCGAGAATGCCCTGGAAGCCACGAATCGTATCTTTCAAAGAAACATACTTACCGGGCGAACCAGTGAATACCTCAGCAACGAAGAACGGCTGCGACAGGAAGCGCTGGATTTTACGCGCACGAGATACAGCCAACTTATCTTCATCAGATAACTCGTCCATACCCAAGATCGCGATGATATCCTTCAGCTCTTTGTAACGCTGCAGAACGTTCTGTACACCACGTGCTACGTTGTAGTGCTCTTCACCAACGACCAGCGGATCTAGCTGACGCGACGTAGAGTCCAGCGGGTCAATCGCAGGATAAATACCAAGTTCTGCAATTGAACGTGCCAATACAACGGTGGCGTCCAAGTGCGAGAAGGTCGTCGCCGGCGATGGGTCGGTCAAGTCATCCGCAGGTACGTATACGGCCTGTACAGACGTGATAGAGCCCGTCTTAGTAGAGGTGATACGCTCTTGCAGAACGCCCATCTCTTCAGCCAGCGTCGGCTGGTAACCTACCGCAGATGGCATACGACCCAACAGAGCAGATACTTCAGTACCGGCCAGGGTGTAACGATAGATGTTATCGACGAACAGCAGAACGTCGCGGCCTTCATCACGGAATTTTTCAGCGATGGTTAGGCCTGTCAGCGCAACACGCAGACGGTTGCCGGGCGGCTCGTTCATCTGACCGTAAACCAGCGATACCTTGTCGATAACGTTGGACTCAGTCATTTCGTGATAGAAGTCGTTACCCTCACGCGTACGCTCACCTACACCGGCGAATACAGAGTAGCCGCTGTGCTCGGTGGCGATGTTGCGGATAAGCTCCATCATGTTAACGGTTTTACCTACACCTGCACCGCCGAATAGACCAACTTTACCGCCCTTAGCGAACGGGCAAACGAGGTCGATAACCTTGATACCGGTTTCCAACAGCTCATTGGAAGCTGCTTGGTCAGCGTAGCTTGGTGCTTTACGGTGGATTGGCATGCGTTCTTGCTCGCCAATCGGGCCAGCTTCATCAATCGGCTCACCGAGCACGTTCATGATGCGGCCCAACGTTTCCTTACCGACGGGTACGGAAATCGCGGTACCTGTGTTGGTCACGTCCAAGCCACGTTTCAAGCCCTCGGTAGAGCCCATGGCAATGGTGCGCACCACGCCGTCGCCCAGCTGCTGCTGGACTTCGAGGATGGTCTCAGCATTAGAGACCTTCAGCGCGTCGTAGACCTTGGGCACAGAGTCCCGCGGAAACTCTACGTCAATCACCGCGCCGATGATTTGTACGATACGTCCGCTCATCTTGGTTCCTCTCAAAAACCTGCAAATGAAACCTGTCTGCCAGGAGCTACCTTTGCGATAGCTAGCTCCTTAGGCGTTATACGGCTGAAGCGCCGCCGACGATCTCGGAAATTTCCTGGGTGATGGCGGCCTGACGGGCCTTGTTGTATACCATCTCCAGATCGTCGATCAGGTTGCCCGCGTTATCAGTGGCACTCTTCATAGCGATCATTCGGGCGGCCTGTTCGCACGCACCGTTTTCGACTACCGCCTGATACACCTGTGATTCGATGAATCGAACCAACAGGCTGTCTAGCAACGCCTTGGCATCCGGTTCATACAGGTAGTCCCAGCTTCCGGGACGGGCGTTTTCTTCGTCATGCTCCGCGTCTTCGCCCATATCGGACGACAACGGAAGAAGCTGACGTACGACGGGCCGTTGCGTCATGGTGTTAACAAATTCGTTATACACCACAAACAAGCGGTCAATACGTCCTGCGTCGTACGCTTCTAACATGACCTTTATACTACCGATCAGTCCTTCGACAGTCGGCGACTCTCCTAATCCGCTCTTGGCAGCAACCAGGTTGCCTCCATAGTTGCGGAAAAAGGCGCCGGCTTTAGAGCCGAGGGCGCAGAAGTCTAGCTCAGCGTCTTGCTGTTTCCAGACAACGGCATCTTTCACCACTGCCTTAAACAGGTTGACGTTTAAGCCACCACACAGACCGCGGTCAGTAGATACCACAATGTAACCAACGCGCTTCACCTCATTACGCTCGACCATGTAGTCGTGCTTGTATTCAGGATTTGCGTCGGCAATGTGGCCTACCACATTACGAATCTGCTTGGCATACGGCTGGCCAGCCTTCATCAGATCTTGTGCTTTACGCATTTTAGATGCAGCTACCATTTCCATGGCGCTGGTAATCTTCTGCGTATTTTTAATGCTCCCGATCTGGGTGCGTATCTCTTTTGCAGCTGCCATAGCGATCTACCCTTCGTTCGTGGCTCTCAGAAAGCATGCAAGCCCGCCCACAGGCGGGCCGGACATTACCAGCTCTGAGTCGCCTTGAACTTCTCGAGACCTGACTTCAAGCCGTCCTGAATCTCGCCGTTGTAGTCGCCGGTCTGGTTGATCTTATCGAGCAGATCGCTGTGCTCAGACTTCATGTAATCGTGCAGAGCACGTTCGAAGTCCAACACTTTATCGACGCTCACATCATCCAAGTGACCTTCGTTAGCGGCGTACAGAGACAGCGCCATTTCCGCCACTGACATCGGCGAGTACTGCTTTTGCTTCATCAGTTCTGTAACGCGTTGACCATGCTCAAGCTGCTTACGGGTCGCTTCATCTAGATCAGAAGCAAACTGCGAGAACGCCGCTAGCTCACGGTACTGAGCCAAGGCCAGACGAACACCGCCACCCAGCTTCTTGATAATTTTGGTCTGCGCAGCACCACCAACACGAGAAACCGATAGACCTGCGTTAATCGCCGGACGAATACCGGAGTTAAACAGGTTGGTTTCCAGGAAGATCTGACCATCGGTGATCGAGATAACGTTGGTCGGAACGAACGCAGAAACGTCTCCACCTTGGGTTTCGATAATCGGCAGTGCGGTCAAAGAACCGGTTTTGCCTTTTACTTCACCGTTAGTAAATTTCTCAACGTAATCAGCATTAACACGCGCAGCGCGCTCTAGCAGACGTGAGTGGAGATAGAAAACGTCACCAGGATAGGCCTCACGACCCGGCGGACGACGCAGCAGTAGTGATACCTGACGGTAAGCCACAGCCTGCTTGGAAAGATCGTCATAAACGATCAGTGCGTCTTCACCACGGTCACGGAAGTACTCACCCATGGTGCAACCAGAATAGGCGGCCAAGAACTGCATCGGTGCAGGATCAGCAGCGCCAGCAGCGACAACGATGGTGTGTTCCAGCGCGCCGTGCTCTTCTAACTTGCGTACCACGTTAGCAATGGTCGACTGCTTCTGACCAATCGCCACGTAAACACAAGTAACGCCTTTGCCTTTTTGGTTGATGATCGCATCGATAGCAATGGCTGACTTACCAATCTGACGGTCACCGATGATCAGCTCACGCTGACCACGACCGATTGGCACCATGGCGTCGATGGATTTCAGACCGGTTTGGATCGGCTCGTCAACGGACTGACGGGTAATAACGCCAGGCGCTACTTTTTCTACCGCATCTGTCATTTTGGCGTTGATATCGCCTTTGCCGTCGATGGCATTACCCAGCGCATCGACCACACGACCTACCAGCTCAGGACCTACCGGCACTTCTAGGATACGACCCGTACACTGAGCGGTCATGCCTTCTTGAAGTTGCAGGTAGTCACCCAAGACAACGGCACCAACGGAGTCACGCTCCAGGTTCAGTACCATGCCAAAAATGCTGTTAGGGAATTCAATCATTTCACCAAACATCGCGTCTTCGAGGCCGTGAATTTTCACGATACCGTCGGAAACGCTGACGATGGTGCCCTGATTACGGGCTTCGGATGCGACGTCAAGCTTCTCAATTCGCTGCTTGATGATGTCGCTGATCTCGGAAGGATTCAGTTGCTGCATGCCATGTCCCTCAGACTCAAGCGGTCAGCGCTTCGGAAAGGCGGTTCAATCGACCACGTACCGAACCGTCAATAACGGTATCGCCGGCACGTAGGATGACACCACCAATAAGCGTCTTGTCCACTTGAGTAGTAATGGAGATTTCGCGATTCAGACGTTTCTTAAGCGCGTTCGCTAGCTTGGTCTGCTGTGCGGCAGTCAGCTTATAAGCTGACGTCACCGTCACATCAACACGCTGTTCATGTTCGGCACGTAAGTACTCGAACTGTTCAGCAATGAAGGGCAGTGCTAACAAGCGACCTTGGTCAGCCAGGGTATCCAAAAAACGCGACAGGTCTTCCTGCTTTTCGGGCAACATATCCGAAAGCAGCGCTACCTTTTTGTCGTTTTCAAGTTTTGGACTACCCAACAGACGACGTAGATCGCTGTCAGCTACCGCAGCGCTTAAAAAACTAAGCGCTTGGGTCCAGCTATCAAGCGCCTTATGATCACGCGCGTATTCAAACGCCGCCTTAGCGTAAGGACGAGCGACGGTAAGTAATTCCGCCATGGGTCACCTCCTTACAGTTCAGCAGCAAGCTCATCAAGTAACTTGCGATGTGCTTTCTCGTCGACCGAAGCTTCTAGCACACGCTCGGCACCAATAATGGCAAGATGAGAAACTTGGGCACGAAGCTCGTCTTTTGCACGATTAACTTCTTGCTCAATTTCAGAACGTGCACTAACCATGAGGCGTTCGCCTTCGGCGCGGGCCTGTTCGCGTGCTTCTTCAACCATTTGAGCAGAGCGCTTGTTGGCTTGCTCGAGGATTTGAGAAGCCTGCTCCTTGCTTTCACGCAGTGTCTGCTCTGCACGCTCTTGAGCAAGCTCAAGATCGCGAGTAGCACGGCTAGCTGCGTCTAAGCCATCAGCAATTTTCTTTTGACGCTCGTGAAGCGCGTTGCTGATCGGAGGCCACACATACTTTATGCAAAACCAGACAAAGATCGCGAAGGCGATCGTCTGCCCGATAAGCGTCATGTTGATATTCACAGGGATGTACCTCTGACAAGTTCGTGGCGACCGGAGTGAAACAAAACCGAGCGGGACTGCCGCCCGGCTAAGCTGTCATTAACCGGCAACAACGAAGATCAGGTACATCGCGATACCAACACCGATCATCGGTACAGCATCCAGCAGACCAGCCATCAGGAAGGTTTTGGTTTGAAGTTGGTCACCAAGCTCCGGCTGACGAGCAGTAGATTCGATCAGTTTGCCACCGAGGATAGCGAAACCGATACCGGTGCCCAAAGCGCCTAAGCCGATCATGATGGAGGCAGCAATGTAGATTAGTTCCATGGTAATGCTCCTAGTTTTTCAAGTTAAAGGTCAAGGTTGAGGGTTGATGTTAAGGGTTAATCTCTAACAAGCAGCACGTCTTAGTGATGCTCGTGCGCAGCGCTTAAATACACTACTGACAATACGGTAAAAATGAATGCCTGAAGAACGACAATCAAGATGTGGAAAATCGCCCACGGCACGTCGAGTACCCAGATCGCCCAGAACGGCAGCATAGCAATCAAGATAAAAATAACTTCACCGGCAAACATGTTGCCGAAAAGACGCATCGCCAAGCTGAACGGTTTAACAAGTAGGGCAACGATTTCAAGCAGCAAATTGAATGGAATCAAGGCCCAATGGTTAAAGGGTGTCAATGAAAGCTCTTTGGCAAAGCCACCAACGCCTTTCACCTTGAAGCTGTAATAAAGAATCAGACCGAACACACCCAGCGCTAGCCCCAATGTGGCATTAACATCGGTAGTTGGCACAATCTTCATGTAGTCGACGCCCAGTTTACTGAACAACACGGGGAAGTAGTCGACCGGGATAATTTTCAGCGTGTTCATGAAGAGAATCCACACGAACAACGTTAATGCAAGCGGCGCAATAATCGGGTTATGCCCTTTAAAGGCCCCTTTGATCATGTCCTCAACAAATTCAAACACCATCTCTACGGCATTTTGCAGTCCGCCAGGTACGCCAGTGGTTGCCATTTTACCAGCTTTACGGAAAAGCCAGATAAACAACAAGCCCATCGCAATCGACCAGCCCATGGTGTCCAGATGGATAGCCCAAAAGCCCATCTCGCTGGCTTCTTCCGCCGAATGTGCCAGCGACCAACCATTTTCTGGATGCTTGCCAAAGGTTAGGTTCTGCAAGTGGTGCTGGATATAGTAAGTCGTTGAGACTTCGTTTCCTGCGGCCATAGACATGTCACCTCAATTAGTTGTGCGATTTCCAAGCATTAGCCATGGTGCTAACCAATGCGTCAGAACAATCGCAACGTAAGCGCAAAAAAAGAAAGCGGGGTTTGAGGGGGGCACTACAACGAACACCAGTGAAAACAGTGCCACCGTCAAACCAAACTTGCCTGCTTCGGCGCGAAATAGGTCCATTGCGCGCGGAGCGCGATGCCTTGTTCGGAAAATTCCCATTCGCTGTATAAAAAAAATGTGCGGCAACAGCGCTACTAATGCTCCTGTAGCTACCGACAATGCGCCTGCCATATGAGCAACAGGGAAAGCCAATAGCATACCGACTAACGTCATTAGCAACTGAATTGCTGTCAGCCTGAAGAAGTAAGCTTTTCGCCGTTGGGCCTCAAGTCGCTGCATAATTCTTCAGATAGATCTTCAGCACATGATTCCCCAGCACAATTAATAAGTCACGCTTACAGCTTGCTGCTCAATAAATCATCAGTTACCTGCACAAATCTTGCGCGATTATAGGGAAGCGCTATCACACCTTCAACCGAAGTTGCGCCGATTTCGCGCGATTCAGTGTCGACTTGCGACCAAAGGGTTAAAATAAGCGTCTATTTTAGTAAGCCTGCTATTTAATATGCGCCAAAATCCCGTCGAGCTCTTCAAGACTGGTATAACGGATTGTCACCTTCCCCTTCCCTTTTTGCCCGTGATCAATGGAAACGGGCGCGCCTAGCAATTCCCCCAGATGTGTTTCAAGTCGTGCAACATCCGGTGTTTTGGCAGTACGCGGCGGTGTCTGGGCAGGTGTCTGGTTAGCTTGAACTTTTTTAACCAACGCTTCTGTGTCACGAACGGTCAAATCATTATTGACCACTTCATGGGCAATTTGGCGCTGCTGGGTACTGTTAAGCGATAGCAAGGCTCGCGCATGGCCCATATCTAAATCGCCGCGTTCCAGCAGCGTTTGCACTTCAGGGTCTAACGCTAACAAGCGCAATAAATTGGCGACTTGAGTGCGCGACTTACCGACTGCATCAGCAATTTGCTGCTGGGTAAGCTCAAACTCATCGCCCAGGCGCTTTAAGGCAAGTGCTTCTTCAATGGCATTAAGATTTTCGCGCTGAATATTTTCAATCAGCGCCAGGGCAAGTGCTACTTCATCACTGACATCGCGAATAACGGCGGGGATAACATCTAATTCGGCCAACTGCGCAGCACGCCAGCGGCGCTCACCCGCGATAATTTCATAGCGCTCTTCACCTACTGGGCGAACCACAATAGGTTGCATCACCCCTTGTGCGCGAATGGAATCGGCAAGCTCTTCCAATGCTTCGGGTTGAATATCGCGACGTGGCTGATATTTCCCACGGCTCAGTTGGCCAAGAGGTAACCGTTCTAGCCGCTCAGCCGCCGCTTCTTCCGTTGATGCTGCAGGCAGCAACGTGTCTTCACCATCCAGCGTCACGCCACCGGTAAGATCTAAACTGTCACGACGACGGGCGCCCGCACCAATCAGGGCATCCAGGCCACGTCCTAGCGCGCGTTTACGCGTCATTCGCTTCCCCTCGTACTTTTTACGTTACAGCGATAGCCGCCGAATCATCTCTTTTGCAAGCACACGATAAGCCTGGCTACCCCGCGAAAAACGTGCGTATTGAGTAACAGGTAAGCCATGGCTTGGTGCTTCAGCAACCTTTACATTGCGTGGAATGGTTGTTTTTAACAGCGCATCGCCAAAAAAATCTCTCAGCTGTTTGTCCACTTCACGCGTCAAACTGGTGCGCTTGTCGTACATAGTACGCAGAATGCCAGAAACGGCTAGATCAGGATTAACACTCTGTTTGATCTGCTCAACGGTATCCAGCAGCGCTGATAATCCTTCCAATGCATAGAATTCACACTGCAATGGAATAAGCACCCCATTGGCGGCTGTCAACGCATTCACGGTAAGCATATTCAGCGACGGTGGGCAGTCGATGAGGACGACATCATAGTCATCTGCCACCGTCTGCAGTGCTAACGACAAGCGACTTTGGCGCTGGTCACTATCGAGCAGCTCTACTTCCGCGGCTGTTAAGTCGCCATTACCGGGAAGGACGTCATATTTTACAGGTAAATCGCTAACGATGGCGTCGCTTGCGGTTGTTTCTCCCAGCAGCACATCAAGTACACTTTTTTCAAGCGCGTACTTGTCGATGCCACTGCCCATGCTGGCATGCCCTTGTGGGTCTAAATCTACCAGCAAGATACGACGGTCAAGTGCTGCCAAACTGGCGGCGAGATTAACGGCTGAAGTGGACTTGCCCACACCGCCTTTTTGGTTGGTCAGGGCAATGATCTGGCTCACTACTCAACTCCTTTTGGGGTCAGAATCAACAGCTGCCGCTCGGCCGTCTCGAAGGGAACACGCAGTAGGTGACGCGCCTGGAGCTCAACGTAGTTAGGCAACTCCCGCAGTTCATCATCAGCGCCAGGGCCTTTCATAGCAAGCCACTGCCCATGAGCTGCCGGTAGCGCTCGGGTTAGCGAGATAAAGTCTACCAAGCTGGCAAAGGCTCGGGAAATCACTTGATCAAACGTCTGGCCATTGAATTGCTCGACACGTGCTTGGGTGGGGGTAACGTTTGTCAGCGCTAACTCCATCACTGCTTGACGTTGGAAGCGAACTTTTTTGCCATTGCTATCGAGTAGCGTTACCTGCAGTTCAGGCTTCAAGATAGCAAGCACAAGGCCGGGCAAACCGGGACCAGCACCTACATCAAGGATCTGTGGTCCATGAACATAAGGGGCAACAGCAGCACTATCTAATACATGCCGTGAAACCATCTCTTCAACATCGCGTACAGCGGTGAGGTTATAAGCCTGATTCCACTTGTGCAACAGCGCGAGCAAACCAAGTAGTTGTTCGCGCTGTTGGGGAGTAACAATGACTCCTAATGTTGCTAATCCTTCTTCCAGTCGGGGAGCAACGGTTTCAGGCAAGCTGTTGATCAACGGCGTTAATCGACTCATCCGTTAACGACCTCGCTAGAACTGACTAAGCGACGTTTTTTCAAATGTATTAGCAATATAGAGACCGCTGCAGGGGTCACGCCGGAAATCCGAGCGGCTTGCGCCAGGGTTTCGGGGCGCGTTTCACTGAGCTTTTGGCGGATCTCATTGGATAGCCCTTCTACCCGTTGATAATCCAGTTCGGCTGGCAGCGGTGTCGCTTCATGGCGTTTGAGCTTATCGATCTCATCCTGTTGACGGTCGATATACCCCTGGTATTTCGCTTGAATTTGTACCTGTTCAGCAACTGCGTCATCGTCAACACCGCCGCTTTCGATACCAGGCAGCGATGTAATATCTGCATAGCTAAGCTCTGGGCGCTTCAACAAGTCACTTAAACAGTACTCTCGAGGAAGCGGCCGACCGGTTTTTTCAGCGATTTTAGCGGCAGCTGGCGTATTGGGCTGTACCCAAACAGTAGCTAAGCGTGTTGTTTCCCGCTCGATGGCTTCGCGTTTCTGGCTAAATGACGACCAACGTTTGTCATCAACTAAGCCAAGCTCGCGCCCTTTTTCCGTTAAGCGCAGATCAGCATTGTCTTCGCGTAGCAGCAGACGGTATTCCGCACGCGAGGTAAACATGCGGTAGGGCTCTTTGGTGCCCATAGTAATCAGGTCATCCACTAATACGCCTAGATAAGCTTCATCACGGCGAGGGTGCCATGCTTCCAACTGTTTGGCGCGGCGAGCAGCATTCAAGCCTGCTAACAGCCCTTGAGCTCCAGCCTCCTCGTAGCCGGTTGTACCGTTTATTTGTCCGGCGAAAAACAGATTGTGGATAAATTTAGTTTCCAAGGAGTGTTTTAAATCTCGGGGGTCAAAAAAGTCGTACTCAATAGCGTAACCAGGCCGCGTGATATGAGCGTTTTCTAAGCCTTTAATTGAGCGAACCACTTGTAGCTGAACATCAAAAGGCAACGACGTCGAGATTCCGTTGGGATAGAGCTCATGGGTATCCAATCCTTCAGGCTCGATAAACACCTGATGGCTTGATTTGTCGGCAAAGCGGTGAACTTTGTCCTCAATCGATGGGCAGTATCGCGGACCAACGCCTTCGATCACACCGGAATACATAGGCGAGCGATCAAGATTCGCCATGATGATTTCATGGGTGCGCTCATTGGTGTGCGCTATGTGGCAACTCACCTGCTGTGGATGCATCTCCCGTGAACCAAGGTACGACATGACCGGCGTGGGGGTGTCACCTGGCTGTTCTTCCAACGCTGTAAAATCAACAGTTTTGGCATCAATTCGTGGAGGCGTTCCGGTTTTTAGTCGATCAACGCGAAACGGCAGTGCGCGTAAGCGTTCAGCTAGCGCGTTGGAAGGCGGGTCACCGGCGCGGCCACCGCGGCTTTGATCTAACCCAATGTGGATAACGCCACCCAAAAATGTACCGGTTGACAGCACAACGGACTCCGCATGGAAGCGGATGCCTGTTTCGGTCACAACGCCTCGAACAGTGTTGTTATCCACAATCAGATCGCCAGCGGCTTGCTGAAAAATGGTTAAGTTCGGCTGGTTTTCCAACATTCCCCGAATAGCAGCTTTATAGCGAACTCGGTCTGCCTGAGCACGTGTTGCTCGAACGGCTGGGCCTTTACGAGCGTTCAATACCCGAAACTGGATGCCGCCTAAGTCCGTGGCTAGCCCCATTGCACCACCGAGTGCATCAATTTCTTTTACCAGGTGGCTTTTGCCAATCCCACCAATCGCTGGATTGCACGACATTTGGCCGAGCGTTTCGATGTTGTGGGTTAGCAATAGGGTTTGACAACCCATACGAGCAGAGGCCAATGCGGCTTCAGTTCCCGCATGGCCACCGCCGATGACAATCACGTCAAAGCGGTCGGGGTAGTTCAAGAGGCACCTCGTCTTGTGCCATTCGGCACGGATGATGTGAGTCAGTATTGGTTCACTGATTGAGTAAGCCCGCCAGTATAAACCTCCTGTGGGTAACCGTCAGGTTTTTCCACACCCTAAACGAAGCATTCATCTATTATTAATAACAAAATAAAAATATATAAGAGAAGTTCTGTTGATGTTGTAACTACTGGTGTGGACAAAATCTGTTGATAACTGAAATAAATCATTATTTTTCAGGTTTTTACATTGTTAGTTTTTACATGATTAAACGGCGGAGTACCTGCGTAGAAACGGTGCTACTCCTGTGGATGAAAGTGCAACTTACACACAAGCATAGCAAACAACGGGTTATCCACCGGCCCATACCGAGTTTGTTACCGCACCTGTGAACAAGTTCGATTGGTATCTTCAAAAGACCTTATTAGCGCTCATGGTAGGCATCGTAGAGCGATATGCCCCAGCGTGTAAAAAATAGTATCCACAGGCAAAAAAAATGGCCTGTCGCGATGACAGGCCATTTAGCGGGACAAAAATGGGCAAAAAAAGTCAGATTAATTGCGACATTAATGCTTCAAAACACGTGCAAGGAAGGATTGTGTTCGCTCATGTTGTGGCGTATCGAACAGTTGCTCGGGGGGACCTTGTTCGGTAATTTCGCCTTTATGGATGAAAATGACACGGTCTGCCACTTCGCGGGCAAAGCCCATTTCATGGGTCACAATCACCATGGTCATGCCTTCTTCGGCAAGTTCACGCATGGCGTCCAGTACTTCGCCGATCATTTCAGGGTCAAGCGCTGATGTAGGCTCGTCAAACAGCATAAGACGAGGTTCCATGGCCAATGCCCGGGCTAACGCCACACGCTGCTGTTGCCCACCTGAAAGTTGGCTTGGGTACTTAGCTGCTTGGTCGGCAATACCAACGCGCTCTAACAGTCGTTCAGCGGTCTCTTCGGCATCCTGACGGTTCCATCCCCGCACTTTCATGGGGGCAAGAGTAACGTTGTCGCGCACGCTCAAGTGGGGAAAAAGGTTGAACTGCTGAAACACCATGCCGACTTCAGTACGGATAGTTTGCAGCGCCTTACTGCTTTTACCGTTGGGCAGTAATTGGTTGCCATCAACATCAAGAGAGCCAGCTTGAAACTCTTCTAAGCCATTGATACAGCGGATGAGCGTTGATTTACCTGAGCCACTGGCACCGATGATAACGACGACTTCACCAGGCACAATTTCGAGATCAATATTTTTGAGTACGTGCAGGCTGCCAAAATGCTTATTGAGCTGCTGCATACGCACAATTGGCGATTGGGTAGAGGTCATTGCACGTTCCTTATTGTCCTGCGAGGCCTCTGCGCTCAATTTGGCGCAGAATCAAAGAGAGGGTCCAGGTGATGGCAAGGTACATCAGCGCCACCATGAAATAGACCTCAAGTGCGGTAAAGGTAGTCGCAATATAAATTTGCCCTTGGCGGACTAATTCACCGACCCCGATGACCGAAAATAGCGAGGTATCTTTGATACTGATGATGCCCTGGTTACCCAGTGGAGGAATCATGCGCCGCAGGGCTTGGGGCCAAATTACGTAGCGAAAAGCTTGAGTACGAGATAAGCCTAGCGAAAGTGACGCTTCTCGCTGGCCACGTTCGATAGACTGCACGCCGCCGCGCACAATTTCAGAGATATAAGCCCCTGAGTTAATGGCGATCGCGGCAATGCCGGCAACGAGTGCGTTGATCGGGCCTCCCAGCAATTGGGGTAAGCCATAAAAGATAAACAAAACCTGCACTAAAATGGGCGTGCCACGAAATACTTCGACGTATAAAACTGCTGGCCAGCGTAGCCAGCGCACTGGGCTAATACGCAATAAGCCAAAGAATATGCCAATAAAGAAGCCAATTGCTAAGCCGCCGAACGATATAAGCAGCGTCCAAGGAATGCCTGGTAACAGATAGGGGATCGACCCAAATGCGGCCGACCAATCAAACTGAAAGTTAACGTCCACGCGTTATCTCCAGAAAAATAAACAACGACACAGGGCCGGGGGGAATAGCCGCCCGGCCCTGAGATGAAAAGTGCTCGTTATCAATAGCGAACAGCGAGATTATTCAGCGCTGGGAGCTTCGCCGAACCACTTGGTATAGATTTCATCATAGGTGCCGTCTTCGCGCATGGAAGCAAGTGCTTCGTTGGTAGGCTCTACCCACTCGCTACCTTTATGGAAAACGATGCCGTACTGCTGGCCTTCATACAGCGGGCCAACCACTTTAGTACGGCCTTCGCCACGGGTCTGTGAGAAGTAGGCAACGTTAGGGGCATCGTACAGTACGGCATCCACGTTGCGCCCTAACAGCGCCATGTACATATCGGCGGTGCCTGGATAGGGAGTAATGTCGGCATCTTCACCGAGTTCCTGTTGCAGGAAATCGTAGCTGGTAGAGCCGATTTTGGTGGCAACGGTGAGCCCCGCTAGGTCCTCAAGCGAAGAGACTTCTTCGTTGTCGGCACGTACGATAATTTGCAGACCTGAGTCGTAGTAGGGATCAGAGAAGTCGACAACTTCGGTGCGCTCTTCGGTAATGGTAATGCCTGCAAGGGCAATTTCCTGGCTACCGGTTTGGACGGCGGGAATGATGCCGGCGAATTCCATCGTGGTGAGGTTAACTTCAAAGCCAGCGCGCTCGGCGATTGCGTTGATGATATCCATGTCAAAACCGATCATTTCGCCGGTTTCCGGATCCATCATTTCAAACGGCACAAAGCTTGGGTCGGTGGCCACATTGACAGAAGGTGTTTGTGCAAACGCGACAGTGGTACTGCCTAACCCCAGTGCAAGGGTGGTAGCAATGACAGATTTTTTTAGTAGGTAATTCATTCGTTTCCCCGTGTTTTATTTGGTTAGCGACGCGATTTATAGAAGATTTACGCTTATAAATTCCGTCTGCAACCGTTATTGACCTTTTAACCTTGGCGAGAAACCACCAAGGCGTCAAGTCACGGGGAGGGGGTTGTTACCAACGTTGGTTAGACCATGAAGGAAGCTCCACAGCCGCAGGTGGTCGTAGCATTGGGGTTTTGAACACGAAAACGGGCCCCTGCTAACCCTTCTTCATAGTCAATGGTTGAACCTACCAGATATTGGTACGAGAGAGGATCGACGACGAGGATCGCATCGCCAAATTCAATTAACGTGTCGTCTTCGGCCACGTTTTCAGCAAAATCAAACCCATACTGGAACCCCGAGCAGCCACCACCGGTGACATAAACGCGGAGTTTCAGCGCAGGGTTAGCCTCTTCTGCCATGAGTGCTTGAATACGTTTCCGGGCACTGTCGGACAATAGTAGAGGCGTTGGAACAAAAGCTTCTGCACCGCTCATGGGTACCTCCCGCGAGCTTTAAGAACAAATAATCGGCATCGGAGTGTGATTATGGGTAATTCCCAGCAAAATGGTCAACTATTGTGTTGGGGTATCAAGCAGAGGGCAGCTCGCCGAGGAGGCGCTTTGAATCCTTCCTTGGACGCTACATTTGCCTTCCCTGGCAAATGACCTCCTCTTTGAGCTGCCCTCTGCATGCTGGTATTTGGTGTGATTCAAGGCATCAACGCTGGGGCGTTGAGACCCATATTTTCGTCAAAGCCAAACATGAGGTTGAGGTTTTGAATCGCTTGGCCTGATGCGCCTTTAACGAGGTTATCAATGACCGAGAGCACGACGACAGTATTGCCATTGCCAGGACGGTGAACAGCGATACGGCAGGTATTATTGCCTTTGACGCTGCGAGTTTCCGGATGGCTGCCTGCTGGCATGACGTCAACAAACGGCTCGTGGGCGTAACGCTGCTCAAAGAGTGCCTGTAAATCGCCTGGCTCTTCAGTTAGCGTACTATAGAGCGTGGCATGAATGCCGCGGATCATCGGCGTTAAGTGCGGCACAAAGGTAAGCCCCACGGCGTTTGGCTGCATATCGCTTAAGCCTTGACGAATTTCAGGCAAATGGCGATGTCCAGACGCACCGTAGGCTTTCATCGATTCGCTGGCCTCGGCCAGTAGCGAGGCAACTTTGGCACCGCGGCCTGCGCCGGTAACGCCTGATTTGCAGTCAGCGATTAACTGGCCTGGGTCAATCAAACCAGCTTCCAAAAGCGGCAGATAGCCCAGCTGAACAGCCGTTGGGTAGCAGCCTGGTACGGCAATTAAGCGAGCCTTTTTGATTTTCTCTCGATGCATTTCTGGCAGGCCATACACGGCTTCTTTTAGCAGTTCCGGGGCGCCATGAGGTTGGTCGTACCACTGGCTCCATTCGGCGGCGTCGCGCAGCCGAAAATCAGCCGATAAGTCGATTACTCGCGTGCCATTGTCGAGCAGTTCGCCCGCTAGTGCATGAGCGACTCCATGGGGGGTCGCAAAGAATACCGCATCCAGTGCACCCAGTGCCTTGGCATCTGGCTCGCTAAACGTGAGGGCGTCATAGTGGCCGCGCAGGTTGGGATACATGTCGCATACCTTCACGCCTGCTTCCGAGCGCGAGGTAATGGCTTCAACGCTTACCTGAGGATGCTGGGCAAGTAACCGTAACAGCTCAACGCCGGTATAGCCGGTACCGCCTACAATGCCAACCTTAATCACAAACCACTCCTTGCGCATTATGCACAGTCAGACCCAACAATAATTAACAGCCTAATGAGATACCTCAGGCTGTTGAACTGTAGCTAGCTATGATACACAAGAGAGCAAGCGCGTAAGAGCGCTATAGGGAAACAGGCATATGTTCACTAATGCGAACATGATGCGTAAAAACGAATAATAGGCGCAAGGACGGACGTTGTGGCACGTTTTTCCCGGTCAGATTTCACCTTAGAAAGTTTTCGTCGCCAACTGGCGAATGTTGATGCCCTGCCTCAGCTGTGTGTGCTGGGGTTAGTGTCAGGGGTGATCACAGGCGCGGTGATGGTGGCTTTTCGCTTATTGCTAGAGGTCGGCGCTGCCCTTTATATGCCTGAAGGCAACCCAGAGGCTTTTGAAGGACTCGCACCATGGCTTCGTGCACTGTTGCCGATGATTGCCGTGACGTTGATTGGCACACTGCTCTATCGCCAAAAGGCTGCCGCCCGTAAGTTAGGTGTTGGCCATGTGATTGAGCGTCTCACCTATCACCAGGGGCGTTTCCCTATGCGCAACTGGCTTAACCAGTGGTGGGTGGGCGTTGTGTCTGTACTGGGTGGTCTCTCCGCAGGACGTGAAGGCCCTGCCATTCATCTGGGCGCAGCGGCATCCAGTGGTCTAGGTCTCAAGCTTCGCTTGCCCAATAACAGTTTACGGGTGCTAGTTGCTTGCGGTACGGCGGCAGGTATATCCGCATCATTTAATACGCCAATCGCAGGGGTGATTTTCGCCATGGAAGTGGTGATGATGGAATACACCCTGATGAGCTTTATGCCGGTGATACTCGCCTCTACCATGGGGGCATTGGTCGCTCAATTGGTGTATGGCAATGAACCGGCGTTTCGCATTCCTGAAGTTGCCCTTGGCTCGTTAATGAACGTGCCTTGGGTGGTTATTATTGGTTTGGTGATCGGCCTACTGGCGGGCTTATTTATTCATATTTCGCGCAGTCAGTACCTACAGCAGTGGCCGCTATGGCTTAGGTTAGGTGCTGTTGGGGTAATAACAGGCGCTGTTGCGTGGTGGTTTCCTGAAGTGCAAGGCATTGGTTACGACAGCGTTGCGGCTATGTTGAATAATCAGCTAGCGATTACCGTACTGTTGGCATTGATGATTGCTAAGTTATTGATTACTGCCCTCACCGTGGCAGGTGGTGTTCCCATCGGCATTATCGGCCCCGTGCTAGTGGTTGGCGCTGCCACCGGTGCTTTAGGGGGGATGCTGGGCGGTTGGGTATGGCCAGATAAAGCGGCAGACCCCGGCATTTATGCCATGTTGGGCATGGCGGCAATGATGGGCGCTGTATTGCAAGCGCCGCTTGCCGCCTTGATGGCGCTGCTTGAGCTAACGCATTCGCCACATGTCATGTTGCCTGGCATGCTCGTTGTGGTGGTTGCTTGCCTAACATCTCGTCAGCTTACCGGTTGCGAGGGCTTTTTTATTAGCACGGTGCGCTACGGCTTACATCCGTTACAGCAACCTTTAATGCAGGCGCTTTCGCGGGTATCGGTGCCGGCGGTAATGGAGCGCCACTTAGTGCGCACAGATCGAATGATTACGCCTGATCAGGCACGGCGCCTATTGGAAACGAATCCTGTATGGCTGGTTATTGAGCGCTCTAGTGCAGAAAAACCCGTGTTGGCGCTGAAGGCCGCTGAACTTGCGCGCTGGTTACTGGAGCATGATGAAGCGCTGCAAGACGAAGCCCCACCAGAAGACGAGTTCATCGATTTGCTTGAGATCCCTGGGCAGCGGCTTGAAATGGCACCTATTGGCTTACAAGCAACGCTATCGGAAGCGTTTCTAAAACTTCAGGACGATGCGCTAGGCGCACTCTATGTCGTGCATGGTTATCGGCCAAAGCAGCAGCGAATTTCAGGTATCATTACGCGTGGCGCTATCGAACGTTATTATCACTACACTGACCCCCGCGGTGCTGATTCCCAGTAATGAGCCCAACGCCTAAGGAGAGACCATGTATTTATGGGTAAAGGCCATTCATTTGATGGCGGTTGTTACCTGGTTTGCCGCGCTATTTTATTTACCGCGCCTGTATGTGTACCACGCCATGGCGCGGGATGCAGGCGATGAGCAAGCGATCACTTACTTTAAAACCATGGAGCGTAAGTTGTACCGTGGGATTATGACGCCATCGATGATCATGGTGCTAATCTTTGGTGGTTGGATGCTTTATCTTGTACCCGATTGGTTGAGCCAAGGGTGGATGCACGCTAAGTTAACGCTTGTTGCACTATTAATCGCCTATCATCATGTTTGCTTAATTTATTTGAAGCAATTTGATCAAGCCCGTTGCACCAAAAGCCATGTGTTTTTCCGCTGGTTTAACGAAGCGCCCGTGATTGCGTTAATCGCAATCGTTATTCTGGCGGTAGTGAAGCCCTTTTGATGCGCCGACCTCTTCCTCCCGTTGTTTTAGTATTAGCTGGCCATGACCCCACCGGGGGGGCTGGGTTAGTGGCCGATAGCGAAGCGATAGCCGCCTGTGGTGGCTGGGCAGTTACCATTCCAACTGCACTGACCGTTCAAAATTGCCATAACGTGATACGCACCCTGCCTGCAGAACCTGCTGTAATGAGGCAAATGGCGGAAGCGTTAGGTGATATGCAAATTGCGGCTATTAAGTTGGGGCTGTTGGCTGATGAGGCGACGCTGCGTGCAGCGGAACAAATTATCCGCCGTTTTCCAGGAATTCCTGTCGTCGCAGACCCAGTATTAAAAGCAGGTGGTGGCGCTAAGTTATCCACACCCGCTTTGCAGCAACTTTATATTGAGCGTTTGCTACCGCTTGTGGATATAGTAACGCCCAATCGGTTTGAACTTGCTGCGCTGACGCCTGAGATAACAGATCCTTTGGATGACACTGCACGTGCGGTTGCGTTGCTGGCGCAGGGTTGCCAAGGCGTTCTTGTGACCGCCACCGACGATCCACTCCCGGGTAATACGCAACAGGTTGTGCACACGCTGCACTCTCCTGACACCACGCGCCAATGGCAGTGGCCACGTTTGCCAGAAGTATTTCACGGGTCAGGCTGTACATTGGCCTCGGCGCTTGCGGCTCGTTTAGCCGTTGGTGAGCGCTTACCAACTGCTTGCGAGCAAGCCCAGCACTTTACCTGGGAGAGTTTGTCTCATGGTTATCAACCCCCTAGCGGACAGTGTTTACCGAAACGCTTGCCACGCCCCGTACGCTTTTGATCTCATTGGCAGTAAGCCATTAATGTTGAGGATGCCATGACCACATCTGCAGAATTATTTGACCTCGCCAGTCGTCACATTCCGGGGGGGGTTAATTCCC
The DNA here is from genome assembly GCF_007989605.1 of Vreelandella venusta. GTDB lineage: Bacteria > Pseudomonadota > Gammaproteobacteria > Pseudomonadales > Halomonadaceae > Vreelandella > Vreelandella venusta. The sequence continues at coordinate 54,672 of NZ_BJUL01000002.1, read as the reverse complement.
CTGTTCGTGCTTTTAAAGGCCTCCATCGCCCGCCTGTTTTTATGGAACGTGCTCAGGGTGCCTACTTATTCGATGTGGAAGGTAACCGCTACGTAGACTATATCGGCTCATGGGGCCCGATGATCACTGGGCATGCCGACCAGGATGTACTGGCCGCCGTGCGAGCACGGTTAGATAACGGCCTCTCCTTCGGTACGCCGACCGCTGTCGAAACCACCATGGCTGACCTGATCTGTGACATGATTCCTTCCATGGAAATGGTGCGTATGACCAGCTCAGGCACCGAAGCGACGATGTCGGCCATTCGCCTTGCGCGCGGAACAACGGGACGCGATAAAATCGTCAAGTTTGAAGGTAACTACCACGGCCATTCTGATTCATTGCTCGTCAAAGCGGGGTCAGGTGCGTTAACCCACGGGGAACCTAGCTCGCCAGGCGTGCCTGCCTCACTGGCTGAGCATACCATCACGCTCTCGTATAACGATCCTGAAGGGGTGGAGGCGTGCTTTGCAGAGATCGGAGAGCAAATTGCCTGCATTATCGTGGAGCCAGTCGCGGGCAATATGAACTGCATTCCTCCCCAGCCAGGTTTCCTAGAAACGCTGCGCCGAGTGTGCAATGAATCCGGTAGTATTTTGATTTTTGATGAAGTCATGACCGGTTTTCGCGTCGCTTTAGGTGGCGCTCAGGCACATTACGCTGTTACGCCTGATCTTACCTGCCTAGGTAAAATCGTTGGCGGCGGCATGCCCGTTGGGGCGTTTGGCGGTAAACAAGAAATTATGCAGAATATCTCGCCGTTGGGGCCGGTTTATCAAGCGGGTACGCTGTCCGGTAACCCGCTGGCCATGGCTGCCGGGGTTGCTCTACTAACCAAGCTAAAGGTGCCTGGTTTCCATGACGCGTTGACTCAACGGGTGCAAACGTTGTGTACCGGTTTGCAAGAGCGTGCCAACGCTGCCCGCGTACCGATGATGACCCAATCCGCAGGTGGCATGTTTGGCGTTTTCTTTACGTCGCAATCCCGTGTGGATAACTTTGCGCAGGCAACCGCTTGCAATCCCGATGCTTTCCGTCGTTTCTTTGGTGCCATGCTTGATCACGGTGTGTACCTCGCGCCTTCGGCCTATGAAGCTGGCTTTATGTCGAGTGCCCACACGCCCGAAGATATTCAGCTGACGTTGGATGCTGCGGAAAAAGCCTTTGCGGTTATGTAACATCAAGTAAAGCACCTGCTACACTTTAAGAGCCGCTCCTACCGAGCGGCTCTGTAGTTAGTGAGGTAAGCACATTATGAAACGACAACCAGCTTGGCACTCTTCACGTTTTAACAACCTATTGTTAACCGCTGTTCTCACCTTTGGCCTACCGCTAACAGGGACGGCCGCACAGGAGCAAGATATGACTCAGATTCATATCACCATGGGCGGCACACCAGGCGCGGAATTCTCAGCCCAGTGGCGCATTACTCATAACGATGAAACCATTGAACACCCCGAAACACGCGGCACAGTGCCCGCTGAATTTACCTTTGAAGGCACTACACTAGAGGGGACGGTAAAACTACTCAGCGAAGATGATCGTCTAGAAGTCGATATTCTTAAAGGCGGTAACCGCTCGCGTTCTGCTACCCAAGGAAAAGGCAGCACGTTAACGGTAATGGTGCGTTAAATAAAAAACCGCCCCAAAGAGGGGCGGTTTCCTGAGCTAAGTAAGTACTTAAAAAGTATTTATAAAAGTACCCACAAAGATGTTTACCACTGAGTAGAGATAGCAGAGTTATTGTTACCCGCCTGGAAGTGAGTTGCTGAAGCTGCGCTACCACCAACGGTGTTCTGGCGAATGGTTGACACGTTGCTATTGCCTGTCTGGAAGACATTCGCGATATGACCGTCGCCACCTTGGAAAATATAGGAGGCGCTCAGATCTGCTTCAACCTGAAGGACATTGGCTTCATTGTCGTTGCCATCTTGATGGATAAAGCTCCAGGTTTCGTCAGTATTTAATGCTTGATAAACTTCAGCATCGTTTCCGTTACCGAACTGCTCAATAATTGAGTCGCTTTGCGCAGTGTTCAAGAATTGAGCAACATTAGAGCTGTTGTTGTCGCCTTGTTGACGTACATAAGAGTCGTTAAGGCTGCCACCATCTTGCACGACGTTTGAATCATTATGATTGCCTATCTGATAAACAATCGACTCATGCTGATCGCCGCTTTGATACACATAAGAGTTGTTGTTATTACCTTCCTGGCCAACACGGGAGTATTGCTCATCATCATACTGATCAGTTTCAGCCATGTTGTTGTTACCAGTCTGGAAAATAAGCGAAGTCCGCATTGCATCACGATCAAAGCCGTTCATGCCCTCACGGATATCTTGCTGATTTTCAAACGCGGGGTTTGAGCCTGCGTTAGCAGCAGGGTTTGTTGTAGAGTTATCAAAGTCACGCGCTTGGCTAGAGAAACTAACAGCCATTGCAACAGCAGCAGCGATAACGGTCATTTGAGTTTTCATTGTGTTTCCCCTTTTTTTCGATCGACTTGCTTTGGTTGTTTACTGAGAAGCAGCTGGCGACTCAGTAGGTATCGATAGTGACTGGTCGTGCATTGCCCGAAAGATTCTGTTGCTGGACACTTACAGCACGTAAGCCACTGCCCGATTGTGAAATCGAAACGTCACCTTTAAATCCGTTTTGATAAATATCGGCTTTAAACGAGACGTTATTACCTTGCTGATTAATAGAGGCGGTATTGTCATCGCCTACTTGCCAAATAATTCCGGTATTATTTCCGTTACTTTGCATTATGCTTGCTTGATTACCATTGCCGACTTGATCGATGTAGGCAAAATTAGAGAGCTGATAACTCACTGAACGTGACTGAGCAACACTTGCTTTATTATTGTTACCTTGTTGACGAATGATGCTTAGATTGCTGTGTAGTGCGGCATTATCAATAGCCGCAAACTGAGTAACTCTTGCACTTCTATCGAATAAGTCGCTTTCATTCTCATTGGCTTGTAACGCAGAAGATAAAGTCAGCAGAGCAAAAGCTATCGTGATCGCAGCACGACAACGAGTTTTTTTCGTTGTAGTTGTTCTGAGCCGATAGCTGAAATGTTTCATTTTTAATTCCTTTTGAAACTTAGTGTGACTTTTTGTTTCATGGATTGAGTTTGGACCATTCTAAGAATGGCGCCATAGGAAGTTTTTTTAATGCTGTGGTTATATGCTTAACGTAAGTTATATTGTGTATTTGCTATTTTTTTGATTCTTATAGTACTAGTATTTTAATTATGTTGAATTTTCTGTTTTAATAAAAAAAGCCACTCGATCGAGTGGCCATTGTTTTTTATAGTTTTATTTTAGTAGTGTTCCCTTGATTAATTTTTACTAAAGCATAGGTATCGGTGCATTAAGATAGTCATCTAAAATGGTGTTTTGAATATTGGTTCCGGGAGCAAGATTCCATAATCGATTCTCGATACCTCTCGCTACAAGGTGAATGACAGCAGATTCTATTGCCGACATTACCGCGAGCTGAACCGGTTCATTTGTGGTTATACCTGCTTCGGCCTCTAATAACCGCCTGAAATCAATAAAGCGATAAACCCCTGCGCGTAGCTCTTTGGAATAGATAGTCTTGGTGGTGGTGACGTTAGCTAATATTTCGCCTGTTGAGATTTCCACCGCACGTAAGTTCACTGTCACCTGATCGACCTGGTACTGGCCTGATGCCCCAATGCCAAAATATTCGGCACCGGCTCCTCCGGTTCGTACGTTCGATTCATAAGCAATAATGCCACCCTCTAACATCACCGACGCTGCTCTTAACGATGGCAGCGTATCGGGCTGCCCAAAGCGTTCGAACTCCGCGCGAATAATACGGCGTTCTGTTAACAAGTTTTGTAATCCAACACGTTCAAGCGGGATAAACCAGCCAGAGTCAGATAGGGCCCCGGTAAGCATAGCTGCAGCCCCTTGGGTTACCGCCGTTGAAAACGTGCTGGCGGGGGCTGGCCGATATTGCCCTGTTTGATCACGAAAATCATACACAGAGACAAATATCTTTCCTGACGGTGGCGGGAGCGATACAAGATCCTGGTAGGTAGCTCCTCTAGGTGTGAGTGTTGCTTCAGCACCTTCTAAATTTTCAGACGTTGCCACCATTCCTGCACAGCCACTCAGCAGGCTCGCGATGACAATTGAGGCGATAATTTTCATAATGATCCCCTGACAAAGCAGATAGCGTTAGTCGTTATTACTGGTTTTTTAGCGATTGGTATCGATGTTGTTGTTAAGGGTTAAATAGGCCGCCAACGCTAATCTCTGTTACATCTCCAGTAACTTTATCCACAACACGCACAATTAGTTGTCCGCTATTGTCACTTACGACAACGCCGAACTCATCGCTATCGAAGCTACCTTCACTGACTTCACCGCGGCTAACATCGGAAATGAGCTGTGATATCAACCGACTTTCTAAACTTTGTAATAAGCGCTCAGTGGATGATAATGTTTGCCCCCTACGTGCATTTGGATCTGTATTGGTATCTTGCGACTGGGCTTTACCTAACAGGTAACTACCTGTAAAAGGGTCACCGCCAAAAGAAGGATTAATAGGTTTATAAATTAAATCTCCTGATTGCGCGTGAACACTTATTCCCATTAACACTATGAACGTAGCGCAAGCTGTTTTTCTATAGTTTTTCATTAGAATAACTCCTCTTTTCCCAAGTCTTTATCTGAGGTAAGAGCAGATGCCAGCTGCTGCTGGAGAAGTGCCTCCTCAACGATATTGACAGCTTCTCCTGCTACGCGGTCAGCTTCGCTAATCCTGGGAGAGAGCTGTGTTCTGAAGTACATCCGATTGCCTTCCACGATGGCAATTTGGCTGCCCCAGCGGGCATCGGGACGTTCTTGAATGGTAATCGTGGCATTACCGATAATGAGGTTATCCATTGCCCGCTGGCTGAAAGCGCGATAAAAGGTCTTACCTGCCATGGTGACGGTACGGTCGACCATGATGCCGGTAAGTTCACTACCTCTATTTCGTTGTCCTTGAATTTCTGGGCCATCGGGGCTTGATAGTTGGTTAATAGCGTTAACTTCTTCCTGTTCGCTGGCGGCTAATGCGCGGGAAGTATTGTTTTTTTCATTGGCAAATGTATCAGTCGTTAATACAAGAAAGCTGATAAAAATGACCAGTAAATAGCGAAGTAAATTCATAGCTATATACCCTTTTAAAAAGCTACCGATGACGTTGTAAACTACGTGCGGTTTCTATATTAGGAAGAATTGGTCCAAGGTTCTGATGTATCCAGTTAAGTGCTTGAATACGATTGTGGACGTTTATTTTTCGGAAAATGTTATAAAGATGAGACTTGACGGTGTGCTCACTTACAAACAACTTGTCGGCAATCTGCTGGTTAGAAGAACCCGCGCTTAATAAAGAGATGATTTCCATTTCTCGATTGGTTAATCCACAGGCTGGACGGAACGCGTTGCTTTGATACTTGCGATAAAAAAGAATCAGGCGCGCCATTAAATCTCGAGACATCCACAGCTCATCATCAAGTAACGCGTGGATACCTTTGCAAAATACCTCTAAGCTCTCATTGCGATAAAATACCCCTTTCAATTGAGCGCACGAGAGCGCTTCTAGCGCATGGTCCATATCGCGGATATTGAAAGCGGCTAGGGGGACTTTTGTAAGCGCTTCTGGCAGTTTCTCTTGCCACTCTGGCAATGCCTCTACACTAATATGGTCACTATCAATTAGGATGAGCAGCTTTTCGACAGGTGAAGAGGGTATGGTGACGTCAGGCGAGTAAATGCTAATTGAGCAATTGGTGTGATCATGTAAATAGTCTGCAAATAGCTGTGATTGCGGACTTTTTTCGGTAATGAGATACACCAAACCTATGGTCTTTTCCTGTGACATTGGGAAGCCCTCGTGGAAAGAAAGAGTGAGCAGGTGCTCTCAGAAGTGTTGCCTATAAGATACATTTCGTAAAGTTTTGTTATTAGTTGTTTGGTAAAAATAATTTGAACATATATATGCTTTTTGGAAATATAAATGTTAACTATATGATTTAAATTTATTTATTTTTTAACATAAGGAATATTTAAATTAGATCTGCATGTTTACATTGAGTAACAAAAGGCTTGCTTTAGAAGAAATTTGAGACAAGTAAACTCATTACCTTCCTTTTCGGAGATATCGTTATGGCATCGTCAAATACCTTAGTTTTAGCCAGCGGAAATGTAGGAAAATTAAAAGAATTCAATCAATTATTAGCACCTCTTGGGTTAGATGTTCGTGCGCAATCCGAATTTGGGGTAGGCGATGTGGAGGAAACAGGGCTTACTTTTGTTGAAAACGCACTTCTGAAAGCTCGTGAGGCAAGTAGAATCAGTGGGTTGCCTGCATTGGCAGACGACTCAGGCCTTGAGGTGGATGCACTTCATGGTGCGCCAGGTATCTATTCAGCGCGTTATGCCGGTGAGCCTAAAAGTGACGAGCGCAATAATGAGAAATTATTAACGTCGCTCAGCAGCTATGCTGAGGGTCAACGTAGTGGGCGTTATTGGTGCGTATTGGTCTACTTGCGTCATGCAGAAGATCCCGTACCTGTTATCGTGCAACGCAGTTGGGAAGGTGAAATTCTGGCGCATCCACGAGGTAATGGCGGTTTTGGCTATGACCCTCTTTTCTGGCTACCGGATCAAGGAATGAGTGTTGCCGAGCTATCCAGTGAAACCAAGAACCGACTTAGTCATCGTGGGCGAGCATTACAGGGCTTGGTTGAGCTGTTGAAGGTGGCGCATGGCTGAATTACTGCCTCCCTTATCGCTATATATTCATACGCCATGGTGCGTACGTAAGTGCCCGTACTGTGACTTTAATTCCCATGAGCCTAGTAATGACGAGTTGCCCGAAGCGGCTTATTTAAATGCCCTGCTCAATGATTTGGAGGGTGATTTATCGTTAGCAAGTGAAAGAGAAATTCAAACTATCTTTATTGGTGGTGGCACGCCAAGCCTGTTATCACCTGCTTTTTACGATCAATTGTTCAAAGAGATACGCCTTCGGTTACCGTTCTCCTCTACTATCGAAATTACCCTTGAAGCGAATCCTGGCACGACCGAGCAGCAGCGTTTTATTGGTTATCGAGAAGCCGGGATCAATCGCTTGTCTTTAGGAGTTCAGAGCTTTCGCCCTGAGCAGCTTAGCGCGTTGGGGCGTATTCATAGCGGCCAAGAAGCGGTCAATGCTGTTCGCCAGGCGCGTGAAGCTGGGTTTGATAATCTCAATATTGATTTAATGCATGGGTTACCTAAACAAACCCCGACTCAAGCGATGGAGGATATTGAACAGGCATTGGCTCTAGAGCCTGAGCATCTCTCCTGGTATCAGTTAACGCTTGAACCGAATACGGCGTTTTTCTCTCATCCGCCTGTGTTACCAGAAGAAGAGGCTCTCTGGGACATTCAAGAAGCTGGCCACCAACGCCTTGAGCAAGCTGGTTTGCGGCGCTATGAAATTTCCGCCTACGCGCGAGCGGGTCAACAAAGCCGCCACAACATCAATTATTGGCAGTTTGGCGATTATTTGGGAATTGGGGCGGGAGCGCATGGAAAACTGACGACGGTTGATAGCCAGGGTCAGCGGCATATTGAAAGGCGCTGGAAGACGCGTCAGCCAGAGGCGTATTTACGCCGTGCAAATGATCCGCGTGGCTTTGTGGCTGGCAAGCAGCCGATAGCAACGCAGGAACTACCCCTTGAGTTTGCGATGAATGCGTTACGTTTAACCGATGGCGTCACAATGGATGTCTGGACGGCTTACACAGGGCAGCCACAAGACGTGTTACTTTCACGGTTACAAAGTGCGTATGAAAAAGGACTTTTAATGGAAATGCCCGAAAAGCTGCGTGCATCGCCTCAAGGTCTATTATTCTTGAACGAATTGCTGACATTAATAAGCGATGAGTGATCAGCGATATATAAAGCTATTACCCTGAAGATTATCAAGGAGTGAGTGATGCGTATTTCTCGACTACTGACCCCGCTGGCAGCAGCCATTTTGTTAGCTGGTTGTGCTACCTCGGACCCTTATGGCGGTCAGACGCAGCGCTCTAGCACTGCGATGGGATCTGGCATTGGCGCGGCTATTGGCGCTGCCGCTGGTGCGCTGTCTGGCGATGGCAGCACTAGCCGTCGTGATCGTGCATTGATTGGTGCGGCGGTAGGTGCTGCAGCGGGTGCCGGCATAGGCGTTTATATGGATCGTCAGGAGCAACAGCTGCGCCAAAATCTCCAGGGCTCGCGTATTGAGATTGATCGTCGCGGTGACGATATTGTGCTTAATATGCCCAGCGGCGTTACGTTTGGTTTCGACTCTGCTGAGCTTACCAGCGAGGCGCGTAACTCTCTTAACCAGGTAGCGAATGTACTGACCCAGTACCAGGATACCCGCGTCAATATTGCTGGCCACACTGATAGCACCGGAGATGCAAACTATAACCAGCGCCTGTCTGAGCGCCGTGCCCAGTCTGTGGGTAATTACCTTAGCCAAAATGGCGTATCCTCGGCTCGATTAAACACCATGGGATACGGGGCCAACCAGCCGGTTGCTAGCAATAATTCTGAACAAGGCCGTGCGCAAAACCGCCGTGTTGAAATCACCTTGACTCCCACTGGGAATGGCCAGGGTTAACGCTAACGATTGATAAGCTAACCTCGGCATTGCCGATAAACGCCCGCTATGCTCACATAGCGGGCTTTTTTCGATTCTCTGTTAGCGAGCGACTATGCTGTCTTACCAACACGCTTACCATGCCGGTAACTTTGCCGATGTGCAGAAACATTTAACGCTTTACGCGGTGGTTGATTATCTATTACGTAAAAAAACGGCCATTACATATATAGATACTCATGCGGGACGAGGCCTCTATCCACTTAACACCAAAGAGACTCAGCGGCTTCAAGAATACCGTGAGGGCATTTGGCCGCTGTGGAAAGCGAGTGAACAGCTAACTGACCCTTTATTGAGAGGTTGGCTAACCACGTTGCTAACTGCCCAGCCCCATACATCTGAGCTGACCCATTACCCTGGCTCACCTTGGTGGCTTTCTCAGGCGCTTCGCGAGCAGGATCGCCTAACGTTATTTGAGCTTCACCCTGGTGAGCATGAGCACTTAAGCAGCCAATTGCTTTCCCCGCAGGCGCAGCGAATTTATGGTGATGGCCTGACAGGCTTGAGTACGCTGATACCGGTTGCAACCCCTCGTTTATGCGTACTGATTGACCCTAGCTACGAACGTAAAGCGGAATATTTAGAGGTAGTTGATGCAGTGACCTATAGCCTAGCCAAAGCGCGGCATGCGGTGCTACTGGTGTGGTATCCACTGTTACCAGCAGGCCACCATCACTCGCTGCTAGACGGTTTGAAGGAGAGCGGCATTCGTAAAATTTGGCGTAGCGAGCTTCAACGCCATGCACCAAGCGAGCAAAGCCATGGCATGTACGGTAGTGGAATGCTAGTGATTAACCCGCCTTGGGGATTGGATGAGCGTCTAGCGGCGGCGATGGCCCACATTACGCCGCTGCTAGGCTCAGATAGTGACTATCGATCAGAGTGGCTGGTAGGCGAATAGCCGGTTGGCCGTGTGTTATTTACCAATACAAAAACTGCCAAAAATTTCGCCGAGCAGGTCGTCAGCGCTGAATTCACCGGTAATTTCGCCTAACGCCTGCTGAGCATCGCGCAAGTCTTCGGCCAGCAATTCCCCGGCTCCGTAGCCATCTAGCTGGGCTCGACCGGTGTCTAGTGCCGCCATGGCGCGATCTAAGGCGTCTAAATGGCGACGGCGGGCTGAAAATCGTCCCTCGGTTGTCGCAGAAAAGCCCATAATATCTTTTAGATGGGTTTTTAAGTTATCCACACCCATGCCGGTTTTGGCGGATAGCCTGATCGTTGGCGGGGTTGTGGATAAATCAATGCCTGCTGGTTCGGCGCTGGTATCGATTTTATTTCGCACCAGTGTCAGGCGTGTTTGATCGGGGAGTCTGGCGACAAATTCTGGCCAAATAGTCATAGGATCGGTCGCATCGGTAGTGGAGGCATCTACCAATAGCAGCACGCGGTCGGCTTTTTCGATCTCTTCCCAAGCACGGGCAACGCCGATTTTCTCTACGGCATCGGGAGTGTCGCGCAGCCCGGCGGTGTCGATTATATGCAACGGCATGCCATCAATATGGATATATTCCCTCAGCACGTCACGGGTGGTGCCAGCAATATCCGTGACGATAGCGGTATCTTGTTCGGTCAATGCATTGAGCAAGCTAGACTTACCGGCATTGGGCCGTCCAGCAATCACCACGCTCATTCCTTCACGTAACAGTGCCCCTTGACCTGCGGCTTTGCGAACCGCCATTAGCGCTTGCTGAACGCTGTCTAAACGATTGGCAACGTGGCCATCGGCTAAAAAGTCGATTTCCTCCTCAGGGAAATCAATCGCCGCTTCGACGTATACCCGTAACTCAATCAGTCGCTCCACTAATGTCGATATACGCTGGGAAAACTCACCTTGTAGCGAGCGTACGGCATTTTCGGCAGCGGAGCGGGAAGTGGCATCTATCAGATCGGCAATGGCTTCGGCTTGGGCTAGATCCAACTTGTCGTTTAGAAAAGCACGCTCTGAAAACTCACCTGGGCGTGCGAGGCGTGCGCCAAGCTGTAGGCAGCGTTCAAGCAGCATATCCATAATGATTGGCCCGCCATGCCCTTGCAGTTCAAGCACGTCCTCACCCGTAAATGAGTGGGGCCCGTTGAACAGTAGCGCAATGCCTTCATCAATCACGCTTTCAGCGGCATAAAAAGGGCCATAGTGAGCGTAACGAGGGGAGGGGCAGTGGCCAAGTACAGCGGCTGCGATATCGCGGCAGGCAGGGCCTGAGACGCGAATAATGCCAACACCGCCGCGGCCAGGAGGAGTTGCCAGAGCGGTAATGGTGTCTTGGGTGTAAAGTCGATCGGCCATGGCGCTTCTCGTTGGTGTATGGCGAAGATTGTCGCGTTGTTCATCCTAAAACGCCAGACCCCCGCAAAGGCGGGGGTCTGGAGGTAGCATAAGGGAGCGTGTTACTTGGTTCGCAACCCTTTGCCGACGTTGGGATCATTCTCAATGCTACGCGTAATGAAGTACTGCTGCGCCACCGAGATGATGTTGTTGACGACCCAGTAGATAACCAGACCGGCTGGGAACCACAGGAAGAAGAAGGTGAAGATAATCGGCAACATCTTCATGATCTTCGCCTGCATGGGATCTGGCGGTGTCGGATTCAGCATTTGCTGAACAAACATCGAGATACCCATCAAAATCGGCAAGATGAAGTAGGGGTCTTTCACCGAGAGATCCTGAATCCAGAACATAAACGGCGCATGGCGCAGCTCAACGGACTCAAGCAACATCCAGTACAGGGCGATAAATACCGGCATTTGCACCAGAATCGGCAAACAACCACCCAGAGGATTGATCTTCTCTTTCTGGTAGAACTTCATCATCTCTTGAGACATTTTCTGGCGATCATCGCCATACATCTCTTTGAGACGCTGCATTTCCGGGCCAAGTTTACGCATACGCGCCATTGACTTGTAGGCTTTGGCGGATAGCGGGAACAGCACCAGTTTCACGAGTACGGTCAGCAGTACAATTGACCAGCCCCAGTTGCCAACGATGTCGTGGATCTTATCCAGTAACCAGAACAGCGGGTTAGCGATAAACCACAGCCAACCGTAATCGACGGTTAAGCGTAGATTGGGAGCGACTTGTTCAAGATAGTCTTGAACCTTGGGTCCCATGTACAGCGTTGCACTTAGCGTTGCCTCGCCGTCAGCGGCCACACTGCTCGTGGGGCCAGCAAACGCTACGACATTACGATCCCGTGAATCGGTAGTGACATAGTAGAGGTTTTGCTGGTTTTGCGCCGGCGCCCAGGCAGATACGAAGTAGTGTTGGATCATCGCAATCCAGCCACCCTGCGCCTCACGATTTTCAAAGTTATGGCTTTGAATATCGTCGAAGTCGATTTTTTCGTAGCGCGCATCAGGGGTAGAGTAGGCTGCACCTAGATACGATTTCATACCCATAGAGACGCCACTTGAGGGGTCTGGGCTATTATCGCGCGCCAGTTGACCGATAAAGCGTGCGCTAATCGGTGACTCGGTGTTGTTGGCTAAATAGTAACTAACGTTAACCGCGTAGTCGCCGCGCTTAAACGTCAATCGCTTAATAACCTCAACGCCGTTAACTTCCGCTGTTAAATCAACACTTAGCTGCTCTTCATCGTTTCCTAAGCGGTACTCTGTACGCTCGGGCGTGAAAGCAATGCGGCTAGCCTGGCCGTCCAGTTGAAGACCCGAACGAGCGACGTAGCTACGCGTTGAGTTGTCAGAAAGCAACACGTAGTTACGATCTGAATCCTGCGTTAGCTTATGCTGGGGTAGGGCGGCGTACACGATATCGCCACCATGTGGGTCAATACGTACGTCGAGAACGTCGGTAGTGACAGCAATAAAGTCTCGGCTAGACGAGTTACTTTCTGCTTCTCCCGGCATGCCTTCACTAATGGCATTTTGGGGAGCCGACGAACTGGGAACCGATAAATCATCACTGCCAACATTGTTGGCGGATGAGTCGTTGCTGTTTTGGGTAATTTCAGGCGTCGAATCGACGCTTATTTGCCCATAATCCTGATTCCACTGTACAACCAATAGGTAGGCAAGTACTGCCAGTGGAATCAGTAATAAAAGTCGTTTTACGTCCATGAGGGTTCTGCCCGATGGGTGGTGAACATGCTAATGGCGCAGTGTCATTTACTCGACCCATGACACACGAAAGCCTGCCAGACGGCAGGCCGAGGTCGAGCGGCGAGGTGTGTCGTCAAGCGTCACGTGTTACGCCATTAGGCGGGAGTGATACAGACACCGCCTGTGCGTCGCGCTGAAGCCGTTTCCACATGCCATTTAGCTGGCGATTCAGCGTCTCGTTATCAATATCTTGAACACCGCGCTTTGCCAGTATCACGATATCCACAGAGGGTAAGTGATCTTGGCGGAGGCGAACAGATTCTCTCACGAGTCGCTTAAAGCGGTTGCGATCAACAGCGAGCTTCACATTCTTTTTGCTGACCACCAGTCCAATGCGGGGATGCCCCCGGGTACTCAAACGCGCTAACGCCATCATACCTTTGCCATGAACCTTCAGGTCTGCTTGTTCGAACACGTGACTAAAATCCCCAGCGTTTAGCAAACGTAAGCACCGGGGAAAGCCTTGATGCGGCACACGCAATCCGAGATCAGGCGCTCAGACGCTTGCGGCCTTTGGCGCGGCGGCGTGCGATAACGGCACGGCCGTTTTTGGTTGCCATACGAGCACGGAAGCCATGCGCGCGCTTGCGCTTGAGAACGCTGGGTTGAAAAGTGCGTTTCATAACTCGTTATTCCCACGTGGTTTAGGACGGAAAGTGAATTCCAAAAGACCCGGTCCAGTGAGGAAACTAGCCGGGGAGTTTCAATTCAAGACCGGAAATTGTAGAGACTTCCCGCGTCCGGTGCAATTTTTCCTTGCACAAAAAGCGTTAAAAAGGCAATGGAGGCCCTGTGCACATCGCCATCGTGGCTTCTTGTCATGACACTATTATTACTAATGAGGTTATTTAAAACCTACTGTTATTAATAGTGGGGATACTTATTGTGGATAAGTTGTTTTAGATGATTTTTATCAACAGCTTAAAAAAATAAAAAATCTGTGCATAACCTTCGGATAAGCCTTAAATAAACTGTTAATTAGGTGTGTTCAACAGGTTATAGAATACATCAAAACAGCTTTGTCCCTGATCGATTCCCAGCTTTTCCCTATGCCTTATGAATAGTTGTCCACAAGGCAAAAAGAGGCATTAGTGCGTGTGGATAACCGGTCCGTTGGGCGCTACAATGGTCGGCCGTTTTCAACCGATGGTGAGATGAGTGTCACTCGCGCTTTGGCAACAGTGCCTGGACTACCTGCAGGACGAACTGAATTCACAGCAGTTCAATACCTGGATACGTCCGCTGCAGGCAGAAGAAGGAGAGACCAATGAGCTACGCTTGTTGGCGCCGAATCGCTTTGTGCGCGACTGGGTGAGTGATAAGTATTCAAAGCGTATCAGCGAACTGATGCGCGAGCTTGCGCCATCCAAGCCTCCTAAAGTCAGTTTGACAGTAGGTAGCCGCCGTGTGGCAGCACCTGCCCCGCAGCCAAGAGACTTGGGTAATCCCGTCTCAGCATCTCCCTCAAGGCAAGCATCGCCTGCGGTTCATACGCCGCCAAGAGGGGATCTTGCCGATGAGCGAGAAATTGATCAGCTACGGGAGGAGTCACCAAGTCGGCGAGGTAATGAGCGCCAGGTACAGGTTGAAGGCAGCCTAAAACATGGCAGCGGGCTAAACCCTAATTTTACCTTCGATACTTTTGTTGAAGGTAAATCGAACCAGCTCGCTCGTGCGGCATCTCGTCAGGTATCTGAAAATCCTGGCGGAGCCTATAACCCACTGTTTTTATACGGTGGCGTTGGTTTAGGTAAAACACACTTGATGCACGCTGTCGGTAATGCCCTGGCTGGCCGGCGTGAAAATGCCCGAGTGGTGTATCTACACTCTGAGCGCTTTGTCGCGGATATGGTGAAAGCACTGCAGTTAAATGCGATTAACGATTTCAAGCGTTTCTATCGCAGCGTTGATGCACTACTTATTGATGATATTCAGTTTTTTGCTGGAAAAGAGCGTTCCCAGGAAGAGTTCTTCCACACCTTTAATGCATTATTAGAGGGTGGACAGCAAATGATACTTACCTCTGACCGCTACCCAAAAGAGATTAGTGGTGTAGAGGAGCGTCTGAAATCTCGCTTTGGCTGGGGGCTGACTGTGGCTATTGAGCCGCCAGAGCTTGAAACCCGTGTAGCGATTTTAATGAAAAAAGCCGATCAGGCGAAAGTTGATCTCCCGCACGACTCTGCCTTCTTTATTGCTCAAAAGATTCGCTCAAACGTCCGCGAGCTTGAAGGTGCGTTGAAAAAGGTGATTGCAGATTCGCATTTCATGGGGAAAACCATTACCCAGGAATTTATTCGCGAATCGCTTAAAGACCTGTTAGCGCTTCAAGATAAACAGGTAGGTGTTGATAATATTCAACGAACGGTTGCCGAATATTACAAAATTAAAGTTGCCGATCTGCTTTCTAAGCGTCGCTCTCGTTCCGTCGCACGGCCAAGGCAAGTTGCTATGGCGCTAGCGAAAGAGCTAACAAATCACAGCTTGCCGGAAATAGGTGATGCCTTTGGTGGCCGTGATCACACGACCGTGTTGCACGCTTGCCGGAAGGTAAAAGCGCTGCAAGAGGAAAATGCGGATATTCGTGAAGATTACAAGAATCTTCTTCGCCTGCTAACTAGTTAACCGTTATCGTTTGGGCCTGCGCTGTGGGCCTTTCAGGATAGAAACCGGAGTACCGATGAAATTTACTATTTCCCGAGAGGCGCTGCTTCGCCCGCTGACTCTGGTGGCGGGCGTAGTCGAACGGCGCCAAACGCTACCAGTACTTTCTAATGTACTGATCCAGGTAGAAGGGGATCAGGTAGCATTAACCGGTACCGATCTAGAAGTAGAGCTAGTAGGCCGTACTGTGGCGAGCCAAGTTGATCAACAGGGCGCAGCCACGGTTCCTGCTCGTAAGCTAATGGATATCTGTAAATCGTTGCCAGATCAGTCTGAGATTCAGCTGGCGGTAGAAGAGGGGCGTGCCGTACTGCGTAGTGGTCGTTCGCGCTTTACGCTGTCAACGCTGCCCGTTGCAGAATTTCCAAATATTGAAGATGCTGATGGTAGTCAGGAACTTAGTGTGCCCAGAGGGACATTGAAGCACCTGATTGAGTCAACGTCTTTTGCAATGGCTCAGCAGGATGTACGTTATTATCTGAACGGCATGCTAATCGAAATTCAAAGTAATTTGCTGCGCACCGTTGCCACTGATGGGCACCGCTTAGCTATGTGCTCACGGCCTATCGATTGTGTTGTTGACCAAGCGCAAAAGCTAATCGTACCGCGTAAGGGTATCCTAGAGCTTTCTCGCTTGTTGGACGATAGTGATGAGCCGGTAAGCCTTACTCTGGGCTCGACCCATGTCCGTGCTCATACCGGTGACTTTACGTTTACTTCTAAGTTGATTGACGGAAAATTTCCTGACTACGAGCGCGTAGTGCCGCGCAATGGCGATAAAGTATTAATCGCTGAGCGTGCTGAATTGCGCCAGGTGCTTTCACGTACTGCTATTCTCTCGAATGAGAAATATCGTGGTGTGCGGCTGTACCTTGAGGAAAACAACCTTAAAGTGATGGCCAATAACCCTGAACAGGAAGAAGCCGAAGAGAATGTGGCCGTTGAGTATAATGGCGGTGCTATGGAGGTTGGCTTTAACGTAGGTTACTTGGTAGACGTGCTTTCGGTACTGAATGAAGAACGGGTACAGATGACGCTGGCAGATCCCAATAGCAGTGCGCTGTTAGAGGAGCCAGGCGGTGGTGATGCGCTTTATGTTGTTATGCCGATGCGGCTATAACTGCGATAAGTGGTTAAAGAGGGCGGCGCTTCTGATGGCAGAAGCGCCGTTTTCGCGTTTTAAAGGATGGCAGGTTTTATGCTCTTATTCGCTGGCAGTTGTTAATGAGTGTGTCTCGATTAAATCTTCAGGGACTGCGTAATTTAGCGCCAGTTGAGATGTGCCCTGCCTCCCGTATTAATGTGATATACGGCGTTAATGGCAGTGGTAAAACTAGCCTGCTGGAAGGTATTCATATTTTAGGAATGGGGCGCTCTTTTCGGACTCGGCAGCTTAAACATGCTATACAGTCTGAGGCGCCCTATATGACGCTCTACGGGCGTTTAGCGGGAGATCCAGAGGTTACGCTTGGTGTGAGGAGGATGCGCGCTCAGCGCGAGCTAGAGCTACGTTTGCGTGGAGAGAAAGGCGTCCGCTTGGCCGAGCTGGTCGAAGCTATGCCGTTGCAACTCATAAATCCAGATGCCTTTCGCCTTCTCGAAGGATCGCCTGCGGGCCGCAGAGAGTTTTTGGATTGGGGAGTGTTTCACGTGAAACACTCCTTCCTCGACGCATGGAGACGAACGCGTCGCGCGGTGAAACATCGGAATGCACTCCTTAGGCGTGGTAGAATAGTCCCAAGCGAAATAGCGGTATGGGAGTATGAGTTAGCTACCTGGGGGGAGCAGATGGACGCACTCCGGCAGGCATGGTTCAGCGAGTTCTTACCGGTATTCGACGAGACCTTAAAAGAACTGATCTCTCTACCCGGTTTAACGCTTCGTTATGCAAGAGGCTGGGATAAGCAGCGCGATCTCGCGGATGTTTTGCAGGATAGCCGCCAAGCGGATCAGCAGATGGGTTTTACCCAACAGGGGCCACAGCGAGCAGACTTGCGAATCAGGTTAAACAAGCAGCCTGCTGTTGAAGTCCTTTCCAGAGGCCAGCAAAAGCTGGTGGTTAGTGCATTAAAGCTTGCCCAGGGGCGGCTTCTGGAAAGTACCACACAACGACACTGCATTTACTTAATCGACGATTTACCCGCGGAGCTAGATAGCACGCACCAAGGTCGGTTCTGTAGTTTGCTCGAAAAAATGCAGTGTCAGGCATTTATTACAAGCGTCGAACCCTCCGCGCTTCGTGGTATATGGAAACCCTCAACAGATGTTGGGATGTTTCACGTGAAACAGTCCAATTTAGGGTTAAGCCAATTACTGCCGGGCGGGTAGACGACACGGAACGAGACAGACTTCACGACGGAGTGGTCAATGAGCGAGCAGGCTTACGATTCATCAAGCATTAAGGTGCTCAAAGGGCTAGACGCAGTACGCAAGCGCCCAGGCATGTATATCGGCGATACCGACGACGGCACCGGGTTGCACCACATGGTTTTCGAGCTGGTGGATAACTCCATCGATGAAGCTCTGGCAGGTCACTGTAGTGAAATTCGTGTGGTTATCCACCCGGATGAATCAGTAACGGTGAGTGATAATGGCCGTGGTATTCCCACTGAGTTACATGAAGGCGAAGGCGTCTCAGCAGCAGAAGTTATCATGACGGTGCTGCACGCTGGCGGAAAATTCGATGATAACTCATATAAAGTATCTGGCGGCCTACACGGTGTAGGGGTGTCGGTTGTTAACGCGCTTTCAGAAGAGCTGCGGCTAACCATCTGGCGTCAAGGGGAAGTATTTGAGCAAGTCTACCAACACGGTGTACCTCAAGCGCCATTAGGTATTGTCGGTAAAACGGAAAAAAGTGGCACTCGTGTACATTTTCGTCCGTCACCGAATACGTTTGCGAATATCGAGTTTCACTACGATATTCTCGCTAAACGCCTGCGTGAACTTTCATTTTTGAACTCAGGCGTTGCTATCCGTTTAATGGATGAGCGTAGCGGCAAAGAGGAGCTGTTTCATTATGAAGGTGGTTTGAAAGCATTTGTTGACCATCTGAATAAAAATAAAACAGTTCTGAATCCTGTTTTTCACTTTAATGCTGTGCGAGAAGATGGTGTTGAAGTAGAAGTGGCGATGCAGTGGAGCGAGGCCTTCACGGAAAATATTTTCTGCTACACCAATAATATTCCTCAGCGAGATGGTGGAACCCACTTGGCGGGCTTTCGTGCCGCGCTTACGCGCACGCTTAACCACTACATCGAAGCTCAGGGGTTACTGAAAAAATCGAAGGTCAATACCTCGGGCGACGATGCTCGCGAAGGCTTGACCGCTATCATCTCTGTTAAAGTCCCCGACCCTAAGTTCTCGTCACAAACTAAAGATAAGCTGGTTTCCAGCGAAGTTAAAACGGCGGTTGAGCAAGAAATGGGGCGGCTATTTGCTGACTATCTGATCGAGAAGCCTAACGAGGCTAAATCGATCGTTAACAAGATGCTAGATGCTGCACGGGCGCGAGAAGCCGCTCGTAAAGCACGGGATATGACTCGCCGTAAGGGCGCGCTCGATATTGCCGGACTACCTGGAAAACTTGCCGACTGCCAAGAGAAAGACCCCAGCCAATCAGAACTTTATCTGGTGGAGGGTGACTCGGCTGGTGGCAGTGCTAAACAGGGGCGTGACCGTCGTACTCAGGCAATTTTGCCGCTGAAAGGTAAGATACTAAACGTTGAAAAAGCGCGCTTCGATAAGATGCTGTCATCAGCAGAAGTCGGCACGCTGATTACAGCGCTAGGCTGTGGTATCGGTCGCGAAGAGTTTAACCCAGATAAGCTACGTTACCATTCGGTCATTATTATGACGGATGCTGACGTTGACGGTTCGCATATCCGCACGTTATTGCTAACGTTCTTTTTCCGTCAGATGCCGGAGTTGATTGAGCGTGGTCACATCTTTATTGCTCAACCCCCACTTTATAAAATTAAGCGGGGTAAGCAAGAGCTCTACCTGAAAGATGAGCAAGCAATGACCGACTACCTGACCACCACCGCATTGGATGGGGCAGGGCTACATGTTAATGCTGATGCACCTGGCATCACCGGTTCGCAACTAGAGGCGCTGGTTACTCAGTACCGAAATGTGATGAAGCGAATTGACCGCCTTGCACGTGTCTATCCCATTGCCGTGCTTAAGCAGGCTGTGTATGCAACGGCGCTTCAGGGTGAAGTCAGTCTCAAAGACCGTGTCACCATGGAAAATTGGATTGCTGAGTTACAGAAAGCAATGGATGACATGGTGGCCTATGAAGGCGGACCGCGTTACCAGTTCTATCTGCATGAAGATAGCGAGCGCGGTTTGCACTTGCCAGCGGTGTCTTTGATTGCCCACGGAGTTACAACGGAGTATGTGTGGGGGCTGGACTTCTTTGAGAGCACGGATTATCGAGCCATTACGGGCCTTGGTGAGACGTTAAACGGGTTACTTGAAGAAGGTGCTTATATTGCTCGTGGCGAGCGTCAGAAGCCGGTAACGCACTTCTCGGAAGTGCTGGCTTGGTTGATGCAAGAGGGGCAGCGCGGGCTCTCTTTCCAGCGTTATAAAGGCCTGGGGGAAATGAACCCTGATCAGCTGTGGGAAACCACCATGGACCCTGATAGCCGTCGTATGCTGCGAGTAACCATTGAGGATGCGGTTGCAGCTGATATGATGTTCAACACCTTAATGGGGGATGAAGTTGAGCCTCGCCGTGATTTTATCGAGACGAATGCGCTCGTTGCTAATCTCGATGTGTGATGTGTTTATCAGTGTGTTTCACGTGAAACAGTGCGGGCACTACGCACCGAACTAGGCACTAATGAACTCAGTTAGATGAAAAATATAACGCCGCGCCTGAATTAAATGGGCGCGGCGTTTTTTTACGTGGCTAGATAGATAGGGAGGAAAGAGCGGAAAGAGCGGAAGGAAGAAACCCTATTACTGCTGTTGGCATAGCCAATCCGTAAATGCTGCTAGATCTGGAAAAATAAGCGTGCTTTCAAGATTAGTATGATTAGCTAGCGTTTGCTCTCCTTTGCCTGTTCGAACCAGTACTGAGTGACATCCTACTGATTCACCCGCTTCAAGATCTCGTAGGCTGTCGCCGACCATCCAGCTGCCAGCGAGGCTCTCCATTGCTAATTGCTGCTGAATTTGCAAAAGCAATCCTGGTAAGGGTTTTCGGCAAGCGCATTGATCATCGGGGCCGTGAGGGCAGTAAGCGATGTGGGCAATACGTCCACCTTTCGCCTCAACCAGTTCCGTTAAGCGCTCATGCATTGAATGGAGTGTTTCCTCATCGTAATAGCCCCGTGCAATACCCGACTGATTGGTCGCTATTGCCACGCTATACCCCGCCTTGTTGAGTTGAACAATGGCATCGATTGCGGAAGGGTAGGGGATCCATTCTTCTAGTGATTTAATATAAGCATCGGAATCGTGATTAATGACCCCATCACGATCTAGTATCACCAGTTGGTTGGCCGAGATCATAAAGTTCCTTATTCGCACATCTCTGTATTCTTATCGAGTAATGAGTACATAGTCATGGCCAGTGTTTCACGTGAAACACATAGTCGGCGTAACACCGAGTTTAGTCTGATCGGGAGAGGCTAGACAAATAGGGTGGGCGAAAAAAGCCCGGCTTACGAGAGCCGGGCTGTGTTATTACCTGGGCGAACCGATAGCGGTGCCGGTACTTATTGCGGTAGCTGAGAAATATCCGCCACCTCGAGGAATAGTGCTTGCAGGCTGGCAAGCAGTGCTAAGCGGTTATGGCGAACAGCATTGTCATCGGCCATGACCATTACCTGATCGAAAAAGGCATCGACAGGTTCACGTAGCGTTGCCAGCGCGTCTAGTGCCTGCTGGTAGTCGCCAGCTGAAAATAGCGGAGCCACTTGTTGCTGACTGGCCGCTACTGCATTGAACAACGTCTTCTCCGCGTCCTCCTGAAGCAGACTCTGATCAACCTGGGTACTACCATTGTGTTCTTGCTTGCTGAGGATATTAGAAACCCGCTTGTTCGCGGCAGCCAAAGCAGCGGCTTCTTCCCGTTGAGCAAAGGCTTTCACGGCACGTAAGCGGCGAGCAAAATCCAGCGGTTTAGTTACTGGACGAGCGCGTACTGCCAAGTACATTTCAGCACTAATGCCTTCTTCTTGGCCCCAGGCGCGGAAGCGGTCTAGCATGTAGGTCAAGACGTCTTCTACCAAGCCTTCTGCCTTGGGCAGGCCTTGGTGCTGTTCAGCGGCTACGCTGAGCAACTCACGAAGGTCTAAATTAAGCTGACCTTTAACCAGAATGTTTAACACACCAATAGAAGCACGGCGCAGAGCAAACGGATCCTTTGCGCCGGTTGGGCGTTGGCCAATGCCAAAGATACCCACCAGGGTATCTAGACGGTCAGCCAATGCGAGCGCTTGGCCTACAAGGCTTTGTGGAATGTCGTCATTGGCAAAGCGGGGCAGGTACTGCTCTTCTAATGCCTGGGCAACGTCAGCTGGCTCACCATCCTGGTCGGCATAATAGCGGCCCATGATGCCCTGAAGCTCTGGGAATTCGAGTACCATCTCGGTGACCAGATCACACTTGGCAAGTGCCACTGCGCGCTGGGCATGGCTCACATCTGCATTAATGTGCTCGGCAATATAGGTCGCTACGGCGGTGCTGCGACGCGCCTTGTCAGCCAACGTACCTAACTGTTGTTGGAATACCACGCTTTCCAACTGAGGAATACGTGAGGCAAGAGTACGTTTCCGGTCAGTTTCGTAGAAGAAGGCCGCGTCGGCCAGGCGTGGGCGAATGACCTTTTCATTGCCGGAAATCACCTGTTGCGGATCAGTGCTGTCGATGTTCGAAATAGTAATGAACAGCGGTTTCAGCTTGCCTTGGTCATCCAATAGGTGAAAGTACTTTTGGTTAGCCTTCATGGACGAGATCAAGCACTCGGCGGGCACTTCCAAAAAGCGTTCATCGAAGCTGCCGGTTAATGCGACTGGCCACTCGACCAACCCGCTGACTTCTACTAACAGCTCTTCGTCGATGACAGCACTGGCTTCTTGAACCTCAGCTTCCGCTAATACCTGTTCACGGATGCGTTCGCGGCGCCGCTGGCGATCGGCTAGGACGTAGGCATTTTCCAGTACGGCTAGGTAGTCATCGGCATGTTGAAGCTGTATGGCATCTGGCGCATGGAAGCGGTGGCCAAAGGTCGTACGGCTAGCCTGAAGGCCAAGCGCTTCTGCGGCAATGACGTCGCTACCATACAGGGCAACCAGCCAGTGAACAGGTCGGGAAAACTCAACGCGTGACGATCCCCAGCGCATATTTTTAGGCACTGGTAGTGACTGTAGCGTTTTGCCAATCATCTCTGGCAGCAGCGCTTGTACAGTCTCGCCTTGCTGCTGTTCGCGGAAACCAAGCCAAGTACCTTTATCGGTTTCTAAATGAATCAGCTCATCAACGCTGACGCCGCAAGAGCGCGCGAAACCTTCGGCTGCTTTGGTGGGCACACCGTCTTTGAATGCAGCGGCTAGAGCAGGACCACGACGCTCAACCTCACGGTCAGGCTGCTTGTCTGCAAGCCCGGTAACCTGTACTGCTAAACGGCGAGGCGTTGCGTAAGCGGCGATGCTTTGGAAAGAGAACTCGGCTTCTTGCAGGCCTTTTTCGATGCCGGCAGCAAATGCATCGGAAAGAGTATCTAGCGCAGCGGGAGGAAGCTCTTCGGCACCTAGTTCTAATAGAAGTGTATCAACAGCCATTATGCGTCTCCCTGGTCAGCGAGTGGTTCTTGTAACAGTTCGCGGCGTAGGGCTTCGGGCGCCATTGGGAATCCTTCTGCTTTGCGAGACTCAAAATAGGCGGTAGCAACATTTCGTGCCATGGTGCGAACGCGCAGAATGAAACGTTGACGTTCGGTCACGGAAATCGCATGACGAGCATCTAACAGATTAAACGTATGGGACGCTTTCAGAACTTGCTCGTAGGCAGGCAGCGGCAGATTGGCTACCAGGAGCTTGCTGCACTCTTTTTCCTGGTGGTCAAAGGCGGCAAATAGCTGCTCAACATCAGCATGCTCAAAATTATACGCCGACTGTTCACGCTCATTCTGAAGATAAACATCTCCATAGCTGACCTTGCTGCCGTCGGGGGCGATGGCCCATACCAGGTCATATACGCTATCGACGTTTTGCAGGTACATGGCGAGACGCTCAAGCCCGTAGGTGAGCTCGCCAGTAACGGGGTAACATTCAATGCCGCCTGCCTGCTGGAAATAAGTAAACTGCGTGACTTCCATGCCGTTGAGCCATACTTCCCAACCAAGGCCCCAGGCACCCAGGGTAGGGGATTCCCAGTTATCTTCCACGAAGCGCACGTCATGGACGAGAGGATCGAGCCCCAGGCGCTTTAATGAGCCTAAATAGAGATCCTGCAGATTGCTGGGCGATGGTTTCATAACCACCTGAAACTGGTAATAGTGCTGTAGGCGGTTGGGGTTTTCACCGTAGCGGCCGTCTGTCGGACGACGGGAAGGCTGCACATAGGCCGCGTTCCAGGTTTCTGGACCAATTGCTCGTAGGAAGGTGGCAGGGTGGAAGGTGCCCGCGCCGACTTCCATATCGAGAGGTTGGAGAATGACACAGCCCTGTTCTGCCCAGTATTGTTGCAGAGCAAGGATCAAGCCTTGAAAGGTCGACACATCGGGTGTCGATTGGTTTGTCGAGACACTCATCGCGGAAAGCACCGTTGGCCATGAATTCATAGGCCGTCAAGTATACAATCACAGAGAGATAGGTTATAGGCACGTTAGCCAACAGAGCCGCTTTTGGTAAGGAGAACGAGATGATCGTTGTAACAGGCGGGGCCGGTTTTATCGGCGCCAATATTGTCAAAGCGCTGAACGCTCGTGGCCGCGATGATGTGATGGTGGTTGATGACCTACGTGACGGCACTAAGTTCGTCAATTTAGCTGACTGCACGCTGGCAGATTATCTGGATAAAGATGATTTTCTAGCGCGAATTAAAGCTGCATTGCGAGGTGAGTCAGTCGATTTGCCGACCATTGATGCTATTTTCCATGAGGGTGCGTGCTCCGATACGACGGAGTGGGATGGGCACTACATGATGGAGAATAACTTCGAGTACTCAAAAGTGCTGCTTAACTACTGTGAAGCGTTAGGCATTCCATTTTTATACGCATCATCAGCAGCTACTTATGGCGGTAGTGAGGTGTTTAAAGAGGCGCCTGAGCACGAAAAGCCGCTCAACGTCTATGGCTACTCTAAACTGCTGTTTGATCAGCACGTGCGCTCTCGCTGGGATGAGTTGACGACACAAGTAGTTGGCTTTCGCTACTTCAATGTTTATGGCCCCCGTGAACAACATAAGGGCAAGATGGCGAGTGTGGCCTACCATAACCATTTACAAATTCGCAATGGTGAAACGTTAAAGCTGTTTGGGGCGTACGGCGGTTATGAGGCGGGCATGCAGAGTCGCGACTTCGTTTTCGTTGGCGATGTGGTCGATGTCAATCTGTGGTTCTTAGATAATCCTCATGCGTCCGGTATTTTTAATCTGGGCACCGGTCGGGCAGAGCCATTCAAAGCTATTGGTGAGGCTGTCATTGGCTTTTATGGGCAGGGTGAAATTGACTACATACCTTTTCCTGAAGAACTAAAAGGACGCTATCAGAGTTACACTCGTGCAGATATCAGCAATCTGCGTGCTTCTGGTTGCGATGTTGAGTTCAAAACCGTTGCCCAGGGTGTGAAAGCCTACTTGGAGTGGCTAAATGGCTAACTCTGCCAAGCGCATATTGGTGGTCGGCCCTTCGTGGGTCGGCGATATGGTGATGGCGCAAAGCCTGTTTATGACCTTGAAAAACCGTCACCCAGGGGCAACCCTTGGGGTGGTCGCTCCTGAATGGTCACAACCTATTCTAGAGCGTATGCCTGAGGTAGACGAGGTGCTTCCATTGGCAGTGGGGCATGGTGAATTTGGTCTTGCCAGCCGTCGTGAGCTGGCTGTCCGCTTACGAGGACGCTTTGATCGTGCCATTGTTCTGCCACGCTCTTGGAAAGCGGCGCTAGTTCCCTTTATGGCGCGTATTCCCGAGCGTATCGGCTTTTTAGGTGAGCACCGTTACGGCTTATTGAAAGAGCGCCGCAAGCTGGATAAGCAGGTATTGGATCAAACGGTTAAGCGATTTGTTTCGCTGGGCCTTCCACTGGAAGAAGCTATCCAAGGCGAGTTTGAGATCCCTACACCACGTTTAACAATTGATCGAAATAATTTGGTCAATTTACGCCTTGCTCACGCGCTATCGTCACGTCCCGCTATCGGTATGATGCCCGGAGCGGAGTACGGGCCCGCTAAACAGTGGCCGTTAGACTATTTCCATGCGTTAGCAGTGCAACTGGTTAAGGATGGGTTTGAGGTGCGTGTGCTTGGCGGGCCGAAAGATCATGCCGCTGGAGAAAGCATTGTGAAAGGGTTGCCCCACGCGCATAACTTATGCGGCAAAACCCAATTGGCGGATGCGGTAGACCTGTTGGCAGACTGCCGTCAGGTGGTTACCAACGATTCGGGCTTAATGCACGTTGCCGCCGCGGTAGGCGTGCGTATTCACGCTTTATACGGCTCTTCATCGCCTAGATATACCCCACCCTTAACCGACAATGCTGCCATTCACTATTTGGCGCTTTCCTGCTCACCTTGCTTTAAGCGTACCTGCCCGCTGGGGCATACCAACTGTCTGAATGATTTAGATGTAGAGCAAGTGTATCGAGCGATGAGAGCCGATAGTCAACGTGCTAACGGCGCTAACGTTAGCGCATAATCTCGACTTCATCAGCCTGATCAGCAGGCGTTTCTATGACCTGTTGGTCGGCGCTTGTTTGGGGGGCGCGCCGTTGAGGGGTTAGTCCTTCCCAAAGACGGTGCTGTAATGCGGTCTCTTCCCGGAGCCGCTCGTTAAGCACCTCAAGCCCATGCGTTTCAACCAGCGTTGGTTGACTGCTAAGTAGAGATGCTCCAAGCCCTGCACGGTTACCGCTCAGGGGGAGATCCATAGCATCCAAAATAGTCGGGAATACGTCTAACATTGTCGCTCCCCGACGCACCGTCAACGGCGTGATGTCTGCGCCCAGCATGATCAGCGTATTGTCTCGATCTAGTGTTGTCAGCTGATCCCAAACGGATACTCGCATCGTAAGGTGGTCGCTGAGCACGACAACCAATGTATTTTCGAGCAGGCCTTCTTGTTCAAGACGCTCAATAAGGTCACGTGCCTGGCTTGCTGAACATTTCACCGAATATAAGATATCTTGACCATCGAATTCGCCCTGACGATCTATACATGTCTGGGAGGGAAAGCCATTAGGGGCGTGACCAGCAATGCTGAGATTCACCACTGCCCATGGGCCGTCATCTTGCTCACTTAAGCGACGAATCTCATCCACAGTAAAATCGTAAAGCGTATCATCGTATAGACCCCAGCTATTTAGGTACTCTGGGTCCTCGAGTTCCGCTGACAGCTCTTCCTTGCCCTTTACCGTATCAAACTGATGGCCGCGATAGAAAAGCCCTTTACCAGCAAATTGAGCACTCGCTCCACCCAAATAGCTAAGTCGATAGCCTTGAGCCGCTAGCACATCACCCAGGCAATCGACGCCGGGAACTACTTTGGAAAGCGGCTCGAACTGGCTGTCGTGCAAAAGTCCCGCAGGCATCAGCGGCACGCCACACTGGCTAGCAATCATGCCCGCCATGGTCCAGCCGGTGTTTTCCATTTGTTGAATACCTTCAAAGACCAGCCCGCGTTCGCCTAACGCGGTTAAGTCAGCATAAGCATCACCAAATAGTTCATTGCTATACGTACGCTCAATGCTTTCCAGGTACATGACCAGCAGGTTTGGCGCATTAGCATTAGCTTGAGTGACCGTAGGCGGCGGCACGTAACGGCGATCTAGCCAAGCACCATCATCCGTTACGATGGCTGCGCTGCGCTGCCCTAAGCCGTAAAGCATTGGATTTGCGGCCAATAAGAGGAGGGCAACGAAGCGATCAGTGAGCCGCCATCGCTGATCATGCCGAGTGATCCAGGTAACGGATGCCAGCACTGCGATGACGCTCACTGTGTAAATAACGGCAGTGATCATTTTTTCAGCACCGCCATGTTCGGCCATGCCCGCCTGAAGGTGGAAAAACACCGCACCTAAATCAACGTTGCCAAAGCTATCGGCTAAGTAGACATAAATGCCTAGTAAGCTGAGCGGTGCCAGCGACCAAGGCCACATCGGGCGGTAGCGGGCGTTTTGCGGTGCTCCCCAGCGCAACTTGATACCACAACCTAGCCACACGGCGGCTGTGAAAAATAGTGTCCACCAAGGTAGCCGAGTAAGCACGGTGAGGGCATAGCCAAGACAGATGCCGATCACGAGCAGTGGCAGCCATGGAGTAAGTTTGAGTGACCTTAGTGCTGGCATGCGTCTCCCGAAACGAGTGTTGATAGAGTAAAGAAATACGGACGCATATTGATCACAAGATCAGGTGAGAGACTGCCCGGTAGTAGAGATATCTTTAGTGATATCAACACGTCGTAATAGAAAATTTACAGCGTATTATAGGCGGTTATTAGCATTATTTTTGGCATATTTCCAAAAAACGCCATTTGCATTAGCCACAGATATAGTCAGCCCACGCCAGCCATCCAGTATGCCGAGGCGGAAAAAATAAGTGCGTATAAATGCGTAAAGTGCTTTGAGAAATATCAGCGCAAAAGGATAGTGCTTGAGTTTTTTGGATGATGCGCGAAGGTCTGAATAGCGATTTATCTTATCAAGGAACTGAGCGAGGTCGTTAACGGCAAGGTGTTCAATTTTTCCATTAAGCCGAGAAACTTCTGTATTTTTTGCTAAGCTCACTGACTCATGAACAGCGGCATCATTAAAGTTACCTGTGTTACGGTTAAACAGTCGAATTAACCAGTCATTTCCCCAGCCAGAGTGGCGAACGGGTTTACCCAGCATCCAGTTTTCGCGCAATATTTTGCCAGCTTGCTGAGGTGTTGCAGTGGCTACCCAGTCATTAATCGCAGCGTTAAGCTCTTTTGTTGGCGCTTCGTCAGCATCTATTGAGAAGATCCAGTCATATTTTGCTAACGATACGGCAGCACGCTTGGTAGGGCCAAAGCCTAAAAATTCACCATGGTGTAATGTTGTATTGGAGTAGGCTTGTACAATGCTACATGTGTCGTCTGTGGAGCCGTTGTCATATACCACGACATCGTCATAGCACGTCAAGGCGTCTAGTGTTCGGCTAAGTGTCGCGGCCGCATTGCGAGTAATGATAACGACGCTCACATCCATAGACATTTATTCACACCCTGCTCTGGTGATTGGTAGATACAGTACTATACCAGGGTGATGGCAACGATTTGTATGAGGGCAATTTGCATATTATTCACGTTAACCTTGCCAAAGGTTTTCGCGGTGGAGAACGCCAGACAGCGCTGCTAATTCAAGCCTTGCAACGGCATGTAGGCCAGCAAACGCTGGTATGCAGACAAGATTCTCCATTGCGTAATGAGCTTCAATGCATTGAGAACTTAAGGTTCGTGGATGCTAACCAGCAGATTGCTGGGCATAGGCAAGCTGGCCGCGCATCAATAGTGCATGCTCATGAAGCTAAAGCGGTGCACTGGGCTTGGTTGCATAAGCGTATATACGGTACACCCTATGTGGTGACTCGCCGAGTGGATACACCCATTAAAGATAAATGGGTGAATCGACTGTTCTATCGTGATGCAGATCGCTGTGTCGCTATTTCATCGATTATTCGACAACAGCTATCACACTGGAGTAAGAGTGAAGTATTGACGATTCCTAGTGCGATGACGGGATTTACCGCGGACGCCCAAGTCGCTGCTGGTTTTCGTGCTAGCTATCCAGGTCGCTTTATTGTCGGCCATATTGGTGCGCTAGTTGATCGTCACAAAGGTCAGCGGATATTGCTTGAGGCCGCAGCGCGATTACAGCATAGCTATCCTGAAGTGCTGTGCGTTTTTTTTGGCCGAGGTGAAGATGAGGATGAGCTTCGCTTGGAAAGCAGTCACTTAAAAAATGTCGTATGGGCTGGCTTTAAGCCTAATATTGGTGATTTTATTCCAGCGCTGGATCTGTTTGTTTTTCCATCTCGCAATGAGGGGCTAGGGTCAGTCCTTCTAGATGTTATGGATGCAAACGTGCCTATTGTTGCTAGTAATGTTGGCGGCATTCCTGATTTAATTAAGCATGGTGAGACAGGTTTTTTAGTAACTCCAGGAAGTAGTGAGGAAGTCGAGGACTGGATAATTAAACTAGCAAAAAACAAACCGATGAGAGAGTCTGCTGTTGAGGATGCACGCCTTCTTTTAGAGATTTATAGTAAAGAAAGAATGGCTGAAAGTTATCTCGATGTCTATAAAGGAATTGTTTTTAAATGAACGACTTTTCGAAAGTTAAATGCATCGCTATATTTTTACATAATAGGCCTTTTTTTGGTGCATATGTAGTTCATATTCCTTTTTTAGTCGCTGTTAAGGAAAGGTATCCAAATGCTAAATTGGTGGGTATCTCTAAAAATTCAGGGGCAGACTTCCTAGTTGAAGCAGGTTTTTTAAACGAGCTTGAAGTGATTGACGGCTTTAGCACCACCAGCTTAAGTAGGAAATATAATTTCGATATTGGTTTTAACTTGCGTCCCTCTAGTATAGGGACCTCACTTCAAATGTTGAAGCTGCGAATTCCTCATAGAATAGGATTTAAAAAATTTGGAGCGTTTTATACACACTCGCTACCTCTTGATGTAACTACCTACAGAGCAGACCTTTTCTTGTCCCTTCTAGGAGTATCATCAACATTAGATATTACTCCCTGTTTGAAAAAACAGATTGAATCTGATGAAGTGTTAAACAATAAAATTGTACTTGCTCCCGGTGCTGGGGGAGAAGAAAAAAAATGGTCACTTGCTAATTATATTCAGCTAGCAAGAAAAATTTCTGAGTTAAGATCAGAAAAAATTGTTTTCCTCACAGGGCCTAAAGAAGAAGAGGAAAAGAGCATCCTTGAGAAAGAAGGATTTTCTGTTATGCATAGTCCTGATGTAACTACTCTTTTTAGATTGATAAATAGTTGCAAAATATTTATCAGTAACGATTGTGGCCCCTCGCACGTTGCTCATATAGCGGGTGTTAATCAAGTTGTTGTTTTTAAAGAATATTTACCCGAGTGGTTTCTTGAGAGAGATAATAGTAGTTATGTTTCATCACAAACAGACCTTTCATCAATTACTCCGAACGAACTAATAGAGTGTGTATCGAAAATCCTCGCGTGTGATGCTAGCGCTGAAAAATAAAGGTTAACGGCTATAACCTTTTAATATGGCGGGCAGCGCATAATGGCAATGGAATTTTTTTAGCGACCTTGCTAGGCGGTTTACATTGTGTTCCTGCCACTTGCCTGGTAGTCGTAGACGGCAGCGGTCCAGATCAATCAGCCAGGGCTCGCCATGGGGGTCGACCAAAATATTGCGCGCATTTAGATCAACATGATCAAGGCCTGCTTGATGGAAGCGTTTGATCATTGCGCCAACGCGCTGAAGTAACGCCTCATCTGCTTCCCCTGCCGCTAATAAGCTAGCCAGCGCCTGAGCGCCTGGAATCCTAACGGTGATAAGCGCTGCTTCATACGTAGGGCCGTAACGCATAACACAGCAGGCAACGGGGCGCGGCACTGGCAGTCCCAGGTCATACAGCTCAGCGTTTAAGCGCAGCTCGTGAAACGCGCGGGTGCGCTCTTCACCTAGCCACAGGTAGCGTTTCTCGCTTAGCTTGGCGATCAATCCGCCGCGGCGATAAGGGCGCAATACCCACTGCTCTGAATCACTGGCCTTTAAGAAGAAACTGCTACCTCTTCCTGGTGCTTCCCCGACGATTAAATTACGCTCACGCCAATATGCCTGATAAAAAAGCTCAGGATGAAGTGGGTGTGACTGCCCTTGAGACTGTTGTTGTGATTGATGTTGAGATCCATGTTGCGATCGTTGTTGCGACAGTTGGTGTGACGTGGCAGCGTCACTTAAACTGTCTACATCATGTAAAATCAGCCAATTTCTTTGCCGGAGTGCCGCTAAGCGCATGAAGCCCTCTCTGCCTGCTCAACCTAACCATATTGCCATTTTGCGCCTCTCCGCGTTGGGAGATGTGTGCAATCTTGTGCCCACGGTGCGTGCGTTACAGCGCCAATGGCCGCACGCTCGCATTACCTGGATAATCGGCAAGGGGGAGCACAGTTTACTGGCGGGGCTTTCTGGGGTCGAGTTTGTTGTCTATGACAAGTCCACCGGTCTTGCGGGCATGCGCGCCCTGTGGAAAGAACTTTCCGACACTCGCTTTGATGTACTGCTGCACATGCAGCAAGCGATACGCGCCAGCGTGCTTTCGCTTGGCTTCAAGGCCAATGTACGAGTGGGCTATGATAAGTCGCGTGCCAAAGACGCTCAGCACTGGTTTACACAGCATCAGCTTGCGCCGCATCCAAACGCCCATGTGTTGGAGTCGTTTATGGACTTTGCTCGCTTGCTCGGCGTAGAAGACGATCGATTGGAATGGAATCTGGCCGTACCACCGCTGGCCTATGAAGAAGCCCGAGGGGTTAGTGGCGATACGCCATATCTGGTCATTAATCCTTGCAGCAACGCACGGCTGCGCAATTTCCGCAATTGGTCGGTGGAAGGCTATGCCAGCGTGATTGAACATGCTTGGGTACACCATGGTCTGAAGAGCGTGTTGACCGGTGGGGGGAGTTCATTAGAGCGAGAAATCGGCGATCAAATTGAGGCGCTATGCCAACCGGATAGCGTTATTAATGCTATCGGCGGTACGTCGCTCAAAGGCGTACTGGCGTTGATTGACAATGCTCGTGCGGTCATTGCCCCCGACACGGGGCCGGCGCATATGGGGAATGCTATGGGTACGCCCACGCTTGGCCTCTATGCGACCACCAACCCCCAGCGTGCCGCGCCCTATTGTTGGCGGGACTTTGCGGTCAATGCTTATCCCGAAGCGGTTCGCACGTATTTGAATAAATCCGTCGACGAAGTTAGCTGGGGACAGCGAGTACGCCACGCGGATGCCATGGATTTGATCAAAGCTGACGACGTGATTGCTAAGTTAGACACGCTGCTGGCGTATACCGCAGTGCAGCCAACAACAGGACCTTCGGATGAGAGTTGATTTAACCGCCCTGGAACATGCCCGCGTATTGGTGGTGGGGGATGTGATGCTCGACCGCTATTGGCATGGTGGCACGTCGCGCATTTCACCCGAAGCACCGGTGCCGGTGGTGCGTGTCGAAGAGGCTGATGATCGTCCCGGTGGCGCAGCGAACGTGGCACTCAATGTGGCCTCTCTGGGGGGCCATATTGCCCTGGCAGGTGTCGTAGGAGAGGATGAGAATGCCGAGCTGCTGACGTCGCGTTTGGCTTCGTCGAATGTGAGTACTTACTTTCAGCAAAGCCCAGAGGTACCAACGATTACCAAGCTGCGTGTGATGAGTCGTAATCAACAGCTACTGCGATTGGATTTTGAGCAGCGTCTTGATGGAGTCGATACCACCGCTCTGCTGGAGCAGGTCGAAAAAGCGCTGCCTGATTGCGATGTGGTGATTCTTTCCGACTACGGTAAAGGAACGCTTAACCAGGTCGAGATGCTGATTCAGATGGCGCGCGCTTTCGGCAAGCGAGTGCTGGTCGATCCGAAAGGCCAAGATTTTAGTAAGTATCGTGGGGCGAGTTTGATTACGCCTAACTTAACCGAGTTTGAAGCGGTGGTTGGTCACTGTGCCAACGACGATGTTCTTGCCCAGCGCGGAGAAGCGTTGCGCGCTGAGCTTGAGTTAGAAGCGCTGCTGATCACTCGTAGCGAAAAAGGTATGACGCTTATTCGCGAAGGCCACGCACCGCTCCATTTACCCACCCGAGCCCAGGAAGTGTTCGACGTGACTGGCGCAGGCGACACCGTGATTGGCCTGATGGGGCTCGCGCTGGCATCAGGCCATGCATTGCCAGAAGCGATGATGTTGGCCAACTTGGGGGCGGGCTTAGTGGTGGCTAAACCAGGCACGGCGACGCTCTCGATAGCCGAGCTCTACACCGCGCTACACGGCGACAAGCTGGCTGAGTTTGGGGTGATTGACCAAGCCCCGCTGGTCGACGCCGTGCGTGCTGCCCAGCTGCGTGGCGAGCGCGTGGTAATGACCAATGGCTGCTTTGATATTCTTCATGCAGGACACGTGGCTTACTTGGAACAAGCCAAACGCCTGGGGGATCGCCTCATTGTTGCGGTGAATGATGATGCCTCTATTGGTCGTTTGAAAGGTCCGAAACGGCCAATCAATCCGCTTAACCGCCGCATGCAAGTACTGGCTGGGTTAGGCGCTGTCGATTGGGTTGTGCCATTTAGTGACGATACTCCCCAAGCGCTAATTGAAGCCGTTTTGCCGGATATTTTGGTGAAAGGTGGCGATTACCGCCCTGAAGATATTGCAGGAGGGGAGGCCGTTATCGCCAACGGTGGCGAGGTAAAAGTACTTGGCTTTGAAGATGGCGTATCGACCACCGCAATGATTAGTTCCATCCTGGATCGCGAGGGCTAATGGCGTCGCCGATTTGGCCTCGGCTTGTTTATTCAGCGGTGCTCTATATGTTGTCACCGCTGATTGGCTGGCGCATCTGGCGTGAGCAAGTACTTACTTACTCGCGCTTGCAGCGGCTGGGCATGCGCTTGGGGACGCTTCCCCCTGGGCCGCGCATTTGGCTGCACTGCGCCTCGGTGGGGGAAGTGCGTGCTGCCCGTCCGCTAATAGAGGGATTGCTGGCGCGTTATCCTCAGCACAGCCTGTTGCTGACCACAATGACCGCGACGGGGGCTGACCAGGCTCAGGCGCTAATCGGTGAGCAAATCGAGCCGGATCAAGTAAGGCTTGCTCACTGCTTTCTTCCTCTGGATTTTCCGGGAGCGGCCAAGCGCTTTATTACCAACGTGCAGCCAGCTCTTGCCATTCTGTTTGAAACGGAACTGTGGCCCAACCTGTTGCACGCTTGTCACCAACAAGCAGTACCTGTCGCGGTCGTCAATGGGCGGTTATCGCCTCGAGCCTTTGCACGCTATCAGCGCTTGCGTTCGTTAATGGCGAGTGCACTAGCTAATGTCACATGGCTGGCTGCTAAATCTGCCCAAGATGCCGAGCGCTTTCAGGCACTGGGTTGCCGCGCAGAAGCAATTCAGGTCGTTGGATCGTTAAAATTTGAGGTGCCTTCTCAGGAAAAGGCTTTGGAAGAGGGTAAGTACTTACTTCAAGTCTGGGGCGCGCGCCCAGTGTGGGTGGCAGGTTCCACCCGCGACGGGGAAGAAGCACTGCTGTTGGAGGCCCACCGCCAGCTATTGAAGCGCTTTCCAACGGCGTTATTGGTATTAGTGCCGCGACATCCGCAGCGTTTTGACGAAGTGGCCCAGCTGTGTTCCCAAGGCGGCTGGGTACTCAGCCGTCGCAGCCAGCAGCAGGCCGTGACGCCACAAACGCAGGTTTACCTGGGGGATACGCTAGGTGAGCTGGCAACGCTGTATGCAGCAGGGCATGTGGCCTATGTTGGCGGTAGTTTGGTACCGTTGGGCGGTCATAACGTAGTGGAGCCTGCGGCGCTGGGCAAACCAGTGCTCTGCGGCCCTTCGCTTGAGAACTTTAGCGATGTGGCTGAGCCGCTGTTAGCGGCAGGGGCGTTAAGCGTGGTGGAAACACCTAGTGCCTTGGCCGATGCGCTGGCCGAGTGGCTGACAACGCCATCATTTGCTCTGCAAGTTGGGCAGGCTGGGCGAGAGGTCGTTGAAGCCCATCGAGGCGCATTGAAGCGCACGCTCGATGGGCTTAGCCAGTGGTTAACGTAATGCGGTTCGTTCCACGCCGTCTGCTTTGCCTAATAGCAGTACATCAGCGCCGCGCTGGGCGAATAAACCGTTGGTAACGACGCCGACAATGGCATTTATACGCGCTTCCATGGAGGCTGGGTCGTCGATCATAAAGTCAAAGCAGTCGATAATTTGATTGCCATTATCGGTGACCACGCCTTGTCGATAGACGGGGTCTGCCCCCAGTTTGACCAACTCCCGAGCGACGTAAGAGCGTGCCATCGGAATCACTTCTACCGGTAGCGGGAAGTTGCCCAGTTGGCTAACGTATTTCGAACCGTCGGCAATGCAAATAAATTGCTTGGCGCAGGCGGCAACGATTTTTTCCCGGGTTAGCGCTGCGCCACCGCCTTTAATCATTTGTAAGTTAGCGTTTACTTCGTCTGCACCGTCGATATAAAAGGGAACGTCGCCAACATTGTTCAGCTCGAATACCTCAATACCTAGCGCCTGTAGGCGCTTAGCACTGGCTTCTGAACTGGCAACGGCACCTTTAAAACGGTCTCTAAGCGGGCCCAAACGATCAATAAACAGGTTCGCTGTTGAGCCTGTGCCAATACCTAGCACGGTCTCTTTTTCGAGATGAGGCTCAATTTCTTTAACCGCAGCATCCGCTACGGCCGCTTTCAATTCATCTTGGGTCATCATATTTTCCTGCGTCAGGGTTAGGCAGTGTTCCCTAGTATAACGGCCTTAGCGCCCACTGCCGATGGAAACGCCGCTAGACGACGCTAGGCGTAATCTGCTACCAATAAAGGCTTTGCTCTCTCCCGTTAGGGTCACGTTATTTTTTTGGGATTCCCGCATGCTCGAAGCAACCGTCAAAAAGATCCTCCAAGCCCGCGTTTATGAAGCCGCTTGTGAGACCCCCATTTCACCCGCTCCCTTTTTGTCGCGTCGTTTCAATAACCAAATTTTGATTAAGCGCGAAGATCTTCAGCCAGTGTTTTCTTTCAAGATTCGTGGTGCTTACAACAAAATGGCCCAGCTAAC
Source organism: Vreelandella venusta (assembly GCF_007989605.1). GTDB lineage: Bacteria > Pseudomonadota > Gammaproteobacteria > Pseudomonadales > Halomonadaceae > Vreelandella > Vreelandella venusta. Next base: position 18,100 of record NZ_BJUL01000002.1, on the reverse strand, counting down.
TGAAGAGCAGAAGGCCAAGGGCGTGATTGCTGCGTCGGCGGGGAATCATGCCCAGGGGTTGGCCATGGCAGCCAAACTGATGGGCGTGAAAGCGGTTATTGTGATGCCACGTATTACGCCCGATATTAAGGTTCAGGCAGTACGCGCCCGCGGTGCTAAGGTTATTTTGAAAGGTGATGCATTTGCTGCTGCTGCTGAGCATGCTCAAGAATTGATTAAAGAGCATGGCTATACCTATATTCCGCCGTTTGATGATATCGATGTGGTCGCTGGCCAGGGCACTATTGGGGTTGAAATTCTGCGTCAGCACAGCGGCCGTCTAGATGCTATTTTTGTTCCTGTCGGTGGCGGCGGCTTAATTGCAGGCGTTGCGGCGTATGTGAAATACCTGCGCCCAGATATCAAAATCATTGGCGTAGAAGCCGAAGATAGTGCCTGTTTAAAAGCCGCGCTAGAAGCCGGGGAGCGGGTCGTACTGGATCAAGTTGGTGTGTTCGCGGAAGGTGTCGCCGTCGCGCAAATCGGTGAGGTGCCCTTTTCTTTAGTGCGTGACTTAATCGACGACGTTATCACGGTGAATACCGATGAGATGTGCGCTGCGGTGAAGGATATCTTTGATGATACCCGTGCCGTGGCAGAAACGTCTGGGGCGCTTTCGCTAGCTGGCCTGAAGAAGTATGTGCAGCAAACAGGAGCTGAAGGCGAGACGTTGCTATGTATTAACTCTGGCGCCAATACCAATTTTGATCGCTTGCAACATATTGCGGAACGCACCGAGCTAGGGGAGCAGCGTGAAGCGATCTTGGCGGTGACCATTGCGGAAAACCCAGGTAGTTTTAAAAAGTTTTGCCGCACGCTGGGTAAGCGTATGGTCACTGAATTCAGCTATCGCTATGCAGATAATAGCGAGGCTCATATCTTTGTAGGGATACAAGTTAAACCGGGTGGTGAAGACCGTCAGGCGGTGATTGATAAGCTGCGTGAAGCTGGCTATCAGGTTGAAGATTTGACCGACAATGAGCTGGCGAAGCTGCATATTCGCCACCTGAGTGGTGGTCGGCCCAGCGAGCGCTTTGAAGAAGAGCTCTACCGCTTTGAATTTCCTGAGCGCCCTGGTGCATTAATGAACTTTTTAACTCAGCTACCCCATGATTGGAATATTTCACTGTTCCACTACCGAAATCATGGTGCTGCCTACGGTCGTGTATTGGTCGGTATGCAAGTGCCAAGCAGTGATCAAACCCATGTTGCAGAGTACTTAGATGCGATTGGTTACCGCTATTGGTTGGAGAGTGATAACCCTGCTTATAAGCTCTTCATGGCGTAAAGAATTGTAAGTGCTTACTAACCCACGGAAGTAGAGCTGTTAAGAACAGTGAGTTTTTGAAAGCGTTTAAATGTGCGTTAAAAATAGCACTGAAAGCGGTTGTCAGCTCTCCTCCATAGCCCTATAGTCGTGGGCGAAATTAATGCGGTGTGTCATCTATTAAGAAACATTGTGTAGATGACGCATTACGGACATTTGGCAACCGAGAAAGACGTTGGAGACGAGGCATGCGGCGTAAAAAGCCTGATATGGTGATGGCGCTAACAGTGGTGTTTTTACTTGGGGTACTCGCGACTGGATACGCGCAAGCGCTATCGGGGAGTTAACTTACTAAGTTGATCACAGCGCTTTCAGCGTAAATGCTGCGCCAAACTAGTCGAGGTTGATATTTAAAACGGGCTGATCTTGATGATCAGCCCGTTTTCGTTGGTCGAATAACCTTTGTGTCACTAGCGATCACGTTCAACGGAATATCCCAAGGTTCGATGGGCAGAGCATCCACCTGCTGGCAGGCGTGAGCCACGCCTATGAGTGTCGGCGCTGGCCCTTGGTGGCGCATAAAAGCGAGGCTGCGATCGTAGAAACCACCTCCCATGCCCATGCGGTTGGCTTGCTTATCAAATCCTACCAGCGGAACAATAAGCGTATCTAGCGCCCAAGCCGGCAGGCGATTGCGCCTATCGGCGGCAAACCGTGAGCAGGGCTCTGCGATGCCAAAACGGTTTTTAACCATGGGGGTGGACTCGCGATAGGCAACAAACCAAAGGCGATTAGTCGAAAACGGGCGCAATACCGGTAAGTAAATACTTACTTTTCGCTGGCGAAGCCAAGGTATCAATGGTGTCGGGTCTATCTCGCCGTTAACCGGTAAGTAAAGGCTAATGCGTTTCGCGCGACGAATTTCAGGCAGCCTTTTAAGGCGCTGGCAAAGTGCGGCAGCGGCTTGTTTTTGCTGATTCAAGGAGAGGGTGCGGCGTCTGCGTCTAAGCTCACGGCGAAGCGCAATTTTATCGCCGAATGTACTGCGATCCGCAGTATCGTTCATAACGAGCTACTCGTGACGAGCTAACCAAGACGAAGTGTTCCCCAGAATGCCGCTGTCGTTCTGGCCCTGAACCTATTGGTTCAGGTGGGTGGCCGCAGCCAACCCGTCAGGCTTTCCGACGCACGGACATGCACACGGGGTTGGCTAGCATTTGGCCCCCTGGGTACATCGCATAGGCTCGAGGGACTATAACGACTGGCGTACACTCCAGAGAACATCTCTATCCTAACAGAGCCAGTGGTAATGCCAAAGAGCCGACAGCAGGTTCTTACGGTTCTTTTTGCTGACGTGTATCTGCTAGTGCCCGTTCAAGGCGGTCGTTTAGGCGGTTCAGGTTTGCTTCGCTTGCGCGGTGCTCATCCATAATTTCAAGCAGCTCATGGGTGATATTCAGCGCTGCCATCACTGCAACCCGCTCGCTGCCAAGGGCATTGCTTTGGGCGTGAATGCCATTCATCGCGCGATCTAAATAGCGAGCAGCACGTTCGAGCTTAGCTTCTTCGCCAGTGTCGCAAGCAATCATGTAGCTGCGACCCAGTAGGGTGATTTCTTTGGTTGGCCGCTTCGCGTTACTCATCAAAAACTCCGGCACAGGTCATTTTATTGACCAATGCGTTAACATCGCTGCATAGGAAGGATAGTTGGCGTTCACTATAAGAGAGCCGCTTATGTGGGGTCAACGCACAGGCGCCCGCGCCGTAAGATTCCTTCTGCGGTTTAACACCCTTAGCGATGTTGTTACGACGACTTCATTCCCCATTTTGTATAGCGAGCAATGCCCATGTCCCTAATCAATGAACGCCAGGATTTTTCTGACGTCGCGGATGTTTTTCTACTGCATGGAAGTATGCAGTCGCCCGCGTTTTTGGATGGCCGCCTAAGTGGCCTGTTAGCGCTACGTGATGTGACGGCTGAAGCATGGTTAGAAGAGGTATGCCTAAGCTTAGGTGTCGAACAGCCACGAGATCCTGCTAGCGCTGAACGCCTGCTAGGTTGGCGGCGTCAAACGCTGGAGGCATTGAGCGCCAGCGATTTGAATTACACACCGCTGCTCCCCGATGAGCTTTTTTCCCTCGCCGAGCAAGCTCAGGGTCTAAAAGAGTGGACGCTGGGTTTTATGGAAGTCGTTGATGACGTGGCTGATGAAGCGCTACGCGAACGCTGGTCTAAGACGCTTCAAGAGGCCATCGAGGATCTCGCCGGACTCGTACAGATCGAAACCGATATCGATGACAGCCCCGAAAACGAAAATGACCTATTTGCATTGACGGAACACGCACGTATGGCGGCAATGTTGCTCTACACCGAGCAGCACCCTGGAATGCCCCAGGTTGAGCAGACCGACGCCCCCGTTCATTAATACAGGAGTTATCTATGTTACCGGAGTTACTGCCTCGGCCCGCCGCTATTACACCTGCAGAATACCGCCAGCGCCGAGCAACACTCATCGCCCAGCTGCCTGCCAATGCTGCACTAGTGGTGCCAAGCGCTGCCTTGGTAACGCGCTCTCACGATAGCGAATACTCGTTCCGGCAGCAGAGTGATTTTTACTACTTAACCGGCATTCAAGAGCCGGATGCGTTGCTTGTATTGCTGCCTGGGCGTGAGGCAGGTCAAAGCGTGGTGTTTTGCCAAGATCGCGACGCCACGATGGAAGCCTGGACAGGTAGGCGATTAGGCGCCCAGGGCGTTGAAACTCAGCATGGAATTGACCAAGCGTTTGAAAATGCTCAGCGAGAAGAGCTGTTACCAGGTCTACTAGCAGGCCGCGAGCTGCTCTATTTGCCGCTCGATAATCCCGAGGCACTGAGCATTGCAGAAGAGGCGTTGGCCTACGCTCAAGCGGGCCAACGCCGAGGTAAACCTGCATTGAAAGGATGGCTGGATAGCCGCCCGCTTATTCATGAGATGCGCCTTATTAAAAGCCCTGCTGAAATTACCTTACTGCGCCATGCGGCGGCTATCTCAGCAAGGGCGCATACGCGTGCGATGCGTGTCTGCCGTCCAGGATTAAGCGAGTACCAGTTGCAGGCAGAGTTAGAACACGAATTCGTTTGGCAGGGTGCTAGCGGGCCTGCGTATAGCACCATTGTTGGTGGTGGCGTTAACGCTTGCGTACTGCACTATATTGAGAACAGCGATACGTTGCAGGCCGATACACTTGTGCTGATTGACGCAGGGGCTGAGTTCGATCTTTACGCCGGAGATATTACCCGGACTTTCCCGGTGAATGGTCGGTTCAATGACGCTCAGCGGGCGCTTTATCAAGTAGTGCTAGATGCGCAAGAGCGTGCAGTGCACGCCGTTAAGCCGGGAGCCACGCTGGCAGATATTCACCAGGGGGTCGTAAGGGATTTAACTGCTGGGCTGGTCGATCTCGGGTTGTTAGAGGGCGATGTGCAGGCATGCATGGACGATGAGAGCTATCGACGCTTCTACCTGCACTCTACGTCTCACTGGTTGGGGTTAGATGTGCATGATGTAGGAACTTATCGGCTGGATGAAGAGACGCCGCGCCTGCTAATTGCGGGAATGGTCGTCACTATTGAGCCAGGTTTATACGTTCCCTGCGATGACGATATTCCTGCTGCCTACCGCGGCATTGGTATTCGTATTGAAGATGACGTTGTGGTGACCCGCGATGGACAAGAGGTGCTCACGTCAGCTGTGCCAAAACAGATTGCTGATATAGAGCAATTAATGGCTAATAAATAAGCAGTAAAATCTCATTGATATTTCTTTATGTAATTTACATTACGAAATTACATTTTGCTGGGTTTGGTTTATCCATAGGAGATGACAATGCATGGGGCTCAGCAGGTAAGACTGCAGCAAGCAGCTACGCTCACCCACGATATTGTTATTGTGGGCGGTGGGCTGGTCGGTGCCAGCTTGGGCTGCGCGTTAGCACCGCTGATTGAACGCTATGGCTGGCGTGTAGCAATTGTTGAAGCGGCAGCCTTACCCAAAAACGCTGAGGAGCCAGCGTGGCAGCCAAGCTTTGATGCCAGGGCCAGTGCTATCGCTGAAGGTTCTGCGCAACGCTTTCGCCAACTGGGTGTTTGGGAGGCGATGCGCAGCGAAGCTACCCCGATCAAGCGTATTCATATCAGCGAGCGCGGTCGTTTAGGTGCCACGAGGCTTAGTGCTCAGGAGTTGGGGGTGCCAGCATTGGGGCATGTCATTCCGAATGCTTGGATGGGGCGCGTGCTGCATCATCATCTTCAGCAACTACCGATTGAGTGGCACTGCCCCGCAACGGTGGCGCAACTAACGCCACAAGCTAATGGCCACCGCCTTGTACTTTCCGATGGCAGCGAACTAACGGCGGCGCTGACTATTCTCGCTGATGGTGGACGATCTGGGCTGAAAGAGCAGTTGGGAATCGGTAGTCGCCACCGCTCTTACGAACAAACAGCCGTCATTGCCCATGTTGGTATTAGCCAGCCCCACGAGGGGATTGCCTATGAGCGCTTTACAGCAGAGGGGCCGATCGCGCTGCTGCCATTGCCTGGTCAAGCGATGGAGCTGGTCTGGACGCATGCCAGCGGTACAGAGCAGGCGCGACTAGCGCTCTCCGATGCGGCGTTTTTACGCCAGCTACAAGCTGCCTTTGGTGATCGAGTGGGGCGTTTTACTCGGGTGGGGCAGCGTTTCAGTTACCCACTTTCGCTGATTACCGCTGAAGAGCCCGTTCGCCCTGGGTTGGCGGTGTTGGGAAATGCAGCTCATGCACTTCACCCGGTAGCGGGTCAGGGGTTCAACTTGGCACTACGCTCAGTGATGGATCTGGTTGAAGCACTAGCGCAGGGCGCTCAGAACCAACGTGCTCTTGGTGATATGGACATGCTACTCGCCTTTGAGCAGCGACGTGCGCAAGACCGTGCCAATGTCATTCGGTTTAGCGATGGGTTAGTGCGTCTATTCGGCTATTCGCTGCCCCTACTGCCGCATGCCCGAGCCGCTGGTCTGGTAGGGCTCAATTTAGTGGGCCCGCTTCGCCGCAGCTTGGCACGCAGAGCAATGGGGCTGGAGCGCTGATGCAACAAGTAGCTAAAGGAACGTTATGAAGACGCAAACAGCGGCAACAGATGTGCCGGTTGAACGTTTTGACGCGGTGATCGTAGGCGCCGGAATGGTCGGCACGGCACTAGCAGGGCTACTGGCTAATGCTGGGATGCAAGTGGCGTTGGTTGAAACCAAAGCAGCACCACTGCGCTTAGATGCCTTTGGTGACCATCCGCCTGCCCCCAGGGTAAGTGCACTGACACCCGTTTCTCAGCGGCTGCTCTCACACTTGAAAGCGTGGCCCGCGATGGCTGCTACTAGGATAACGCCTTACCGTTATATGCAGGTGTGGGATGCAGAAGGCAGCGGTAGCATCCATTTTTCCGCCGATGAAGCAGGTGCGCCCGTACTTGGACATATTGTTGAAAACGATGTGACATTGGCCGCGTTAAATGAGCAGGTGCTAGCGCTGCCTTCCGTTAGCACTCTCTTTGGAGTGGGCGTGGAGGCTTTGCAAACCTCTGATAGCGGGCGCTGGCTAGTGCTGGATGATGGCCGACAATTGCATACGCCATTATTAATTGCTGCCGACGGTGCACGCTCCACTATGCGTGAATTGGCAGGGATATCAGTGGCCGAAGAGTCTATGCAGCAAGAGGCCGTCGTTACCACCGTAAGGTGTGAAAAGTCCCATGGCGACACGGCTCGTCAGGCTTTTATCGCTGGCCACCCACTGGCTTTTTTGCCGTTAACGGTGAGTGGTGATGACCGCTACTGTTCGATTGTCTGGTCGACCACACCTGAGCATGCACATCAACTTACATCGCTCTCTAGTGAGGCGTTGGGGCAGGCGCTAAGTGAAGCCTTTGACTACCGTTTAGGTCAGGTGAGTGCCGTCGATACTGCCTATCGGTTTCCACTGATTCAGCGCCACGCCGCTCACTACGTGCAGCCTAATTTTGCATTGGTGGGCGATGCCGCCCATAGCATTCACCCGCTAGCGGGGCAGGGCGTTAACCTAGGATTTATGGATGCGGCAGTGCTGGCTGAGGAAGTGGTTAATGCATGGCAGCGAGGAGCCCCCTGGGGGGCGCTGACCATGCTGAGTCGCTACGAGCGGCGTAGGCGCTTCGATAACAGCGCCATGCTGGGGCTGATGAAAGGGTTTAAAGTGCTTTTCGGTAGCCAAGTGCCAGCATTGACGCTGGCGCGCAATATGGGGATGAGTGGTATGAATCAGTTGGTGCCGATAAAACGACTGGTGATGCGGCAGGCAATCGGAGAGCGAGGGCGCCTGCCGCAATCATGTCGTTAGCGGCGCCGACGATCCACCACGTTCAATGCTTTGAGTAAATTCAGTGCTTCACTGAGCTGATAGTCCTCGCGTAGGCGCTGAGACATTTCAGTCCGCTCCCGGGGCATTTCGTCTTGACCGCTTAGATGACCATCAAGATCAGCTTCGCGAATTTGACGTTGCCCCTCCGCCACTTCTAGCCGGCCGCGTACCACTTCCACGTCTGGCTCGATACCTTGTGCTTGGATCGAGCGCCCATTGGGGGTGTAGTAAAGGGCAGTTGTCAGCTTAAGGCCTTCGCCATTGCCAAGCGGCATGATCTGTTGCACGGAGCCTTTGCCAAAGCTTTCGGTGCCCATTATCACCCCGCGGCGCTGGTCTTGAAGCGCCCCGGCGACAATTTCAGCAGCCGAGGCGCTACCGCTGTTGATCAGTACCACGAGTGGCACATCGTCCGCGGGTGTCTCTGGCGATGCCGAAAACGACATTTCGGTATCGGAAAGCCGTCCTTCGGTGTAGACAATTAGTCCCTCATCCAGGAACAGGTCGGCAACACCAACGGCGGCTTGCAAAACGCCACCTGGGTTATTGCGTAAATCGAGAATGAGTCCCTCAAGTGGCTGCTCTCGGGCCATGCGCTCTAACGATCTACGTGCCTGGTCAGGAGTGCGCGACTGAAACTGGCTAATTCGCAAGTAGCCATAGCCTGGCTCCAGCACTTCATGCTTAACGCTTTCATTGCGAATCACTTCGCGCGTCAGGGTGAACTCACGGGGCGATTCTTCACCCGCCCGCAAGACGGAAATACGCAGTTGGCTACCCGGTTCGCCACGCATCAGATTAACCGCTTCTTGGAGCGATAAGCTGTCGGTTGGCGTTCCATCAATGGCCACAATCACATCACGGGATAACAGTCCTGCTCGTGAAGCCGGTGTGTCATCGATGGGGGTGATGACCATGAGCTGCCCGCTTTCTGTGCCTACTTCAATACCAATACCGCCAAACTCACCCTGGGTGGATTCGCGCAGGCTTCGGTACTCTTCTTCATCTAAATAGGCTGAATGGGGGTCCAGTTCGCTGAGCATACCTCGCATGGCATTACGCAATAACGTGCGGTCGTCAACCTCTTCGACATAGCCGCGTTTAATGCGCTCAAACACCTCAGCAAAGGTCTGGATCTCTTCAAGCGGTAAGTCATCAGCAACGCTATTTGCAGACTGAGCCATTAAGGGGAGAGGAGCAGCCAGCAGTACAAGCGGGAGCAGGGTAGCCAAAAAGCGCTTGGCAGGGGCCGATACCTTGGTAACAGATAGCGTCATGCGGACTCCGCTAGGCGAAAGGCAGCGCCAGAAGGCGCTGCACAAGTTGAGACATGATTGTTAGTTCATAGGAGTCAGCTTATCCCGTCAGCGGCGTGCAATCCAACGTTGTGGATTAATTGGTTCACCGCTGCGCCGCACTTCGAAGTAAAGCGCGGGAGTGCTTTGCCCGCCGCTGTTGCCGACACGTCCGATTTCAGTGCCGCGACTTACTTGTTGGCCGGGCCGCGCACTAAATTGTTGTAAGTGAGCATAGAGCGTCATGATCTGATCACCGTGATCAATAATCAGCAGGTTACCAAAGCCGCGCATCCAGTCGGCAAATACCACGCGACCCGTATGCACGGCTGTTACTGCACTACCTGAATCTGCTCGGATCACAATACCGTTATAGTGCACGCCGTCTCTACGCTGGAAGGTTGCCGTAATGGCCCCCTGAACGGGCCAGGGTAAATCGCCCCGCGTGCGGGTAATGTGTGTGGTCGGTGTTGGCTCGGCTAAGCGAGCCAGCTCCGCTTGTATCGCCCTTAGCTGCTGCTCGGCCTGCTCACGGCTTTGGTTAAGGTCGGCTAAGCGGTCCTCTTCGCTGCCATAGCGATCATCCAGGGTTGCCACGACGCCACGCCGTTCCTCGGTACGCTTGGCCAGTATAGCGCTTTGCTCTTCTAGCTCGTCGGCTAATGCAGCAAGGCGCGTTTGGCGCTCACTGAGCGCTTGTTCGGTATCTGCCAGTGCGTTGTCGAGGCGGCTTATATCCGTCAGGCGTTGCTGACGCGCCTGAGTCAGACGATTTAGGTAGGCCTGCATTCGATCTAGCTCGGCAGGATCGCTCTGATTAAGGAGCAGCTTCAGCTGGGGCGTTGGCCCTAGTCGATAAAGGGCCGCCAGCTGTTGGCTCAGCGCCGCATACTGTGCTTCACGCTCATTTTCCAAGCGCCCACGGTGCTGGCGAAGTTGGGTCGTTTCGTCGGCCAGTTGACGGCGCTCAGCCTGAAGTTGATCTAGGCGCTGGTGAGTCTCGGCAAGCTCCGTTTCCACATGGCGCAGCTCGCGCTCGGCGCTATCCCGCGCTTGCCCGGTCGCACTGAGACGCTGGGCAGCTGCTTCGATCTCCTGGCCAATCGCATCTAACTGTTGGCGCGCCGCATTTTCATTTGGCTGGGCCAAACTTGCTGGCGCATAACCTAACGCCAGCATGAGCGCGACAGCTAACGTCCGTCGCATTAGCATCAATCAAAATGAATCAGTGGGTTGCCGGTCATTGCTTCGGGCTGAGGTTGGTTCATCATGGTTAACAGCGTCGGCGCTAAATCGCACAGTCGCCCATCTTCCAGCCGTCCATTCTGTTCTCCCACGTAAATCAACGGCACCGTAAAGGTGGTGTGGGCAGTTTGCGGCGCCCCTGTTTCTGGATGCACCATCTGTTCGGCATTGCCATGGTCAGCTGTGATCAGGCAAGCACCACCGGCACGCTGAATGGCCTCTACGACCCGGCCAACACAAGTGTCAACGGTTTCAATCGCTTTTACGGCTGCGTTGAAGTCACCGGTATGGCCAACCATATCGCCATTGGCATAGTTGCACACTATTAAGTCGAAGCGACCGCTGTCGATAGCGTCCACCAGTTTATCGGTGATCTCAAAGGCGCTCATCTCGGGCTTTTCGTCGTAGGTCTTAACGTCGCGGGGGGAGGGCACTAAAATGCGCTCTTCGCCTGCGTACTCGGCTTCATTACCGCCGGAGAAGAAAAAGGTGACGTGGGGATACTTTTCTGTTTCTGCAATACGCAGCTGAGTTAGGCCTCGTTTAGCAGCTACTTCACCCAGGGTATCGGTGAGGTCAGAAGGGGGAAAAGCCGCAGGCGCTGTAATGTTGGCGGCGTACTGGGTCATCGTGACTAAGCCGTCGCCAGCCAGTGTTGGGCGTACACGCCGCTCAAAGCCATTAAAGTCAGATTCAGTGATCGCGCGGGTTAATTCGCGGGCGCGGTCAGAGCGGAAATTGAGGAAAATAGCCGCATCGCCGTCTTGAAGGGTAATGGCGCTACCCTTCAGTGGAATACTGCTAGAAGCGACAAATTCATCGGTTTCGCCGCGCTGATATGCATCACGCAGGGCTGTTTCAGCGCTGGAAGCAATAAAGTCAGCGTGGCCCTCGGTCAGTAAGCAGTAGGCTTGCTCAACTCGCTCCCAGCGGTTATCACGATCCATTGCATAAAAGCGGCCAATGATTGAGGCAACAAAGCCGTTGTCCGCCCCCACCAGTTCCGCTAAACGTGCATTAGCGCGCTCGATTGAGCGGAGTGCACTTTGCGGCGGCATATCGCGTCCGTCTAAAAACGCATGGATAAAAATACGCTGCGCGCCGCGTCGGGCAGCAAGCTCGGCCATGGCAATAAAGTGATCTTCGTGGCTATGCACGCCTCCGGGAGAGAGCAGCCCAAGCAAGTGGACAGCGCGGCCATTGGCAACGGCCTCGTCGATGGGCTTCGTCAGCACCTCGTTGGTGTCTAGGTCGCCGTCTTCAATTGCTTTGGTAATGCGGGTGAAGTCCTGGTAGACAATGCGCCCGGCACCAATATTCATATGGCCTACTTCGGAATTACCCATCTGCCCGTCAGGCAGGCCTACATGGCGACCATCGGTGTGCACATAGGCGTGCGGGCGGTCGGCCCACAGTTTGTCCATGTTAGGCGTATTAGCAGCGGCCACTGCGTTGTGAGCGCTATCGGGATTGTGGCCGTAGCCATCTAAGATGATTAGCGCCACAGGGCGCGGTGCATTTGTAGCCATGAAAACCTCTTAATGTTGGTCAGCCAAGCGACATGAGGTGCTGTTTGCAACGCTGGTGAAGGTGGTTCAAACAGTTTTCAGACAACACCCTATAATCGGGGTCGCGACAGGCGCGTGCTTGGGGCATCATAACGCAGGCAGCCGTTGGGCGTCATGGCCTGCGCGGTATGCCGTGTGACGTGTATACTTGTTGCGTTTCTGGAGGCGGCTAGGCCGCTTTTTTCTGCATAGACCAAGAGATTGTGTTCACGATGATCGATCAGCTGTTCGAATTCGTAATGAACCACCCCCTACTTGTCGGGGCGTTTTTGCTGGTATTAATAGCATGGGTGGCGTACGAAGCGCGCAGCGCCGCCACGCATGCTGTGACCTCTACCCAGGCGACTCAGCTTATTAACCGTGAAGACGCGGTGGTGCTGGATATCCGTGAAAGCAAAGACTTTAAAGCGGGGCATATTGCAGGTGCACGCAATATTCCTCAAAGCAGCCTCGACAGCCGCATGAATGAACTGGAGAAAGTGAAAAGCCAGCCGATCATCGTGGTATGTAAGCATGGCCAAAGCTCTGGTGCTGCCCAGGCAAAACTTGCTAAGGCAGGTTTTGAACGTGTCAATAAGTTAAGAGGTGGCATGGTGCAGTGGCAGGCCGATGGTCTTCCGGTGGTAAAAAAGTAATTAAGTAGCAAGTATTTAACCGTGCGCTGTCGCGCAATTTTTTAGCAGATGAACAATTAGGAGTATCCCAATGGCGGAAGATAACAACACCCCGCAGGCAGGCGCCGCAGAAGGCGAAAAGCCTCAGCTGAAGTTCTCTTTACAGCGTATCTATGTGAAAGATATTTCCTTTGAAGCGCCGAACTCACCTTCCGTATTCAAGCAGGCATTTAAGCCTAAGGTGAATCTGGATCTGAACACCACTAGCCAGAAAATAGCCGACGACCAGTACGAAGTGGTTGTAAAGGTGACTGCCCAGGTTAACGATAGCGAAACCGGCACTACGTCGTTCCTTGCAGAAGTAGAGCAAGCCGGCCTGTTCCGTATTGCTGGAATTGAAGGGGCTCAGCTGGAACAAACTCTGGGTGCGTTCTGCCCCAACTTGCTGTTCCCTTATGCCCGTGAGTGCGTTGACAACCTGGTCAATCGTGGTGGTTTCCCGCCGCTAATGCTGGCGCCGGTGAATTTCGAAGCTATGTACGCTCAGCGCAAACAGCGTGAAGCGCAGCAGGCTCAGCAAGCAGCCGAGAATACTCACTAAGTATGCATGCTGCTGACTGGGTTGCCTTGCACGGCAAAATGCCCCGCCTTTATGTGCCCGCTGAGTTTGCAGTGGGCGCAACTATCACGTTGCCTGACGGCCCGGCGCGGCATGTGACGCGGGTGCTACGGTTGGGCGAAAGTGCTCCGCTGATGCTGTTTGATGGCAACGGTCAAGAGGCTGGTGTGCGTTTAGCCGATGTTGGCCGCAAGCAAACGACAGTGATCATCGAGGCTGTTTGGCCGGGTAGTGGCGAATCGCCGTTAGCAGTGCACCTTGGCCAAGCGATCTCGAAAGGCGACCGGATGGATTATGCCATTCAAAAAGCCGTTGAGCTGGGCGTTGCAGCTATTACCCCGCTCTATACAGAGCGGGGTGATGTACGTCTCAAAGGCGACCGTGAAGAGAAAAAACTGGCTCACTGGCAGGCGGTTGCGGCTAGCGCTTGCGAGCAGAGTGGGCGAGCGGTTGTCCCCCCTGTCTATCCACCAAAAGCACTGGGTGATTGGCTGGCCGAGCGGCAAGAGCCATTACGCTTGATGCTTCACCTCGCGACGGGCAATGTATTTTCGCAACAGCCATGTCCCGCTTCAGTAGCACTCTTAATCGGCCCTGAGGGTGGCCTAAGTGATGCGGATATTAATGCGGCCACTGCCGGTGGTTTTACACCACTGACGCTCGGCCCAAGAGTATTACGTACTGAAACAGCACCTGTTGTTGCACTAACGTTGCTACAGCACCACTTCGGTGATGTGTAAGTACTCACTTCTCAGCGCTCACTTCGCTGTACCTACTTATAAGAGCTCATTTTTAAAATATTTCTTCTTAAGAGCCTATTCTTAAGAAATATCTTAGGGGCTTATTTTTTTAGTAGTGTGCATAAGTAAGTGCTTACTAGCTGGTGACTGCCACGTTGAGTAGTGTCGGTCGCTATTTATGCGCTGTCGAATTTACATATACCGGCTGCGCTTTGCCTTGCGTGCGCAAGGCACCATAATGAAGGTCTACTTTCTGTAAGGACGGTTCCCATGGTCCGTGAGTCTCACTCTTCTCCCCGTTCCGCAAGCGACGCCGCTGCTCAACTGGGTGATGTCGCCTATTTGACCGTGACGGCGGTCAATAGCACAGGGGCGTTTCTGCAATGGGGGCAGCCCAAAGATGTACTGCTGCCTTATAGCGAGCAGCGCTTTCGCCCCGATCCCGGCAAGCGGGTACTGGTAATGCTGTATAGCGATGACCAAGGGCGACCTGTGGCTACCATGCGCTTGGATCGTTTTTTGACAGACGATGCTTGGGCGCTGGAAAAAGGTGATGAAGTGGCGGTGGTGGTGGCCGATCGCACCGATCTTGGGATGAAGGTAGTGGTTAATCACCGCTACTGGGGGTTGATCTATCAAGATGATATTACCCAGCCGCTGCGCCGCGGGCAGTCGCTGAAAGGCTATGTAAAGCAGCGCCGCGAAGATGGTCGTGTCGATATTTGCCTGCTCCCTCCGGGCGTGGCTCGCTTAGATGTAGTGGGTGATAAAGTATTGCAGGCGCTACGTGAAAGTGGTGGTTATCTCGCGTTGGGTGATAAAAGCTCCGCGCATGATATTAAGACGCGATTAGGTGTTAGCAAGAGTGCTTACAAGCAGGCCATCGGGCGACTTTATAAGCAGCAGTTAATTACCCTAGAGCCTGGTGCTATCCGGCTTGTACCGGGTGCGTTAACGGACGGGCAAGACGAGTAGTCCCTAGCGACGGTTGGAGCTGTGCTGGCAGTGCGGCATACTGCTTACCTTTTGTTCATGTATGGATGTTACCCCGATGAGCCAATCAACGTTGCATCTCGGTGTGGTGATGGATCCCATCAGCGACATCGCTTACAAGAAAGATACCACCATGGCTATGCTGTGGGCGGCGCAAGAGCGCGGCTACACACTGCACTATATGGAGCAAGAAGATCTTTTCTTGAACGCAGGGCAGGCTTATGCACGTATGCGCCCATTAACAGTGCATCGCGATCCTAACCATTGGTACGACCTCGGTGAAGCGGCTCAGCGCCCACTGGTGGAATTGGATGTTGTGCTAATGCGCAAAGATCCGCCTGTCGATGCCGACTTTACCAATGCGGTTCATTTGCTGGGGTTTGCTGAGCGGGAAGGCGTTCTGGTGGTTAATCCAACGGCGGCGCTGTTGCAGTGTAATGAAAAGCTATTTGCCCAGCAGTTTCCCCAGTGCTGTGCGCCCACCATTGTCGCCAGTCGTGATGACGTCCTGCGTGCTTTCCACGCGGAGCATGGTGATGTGATTTTCAAACCCCTTGATGGCATGGGCGGTACAGGGATTTTTCATATCGGCCCTGATGGCCGCAATATCGGCGCGGTTATTGAGCAATTAACCCTGCGCGGCCAGCGGCAAATTATGGCGCAACGCTACCTAGCCGAAATCAAAGATGGCGACACGCGCATTTTATTGGTTGATGGTGAGCCCGTGCCCTATGGGCTGGCGCGTATTCCCTCGGCGGGTGAAACGCGCGGTAACCTCGCCGCTGGAGGGCGTGGTGTTAGCCGTGAGCTGACTGAGCGTGACCGCTGGTTGATTCAGCAGGTGCAGCCCATGATTCGCGAAAAAGGGCTGATGTTTGTTGGTTTAGATGTGATTGGTGACTACATCACAGAAATTAACGTCACCAGTCCTACCTGTGTACGTGAAATTGATGATCAGCGCGGCACGGACATTGCCGGAATGCTGCTGGATGCTATTGAACGTCGCCTTAACTAACCGGTGCTGTTGAACGTTCTATTCGACCAATAACACGAGGCTCGCTGAGTATTTAGCGAGCCGTAGGAGACGCATGCAAAGCTTTAAGCATCATTTTTTGATGGCTATGCCTCACTTGGATGACCCTAATTTTGCCGGTAGCCTGATCTACCTTTGCGACCATGATCACAATGGTTGCATGGGGGTCATCGCCAACCGTCCACTTGAAATTACCCTCGATGCCCTCTTTGAGCAGCTGTCGCTGGGGGGCGATGATAGCCCGCACCGTAATGCACCGGTCTATTATGGCGGCCCTATGCATAAGGATCGTGGCTTTATTCTGCATATCGGTGATAGCCAGGAGTGGGACTCTAGCGTTCAGGTGGAGGACGGTATCGCGCTGACCACCTCGATGGATATTCTTCAGGCGCTTGCCGATGACACTGGCCCCGAGGACTTTTTGGTGTGCCTAGGGTGTGCTGGCTGGGACGTTGGGCAGTTAGAAGACGAACTAAAAGACAATGCGTGGTTGACGGTCGAAGGGCAAAGCAGCGTACTGTTTAACACCCCTCCCGCCGAGCGCCTAACCGCTGCCGCTGGCATACTGGGCGTTGATCTAAACCTGATGACCCGCGACGCGGGGCATGCATGATGGTTGAGTTTTATGGCTGATCGTGGGCAACGGCTAATACTCGCATTTGATTTTGGTACTCGGCGTATAGGCGTCGCGGTAGGCAATGAGTTGCTTAATAGCGCACGCGAGCTAACGCCGCTAACCGCGCGAGACGGCATTCCTGACTGGAACGTTGTGACACGCTTAGTAGAGGAGTGGCAGCCTGACCTGTTTGTGGTTGGCTTGCCGCTGAATATGGATGGTAGTGAGTCCGCAATGAGCACGCGGTCACGCAAATTCGGTAATCGCCTGCACGGGCGCTATGGCAAACCTTGTGAAATGGTGGACGAGCGCGGCTCTACTCGCGAAGCGAAGCAGATCGCACATGCGGCAGGTCATCGTGGTAACTATCGAGAAGAGAGTGTCGATGGCATTGCGGCTGTGCTTATTCTAGAAGGCTGGTTTGCCCACCAAGAAGGACTTCCTGGTGGGCGAATCGCTCATTGAATCTGATGGAATGGCTTAACGGTCTAGAGTGCCGGTTTGAGACGGCACAAACCAACGCACGGGTCTCAGGTCTTTCTCAATTAACTCATCTACCTTGAGTAGCGTGGCGAAAATGGCCATCCGCATGGGGATGCCGTTGTCAGTTTGGCGGAAAATCGCCAAACGCGGGTCACCGTTAAGATTTACGTTTAGGTCATTGGCACCCGGACGACTATCCCGGGGGAGTGGGTGCATGACAATCGTACGTTGGCTGCAGCGCTGATCCAGAAAGTCGCGATTAACCATAAAGTCGTCGGAAAGCCCCTGAAAGCTCTCGTTCATTTCATCGGTAAAACGCTCTTTCTGGATGCGTGTGGTGTAAACCACGTCTAGATCTGAGAAGTCGCTGGCCAGTGAGTCACGTTGTTCGACGCGGTGCCCGCGCGACGTCACAAGGTCAATCAGCGCAGTCGGCATTTCCAGGCCTGGTGGCGATACCAGGGTAAGGCGCAGCGGATCATAGAGAGACAGTAGCTTGATCAGCGAATGCACGGTCCGGCCATATTTCAAATCGCCGGTCAGCAGAATATGTGCGCCGCTGAGCGATTTACCTAAGCGCTGAAACTCTTTATCAATCGTATAAAGATCAAGCAGTGCTTGGCTTGGGTGTTCGCCCGGGCCATCCCCGCCGTTAATTACCGGCACATTGGTGGCGGCGGCGAATTCTGCTACCGATCCTTGATCAGGGTGGCGCATAACAATTGCATCGCAATAGCCACTCATTACTCGACTAGTATCGTAAAGCGATTCACCCTTGGCCATAGAAGAGAAAGTAAAGCCGGTGGTATCACACACACTTCCCCCTAGACGGCAAAATGCGGCATTAAAGCTCACGCGTGTGCGTGTACTTGCTTCAAAGAACAAATTGCCAAGCACAGCACCTTCCAACACCCGAGTAACTTGGCGGCGGTTGGCAATAGGTTCCATACGCGCTGCAACGCGTAGTAGGTGGTCAACGCTTTCGCGCTGTAATGAATCGACAGTTAGTAGATGCTGGCTCATCACGGACCTCAGAATGGGGGTGGGCGTTGGGGGCTATCAAGCTGGTATAAGTGTAACCGCCAATGGAGTGCCGTCGAAGTGCTTTCCAACACCAAACGGTTTGGCTTAAAACTTTTTCGCACTTATCTATAAATAGTCCTTGCCAAGACGGCAGT
>NZ_BJUL01000001.1 GCF_007989605.1 Vreelandella venusta | reverse complement strand
CACTGTAATGTTATTGACTCCCCCTCTCCCTCCTCATTTACACTTACTTCCCCTCTGACGTTTAAATCTCATATCTACCTGTCATGCCTCGATTCCCCTAGAGCGTTGGTGCTTGTTGGGCTGAAGATAAATAAAGCGACTACTCTTCTCGACCGTCGTCATTTTAGGAAGAATAGCCGCTTAGATTACGAACGAAGTTGCACTATCAGGCGAAGATAAAGCCTTCCGCCAGATACTTACTGTGCATTTCGTCGGATGAGGCGAAGTAAGCCATTACATCGCCCTGGCCAGCCTGCTCAGTGACCAGCACCTCAGACCAGTACTCAAGCCCTTCTGCATCGGGCGCACGGTCAAAGGTATTGTTATAAAGCACCATTAGGAAGTCATCAGCGTCTAGGTTATCACCATGCTCGCTGACAAACTCTTCCGATGCTAAGAAGTAGTCAGCCACCTCAAACAGACTGCTACCTTCGTCACGAATACCGGACCAGTACTCCAACCCTTCGGCATCCGCCTCGCGGTCAAACGCCATCTGGTAAAGCGCCTCAATAGCCGAAATCTCGACGCTATCGATTGCTTCACCCAGCTCCACAGAAACAACTGCTGATGCTGCTGCGCCTTGGCTACCGGCAATTGAATACTCGAAAGTATCGACAGCCGCTTCACCTTCTGCCAAAGCAGTAAACGCAGAACCTTGGTCATAAGTGAAGTCGCCATTTTCCTGCACAATCACACTCGCACCGGAGTCCAGCGTCATCGCCGTATTGAAAACAACATCCTGGCCATCAATGGCAGTGATGACAATTGCATCGTCCCCAGCTGCCTGATCAGCACCATTACCATTATCAGCAAACAGGTTGCCACTGGCCAACCAGCCAAAATGACCCGCCAGATCATCATTATTAGCCACTGGTTCTGGCTCTGGCTCTGGCTCTGGCTCTGGCTCTGGTTCTGGTTCTGGCTCTGGTTCTGGCTCTGGCTCTGGCTCTGGCTCTGGCTCTGGCTCTGGTTCTGGCTCTGGCTCTGGTTCTGGTTCTGGTTCTGGTTCTGGTTCCGGAGAAGTCTCATCAAGGGTGATCGTGGTTCCATCTTCAGCTTGTGTAAACACAAAGCTATCTGGATCATCCAAGTCAGCAAACGTCAGCGTCGTATCATTTTCCCCGTCCTGATTAGAATCAATATCTAAAATCACTGACCCAAGGCTAAATGTCACATCTGACACATCAAAAAAGCTATCTTTAACAACTACTTTGTCATTCGTCTCAAAGCCAACAATGACATCACCATTCAACTCAGCAGTACTGCCTGTGACGATATTTGCCTGCTCATTCAACGTGACTTCTTCTGCAGCCACGGTTGTAGTGACGTTACCTTCAGTATCCGGAACCAATGCACTTAGCACACCACCGCCCGAGCCTCCCCCGCTAATCAGAGAGAGATCAGATACAAAAAGCCCTGAATCCAGAATGAGATCACCAGTATCAGCGATACCAATCTTGATGGTATTTTCGCCTTGCTGCAGGGGAGCACGAACGACAATCTCTCTGCTGAAGCCGTCCCACTCAATTGCATAAGGAGAACTAAGTTGGTTGCTATTATCAACAAATACACCTGACTCAAGGTTATCTGAAATAACACTTAGCGGTTTATCCGTCGCAGCAAACTCAGCGTAGTTAACGCCGTTGACATATAAAGCAGCAATATCTACATAGTCACTGTCAACAAATTCTGGGAACTCTTCTGAGCCAAATACAAGGCTTGCACGAAGTGTATCCACATCCGGGTCATTAACATTTACCGTAAACTCAATCACTGACGCATCGTTTGTGCTACCCGCTCCTGGGAATGCTTCAAGTGCCGTTTCGGTTAGATCTGAGTCTCCTGGCTCTCCGTGATTTACACTATCCCCAGTCGTGGTATTCTCTGAGCCTGGGAACCCACCTGTCGACAACATAATACCCTGACCATATTGGTAGGCTGGCAACTCAAAACCTTCTTCTGGCAGAATTTCAAAGTTATCAACCCAAAACGCAGCATTACTTGAGCCGGTATAGGTAACGTTAGTTGCTAGCCCCCCTCCCAGAACTTTGTTAACTGCATCAGCTGCAATATCTGAAGCTGTAGCCTCTTCCGCCTGAGTCATTAGATCGTGGAAACTTAGATAATAACTCGCCAACAGTTCATCATCCAGCGCGGAAAATTCATACTCTTCTTTTTTTACAGTCACTTACCTATCCCCTCCAGTACTGATCCATTAGCATGATTGCTCAGAACACACCGCATAAATATATGCTTAATCAAGAGTGAAGATGTATAGCCCAAATGGGCATTCAAATATTAGCAACAACCATGCCACTACCGCCATATCAACCTGTAAGAATAATTAGTCTAACTTAGACAAAATACATAAAATTCAGCCCACCAAGAAGTTCAGATTGAATATGGCTTGCCAGCGAGCGCTTGTGTTATGCCGATGTAGCTATGATGTAGCTATCCACGTCACGTAAAAACGCTTGTCGTAGTCACGAGGGGAACGGCTGATAATGCCTAGAAAGAAGTGCTGGGTAAGTAGCTATCTTTTTTTATGATCGTTGTTTATTTTAAGACAAGTGTTCAAATAAGTTCTGGGGCCTCCATGCAATAAAAACGGCTACTCTATCTCAACACGAGTCAAGAAGAAGAGTAGCCGTTTAAATTACTGTCCAAGTTGCACTATCAGGCAAAGATAAAACTTTCTGTCAGCCCATCAGCATCCATCTCGCTGTCAAACACCCCTAGCCAGGAAGAGCTAGGCGAGACAGATAGACGAGACAGCTAGACGAAAGAACTA
The DNA here is from genome assembly GCF_007989605.1 of Vreelandella venusta. Lineage (GTDB taxonomy): Bacteria > Pseudomonadota > Gammaproteobacteria > Pseudomonadales > Halomonadaceae > Vreelandella > Vreelandella venusta. The sequence continues at coordinate 467,687 of NZ_BJUL01000001.1, read as the reverse complement.
AACGAGATTGCCGTCGCGTTAAGCCTATGTCCTCGAAAGCACTTTGACTTTAAATGCCTTGACTTTAAATGCTTCAATTAGACAAATTACTGGAAACGCCCAGGACGTCGCGCTACTTCTTCTAGCGCCCAGCCTTGAGTACGCAATTGCCCTTCCAGAACAGCTTCACGCTCTGCCGCTAAATCAGGGAAGAAATTCAGCCCTGTGCGCGACTCTATCTCATCGATAGTCACCAGATAATCGGCTAACGACTCATTACCACGAACGTCCTGCGGCATAATAAAGGCAAGCGCCAACGGCGCCTCTTCACTCGGCACAACGATAATCTTATAAAACGCTTCTGGCACTTCCACAAAACCAACGCGATTAAACGCATTGTCCATGAAGTGCTCAGGAAAAATAGGCCCAGTAATCACCTGTAAGCGATCAAAGCGCGGCGCAAAATGGTCCATCACCGACTCTTCAAGGCGCTGCCAAAGCTGGCGATTCAAGTTAGGCCGCTGAGGCGTCATATTACTCATCAAGAAGGTATCGACCTGAGCGTTACGACCATGCACCGCTGCAATGGCATAGTTAGGTGCTAAGTGTCCGCGATCATAACCACTGCCGGAATAGCTATCAGTACCTACTGGCCATAACGTGCGCCAGTCAGCTTTAAAATTAGGCCGCGGGCCAATACGAGTATCATCGGGCACCGCTTCGACTTGATAGCTGACCCAAAGTGGGTTTACCCGCACATCAGACCATCCCGCTAAAAAGCCATCGTTTCTCAGCACACGGTGAAATGTTGTTAGCTGAAACCCATCCCAGGTAGGCACGCCCATCCAGGTATAATCATTCTGATGCTGACGTTCCTGAAACTCCCAAAGCCCCGTTCCTACTACGACAAAAAGCACAGCGATACCCAGGCGTTTTCCCCGACGACGCCAGCGCGAAAGCGATTTTCCCAACAGCCTTACTCCCTACAATAATGATTCTGCATCCTGCTTTTTTATATCAGCTAATTTGCCGGTTACCAGCCCAGGGAAAACATCGTTTCTAGGTCGTGACGGGAGTGTACCTGCATCGCATTGAGTGTTTCGGTATCGCTAATACCCTCGACAGCATTTAGTCGTTCTGTGACCAGTTCAGCAAGGCTTTCAAAATCAGGGGTACGGGCTATCGCGACCAAATCATAGCGACCACACGTCGAATAGACTTCGCTAATACCGTCTACATCAGCAAGGCGCTCAGCGACTGCTTTTACCTGGCCTTTCTCAGTATTGATTAAAATCACAGCGTTTTGCATGACACCCCCAAAGTAGCGTTAACAATCTAATCAGCAACCAGAGGCGAGTATAACAGGCTGCTTGCCAAGACCAAGCACCGCTCAGTGACGTGGTTAATTGTCGCGCTTTTCATAAGGTTATTCGCACTAATTTTGAGCATGCGCTAGCATGGCTTAGAGAACTCCGGTTTCTTAGTTTTGTCGGAGTATTAGAGGTGGATCACCACCCAACAACATAAGCAAAAAAACGTCAAACCGTGACGCTAAGGAGACACCATGGCTAATCAGAGCCGTCGTAAGTTCATGCGTAATAGCGTAATGGGCCTAGCCGCCCTGCCATTGGGTGTAGGTATCCTGTCAAAGACTGCTTTTGCCCAGGAACTGCCGCGCCTTGATCCCTCCAACTCTACTGCCCAGGCGCTTAATTACGTTGCGGCAGCCAGTGACGCAAGCGACCATCCAGCCTATGAGGAAGGTGAGTTGTGTTCAAATTGCATGTTCTTTAATGCAGAAACTGAAGGCTGCCAACTATTCCCGCAAAATAGCGTTGAGCCGGGAGGCTGGTGCCAGTCCTGGACTGCCAAAGGCTAACGTTAGTCGCCGGCAGGGCTTGGTAAAATAGCCAAGCTTTACCACTACCCCGCGTTTACTGCGGGGTAGTTAGTTAGCCTTAACTCACCTCTTTGTTTTCCTCCTCAATCGGCCACTGGTAACGGCGCGTCACACGGCCCTCTTCCATTGAGATTAAATGCACCGGGAATCCCCATAGTTGCTGCAAGTGGCGAATCACCGGATACACGCTGCGGCCAAGGGGCCGACGACTATCTTGTACATGATGTAACGTCAGCGAACGATCCCCACGTATGGCCGCTTCGACAACTTGGATATTGGGCTCACGCACCGATAACGCATATTGAGTTGAAAGTGCTTCGCGTACTCGCCGATACCCCCGTTCATTATGAATTGCTGCGACTTCCAGTGTTTCCACCTGATCATCATCAACAATTAAGAACAGCTTGAGATCGCGCATTACCTTGGGGGATAAAAACTGCTGAATAAACGATTCATCCTTGAAGTTTCGCATTGCAAACTCAACGGTATCGCGCCACGGGCTACCCGCAATATCGGGAAACCACTCCCGGTCTTCATCCGTTGGCGCATCACAAATCCGCTTAATATCCATAAAGATCGCAAACCCTAGCGCGTAGGGATTAAGACCGCTGTAGTGAGGGCTATCAAACCCTGGCTGATTGATAACCGCGGCATGGGATTGCAAAAACTCCAGCATCAAGCCTTCATCGACTTTCCCTTCATCGTATAAACGATTCATCAGCGTATAGTGCCAGAAACACGCCCACCCTTCGTTCATCACCTGGGTTTGCCTCTGGGGATAAAAGTACTGCGCCAGCTTACGAACGATACGTACAATTTCGCGCTGCCAGGGAGCTAGAAGTGGCGCATTTTTCTCAATAAAGTAGAGCAAGTTTTCCTGTGGCTCTGAGGGATAAATACCACCGCTATGCAGGCCAAGTGGATCTGCCTCACTGTGTAAACTACCCGGCAGTGGAGTAACGCCATCGGGCGCGTCAGGAATCGTGCGCCACAACATATTGACCTGGGTTTGCAGGTAAGCTTCGCGCTCTTCCTGACGCCTTACCTCTTCTTCAGCAGAAATAGGTGAGGGCCGCTTGTAACGGTCTACACCGTAGTTTTGGAGAGCGTGACAGGCATCTAACAATTGCTCCACGGCATGGACACCGTGGCGCTCTTCACACTGCGCAATATACTTACGAGCAAATACTAGGTAATCAACGATGGAATCGGCATCGGTCCAGGCGCGGAACAAGTAATTGCCTTTAAAGAAAGAGTTATGTCCATAGCAGGCATGCGCAATGACCAATACCTGCATCATTAACGTGTTCTCTTCCATTAGATAGGCAATACATGGATTGGAGTTGATCACCAGCTCATAGGCAAGCCCCATCTGGCCGCGCTTGTAGGCTTGCTCAACGGCAAGAAACTGCTTACCAAACGACCAGTGATGATAACCTACCGGCATCCCTACGCTCGCGTAGGCATCCATCATCTGTTCAGTGGTAATCACTTCTATTTGATTGGGATAAGTATCTAGGCGGTACTCATCAGCGAGCCTGGCGAGTTCCTCGTCGAAGCGTTCCAACACACTAAAATTCCAGTCGGAACCGGTCGCTATTGGCTTACGGGCTACACTCATGGCGTACTCCTCGGTTCACGTTACTGCTCTTGACTCAACCGACGTTTAAACAGCTCACGGAAGACAGGGTAGATATCCCCAGCATCAACAATTTGGCGCATTGCAAACCGTTCGGGGAACTGTGCGGCGACCGCTTCATATTCATGCCACAGCGATTGATGCTCATGAGGAGTAATTTCCACATATGCGTAGTACTGCAACTGCGGCATAAGCTGTTTAACCAGTAAGTCCCGGCAAATATTCGAGTCATCATCCCAGTTATCGCCGTCCGATGCCTGGGCGACATAGAGATTCCACTGTCCAGCGGGGTAGCGTTTTTCGATGATTTTATTTACCAGGGTGAGTGCGCTGGAAACAATGGTGCCACCGGTTTCTCGAGAGTAGAAAAACTCCTCCTCGCTAACCTCTCTCGCAGCCGTGTGGTGGCGCACAAACACCAGCTCTACTTTTTCGTAATGCTTTTCCAAAAACAAATAGAGCAGTAAGAAAAAGCGTTTAGCGATATCTTTGTGGTTTTGCGTCATAGAACCAGAAACGTCCATGACACAGAACATCACCGCCTGGCTCGAAGGCTGAGGCTGCGCTGCCAACTGGTGGTAACGCAGATCATAAGTGTCAATAAATGGCACCGCCTCAATACGCTTTTCCAAACGCTCTATTTCTGCCTTTAGCTCAACTACTCTCGCAGGGTTGCGCAGTACCGGGTCCTTGCGCTCTTCTGCTGCGAGCGCCTCTTGAGCCTCTTTCAACGCTCGCTTAATAGGGGCACGCATGGCAATACGGCGTGCGTAAGCTTCCCGCATTGATCGGGTAATGCTAATTCGCGACGGCACTCCGTCACGCGCAAGCCCCGCACGCACCATTTTTATCTCTTCGAGTGACTTCAGTGGCTTGCGCTGCAAATGGGGCAACTCAAGACCATCAAATACAAACTCCAAAAACTCCTCACGGCTTAGGGTAAATGCAAACTCGTCGTCACCCTCGCCTTGATTGGAAGCCCCGCCTTCGCCCGCCCCCTCGCCACCGCCCTGACCACCAGGGCGGCGAATTTTATCGCCTTCTAAAAACTCCTTGTTGCCGGGCGATACAATATTGCGCGCGCCACCCGGGCCATGTTGAAACACCGGCTCAGAGATATCCTTGGTAGGAATGGATACCTTTTCCCCTCGCTCCATATCAGTAATGGAGCGGCGGTTAACCGCCTCCTCCACCGAGCGCTTGATATGTTTGCGATAACGTTCCAAAAAGCGCTGCCGATTGACCGCGCTTTTGTGCTTAGCGTTAGGCCTTCGATCAATAAAGTAGGTCATACGACCTCCCGATTATCCGCTACTGGGACTTGCGCACGCGTAGATACCACTCGGAAAGCAGCCGAACCTGTTTCTCGGTATAGCCACGATCCACCATGCGCGCCACAAAGTCCTCGTGCTTCTTCTGATCCGACTTCGACGCCTTCGCATTAAACGAAATAACCGGTAATAGCTCTTCAGTGTTAGCAAACATCTTATGCTCGATAACGCCTTTGAGCTTTTCATAAGACTGCCAACTGGGGTTCATACCATTGTTTTGCGCACGCGCCCGCAATACGAAATTAACCACTTCATGACGGAAGTCTTTCGGGTTAGAGATACCTGCTGGTTTCTCAATTTTTTCGAGCTCGTCATTGAGTGACTGGCGGTTCAACAATTCGCCCGTTTCGGGGTCGCGATACTCCTGATCTTGAATCCAGAAATCCGCGTAGGTTACGTAGCGATCAAAGATGTTCTGCCCATACTCGCTATAAGATTCCAGATACGCCGTTTGGATTTCCTTACCAATGAAATCGACATAGCGCGGTGCCAGAAACTCTTTGATAAAGCCGATATAGCGTTCAAATACCTCTGAAGGCAGTTGCTCCCGCTCTAATGCTTGCTCTAGCACATACAGCAAATGCACAGGGTTCGCGGCAACTTCAGTGCCATCGAAGTTAAACACTTTAGAAAGTATCTTGAAGGCGAAACGGGTAGACAATCCCTGCATGCCTTCATCCACCCCCGCCGCATCACGATACTCTTGGATCGACTTTGCTCGAGGATCGGTGTCTTTCAGGTTTTCGCCATCATAGACGCGCATCTTGGAGTAGATGCTGGAGTTTTCTGGCACTTTTAGCCGCGAAAGCACCGAGAACTGCGCCAGCATGCGCAGCGTATCAGGCGCGCAAGGGGCGGCATTAAGCGAGGAGTCTTCGAGCAGTTTTTGGTAAATCTTGATTTCTTCAGAGACCCGCAGACAGTAAGGCACTTTGACGATATAGACACGATCCAAAAATGCTTCGTTGTTGCGGTTATTGCGAAATGCCTGCCATTCCGATTCATTCGAGTGGGCTAAAATCACCCCGTCAAAAGGAATCGCCCCCATGCCTTCTGTAGGGTTGTAGTTACCTTCTTGAGTGGCGGTAAGTAATGGATGCAGCACCTTAATCGGTGCTTTAAACATCTCGACGAACTCCATAAGCCCTTGGTTAGCGCGGCAGAGCCCGCCAGAGAAGCTATAGGCATCGGGGTCATCTTGCGAGTAAAGCTCCAACTGACGAATATCGACTTTACCCACTAACGACGAGATATCCTGGTTATTTTCATCGCCAGGCTCAGTTTTGGAGATGGCAATTTGATTTAACCGCGAGGGATAAAGGCGCACCACCCGGAACTGAGAAATATCGCCGCCTGCCTCTTTTAAGCGTTTCGCCGCCCATGGCGACATTACACTGCGCAGATAGCGCTGGGGAATACCGTACTCTTGTTCCAGAAGCTCACCATCTTCTTCCGGCGAAAAAAGCCCTAGCGGTGATTCATACACCGGTGAGTCTTTAATGGCATAGAACGGGATACGTTCCATCAACAGCTTCAAGCGCTCAGCCAGCGACGATTTACCGCCACCTACTGGTCCCAGTAAATAGAGAATTTGCTTACGCTCTTCTAACCCCTGCGCGGCATGACGGAAGTACGACACAATTTGCTCGATAGCTTCTTCCATACCATGAAATTCAGCAAAAGCAGGATAGCGGCGAATCACCTTGTTCGAGAAAATGCGTGATAGACGCGGGTCTTTCGCCGTGTCGATCACTTCAGGCTCGCCAATGGCTTCCAGCATACGCTCTGCGGCGCTGGCATAAACCTTTGGATCACGGCGACAAAGCGCCAAATACTCCTCTAGGCTCATGTCCTCTTGCTGAACGCGGGCAAATCGGTCTTGAACGTGATCAAAGATGCTCATGGAACTCTCCTGTGGCCCATCCCCCAGCAGCTACCGCCAAGCCCAAACATCAAGCGGTGCGCAATACGAGGTGTTGCTCTATCAGCGTAGTCAGCATTAGCAAAAAGTGATGACTAAACCTTCAACGCACAATGTTTAATAATTTGAGCACAGCAGGAGAGATTAAGTTGCGTTGAATATGCGATGGCCTTAAAAACAGCGTTCAGAGCGCACAGCGCCGCCTGAAAGGCGGCGCAATGGCGGGCAACAACGCGTCGAGAAGGTACAGTTTAGGCAGTATTATCCCAGTACTTCTTTTACATCTGCCAACAGTTGATCCAGCAATTCAACGGTAGTGTTCCAAGCGCATACAAAACGCGCACCACCCGCTCCAATAAAGGTATAGAAGGTCCAGCCTTTGGCTTTCAACGCCTCGATAGCATGAGGAGGAAACTCAACGAAAACACTATTCGCCTGGGTCGGAAACATCAGTGAAACGCCAGGAAGTGCTTGCAGCCCTTCGGATAAATACCGTGCCATGGCATTGGCATGCTCAGCGTTGGTTAACCACGCGCCGCTTTCCAACAACCCTAGCCATGGGGCAGAAACGTAGCGCATTTTCGAAGCCAGTTGACCTGCCTGTTTGCAACGGTAGGAAAAGTCCTCAGCCAAGTCACGGTTGAAAAACAGAATCGCCTCACCAAACGCTAGCCCGTTTTTGGTCCCTGAAAAGCACAACGCATCGACGCCTACCTGCCACGTTAGCTCGGCGGGGCTTGCATTAAGACCAGCGCAGGCATTGGCGAACCGCGCGCCGTCCATATGTAAGCGTAAATCGTGCTTGTCTGCCATGGCGCGTATTGCCAGTAACTCTTCCCGAGAGTAGACCGTGCCAACTTCTGTCGCTTGGGTAAGCGACACTACTTTAGGCTTGGGATAGTGAATATCACTACGCTTAGTGACCAGCGCTTCAATGCCCTGGGGCGTTAGTTTGCCGTTAGCCCCTGGCGAGGTCAGCAGCTTCGCGCCGTTAGAAAAGAACTCAGGGCCACCACACTCATCGGTTTCAATGTGGGCCAATTCATGACAAATAACGCTGTGGTAGCTGCGCCCCATTGCAGAAAGTGCCAGTGAGTTTGCTGCAGTACCGTTAAACACAAAAAAGACATCGCAATCGTAGTCAAACATTTCGCGAAAACGATCTGCGGCACGGGCAGTCCAACGGTCATTGCCGTAGGCCAAATCATCAGCTTGATTGGCTTCAAGCAGGTATTCCATAGCCTCTGGGCAGATACCCGAGGTGTTGTCACTGGCTAAAAATCGTGGGGTACACTCCGAGGTCATGACGATAGTCCTTTTATCTGACGATCTTACGGCGCAAGCTGGGTGCCACTTGCGCCTTAATTTGTTAACTGCGGTTAACAGCTATCTTGATCGACCAGTCTATCGCCATTGCAACGCTTACGTCACCCGCCTAACTCGCTTGGTCCTATCGCTACAGAGAAGCGGCAAGACGAGTGCCTTGATCGATAGCTCGTTTAGCGTCTAGCTCTGCAGCTTCATCGGCGCCGCCAATCACATGAAAGCATGCTCCCACCTGACTTAAGGGCGCGATAAGCTCGCGAACCGACTCCTGCCCGGCGCATACCACGACCGTGTCCACCGCCAGCACCTGCTCTTCGCCTTCGCGGCGAATGTGAAGACCGGCATCATCGATTTTCAAATACTCGCAGCCAGTCAGGGTTTTAACTCCCCGCTGTTTTAGTGATGCACGATGCACCCAACCCGAGGTTTTGCCCAGGTTCTTACCTGGCTTAGAGCTTTTGCGCTGAAGCATAATAATGTCACGGGGAGACGCTGGCGGCATTGGCGGCTTTAGACCACCACGATCGCCTACGGCAAGGTCTACGCCCCACTCATCACACCAAGCGGCCACATCCATTTCAGAATGCCCCTGGTCCGCGAGCAGCTCTGATACATCAAAACCAATACCACCAGCGCCAATCACGGCTACGCGCTGGCCCACACGTTCAGGATGCTCAATCGCTTCAGCGTAGCTAAGCACACTGGCATGGTCGGCCCCCGGTAGCGCAAGTTCACGGGGGGTAACGCCGGTGGCAATCACCACCTCGTCAAATTCAGCTAGTGTATCGAGGGTAGCCGCCGTATTTAGGCGAACATCTACCGCGTGTTTTTCTAACATCACCCGGAAGTAGCGCAACGTTTCGTTGAACTCCTCTTTACCGGGAATTTTACGGGCGTAATTAAACTGCCCACCCAACTCACTACGTCGCTCAAACAGCACCACGTGATGCCCCCGACTAGCAGCGGCCACAGCGGTGGCAAGCCCCGCAGGACCGCCGCCGACAACCGCTACCTGCTTGGGTGTTTGCGTGGGTTCGAGTGTCAGCTCGGTTTCATGACACGCCCTTGGGTTAACCAAGCATGATGTGAGCTTGCCCATAAAGGTGTGGTCTAGGCAGGCTTGGTTACAGGCAATACAGGTATTAATTTCATCTGAAAGGCCCGCCTCGGCTTTACGCACCCATTCAGGGTCAGCCAAAAACGGGCGTGCCATCGACACCATATCCGCATGCCCATCAGCCAACACACGCTCCGCGACCTCGGGCATATTGATACGGTTGGTGGTAATCAGCGGGATGGATAGTGCTGCTTTAATGCGCTTTGTAACTTCGGTAAACGCTGCCCGAGGCACGCTGGTTACAATGGTTGGTACTCGGGCTTCGTGCCAGCCAATACCTGTGTTGATCACATTCGCGCCTGCGGCTTCAATGGCTTGACCAAGTTGCACCACTTCTTCCCACGTACTGCCTTCTTCCACCAGATCAATCATCGATAGGCGAAAGATAATCAAAAAACGCTCGCCCACTGCCGCGCGAATGCGTTTCACAATTTCGATTGGGAAGCGAATACGTCGCTCAAAATCACCGCCCCACTCATCATCACGCTGATTGGTGCGACGACAAATAAACTGGTTGATCAAATAACCTTCAGAGCCCATTACCTCAACACCGTCATAGCCCGCCTGCTGGGCAAGCTGCGCACAGCGCACATAGTCGTCTATCTGCTGCTCAACGTCGTCGCTTGAAAGTGCCCGAGGCATAAACGGGTTGATTGGCGCCTGCAGCGCAGAGGGCGCTACCAGCTCTGGCGAGTAAGCATAGCGACCAGCATGGAGAATCTGCATACACAAATGCCCGCCCGCTTCATGCACGGCCTCTACCACCCCACGATGTTCCGCTAACTGGCTCTCATCGGTAAGGGCATTTGCCCCTTGGAACACAGCGCCTTCAGCATTAGGAGCAATACCGCCGGTTACAATCAGGCTAACCCCCGCACGAGCCCGCTCAGCATAGAAAGCTGCTAGACGCTCAAAACCATTGGGAGCTTCTTCTAAATTGGTGTGCATTGAGCCCATCAACACACGATTAGGTAGCGTTAAGTGGCCAACGGTCAGTGGTCGAAATAGATGCGGGTAAGCGGGCGTATGATTCATCACGGTACTCCTTTATATTTTTAACAACATTCAAACAAGCGTATGACATACATCGTCCCACGTACAGTCCTTTACTCCCCTTAATCTGTCACCCTTTAGCCGCCTTGCGAAACCATCAACCTTTGTGGCAAAGCACTTGCTCCTCTTGCGAAAGCACGTCACATTACCAGGCTAACGATAAGGGAACGCGCTATGCCATTGATTTACTTTTTACCGCCACTAGCCACTGTGTTGATTTGGTCAGGGAACATGACGATTAACCAATTAACAGTGGGTACCATTGCGCCTAGCAGTATTGCTTTTCTACGCTGGCTGCTGGCGCTGGCGATAATGACACCGTTTGTGCTTCCCGCGGCCTTACGTCATCGCGATGAAATACGCCGCCACTGGCCGAAACTGGCGTTGCTGGGGCTACTTGGCATGGGGCTGTGGCAAGGCTTGGCGTATATGGCAGCGGAAACAACAACTGCCACCAATATGGGTATTTTGGCTGCCATGGTGCCGCTTCTCACCGTACTATTAAGCGCACTGATCTTGCGCGAGCCGCCTACCTTAGGCGGTATTGTCGGGGGCGTTCTGGCATTCGTTGGCGTCACGGTACTGCTTGGGCGAGGCAACCCTTTGTCTCTGCTGCAACTCCAGGTAGCCACCGGTGACGCATTAATGGTGGTTGCTGCCACCTGCTACGCCCTTTACGGCGTAATGCTGAAGCGCTGGGCGATGAACCTCCCCCCTTGGGTTATGCTCTATGCCCAAGTCTGTTTTGCGGTTCTATTTCTACTACCCCCCTATTTAATGGGCCCTATGACCCCCGTCGATAGCCACAATATCGGGTTAATTCTTTACGCAGGCATTCCCGCCTCCATCATTACCACGTTCTTATGGATGCGCGCGGTACGCCAAATCGGCGCGAACCAGTCGAGTATCTTTATCAACTTAATGCCACTATTTAGCGCCCTGATTGCCATGGCATTTTTAGGCGAGCAAGTGGCCGGGTTCCACTTTATGGGTGGGCTACTCATTCTTGCCGGGGTCATTATGGCGCAAACGTTGACACGCCCCCTGGTGCGCCCTATTGCGGCGGATAAAACGAGCAATGCACAGCAATGATACAATAGGCCACCTTCATTCGACGGCCGGGAACCCCTGAACATGTCCTTAGAAGAACTGCACCTTAATCTTCGCAACCTCACCAGCGATGACTACGACCAGCTCAAAACGCTGATGGATGCGGTATATCACGACATCGGCGGTGCGTGGCCAAAGCACACTATTGACAAGCTCATTGAGGAATTCCCTGATGGCCAAATTGCCATTGAGGACGATGGTGCGCTAGTGGGCGTTGCGCTAACGGTTCAGGTCGATTACGACGAGTTTTCCAACCCGCATAAATATGACGACCTGATCGGCCATCGTGAAACTATCCTTAACGACCAAGATGGCGATGCCATGTACGGGCTGGATGTGTTGATCCACCCCGACTACCGTGGCTATCGCTTAGGTCGGCGCTTATACGAAGCCCGCAAAGAGCTGTGCCGCTCGCACAACCTGCGTGCCATTCTGGCAGGTGGACGCATTCCCGAGTACCACCAGTACGCCCAAGAACTGACCCCAGCAGAGTACATCGAAAAAGTCTCTCGCAAAGAGATCTACGACCCGATTTTGTCGTTCCAATTGGCTAACGACTTCCAAGTAAAACGCTTACTGCGTAAATATTTGCCGGAAGATGAGCAGTCCCGCGGCTATGCCACGCTGTTGGAGTGGAACAACATCCTGTTCGAGCCTGCTGAGAGCGTGCTAGATACCCGCCCGACTCAAGTACGAGTGGGCGCAGTACAGTGGCAAATGCGTGAGTTCGCTTCCGTGGAAGCAGCCCTGCAACAAATTGAGTACTTTGTTGACGCATTATCAGATTATCAAAGTGACTTTGCGGTATTCCCGGAGTTGTTCAATGCGCCACTGATGGGCCTACAAGACCGCTCGGCCCAGCAGGATCAAATGGGCGCGATTCGCTTTTTAGCGGGCTTCACCGAGCGTTTTAAAAGCGAGCTTTCGCGGATGGCGGTGTCGTATAACATCAACATCGTTGGTGGTTCGATGATTGAAGTCGGTGACGATGACCGGCTATACAACATTGCCTATTTATTCCACCGGGATGGCAAAATCGAAAAGCAGTCGAAGCTGCATATCACCCCCCAAGAGCGCCGCGACTGGGTGATCGAAGGGGGTGATAACCTGCAGGTCTTTGACACCGATGCAGGTCGCGTGGGCATTTTGATTTGCTACGACGTTGAGTTCCCGGAACTTGGCCGCCTGCTAGCCGATCAGGATATGGATATACTGTTTGTACCGTTCTGGACAGACACCAAAAACGGCTATCTGCGAGTACGCCACTGCGCCCAAGCAAGAGCCATTGAAAACGAGTGCTATGTAGTACTGTGTGGCAGCGTCGGCAACTTACCTTCGATCGAGAACCTGGATATCCAGTATGCTCAATCAGCCGTGTTCTCACCGTCAGACTTCGCTTTCCCCCACGATGCAGTACTGGCGGAAACCACGCCTAACACCGAAATGATCTTCTTCTCGGACCTAGACCTAACGCGCCTTACCGTTGTGCGTGCCGAAGGCTCAGTCACCAACTTGAAAGATCGTCGCAAAGATTTATTTGACCTACGCTGGCGCGACTGGTCCTGGAAGTCTGGGGCTAATCTGGAAGAGTAAATCAATAACGCCGCCGAATGAACTGGCACTCAATAGTTGGGCGGCGTTATTTTTACAGCGCTTCTGGCTCAATCAGGCCAGACAAGATGAGCAGGAACGCGCCCTTTGCTATCAAACATAACGCCTTCATCGCGCAATTTCTGATGCTGGCGGTCAGCACCGCCGTGGTCGGCTAGCGTTAGTGATGCAGCAATGACGCGATGCCAGGGTAGCTGATGCCCTTCTGGTAAGTGGCGCATCGCCGAGCCAACCATGCGCGGCGTAGCGCCCTCCGTCATCGCCGCGATACGCCCATAGGTGGTTACCCGCCCAGCAGGAATCTGATCAACAATGGTATAAATTTGTTCGAGCAGTTCTGGGCGTGGCATTATCACCTCTTTTAAATCAACGTATTACTAGAGTGTTTCGACCAGTTGATCGATCGCTTGGAACGCTTCTTTTAGCGCAGCATCACGCTGAGCGTCACCCATATTCAAGCCTTCCGCAAAAACAACATCCACATCGCTAATGCCCATTAAACCGAGCATGGCTTTAAGGTGTGGCGTTTGGCTGTCTAATTCAGTCCCTGCGTACTGACCACCGCGAGCCGCTAAAATAATCGCACGCTTACCTTCAAGCAAACCCTGCGGACCATTTTCAGTGTAACGGAAAGTTTCGCCAGCGCGCAGCACGCGGTCAAACCACGCTTTCAACTGGGACGGAATACCTAAATTATACAGCGGCACCGCCAGTACTAAGACATCACTCGCCCGTAGCTCTGCCAACAGTTCGTCAGAGTGAGCTGCTAATGCTTGTTGATCGGCGTTGCGCTCGTTGGCTGGCGTCTGCCATGCACCGAGCTCTTCGATCGCAAGGTGCGGTAACGCGTTAGCCACCACATCACGCTGAGTAACCGCTACATCATGAGCTTCCGTTTTGGTTTTAAAATGGTTGGCTAACGCATTGGACTGGCCGTTTTCGCCTAAAATAGAAGAAGTTACAAGCAGCGCACGTGTGGTCATGGATAATTTCCTAACGTATTAGTGGGAACTCTGGTGACTATTTTACGGCGCTTTTCGATTAAAAAAAGTGCAACGTTTCCCCTGTTTTATTCGAAAAAATAGAATACATAGACAACAAAAAGCCCCGCCCTGCGGTGCTCGCAGTAGCGGGGCCTTTCGTCTATCGCGTCAAAAAGTAGCGATTATTTGCGCTTTGGCCACGCGCTAGGATCTACTTTATTTGCCAATTTAGGGAATTTACTGGGATCAAACACAGGCTCTTGGCCAGCCTTCAACTGAGCGTCGTAATCACGGAACAGTGCAAAGGCAATCGGCGATAGCAGCAAAATAGCCACTAAGTTAATCACTGCCATCATACCCATGGAAAGATCGGCAAAATTCCAGATAGCACCTAAGCTAGCAACCGAGCCTACCATCACCATACCGAGTACCGCCAAGCGATAAATCAGCACCGCAATAGGCGCACGACGGCCTGCCAAGTACTCAATATTAGATTCACCGTATGAGTAGTTAGCGATCACCGAAGTGAATGCAAACAGCAAGATCGCCACGGCAATAAACATACCGCCCCAATCACCCACATGGCTAGAGAGCGCGATTTGGGTAAGCTGAATACCGTTGTTTTCTTCGCCAGCCAGCAGCTCAGGCCCAGCCATAATGATGATGGCCGCAGTGGCAGTACAAATGACCAAGGTGTCTAAAAACACGCCCAGCATTTGAATAAACCCTTGCGCAGCGGGATGGTCTGGCTGAGTACTGGCGGTCGCGGCAGCATTGGGCGCTGAACCCATACCCGCCTCGTTAGAGAACAGACCACGCTGAATACCGTTCATAATAGCTTGAGAAATGGCATACCCCATTGCGCCACCGGCCGCCTGCTCAAAACCAAACGCACTCTTAATAATGGTCATAAAGGCAGCGGGCAAATCGCTGATATTGAGCGCCACCACCGTGAGTGCCAACAGCAAATACAACAGTGCCATCAGCGGCACCACTAGCTCAGCTACTTTAGCAATCGACTTCAGGCCGCCAAATATAATGGGCGCAATCACCGCCATCAGAACTAACCCCATGGCCCAGGTGGGAATGGCAAATGCCTGTTCCATGGCCTGGGCGATGGAGTTGGCCTGTACGCTGTTAAACGCCAACCCGAACGCGATAATTAAGCAGATCGAAAACAGTACCGCCAGCCAGCGAAGCCCCAGGCCACGTTCAATATAGCGAGCCGGACCACCACGGAAGGTGTTATCACCGTGATCAACTTTATAGGCCTGGGCTAGAGTGGACTCCACAAAACTGGTCGCCATACCCACCATGGCGGTCAGCCACATCCAAAAGATCGCGCCGGGACCACCAAAATAAATCGCTACCGCCACACCAGCTAGGTTACCGGTACCAACCCGTGCCGCCAGACTGGTAGAAAGTGCCTGAAAAGAAGAGATACCGCCGTTAGATTGACGCGAACTGCGCAGCAGTTTGAACATGTGTCCAAAGTAACGTACTTGGATACCGCGGGTCATAATGGTGAAGTAGAGGCCAGCACCGATCAGCAGGTAGATCAGCACACTGCCCCATAGCAGCCCGTTGCCGCGATCAACCATCGCCGTCAACAGAGGAGGAAGAGTAAAATCCATAGGTAATGCGCCTTTTGTATAACAGTGGAGGCGCCTCATTCTTCACGGCTGCACCAAAATGGCAAGAAAAATGGAAAAATTCCTATCAGACAGCCATTACCACTAACTAAATTGGTCTCATTAGCCACGCTTAAACACCGAATATGATTTCATCCAGTTACGCCTCTAACGTATGCTGTCGCTTTTTTAGTACCAGCGACGGGGAAATAGATGTCACGCACGTTACTAAAAGGCATTGGGCTAGTTGTTGTAGTGGTCATGCTGGGTATCATGTGGCGTTGGCTTCAGCAGCAAGGCTTACTCACCGAAACCCACCTGACCGAGCTAGCGTCCACCATCAGTCAATGGAAGCAAGCTCCCTGGATGTTTGTCGCCGTGATAGCCGTTTATACCGGCTCGCTACTGATCATGTTTCCGTTAAGCCTGCTAGTCGTATTGACCGGCCTACTGTTTGGGCCGCTGTGGGGGCTGGCTTATGCCACGCTGGGTACGCTTAGTTCTTCGGTCGCCTCTTATTGGGTCGGCTATTGGATGGGGCGCGACGCACTAATGCGCTATGGCGGACGCCATTTGCGTGGGCTTTCCGGCTACTTATCCAAGCGCGGCATTCGCACCATGGCTGTGATCAATCTGTTGCCCTTAGCCCCTTTCACGCTCACCAATATGCTAGCCGGTGCGTTTCATGTTGATTTTCGCGATTACATGATCGGATCGACCTTGGGAATTGTGCCAGGGCTCGCGGCGGTAATACTGCTAGGAAGCCAATTGGGCGCCCTATTTACCGCGGCGTCTCATCAAGAATTGGTATGGGCAGTAATAGGCCTTGGCGCTGGCGTGGGACTGCTGTGGTTGCTAAAGCGTATAGCGACCTCACGATCTAGCAAAAATAACAACGACCCGGCCTGAAACAGCGGCTATTTCGCGTAATACTTGGCCAGTACCTCGGCATAGAAGTGCGCGACCGCTCCTGCAAACTTAGCGATATCATAGTCGCTAGCAAATCTTTTTGCCTGCTTGCCCAGGGTGTCTCTCAACGCGTTATCCTCGGCTAACGCCATTACTCGCTGTCCCCACTTTTGCCGATTTTGCGGCGTTTTATAGCCATTAAAGCCATCACGCACTACGTCATCAATGCCGCTAGAGCGTACCGCCACAACTGGCAGGCCAGCGGCCATGGCTTCTAAAATCACCATGCCTTGAGTTTCAGAAGTAGACGCAAACACAAAGATGTCGCCTAAGTGGTAATAGCGCGCCATCTTCTCCGGCGGCACAGCGCCCACCAAAGTTACCTGCTCCTGCAGCGCCAACGCTTCTATATGCTGTTGAATGGTTTGTCGATCAGGGCCATCACCAATTAACAATAAGCGCAACGACTGCCTGCCCAGTTTTTTCAATTCCGCCAATGCCTCCAGCATAAAACCAATATTTTTTTCTTGGCTAATTCTCGAGACACTCACCAACACCGTGTCGGTTGGATCGATGGAAAGCTGATGGCGCAGCTCTTCCAGCGCATCACGATCCGTGTCGGCGAATCGCGCCGTATCAATGCCCGTAGGCTGTATTAGCGTCGGTGTTTTCACCCCAATCATGCGTAGATACTCTTCTGCCGAGTAGGTGGGCACGATGACGCCTTGGCAGCGGTTAGAGAAGTGTTTGATCAACGAATGCGAAATCAAATTACGAAACAGAGCTCCAGGCAGCGGCACAAAATGGGCGTAATGTTCTAACCGTGTGTGATAGGTATAAACAACCGGCACACGTAGCCGCCGCCCCATCCATAGCCCCATCGACCCCAGCCAAAAAGGATGATGGACATGGATAATATCCGGCTTAAAGCGCTGCAGGCAGTGGCGAAAACGTGCACTAAACGGATTGGTCAAACGGAACTCACGCTTTTCACCAAAGGCCATCACAGTGGGTACACGCAAGATCGTCTCATCGTCTTGCCACGCCTCTCGATAACGCGGCACCAACAACTGCACCTGATGTTTTAACTCGCTTAGTCCTTGACGAAGTCGCTCAACGGAAACCGACACGCCGGAGACGAACGGGAAGTAGTTATTCGATATCATCGCCACCCGCAGGGGCTTCTCCAGATACGGTGTTGGGTCGATATCAAAATCTGGGTAATAGTGGCGCTCTTCAAAAATCAGTCGGTACAAGCGCATCGCCAGCAGTGACAACACCCCGACAATGAGCAGGAAGCGAGGGTAGCTGACGTAAAAAAACGCATAAATCGTTGAGGCAACGCTGCTGAGCATACGCCACCAGCCTGGACTATCCACATTCAGCCGAACGGGTGTTATAGCTACGTTTTCGCCATTGACCTCGACCACTACATAGTGATGAAAACTGTCATTAGCATCCATCAAAATGCCACCTGCTCCCCCCGTGGTGACGTAATCCACACCATTCAGCGATTGGTGCGAATAGAGCGACAGGTTGGCCGAAAACACACTGTCCACCGCGTACTGCTCTGACAAGCGCATAATGCCTTCACTCAGCCGTGGATCATTGAGGTAATTATCGGCTTCAAATAAGGGCGCATCGCTAATCACGTTATGCAGTGGCAAGCCAATGAACAAAAACCGATGCTGCGCTTCAGAGGCAGCCAGCTCGCGCTCTAACCAATCTAGCTGCCATGAGGTAGACGACTTACCCGTACCATCCAAAAAGATGAAATGGCTGTTACCCGCAACGAAGGAATAAAAATGCGGGCCAAAGTATTCATAGAAAAGATAACTGCCAAAATCGCTGTCTTCATGGGCGCCATAAGTCAGCACATACGGCACGCTTAACTGCTCTAAACTTTGGGAAATCGCCTTATAGCTCTCCTGCTGCCCCCCACTCACCGCATTCCCCGCTGACACCATAAAATCAATATCGCTTTGGTTCAGCCTGGGAATGATTTCATCCTGAAACACATTCACTGAATTATTGATATTACCTACTACCGCAAAACGGTAGGAGCTTCGTTCAGCGAGTTGCTCACGGATATCCGCCACTTCCCTAGTGTGCAATGCCTCAAATTCAGGCTTAGCGACATAGAGCCATATTTGGTGAGTAATCAGCCCTGCCACCAGCGCGAGGTTGAGCACAAACAGCAGTCTTAGCCAGCGCTGGCGAGTCAAGCGAAAAGAGCGTCGAAGCATGTAGAGGCGCTTATTGAAAAGAAGTCGTTAGAAAAGAAAAAAATCGGATGTTTAATTCGCTTCACGGCCGTTTATCGTTGCTAACAGACGGCGCGAACCACCCTGCTCACGGTGTTCCCCCATCCATATTCCTTGCCAGGTGCCCAGCGCCAAACGGCCATCACGTATGGCGAGCGTTAGCTGAGTACCCAATAAGCTGGAGGCTACATGAGCGGGCATATCATCTGGGCCTTCAAGGGTATGGCGAAAATAGTTTAGGCCTTCAGGTACTAAGCGGCGAATAAAGGCATCCAGGTCGTGACGGACGTCAGGATCAGAGTTTTCATTTAATGTAAGCGAGGCAGAAGTATGCATTAACTGCAGGTGCAGTAGCCCTTGACTACACTCGGCCAAGCGCGGCAATGCCCTGGCGATCTCATCCGTAATTAGATGAAAGCCCCTGGGCATTTCCGGTAAGTGAATCTCTTGTTGATGCCACATAACCACTCCTTTGTTGTAGATATTGTAAGGGCTTATTCAGTACAGAAATACCAAAACCTATTTCCATTTCCTTCCGGTTCAAGAACCACCTAAGGAAACCGTTCATGGCGCTTATTTCACCATACTGATAGATTTAACACTTATTATTCCATGCAGTCATTAGGAGCGTGCAATGCTCACTGCCGCACGAATACCAGGCAAGAAAGTGGGGGAAATCATTGGGCTTATGGCCCTCAGCAGCCTAGTACTAACCGGCTGTACCGGCATTCCTGACGGCACCGAGCCTGTCACAGACTTTGAACTTAACCGCTATTTAGGTCAGTGGTATGAAATCGCCCGCTTGGATCACTCCTTTGAGCGAAACTTAGACTGCGTAACGGCTAGCTACAGCCTACGTGACGATGGCGGTGTCCGTGTGATCAATCGTGGCTACAACCTCACAGAGCAAACATGGAATGAAGCTGAAGGCCGCGCCTACTTTATTGACGATGAAAACATCGGGCGGTTAAAAGTCAGCTTTTTTGGCCCTTTTTATGGCGGCTATAACGTTTTAGAACTGGATGAAGACTATCAGTGGGCGCTGGTATCAGGCCCGAACCGCGATTACCTATGGATTCTCTCGCGTACGCCAGTGATGGAAAGCGCGGTGGAAGAGCGGCTACGCCAGCGCGCCGCCGAGCTTAATTTCCCCACTAGTGAATTGATTGACGTTGTCCAAGATAATAGCTGTCCCGAACGCTAACTACAGAAGGAGCCACTATGGCCCACCGCATTGCTGTCATCGCTGGCGACGGTATTGGCACCGAAGTCATGCCCGAAGGCATTCGCGCCCTGGAAGCTGCCGCACAGCGTTTCAACATTGACCTTGCATTCACAACGTTTGAATTTGGCAGCTGTGACTACTACCTAGCGCACGGCAAAATGCTGCCCGACGACTGGTTCGAGCAGCTCAAGGGCTTTGATGCGCTGTTTTACGGCGCCGTCGGCTGGCCCGACAAAGTGCCCGACCATATTTCACTCTGGGGTTCGTTGCTACAGTTTCGTCGCCAGTTTGACCAGTACATTAACTTACGCCCCTGCAAACTGATGCCGGGCATCAAAAGTCCATTAGCAGGCCGCGAGCCAGGCGATATCGACTTTTATGTCGTGCGTGAAAACACCGAAGGCGAGTATTCAAGTGTCGGCGGCAAAATGTTCGAAGGCACCGAGCGTGAAATTGTTCTTCAAGAGACGGTGATGAGCCGCGTCGGCGTCGACCGAGTTCTGAAGTATGCGTTTGATCTTGCCCAAACCCGTCCGCGTAAAAAGCTCACCTCGGCCACCAAGTCCAACGGCATCTCAATCACCATGCCCTACTGGGACGAGCGGGTAGCCGAAATGGCCAAGCAGTATCCCGACATTGCGGTGGATAAATTTCATATTGATATCCTAACCGCTAACTTTGTACTGCACCCAGACTGGTTTGATGTGGTGGTCGGCAGTAACCTGTTTGGCGATATTCTTTCAGACCTTGGCCCCGCCTGCACTGGTACTATCGGCATTGCGCCCTCTGCTAATATAAACCCGGAAGGCACGTTCCCCAGCCTGTTTGAACCGGTTCACGGCAGCGCACCAGACATCGCTGGCAAAGGTATTGCTAACCCTATTGGCCAAATCTGGTCTGGTGCCATGATGCTAGAACACTTGGGTTATCAAGAAGCCGCCGATACGATGGTGAAAGCCATTGAAGACGTGTTGAGCGAAGGCGATAGCCAAGTACTTACCGGAGATATTGGCGGGCTAGGCAATACGCTAAGTCTAGGTCAAGCGATTGCTGAACGTATTCGCGGCTAAGGCTAACTAAACAATGCTAAACAATGCCTCACTGTAAAAACAGTGAGGCATTGCCTTTCAAGCGTGCTGGCAAACGGGCGTTAGCTCGCCAGCTTCGCAGTAATTTCGGCGACATGCTTACCTTGGAAATGGGCAATTTTTAGCTCGCGATCATCCGGCTGACGTGAACCATCGCCCCCAGCAAGCGTGGATGCACCATAGGGTGTTCCACCGCTCACTTTGGAAATATCAAACTGCTCTTCAATACCATAGCCAATCGGCACAATTACCATGCCGTGATGGGCTAACGTTGTCCAAGTGGAGGTAATGGTCATTTCATCACCGCCGCCGGTCCCGGTAGAGGTGAACACACTCGCCACCTTGCCACGCAGCGCGCCCTTGGCCCACAACCCACCAGTTTGGTCTAAGAAGGTACGCATCTGACCAGCCATATTGCCGAAACGCGTTGGCGTGCCAAAAATGATCGCGTCGTAATCAGCAAGCTCCTGTGGCGTCGCTTCTGGCGTTGTGAAGTCCTGCTTACCACCCGCATTTTTGAACGCTTCTGCTGGCATAGTCTCAGGCACACGTTTAACGGTCACTTCAACACCATCAACGCTTTTCGCCCCCTCTGCCACCGAGGCCGCTAGCGTATCGATGTGGCCATACATGGAATAATAAAGAACTAGTACCTTTGTCATTACCCACTCCTTGTCGTGTTTTCTGGTAGTGCTGTGTCTTGCCCGTCTTGGGCTTATGAAAAGGTCTTATGGAAAGGTCTTATGAAAATCTATTAATACAATAGCTCAGCGTAGCGTAGAAAAAAGCGAATGTTTTCGATGCCCTCCTTCGATTTTATCGATTAGAACCTTTTCATATACATCAGTGGGCATCGATACTTTTCACGCTGAATTTTCATGTTCGCACCTGCGTTTTTCATGCTATCGACGTCCCCCCTTGTGGTTAAGCTTCAGCGTGTTAAAGGTACAACATTACAAAAAGCTGACGCTCCCTGCTCAAGGAAAACTTCATGCTTGGCCAATGGCTTGATTGGACTCTCGATGACAAACACTCTTCTCCGCGGTCAGGCCGCTTTGGCAGCGGTACCTACCAATTACATGCACCGGGAATTTTAGAGATAACCCCGGCGACCGTTCGTCCAGCGGCTCATGCTTGCGTATTCTCTGCAGCGATACACGGTAACGAAACGGCCCCCGTAGAGCTGTTGGGTAGCTGGCTAGCTGCGATAGAAGCTGGCACGGTCACTCTTGGTGCTCCCGTGTTAGTGATCTTGGGCAATCTGCCTGCCTTAAAAGCCCAGCAGAGGTTTATCAGGACGAACCTCAACCGCTTATTTCAGCGCGAACTCGCCGAAACAGGCGATGAGCCTGATCGGGCTCGCGAGTTAATGTCAGCGGTAGACAGTTTTTATAATCGTCATCAGGCGCTGCCTAAACTGCACTACGATTTACACACGGCCATTCGCGGTAGCCTCTATACTCGCTTCGTTGTAGAGCCGTTCGCAGACACCGTGATCCACCCAGAGCAGTGGGAATGGCTCGCGGCGGCGGATATGCAAGCGGTGCTACACCAACACCAGCACAGTTGGACGTTTTCTCACTATAGTAAGCACTACCATGCTGCCCAAGCCTTCACTTTCGAATTAGGCCGCGTTGCGCCCTTTGGAGAAAACGATATGGCGGCATTAGCACCGATGTTAACGCTTATTAGCGCGCTTAGCGCTGGGGAACAGCCGCCTAAAAAGCCCGCTGAAACAATGAAGTTTTTCCAAGTTCAGCATGAGCTAATGCGCCAGGCTGAAAACTTTTGTCTCTGTTTCGATGAAGATGTCCCCAATTTCAGCCGCTTTGAGCCGGGCACTTGTCTCGCCAAAGATAGCGTCGCAGGTGATTTTATTGTTGGGGACACGCCTTTACATGTGGTATTTCCCAACGCAAAGGTTGAGATTGGCGCACGAGCCGCGCTGCTAGTTGCCCCTTCTCACGCCAGCTAGCGACCCAAGCACCACATTAAGAAAATTTGAACAAATGCTTTAACAACAATAACGTAGAGGCTTTTCAAGGCTTATCAATGTGTATTAAACAAACGTTTTTCTTATTAATCGCATAAGGAAAGCACGCAATACGCACAAGGCCTGATAGAATCGCCCCTTTTTTCGCGCTAGCCGCCTATCAAGCACATGTCTTAAACCTGTTGCTGTAGCGGCAACCCTGTACTGGAGCCACTGTTATGGCTGATACGCCTACCCCTCTTGAAGTGCGCAATATAAAAAAGCGCTTTGGCGATACAGAAGTTCTCAAAGGCCTCTCTCTCGAAGCTCAAAAGGGTGATGTCATCACTCTGATAGGTGCCTCGGGGTCTGGCAAAAGCACCTTCTTGCGCTGTATGAACCTCTTGGAACAACCTGACGAGGGTGAACTGTTCGTTCATGGCGAGCAGATTCGCTTTAAAACAACCAAACATGGCCGCGAACCTGCCGATTGGAAACAAGTCGTGCAAATGCGTGCCAAGCTGTCGATGGTTTTCCAGAGTTTCAACCTATGGGCCCACATGACATTGCTTGAGAACATTATCGAAGCACCTATTCATGTCCTGGGAAAACCCAAAAAAGAAGCTATCGAACACGCACGAGCGCTGCTTGAGCGCGTTGGGCTAAGCGCACGCGCTGATGCCTACCCGGCGCAAATGTCGGGCGGACAGCAACAGCGCGGAGCAATTGCCCGAGCGCTCGCGATGGATCCCGAAGTAATGCTGTTCGATGAGCCAACGTCGGCGCTTGACCCAGAGCTGGTCGGCGACGTTTTGAAAGTAATGCACGGCTTAGCCGATGAAGGGCGCACCATGGTGGTGGTCACTCACGAGATGAGTTTTGCCCGCGATGTATCCAGCAAAGTGATTTACCTGCACCAAGGCTTGGTAGAAGAAGCTGGCGCGCCAGCTGATGTACTGGGCAATCCGCAATCACCGCGCTTAAAGCAATTTCTGGCCCCCAAATACTGATCAGCGAGGCACACCATGCTTGATTTGCAAGGTTATGGCCCCCGCCTGATCGAAGGGGCGGGCATTACCATTCAATTAGCGGTTCTTTCGCTTATTCTGGCCATTTTACTTGGCTTGTTAACAGCGACTGCCAAAATGTCACGCAGTTGGCTCCTGCACCGCATTGCAACGGTATACACCACCGTTATTCGCGGCGTGCCCGATCTGGTACTGATGATGCTGCTGTTCTTTGGCGGTCAAATCGGTGTCAATGCCATTAGCGACAT
The DNA here is from genome assembly GCF_007989605.1 of Vreelandella venusta. Classification (GTDB taxonomy): domain Bacteria; phylum Pseudomonadota; class Gammaproteobacteria; order Pseudomonadales; family Halomonadaceae; genus Vreelandella; species Vreelandella venusta. Next base: position 443,352 of record NZ_BJUL01000001.1, on the reverse strand, counting down.
GCTGTACGACAGCTATGGAATTGATATTTATATTAATTTTAATGCATTCGCGGCGGGTGTTCTGACAATCGGCTTCATTTTTGGCGCTTACATGGGTGAAACCTTCCGCGGCGCTTTCATGGCGGTTGATAACGGCCAGATTGAAGCAGGAAAAGCGTACGGTATGAGCAGCGCTTTGGTATTTCGGCGTATTCGCTTTCCGCAAATGATGCGCCACGCACTCCCTGGCTTATCTAACAACTGGATGGTGCTGCTTAAAACAACGGCACTGGTATCAGTGATCGGTTTGACAGATATGGTTCGCGTCGCTGCGGAGGCTTCCCGAGCCACCCATGAACCCTTTACTTTCTTACTTCCCGTCGCAGCGGCTTACTTGCTGATTGCTAGCGTATCCGAGTGGATCTTCGTGCGGCTACAAAAACGTTACGACATTGGCTTTGGGGGGCAATGAGATGCTGGATATTTCTGCGTGGTTCAACGACCTGCTAGCTGGCAACGTAATTTTCACCCCAGATACGTTAGGCTACTACTGGGAAGGGCTAGTCACGACAACCCAACTGGTATTCCTGTCTTTGGTAGCGGGCTTAATACTGGCAGTGCCACTTGCCGTTATGCGCAGCTCAAAGCATAAGTGGATTAGTTTACCCATCTATTTTTACACCTATGTCTTTCGTGGCACGCCACTGCTGATTCAGCTATATATCATTTACTATGGCGTGGTATTTGTTGACGGTATCCAAGAAACATTTTTGTGGCCAATCCTGCGGGAAGCTTTCTACCCCGCGCTGATTGCCTTCACGCTTAATACGGCGGCCTATACTACTGAAATTTTCCGAGGGGCTATCAAAGCGACATCCAAAGGGGAAATTGAAGCTGCCAGGGCTTACGGCATGTCACAAAACCTGATGATGCGGCGTATTATTCTGCCCAGCGCTTTCCGACGTGCCCTGCCCGCCTATGGCAACGAAGTTATCTTTATGCTGCATGCCAGCGCCATTGCCAGCGTCGTCACGCTAATGGATCTGACAGGGGCTGCACGCTTCGTTTATGCCCGCTTCTACGCACCGTTTGATGCTTTCTTATTTGTAGCAGTGATCTATCTTTGCCTCACATTTGCCATTTTGTACTTCTTCCGCTTCCTGGAGAAAAAGCTGTTGGCCCACTTAAGGCCGCAAAATAACTAGCATCACGAGAACCGTATCAAGAGCACTTAACAACAAAAGCATCGAGTGATAAAAACAGCCTCGTTTGTTGCACCGTCAAACAAACGTTGGTTCATAGCAACGCTCCCTCTTTTCGTTCGCCCCAACCTAGGGTACGTTAAAGGGGATCACCTCTAGTGAACCTGCTTTCTACGGAGTATAAGAATGAAGAAATTACTAACAGTATCTGTGCTTGGTTTAGCCATTGCCGCGGCCTCTTCTGCCCAGGCGCGGGATTACGACCATGTACGTATTGGCGTCGACGTTCCCTATGAACCAATGGAATACCGCACAGCCGATGGTGAACTGACTGGTTTTGATATCGACCTGGGCAACGCCCTATGTGATCAGATGGGTGTGACCTGTGAGTGGGTCGAGCAAGAGTGGGATGGCATTGTTCCTGGCCTTTTATCACGCAACTACGATGCCATTATGTCGTCGATGACCATCAATGAAGAGCGGCGCCAGACACTGCTCTTCTCCGACCCCTATATCACCATGCCCGGTGCTTGGTTCGCTCCAGCAGACAGCGACCTAGAAGAGGCTACAGTGGAAACCCTTGAGGGTTTATCCATTGGCGTACAGCGCGGCACCACCTATGACAACTTCGCCACCGATACCCTCGGCGACACCGCGACTATCAACCGCTACTCCACCGCCGATGATATGGTGCTGGATATGGACGCCGAGCGTCTGGACGCTGTCTTCCTGGAGTTTTCAGTAGGCAAATCTACCCTACTTGAAAACGAAGATAGCGACTACAAAGTAGTCGGCGAGATGGTTACCGAGCCCAAGGAAGTTTTCGGTGAAGGTTTTGGTATCGCCTTCCGCCAGCGTGACGAAGCACTCGCTGAGAAATTCAACGAAGCCCTTGCTGAATTGAAAGAAAACGGCACTTACGACGAAATTTTCGCTCGCTACTTTGGCGAAGAGTAAGCGCTAGCAGCCTGTGTATGCCTCCCCATCTCGGGGAGGCTTATACCGCGAGAAGCTATCATGCACACTTTTCTTCTTTCAGCGCCCTTCTGGTTGCAATTGCCAGCTCTAGGCGCACTCCCCCCAGGTACTAGCGGCGATATCGCCTGCTTTTATCTGAGCGAATGGTTCGACGAATAGCCTTCCCCTCTTTGCCCCCAGTGCCACCTAACGCCTCTAGCGTGATTGTGTAATGCACAATTTTGAACACAAAAGCTGAGATTTAATTGCTGCAAAGCGACTCGTTCCGCAACTGCCGAGGCCAACTTTTGTACCCGCTCTCACGTGACCAGTTCGATCCTGCCCTGCGCCCGCGCTACGGCTTCGGCATGGGCGAGCGCTCGGCTGGCAATATCGGGGCGACCCGCCTTTTGAGCCAGCCCAGCGCGCAGTCGGTGAAGCTCGGCCAAGTACCAGCGTTCGCCGCTCGCCCGGACGATCGCGAAAGCTTGACGCAAGGCATGCATTCCAGCGACTGGATCACCCATATTTCCCGCGACCTCTGCGGCGAGCCCATGGCCAAAAGGTAGCGTGACCCTCACGCCCATCGAGTTGAAAGCCGAGAGCCCCGCTGCAATCCGCGAGGCCCCGACTGTATCGCCGGCCATTGCCTGCGCCCAGCCCGCCAGCATCTCACCTGCGTCGCCCCAAACGGGCACCGCCTCACTCCGGCACAGGGCAACAAGCGCTTCAGCCCGCTCGCGGGTCAGTCCGACATCGCTACGGAGACGCGCACAGACCGCCCCGCACCAGAGCATCTGGGCGCGCCCAAAGGCGGTGCCCAGTCGGTCGGCGCGCGCACTGCCAGCGGTAAAGTGCCGCTCAGCCTCTGTCGAGGCGCCAGTCAGTTCAGCGACACAGGCCGCGTACTGGCGACATACAACCTCAGGGTCCTCACCGAAGAGGACATTACCGTTCTGTTCGGCATGGCGGGGGGCGATTTCCAGCACGGCGGCGATTTCTGCGGCGCAAGCCGGTAAAGCGCCGGTGAAAAACCGAGTCTGCCCGACAGCGTTATGGGCTACCATCGCCATATGTGCTGGTGCATGCCCTGCGAGAGCCTGCAGCCCTAGCGCGAGATCTTCGGCGCGGGTCAGTTCAGCCCGCGTCAGGTGATCGTTCCAAAGCCCTGCGAGAACCGGGATCGTCGTAGCGGGATCGCCGACCTGGGCAGCTAGTTGCCCCGCGCGGCGGTAAACCTCCCGAAGCTCTTCCGCAGTAAAGCCATCCGAGACAATGAGCGCCGCGCCAAGCCCAAGCAGGGCATCGAGTTCAGTCGCGCGGTCGGCCTCAGGGTTCGTCGTACCAGCCCCGCTGCCTCGGGTCAGCAGGTCCCGTGCTCTGCGGAACTGCTCTGCTGCATCCATGGAGGCACCACGCGCCTGCGCACGCCACCCCGACAGCACACGATAGCGTGCGGCACGCGGCCAGTCGGCGCCGCGTTCAAAGTGATCGGCCAGTACGGGGGCAATCTCACCCGCTGCATTACCGTGGCTGGCCTCCAGCCGCAGACCGACCCTTCGGTGCGTGCCTTGCCTGTTCGCTGCCGGCAACCCATCGTAGAGCGCTTCGTGATGTAGCGCGTGCCGGAAGGCATAGCGCGTGGCCACCGATCCGTCGGGTCGATAGCTGAGGCCCGCACGGGTGATAAATCGTCGGTTTCGGGCGAGGAGTTCTAGCTGCCGCTCTGCCGCCTCCACCCCGTCGCGGTTGTCGGCCAGGTCAATCGCGGAAAAGTTCGATCCCGCTACACTGGCGGTTTCAAGCAAGCTGCGCTCCTCAGCCAGCAGGCGGCTAGTGCGTTCAGTCTCGATCAGGGTACGGACACTGGGGGCGATGGCTGCGACCAACGCTTCAGGAGAGCTGGAAAGCTGCCAGCCAGTCTCGTCGCGCCGCACAAGACCTTGCGCCTGCCAAAAGTCTGCCGCCGCATCAACAAGCATGGCATGACCCTCGGTTCGGTAGGCAAGAGTCTGAGCCAAATCAGGAGGAAAAGCGTTACCCTGGAAGCGCTCTGCAAGGCATCCAGACACTGCCGCCTCATCGAGACCACCAAGGGTGATCAACCTGCAGTCTGGCTGCCGACTTAGCTGACTCAGTGTTGCCGCAAGCGTTCCAGCGCGGTCTAGTTCATCATCGCGATAGCTACCCAGCACCAGTAATCGCGCCGGAGTGCGTTGTAGCCCCCAAGCCGCTAGCCAAGCTAGCGTACTGGGGTCTGCCCAGTGCAGATCCTCAAGCACGAGAATACCAGGGCGGCCACGGGTCAGCCGCTCCATCAGCGCGGAGAACTCCCGCAGCATTGAGTCGCGGCGAGTACGGTCCAACGCTTCCGCCTTCGAGCGACGCCCAGGTTGTTGCTTGACCCAAGAGGGAGCGACGAGTGGCAGAAGTCGCGCCAGCGTCCCCCCCTCAGGCCCGGCCATAAGTTGCGTCAACACATCCATCAGCAGCCCGTAGGGCTCGCGTGCGCCAGGGTGCGCAATGGCCTGTCCCCAGGCGACCCACAGCGGTGTGCGCTGGGGTAAACCAGCCTCAAATGCTTCCAGAAGGCGTGTCTTACCGGCCCCTGCCTCGCCCGAAATAAAAGCCAGCGCCCGTCGACCGCGCTTGGCGGCGTCGGCCCTTTCGCTTAGAACTTCCAGCTCTTTATCCCGCCCGAGGCAGAGTACCGTCGATGCCGTTATAAGACCCTCAGACGCAGCGCCGATCAGCGCGATCGGACGCGTCAGCCGGTAGCCCCGGCGACCCACTGTCTCGATCAGCCCGGCGTCTTGGGCGCTGTCGTCCAGCATCCGGCGTAATTCGCGGATGCACTGTTTGGGGCCTGCCTCGTTGCCATGGCTATTGCCCCATATCATGCGCCGCAAATCAGCCGTGCTGACCACTTCGCCTTGTTGCTCCACCAATGCCACCAAAACAGACAGGGTCTTGGGACGCAGGCGCATCTGTACTTCGCCACACAGCAAAATGCCTTCGCTTAGGTTTACCTTGATATCTTTCGAAATCATGCCGTAGGGGGCCTCGGAACTGACTACCCCAGGCCGTAGCGCACGAATGGCGGCAGCCGTTAGGTAAAGGGCATAAGCGGATTAGTAAAGCGCAAATTATACCCACATTGCACCTTAATTGAACTTTACATTTGTTTGTTTGCAATCATAAATGGGCTATCTTCGCTTTCGAAGCAATCCAAGTAGCAAGTGCATAACAAACAAGGGACAGGCACATGACAGCGATCAGACTCCATCACAGAACGGCCCGCCAGTTTCGGCCCAGCCTCTCGGTCTGTGCTGTGGCTTTTGCCCTCGCGGCCCCGGTTACAGCGCAGGCTCAAGATCAGGCGCAGCAGTTCTGCGTGGCCGACCCGGCAGCGGTAACGGCTCGTGCAGCCATCACGCCACCCGACACGCCGCTGCCTGAGACGCTGGCCGACGCCCTTGATGCGGCCGCGCTTGGGGCACTGGACGGGGCCGCTGCGCCGGGGATTATTGCGGGCGTTGTCACACCCGAGGGCAGGTGGAGCGGTGCTTGGGGCGTTGCGGACCCCGAAACCGAGGCTGCGATGGAAGTCGGCATGCATACCCGGATCGGATCGATCACCAAGACCTTCACCGGTACCGCCCTGATGCAACTGGCCGAAGCTGGCAAGCTATCACTCGACGATACGATCGACCAGTATGTGTCCGGCATTCCCAATGGCGATATCATCACCCTACGCCATCTGGCCAGCATGACCAGCGGCCTGCTGAGCTATACTCAGGCTGACCCTTTCCTTGATCAGTTCTTCGCAGATCCTAACTTGCCTTATACGCCGCAGGAGCTGCTCGATTTTGCCCTCCCCGGTTCACCGATCTTTGCGCCGGGGGAGGAATTCAATTATTCAAACACCAATACCGTGCTGCTGGGCCTCGTGATTGAGCAGGTGACCGGGCAAGATATCGACACTGTCTTTGCTTCGATGATCCTGGAACCACTGGGCCTGGCAGAGACCATCGGTCCTGACGGTGCCACCCTTATGCCAACGCCTTATCCGCAGGGATTTACCCTGCAAGGTGATGCTGCCACGCCGACAGCGCCTTCGAACGCGACGCATTGGAATCCGTCTTGGGGATGGACAGCGGGCGGAATGATCTCAACTCTCGACGACCTGCTGGTTTATGGGCGATCCCTCGGCACAGGCAAAGGCCTGTTAAGCGCCGAGACACAGCACCAGCGCCTGCGGTCCTTCCCCGAACCGGCAGGCTACGGCATCGCCATGGGATGCGTCGACGGCTGGGTCGGCCACACGGGCGAACTGCCGGGTTACAACACGACGGTGTTTTACGACACGACGACAGACACGACGGTAGTCGTCCAGGCTAACAGCGACATCCCTTCGGGCGATTGCGGGGATGAGGACGTGCTACCGAATAACCCCGACGAACTTGCGTGCAGCTCGCCCGCTAGCCGCGTGTTTGAGGCGTTATCCGTCGCCCTCGGGCATCCGTTTTCTATGCCACCGACGGTTCCGGCAGAGTGAGCGCGTTAACATTGCAGCTCCATCCCAGCTGCTCCTCACCCCTTCGCTTGGGCGCACTGGCACTGCTTTGCGCCTGTTACGCGGGCCCGGCCTTTTCACAGGGCTTGCCGAACGTCGACCGTATCCTCTCCGAGCAAACTGTCATTCTACAACGCTATGAACCGCCGCCACAGGTGGGCAGTGTCGCCATTGGCGTGCAGGACGAACGCGACAAGATCGACTTAGATCGCGCCAAAAGCATCCGTTTTCGCTTAAACTCGGTGCACATTGATGGCGCGCGGACTCTACCCTTGCCGGCGTTGACGCCAATCTGGCAGGGCAAAATCGGCACCGAAATTACGCTAGCTGACCTTTACCGCATGGCAGATGCTGTTGACGCGGCCTATCTCGCTGCGGGCTATTTTTCCAAGACAGTGGTGCCGGTGCAGGATTTTTCTGACGGACAGATCCAGCTGCAGGTATTCGAAGGCTATGTCGACCGTATCGAGATCAACAGCAATATCCCCGGCATCGAGAACCGACTGTCCCCTTACCTGCAACGTATTCTCGACATGCACCCGATTCGGGTAAAGGCGGCCGAGCGCGAACTATTGTTAATGAGTGATCTTGCCGGACTGTCGATTGAAGGCACGTTTGTGCGCCCCGAAGGCGCGACGGGCGGCGGAGTGCTGCGGCTGGAGGTCGCCCAGCATCGCAGCGCAGGAATGATCGGGCTCGATAATCTGGGATCCGACGCCGTTGGCCCACTACAAATGGCCAGTATGGTGACCCTAAACGATGTCCTGCGCAGGTTCGAGACCACCAACCTAACCGGCGTCATCACACCGCAACACCCTGACCGGATGACACTGCTTCAAATGATGCAAAGCTATCCGATCAGCTCGAACGGGCTTAGCGCGGGCTATAGCGTTGTTTATCTGCGCCAACACCCCGACGGAGGAGCTGGTGCGCCAGACATCGATGTGACATCAGCCATAGGCACGGCGTTTATGTCCTATCCGTTTCTGCGGACGCTGGACAGGTCGCTCTGGGGGCAGGCTGAGCTGACGGTGCGTAACGATGACGTGGACGTTTTTGGCTCGGCCGCTGCCCGCAGCCGGATCCGCTGGGCGACGAACTCACTGCAATATAGCCAGAGCTTTGAGACCTCCGAGATCAACCTCGAAGGAGCGTTGAATCTCGGCACGAACTCGGATATTGATCTGGGCGCGGTGCCGGATGACTTCCACTTTGTTACCGCCGAACTGGACTACACACAGGCGCTCAGCGAGGCGACGACAATGACATTGTTGGCTCGCGGCCAGTACTCTGGCAGGCCCCTGCCGGGGGCTGTTCAGTTCGGCATTGGAGGCGAGACTTATGGCAGAGCCTTCGATAGCGGCACCATCTCTGGCGACAAAGGTGCAGCGGCCTCGGCCCGGGTAAGCCACGAGCTCGATATCGGGCTGGCACTCCTGCCCACGCTTTCAACCTCGGCCTTCGTGGATTACGGCGCAGCCTGGTCCGACGACGTCACCGGACACATGTATCTTGGCTCCTATGGAGTGGGCCTTGGTGGAACGTTAGAAGAACGGCTGAATTTCCAGGTTATCGGTGCGCTTCCTTGGACCCGTTCTGACATAGTGGACGACAAGGGGGGCAAACTAATTTTCCAACTGGCAATGCCCTTCTGATCCGCTAGGAGGTATCGCCTCACCTGTCGCGCCACCCATCCCACAGGAGATCCTGACATGACCACATCGAAAGCCACACGCCCCCTTATGACCTCGGCCTTGAGCGTTCTTAGCGCTGCCGCCGCATTGCTTGCGTTCAATGCTCCGCTCCATGCGGAGACGCTGCCAGCCATCACCTTGCCGGACCCGGCGATCTCTCCTGCGCGGGTGAACCTACTGCCAGTGCCGCAGGCACGGATCGATGAGGCGGTCGCTTCGCTGGATGAGTTGGCACAGGATATGTTGGAGCGAACCGGGGTACCGGGCCTCGCCGTTGCCGTGGTACATGGGGAAGAGACACTGCTGATGCGCGGCTGGGGGCTACGGGCGGAGGGCGCGGAGGAACAGGTTGATGCGGATACGGTCTTTCTGCTCGCTTCGTTATCCAAATCTGTCGGAGCCACGGTGGTGGCCACGCAGGTTTCGCAAGGGACCGTCAGTTGGGATGATCCGGTGCGCAACCACTTACCGTGGTTCGACCTGGGCGATCCCTGGGTCAGCAATCATGTCACCATCGGGGATCTCTATGCGCACCGCTCGGGCCTGCCGGACCACGCCGGTGATGATCTCGAGGATATAGGCTATGACCGTCGCGCTGTACTGGAGCGGCTGGCGCAGCTGCCCATGGGGCAGTTCAGAGCCGATTACGCCTATACGAATTTCGGCCTGACGGCTGCCGCAGAGGCGGTAGCCACCGCAACCGGCAAGGACTGGTCAACGCTCTCGGAAGAGGCGCTCTATGGTCCGCTCGGCATGGAGGCAACCAGCTCGCGCCACTCGGATTACATGGCGCGCGATAATCGCGCCGCTAGCCATGTGCCGGATGCCAACGGCTTCCGAGTGGCAGACCTGCGCCAGCCCGATGCGCAAAGTCCGGCGGGTGGGGTAAGCTCCAGCGTGCGAGACATGGCGAAATGGATGAAGCTGGTGCTCTCCAACGGGCGCTTTGCAGAGCAGCAACTGATTGCGCCCGAAGCGCTCGTGCCCGCGCTTTCACCACATGCCATCAGCAGCCGCCCCGGTGACGCGGCCGATCGGGCTGGTACCTATGGTTACGGATTTGGCGTCGGGGTGCGTCCCACTGGGCGTGTCGTGGTGAGCCATTCGGGCGCCTTCGCTTTTGGTGCGGCGACCTCCTATTCGATGCTGCCGGACCTTGGGCTTGGGATCATCGTGCTGACCAATGCCACCCCCACGGGTCTCCCCGAGGCGCTGACGGCCAGCTTTCTTGATCTGGCAGAGTTTGGTGTGGAACAGCGCGACTGGCTGGCGGCCTACGGGCCACGCATAGCACCGCTCTCTGCCCCGGCCGGAGATCTGGTGGGTGTGACACCTCCGACTGAGCCCACTGAGGCCCGACCTGCCGACGCTTATGCAGGGGACTATGGCAATGCCTATTTCGGGGCGGCTGAGGTGCGTGAGACCGCTGACGGTTTGGTACTCGAAGTTGGCCCCGCGCCACAGCACCTGCGGTTGACCCACTGGGACGGCGATCGCTTTGTCGCCTTCCCGGTGACAGAGAACCAACCAGAGGGCTCGGTTTCGCAGGTTGAATTCACCATGGGTGCGGATGGAAAAGCAGAAACGATGACCGTTGAGCATCTTAACGAGGCGGGCCTTGGAGAATTTCAGCGGCCATTTAGCTGAAAAGCTCTGTCACCCCTAGCACTTAAACTAGTACTTAAACTAGCACTTAAACCTGTACCGAACTTGCTCAGTCAAATCGAGTCTGTAATCCAGTAAGGAAACTCACAAGGAAGTCTAATGGCTGAACAAACCACTGCAAACGTCTCCGCCGAGGCGGCTTACGATGCGCGCCCCTCGTCTCATTGGACCGCCTGGGGTCAATGGCTGGCGCTATTCACCATGACCGTAGATCACCTTACTCGCTATGTGCTACCGGGTGACTGGGACTTAAGCTGGGCAGGCTCGTCCATTGGCCGTATCGCCTTTCCTCTGTTTGCGGCAATGGTTGCCTGGCACGGGCTGTTCAATACCCGTAACCCACTACGCTACTCACGCCGCATACTGGTCATTGGTTTAGTGGCTCAGTTGCCTTATATGCTAATGCCACGCGCGTCTGACGATTTTATTCTTAATGTCTGCTTCACGCTTGCCTGTGGCTTAGCGCTGGGCGCACTGGTTCGCCAAGGTTGGCAGCACTATCAACAGCAGACGCTAGGATTAGCTTGGCTAATGCTTGGAGCAGCGGTAGGCGTCACCGTTTGGTATTTGTTGGGCTTCTGGGTGGAGTACGGCCATAACGGTTTGCTACTGATTCCGCTATTAATGTTTGCCATGCAGGCGCTTAACGAAACCCGCGACGCGCTAAAATCGCGCTTGTGGGCAGGTTTAGCCGCATTTCCCGCACTTTGGATAGCCGGTCAAATGAATGCCTCAGACATGGCAAAGTCGTTTACCGTTGGCACCTGCATGGTGATATTGATGCTAGCAGCGGGCGCTGCCCAACGCGTCCCCCCCGTAGCCCTGGCCATGCCACGCCGTCTATGGCTTGCTTGGTATCCAGGACACTTTGCTTTAATTGCGCTATGGCTATTGCTTAGCGGCCAACTGGCGGGGTAATTAACGACGAAGCCGCCCTAATCAGGCGGCTTCGTAGTGATAATCCATCAACGTTACAGTGAGCGTTCGAAACTCCACGCCACCGGCGGTGCATCAGGAAGCAATGCCTGACAAGCACGCACTTTTTCAAGCAGCTCGGCATGCGTGTCAGCGACGACATTGACATGTGCCAGCTTGCGCCCTGCCCGCTCTTCCTTGTCATAGCGATGCAGATGAGTATTGCCAATCGCCAGCAGCGCGGCATTGTCACCTTCCTGGCCAATGACATTCACCATGCAAGTAGGCGCAATAGCCTGGGTGCTGCCGAGCGGTAGGCCCTGCACAGCGCGCAGATGGTTTTCAAACTGGCTAGTGACCGCACCATCCATGGTCCAATGGCCAGAATTATGCACGCGTGGAGCCATCTCATTAGCCAATAGGCTGCCATCACGCGTTTGGAACAGTTCCAACGCCATAACGCCCACGTAATCCAGCTCATCCAACAGCATGCGAATGTAGCTATCGGCTGTCTCTTGAACGCTGGTAGCTAAATCCGGCAGCGGCGCAACGGAATAGCGCAAAATGCCATCTACATGTTGATTTTCCGCCATGGGATAAAACACCACATCCCCATCACGACCGCGCACGGCAATCATCGAGACTTCCCGTACAAAATCAACAAACGCTTCTACGATCAGTTGGCGATGACCAATGCTCTTCCATGCCTCTTCAGCCTGCTCCGGCGCTTTCAGCACCGCTTGCCCTTTACCGTCATACCCCTCTGTCACTGATTTGGCGACCACCGGGCAGCCCAGCTCATTGGCTGCCGCTTCAAGCTGTTCGGCACTTTCAACGACGCGGTAGGCAGGTGTCGGAATACCCAAGCGATCAAATAGAGCTTTCTCTTCAACACGGTTTTGGCAAACGGCAATCGCCCGGCTTCCTGGGTAAACGGGTTTGTGCTGTTCAATTTGCTCAACCAGCGCTACGGGCAGATGCTCAAACTCATAGGTTACTACATCGACCTTATCGAGAAACTCTGCCAAATGCTGGTTATTGGGATCGATAACAACGTCGCCAATGCCCGCACTCGGGTTGCCGGTCGTGTCTAAAAAGGTGAAGCGGTTACCTAGCGGATAGCCAGCCAATGCCAGCATACGACCAAGCTGGCCTGCACCGAGCACACCAATGTTCTTAGCGATGCCAGCGCTTTTCGAACTACCAGCACTTTTCGAACTACCAGAGCTTTTCGAGATACCAGAATTCATGGCCAGGATTCCTTAATTCGCTTCCGCATCGGGGCGAGGGTCTGGGTTATCCAGCACCATTTGGGTTTGCTCAGCGCGGAAAGCCTCAACCGCTTCACGCACGCTGGTGTCATGCAAACCGACAATCTGTGCTGCCAACAAGCCTGCATTGGTCGCGCCTGCTTTACCAATCGCCAGTGTGCCAACAGCGATGCCACCGGGCATCTGCGCAATTGAAAGCAATGAATCCAAGCCTTTAAGCGCTTTGGATTCCACTGGCACGCCCAGCACTGGCAACGCCGTTTGGGAAGCCACCATGCCGGGCAAATGGGCAGCACCGCCCGCTCCCGCCACAATTACTTGCAAGCCACGTTCAGCGGCACTTTTAGCATAGTCAAACAACAAGTCAGGGGTACGATGAGCGGAGACGACGCGGGTCTCATAAGGGACGCCCAGCCGCTCTAACATCGCCACCGCGTGTTCCATGACGGGCCAATCAGATTTCGACCCCATGATCACGCCCACTTTGGGTGCGCTGTTCGACATGCAAAAACTCCTCGGCCAAAGGGCCTACTAAAGCAATCAAGCGTTTAATGTGCCGTGTGCCGCAAGCGGCTCACCAGGAAATTAGAAGGCGCATAGTCTACCAGAGCTAGTCGCTTAGAGCGCGTTTGTAAATAGATCGAAATTTTAATCAAAGTAGCATTGAAAAGCGCGCGACTTGGCGGCATTGTGTGTTTGTCATTTCAGACTGATGGAGTCCCATGAGTACGGCATACTCAACTGCTCACGCAGAAACGCTAGATCCTCCGCGAAGCAGCCCTGACCTCGATGTCAGGGATTTAGAAAAACGTACGCGCCTTATGCGTATCATTACCCGCCTGATCGCCGTATCAGATCTGGGAAGCCGCGAAATAGCCCGCCGGGCGGGGCTTCCAGTACAAAAGATCAGCGACCTGCTCGCCGGAAGGCTAGAGCACCTAGATATTGATGAACTCAATGTCTTGCGTCGCACGTTAGAGCTGGAGACGCCATAGCAATAGTTGCTACCTAACGTAATCATTCATCCCCTTTGTTTGCTAACAGGCTTGCCCGCTGGGCAGGCCTGTTTTTGTTTCAAAACAGCTAATTAGCGTTCCAGGATTAAGGGAGCATTAAGAAACTCTCGCTAACCCATTGACACGTATCAATTTTTTATAATACCAAAGGCGTAACCTTAGCGTATCCAGATCACTCGCTGTGAAACAACGGCTTGTTTCTATCAGCAACATCTTTATCAGCTAAGGAGGCGTTATGGACGCCGTTCGTCGGTCGTTGCTAGGCCAATTGGCCCGACTAAGCGCGGGCGCGGCGCTAGTGCCGCTATCCAGTCTTGCTCAAGCTGGCATTAATCAGCAGCCTGCCCGCCGCGAGGGCGACCCTAGCAAACGCTACGGCATGCTAATCGACCTTCGCCAATGCATCGGCTGCCAAGCCTGCACGGTGTCGTGCCATATCGAGAATGCTGCACCGCTTGGCCAGTTTCGAACCACTGTCTCTCAATACGAAGTGCAACACCAAGAAAGTGGTGAACTGGCAACGTTTATGCTGCCGCGGCTATGCAACCACTGCGAAAATCCGCCCTGTGTGCCGGTTTGTCCCGTTGAGGCGACCTATCAACAGCAGGATGGCATCGTTGTCGTCGATAGTGACCGCTGCGTCGGCTGTGCTTACTGCGTCAACGCCTGCCCCTACGATGCCCGTTTTATTAACGAACGCACTCAAACTGCCGACAAATGCACCTTCTGTGCTCACCGTTTAGAAGCGGGGCTACTGCCTGCCTGCGTTGAAAGCTGTGTGGGTGGTGCCCGCATTATTGGCGATATGCGCAATCCAGACAGCCAAATCAGCCGTCTGATCAACGAGCATCGCGACGCGCTCATGGTGCTTCAGCCAGAAAAAAACACCCTTCCCCAAGTGTTCTATTTAGGTATGGACGAACGATTCACTACGCGCCCCGTGGCAGAACCCGTGGCGCTTGAAGTGCTCGACCCACACGGCCAGGAGATGGGCTATGAATTCCACCATTGAACTACTCGCCCCACGCTATGACATCGCCTGGTATCCCTGGGCAGTGCAGTACTTTTTTATGATTGCGGTCTCCTACGCCTGCCTTTGGCTGGCAGCGCCCGCACTGGTGTTTGGCAAGCAATCCTGGTTGCCTACAGCACGTCTGGCAATGATCGCCTGCGTCAGCACAACGTTAGTCGCGCCGGTGGCCTTATTGGCAGATCTACATCAGCCACTGCGCTTTTGGCATTTCTACGCCTACGCCAATACGCATTCGTGGATGTCGATTGGCAGTGTGGTGCTGCCGCTGTATCTGGCCAGCGTTTTAGGCTTCGCCTGGCTGGCTTGGCGACCCGCGCTGCAGGCCCGGCAACAGGCAGCGGGGCTGAGCGGGTTGATCGCCAAGTGGCTGAGCATGGGCAGTGGTGCGACACCCAAAGCGCTGGTGGCTCTGGTGGGATTAGCCGCCCTGGTACTCTCAAGCGGCATTATGCTCTACACCGGAGCGGAGTTAGCTATCGTCAAAGCCCGCCCGTTATGGAACACCATTTGGCTACCGCCCATGCTGGTAGCGAGCGGATTTATTGCCGCCGCGGGGTTAATACTGGTTCTCAACCGCGTGAGCGGACTCTGCGCGCCCGCCGTTACCCGGCAGATACTTTATGTCTTGCTAGTATTCTGTGCGCTAGCGGGACTTATCGCGCTCAGCTGGCTGTTAGACGGCTTGAATGCCCACGTTGGCTCAGTGGCGGCGGCACTGGAGTCTGTCCGTTTCAGCCCCTCTTGGCGCAACACCGCACTTTGGGGTGGCCTTACCGGCGTAGCCCTATTTGCCAGCGTGGTATTTCTGTTAACGCGTTCGGCTCAGCGCCAGCCAGCACTGTTTGCCTGGGCATGGTTGCTAGGGCTAGTGGCTATCCACATGGGCTGGATGTTCCGCTGGGTAGTGCTGATGGATGTTCAACATGTGGCTCGTAACAGCGCAGGTTTCCATCACTACGGTATCCCTGCTGGCTCTTCCGGCATTTTAGGCATTGTCGGCACTTTCGGGCTTTGGCTGGCAGCCATTTTATTGATCGAGCTATTTATTCCATGGCGACAGGCTCAACAAGGTAGCCAGCTACCAGGTAACGCCCAAGATGCATCTCGCGCCCCACTCACTGCTAACAAAGGAGCGCCTAGTCATGGCTAAGTCCGCTCAAGATCCCTCACGCCGTCGCTTTCTAAAAGGTGCCGCTGCCGCTGGCGGTGCCGCTACCTTTGCCGTGGGCTACGCCGACCCGCTGGCTAAAATGGCCAAAGGCATTACCGGCAGCGCAGGTGAAAAACCGCAGCATAATATTCATGGCAATTCGCTGATGCCTGAATATCGTGTCGATTTAGCGACCGGCGAACTAACGCTCACCCCCGATCAACGGGTGGCTTTTACTATTTGCTACGGCTGCACCACCCAGTGTGGAGTGCGCGTGCGAGTCGATGACACGCGCGGCGAAGTGCTACGAGTAGCTGGCAACCCCTATCATCCGCTTTCTGCCGATGACCATTTGCCAATGCGCACACCGGTGGAGGATGCATTGCGCAGCGTGAGTGCTTACCAAGAACACGGGCAAGTTAACCGCTCCACCGCGTGCGCCCGTGGCAACGCAATGATGAGCCAGATCACCAACCCGTTCCGTATTGATCACTGCCTTAAACGGGTCGGTGAACGAGGCAGTCGCGAGTGGCAAAAAATATCGTTTGAGCAACTTATCGAGGAAATTTGCGAAGGAGGCGATCTGTTCGGTGAAGGAAAGGTAGACGGCCTGCGTGACATTCGCGACCACGATACGCTGATTGACCCCGACAACCCTGAGTACGGCCCAAAAGCTAATCAGTTGATGGTCATGGAAGCCACTGACTACGGACGCTCGGATTTACTTAAACGCTTCACCTTGAACGCTTTTGCGACCCGCAACTATGGCCATCATGGCGCTTACTGTGGCCTAGCGTTCCGCATGGGGTCTGGAGCAGTGATGAATAACATCGTCACGAACGCTCACGTAAAGCCAGATATCCAGAACGCACGCTTTATCATGTATATCGGCTGCGCCCCCAGCCAGGCAGGTAACCCATTTAAACGCCAAGGCCGCTTGCTTGCACAGGCACGCGCCGCCGGCACGCTGGAATATGTGGTGGTGGACCCCGCGTTGAACGCTGCGACTTCCCATGCCGCCGACAACAACCGCTGGGTGCCGATCCGTCCTGGCACCGATAGCGCCTTTGCCATGGCGATTATTCAGTGGCTACTGGATAACGACGGTTATGCCAAGGAATTTCTTGAACTACCCGGTCAAGCCGCCGCCGATGCAGCGGGGGAAACCACCCACTCCAATGCCACCCATTTAGTGATTGATACCTTCGAGCATCCGCGCCGAGGCTACTTTTTGCGCGCCAGCGACCTTGGTTTTGCCGAGCCAGGTAGCGATGCCGACATCCCCGTCGTGGTGTCAGAGGGCGACTTGGCACTGAGCGAACAGGTAATGACCGCCGACCTGTTTGCCGAACGCCCAGTCACCCTGGCGGATGGCACCACCGTCACCGTCAAAACCAGCCTAGCGCTGCTGCGCGAATCCGCCAATCAGTACGACCTAGACACCTACGCTGAACATTGCGGCATTGCCAAAACAACGATCATCGAGCTGGCTCAACGTTATGCTAGCCATGGCAGGAAAGCCGCCGTTAACTGCCACGGCGGCATGATGTCAGGCAATGGCTTTTACGCCGCGTTTGGCGTGCAAATGCTTAACCTGTTGGCTGGCAACTACAATATGAAAGGTGGCAGCGCCGTGGGCGGTGGAACCTATAACGGCACCGGCGAAGGCCCCCGCTACGACCTCGCCAACTTCCCAGGCAAACGCGGGCCCCAAGGCGTGTTCCTCTCCCGCTCACGTTTTCCCTATGAGAAATCATCGGAGTACCAGCGCAAGCTCGCGACAGGCGAAAACCCCTATCCCGCGAAGGCACCCTGGCGTTCACTGGCACCGCCAACGCTCACCGAGCACTTACCTTCCGCACTGGATGGCTACCCCTACCCGATCAAAGCGGTGATTGGCTGTATGGCTAATCCAATTTATGGTCAAGCGGGCCTGAAAGGAGTAATTGTCGATAAGCTGAAAGACCCCAAACGGTTGGGCCTCTTTGTTGCCATCGATGGGTTTATCAATGAAACCAATCGCTATGCCGACTACATTGTGCCTGATTCGGTGATGTACGAAGTCTGGGGCTTTGCAGGCTCCTGGAAAGGCACGCTGGGCAAACTCTCCACCGCTTGCTGGCCAGTCGTTGAGCCCCGCCAGCAAAAAACCGCCGAAGGCGAGCCGGTTTCTATGGACAGCTTCTTTATCGCGGTTGCTAAACGGCTAGGACTGCCAGGCTTCGGCGACAACGCCATTCCCGATGCCGACGGCAATCTCCATCCGCTCAACCGCGCTGAAGACTATTACCTACGGGCGGCCGCCAATATTGCCTTTCAAGATGAACCACTGCCCGAAGCGAACGCCGCGGACATTACTCATGGCGGCATTACCCCGCTGCTGCCTAAAATCGAGCGTACACTGAAAGCCGATGAGCGCGGCCGCGTTGCCTACCTTTACGCTCGGGGTGGGCGTTTCGAAGAGGCAAGCGAACACTTTGTCGGCGAGCACCTGAAACATCAGTGGCAAAAAACGCTATGTGTGTATAACGAAGCGGTGGGCACCAGCATTGATACTACTAACGGGTTACCCAATAGCGGCGTGCCCTGTCACAAGTTGCCACAGCTCGCCAACAAGCAGCCCATGCGTGAGGTGTTTTCAGAAGAAGAGTGGCCGCTGCTGGCGTTTTCGTTCAAGTCCAACCTGATGAACTCTTACGCCATTGGTAACGAGCGGCTAAGAATGATCAAGCCGTATAACCCGGTACAAATGCACCGCCAAGATGCCGAGCGCTTCGGCATCCAGCATGGCGACACTATCCGCATTGAAAGCCCAGGCGGAAGCATAGTGGGGCTTGCGCTGGTGAGCGAAAGCGTTGTGCCAGGTGCATTAGGCATTGAGCACGGCTACGGGCATAAAGACTTAGGTGCCACGCCACACATCATTGACGGTCAATCCCAGCCAGATATGCCCTGGATGCGCGCCGGTATCAACATCAACGACCTAGGCTTTCAAGACCCTACGCGAGAGGTCGGCGGCACCTGGCTTGAACCGATTAGCGGCGCCAGTGTGCGCCAAGGTCTTCCGGTAAGAGTAAGCCGCGTATAAACCGGCTGGGGTAGTGATGCTACAGCGTGATCACTACCCCACCCAAGGCGATGACGATCACCACAATCCACGCCGGTAGCTTCCAGGCGGTCAGCAGTAAAAAGCCCGTCAGCGCCAAAACAAATTCATACGGCCCGATAATCGCGCTGGTCCATACCGGCTGATAAAGCGCCGCGCCTAAAATACCCACCACTGCCGCGTTAGCACCGCGCATCAACGCCTTGGCGCTCTGCCAACGGCGAAAATGATTCCAAAAGGGCAACACGCCCACCAACAGTAAAAAGCCAGGAATAAAGATCGCCAATAGCGCCAGCAGCGCACCAACCACGCTATTGATACCGGGCAACAGCGCGCCCAAGTAAGCAGCAAAGGTGAATAACGGCCCTGGCACCGCCTGGGCAGCCCCATAGCCTGCCAAAAACTCATCTGCGGTAATCCAGCCGGATTGCACCACTTCCGCTTCCAGCAGCGGCAGCACCACATGCCCGCCGCCAAATACCAATGCGCCAGAGCGATAAAACGCATCGGCCACTGTTAGCCACCCAGCGCTGCCTGCCATTAGCGGTAGTACTATCAGCAGCACAGCGAATAGCCCCAACGCCATCGTGCCTGCACGGCGAGAGACTGGAAACTGCAGTGGCTCACTGGGCGTAACCGCGGCAATACTGCGGCATAGTGCCAACCCGGCGATACCGCCTAGCACAATCGCAGCGACCTGCCCCAGCGGCCCACTGACCATAACGACTACAAACACCGCCGCCAGCGCAATTCCCACCCGGGTTTTATCAGGGCAAAGGTTACGCGCCATGCCCCACACCGCGTGGGCCACAATGGCTACCGCGACAACTTTTAAGCCATGAATGATGCCGCTGGCAATCGGGCCATCCAGTACCGCCGCGCCAAACGCGAACAGCACCAGTACTATGGCGGAAGGCAGCGTGAATGCCAGCCATGCCATGGCCGCCCCCCAAGGCCCGGCGCGCATTAATCCCAAGGCAAAGCCCACTTGGCTACTGGCAGGCCCCGGCAAAAATTGGCACAGCGCCACAAGATCCGCGTAGGCGCTTTCGCTTAACCACTGTCGGCGCTCCACAAAAGCCGTACGAAAATAGCCCAGGTGAGCCACCGGCCCGCCAAACGAGGTCAATCCCAAGGCTAAAAACGCCCAAAACACCTCGCTTACCCGCCCGTTCAGATGGTGCTTTTCAGCCATAGCGTAAGCTTCCCCATGTGGACAAAAGGCCTAACCTACCGTTTAAAGCTGACACAGTGATGACAGTGTGCACGATTATCCGCTGGGGCTTCATCAACGTGGGTGCGCTGACGCTTACACCGCGCTACAAAATCTGCTTATTCAATGAATTAAGTAGCGCGTGGTAACGAATCTCGCGAGGCACGAGCGAGTGAGGCACCCGCGGGCTGATCCAGGCACCTTCACGTATTGATATGCCGGTTAATCGGTTACCGCACCGGTACTGGCAGAACTGACCAACTTGGCATACTTCGCCAGCACGCCTTTGCGATAACGCGGTTCTGGCTGCTGCCAGGCGGCGCGGCGGCGCATCATCTCTTCATCGCTGATGTCCACTTCAATGGTGTCGGCTTCGGCATCAATAGTGATGGCATCGCCATCCTGCACCAGCGCCAGCGGGCCGCCATCGAAGGCTTCCGGTGAGACGTGGCCAACCACAAAGCCATGGCTGCCGCCGGAGAAACGCCCATCGGTAATCAACGCCACATCATTACCCAGGCCACGCCCCATAATCGCAGACGTTGGCGTAAGCATTTCGCGCATGCCGGGGCCACCTTTTGGCCCTTCATAACGAATCACCACCACATCGCCCGCTACTACGGTACCGTCATTAATGCGCGCCTGGGCCTCTTCTTCAGAGCCAAACACCCGCGCCGAACCGCTAAAGCGCGTACCTTCCTTACCGGTAATTTTGGCCACTGCACCTTCCGGCGCCAGGTTGCCAAACAGAATGCGCAGATGGCTTTCGGCTTTAAGCGGGTTACCCAACGGCGCAATAATCTGTTGATCCATGGGGTAAGGCTCAACCTCTTCCAGGTTTTCGGCCAGCGTTTTACCGGTCACTGTTAAGCAGTCGCCGTGCAGCAACCCAGCATCCAGCAGAATTTTCATTAGCGGCTGAATGCCACCAATCGCCACCAGCTCGCTCATCATATAGTGGCCGCTGGGGCGCAGATCAGCGACTACCGGCACGCGCTTGCCGATCTCGGTGAAGTCGGCAAGGGTTAGTTCCACGCCAATGGTGCGCGCCATGCCAATCAAATGCAGCACAGCATTGGTAGAACCGCCCAGTGCAATCACCACGGTAATCGCATTCTCAAACGCTTCGCGGGTCATGATGTCAGAAGGCTTGATGTCACTGGCCAGCAGTGCCAGCACGGCCTCGCCTGCCGCTTTACAGTCATCGCGCTTGTCTTGGGAAATGGCGTTCTGCGCCGAGCTACCTGGAAGGCTCATACCCAATGCTTCAATGGCAGATGCCATCGTATTAGCGGTGTACATACCGCCACAGGAGCCCGGGCCAGGAATCGCGGTTTCTTCGATATTTTTAAGCTCGATCAGGTCAATATCACCGCGGGAGTGGGCGCCCATCGCCTCAAACACCGACACGATATCGGTATGGCCTTTACCGGGCATAATGGTGCCGCCATACACAAACACGCTGGGACGATTCAGCCGTGCCAAGCCCATCACGCAACCCGGCATATTTTTATCGCAACCGCCAATCGCCACCAGCCCATCAAAGCCTTCACAGCCCGCCACGGTTTCAATGGAATCGGCAATCACCTCGCGGGAAACCAGCGAGTACTTCATGCCTTCGGTGCCGTTAGCAATGCCATCGGAAATAGTGATGGTATTAAAGATTACCCCTTTACCACCCGCCGCATCGGCACCGTCACGGGCGAACTCTGCCAACTCACCAATGTGGCTATTGCACGGGGTCACCATACTCCAGGTAGAGGCAACGCCCACCTGAGGCTTGGTAAAATCATCGTCGTTAAACCCCACCGCCCGCAGCATTGCGCGGCTGGCCGCCTTGCCAGGGCCATCCACCACCTGGGCTGAATGGCGGCGGGTATTATTAGTCGGCTCGGTCATGGGGAATTCCTCTTTGCTTGACTCACATCGCGTTACGCACGGTATCCACATAGCTTGGCGATGCCATGGCGTTCACGCAAGCAAAGATGACAAACCCAAGTGGCTCACTTATAGCGTACTATTTACGTTAAATAGCGGTTTTATGCCGCTGAGCCTGAACAGACAGCTCAAATCCGCAGGCATCCGCATAACGTTGCAGCGTTTTCCAGCCGGGATTGCTATCTCCACGCTCTAACCTACTGATGTTACTTTTCTGGGTATGCAAGCGCTTGGCTAACTCTTCCTGAGTTAAGCCAGCACGCTGACGCATAGAAATAAGCGTTGCCGCCAGCTCAAACTCTGGCGCCAAACGCTCATACTCTGCTTTCACATCAGGGTTTTGAAGCGCCTGCTCTTTCAATGCTTTTAAGTTAATCACGACTGCACCTCGCGCTGTCTTGATCGAGCCAACATCAACGCCTGACGAGGCGTTTTTTGGCTCTTTTTGACAAATGCATAAAGAATCACGACCTGTCGTCCATGCACATAGCAAAACAAAGAACGCCCGATGCCCTCTTTTGCTTTTGCTCTGATCTCGAAAAGACCATCGCCCATCGACTCTGTATGCGGTGGCCCTAAGTTCGCGCCATGCTCCTCTACCATTTCCAGTAACCGGAGCATTCTAGCTTGTATTTTTGGCGGCATGCCGAGAATCTCTTTCTCTACGCCGGGATAAAAACTAACCTGCCATTCCATAGCCAAGCTCCGGTTAAGTTATCTTTTATGATAACCAAACTTCTGTAAAAGTTCCTAGCTCTGATGCACGCGGGTTCCTTTAACTTATGGCACCATAGCGCTACGCGCTATTCCCAATGCCTAATGCCGTGAAGGAACACCACCGCATGTCTGCCAATTCACACTGCTCACCAACGCCATTCTCGCCAACGTCGCTTACCCCTGGCTTTATGGTGGTGCACGCTAACCGCCTGGAAGACTTGCGCGGGCTGGCGGTGCAGTGGATGCGCTTGCACCCGTTGGGACCGTTGGAAAACGAGACCATTCTGGTGCAGAGCAACGGCATTGGGCAGTGGTTAAAGTTAGCGTTGGCGGAAGACCCAGAGAATGGCGGCGCAGGCATCGCCGCCGCGCTGGATGTCATGCTGCCCGCGCGGTTTCTATGGCAGGCCTACCGCACGGTGCTCACCCACGTTGATCAAGATGGCGACGCGGTGCCTGAAACCTCGCCGTTTGATAAATCGCGCTTGGTATGGCGGCTGCTACGCCTGCTGCCCACGCTAGCGGGGCAGGAAGTGTTCGCGCCGCTGGCGCAGTTCTTGGAAGTCGACCGCGACCAGCGCAAGCACTACCAACTGGCCGAGCGGCTGGCGGATTTGTTCGACCAGTATCAGGTCTACCGCGCCGACTGGCTGGATGCCTGGGCCAACGGTGATGACGTGCTGATTACTGCTCGGGGCGAACCCCGCCCGCTGGAAGAGCACCAGCGCTGGCAGCCCGCGCTATGGCGCATTCTGCGCGAAGATGTCGCCGCCAGCCAAGGCGATGCAGGCATCAACAGTAGCCGTGCCCAGGTGCATCGGCGCTTTTTGAAAGCGACTGAACAATTGGAAGGCCAGCCCTGCCCGCGCGGTTTGCCTCGGCGGCTGATTATTTTTGGTATTTCATCGCTGCCCCAACAAACCCTGGAAGCCCTGGCGGCACTCTCTCGCTGCTGCCAAATCGTGCTGTGTGTGCACAACCCCTGCCAGTTCTACTGGGCAGATATCATCGAGCACAAAGATTTACTGCGCGCCAACCGCTACCGCCAGCGGCGCAAAACCGGTATGCCCGAAGCGCTAGATGTATTGGGCACCGGCGACGCCGACGATGCCCTGCACCTTCACGCCCAGCCGCTACTCGCCGCTTGGGGCAAGCAGGGCCGCGACTACCTGCGCCTGCTGGATGAACACGACGATTCGGGCAACTACCAAACCCTGTTTGAGCAGCAAGCGCTGCGGATCGATATGTTCGAGCCGTTTAACGGCGTTGATCGCGACTGCCTGCTCAGCCAACTGCAAGATGATATTCGCGAGCTGCGCCCCGTGGCGGAAACTCAAACCCACTGGCCCGCGCTAAGCTCGGCAGATGATTCCATGGTGTTTCATATTGCCCATGGCCCCCAGCGGGAAGTTGAGATTCTTCACGACCAGTTGCTGGCCGCCTTTAGCGCCGACCCCGACCTGCGCCCGCGGGATATTATCGTCATGGTGCCAGATATCGACCGCTACGCGCCGCATATTGCCGCAGTATTTGGCCAACTACCAAACGACGACCCACGGCATATTCCCTATACGCTTTCCGACCAAGCCAGCCGCCACCGCCTGCCACTAATGATTGCCCTGGAAAAGCTGCTGCGCCTACCTGAACTGCGCCTTTCGGTCAGCGACTTACTGGATCTGCTCGATGTACCCGCTCTGCGCCAGCGCTTTGGGCTGGAAGAGCGCGACCTACCGGTACTCGAGCGCTGGATGGAGGGTGCAGGCATTCGTTGGGGGCTGAATGCCAAGCAGCGCCAGACGCTTGAGCTACCCGGCGGGTTAAGCCAAAACACCTGGGCGTTTGGCCTGCGCCGCTTGCTGCTGGGCTACACCGTGGGTGAAGGCCACGCTTGGCAAGGAATCGAGCCGTTTGACGATATCGGCGGGCTGGAAGCGGGCCTTGCCGGGCCGTTAGCCACCTTGTTGGAAAAGCTCGAAGAGACCTGGGAAACCTTCTGCCAGCCCACCGATGCGGCCAACTGGGTAGCGCGACTACGCACGCTGCTGGAAACCTTCTTTCTGACCGACGACGCCCAAGAAAGCGTAATGCTCACCAAGCTGGAAAACGGTTTGCAGCAAATGCTGGAAAGCAGCGAGGAAGCCCAGTTAACCGAACCGCTGCCTCTCTCCATGGTGCGCGAACACTGGCTGGCACAGATTGATGAACACAGCCTTTCCCAACGCTTTCTAGCCGGTGCGGTCAACTTCGCCACGCTAATGCCCATGCGCGCCATTCCGTTTAAGCGCGTGTGTCTGCTGGGCATGAACGACGGTGAGTACCCCCGCTCTCAACCACCGCTAGATTTTGATTTGATGGGCAGTGACTACCGCCCCGGTGACCGCTCCCGCAGGGAAGACGACCGCTACCTGTTTTTGGAAGCGCTGCTCTCCGCCCGCGACCAGCTCTACATAAGCTGGGTCGGCAGAAGCCAAATCGATAACACACCGCTACCGCCTTCGGTACTGGTCGGCCAACTGCGTGACCACCTGGAAGCAGGCTGGCAGATCGAGAACGGCACGCCGCTGCTGGAAGCGCTAACTACCGAGCACCCGCTGCAGCCGTTTAGCCGCGCTTATTTTGCTAGCAACCCGCAAGTCTCGCGACTGTTTACCTATGCACATGAATGGCGCGAGGTACACGCACCGCGCACGCCTCAAGCTGCCCATCCGACACTTTCCCCACCGGAAAACATCCCCACCAACCTGACGCTTGGCCAGTTGGGCCAATTCCTGCGCGAGCCGGTACGCGCCTTTTTCAATACCCGGCTGGGGGTGTATTTCGAGCAAGAAGCAATTGCCGAACTGGACGAAGAGCCGTTCGCCCTGGATGGCCTGCAAAACTGGCAGTTGCAAGACCAACTGATCGCCGCCCAGCGCCACGCCATTGACCGCGGCGAGCCACGCATTGAAGCACTGCACGCAGCCCTTGAGCGTTTTCAGGGCCAAGGCGTATTGGCCATGGGTGCCTTTGGCGAGCGTATGCGCGATGCCTTAGCAGAACCCATGGAAGCCCTGTTCAGCGACTACGAAGAAGCCCTGGACGCTTGGCCGATTGCGCTAGATGACCCAGCAGCCATTCACCTAGCAGGGAGTAACGGAATTACGTTGGAAGACTGGCTGGGCGAGCTACGCCAGGATGACGTGGGCAACCGCTGCCGCCTGCTATTACTCAGCAGTAGCCTGATCAAGAACAGCAAGTACCAGTGGCATCTGCTGCTACGCCACTGGGTTGCCCATCTGGCTGGCAATCTCAGCGGTCCGATGACCACCCAGTTACTTTCCAAGGCCGGCAATATCACTCTGGAGCCTATCGCTGCCGACACCGCCCACGCCCACCTGGAAACTCAGCTAAGCGCCTGGCAACACGGCCTGGAAGTACCGCTTCCGCTAGCCCCCCAGGCCGCCTTTGCTTGGCTGACAAAACTGGGTACACCTGACATTGCGATTGAGAAAGGCAGGGAAAGCGACGCCTACGCCGCAGCCGAAAAAGTCTATGAGAGCGGATTTAAAACCACCGGCGAAGCCGACCAGAGCCCTTATCTCGGCCACCAATGGCCCCGCTTCGAGCGGCTGTTTTTCGACCGCACCGCCAACGAAAAGCACACCTTTGCCGAACTCACAGAAGCGCTGTACGCCCCGCTGTTTTACGCTGTGAAAGGTAATGCGAAGAAAGATAACGCGAAGAAAGATGATGCGAACAAAGATAACGCCAAGAAAGCGGCATCGTAGTGCGTTAAGCGCCTCGTCTAGCCTCTATTCAGGCTCAACCGTGTCCATGTGATGATCAGGGTTTACTCCCTTTCTGCTTGGCACGGCTGCTTTTCTGCGTAAGGCGTTTTTTCTGCTCGGGCCTTCGCCCAGTCTGGCGAGCCAATGCGATGCGCATAAGACGTTGAAACGTTGGGCACTCCAGATGGCTCGGCGCGGTGCAGGTCGCCACATGACGCAAACCGTCACGAAGGGCTGTCAGTTCGTTAATGTGACGATCCAGAAGATCCGCCTTAGCACTCACCGCTTCACGGTCGATTTCCGGCTGCCGTTGCGTGCCAAGCATGTCGCGCATCTCGGCCAGTGAAAACCCCGCGACCTGCCCCAACGCAATCAGCGACAAGCGTGTTAAAACGCTGGTCTCGAAAACCCGCCGCAGACCATTGCGCCCCACCGACCTAATCAGGCCAACTTCCTCGTAATAGCGCAATTTCGAGGCAGGAATACCGCTTTTTCGAGACAGTTCGGAAATATCGAGCATGGCACTTGACTTAAAGTTGACTTGAAGTAATAGGCTACAACGCTTCTCCCTTACGTATCCACCCACACTTCTAGCCACACGTCTATCCACACTGTCAGGAGTCTAACAAGCATGCCTGTTTTGAATACGCACAGCCGCCCATACGCCATTGCTAAACCGTTAACAAGAGCAAAGATAACAAGCACAGACACGACCGGGGTAAAAATGCCAGGAGCGCAGCAATGAGTGGGCTGCTGACCGATGCGCTACTGCTCGGCCTGGGAGCAACTGCTTTTATGGACATAGTCGCGCTGCTGCAGAAGCGGCTGCTGGGTATTCCTTCGCTGAATTACGCTATGGTCGGACGTTGGCTAGGGCATTTGCCGAAGGGCAGGTTCATCCACCGGCCGATTGGTGAAAGCGCCCCGATTCAGGCAGAAATGGCGCTAGGATGGCTGGCACACTACCTGATTGGCATCGCTTTCGCGATCATATTTTTAGTGCTGGTTGGGCCAAACTGGCTGGCACGCCCCACATTTATACCTGCGTTAGGCTTCGGTGTGATCACGGTAATTGCGCCGTTTCTAATCCTGCAGCCTGGTATGGGCGCAGGGGTTGCCGCCCGCAAGACGCCGCAGCCAACCATTGCCAGGCTGCGTAGTCTTTTCGCGCACGCCAGTTTTGGCGCTGGCCTATGGGTGGCAGGCGTCCTAGTGATGCGGGTTCTTTAGGCCAGCATAAAACCAGCTTAAATACTCGTCTCGCTTAACGAGAGTATCCGTTTTGCTAACGAAATCATCTCCGGGTCGCCGGTATGCTTATCCGGCACATCGGAGAGCTTGATCACCGGCAGCCAGCCCTGTCCTTCGGGGCGCGCCTCGACCATTTTGATCACCATATTCATCGGCTCAGCGCCGACATCATTAGTGAAGTTGGTGCCGATACCAAACGCCATCCCAATCCGTTCCTGACAAAACGCTTGAATGCGCTCGACTTTTTCCGGCGTTAAGGCATCCGAAAAAATGATCGTTTTACTAAGTGGATTAATTCCCAAGCGTTCATAGTGCGCGATGGTTTGGGAGGCAAACTCAATCGGGTCACCGCTATCATGGCGTACGCCGTCGAACAGCTTGGCAAACTTTTTATCGAAGCTGTCGAAGAAAGCGGACGATGTAAAGGTGTCGGTTAGGGCAATTCCCAAATCGCCACGATACACATCCACCCAATGCTCAAGGGCAAGACTGTTAGCCATTTTGAAGCCAAAGCGAGCACCATGGAACATAAACCACTCGTGGGCGTGGGTGCCTATCGGCTTCACATCGTGACGCATAGCCAACAGTACATTGCTAGTGCCGCTGAAGGCTTCACCACCATAGTGGCGCAGCGCTTCCACCACTCGATCATGAACCTCAAATGAGAAACGGCGACGCGTGCCGAACTCGGCAATTTTCAGCCCTAAGCGGCGATAAAGCTCAATCTTTTCCTGGGTGCGTTGCTCGATCAAGGCATCGTCATCATGGGTCACCGAGACGCCACGTAGCCGATACCAAAGTTCGCTGATCAACGCCATCAGCGGCACTTCCCATAAAATAGTGCGGTACCAAGGCCCCTCGATAACCACCGACAGCTCACTGCCCTGCTGCTCGATGATTACCTCAGAGGGTTCGTAACGAAAGCCGGCCAGAAAATCGAGATAGGTCGGGTCAAGATAAGGGCAAGTAACTTCCAGGTAGCGCTTTTCCTGATCGCTCAGGCGAAGCGCCGCCATTTTATCGACCTCGTGGCGGAGCGCAGTACCAAAGCCTTCAGGAAACGCGTGCTGGCCACGATTGATAAATGCGTAGCGTGCATGTGCATAGGGAAAGCGTTTGATCACGGCGTTCTGCATCGTGATTTTGTAGAAGTCATTATCCAGAAGCGAGGTCAGCATGAGATCCCTACGTGTAAGTGAACCGAAGCCGCTGGTAGCGTAAACTAAGCGTCCTAAGAGTGGCTTGGCGACAAGATTATCAGGTGGCGGGGCACTCATACAGTCTTGGCCCCGCGCTGGGGCGCTTTACTTTCGGAGACCCGTGATGAGTCAGCCCGCCCCGCTTAACCCACTTACGCTACCGCTTCACGGCAGCCGCCTGATTGAAGCCAGCGCGGGCACGGGCAAAACCTTCACCATTGCGCTGCTCTACGTACGCTTGGTACTGGGCGGGCAGCACAGCGAAGACGACAGTGCCTTTGTGCGCCCGCTCACCCCGCCGGAAATTCTGGTCGTTACCTTCACCAACGCCGCCACCCAGGAACTGCGCGAACGTATCCGCCACCGGCTAGTGGAAGCTGCAGCGGTGTTTAGAAAGGCACAGGACGCGAAGGAAGCAGGTCACGGAGAGGGTCTTTTTCCAGGGATGGAAAAAGTAGCGCCCAGGGATGGGTTCACAGCGCCCTCGGAGTGGCCTGCTTCCGAGCCTTCGGACGACCCGTTGCTCCTCCAACTCCGCGAGCAATACGCAGAGGCAACTTGGCCCGCCTGCGCCCGCCGTCTGGAGCTAGCCGCCGAATGGATGGACGAAGCCGCGGTTTCCACCATCCACAGCTGGTGCTACCGCATGCTGCGCGAACACGCCTTCGATAGCGGCAGCCTGTTCTCGCTCAACCTGGAAAACGACCAGCGCGAACTGGAGCAAGAAGTGGTGCGCGACTACTGGCGCACCTTCTACTACCCGCTGGATGCCGACGCCCTGGGCAGCATTACCCGCTACTGGAAATCGCCGGATAAACTCCACGAAGATGTGCGCAAGCTGCTCCACGAAAGCGACGCTCTGGGCAGCCAGCGCCCCGCGCCAGCCGACACATTAAGCGCTGCCGAAGCCGAACGCAGCGCCACGCTTAGCACACTAAAAGCCCCCTGGCCCGCTTGGCTAGATGAACTGGTGCCCGCACTGGAAGAGGCCGCCAAACGTAAAGCCTTCAACGGCAAAAGCCTCAACGCCAACAGCCGCGCCAACTGGCTGGGCGCACTGCGTGAGTGGTGCGAGAGCGACCTTGAGCGCCCCGCGTTGACACCCGCCGCCTGGAAACGCCTGACCCCAGACGGTATGGCCGAGATATGGAAAGACGGCGCGCCCCCCTGCCCGGCCGCCTGGGAAGCGCTGGCGGAAATGCCCGCCGCTCTCAACGCCTTGCCCGAACCGCGCAACGACCTACTGATTCACGCCGTGCAGTGGTGCAAAGTGCGTATGGAGCACGAGCAAGAACGCCGCGCTGAAATGGGCCCCAATGATCTGCTCACCCATTTAGACCGCGCCCTGCAAGGCCCCAACAAAGACGCCCTGGCCGCGCAGATTCTGCGCCAGTTTCCCGTCGCGCTGATTGACGAGTTCCAAGATACCGACCCGATTCAGTACCGCATTTTTAACGCGGTCTATGATGTCGCCAACCCCCGCCGCGACGCCGCTATGCTACTGATCGGTGACCCCAAGCAGGCCATCTACGCCTTTCGCGGTGCGGATATTTTCACCTATCTGCAAGCCCGCCAAGACACAGCAGGCCGCCACGTCACGCTGGGCACCAACTTCCGTTCCAGCCGCGCCATGGTGGAAGCCGTCAATCACTGCTTCCACTACGCCGATCAGCATCCGGCTGGGGCGTTTCTATTTCGCCAATCAGGCGGCGAAAACCCGCTGCCGTTCTTATCGGTAGATGCCAAAGGCCGCGACGAACAGCTGATACACCAAGGCCAGCCGCTGCCCGCCATGACGCTGTGGCCGTTAACAAGCGAAGAACCTCTTTCCAAAACCGCTTACCAAACCGAGATGGCCGAACGCTGCGCCTCTTATATGGTGGAACTGCTCGCGGCAGCGCAAAGTGGCAATAAACAAGGCCAAAGCGGTTTTCAGAAAGGCGATGAGCTAAGCCCGCTAAAACCTTCCGATATGGCAGTGCTGGTCAACGGCCTGCAGGAAGCCCGCGCCATTCGCTTAGCGCTGGCCAGCCGAGGGGTGAAGAGTGTTTACCTTTCCGACCACGATAAAGTATTTAGCTCGCCCATGGCCCAGCAGGTAGAACGCTGGCTGCGCGCCTGCGCCGAGCCACTGGCTAGCTCCCGCCAAGCCGAAGCCCATCTGCGCGCCGCTTTGGCGACGCCCGTGCTGGGGCTCAGTTTGGCCGACCTTGATCACCTGCAACAAAACGAGCTGGCCTGGGAAGCGCGGGTGGAGCAATTCAGCCACTATCATCGCCTATGGCAGCGCCAAGGTGTGCTACCGCTGGTACGCCGTATGATGGTGGATTTCGATATTCCCGCCCGCCTACTGGGGGAATTCGAAGAGGGTGAGCGCTTGCTCACCGACCTGCTGCACTTAGGCGAATTGCTGCAGCAAGCCAGCGCTGAACTGGATGGCGAACACGCGCTGATTCGCTTTCTGTATGAAGCCATTGCCGACCCGGAAAGCCATGGCGACAGCCACAAACTGCGCCTGGAAAGCGATGCGGATTTGGTCAAAGTGGTCACCATCCACAAATCCAAAGGGCTTGAGTACCCGTTGGTATTCCTGCCGTTTATCGCCAACCATCGCCCGGTGAGCGATAAAGACATACCGCTGCGCTGGCACGACGCCCAAGGCAACCTGCAGCTCAGCCTAAGCGCCGATGAAGAAACCCTGGCCACCGCCGACCGTGAACGCCTTGGGGAAGACCTGCGCAAGCTTTATGTGGCATTGACCCGCGCCCGCCACGCGACTTGGCTGGGGCTAGCCCCGCTGCAAGGGTTGGAAAATAGCGCCCTCGGCTACCTGATTAGCGGCGGAAAAGCGCTGACACCGGCCGAACTAACCAGCGCGCTGGAAGCGCTGGCACACGGCAGTGAGATTGCTATCAGCGAGCCACCGGCGCCCACTGCCCAGCGCTTTACTCTCTCTGAACAAAGCGCCGCACTTGGCCACGCCCGCACACCCACGCGCCCAGCCAAGGAACACTGGTGGATTGCCAGCTACTCGGCGCTGCGCCTTTCCGGCACGCTCATCGCCCCCACGGCCACGCCACTGGAGCCGACCACCGCCCAGGAAGCCACCGCGTTTGAAGTATTGGATGAGCCGCAGGAACTATCCCAGTTGGCCCAGCAGGAAACATTTCATCTGCATAAATTTCCTAGAGGGCCAGGGCCGGGCACTTTCCTGCACGGGCTATTGGAATGGGCAGGCAGACAAGGCTTTGCAGCCGCTGCTAACGATCAAGATTCACTCAACGACATGCTATGGCGGCGCGTACAGCTGCGCGGCTGGCAAGCATGGCAGGAACCGCTGGCTGGCTGGCTTTCAGCGCTGCTCACCACGCCGTTACCGCTGGCCGCGCCAAACCAGCAAAGCGTCGCGCTCACCGAACTCACCAGCTACCAAGTGGAGCTAGAGTTCTGGCTGGCCGCCCAACGGGTCAACACCCAAGCAATTGATGCGCTGGTAAGCAAGCACTTACTGCCAGGGGTTGAGCGCCCAGCGCTGGACACCGACACCCTAAACGGCATGCTCAAAGGCTTTATTGATTTAGCCTTCGAGCACCAAGGGCGCTTTTACGTACTGGACTGGAAATCGAACTATCTAGGGCCGAATGACAGCGATTACGAACCGGAAGCCCTGCGCCATGCGCTGCTGGCCAAGCGCTACGATCTCCAGGCCGCGCTTTACCTGCTGGCTATGCATCGGCTGCTAAAAGCGCGCCTGCCCGACTACGACCCGCACCAGCACTTGGGCGGTTCAATGACGGTATTTCTACGTGGCAATCGCAGCCCAGGGCGCGGGGTATTTTCCGAGCCAGCCCCGGTTGAACTGATCGAAGCACTGGATAGCCTGTTTGCAGGCGCATCGTTTTCAAGCCCCGCACAGGAAGCGACGGTATGAGTAAGCCCAAAGACACCCACACCTTCGACCTGTTTGGCGATGCCGTTGAAACACAGGATGCCCAGCCCACCACAGCTTCCACGCCAATGAGCGCTCACCCTGCGTTAAGCGATACCGCTGAATTACTAACCCTATGCGAACGCTGGGTAGCAAGAGGCTGGCTGCGCGATTTAGACCGCGCCCTGGTGCGCTTTCTAGCAACAGAAGCAGCGGATGCCCCCGCACTGCTGCTGTTAGCCGCTGCCCTGGCCAGCCATCAACTAGGCCGAGGCCATGTGTGCCTGGATTTAAACGCCACGCTTAACGCACCGGATTTCGCCCTTTCGCTACCGCCCGAAGGGGATGATTTAAGCGACCCGCCACCGCTACCCAGCGACGTGCTGGCAACGCTCACGTTAAGCGAATGGCAAGCTGCGCTGCATCACCCACTGCTCACCAGCGAAGGCCCTGGCAATACACCGCTGGTGGTAGTAACGACTCACTCAGGCGCTGGTGATAAGAGCCACACGCGGCTCTACCTACGCCGCTACTGGCAATACGAGCAAACCCTACATCAGCAAATCGCCACACGGTTAGCAGCGACGGGTGACGACAGCCCCTTCGATCTTCTCCCCCAGGCGCTGAACGTTTTGTTCAAGCCAAGCGATGGCCTCGACTGGCAAAAAACCGCCTGTGCGCTAGCCGCCCGCAGCCGCTTCGGCATTATTACCGGCGGCCCTGGCACCGGCAAAACCACCACCGTGGTGCGCCTGCTCGCCCTGCTACAAACGCTGCAACTGGCCCACTCACCCAGCCAGCCGCTGCGCATTCGCCTAGCCGCCCCCACCGGCAAAGCCGCCGCCCGCCTGAATGAGTCCATCGCCGGTCAGGTAAGCAGTTTGCCCTTGGCAGAGTTAGAAAAACTCTTAACGAATGGCCTTATAAGCGAAAACCAGGCAAGCGACCAACCGCTCATAGCGATTCCTACCGAAGTGACGACCCTGCACCGCCTGCTGGGCGCCCGCCCCGACACCCGCCACTTCCGCCACAGCGCCGCCAACCCGCTAGCGCTGGATGTACTGGTGATCGACGAAGCTTCGATGGTGGATATCGAAATGATGGCCGCCGTGCTAAGCGCCCTGCCCGCCAATGCCCAGTGCGTGCTGCTGGGGGACAAAGACCAGCTAGCCTCGGTAGAAGCTGGCTCGGTACTTGGCGATTTATGCCGCCGTGCCGAAGCCGCCCACTACACCCCAGCAACCGCCCAATGGCTGGAAAGCGCCACCGGCCAGCCGCTGCCACCAGAGTACCTGGATGCTGACGGCCAGCCGCTCGACCAAGCCATTACCATGCTGCGGGTAAGCCACCGCTTTAACGAACACAGCGGCATCGGCCAGTTAGCCCAGTCGATTAACCAGCCCAGCCATGCCCAAACTGCCCGGGAAAAACAGCAGGCCGTTAACGCCGTGCTGCGCCACGGCTACCCAGACTTACACCACCTAACGCTTGCAGAGGACACCGCGCTGGATAAGCTGGTCATTCACGGCAGCGCGGACAAGTTTCTCAATAGCGGTGAAGGCCGCACTAACCACAAACATGAACCCATCGCCCCGCCCACTGGCTATCGCCACTACCTAAAGGTGCTAAACGCACAGCGCCCGCGTGGGGAATCGTTTGAGGACAACCCAGCGGCCTATAACGCCTGGGCAAGCGAGGTGCTAAGTGCCTACAGCCACTTCCAACTGCTATGCGCGCTGCGCAAAGGCCCCTGGGGGGTAGAAGGCCTAAACCTGCATATCTCCAAAACCCTGCGCAGCGAAAAGCTGCTGTTTGGCAGTGATTACACGTTGGAAAAAGGCTGGTATGAAGGCCGCCCGGTGCTGGTCACCCAAAACGACTACGGCCTAAAACTAATGAACGGCGATATCGGCATCACCCTGGCGGTACCGGATCCCCGCAATCCGCAACAAAAGCTGTTGAGAGTTGCCTTTCCTTCATCAAGTGCCACGAGCGATGCCGATACCCCCATCCGCTGGGTGCTGCCCTCCCGCCTACACGCGGTGGAAACCGTATTCGCGATGACGGTACACAAATCCCAAGGCTCGGAGTTCCTGCACACCGCCCTGCTGCTACCGCCCACCATCAACCCGATTCTCACCCGCGAGCTGGTCTACACCGGCATCACCCGCGCCCGCGACTGGCTCACACTAGTGGAAGCCAAACGCGGGGTGTTGAATGAGGCGGTGGTCAGGGAGGTGATGAGGGTTAGTGGGATGTAGAAGGTTATAATCAAAACCGACATTAGTGGTGCTGTTAATGTCGGTCTTCGGCCAGGAGCTGCTTTTTATTAGCTTCTGATATAACACCTAAATCAGATGCGCCGTAGGCGTCGCCTGGATTTACTTGTTAGCAGCGGCTAACCGCACACTCTTGCCTTGCATTTTTAGAATTTCTTGTTTGCATAAACTAGGTATTTTTAGATTTATAACATCCATTGCCTTGATTTTATTAAAGTATTCATCAATACCTGATGATTCGGGAATGGCGTCGGAAACGTTTGAAAGGTGAAGTGCAGTAAACCTGGAAAGGCCCATAGCCATAATATTTAGAGCTTCCTTTTTGCATGAGCCAAATTCTAAATATATATGATATGATTCCAGTTCAATTTCTTCGACATCGATTCCATTGTGTGTCAAAACAACTCTTAAGATATCATTGTATGCAGAGAAATATTTAACCATCTTGAATCTTATATCGTGTTCCAAAACATTTAAGTAATCTCTAATTATTGTTGAGGCTTTTTTGCTTGGTTGCCTTCCCCTAACAAAGCTAACACGTTTTTCAAGAAGCTCACCTAAGGATTTACCCCATATCCAATTATATGCTAAGTGGCTAATTAGATTTCTATAGCTTTCGGATAAATCCCACTCAAAGCAATCGATAAAAGCATCAATGACATTTTCCATCTTTCTTTTAGCCCCCGCTGCATATGGGCTAATAAGTAGATAATCTTCAATATGTTCTTTCATTGATAAGAAGCTATACAATCTCTGCAAGTAATCAGGCCTTATTCCACTATTTTTTTCAATAATATCTGAAGGCAGGTCAACAATCACTTGAGAGATCGCCGATATAGTTCTATCAAGATTTTCAGAGTTTTCATCTGTTCTATAGACTTCAATAGAAGAATGATTTTCTGAGTAATGATAGTCTTGGTATAGTTTACTAAATGCCATCTCTGCTTCATCAATAGTCTTTCCAGACCCGACATTCTCAGAAAGAAGATTTTGGATTAGTGACCCACCATCGGTCATAACTGAGCTTATTGCAGAGGATATCTCTTGTAAATTATCACCTTCATAAGAACTATCATCCCATGTTGATGGTCTTATACACCAAATGTTACCGTGAAACTCTTTTAGCAGCCTACCAGCACGTCCAGAAAGGTTTAAAAAATCTGATCGTGTCATTGGACTGTCGCCAGACTTAGGGTTCTCGATTATTATATGCTTAGCAGGCAGATTTACCCCTTGCAAAAGCGTGCTAGTACAACAAATATATTTTATCTCATCATTCTTAAAAAGAGTTTCTATGCCAGACCTAACTATAGAAGGCATTTTTCCATAGTGAAAACCCACGCCAGATTCCAAGCACTCTATTAAAGGATAATCAGGGTGAATCTCTTTTCTTATAAAATCAATGAATAGCTTTATGTCTGGACTTGGCACGTAATTTTTTATAGTTTCGCTGATTTCTTTTGCTACTGACTCAGCATCAGATGGGCCGTTTGCGAAAATTATAACAGATTCATCATTCTTTGAAATCTCAGATGCCAAGTTAGCTTTTTGAATGGACTTTTTACCTCTGAACTTGAAGTCGACAGTCCTATTTCCAAGTGGTATTCTTTTTCTGTCACTCAACAACTGGAAATTTATTTCTTTTGTTTTTCCGACAACATCTGATGCAAGAATTATATTCTGAGACACCGGAGATATCGTTTCAGTGAAAAACTTTCCGTTATCTGATATATTGAAAACATTAAAGAAATATCCTGGATTTTTGATAAGTGGGCTAGCAAATAAAACTTCTGTCCTAGGATATTTTTTCAAAAGATAATCAATAGCACTCTGTAAGAGCATACCTCGCTTACCATTTTGAATCTCATGAGCCTCATCAACTATTAAGGATGTAATGATAGGCATTTCATCTGTAGTATCACTTAAATAATTCATTAGACGTTCTTGAGTTAGAACATAAACAACACCGTTCTGAGATTTTTCTTTAGAAATTGCAAATGGGGCTGTTCTTATGATTATATCATCAAGCTTGTATTGTCTCAGTGAATCTCTAACCCTGCTAGAGACCTCAGCAATCAATGCTCTGGTCGGCACTATATAGACTATACATTGACCATCCTTCTCCCTCAATTTTCTTATGAGATTTAGCCCGAGTACAAAAGACTTTCCTGCTGATGTTGGAGCAGAAACACTTAAAGCCTTTTCTTCTTGAAGAGAACTATAGAAGTTATATTGAAAATCAGTGAGCTGTATTGACTCCTCGTCAATAAAAACAGAATTCTCCACCTCCCTACTTAAACACTCCAACTTCAAAAAACTTGGTATTTTTTCACCTGAAAAATTGAAACGTTCTCTTAAAAGTTTCCGACCTGGAAAATTACCCAGCCTAGACATTATGACTTCTGCGGAATTTAATAGTCTGGAGTCATCACCTGACCTTACCTCTAGAAGCCTTGTAATAATTTCATATGTAAGAATTTTATCTTCAGCCTCTTCAGAGAGGGATAGAATAGATGCATGCCCCAACAACTGATTGATTTCAGTTTCTTCGAAAGGCTTTTCTATGCTGGTAGGACTTCCTGGTAGCTGACTTTGTGTGCTATGAATCTGCAGCTTTTCTATTAAACCTCTTATTTTATTCATAACAATCAATCGAGCGCCTCATTGAATGCATTTCTAAAATCGACAACTGAAGGGAATGGAAGGAAAAACATATCGAATACTAAGTGTTTTTTTTCGAATTTATCGAGTTTTTTTTGTAAAAGGTCAACCAAACTCTCTGCACTAGGTAAAAATTCATCTTCAAATTTCCTTATCAAGTTACTATGAGGCTCTAATAGCACATCATCATAACCTTTATAGTCATAGCCAATAAGACAAGCATGATTAACTCTTACGTTTGCACCGGGATTTCCATTTACAAAGAGCTGTGAAATTTCATGTTTTACTACTTCATCAGCATACTTGAAGTGTTTCGTCACCATATTGAATTCATGTTCATACATTTTTACATCATGAAAATCATTGATGCTTTTTAACGCTGAGGTTAGTGCATCAGAAACCTTCTTGTATAGCTTTGACTCCCCAAAGTAGAAATCAACAACTTCTAACTCTTCGTTCCATCTTGCATGAATTCCATCTGACCCTTTTACTTCATCTTTGTGGTTTGTTTTAAGCTCCATCTTTGACACAACTTGTGGAGCTTTTAGGACTGCCTCCATAAGAAAGTACAGCAATGTTTCTCCAGCTTCGCCTGTTTTATCAGGGGAGTCATCTGATATCTCTGGATGTCTGAATAGACTTCTTGCTTCTTTAGTTAAAATAGTTGATTGCCTAGCAGTTAAAGCCTCATCTCTATTTTTAGCTGATAGGCAATAGTCGATGATGTATGCATATAAGGTGTCAGCTAAGGCTTTAACCATCGGCTGTTTATTTCCATCAAATTTCAAATAATGAAATCTAACTGTAGTTTCAATACCAGTTAATTTTAGATCATGCTCAACCACACTTATACAATTTGAAAAATCTGGAGTTTCAACCGATATTTTCTCTGCAATATTTTTTACTAATTCCATTCAACTTATATCCCATATAAATTATTTTGCACTGTACTTGTGTCCTGTTCAGGCTTCTAACAGTTTTATTCATGCGCATTAACCTTTGACTATTCTTTCAAAATGGTGCATGAGTATACGACGATTTTTTTATAAATCATTGTTTTACCGAAACTTACAGCACATTTTCCCAGGAATATGCGCACTCGTATCATAACCGCCAACAGAAAAGCGTTCATTGTGAGCTGTGCGCTCTGTAAATATATGGTTTTAGAGAATGTCCGCTCAGGATCGAAAAGCGTCATTCGCTCAGTTCCTTATAAAACGCCACCCTGCCCGCAATAGCTTCCATACCTTCAATCGGCTGCTCGTAGCTCCAGGCGATATCCTGACTTTCACCCAGTGAGAAATACACCGTATGCCCTTTGAATGGGCAATAGGTGGTGGTTTCTGACACGGTGAGTAAGCCCATCCGCACGTCTTCGCGTGGGAAGTAGTGGCGTGGCGGGTAGCCGCGTTCGTGGAGTTCAAGCGTATTGGTGGAGTCGGCGAGTAACGTGCCATCAACATGCGCCTGCACGCGTTGGCTAATAGGGTGAAGCTCAATGCGTGGGGCATTTGGCATTAGGTTGTTCCCTGCGGCGCTTGTCGCTCTAATGCTTCGATCCTAGCAGTTAAATTATATTTAGCCTACTTTGAGCACTTAGTTTTTAGTCGATATTGGTCACTTCATGACCTAGGTCACTCATCACTTCCACGCCGCCGCCCGGCCTACCCCTCCGGTGGGGAAAGGTGGGCATCGGTCAAGGTACGTGGCCGGTACTCGCACGCGGTATCGGCCCAACGCTTCCAGACACTCTCATCGACTGAGATATTCACCGCTGGCAGCCCCTGCATGCCCTGCGCATACTGCCGGTAAAATCGGCCGTCGCCCTTGTATCTAAGGCGAGCATACTTGGCGTAGAGCCCGTTTAGAAAATCAGCAAACGAATCTTTCGGTGGCGTTTTCCAGGCATCCTCTGCAGCATTGAAGGGAGCTACTTTTAGGCCGGCCTGCTGCGCTTTGGTTAACATCCAGCTCAGCGGTATGTCGGCCAGCGTGTCGCCAACGCCATAGCCGCCGCCAACATTGGCGTGGGCACCGATAAACCAGCGCTGCTCGACGTTGCGATTGCCCGCTTTCTGCTTGCCATCCTTACTCGTCCAGAGCGATACTTTATACGCCGACCTGTGTTCGTCCAGCGCGACCGCTTGATAGGCATAATCGACAATGCTGGAAAGCTCGGTATCGTGCCAATCGTATTTTCTTTTGAACAGGTTGGTTCCGGGCACGCCCAGTGCGCCAACGGTATCCCACACGCCAATAAAATGAATCCTGGGCTGGCGGCTGAAGCGCTCCTTGAATTCTTTGCACACCTCAGAATCGGGGTGACAATCACGTTTTCGATAAATACGTTCGGCCTTATCGAGCAGCCCTGGCGTGACGACATGCACTAGCCCGCATTTACGAATTATCCCTACTAGGCTTCTGGCGGTGTAGGCACCGCGGCTGAATCCGAATATCCAGATTTCATCGCCTTCACTGTAATGCCTTGCCAGCCAGTCATAGCCTTCCCGTAGGTTTTTGCTTAGCCCATAACCAAAGGCTCCGCCGGAAAAGCGCTGAAATTTGGATGTCCCTACGCCGGAGTCGTAATAGAACCGCTGCCTGATACCGTCATCGTCATCATGGAGCAGCCGGGTAATACGATACACATTGGTTTGATCTTCAGGGTCGTTCCATGTGCCATCAAATAGCAGAATCAATTTTTGCTTTGCCATGGTGCCCCCCCATGATGATGCACGCCTTTGAACAGTGCTCATAATCGCTTAATGAGGGGCAGACGATGCGCTCTTGGCCAACGCGTACCTGCGACCTCCACATTATTTAATGAAGGTTAGTCGACAATTCATCCCGTCACCTGTTGATAGTCAACTGTTGATAGTCAACCGGCGGACTTCCTCACGTTTTCTGCGGCGATGCAGACACAGCTCGTTAGCAAAGCGCGTTGATGCGTACCGGAGCAAACTGTCGACGATATTCGCTGGGCGATAGCTGCACTAAACGATTAAAAAGAGCGCAAAAGCTTGCCACATCCCGATAGCCAACGCGTTCGGTGATCTGCGCCACGGTCAAGGATGTCGTGCGCAGTAAGCTCTTGGCCATATGCACTCGGTGGCGCTGCAGGCAGAGTAGCGGTGTGGTGCCACTCTCATTGCGGAAGCGGCGCAGCAGCGTGCGCGTGCTGACATGGAAGGCGTCCGCCAGGCGCTGTAGATCGTAGGGCTCGGTATATCGCTGCAGTAGCCAGCGCTCAACCTGGGTTGAAAAACGCTCTTCATTGCTTCGCAACAGCAGTGGTTCGATGTACGGCGCTTGGCTTTCACGCGCTGGAGGTGTCAGCGCCAAGCCACTTACCTGCTGGGCCAAATCTGGGCTAGCGTGCCTGCGAATCAGGTGCAGAGCGAGGTCTGCTGCGGCGCTGAATGCGCCAGCCGTGATCACTCCCCTGTCTTCTACCAACAGGGCATCAGAATCTACCTGGACAGCGGGATACAGGCGGGCTAACTGGGGCGAAAATAGCCATGCTGTCGTTGCACGCCGACCGTCTAACAGGCCGGCTTCAGCAAGTAGAAAGGCTCCCGCACAGATAGAAGCAACCGGCACTCCGCTT
This sequence comes from Vreelandella venusta, assembly GCF_007989605.1. GTDB lineage: Bacteria > Pseudomonadota > Gammaproteobacteria > Pseudomonadales > Halomonadaceae > Vreelandella > Vreelandella venusta. The sequence continues at coordinate 402,228 of NZ_BJUL01000001.1, read as the reverse complement.
GAAAAGCATCTGCGGATAAAGCGGATTTCCTGGCCGAATTCGTTGAGGTCGTCCCGGCCTATCTCTAGTTGCGCAACATCTATTCCCGGCACAATAAGCAGATCAATCTTGCCCGTCGCGGGAGTCGTATTTAGCTCAATGCATCCGGCAGCCTTAATCCGTCGGCCTCGCATGCTAATCACTTCCACCTGGAACGGAGGCTGATCATTGTTCGTGTTGTACTGCGCAACACGGTTAGCCATTAGCAACAAATCGCTAACGGTGCACACTTCCATGCTCAGGCAGTGGTCGAACGCGAGGATCGCGACACGCATTGACGGGCTGACCTCCCTAATGGCGTTATCGCCTAATTATATGGCGATAACGCCTCTCCTCTCTAGTACCCAGGTACGTGACACTGAGGCCTCGTTTAAACAGTAAAATCCGAGGGCGAATAGCATGGCGAAACTGGGCTCAATGGCGTGGGGTGAGAAAAGTGACGGTATCTTATCGTCAACAGACCGCATGAAAATGCTAGCGGGCCTAGTGCGGGCGCAGCTTGGTGAAACGCTATCGCGCCTAGCGTTAAATCTAGGTGCCTACCAGCAGCAGCGGCGGCGGATAGCCGCTGATCGCGTTGTAGTGCCGGAATCGTCAATCACACGAATGGCGGATGAACTGGCCGCCCAGCACTACAGCGAGCCATTACGACTGCACTGCTTGCGAACCTTTTTTTTCGGCCAGCTATGGGCGCAGTTCCATGGGCTACGTATTGATGCTGAAACGCTCTATGTTGCCAGCCTTCTTCATGATCTTGGTCTGACCGGCCATTTTCATCAACAAACAGCTTGTTGTGGCTTCGCCATCGTGGGTGCGCGTAGCGCAAGAGATTTAGCGGCAAGCCAGCAATGGCCCCTAGAGCGACAACGGGCGGTTTACGAAGCGATCAGCTACCATCTCAATCCCTATCTATCTTTGGCCCACCACGAACCCGAGGCCGTTTGTCTGCAACGCGCTGCCCACCTTGATGTGATCGGCGCGGGGCATCATCTGTTACCGGATAGCGCAATTACGAAAGTGCACGCCGATTACCCACGCACAGGCTTTCGTGAAGAAATCCTGGCCAGCATGACTGAAGTAGTACACGCCCCTGGCTCACATGCGGCAGTTCTCTCGTCATTGGGATTCACCCGCCTTGCCAACCGCAACCCGCTTGATCGTCACTACAGGTGAATAGTGGGCTGTCACGTTAACGGCATCACACACGCTTGCGATTGACTCACGCTCATCGAAAGCAAACGCGGGCTGTTGAATAAGGCGGTGACAGGAGAGGCAATGAGGATGAGTTGGATGGAATAACATCGCGCTTTGCAGCGGCCCCAGAAAAGCAGCTCTCAGAAAAGCAGTTCGCCACAGCTCTGGGGGAGATTACGATGCCGCAATCTTGCTAATCGTGCCAAGAGAAACGGCTACCAGTTTTTCCTCACCATCTGCTTGAGCGTAGACCTTACACTCACAGGTCGCTTGCCGTTTTCCAGAATATAAGACCGTTGACCTAGCGATCAATTTATCGCCGATCGCGGGTCTCACATAGTTTACTTTGTACTCTGACGTGACACAGCTTCCTAGCACTGACGCTCCGGCAAAGGTAATACAATTATCCGCCAAGTAGCTAACGACACCACCATGCGCAAAACCATTGTTTTGCTTGAGATCATCTCTAATCTCAAGGCTCAATTCAGCACTTCCGGCAGCAAACGCTTCTAGCTTTGCTCCCAATAGCAAGCTGAAAGATTGCTGTGACAGTATCTCTCTTCCTTTCTCTAACATATCACTCAATGTTCAGCTCCTTGCCCTACTCTGGAGATCTAACAACTATTAGACAGCGTTTCTATCTCTGCTTCATGAACGCCACAGCCAGACCCGATGAGACAAACGTAACGCCTGCTCCAATATTTAACCCAGAAACCAATCTGGGTTTGCTTCTCAGCCATTCCGATAACCTAGATGAAAACACGCCCATAAGGCTGAAACCTAGCGCTGTTAAAGCCGCAAACCAAACCCCATAGCCAATCATTTGCCAGGTCACAGAGCCCAAATTGGGGTTTACAAACTGGGGGACAAACGCGAGCACAAACATACCCGGCTTAGGGTTGAGTGCCGCTGAAAGAAAGCCTGTTGAGAATATCGTTTTTAAAGACTGTTTTTTTGCAGGCTCTAAGGAAAACAGGTTTCGAGAGCGAAGGACTTTAACGCCTAACCAAATGAGATAGCCCGCACCAATAATCTTGACCACATAGAACGCCAGCGCGGACGTTTGAATTAAAAGAGTCAGCCCAAATGTCGCCGCTAGCACGTGGAATAGAATTCCCATTCCAGACGATAAACCGGAAACAGTTGCGGCCAGTCTACCCTGGCTTAAACCTCGTCCTATCGCCAGCATGTTATCTGGCCCAGGGGAAATCACTAACAGCAAACATGCCAGTGTATATGTAGCCAACACCTCTAGTGGAAACATGTACTCTCCTTCTACCTGCAACCGAACGCCATCGCCAGCGGGACTTCCTGTTCAGGTGGTGAAACGTCAGCCGTGAGGCAGCTTTACTTTTGCCTTAAAGCAAGCTTTTGCATGGGTTAGCGCAAGCTTACGAGCCTGTTAACGGGTTGCATGAGATGCAAGGTACACACGATCTCTACCGTCTTGCTTGGCTTTGTACATAGCCTCATCCGCACGAGCCAGTAAGCTTTCGGGAGACTCGCCATTTTCCAACATGGCGACCCCAACACTTATGCTTAGCGTAGTAGACTCTCCGCTGCCAACATCGATCGGCGCAGCGGCTAACCGCTTTCTCAGATTATTGCCCAACTTCTGACTAGCTTCCAAGTTTGCACCGGGTAAGAGAAAGACAAATTCCTCCCCCCCTATACGGCCACAACAATCGGTGTTGCGCCCTACCTCCGATGCTAAACGAGCAAACTCAGTCAATGCTAGATCACCTGCAGCATGCCCCCATTTATCATTAATCTTTTTGAAATAATCAATATCTATTGAAAGAACACTGAAACTATTACCAAACCGTGATGCTTGGTTTACTAGTTCACTCAGGCGCTCCATTGTTGCGCGTCGATTTGGCAAACCAGTCAACCCATCAATACTTGCCAGGCGCTTCATTTCCTCCTCAGACTGCTTCTTATATAAGAGATAACTAACAGTATCTGAGAGCAATGTAATAAGAATATGGTCATCCTTACAAAATGGCTCAACCGGAGATGGGCTAGAAAAATTTATAGTTCCATATAGTTGGCCAGATAACCTTATCGGGGCACCAATATACGACTCCAGTTTGAAGTTTGTGTAGCAGGGGTGCTTTTTAATTTCACTTTTCGCCACGAAATGAAAACCGACCGACTTATTCGCACTCACCGCGTGAACACAGTAAGTTCCCGACAAATCAAACGTTGTTAATGGCTCCAGCTCTCCTTTGAGATCAACGCAGTACTCAATGGTGTATTGGTTTCCCACAATACGAGCAACAATCGCTTTTTCGAGACCAAAGTGGTCCAGGCCAACCTGAAGCAATCGTTCTATTTTATTAATCTGGCTCAGCGTGACATCTGAAGTTATGTTTTGGATCTTTTGTAGCGTATCCAAAGACTGATCTGTTGAGCGAGCTGGGCGGACAATACCAATAAATCCGGTTACTGTCCCATCCTTAGCCCGCATAACTGCGCCCGTCGTCAGGCCAAAAAACTGTTCTCCATCCGAGCGACGATATGCAACCCTGTAGTTCTCAGCAGCTATTTTACTAGAAGCATTAAAACGTATCCGACCTTGTTCGGAAAAATCATTTTCATCGGCATAGAGTATTTTTGTCTCTTCACCATATAGCGCGTTTTTTGAGTATCCAAACAGCCGCTCTGTCGCCGAATTCACATAAACCATACGCCGACTTGCGTCGGCAACGACAACGGCTTCTTCAAAAGCGTCGAATACCTCGGTGAGTAGTGAGGGTGAAATCGAATTTACGCCGCCGCCATCAACCAAAGCTTTAGTCGTTTCTCCTAGCTTACCGTCTTTCATAGACACACCTTTCATGAAGCCATGCGACTTTATCCAGCAATAGTTGACACTAATTTAAGCGATCATTCGGGCTTAGAAAGTCTCAGGGCTGATTATTTCCCGTTAGCACTGTGCCGCCGCTGTTTATTGTACTCTACGATGCACTCAAACACCTGACACCTCATATCGCATCGCATTTTTAATGGCTACCCATGGATAGCCATCTCACAGTGCCTTTTAGGATCTGTTGTTACCTGTTGAGTCTAACCGCCATGATAGCTCTCTAGACGAGTGAAGGTGATTCAGGCTTTTTTGACAAACTGGGCGGTGACCATCATATCGCCAGCGCCATCGACCTTGCAGTCGAGCTGGTGGTCTTTGCCCTCTTTGAGCCGCTTGATAACGGCCTTAGTGCCAATCTTAAGCACCAGTGAGCTGCCTTTGACCTTGAGGTCTTTGATAAGCGTCACCTTATCGCCTTCAGCAAGCAGACTGCCATTGGCATCTTTCACCGTGACAGTATCTTCTGCTTCAACCTCGGAAGGATTCCATTCGTGGGCGCATTCCGGGCAAATAAACAGGCTTTGATCCTGGTAGACGAATTCAGATTGGCAATTGGGGCAAGGTGGGCATGACATGGGAGAAAACTTCTGTGGTTGGATTGGCTGCTTATGATACTGAGCCTTTGCAGCCTTGGCGAATGCACACAGGTAAGTTCAGGGAAAGCAGTGCTTATTGATGGCTCAGTGTTTGAATCGTCGCGGGCTAAAGCCACCTCCTACGGGGCGTGTTGCAGGAGGTATTGCAGGAGGTGTAGTACGATCAAACTGGCTCCAGGTGCCAGCCTTGTTCGGTTGCTAGCAGGCGGTCTGTTAGCGCTAGGTTTTCCAGAAAGGCATCGTCGTGGGATACCACCACTAACGCGCCTTGGTAACTGCGCAGCATGGTTTCCAAGGCTTGCGCTGAAGGCAGATCAAGATGGTTATTTGGCTCGTCCAGTAGCAGTAGTTGCGGTGGGCAATCGGCGTAGAGGATGCAGGCCAGCGCACCTTTCAAGCGCTCGCCACCGCTTAGCCGCCCACTGGGCGTGGTGATTTTTTGTGCGTCCAGACCTAGCTGGGCTAGCCGCATGCGCAGGTCCCCTTCACTCGCGGTTCGGTTGGCTTGCTGCAGTTGTGCAAGCAGCGTCTTTGCTGGGTCTAAATTCCCCAGTTGCTGGTCGAGATAGGCGCTTTCAGGCGTTATGTTGCAGGCTCCTGACAAGGGCTCAATGTGGCCCGCCAGCACGCGGAGCAACGTAGACTTACCACAGCCATTTGGGCCAATAATGCCTAGTCGATGCTGCCCTCTCAGCATGAGATTGATGTGCCTAGTAGCGCCCATAACGAACGGTAGCTCAACCCTTTCTAACTCCGCCAAACAGCGCTTGGCGGCCTGGGTAACGGGTATTTCATGCAGGTTGATTTGTCGCTCGTTTTCAACCTGCTTTGCGGCGTCACGCACACGTTGATTCAGCTGCGCCTGACTGGCCGCCTGCTTTTGGCGCAGCGCGCCCGCCGAGGTTTCGCTGCGCTCTTTCTGGCGATCTAACAGGATCTTAGCCTGGTTGGCTTCCTTGCCCAGCCGGTTGCCGCGAGCCTGGCGTTTCTCCTGACGTTCTCGCTGCTTGCGCATCGCGCGCTCTTCGCGTTGACGTTCGAGTTTTCGCTGGCTTAGCTGATCAAGGGCAGCCTGCTGCTCGTGCGCTTTGGCTTGAGCATAGAAAGTGTAGTTGCCGCCGTAGCTGTGCAGCCCTAAGGGGGACAGTTCCACGATACGTTCCATGCCTTCCAGCAGTTGTCGGTCATGGCTCACCACAATCAGCCCACGCGGCCAGCGCTGCAGCTGTTCAATAAGTGCCTGCCGATTGGGTCGGTCGAGATGGTGGCTTGGCTCATCAAGAATCAGGCAATCCACTCCCGAGAGCATGGCGCCCATCAAGGCCACGCGCATGGCTTCACCGCCGCTCAATGTGTCCGCAGGTGTGCTGGCCTCAAGATAGCCCAGGCCACTGCGTTCGAGTTCGTGGCGAAATCGCTGGGGCATATCCCAACGGTCATCGACTGCTTCAAAATCCTCAGACGCTGTGCTGCCAGCCTCAATGCGTGCCAGCGCATCCAACGTTGTTCGAACACCGGCAAGATCAGCGACACAAGCGCCCTTCGGCTGCGCTACCTGCTGGGCAAGGTAATGGACGCTGCCGGGGCGCTGGCATTCGCCCGTGGTTGGCTGTAACAGGCCCGCGAGGATTTGGGCCAAAACCGTTTTGCCGACACCATTACGCCCCACCAATCCGGTTGGGCGGTTATCGAACTGCTCGTGAAGATCCGTAAAAAGCGTTCTGCCATCCGACAGAACGTAGGAAACACCTTTTAAGGTGAGATGGGTATTTGTCATATATGATTCCAAGGATGCCAAGAACTCTCTCTAGAACCCCTCCCAAGGACTATTTCCCAAGGACTATCCTTGCTGCTGGGGGGATGGAGACTGGCCGTTATTGCAACGGCGGCATCAATGGTTCATTGGACAAATACCTCTGCTAAACGTGGGAGGATTTAAACCATAATACAAATAACACTCGCTAGCTATGCGGTGTTAGGAAGATTTTCGCTCAGCGCTTTTTAGCGCAATGCTGGGTGCCGATGACTAGGCAAAAGATAACTGCCTGGGCTATCGCTATGCAGGCAATTACTCCTTTCCATGCCCATATCGCAAAGGCATACGCCGCAAGGCTTGCGCCCATTGCGCCGCCTAAATAGTAGCAAGAGAGGTAGATGCCAGCGGCAACACCGGCGGGTACGCAACGAGTACTGCTTAATAACCGGGTCGTCACTGTTTGGAACAGATAGGTTCCTATGGCAAACAGCGCCACGCTCAGCATGATAGACAGGCGTGTTGTGCTAATCAGCCACAGCGCTGCCCAAATCAACGCGATTAGTGCTATGGCAATGGCTACTTCACTTAGGTAGCGCCGCAGTATGCTGGCAGTAAGCACGCAGAAAAGTGCCGGCAAACATGCTAGATAGATCGTGCCGATCTGCTGTGAATTCCAATGATAAGGGTCTTGGGCGAGCCATAGACCCAGCGCCGTAAACACCGCACTTTGCGTGAAGAGCAGTGCAAAACCCGCAAGATAGGCAGTGAGCAGCGTACTATCAGTCAACGCGCGCCTTGTATATGCCACCGACGTTTGATGCCATTCCGTACGCTGCATTGGTTCAGCGCCAGTTGTTTTCGGATAAGTAGTTTTCGGAAGAAGACAAATCGCCACCGCCGATAGCACCATTAGGAATGCAGAGCTTAAGAAGCCCAGCTCCCAGCCCATGGCATCAACTGACCAAGCAGGATAAAACCGACTGAGTGTGCTGCCAACAATAGTGCCGGTCACGTACAACGACACAAAGCTGCTTGGTCGCTGAGAGACCAAATTCATCGTTGCGGTTAATAAAAAGGGAATCACAATGCCCTGACCTAGCCGCAGTACAAAAAGCACATCTTGGCTAGTCGTCAATGCCATTGAAGCGTTAATCGCCGCCAATGCGATAAAGCCAACGACTAATAAGTGCAAGGGATTGGCGTGTCTTGTTACAGCGCCGGTTAGTGGCGCGGTGATCATCATTCCTAGCAGCGACGCCATCGTTAACCAGCCCGCGCCAGTGGCCGTTGTTCCGAAGCGCTCGACTAACGCTGGAAACAGCGCCTGAAGCTGGTACAAATTAAAAAAAGCGCCGAGCGATCCAATGATTAAGGCCGTACGCATGGCTTATTCCTGTTTAGACAGGCATTACCATACGTACGCTAAAGGCTCGAATGAAGGTCGGATTCGGTATCGCAGTGATAGCTGTTTCGACAGAGTGCGGCACCATAAAGTGGGGTATGTTGTGGTCACCGGAGGAGCGACGGGATGGTCGAACTGAAACAAATTAAGCACTTTGTTGCCGTTGCTGAGGAGCTTAACTTCCGGCGCGCTGCCGAGCGATTGCATATTACCCAACCGCCGCTGAGCCAGAGCATTAAATCATTAGAAGAAACCGTGGGTGTGAAGCTGTTTGAGCGCAATACCCGAGGCGCTCAGCTCACCAAAGCAGGCGAGGCCTTTCTTGGTGAAAGCCTGGAGATACTCAGCGCTGCACAACGAAGCATCAGTATTGCTAGGCAGGCAGCCCAAGGGGAAGTCGGCACGCTGCGCCTCGGTTATTCGGCCAGCGCGATTTTCTCCAAACCCCTCACCTCTGCCTTGGCTAAACTGCTCACCAAGCGCCCGTTGATCGAACTGCAGCTGTGCGCAGGCAATGCCCTCTTACATATCGCATCGCTGAAAGCTGGTAAGCTTGACGCTGCGGTACTACGAGCCGACCTGGACGAGAACGCTCTAGCGGGTTTATCGGTTTCCAGGCTGGGAGATGAACCGCTGCTCGTGTTACTCCCCCCGGGCCATCGGCTGCAGGCAAAGCCTTCCATCGATTTTAGCGAAATAACCAGCGAACGGCTTTTATTACAACCCGCCACGCAAAGAACATTTCTGAGGCGCCAACTGGAGACATTGGCCGATAAAGCAGGCGTTTCTCTCAGCCATGTTGTGGAAGTGCCCGATATTGGCAGTATGCTGTGCTTCGTTAGCGTCGGTATTGGCATTACCATCCTGCCCGCCAGCGCCGCATCGATGGCCCACGGTTTGATAGCCATACCGCTTGCCGACGAAGGCTCTTCCCCGCCGTTACTGTTAGCCTGCAAGCAAGGCAACCCTCTGAGTGAGCAGCTTAGGGATCTCGTTGAAGCTGAGATGGCGGCTGAGCTTAAGGGTTGACTTACTTGGTGCGTTTCGTGAGATGTTTGACGATGAGCACGAGAACTTATGCAACGGCGTTGCAGCACTTATTAACGCGTTAATTTAATTACTCGCTTAGTCACTCACTTAATTGCATAGCGTCAATCGCCGCCGCCACCCTTTTCCGCGCATCGCCTTGCAGCGTTTGTAGCGGCTGGGGCAAACAGGGTTGGCTTACTGTTCCGGTAAGTTCTGCAATAGTAGCAACTACCCGCAGGCTGCCGCCGAAGTCGCGGTAGAGCGCCCATAACGGCTCAAACGCAGCGGAAAGCGCGTTGGCGTCTTTTGCGTCTCCCGCTTGGGCGGCACGGGTTAGCGCCAGCGCAGTTTCAGGGTATAGCCCACCAATCACCGAGTACCAAGCATCGCAGCCAGCCAGCATGCCTGTGGCAGCCGCTGGGTCACCGCTAATGCCGATGGTTACGTCGCTGGGAATTAACCCCCGCAGCCGTGCTACGCGCTGCTGTGCAGCGGCAATATCATTCTGCACCGGAGGAATTTTAATCGAGCGAACCTGGGGCAGTTGGGCGATGCGACCATGCAGTTCATCACTGAACTCAAAGTGCGTAGTGCCTGGGTTGTCATAGACACATAGCGGCACACTCAGCGAACGACAAACCGTCTCGAAAAGGCCAAATACCTCATCCTCGGTCAGCTTTTGATAAGACACGGGCGCCAACAGCACGCCACTAGCGCCTGCTTGCTGGGCGCTTTCGGCATTGGCCAGTACATCACGGGTGCGGAGCGAACCTATGCCTGCCACTACCGGCACGCCGGCGGCATGCTCAACGCACAATTTGGCTACGCGGGCGCGCTCTTCAGCGCTTAAATAAGCGTAGCTGCCCGTCGACCCCAGCACGCCGATAGAATCCACCTTCGCCTCCACCAAGCGTTCCACTAAACGAGTAAATTCATGCTCATGAATACCCTGCTCATTCATAGGGGTTAGCGGAAAAGCGCTCAAACCAGTGAACATGGTGAATGATCCTTTTACGATGAAAGATAAGAGGCTATTAACATACGTGATGCTGCATGCTGAGGCTAGCGAGTCTCTCAAGGTTAGTTAGCAATTATGTACAAGCATTTGATACCCAGGAGCGCATAAGCTAGGTGGTGTGATTTATCAGGAGGGTTTGGCATGGCGAATACCAGCCGGTTTCAATTCATCAAAAGTCAGCATGTGCCAACACTAACGGTGCTTCAGGCGGCAATTGAGGATTTCAGCTATGACCGTCATGCCCACGAGGAGTTTGCCTTCGGCGTAACGTTGGCCGGGCGTCAGGATTTTTTTAGCGGCGGGCAGTTCCACAAGAGCCCGCCGGGCAATGTGATTCTGTTCAACCCTGAGGAGGTTCACGATGGCCAACCAGGCGGTGAGCATGCACTGGACTACCTGATGGTTTATGCCCATCCTGAACAGCTCAAGCCGCTGTTCGCTGATGCGCTTGGGCGCGAACATGCCACGGATTTTCGTTCCAACCAAACGCTGATTCAGGATGTTCAACTGCGCCACGCCATTTTGGAACTGGCGCGCTTGGTCACCTCCCAAACAGGTAGCTGTATTGATCAGGAAAATGCGCTTTATCGGGTTATCGAAAGAACCGTTCAGCTCGGCGGCATGTCGCAACCCAACCCAATCACAAGTCGACCCGATGCCCTGCTAGGTCTGGCTAAGGAGTATATTCACGCCCACTTGGAAAGCGATATGTCGCTGGATGATATTTGCCAGGCAGCGCATTTATCCAAGTACCATTTCCTGCGCCTGTTTCGCCAGCATTACGGCATTACCCCCCATCAGTACGTGATTAATTGCCGAATCAATGCGGCGCGCACTGCACTAGACGCTGGTGCCCCACTGAACGAAGTGGCACTTCGCTTTGGCTTTGCTGACCTTAGCCATTTTAATCGGCGCTTTAAGCGCATTTATGGCATGACTCCCCACCAATACCAACGCGATATCGCGCGTTAACTGCCAATTTTAGAACCGCCATTAAACAAACGAGGCTTCACCATGCTAGGAATCGTCGCCTATGCCCTGGGCGCTATGTATACGCCTGGGCCTGTAAATCTGCTGGGCTTAAATGTTGGCATTAATGGCCAGGCCCAAAAATCGCTAGGTTTTTGTCTCGGGGTAGGCACAGCAATGTTAATTTACTTATTACTACTAGGCTGGGCAGGCGCCGCGTGGATCGACGATGAGGCATTGATCATCGTGAGTGCGCTGGGGTGTAGCTATATTGTTTATCTCGCAATAAAAATTGCCCGCTCAAGCGCTGATTTAAGTAGCAACTTAAACAGCCAGTTAAACAACCATGACCACTCGCCATATCTACTGCGTTTTCGCCATGGGTTGGTAATGCAGCTACTTAACCCAAAAGCCATTATTGCCACCCTACCGATTGCCACACTGCAATTTCCTGCAGCGGGTATTGAGGGGCTTAGCTTGGTGATTTGGGCATTCGGACTGGCAATATTAGCTGCTGGCGCTCCCGGCAGTTATGTCTTGATAGGCAGCTTGGTTGGCCAGCGTATCCAAAGCGCAGGGATCATTAAGGGCTTCAACTGGGTAATGGCGGGGCTGCTGGTCGCCGTAGCGATATCGATTGGCTATGAGCATGTTTGGCTGGCGCTAAATGCTAGCTAGCCTGATGACACGATAGGCTAGCCATGGATTGCTCGCTACATTTGCGCTGTGTTACAGGCCTTCTTGCGCCCTGGCAATAGCAGCAGCAATGGCCGCCTTTGCCTGTGGGCTATTTTTCCAACAGGTTGTGTGCAGCATGGCGGCCACCATTTCTGCTATCTCATCCACTTGGCGAGCGGCCAGCTCAGCAAATGAGCCGATACCAATCTCTTCAAAACGCTTGAGGACGGTAGGACCAACGCCTTTGACACTCAGCAGTGCATCTCTTTCTGCATCAGAAAAGGCCACTCATGTACTCCTCTCTCACAAGCTCTTCTTTAACAAGCTCTTATTTAACAAGCTCGATGGGGTTAAAAAAATCGTTGGGGTTAAAAGGCCTTTGGGGCGTTAGCGTTTTAAGTGCGTGCTTCTGACCAAACCGCAAACTCATTGCCACTGGGTTCTAGGAAGTGAAAGCGAAAACCGCCCGGGAATTCGAAAATAGGCTGAATAACGTCACCGCCGCTTTGCTCTACTTTATCGAGCGTTGCATTAATATCCGCGCTATAGAAAACCAGCAATGCGCCGCCGTTAGCCGTTCGGCTGCAGGTATCTGAGTGATAAAAGCCGCCATCTAACCCTTGATTGGAAAACGCTGTGTATTCAGGGCCATAGTCGACGAACTCCCAGCCGAACACCGCCGAGAAAAAGTTTTTTGTCGCCACTAAGTCTTTGGCTGCAAACTCGACATAATTAAGCTTTTCATGCAGGTGCATAAGTTGTTCCTTTACGTTGCCGAATTCAGATTATGAGCACGTTTAATTGCCACCCAGTAACAGCTTAGCCTATCGTGACTGCTTAATAACCAGTTCAATCGCTTGCTTAACGTACGCGTACATTACCGGACAAGTGCTAGCGCGGGAGCCTGCAACATTAAGTGTCGTGATATGGCGGTCGTGTACAAAATCGGCCAGCAACATCGCCGCGTGCAGCGGGTCTATCAGCTCAATATCAATCAGCTTGTAGGGCTTTGACTGCTGAATACAGAACAGAGCCGTAGCTTCTGTTCCCCCTTGAAGATAAGACGCATAGAAGATAGCGGTGCCATCGGCATCTTGTACATTTTTCTTGGTACGTTGACGATATCCCCCGCCAATTTCTTCAAGGCTATAGACGCTGCTAATCGGTCCGTCTTCAGCCATTCGGCCAACGGGACAACATCCACCGATAGAAAAGTCCAGTGCTAATGCGGCATCCAGTGCCGCTCGATCAGCGCCGGTTTGGCCGCCGCTTATAATTTTGGAAAGCATAAATTAGCCACGTGTCTTTAATTGAGCGGCAAACGGATTGCCACGCGGTGTGAAAAAGTAAAGACGAAATCCGTATGGTTGCCGCCTTCGGTCAGCAGTCATTAGCGCTGATAATGCCTGCGCTAGTAGGTAGCTACAAGCACTGAAAAATGAACATTATTTACAAACCAGCGAGCAGGATTCTAATGGTGAGGTGTCGGGAGTAGGTGACATATTGTTCACTGCGAACATTGCCCGCAGCGACGCTTCCCCTTTGGCACTGAAAACGATAACGCGAGAGTCTTCCTGCCGTTTCGCCCAGCCAAGCGCCTGAATTCGCGCAAGCAGTGCCGCCCCGAGCGCGCCGGCAAGATGATTCCTACGCTCGCTCCAATCCAAACACGCTCGACAGAATGACCGCTTCGAAGAAGCCAGCGCGTCTGCATCGATGCCATGTTTCTGGAACCACAGCCGACCCTGGTTAGTCAGCTGTAGTCCGCCTGGAAGCTGCTGAAGGATACCTGTCTCGAGCATCTGCTCGTACACAAAAACCCCCATTTCCCCTGCAAGGTGGTCGTAGCAAACGCGGGCCTTGCGCAGCGCGGGGTCGCGCGGGCCGATGGACAAATGCTTATCGTCGCCTCGGAAAGCGAGACCCATCAGCGACTCCAAAAGCTCAGCCACATGTGGCCCCGCCAGCCTAAAATAGCGGTGGCGCCCCTGCTTTTCGACCGCGAGTAAACCTTCCTCTCGCAGCTTTCCGAGGTGGAAGCTCATGGTTTGCTTAGTCACACCGGCCATATCTGCCAGTTCAGTCGCCGTTAGCGCGCGATCAGACATTAAGGCACAGAGCGCCTCCGCCCGAGCGTTATCTCCGATCAGTGCGGCAACGCGCACAATGTTAGGGGCTTCATTCATGGTTCGATCTTAGTCGAACCATTGAGGTGCGGCAATTAAGTATCGTCTCCGTTGCCTTTCAACGGAGCTAATCAGATGAGCATTACCTGCATCATTCGCTACGAGATCGACCCTTTCCAGCGCGACGCTTTCAAGCAATACGCCGAAAACTGGGGAAAAATCATCCCCTGGTGTGGCGGCCATCTTATTGGCTACTTCCTGCCTTTAGAGGGCACCAACAATATCGCCTGGGGCCTCATTGCCTTCGATAGCCTGGCTTCCTATGAGGCCTATCGCGCTCGGCTGAGATCTGACGAGGGAGGTCACGCGAACTTTACCATGGCCCAAGAGCAGCGGTTTATCCTCAAAGAGGAGCGCAGCTTTGTTGAGGTGGTAGACGGCACCTTAGGCATTGAGGCTGTCGATGTAATGAACATATCGACGTAACAACGCTGTGACTATAAAGAAGCTGAGAATATAAAGAACTTAAGAATATAAAGAGCTTAAGAATATAAAGAATTTATGAATATAAGGAATTGGCCATGATCGCTGTGATATTCGAAGTGCTTCCGCATACTGACCGTTATCAAGACTACTTGGATACTGCCAGCGCACTGCGCCAAGATTTACAAACTATTGACGGCTTTCTATCGATTGAGCGCTTCGAGAGCCTGACGCAGCCCGGTAAAGTGCTTTCGCTGTCTTTTTGGCGGGATGAAGAGGCCGTGAAGCAGTGGCGTTCGCTTGAATCTCACCGAGCGGCCCAAAAAGCTGGTCGACAGGAAATCTTTGCCGACTACCGGCTACGTGTCGCTTCCGTCATCCGAGACTATGGAATGAATGAGCGCCACGAGGCACCTGAAGATTCGCGCCGCACCCACCACTCGTAGAACGATTGAGGTCGGCGGGCAACCCAATATGCGCCACACCGACCTCAAAATATTTAGCCAACTGACTGGATGCCAGCGAAGATGCGAAAGGTGATCTCGCCCGCTTTCATTCACGCCTCATAGCAGTCAGCAAAGGAATCTAGCGTATTTAAACAGCGAGTCTTAACGCTTACTCAGCCTTTTTTAGACAGTAATAGCCCTACTCCGGCACTGGCTAATAGAGTTGCGCAACCGCGGTTAAATAAGCGCCGCATAGCGGGGCGTGAAAACCATTGGCTCAAAAAGCTACCTGCATAGGCGTAACCAGCAATCGCTACCCATTCCAATAGTAAAAACAGCACACCTAGCACCAAAAACTGCAGACCGACATTGCCGCTAGGTTCCACGAACTGCGGTAGGAAAGCGGTAAAAATCAGAATGGCTTTGGGGTTACCAGCAGCAAGCAAGAACTCTTGTCGCGCCAGCTCAAATAAGCTCATGTGCCGGATTTCAGCGCTATCACTTGCGGTAGTATCGGCGCCCCATAGTTGATATGCCAGCCATAACAAATAGAGGCCACCAACCAGCTTAATAACGAGGAAGACTTTTTCAGAAGTGTAAAGCAGCGTCGCCAAGCCAGTCGCTGCTAGCGTAATCATGCCGACAAATGCTATTAGCCGCCCAATACCCGCTAAACAAGCTGTCCGAACGCCATAGCGTTTCGCATTGGTTAATGAAAGCAGATTATTGGGGCCAGGCGCCATGTTAAGGGCAAAGCAGGCAGGGATAAAGAGCAGCAGTGTTGTCAGGTTCATAAAAGCCCGTTCCTATTAGCTCGTGTGAGTTTTCACTCATTATTTCACCATCGAACCAGCTAGACTAACCTTAATTAGGATTTTGCTCAACGTTAAAAAAAAGAGCAGGCGCGTTGGCCTGCCCTCTTAATGTTTCGTTCTTTTTACGCTGCTTGTATCAACAAACTTGTGACTCACTCACCTTCCTGCACACCCTGACGCTTTCTGCCAGCTCACTGACTAAGCCATGCACTCGCTCAACGGCGTCATCAGGCGTACTGGCATGTTCGATGCAGTCAACAAGCGCGGACCCGACCACCACCGCATCGCTAAACCGTCCAATGGTAGCGGCTTGTTCGGCGGTGCGAATGCCAAAGCCAACGGCAATGGGTAGCTCAGTGTATTCGCGGAGCTGAGTGACCGACGCCTCTAACCGTTCTGGTGTTGGCGCACTACCGCCAGTAACCCCCGCCACCGATACGTAGTAGATAAATCCAGAGGTGTTGCTGAGTACTTTGGGCAACCGTTTGGCATCAGTAGTCGGAGTGGCCAGGCGGATAAAATCAATGCCATGCTGGGCTGCTGGCTGGCAGAGCTCTTCATCATGTTCGGGGGGTAAATCCACCACAATCAGACCATCGACCCCAGCGCTGGCGGCCTCCGTTAGAAAGCGCTCAACGCCATAGCAGTAAATCGGGTTGTAGTAGCCCATCAGCACGATCGGCGTGGTGCTATTTTGCTCGCGGAAACGGCGCACCATGTCCAAGGTTTTAACCTGGGTTTGGCCACCTTCAAGGGCACGCAGCGCGGCTTTTTGAATCGCGGGACCATCGGCCATAGGGTCACTGAACGGCATGCCGAGTTCGATGATATCCACCCCAGCATCTGGCAACCCATGCAGCAGACGACGTGAAGTCTCAGCATCTGGATCGCCTGCGGTGAGGTAGCTAACCAGCGCTGGGCGATTCTGCTGCTTGAGCGCGGCAAAGCAGTCTTTAAGACGAGTGGGGGTATTCATAACAGTCTCCTGGTTCGCACTCATTGGAATTTCTCACCTAGATGATGGGCGACGCTCATCATGTCTTTGTCGCCACGGCCGCTAAGATTGACCACCATTAGGTGCTCACGAGGAAGCTGGGGCGCACGCTTAGCCACTTCCGCCAAGGCGTGGGCAGTTTCCAGGGCAGGAATAATGCCTTCCTGACGGCAGCAGATCTGGAAGGCTTCCAACGCTTCATCGTCTGTGGCGGAAACGTACTCAACCCGCCCCTGCTCGTGGAGCCATGCGTGTTCTGGGCCGATACCAGGGTAATCCAGCCCCGCTGATATTGAGTGGGCGTCGATAATCTGGCCATCTTCATTTTGCAGCAGATAAGTGCGGTTACCATGCAGTACGCCAGGCGTCCCACCGTTCAAGCTGGCGGCATGCAGGCCGCTTTTAACACCTTTGCCGCCCGCCTCTACGCCAATCATCTGCACATCTGGGTCGTTTAAGAACGGATGGAACAGCCCCATAGCGTTTGAGCCGCCACCAATACAGGCCACCAGCGAATCCGGCAAACGTCCCTGCTTTTCGAGCATTTGGCTGCGGGTTTCATGGCCAATCACCGCTTGGAAGTCGCGCACCATCTCAGGGTACGGGTGCGGCCCAGCCACGGTTCCAATAATGTAGAAGGTATCATCTACGTTGGTCACCCAGTCGCGCAGCGCTTCGTTCATGGCATCTTTGAGTGTGCCGGTGCCGGAGGTAACGGGAATCACCTCAGCCCCCAGTAGCTTCATGCGGAACACATTAGGCTGCTGTCGCTCAATGTCGGTTGAGCCCATATAGATGACACAAGGCAGACCAAAACGCGCTGCTACCGTGGCGGTAGCCACGCCGTGCATTCCGGCGCCGGTTTCAGCAATGATGCGTTTTTTGCCCATCTGCTTGGCTAGCAGTACCTGGCCAATGCAGTTGTTAATCTTGTGCGCGCCAGTGTGGTTAAGCTCTTCGCGCTTGAGGTAAATACTCGCCCCACCGAAGTGTTCGGTCAGTCGTTCAGCGAAATAAAGTGGGCTTGGCCGCCCCACGTAATCCCCTTGAAAGTAGGCTAACTGGCGCTGGAATTCAGGATCATTTTTAGCGGCAGCGTATTCTTCTTGCAGCTCTAAAATGAGCGGCATGAGTGTTTCAGCGACAAAGCGGCCGCCGAAACTGCCAAACAGTCCATTGGCATCGGGCAGGTTCACGAATTGGTTCATCACGACCTCTGAGTACAAGGTGAAAATTAGGATTGGATTGAAGGTAGCGCAGGCAGGCGAGGATAAAAATCGATAAGATGTCACCAATAGGTGAGTTTTAATCAACTATTACAGCAGAACATCATAATGGGATAAGCAATGCAGAACAGCATGCCGCCGCTTAGCGCCCTACGCGCCTTTGAAGCCACTGCCCGATTGGGTAGCGTGACCGCTGCCGCCGATGAGCTAAGCGTTACCCACGGCGCGGTTAGCCGCCAGCTTAAAAGCCTGGATGAGCACTTTGGTGTAGCACTATTCGCAAAAGCAGGCCGTGGGCTGGTGCTGACTCACCATGGTGAGCAACTGCAAAGCGGCGTGGGCGAGGCATTTAGCAAACTGCGCAATAGTTGCGCAGCACTCAAGCGTGACGTGGAAGAAGCGCCCTTTACTCTGGCCTGCCCCGGCAGCCTGCTAGCACGCTGGCTAATTCCCCGCCTGGATCGCCTGAACCAAGAGCTGCCGCAACTAAAGCTAAAAGTCGTGGTAAGTGACAGCGAACTGCCCACTCAACAGGTAGATACCAGCGCTACCCTGGCGTTTATTGAACCGCCCTGGCCCGCGGATGTGGAGGTTATCGAGCTACTTCCCGAGCAGATTTGCCCAGTAGCAAGCCCACTACTAGCCGCGCACATTGACCCAGCCAAACCAGAATCGTTATTTGCCAACAAGCTGTTAGTGACCGCTTCACGTCCCCAGGCGTGGCCACAGTGGGCGAGCGCCAAAGGGCTGGAGCAACGTGCATTGGAAGATGCCCTTCAACAGGGCCAAGGTTTTGCCCATCTTTATTATCTGATTGAAGCAGCAGTAGCGGGCTTGGGCGTCGCAATAGCGCCCAAGCTACTGGTGGAAGACGATTTACGCAGCGGGCGGCTGGTGGCTCCCTGGGGGAGTATCGAAACACCCGCCCGTCTCTGCCTATGGTTGCCGGAACAAACCAGCAGCCGCCGCAGCGAACCACTGGCAAAGTGGCTTAAGCAGGCACTCAGCGAGTGATCCCCAGCCTTACCGGGAGGCTCCGTCTCCATTCGCGAGTGCCTCATTTGCTCGTCCCTCGCAAGATTCGTTACCCCGCGCAACATAACCCAAACTATTGAATTTTATTATGTTGCAGCGCGGTTTAAGCGTCATCGCACCCGCGGGAGGCTACACAAATGCCGTCTGCTGAAAACTATCTCTGGCAATTACTGCGGCATGCCACGCTTTGAGCTGTGGGTACGCTTCCTTCCAGTGCACTTCTGGCAACCTGAAAGACACGTACTCTAGCGCAACAGCGCAGGCGATTTCACCAAGCGTCATCGATGGCGCCAGCTGACTTTCGTGGAGTTCACTGTTCAGTTGTTCGGTTATTCGCTGCATGGCTCGCTGGCGCCTTCGCCCAAGCTCACTGTGATCAATCTCAGCGCCATAATGTTTTCTGGCGATAACGGTTGTAAACGCAACATCCATAAGATTCTGACCAAGCCCCGCCAGATGCAGCACATTCGCTAATCGGGCTTGGGGAATCATAGGCGAGTGAGAACTGACGCTATCAAGATAAACAGCAATCAACATCGACTCGCTAAGTGTTGTGCCTTCGTCTGTCACTAGCGCTGGAATTCGCCCGGCGGGATTAGCTTCTAGCAGCGCTTGGTCGTCTGCCCAAGGGTCGCACCAGCGCAATGTAACGTCATCCACCAGATCCTTCTCAAGTAAGATGATCCGCGCTAGGCGCGCATAGGGTGAGGTTGCGTTGAGAAAAAGCTGCATTATGGCCTCCGGTTTTTAGTAGCGAGAGGAACAGTAGAGAGGGAAACGTGACGCTGCTGGCATCGGCTCAGCAGCACCAGTACAAAGCCGCCTACCAATACCAGGCTGCTAATCGCAAATAGTGGTGAATAAGTGCCCCAAGCTACATAGAGCGCCGACATCGCGTAGCCAGAAAACGCTTGAGCCGCAGCGAAAGCAGCAGTCGCTTGCCCCCAGAGCTTTTTGTGGGCAGCGGGGCCGACCAATTCGGCCAGTCGCCCAGACGTCAGCGCAACAATACCTGGGATCATCGCGCCCACCACGAACGAGGAAACTGACTGACTAAGCAGTGCAAGTGAAAATACGGGCAGGGCCACAGCGGCAGCCTTGGCTAAAAAAGCGAGGGTTAAACCATGGTGCCAACCCACTTTTCTCGCCAACGTTCCTACCACCAGTGGCCCGCACACAGCGCCCAAGCCGAAAATACCCCACTGTAGAGAAGCCGCTTGATGCCCTAAGGCATTTTCTCTGGCGAGATAATCCACCCAAAATACGGTATGCGGAACAAACCCGACGGCGTCCAGGGCATACGCCCCGATCACCAGTAGCACAGCGACATTTATTCCGGCATACCCGGTCTGACTTGTTGACTTTTCCTGACTGGCCAACGGCGGTGAGGAGAGCTGCGTAACGCCCCAGTCACATACCAGAGCAGCGGCAATACAGAGCAGGCCCAGCGTTGCCCAGGTAACCGTTAAGCTTAACTCCAGCAGCACAGGCACCACCGATGCGGAAAGCAGCGCACCGAAGCCAATGCCAGTAAACACCAAGGCACCGACACTCGTCCGCCTTTCCGGAGGGGTGGTCGACAGAGCCAACGATGGGCCAACCACCATAAGAATGGCGCCAGCAATACCTGAGACCAATCGCCAAAAGAAAAACCAGCCAAAACTGCCCGCCCCTGCACAGAGAAAAAAGCTCAGTGCAATCGCTACGAAACTTGCCCCCATCACCGCGCGAACAGAAAAACGCTCACTTAGTGCATGAGCAGATAACGCACCAATAAAGTAGCCGAGAAGATTAGCAGCCCCTAGATAAGCCCCTTGGCTGGCACTGAACCACCCTTCTTGAATCAGTGCCGGTAATAGTGGTGTGTAGGCAAAACGTGCAATGCCTATTCCCGCCAAGGTGGCCATCACGCCAGTCATCAGAGCAGGCAAGTCTTTGCTATTGATCATGTCGTATCCTTACTAATCGCTGTGCAGCAAGATTGGCAACAAGCGTATTTACTTGTAGCTTACCCACCCCAACAATTCTTTAGAAACGATTTATAATGATAGCCTCTATCTTTTTTTGAGATAGTTTTTAAGATGGCTCTTGAGATAGTTCTTAAGATAGTTTTTGAGATGGCTCTTAAAATAGTTCTTGGGATAGCTCTTGAGATAGCCCTTGAGACAGTGGCCATTTAAGGGAGATGGGCATGCAATTTAAATCATTGCGGCTGTTTATGGCGGTGGCAGAAACCGGCAGCTTTATGGCCGCCGCAAAGCAACTGCACACGGTGCAATCTAACGTGACCACGCATATCAAAAAACTTGAGGAGGAATTAGGCGCGCAGTTGGTTCATCGCACGGGTGGCGTGCGCCTTACGTCAGCGGGGCTAGCGTTACTGGATTACGCAGAACGGTTGCTGGCAGTGCATGACGAAGCATTAATGCTGTTTCAAAGTGCAGAGAACGCAACTGGCCAGCTGCGCTTGGGGTCGATGGAAACGACTATGGCGCTGCGCCTTCCCCCAATACTGGCGGCCTATCATGCTGACTTTCCAGAGGTTGATATGACCTTGGCGACCGGCCCCACCGCCAGTTTGATCGAGAAGTTGATGGACGGTCAGGCGGATGGAGTGTTTGTGGCCGGCGCTATCGATCATCATCGCTATCATTCGCTCAAAGTCTTCAGCGAACAGCTTGTGCTGGTAAGTTCAACTCCCATGACGAGCGCCCCCAGCTCGGAAGAACTACTAACCGCAACGTTTCTCGCATTTCGTCAGGGATGTAGTTACCGGCAACGTATCGAACTGCTGCTGGCATCTCAAGGAATTAATGCCGTGCGTGTTTTTGAGTTTGGCACGCTAGACGCCATGCTTGGTTGCGTAGCAGCTGGGATGGGATACACCGTGCTGCCACGTATTATCATTGAAGCGCACCAGCACCGCTTCGGCATTCACGCGATGGAACTGCCCTCCGAGATTGCCAATATCGACACCTATTTTGTTACTTCAGAACCCGCTACTTGGTCGCCCGCATTAGCCCGTTTTGTTGATACGTTACACCAGCAAGCCAGGCTATAGACTCTTCATCCCTTCTGAACAATCAAGTACGCGTGCAGTTCAGGATGTTGGTCATACTCTAAGTGCTTGCATACTGCGCCAAGCTTTATCAGCAGGGATAAAAAGCCGTTAGTACCGAGCGATGAGTAGTAAACCGGTGGCCCCATGAAGCTGTCGGTGTGATCACCGGGTTCATCGGTGCCTCCGAAGGAGAAGATAAATACGCCACCTTCGCTCAGGCTATTAATAATCCTGGTTATCACAGTTTCCTGCTGAGCCAGTGGAATATGCCAGATGCTATCCCACGCAGTAATGACATCGTATTTGCCCGGCGGCTGCCATTGACAAATATCCTGGTGGTGAAAAGTCACGTCTGGATGTTTCTGTTTAGCCAGCCGCAGCATTTCAGCAGAAATATCCACCCCCTCTGGTGTAAAGCCTTCCTGCTGTAGCAGGTCAATAAAACGTCCTGTGCAACCACAGCCAATATCCAGCGCCCTGCCTCGATTCTTCACAAACGCTAGCGCTCTTTTGTGCGCGTCTACACCGTTCGTGAGATTAAATTTTTCGCTCTGCCAGAGATGAGTGATCTGATTGTATGCACGGCCAATATCGGTGGGGGACATAGGTGCTTCCATATTATTAATTTCCATCAAGATGAACGTTACGCGTCAGCGTCATCATCAGTCGCCAAAGATTCTGTTTCGGCAATTTCGATCAGCCGGCGTACCGCCGACAGCCCTGAATCCCTGCGCCATACCAGCATCAAAGGCAAAGCCAGCTTGAGATCCTCCAGGCGATGACTTACTACGCCTTCTGGTGCCCCTGCCATGGTCATAGCCGGCAAAATACTGCAGCCCATGCCAGCAGCTACCAAACACAACATAGTAGCGTTGTCAGTTCCCTCCTGAACCACATGGGGCGTGAAACCCTCTCGCTGAAAAGCATGAATCAGCTTGTCGTGATAGACCGGGGTGGCACTACGATCAAACCAGATAAAATTTTCGTCATTGAGTTCGGCTAGGTATCGAGGCGGTTGTCGCGCTAGGCGTGAGGTGGCACTGGTAACCAATACGAGGTGATCCTCATACAAGCAATGGCTACAGAGGCTGTCATCATCTTCTGGAGGGAAAAACAACATGCCAGCATCCAGCCTCCCACGGCGGATTGCATCGACCTGAGGCCCCGAAAGCACTGACTCTACTTTCAGCGTGACCTCGGGATATTGCTCGCGGAAACGGTTGAGCAAACCGATTATCTGGGGTACCCATAAATGCATCACCGTCACCCCTAGACGCAACTCACCGAATTGGCCATCGGCGATGCGCCGTGCATTGCGCTTGGCCTGTTCGAATTCGCCAAGCAAACGCCGGGTATCACGGTAGAACGATTCGCCTGCGGCGGTCAGGCGAACGCCATGCCGTGAACGAGTTAGCAACGTGGTACCGACCTCATCTTCAAGCAGCAGCAATTGACGCGACAGGGCTGGCTGAGCAAGTGGTATCCGTCGTGCTGCTGAGGAGATAGCTCCCTCCTCTACGACGGTCTGAAAATATTTTAAGCGTTTGAAGTCCATCTCATTCCCATTGAATGACACGCCGTGGCTCTTTCCATCCAATATAAGCATGGAAAGCTAATAAAAAAACTATTTTCTCTATGCCACCGAAACAACCAAGATGAATTGGTCCATCCAACAACTATGCGAATCGACTATGACAGAACTCATCAACGCAAATTTCTTCGAGCGTCACCACGCCGAGCTGACCCAAATGCGGCACGAGCTGCACCGTCACCCAGAGCTAGGGTTTCAGGAACATGCCACGGCTAAGCGCATCGCTGAAGAACTAGAACGTCTCGGTTTGACCTTTGAAACTGGCATCGGCAAAACCGGTATCGTTGCGACTGTCACCGGTGATCAGCCCGACAATGGACGCCAGATTGGTCTACGCGCCGATATGGACGCTCTACCGATCCAAGAGCTTAGCGAGCACAACCACACATCCGAAGTGCCCGGTCGCATGCATGCCTGCGGCCATGATGGTCACACGACCCTGCTGCTTGGCGTCGCCCGCTACTTGGCTGAACACCGCGACTTCGCTGGCACCATTCACCTAGTCTTTCAGCCCGCAGAAGAAGGTTTAGGTGGTGGCCGGGCAATGGTTGAAGAGGGGTTGTTCGAGCGCTTTCCTATGCAGGCCATCTACGCCCTGCACAACTGGCCTTCTCTGCCTGCTGGCCAAGTGGCCGTCCGCTCAGGTGCCATCATGGCAGCCACCGATCGGCTCGATATCCGGGTACGCGGAAAAGGGGGCCATGGAGGCGTCAACCCACACCTATCGACAGATCCTGTACGTATGGCGGGTGCCCTGATTCAAAATCTACACTCCGTGGTCGCCCGTGATATTAATCCTCTCTCCCCCGCGGCCCTCAGCCTGTGTGGATTGCAGGGGGGCGATATTGACGGTTTCGCCATTATTCCCGATGAAGTACGCATCAGCGGTACAGCACGAAGCCTTGATGCCGACACTCAGGATCGTATTGAGCATGCTGTTCGCCGTGTTTGTGAAGGGGTGGCCATTGCCCATGGCGGCGACATTGAGGTCGACTACCAACGCATATTCCCAGCGACGGTCAATAGCGAGGCGGAAACCCGCCACGTGGAATCCTGCGTAGTGCAAACACTTGGCGCAGCTGCCCTGGTGCGCGACGTCGACCCTAGCCTTGGCGGCGAAGATTTCTCCTTCATGCTGCAGCGCTGTCCAGGAGCCTACTTCTTCCTCGGTACAGCCAAGGATGAAGCCACCGCACCATTACACAACGCTCGTTACGACTTTAACGACGACATTATTCCCACTGGTTGCCAACTACTGTTGGCCATCGGCCTCGGCGCACTCGCTGCCGCCTAAACGAGGCCTGCTCTACTACCGATAACACCACAATAATGAGGTATGCATATGAAATCCCGCCCCTCGCTTCCCCCTAGGGGATTGCTGATTTACTTCACTATCTGTGCGCTGGCGATGATCTGGCCTGGCGCATTAGTAGCCAACCGCATCGAACCGATGGTGATTGGCTTGCCCTTCTTCATGTTCTGGTACGTCGCTTGGGTCTTTGTCCTATTTGTGGGACTAGTGATTGCCTATCGCCATGATGCCGCACAGGAGGTGAACGATGAGTGATTCACTGCTGATCACTACCATCACCCTAGCCTACCTGCTGATCGTTCTAGCGGTGGGCCTGCGAGCAAGGCATAACCAGAGTTCGTCTTTGGAAGGCTACGTCGCTGGTGGGCGCCACATGGGGCTACTGGTGCTGTTTTTCATTCTCGGAGCGGAGATATTCTCTGCTTTCGCCTTTCTTGGAGCTCCCGGCTGGGCCTACAGCAAAGGGGCGCCGGCACTCTATATCATCGCCTACCTGGCGCTCGCTGTGATTGTATGGTGGTTAATCGCGCCACACATTTCGCGGCTTGGCCGTCGCCATGGTTTTCTGACCCAGGCGGAGTTCCTCTCTGCCTGTTATCCAACTCGGGGGAATCTGCTGGGGCTGTTCATCGGTGTGGTCAGCGTCCTGGCGATGATCCCCTACCTAACTATTCAGATCGCGGGTGCAGGGCTGCTCTTCGAGGCGGCAACCTCAGGCACCATTCCGTTCTGGCTCGGCAGCTTACTAGCCTGTGGCGTGGTGGCGGCTTATGTCTACGCGAGCGGCTTACAAGGCATCGGCTGGACCAACTTGCTCCAGGGCGTGATGATGGTGGGTGTCGCGTGGTTTCTAGGCTTGGCAACGGCTGACCAGTTCTTTGGTGGAGTCGGTGAAATGTTCCGCGAACTGCAGCGCGAAGCGCCGGAATATTTAACCATGCCCGGTGCTGGCGGCATGGGCTGGGGAGCCTTCTCGACAGCCATCCTAGTAAGTGCTCTAGGTTGCGTAATGTGGCCGCACATTTTCATGAAGTTTTATAGTGCGCGCAGTGAGCGAACCCTGAAACAGGTGTTCGTGCTCTATCCACTTTATAGCTACTTGCTGGTGCCATTGCTGGTTATCGGCTTCGCAGGAGTATTACTACTCGAAGATAGCCCGCTCGACTCTGCTGATCGCGTGCTGTTGACGTTAGTGGTTGAACTAGCTGACTTCCCTGCGTGGCTAATCGGTATAGCCCTCTCCGGCGCGCTGGCCGCGGCAATGTCTACGGCTGCCAACTTGGCTCATACCTCCGCCACTATTCTGGTAAGAGACGTTGGGCAGCACCTGCCCGTGCTGCGTGGTATATCTGATGACAAGGCACTCAGGCTGACTCGCTACGGTGTGGTAGTAATCTCCTTAGCAGCCTACTTGCTAGCCCTAGCCAACCCTGGCTCATTGGTTGGCCTGTTACTCGGCGCCTATGGCATCGTGGTGCAGTTGCTGCCGATGCTGCTTGGCGCACTATTCTGGCGGCGAGCATCACGCTCTGGTGCCTTTGCAGGTTTAGCAGTAGGCGCGGCTCTAACCCTATTGTTCCAGTTTGGGGTCAGTACCCCATTCGGCTGGCACGCTGGCTTCTGTGGCCTAGTCGTCAATACCGTCGTATTCATCGGTGTGAGTCTCGTGACACACAGTGCATCATCTTACTCACCGGCTCAGGCTCTCAGCTCCAAAGGCTAACGCTTGGCTTTAACGCTCTCTCCTGGCTACGGGAATCCTGGCTACGGAGAGGGCATTGGCGTTGATGGCATCAATTAGAGTCATACCTCTCCGCTTCTCAGCCCATGCTCAAGCGAGCGTGGTTACTAGCGACTAGATCAATAAGAAAGTCCGCCACAGCACGGGTTCGGCGTGACTGCGTCAGGTCTGTTTGGATAACGAGGTAAATAGGCTGATCCACGCCAAGATCAGAAGCAATACAGACTAATCCAGCTTCCTGAGCCAAAAAGTGCGGTAGTACTGCAATACCTAGCCCTGCTTTAGCTGCGGCGACTTGAGTTGCCAAAGAGGTAGTGGTTAACGCTGGCTCTCGCCCTTGTAGAACGCGCTCGATCCACTGTGCTGCAGGCAGATGGGCCTGCGCCTCCCCCCAGGTGATAAAAGCATCCATGTCGTAGTCGCCAGTATCAAGCGCTGTTTTACGCTGCGCCGCATAGGCTGAGCTAGCGTAAAGCCCATAGCCTAAGGAACCCAAGCGGCGAAGGGTGACATTACCGCGCTCAGGTTTGACCATTCTGAGGGCTAAATCAGCATCACGACGGTGTAGATTGGCCGTCGAGATATCCGTCACTAGCTCAAGCGTAATACCAGGGTACTGACGCTGAAATTGCGCAAGCGCAGGTAGAATCAATGCCGTTGCCAAATTCTCTGCGGTAGCCAAACGCACTCTACCAGTCAGCTGTGAGTGGCGGGAAACATCGGTGGTAAACGCCATCGCAGCCGCTTCCAGTGCTTCAGCTTTCTCGACCAGCCCTGCTCCTTCCTCGGTCAGTTGGTAGCCCGACTGTTGGCGCACAAATAGCGGTAGCTGCAGCGCTTTTTCCAGCCGTTCAATACGTCGGGAGAGCGTTGCAATGCCCAAATGCAGTTCCGCGGCGGCACCACTCAGCGTGCCGTGACGAGCCACAGCCAAAAAGGCGCGGGTGTCATCCCACACCCACCCACGGGGCATCTGTTTTTCAAAATCGGAAAATGGCTTATCGAACTCGTTCATTTTTTTCATTATGGGATAGTGCCACGCTGTCACTCCGCTACTCAAGAACGGTTCACGGAGAGACAGCATGCAACAACGTACACTTGGCACCGACCTTTCTATTTCCGCCATTGGCCTGGGCTGCATGGGCATGAGCGAATTCTACGGCCCCCGGGATGACAGTGAATCGCTACGCGTACTGGCGCAGGCAGTGGAGCTGGGCATCAACTTTTTTGATACGGCAGATATGTACGGACCGCACCATAACGAAGAACTGATTGGCCGCTTTCTGGCTAAGCATAAGCCGCAAGTGCGTATCGCAACCAAGTTTGGCATTGTGCGCAAGCCCGGTGAGTATCAACGACGCCTGGACAACAGCGCCGAGTATGCGCGCAAGGCCTGCGAGGCATCGCTGCGACGGTTAGGGGTCGAGCAAATCGATCTCTACTACGTCCATCGCGTAAGCCCGGATGTGCCTATTGAAGAGACCATGGAAGGACTCACCCAGCTAGTCAAAGAGGGAAAAATTGCCCATATCGGCCTGTGCGAGGTCAGCGCTGACACCTTGCGCCGCGCCCATGCAGTGCATCCGATTACCGCCGTCCAAACCGAGTATTCGCTTTGGACACGCGACGTAGAGCAAGCGGTGCTCCCTACCTGCCAAGAGCTAGGCATCGGTTTTGTGCCCTACTCGCCATTAGGCCGGGGGTTTTTAACGGGAAGATTTCAGGACACGACGGATTTCGAAGAAGGTGATTTCCGTCCTAACTTGCCGCGCTTTTCAGATCAAGCCATAAGTACCAACCGCCGAATCGCCGACGTGATTGGTCAAGTGGCCGCCGACAAAGGCTGCACACCCGCACAGCTTTCGCTCGCCTGGCTACTGTCTAAAGGCCCCAATATCGTGCCAATTCCAGGAACTAAGCGGCTGCGTTATCTTGAAGAGAATGCAGCTGCAACGGCTATCACTCTGACCCTGAATGAACAACGCCAGTTAGAAGCAGCCACCGCTCGCATTCCGATCATCGGTGAGCGCTACACGCCGGAAGGCATGAAAGGGGTTAATGCATGAGTCAACTAACGCCTAATCGCCGCATTATTGGCAGCGGGCGCGGACTTGAGGTGTATAGCCAAACTCCGTTTTGAAGGCAGCCACAAAACTGCTGACGCTTTTATAGCCTACCGTATAGGCCACTGCGGTTGAGCTTTCGCCTCTATCCAGGGCTTCAAGCGCGTTCATCAACTTGAAGCGGGTACGCCATTGGCGAAAGGTCAGCCCGGTGTCGGACTTAAATAGTCTTTCTAGCGTTCGTACACTCGCCCCGGCAAGGCCCGCCAGCTCAGCTAATGTGTGGCGATTATCCGGATGGTTGACCATGTGGCTGATGATACGTCGCAACCGCGGGTCAGCCCCAGCAGGTAGCGACAAATTCTCAGCGGGTAGACTATTTAGCTCATCAATAGCGGCTAGACCTAGGCGCGTCGTGCTGGCATCGCCGTCGCGACACTTTAGGGAATCGTTTAGCCTTAGCACAATCTCGCGCATCAACGTGCTCATCGCCACCATCACCACCTGGGTGTCCTGATCACGTGCCCTACAAGTAGGATCAATGTAGAGGTTGCGGGTTTCCACCAGCGTTTCACAACTCACTTGGTGGAGACAGTCACTGGGTATCCACACGCCGTGAGTAGAGGGTACAACCCACACCGCTTGTTCACTGGTAACACGCAGCACGCCGTGTTTAGCCCATAGCAATTGCCCGCGTGGGTGAGCGTGCGGCAATACCCCGGTTTCAGCCTGCATACTGCGAGCGCGAGTCAATACAGGGCGACTAGGATCGAGGACAAACGCTATATCACTGGGTGGCGACATTGTCGCCTTATCGCTATTTATTGTCATATCTTGCCCTCAAAACGTCAGCATGCAAGCGCTATTGTAGGTCCAGCTGCGCGCACCGCGCAATTGAGTTCATCGCCACCAGGACCCCCTTCATGCTCCGTTCACTTCGCTTTTCCCACGCAATAACAGCAGCGGCTTTATTGGTGGCTTTGTTATTGGCATTTTTTCCCTTAACGGGCAATCCAGCGGCATTTTCTTACAGCGCTGGCATGGTACTGCTCACGCTGGTGCTGTGGAGTACCGGGATACTCCCCCCATTTCTGACTGGCCTGATCTTTTTCGCGCTGGTTAGTGTCTTTGGTCTGCTAGCGCCGGAGCAACTATTCGCCGGGTTTGGCTCAACAGCCGTGTGGATGGTTATTTCCGGGTTTGTAATTGGTTCTGCCATTACATCAAGCAAACTTGGCGATCGACTAGCGGCCGTATTGGCACCGCTTCTAACGGCAAGCTATCCACGGCTGATTGGGGGATTAGTGTTAACCGCCGTAGCATTAGGCTTTGTGATGCCCTCTTCAGCGGGTCGAGCAGTGGTATTGATTCCTATTGGTTTAGCATTGGCTGAACGAGTGGGCTTTGAGCCGGGCAGCGCTGGCCGGCTGGGCGTAGCAACCGCTCTTGCTGCCGCTTGTAACATGCCAAGTTTTGCGGTACTTCCATCCAACCTCCCTAATATGATTTTGGCAGGTGCAAGTGAAAGTCTATATGGCATTCATTTTGGCTATGCGGAGTATCTACTTCTGCACTTTCCTATTTTGGGAGTGCTAAAAGCGCTATTAATCGTAGCGCTGGTAATAGTGGTATTTCCAGCCCGTATTGACCCACAGTTTAAGCAAGCCGTCGCTGAAACCAAATTTTCCGGCGATGCGACACAGCAAAAAAAAGTGGCTGTCATACTCGGCATTACGTTGCTGTTTTGGGTAACCGATACGCTACACGGCGTGAACCCGGCGTGGGTAGGACTGATGGCAGCGGTGGTGCTAATGATGCCAAAAGTCGGTGTCATGGCCCCGAAATCATTCAATGGAGCGACAGATTTTGGCACCGTGGTATTTGTGGCCGCCGCGTTGGGGGTGGGAACACTGGTAAATGTTTCGGGGATTGGCAATGTAATGGGCAAAGAGTTTGGTCAACTGCTGGAGACGAGCAACAGTAGCCCCTTCTGGGACTTTATGTCGCTTTCATTGATGGCCACCTTGACTGGAGTAGTCGCCACCACACCCAATGTAGCGACCATACTAACTCCCATGGCCAGCGAATTCGCCGCTGCTTCAGAACTCCCACTTTCTACGGTGCTAATGACTCAAGTGGTAGGTTTTTCCACCGTCATCTTTCCTTATCAGGTGGCGCCCTTGATTATGGCCATGCAGCTATCTAAAGAGCCTCTGAGCCAATTGTTGAAAATCATCATTCCATTAGCGCTAATAACGATCTTACTATTGATGCCATTAGACTACCTTTGGTGGCAACTGTTGGGCTGGGTGGGTTAGAGGCACCCAGTAACGATTGCTCTAGCCCAACGAAGGAGCAATTGCCTCAAACAGTTTCTTCAAACAATTTCCTCAAACAATCTCATCGATTGAGCGCCTTCCATCCAGCAGCACATACTCCTGGCAGCACATACTCCTGGCAGCACATACTCCTGGTTAGTCATACCGGGAGTATGTGCCAACGACTAGCATCGTCGTCATTGCTCTTCTTGAATGGCCTCTTATCGGTAATTGCAGGCGTTTTTGAGTCATCCAACCTTTATAGAGCGACATCCTGAAAAAGCCGCTTAGCAGGTCCCAAATGTTGGTAACTCACTGTGAGCCTTTGAGTTTCTTTTCTCAAGTGCACTTGCCCGTGTTTAGAACACTCTTTAAACTACTGCGCCGCCCAGGAGATACCCCCATGAAAATCAATGTGGTCGGCACTAGTGGTAGTGGCAAAAGCACACTGGCAAAACAGCTCTCAGTAGCGCTGGATACGTCCTACATTCAGCTTGATCAGCTGTTTTGGCGCGCTAACTGGGAAGGCACACCCGACGATGTTTTTTTCGCTAAGCTGGAGGAGGCACTGTCAGTCTCCACCCAAGGGTGGGTATTGGATGGCAACTTTGATCGCACGCGGCCAATTAAGTGGCGCGATGTCGATATGGTGGTGTGGATCGATTTCCCCTTCTGGCGTGTCTTCAGCCAAGCCTGCTCACGAGCGATAAAGCGCATTATTAGCAAAGAAGAGATCTGGCCCGGCACAGGAAACCGCGAAAGCTTTCGCCAAACATTTTTAAGCCGTAATTCAGTATTGCTCTGGTCGCTTAAAACATGGCATCAAAACCGCAAACGTTACTTCGCCGATATGATTGATCCACGCTACGCCCATATTCAGTTTGTACGCTTAACGTCGCGTAAAGAAGCGCAGATACTCGTGGATAACCTCCACCGCAATGCCACTATCTAAACAATCTAAACTAGACGAGGCAGGTGTCTATACCTGCTCTGTGTGCATTATCTGTGCGTATTAACAGTGGCTTTCTGCAACTTATTTTATAAGCCGCCTAGCTGCGCTAAGCGACTTACCATAAAACCTTGGGAGGGTATGCTCAGTTTGGCATTTACGCTTACGGGCATGTAGGATAATTGAACAATTGTTCAATTAAGGGTTTTATATGCAACGTTATCCGTTGGTTACCGTGCTATCTCTGGGTCTTTTTGCTGGTGCTACTACGTCCACTGCACTCGCAGAGACAACGCCACTGGAGCAGCAGCTAAAGGATCTGGAGTCGTTCCAGGTAATCGCGCATCGCGGTGCCAGCGGACATGCACCGGAAAGCACCATGGCAGCTTATGAACTGGCCCATGAGTGGGGAGCTGATTACCTAGAAGTCGATGTTCAACTTAGCGCTGATGGTGAGTTAGTGGTATTCCATGATGATACCGTCGACCGCACCAGTGACGGCGAAGGTAGTATCAATGCTTACACGCTAGAAGAACTAAAGGCGCTTGATACCGGCACCTGGTTCAACGACGCCAATGCCGATAAGGCAGACTCGGCATTTGCAGGAGCGCAGATACTCACTCTGGAAGAGCTATTTGAGCGCTTTGGTCACGAGGCTCGTTACTACATTGAAACCAAGTCCCCTCTCTTAAACCCTGGTTTAGAAGAAGCCTTGGTGGAGGCACTTGAAGAGCACGACATGATTGAAAATGGTCGTGTGCTGGTGCAATCGTTTGAGCAGGGTAGCCTACTCAAACTACATGAGCTTAATAAACATATTCCCCTCATCCAGTTGGTTTGGTACTCACCCAGCGCAGAAGATAATGATCGTTTAGTAGAGTGGACAGGGGTTACTCCTGCGCCAGCAGATACCACTGACGAAGATTTTCAGGCTATTAAAGAGTACGCGGTGGGTATCGGCACAAATGTAACCTATAACGGCGAAGACGTTATTGATGCTGAGTTTATTAGCCAAGCTCAAGAAAACGGCCTTTCCGTTCACGTTTACACCATCAATGAAACTGATGAGATGGAGCGTTTGCGGGACTGGGGCGTCAACGGTTTGTTTACCGACTACACTGACCGGCTTCTGGAACTCGCGAACTAGCCCATCACTAGCTCGTCACTTTTACGCTCGGCTCTGGCCGGGCGTTTTAGTTGGTCGTGATGTAATCGCTCCCCTATTTCCCACCTTGATAGCAATTAGCCACAGCTTAACTATCGAGAAGTGGGTCTATTGAACGGGTGTATTTAGTGTTTCAAACACAGGCCTCGTGTGTCATCGTCAATCAACCTTGCGATGGGGCACTATCAGACGATATATACTTTAGTTTTATATAATTTTGTTGATTGTGATGTAGGTAAGATCAACAAAATTGATGTAGGGTTTAAAAACTGTGCAGTTTCGACTTACCGCTAGCGAGCCGAGGTCCAAAAATTTATCTGCCGTCACCCAAAATATTTATCAAACAATAGTTTGCCTCTAAAGGCTGAAGAGGAGTAAACGTCATCATTTCACACACGTATAGCATGCTGGCACAACTGGCATGCTGCATGGGTTGGGCGTTCAGCAAGCGATGGAAAAGACTCGCGCTATGCCGTCTCTTTGCTTGATACACACCGTTTGCCAACAAATCACACGGGGCCTTACTGGGTTAGCACTGGCTTTGCTTCTTGCCGGACAAACCCATGCACAGTCCGTTGATCAAGACGCAACCATACTTCTAGTAGCGCACCCAGCAGTAGCCACGCAATGGTTAAACCGTGATACAACACGGGCGATATTTGCTATGCGACAACGTACATGGCCGGACGGCGATGCCGTACAGGTATTCGTGTTGCCAAACCGAGATCCTGTCCATGCGCGTTTCACTAAAGAGCAGCTCGCCGTTTATCCACATCAGCTACAACTGGCATGGGATCGCATGGTGTTTTCTGGCATGGGGCAAGCGCCTAACCGCGTTGCTGATCAGTTCGAAATGCGTGAGAAGATTGCGAATACTCCTGGCGCGCTGGGATACCTTGAAAGGGAGTATCTGGATGAAAATGTCCAAGTTATTTCAATGGAATGAACATTTTTCCGTTACCCGCAGGCCCACTGCAGCCGTACTCACAAGCTTGCTAGCACTGCCTGTTTACTCGTCAGCCTGGGCAAACGACAACGTTCTCGACACTCTACAAGTGCATGGTTTCCTGAGCCAAGCGCTTATCATTACCAATGATAACGATTTCTTCGGTCGCAGCAGCGAGAATGCAGGAAGTTTGGAGTATACCGAAATAGGTGTTAACGCCTCTATCCGCCCTCACCGCAATGTGCTGGTGGCCGCTCAGGTACTTAGCCGTCGCGCCGGTGGTGAAACCAGCGATGCGGCCCCAACGCTAGATTATGGCGTAGTGGATTATCAGATGGTCTCCAACCAGCAACGTACGCTTGGCCTTCAGTTAGGTAGATTTAAAAATCCCTTCGGCCTGTATAACCAAACGCGTGACGTCGCTTTCACGCGCCCTAGCATCCTGTTGCCGCAATCAATCTATTTTGACCGCACTCGATCGTTGGGAATAGCTGGCGATGGCGCCAGTATTTATCATGAAGAGAGAACCCCGTCAGGCGTTTTTCGCTTTCAAGCAGGCGTTGGTAAAACACGTATAGAAGGTGATGTAGATCAAGCACTGGGGTTTAATCGTTTTCCAGGAT
Source organism: Vreelandella venusta (assembly GCF_007989605.1). GTDB lineage: Bacteria > Pseudomonadota > Gammaproteobacteria > Pseudomonadales > Halomonadaceae > Vreelandella > Vreelandella venusta. Next base: position 367,784 of record NZ_BJUL01000001.1, on the reverse strand, counting down.
CGTTACAAGCGGGCTCTTCTGCAATTGGCCAAATTCGCTATGAAGACAACAGCGGACACTTTCTAATGGCACTCAGCACCGCGAGTGCTAACGCTGACTATGAAGGCGCTCAAGCTCCACTAACTAATGGCAGCTTTCAGTTTCAGCCTTGGGTATTTTCATTGCAATACAATGACGAGCTGTGGAGCTTAACCTCTGAGTATGCACTGAGAACAATTGAACTAGATGGCTTTAATCCCGCCATCGATAATAAAAAAACCGGTGAAAGCTGGTATGTGCAATATACGCGCCGTATGGACAATGATTGGCAGTGGTTAATTCGCTTCGATCGTTTAGTAAACGACCGAAGTGACCGCTCAGGTACTCAATACGCACAAAGTGGTTTGGGCCCTGCCCATTCCCAATTTGCTGATGACGTTACCTTTGGCGTTCAGTGGACACCCAGACCTAACCTAATGTTGGCAGGTGAATATCATCATGTGGACGGTACTGGTTGGCTACCCTTACATAAAGATGCGGATGCGTCAGAAACAAGCCGACACTGGAATATGCTGCTCTTCCAGCTTTCACTGCGCTTTTAAGCGAGATATGTAGATGCCCACACGTTCGTTCTCCAAAGCGCGCTACCGGCTTAGTTTGACTTGGCGTGTTATCGCGCTGAGCAGTCTATTACTGCTCGCGCTTGTGGCACTCTTTATCTGGTTAGGTCAACACCAGCTCACTCAACAGTTAGAAAGTAGCCGGATAGAAAGCCATGAGCGGCAGCAGCGCGAGATCCGCTTAGCAATGCAGCGCTCAGCGGATAACTTACGCCAGTTGGCGGGTTTAACCGCTGCGGCGCCTGAGCTTGGAAGCGCACTACAAGAGAATAACCAGGACGAGCTAGCTAATGTGCTCAGAGCACAGTGGCCTTCTCTGCAATTAGAAGCGGGGATTGATGAAATCTTTGTTTTTAATACCCAAGGAGCAAGAGTGGGTTACTCAGGTGCCAGTGATCCGCCGGTTGATCTGCCCATTCAAGGCTGGATAAGCAGTGTACTAACCACAGAGTCCCCCATTACCACACTACGTTGCGCCGTAACATGCCAACAGTTTGCTGCGGTTCCTGTTCTTGTGGATGGCGCTAGCATCGGAATGGTAGTGCTATCGCGCTCACTTGCCGATGTTACGCGGCAAGCTAAAGAGGTCTCCAATAGCGAAATAGCGCTGATGGTGACCGGACGCATGACGGGTTCCCCTCCCGCCGAGGCGCTTTTACTGGCAGATTGGAACGGCCATATTCTAGCGCTGACAAACCGCGACCAGACGCTTTCGATACTTCAACGAGCATCTCAAGACGTCTTTCTGAATCAATTGGCTCATATGCCTTTCAGCCTTGAATACATGGGCCGGTATTTTGAATTAAGTGCCGTGTACATGGAGGAAGACGCCGACTGGCGCAGCACTGGGTACTTCCTACTTATTTCAGATATCACTTCTCAGATCGTCGCTATTCGTACAGCAACGAAAACACTACTTGTGGTGGGCTTGGTCGGCTGGTTAGCTGCCGAACTATTACTGTTGATTATCCTCTTGGGTCCCATGGCTCGGCTAAGGCGAGTCGCTGGTCTATTGCCCGCACTGGCAAACGGTGAATTTCGTCGTGTAAGGGATAAACTCCCATTACCAAGGCGGCATTTTTCTAATGAAATTGATAGGTTGGAAGATTCAACCCGGGAGCTTTCCCACCAGTTAGAAGCACTGGAACAGAGTGTCCAAGAGCATAGCGGACAGCTAGCCGAACGCGTAGATGAGCTAGCCAAAGAGCGTGATTTTGTAAATAGTCTGCTCAATACCGCACAAGTCTTTATTGTTGTTCAAAATAGTGCTGGGCGTATTCAACTGATTAATGGCTACACGCTAGAAAGGTTAGGGCTAAAAGACGCAGATATTATTGGGCGCCACTTCTCTGACATCTTTGATCACAATGCGTACCTGGCATCGCCCAGCAATACTGCGGATGAAGCCAACTGTAACAGTAATGCTCATGGCAGTACCGTGAATCGCCTCAGTACTTCCAGCCAGGAAGAAAAGACATTTCAAACTCAGGATAAACGCTCTTTTACCGTCGTTTGGTATCACGCTTTCTTGACGAACAGTAACAACCACAATGCTTCGAAGATATCCGTTGGGCTAGACATCACCGAGCGTAAGGCTGCTGAGGCGCGTTTAACGTGGCTTGCGGAACACGACCCATTAACGGAACTCTATAATCGCCGCTATTTCCAAGATGCTTTGAAGCGCACTATCGCTAATCAAGCCAAAGGCGCTGTATTACTACTAGACTTAAACCAGTTTAAAGAGATCAATGAACTGAGTGGCCACCATGTCGGCGACCGCCTATTACGAGAAGTTGCTGATACGCTGTTTTTAAATCTCAGTCAGCGAAGCATTATTGCCCGCCTCGGTGGTGATGAGTTTGCCCTACTGCTAGAAGATATTAGCAGCGAACAAGCAATTAATGTGGCTGAATACATTGCTCAATTGCTGGACGGCCTTAGCTTCTCAGCCGCAGGAAGAAAGCACCATGTTTCTGCCAGCATTGGTATCGCGCTGTTCCCTGTTAATGGGCAGACACCTGCTGACCTGTTAGCTAGCGCTGATATGGCCATGTACAAAGCAAAAGAGAGTGGCAATCAGCATTGGTACCTTCTCAAGCAGGCGGAAAATGCTAAAGATGAGCTTCAAGAACGCGTCTATTGGGTAGAGCGGCTGCACAAAGCACTAGAAAACGATGAATTTGAACTGTGGGCGCAGCCCATTGTGCGGCTGAAAGACCGCGATATTAAGCATTACGAAGTATTGCTTCGTATGCGCAATGACGATGGTAGCTTAGTCTCTCCGGCACAATTTATACCTGTTGCAGAGCAAAGCGGTTTAATTATTCAAGTTGACCGTTGGGTACTACGCCATAGCCTAGCTGCACTGGCGACGCTACAAAAAGAGGGCTTATCGTTGGCCGTCAATTTATCAGGCCAGTCTTTACATGATCTAGGTTTAAAACAGTTTCTGGCAGATCAATTAAAAACCTGTGGTGCTGACCCCCATCATCTCATTTTAGAAGTAACAGAGACGGCAGCTATTACAGATTTCTCAACAGCGCGCAACGTGCTGCAAGCCGTCAGGGATTTAGGTTGCCGAACAGCACTCGATGACTTCGGGATTGGATTTAGCAGCTTTCACTACCTTAGCCAGCTCCCGGTGGACTATATTAAAATTGATGGCTCATTTATTCGCAGCCTACTTATCGATACGGATAGCCACACGCTTGTCAAAGCAATTGCCGATATATCAAGAGGCTTCGGTAAGCAGACTATTGCGGAATTTGTAGACCAAGAAGCACTGGTACCTGTTCTGCTTTCTTATGGCATTCAGTATGGACAGGGCTATCATCTAGGGAAGCCTGAAAAAATTCGACTTCGGTAAGCAGCCGCACTCAGAAGGAAGCAACAGATGCTAGCAGGGAAAACCACCCAAGGAAGTGAGTTTGACGATAAAAGTAATCATAAGGGGATGATTGACAAATTTATCGACGAATATCATTTTTTTATTGCTAACACCGACGACCAAAAACGGCGCGCCTTCCGGCTACGGCACGATGTATTTTTAAAAGAATTCAACTACGAAATGCATGAAGATGAGGCGCATCTGTATGAGTCCGATGAGTACGATAATTACTCGGTTCATTGCCTTATAGAACATAAACGGAGTGGCATTCTTGCAGGATGCGTACGATTAGTCATGCCCTTTTCCGGTAACACACACCCTGCTGATCAGTTGCCTGTTCAAAACCAAGGGGAGCAGTTACTAAACCATGCGACATTAACGCCATTTAAGCTACCGCCTCTTGAAACGTGTGAAGTATCACGGTTAGCTATTTCTAAAAATTTCAGAACACGAAAATCTACCACTCCAGAAGAAGCCGCAGATAAAGAAGTTGTCTTATTTTCACAAGATGAGGCAAAGACGTTCTCACTTGTCGCCCTGGGTCTTTTTTTATGTACTTACTCTATCGTTGGTTTAACTAATCGCAGGCATGTTTTTGCAATGATGGAGCCTCGCCTTCCCCGTTTATTGGCGATATCAGGCTTTAAGTTTACCAAAGTAAGTGAGCCGATTGTGTATCACGGTACTCGCCATGCTTACTACATTGACTATCATGTGGCGAAAAAAGAGATGAGTGAGCGTCTGATTCCGTTATACGAACATATCGCAGAAACATTAAAGCCTCAGATCGCTCACACATTTATTTCTTAACGCATTTTTTAAATCTAGCTCGTTAAACGACTTAAGAAAGCGCTGTTTGCCGAAAATCCTGAACTGAAATGCTGGCGAATTTTTCCAAAAAAAACACCAGTGTTTCAGGGTACTGAAAGTAGCGCTCAAATGTCTCTTGCCCATTTTTGCCACGCCGCGTCACTTTGGCATGGTATTGGCTGCCTATTTTAGTAACGTTAACGCTATTTTCTTGTTCACCTTCGTAGTGAACAGCAGATAAAGGCGAAGCACTATCAAGCAATTTTGTAAGCTGCTTTGCAGCGTCAGCCTCTACAGGCGTTGCCCACAGCGGCTGATCACGTTCTCCATAGTGAAACAGCACTATGGTTAGCATCACTGAGAAGATACTGCTTGTCAGCATCCAGGTAAGTGCAATGTTGGAAACGGGAAAGATGAAGATCACCAGCATCTGACCTGCCGCCATAACAGCAAGTACCACGGCTAAGGGCTGCCACATGCGGGGGTTCATAAACCCACGTTTCAATACGTAGCCCCACAGCCCTATCACGGCAAGCCCTCCCAGCGTGAGGTGAGCCACCGCCAGCGGCGTCCCCCCACCAGAGAAAATGGCCACTAGCCCGATAAATGGAAACAGGCTGTAAAAAGCTGCTAGCAGGTAGTAAGCGCGCTGAAGATTCATCAATAGCTCCTTTTATTGTTATCGGCACTACTTTTGGCATGCAACCAGTATTGATGAACGCGATTATCGTGCAGCGCAAGAAACCTGCTCTTTTAAACGCCTTACCCCACGCTGATGACCTACTTCACACTCACTCCATTGGTTACTTCATTTCAAAACCACGCTTAACTAAAAAGTCACGCATGTGGGGACGCAGCTTTGAATCGAACAGCGGCGTTAGATTATGCGACCAATCAGTCGTTTTGTTGCCCGTGCTGCGGGTTTGGTAGTAAGCCTGCATAGTGCTGTCAAATGCCTCAACTTGCTCAATATCTTCACGGTAAGTATCTTCCTTGAGAATAGCCTCTACTGGTAGACGCGGCTTAACCTCAGGGTTATGAGCCGGATAGCCAAGGCACATACCAAACACCGGATAAACATGCTCAGGTAAGTGTAAAAGTTCGCTGATCGCCTGAGGATTATTGCGGATACCACCGATATAACAAATCCCAAGCCCTTCCGACTCGGCCGCCACTGCAACGTTTTGTGCCACTAGCGCAGTATCAACAGTGGCAACCAATAGCTGTTCTGTCATACCTCGTTCAACGTTGGCACCTGTCCGTTCAGATGCCTCTGTCGGGCGCTTCATATCCGCACAAAATACTAAAAACACCGCGCTACTGGCGACATAGCTTTGACCACCAGCGTATTCCGCAATTTTTTCGCGATTCGCTGAGTCGGTGACATTAATAATGGTGTAGGCTTGCACATGGCTTGATGTCGCTGCGGCCTGGCCCGCTTTGATGAGTTCTAACAGTAGCCCGCGCGAAATTTTCTGGTCGGTAAACTTACGGATAGAACGGTGAGCTTGAAGCAGTTTGATAACATCATTCATTTCGTCTCGCCTCTTAATACTTGATATAACGGATATGACAACTAAAGTGCCTTGGTTCCATGCATTTATTCCTGAGTTCAGGCTTAACGCATGCTATTGATAGCAAGCTATACTAAATGAAGCCACTGGGTCCCCCCTAAAATAAATAACGCCGCTAGGAAGCCGATATGTCGAACGCCCCTCTCACACCGCAAGGGCAGGAATGGAACGCCAGCCACTACGCGGAACACGCGAATTTTGTTCCCAAATTGGGAAGCGATGTAATGAAGCTTTTAGCACCACAGCCCGGACAGCGCATCCTGGATCTTGGCTGTGGTGATGGCGCGCTTACCGAGCGCATTATGCAATTAGGTGCCGATGTACTGGGTGTCGATGCCTCCGCAGAGATGGTCGCTGCCGCTCAACAGCGCGGGGTAACTGCGAGGGTTGTCGATGGACACCAGTTACCCTTTGACAAAGAGTTTGATGCGGTATTCAGCAACGCGGCGCTACACTGGATGCTGGACCCGCAAACGGTACTGGCTGGCGTAAAACGCGCACTAAAGCCCGGTGGGCGTTTTGTTGCAGAGTTTGGGGGGCATGGCAACGTGGCCGCTATTTGTACGGCGCTTATTGCCTCGCTTCAGTTTCGCGGCATTAGCTCACGCGGCCGCCATCCTTGGTACTTTCCCACCCCGGAAGAGTACACAAATCTACTGCAAACTGCGGGCTTTCATGTTGACTCTATCGAACTAATCCCTCGCCCTACACCACTACCCACGGGTATTGCTGGATGGCTCGAAACCTTTGCAAGCCCGTTTTTGCACGGCTTAGAGGAAGACCTGCAAGCCGCCATTATTGATAATACGATTAAACTGCTCTCTCACAGTCTTAGTGATGGGCAAGGCAACTGGACAGCCGACTACGTCAGACTGCGGGTTTCTGCCCACATGTGATAGTTTCGATAGCTAACAACGCTTCTGCAGTATTTTAAGCGGCTGCGCCTAACTAAGGCGCAGCCGCTTTTATTGCCCAAGAGCCGCGTGAACCAAGCAACGCAGCTAGTCGATTATCACAGCGCGCCTAACCATATTCGCTAACGCGGCCTTGTTGAGCGGTTTTCCTAGCGCACGTTTACTTGGCAAAAATCTGGCCCTGGTCTTTAAACGCTTTGAACTCCAGGGCGTTACCACAAGGATCGAGCAAGAACATAGTGGCTTGCTCACCGACTTCACCTTTAAAGCGAATGTATGGCGCAATCACGAAATCGGTATTGCGCGCTTTTAAGCGCTCGGCCAAGGCTTCCCACTCATCCCATTCTAGAATCACGCCAAAGTGCGGCACCGGCACGTTATGGCCATCAACCGGGTTAGTGTGAGCGCTCTGTTGGCCAGGTGTTTTCGGATGTTCGTGAATCACCAACTGGTGGCCGAAAAAGTTAAAGTCGACCCAATGGTCGCTCGAGCGCCCTTCTTCCAGGCCAAATACATCGTTATAAAACGTTCTGGCTAGGGCAACATCGTAAACAGGAATGGCGAGATGAAACGGGGAAAGACTCATGGTTATCTCCTGTTGCAGCGCTTTTGTTCGTTGCGTTATTGGCAAGGGGTAGCCGTATAACTTGGCTACTGTATAGCCATCCTAGGTCGCGCTATGTAAAAATAAAATCAATAGTTTTTTGATCCATTCACAAATATTTTTTATGAGTTTCCTTATGACAGCTCTTATAAAAGCAACAACGAATGATACGAGAACTTAAAACACTAGTCGCCGTGGCACAGTACGGTACATTTGCGGCAGCAGGCCTCCAAGTTGGTCTCACCCAAGCCGCGGTAAGTGCTCAAATGAAGCGCCTGGAAGAGACCCTGGGCATTGTGCTATTCGAACGTAGCGGCCGAACCGCGGTGCTTACCCAGCGGGGCGAAGAGACGTTGCTTCAGGCCCAAAGCTTGTTAGCGTTATACGCCACATTGGGCGTTTCACCGTCAGGCCAAGGGGCTGGTAGTCGTGTCACTATTGGCGCTATCGCCTCTATCCAGCGTACCGTCTTGCCGGATATTGTGGCGCGCTTTCATCAGCAGTTTGCCGAGTGTCGCACCCGCATTGTGCCGGGTCTTTCCATGGACCTAATGAACCAGGTAGATGCGGGTGAACTGGATATGGCTGTTATTATTCGGCCACCTTTTTCACTGCATAGCGATCTACGCTGGACGCCCCTTGCCCACGAGCCGTTTCGCTTGCTTGTCCCGCAGGAGTTAGCTGGTGATTGCTGGCGGACGCTGCTAACCCAACACCCGTTTGTTCGCTACGACCGCGCTTCTTTCGGTGGACGCCAGGTAGACCGTTTTTTAAGGGACAATCACTGCCAAGTTCACGATTTGTGTGAGCTGGACGAGCTTGAAGCCATTGTAAAGCTGGTGAGTAACGCCGTGGGTGTTGCCTTAGTGCCGCAGCCAATAGCGCTAAAGCGCTGGCCCCAAACAGTCCGCGCCATCTCGTTAGAAGCGCATACATTTCATCGCGATATTGGGTTAGTGCATCGCGCTACTGGCCATCTAAGCGAAGCTGCCCGCGGGTTTGCCCAGCTTCTGGCTGAATCATCACAGCAGCTCTAAACTGCCAACGTGCAACCGCCATTGATAAGGAGATGTAGCCCATGAACCCCGAAGACCTTGAGAAGCTGGTCACGCGTACTATGCCCTTTGGCAAATACGAAGGTTGGCTTATTGCCGATTTGCCCGGTCCCTATTTGAACTGGTTTGCTCGGGAAGGATTTCCAAAAGGAGAAATTGGCCAGCTGCTGCATTTAATGCATGAAATTGACCACAATGGGTTAAGCGACTTGCTCAACCCGCTGCGCAAAAATTGAGTTTTCGCAAAGCTAATTTCTCCTCAAAACTGTTTTCTGTTCAAAACTAAGAACGACACCATTCGTTAATGGCTTGCTCGCGTTCGGCATAGTAAAACGCTTCTTGCTGGGAAGGCGCTGAGGGAAAACGTCCTAATTCCACGGCAAGCTCAAAAAAACCTGCCGCTGGAAGCCCTTGGCCACTTCGGCTAATCACCAGCGTTGCAATAAAAGGCTTTGCTGCGGCGGCGTCTTCTCTCATTAGCTGTTCAAGTGCCTGTGCGATCCGTTGAATAGTCTTAGGTGGCGAAAGGCCTAGCGCATTCGCCGCTTGCTGATAGGTCATTGGTAAAGCACTGCTCGGCGTCGCCGCCAGTAACTCTCGCAAGGGGGGTGCTAATGCAGTCGCTAATGTCATGCTTTCTTTAGCCTCTCAAATTGTCAAAACTCATATCGTCAAAGCTGACGTCCATTTGCGTCACAGCAAATACTTGCGTTACTGCTAACAGCAGCATAGTAGGATGGCTGGTCTTAACCTACTCGTCTAACAAAGACAGATGATCTCGCGCAATCTATGCTAAGTGAGTCAATATCGTATTCAAAATGAGGGAATAACTATGGCAAAGGAGCGCTCAGCACGTTCACGTAGAGGAGGAGTGTTGCCAACGCTGCTGGCTTGGCTGGGTGTCATTGCACTGCTAGCATCGGCGCTGTTAATGGTCGGTGCGGGGCCCGCTTATCGCTGGGAGTTGATTAGCCTGGGCGACGCCTTCAACCTGATGCGCAACGGTGTCTATGCAGCAACCGCAGCCGTGGCAATCAGCATCTTGCTACTGCTTATCAGCGCCTTTACCCGTCGCATGGGCGCTGGCGTAGTCGCTATTTTCGTCATTGTTGCAACCGCTGCCTTGTTATATATGCCGTGGCAGCAATGGCAGCGTGCACAGCAAGCACCGCCCATTCATGATATTACCACCGACACCCAAAACCCACCCGGCTTTGTTGCGCTAAGAGATGCCCGCGAGGCAGCGCCAAATGCCGTTGATTACCCAGGCGAAGCCACCGCGCGACAGCAACAAAATGCTTATCCAAATGTGCGGCCTTTACAAGCCACAGCGCCTAAAGCGACCGTTCTTGCGGCAGTTCAGGCAGAAGTAGAAGCGTCCGGCTGGCAGATCGCTGCGATAACAGAGAACACTATCGAAGCAACCGCCACGACCCATTGGTTTGGCTTTGAAGATGACGTCATTATTCGTCTCTCTGAGCAACAAAACAGCGTGCAGGTGGATATGCGTTCAGCATCCCGCCTGGGAGCTAGCGATGTCGGCACCAACGCGCTGCGTATCGAGACCTTCCTGGATAACCTGGCTAAGCGGCTAGAATGACGGCCTTATCTGAAGCGGCTTGCATCTATTGATCGATTTAACAAAAGAGAGTCAATTTCAGCGCACTTCTTTCAATAATTTCTTTCAGTGCATTTGGTTAGTACGCGCGGCAGCTTCTCTGCTCAGAATTTGCTGCGCATCCAACGAGCCAATCGCCACGTCTACATTTTTTGGAATATCACCGCTAAGCTGTAGCGCTTGGTAACGTAGCGCGCAGACACGCAAAAATGAGGTGAAATTACCTAGATCGTGGCCGGCGTCAATTGACTCGTGATAAAGCCGCGTAATCAGTTGGGCCGTGTTCATCCCATCGCGTTGGGCCATCTCTTCCAGCAGGTGCCAGAAGTAGTTCTCCATACGAACGCTGGTCACCATGCCATCAATGCGCAGCGAGTGTGTGGCGCTACGCCATAGCTCCGGGTCGGCATCAATAAACAGCTTGCACATCGTTACGCCCTCTCCGCTATCAAACTCTACTATTAAGCTACTAGGCAAGATCTGCTATAGCGTAAATTCTGCTCTTTAGCATAGTGGTTAACAGGCAACGCGCCCAACCGTATTGAGTTCGATACCGCTGGGCGCAAAAGGGGTAGCCTATCAGTACTACTTAGCCAAGAGCGCCATAAACTGGGCAAGCCATGCAGGGTGTGCGGGCCATGCGGGTGCAGTGACCAAGTTGCCATCCGTCACGGCTTCCGTGACTTCCAGGTTTGCGAAGTGGCCACCGGCAAGTTCCACTTCTGGCTGGCAAGCCGGATAGGCGGAACACTGCTTGCCTTCTAGCACCTTAGCGGCAGCCAGTAACTGGGCGCCATGACAGATAGCAGCAACCGGCTTCTGGGTTTCAAAGAAGTGTTTCACCATCGCCAGTACTTGCTGGTTTAAGCGCAGGTATTCCGGTGCACGGCCACCAGGAATCACTAAGGCGTCGTAGTCAGCCGGGTTAATGTTGGCAAAATCAGCGTTCAGAGCGAAACGATGGCCGGGCTTTTCAGTATACGTTTGATCACCTTCAAAATCGTGAATAGCCGTTGCCACGGTATCACCGGCGACCTTGTCGGGACATACCGCGTCGACTTGATGGCCAACCGCCATCAGTGCTTGGAAAGGCACCATCGTTTCATAATCTTCAGTGAAATCGCCGGTAATCATTAAAATTCGTTTGTTGCTCATCTCACTTCTCCTTGTCGTTATTGGCCGAGGCACAGAGCACACGAATGGTGTGTTAAATGAGAGTAGCAAGCGCAGCTTCGCAGCGGGTAGTAAGCCACTACTACATCGACTCACGACAAGGCTTATGACATCGGTTAGCTAGATTATGCAGGCCGCTCAAGAGCAAACCGGTCACTGATGCGTACATAATCACTGCCGGCCAGGCGCCCTACTGGCTTTAGCATGTCCATGTTGATATGCCGACCATCCCATATTGCATCATCAATATGCATAGCGACAATCTCAGCAAGCACTAACGATCCCGCTAATGGCTGATCGCCGAAACGAATTAAGTCGCGCAGCTTGCAACCAAAGGCGACCGGGGCACCTGCGATACGTGGCACGCTGATTCCCGGCATTTCAGCCTTCTCTAGGCCCGCTAATAAGAACTCGTCTTGCTCGGGAGGAACACTCGCACTGGTCGTGTTGAGCGCTTCTATCAAGGTTTCATTGCCTATATGCACGACGCATTCAGCTAGTTCGGTTAAATTGCGCAGCGTATCTTTGGGCCGCCCACTGCCATCAAGCAACGGTGAAAAAGCCAGGATGGGGGGATTAACGCTGGCTACGTTAAAAAAAGAGAACGGTGCAAGGTTTGTATTGCCGTCCTTATCTTGAGTTGACACCCATGCAATTGGCCTGGGACAGACACTGCCTGACAGCAAACGGTAGATAACACCAGCACTCAAAGGTTGTTCATCGAGTAAGTAATCCATGGGTATTCCTATGGCAGTGGTTATAAAGAGTAGCAAGCTACTTTAAAGTTGCGCCCCTGGCTGGGCAACCCAACCAGCCCCGTAAGGTAGCCAATGAGCATAGTACTCGTGAGGACATGCCAACACCTGCCTTAACCCGCCCCACGTCGGCTGTTTAGCACTAAGTATGCTAGCCTTACGGGCTACACGCGACATAAAGGAACTGGATGCTCACTATCTCAAACAACGTGACGCTAGCGGACTGGGAAATTGATATTAGTCAGATCAGAGCGCAAGGCTCGGGTGGCCAAAACGTCAACAAAGTCGCCTCTGCAGTGCATTTACGTTTTGATATTCAACGCTCTACGCTACCGCCGATTTACAAAGAGCGATTAATGGCGCTGTCTGATCAACGCATCAGTAAAGAGGGCGTGGTGATTATCAAAGCGCAAAGTTACCGCACCCTGGAACTGAACAAAGAGGACGCTCTTGCACGCTTAAAGGCACTGATTCAAAGCGCGGGCAGGCAGCAGAAAGTGCGGCGGCCAACGAAGCCCACTAAGGGTTCACAGCGACGCCGTGTGGACCACAAAACGCGTAAAGGCAAAACGAAGTCGCTGCGTGGTAAAGTGCCACTCTCATAAGGCGTGAACTGAATGTATGCTATGCGCCGCATAAGAGATAAGCAGAATAAGTATGCTCGCCTAGCACCGTTTTCTCACCACTGCATTGAGCTTAGCCATCATGTCCAGCGACTCATCCCCTACACGTTGCGTTCCCCGTCCGCTGTCGCCCTGTATTCAGGTATGCAACATTGATCCAGCCTCTTCACTGTGCCAAGGCTGCGGCCGAACGCTAGATGAAATCGCCTGTTGGGGAAGTATGACCGAGGCCGAGAAGACCCCGGTATGGGAGCGACTTGAGCAAACAGGCTATGTCGACACATTACGCCAGGAAGAGCACTAGCTCTCTGGTGTATGTCGGTCACTCAGAATATGATGCAGTTCGCCACACGCCACCATCGGATCGTCGCAGTTAATCACAACCTTTGATTCTGCCAACACATAGCTACGGCCTGTGGTGGTATTTTCCACCACCTGATAAGCGCCTTCTTGATGCGTGCCGGTGAAAGTGCCAATAAACCCCGTTTCGCGTAGTGACACGGTTTCTAACTTATCACCGACTGCCAGCCGACCTTCATAATTCATCAGCGCCAACCGCGCAGAGGTGCCTGTGCCGGTGGTGCTACGGCAAATAACACCGGGATGTACATAGGTTGTTGAACGCGAGCGAATATAGCCTTCCGCCACTTTCTCTTCCGGCCCCATAAAATGCAAAAACGGCAGTGGCCCTACATCTCCCAGGGTGTAATGAGAATAGCCACGCTGCGCTTGGATCGCCTCAACAATTTTATAAGCACAAGCGGCAAGCGCCTGCTCTTCACTGCGTACTAGCTTGAAGCCCAACTCCTCGGCATCTACCAAGGCATAAAAGCCACCGCTGTAAGCGACTGAGTAGGTCACTGTCCCTAGTTCAGGAACTTGAATCGTGTCGCGATAGGTGTCGATATAGCTTGGTAGGCCTTCACAGGTAACAGACTCCACCACGCCATTGGACACCTTCGCTTCAATTTGCACTAAGCCTGCGGGTGCTTCTAGTTTAAAGCGTTGAATTCCTTCCCGCTTGGGCACCAATCCACTTTCCAACACCGCAGTGGCGGTACACAGCGTGTTAGAGCCCGAGTAAATTGGGTACCCCATGACTTCCATAATGATATAGCCCGCGACGGCCTCCGGGTGCGAGGGAGGCACCAACAGATCTACCGACATCTCAGGAATACCATACGGCTCTTCTAGCAACAGCCGTCGCAAACCATCGGCATCATCACGCAGAAACTCCATTTGCTGGCGTACTGTGGCACCAGGAAGCACGCCGATACCTCCCGTCACAATACGGCTAACATCACCACCGGCATGGGTATCCATCAGCTGAATCGTATGCAGATTCTTCATTAGCACTACTCCTAGGCGGTAGTGAGGGCAAACGGCGCACCATGGGTTTCCCACTGCGCATCAGGAACAATAACTATTTTTCCCAAGTAGTTACTGCCACGATTTACAAAGTAGCGTTCAGCGTTATGTAGATCTGAGAGTTTAAAGGCCCCATGTAGTACTGGCTTCAGCGCACCACTGCGAATCCACTCAATCAGTTGCTCAGCCTCTTCGCGAGTGCCATGGGAAACACCGAAAATCTGCACTTGGTACAAGTAGACGCGAGTCCACATAATCTCGCTGATATTGCCACCACTGGCGCCTGCAATGGAAAGCCGCGGATAACTGTTACGACCTTGCATATCAACTATCATGGTATCGATAAACAGATCGGTCATCTGCCCACCGACCAAGTCCATCACTGCATCAATCGGCTTACCATCAGTGGTCGCCAATACACGCTCAACAAACGTCGACAAATCACCTCGATCAATGACGGCTTCGGCACCCAACGCTAACAGCGCATCGGCCTTATCCGGCTGACTGACAGCGTAAGGAATAGCGCCCACAATGCGGCAAAGCTGAATTAACGCCGTTCCAACACCACCACTGGCGCCGGTCACTAACACACGTTCACCCGCGCTAACATTGGCAGACGTCATCATGTGATAAGCCGTCTGATACGAGCACATCCCCATCGCAGCAAGCTCTGCATCGCGCAGTTCAGGGTTGGGAACATGGTGAAACTGATCGGCTGGTACGGCGACAAAGTCAGCATAGCCACCATCAGCCCCATGGCCGTAATAGTCTGGCGTCAGATTGATATCGCGGCGCTCATCAGCGTAAATATTGAAATCGAGCAGGCCTCGTTCTCCAATACGAGCAGCATCCACCCCCTCGCCTACAGCCACCACACGTCCAGCAATATCAGCCCCTTGAATACGAGGGAACGTCAGCGTGGGCGATCCCCCCATCGCAAACGAGGTCACTTCCTCTTTGCCTTTCGTAGGGTAAAGACCTTCACGCGCTTTCCGGTCGGTATTATTTTTGGCTGTTGCGGTTACTTGAACCAGCACTTGTCCCACCCCTGGTTTAGGGGTAGTGACATCCTGCCGATACTGCAATTTATCTACGTCGCCATGGCCTGTTAACAACATGGCAGACATCATTTTCGGTACTTGATGTGCAGCTTCGGCCATAAATTTCTCCCTTATGACATGTTGGATGAACCTAGCTGACAATAGCAAACTTTTGCCACCGCTTAATAGTCATAATACAAACGGCGCCAACGAGCATAACCCATTGACGCCATTAATATTTATTAATAATCACTAACTAAAGACAGGTACACCAATAACTAACACATGCAGGTAAAGCGCGAACAAAACATAGGCTATTAAACCAATCACAACGGTGGCTATTGTTGCGGGAGTCGAGGTGGGTACTGGATTAGTGGGATGCAGGCGATCACGCTTTTTGGCTGCCTTAAAGGCCAGAATAGCCCACACCAAAAATGCCGCAAAAAAGACAATATCGCCAAGCCGTCCATTGGCCAGCAAGTGTGAAAATGCCCAAACTTTTACGGCCAACGCCATCGGATGACCAAGCTTCGCTTTGATAGCATTACGCGGTACATAGGCTGCCACCAGCATAATAAAGGCAGGCACCATCAGCAGTGCTACCGCATGGCGTAACCCCGTGGGGGGAAGCCAAACGTAGATAGGATCTAGCCGCGTTTGGCCAAAACCGTAAATAGCAATCGCCAGTCCAACTGCCGACACTACGGAGTAGGCAATCTTCCAGGTATTTTCGCCGTAGTTAACAATTTGTCGCTGACGCCAGTCTTCAGCAAAGATACGCACAGAATGGCTGCCAAGAAAAATCAGCAGGCCAATAATCATGATGGTCATAAAAGTGGCTCTCAGGTTATTTGCAGGTCATTGGTCGACTGCGAGGATGCCACACTAGCGCTCAAACCACATGGCGAACTATCAATTTTTCGCCGATGGCGAGCAGCTATTTAAGTTTAGAACCAGTTTTTGCGTTTAAATAGCCAGATTAAACTACCCCCGACACCCAGCATGGCTCCCCAGACAAAAAAGTATCCGTACTGATAGCGCAGCTCGGGCATGTACTCAAAGTTCATGCCGTAAATACCGGCAATAAACGTCAGTGGCACAAATATGGCAGTAATCACCGTTAATAAGCGCATGGTGATATTTAACTGGTGAGAGGAAATCGAAATATAACCATCAACGAGATCGCCGCAAATGTCATAGTACATTTGTGTCAGTGTATATAGGCGTTCAAAGCGCTCTTCTACGTCAGTAATAGCATGCAGTGTTTCACTTTCTCCACGGGGCAAATGAGCATAGTCATAGGCAGTAAGCTCTTGGGTAATGCCTTTGTGGTAGCTAAAAATACGGCGCATCTTTACCAATCGTGAACGGTAGGTGGTGATTTTCCGCATCAGCACATCATTACCAGCCTCCAAAAGCTCATCTTCTATGTCGCTTAGCTCGCTTTCAAATTCCAACAGGCTATCGATGTAGAAACCCGCCGAGGTGTACATAACTTTGAGTGCAACACGCTCAGGAGATAACGCCAGCAGCGTTTTGCCGTGCTCATTAAAGAGCCGTTCAATACTAAGCGCTTCACCAGCGTGCAGCGTGATTAGAAAACGCTCCCCAATAAAGAAGCATACCTGCTGAGGCACAAAGTTTAGCTGAGCATCAAACGATGAAATACCTCGGTAAATAATCAGGGTATGATGCTCAAACTCTTCAATTTTCGGTGGATGACGCTCTTTGTGGGCATCTTGAATTGCCATTGGATGACAATCAAAACCTTCCAATAGCTGACGTTCACACTCCTCTGACTCACCTTTCATGTCTATCCATAGGTGGCTGCCGGGTATTGTTTGCCAGTCATCGATGAGGCGTTCATCGCCTTCGCGCACGTCACCTTCTGGCGTCGTTAGTAGGCTGCGAATCATGATCGTCCCTGTTAATTGAGCTCACGGCTTAACGTTACGGCCTAGCGCTTCGTCGCTTAGGCAGGTAGGCCAGTGTAATGCTGACGACTATAGACGCCAGCAACGCCCCTAGAAAAGGCCCTAACGTTGGGATACTGCCTGGAAAGGTAGCCGCCATTATGCCAGCCGAAATACTTCCCTGGCTTAGCCACCCCGGTAGTATTGCCCCAACTAATCCAGCCATGCCGCCACCAATCGCCGCAACTGGCGTCATTCGCTGCCACAGGCCAAGCAGCACAGGCACCACAATGGCAGCGCAAAGCAAGTCTGCTATCAAGAAGAGCCGTAGAACCGACAATCCCTGCAGGGCAATAACTATCACCGGCACCATCAGTGCGACCGTTATCCAACGCGCGGTCGTTAAAGATGCTGCATGTCGCTCACCGCCACGCCCTACTATCAGCGACGCTATACCGTTTTGTAGCGTATCGACACTTGAGGTCACTAACGTGACGGCCAACACCAATGCAGGTAACGCCATCCAGGCAGGCGCATCGGTTAACAGCGCAAAGAAAGGAATAGGGGGTTCGCCCAAAGCAACACCGCTCATCGCGGCCATGATGCCGACACCGCCAATCACCATCACAACCAACACGGTCAGACCGCCACCTAGCCAAGCACCGCGACCTAAGCTCTGATCGTCCCGGGCAGCCCAGACACGCTGCCAATAACCTTGGTGAAAAAGATTGGCGGCGGTCACCGCAATCACAAGCGTCAGGGCAACACTCAACGCGCTTGCGATAGGAATCGAGGGCATGACTGCATCGCTTGGCATAGTGGGTAATCGCCAAATCGCCACACTACCTACGGCTAATAATAGGGCTAGCAAAAGCCAAGCCTGCCAGCGATCCGTTGCGAGACTTGCACGCAGTCCACCAATCACCGTATACACCAAAGTAGTGAGTGCAACGCCAATAATCACTAGTGCAGGCGGCACATCGGAAAGCAGTGCGGTAATAGCACCTATCGCGGTTAGCTCCGCTGCTAAAAAACAGCCCATGTAGGCTACGGACACCAGTAGCACCCAATGACGCACACCTTTGCCGTAACACGCGTGGGCGAATTCGGCGATGCTTCTGCCTTCTGGCAATGCACGGCGAATTTTTGGCCCGTACAACCCCAACACAATAAACGGCAGTGCAGAGCCCAGGGCATACCCTGCCAACGCTAACGGTCCCACAAAGGCACCAATTTCAGGCGGCGCAAACAGGATCCAGGCGCCCATTCCCGAGGCTAAAAAGGAGAATCCAAGTGTGGAAGCGGTTTGCGAGTTTCGTGCCGTGACATAGTCATCAAGCGACCCCTGCACATGACGTGCACGCAGGCCCAGCAAGGCAAAACAGAATAGCGCCGCACCAAGTACGGCTGACGTTAGGTAAGGCATGTCGCACTTCCTCCGCCGGTATGAACCGGATCAGGTTCCAGGGTCTGCGCAGTGCGCATTCTCAGCCCAACAGCTGTGGGCTCCCCTGGCGACAGTGAATGGAGACGCTATCCTCGGTGAAAGCGGCTCGTTAGTAAAGGCTGGGCGTTAGTAAAATCTATCCGAGAGTCACGCCTAGATGTGTGTATTTAGCCTGCTAACGCGGCAGGCGTCCCATCAAATAAAACTCCTCATTGGGCGGCGTCCCCGCCATGGTCACTAATCGATTCGACATGCCGAAAAAAGCAGCAATGGCGCCAATATCCCAACAGTCCTCTAGCGTAAAACCTACTTTCTCTAAGGTTGTTTGCCACGTGGCAGAGAACTCCCCAACCTCAATCCCGCAGTGCAGTGCAAAATCCAGCATGACACGATGGCGTTCGCTTAGCCCTGCCGTCAGATGATTGATAGCGACATTGTCAGCGACTAAGGGATCTTTACTATAAATTCTCAATAGCGCGCCATGGGCAACAACACAGTAGAGACAACGATTGCGAGCACTGGTAGCCACAACAATCATCTCTTTCTCAGCTTTAGTCAGCGTGTCGGATTCACGCTCCATCAAAGCATCGTGATAAGCAAAAAAAGCGCGAAACTCTGCAGGGCGATGCGCCAGCATTAAGAACACATTGGGCACAAATCCCGCCTTGCTTTGCACTTCTAATATTGCATCCCGAATATCGTCAGGTAGTTCATCCAGCGTTTCTGGTACACGGAAACGGCTAAGTCGATCAGTCATCGCTACACCTCACTTGCTGTTTTAGCTTTAAATTTTTGTTTTGCTTAAACAATTATGTTGTTAGATAACGCGATACGGTAACAAAACACTAAACAAAGTGACTTTCAATCGCGGCTAACGCTGTCCATACTCTCAACTATTCAATGGCCTATAAGCCGTGCAGAAAATGCATCAAACGGCAATTAACAGGAACACCAAAATGCATTATTCCGAAGCCAAAGAGCATACGCCTGGGCGCTTGCATACTCTTTTTGCCGACCCTTATTGCGCGTTTAAAAACAACACCGATGAGCGTCAGCTGCATATCCGGATAATGCTACATACCCTTCTTGCACTGCCTATGCATCACGCGCGTGCCACGCTCCGGGTTATCCATGGCTGGGAAAACGGCGGCTTCGAGCCAAGTGACCTAAAGCACAAAGACTTCCCGCTTGCCTCTTTAGATGATTTCCACCGAGTGGTTAACGAGATCCCTCCTAACCCTCAAGAACACGAGACGTCATTAAGCGCTAGCACGCCGCTCCTCTCAACACCACTGGCGAGCGTATTCGCTAACGCAGCAGCCGATGGCATCATCGTTTCTGACGCGCTGCGCAGCACACCTGCCCGCTGGCCTACTTTGAAAGGCGGTTTAGCCATTTATACGCTCTTCAAAATGTATCATCGCTTAGTTTATGGCGAAGATGACAACTACCGCTGCTCTCAGTGTGAAACGCCCGATGGCCTGCATGAGCTACATGAGTTTCATCTTGAAGAAGGCGAATTTGCACTGTTAGTTCCTCACAGCACAACAGCGCAAATGACCACTCCCACCATTCTCGTTATGCACGCCAGTCAGCTTGGCCCTATCGGCCAACTTTTAAAAAGAAGCCTGCCGTTATTTCAGATCACATAAGTTGAAACGGTCAAAGCCCCGCTTAGCGCGGGGCTTCTCCATGGTGCAATTAGCTCAACGAAATAGTGCTATTAATGCCGCTAGATACATTTTCTGGTTCGAACCAGCGGGCAGTGACCGTTTTGGTCTGCGTCCAGAAGGTAATTGCCTGCTTGCCGTTCGGCCCCAAGTCACCAAGCTTGGAAGCTCGCGAACCCGTAAAGCTGAAGTACGCGACGGGCACAGGAATCGGCACATTGATCCCAATCTGGCCGACATCGATATCCGTTTCAAAGCGCCGTGCTACCCAGCCTGAGTTGGTAAATATCGACGTACCGTTGCCGTTAGGGTTAGCGTTGATAAACGCAATCGCGTCATCCAGCGTCTCCACATTGACCACACATAGTACTGGTCCAAAAATTTCTTCCCGGTACACCGTCATATCAGCGGTCACATCGGCAAACAGAGTTGGGCCAACAAAGTTGCCGTTTGGATAGCCCTCTACCGTGCAACCACGGCCGTCTATTAGCAGTTTAGCGCCCTCTTTTTCACCCGCTGTAATCAAGCGCTCAACGCGCTCTTTCGCTTGTGGTGAGACAAGCGGCCCTAAGTCGGCATCGCGCTGGGTGCCTGGGCCAACTTTCATGCTGCGTGCGCCTTCCTCAATATCTTTCAGCCACTCTCGCGCTTCACCTACCAGCACCACTACAGAGTTAGCCATGCAGCGCTGGCCAGCGGCACCAAACGCCGAGCCAAGTAGGCTATCAATCGCTTGGCTACGGTTAGCATCCGGCATAACAACGCAGTGGTTTTTAGCTCCCATCATCGACTGCATACGCTTTCCAGCGGCGGCGGCACGGTCGTAAAGCAAGGAGCCCACATGGGTCGAGCCGATAAACGAGAGTGCTTTAATATCCTGGTGGTCGGCGATTTGGTTGGCCACATCAGGGCCGCCATGAACTACGTTTAAAACGCCAGCCGGGACGCCCGCTTCATGGGCGAGCTCAACCAGCCGCATGGTGGAACTAGGATCCTGCTCGGACGGTTTCAGGACAAAGGTATTACCCGTTGCGATGGCAAGCGGGAACATAAAACAGGGCAACATAATCGGGAAGTTGAAGGCGGTAATACCTGCGCCAACGCCCAGCGGCTGGTGCATGGTATAAACATCAACTTCATTAGCGGCATTTTCCGCTAACTCACCTAGCTGCAGCGAGGTAATTGAACAAGCGTGCTCAACGACTTCTAAACCACGCCCTACTTCACCTTCAGCGTCAGGCAAGGTTTTACCGTGCTCTTCGGTGATTAGCGCGGCTAATTCAGCCGTATTTTCGCGTATCAGTGCCTGAAGTTTCAGCATGATGCGCATGCGCTTGCCAAGCGGCACTTTACGCCACCCTTTAAAAGCTGTTTTAGCGCTGGCAATCGCGCGTTCTACCTCTTCGGCAGTACAAAATGGCACCCTGGCAACCACTTCCTGAGTGGCCGGGTTAACCACATCACGCCAATCCTGGCTTTGTGACATGACTGGCTGGCCATCGATATACATAGGGATTTCACGAACGGACATGACTACCTTCCTCAACGTTGTGTTTGTTATGAGACGCAAAGATGAACCCTAGGGTATATCAGCAAGTTGACGTAAACGTCAATTAGCCACTTGATAAAGAACAGGGCAATTTGGTGCCAAGCAGGCAGCCTGGGACTGATACTCCACCATTAAACGGCATCATAAACACCGAGGAGAGCATCAGTTCAGCTAGAGGTTGAAATGAATGTGATAGCGATTAACGCTGGATAAGCCCGTTGGTTAACCACGGCAGCCAGGCAAGAAGCATAAGGGTCACTAACGTTGCTAGCAAAAACGGCAGCAGCGAGCGAAATATTTTAAGCGGCGACGCCCCCGTCATTGAGGAAGCGATAAACAGTCCTGCCCCTACCGGGGGCGTTAACAGGCCTATTACCAGGGTTAAACACACCACTACACCAAACTGGTAGGGGCTAATCGCGAATTGGCTTTGGGCAATGGGCATTAAAATCGGTACCACTAAAATTAGCGCCGCAATGCCATCAATCACCATTCCCACTAACAGCAGTGCGCCAATCACCAGTAGCAAGAATACGAAAGGGTCGCTGGTCAACGCGGCAATCCATGCGGCGGCCATTTGCGGAAGCTGCTCATAAATCACCACCCAGCCAAACACACCAGCAGCGGCAATCAGCATTATCACTAAGCCGGCGTTAATCGCAGTACGCGTCAGCACCTGGGGCAACTGGCTGAAATGCAGATCACCGTAGACAAAACGTCCCATCAATAGCGCCGCCAGTGAAGCCAGCGCGGCCGATTCCGTTGGCGTGGCAACCCCCCATAGAATGCCGCCGATAATGATCACTGGAATGAGTAGAGCAGGCAGCCCCCAAAGCAGGTCGTGAAGCGCCTGACGGCGAGTAGGCCACTGACCTTTAGGGTATTGCTGGACCAAGCCTACCAAGGCAATCACGATAAAAAAGCTGGTTCCCAAGAGCAGCCCCGGCAGCAACCCAGCAATAAACATTTCCGCAATCGGCACTTGGGCCATGACGCCAAACAACACAAACAGCATGGAAGGTGGAATAATCGGCGACAGTAGCCCACCCGCGGCGGTAATCGCTGCGCTGTAGGATTTGTCATAACCTTCCTGCTCCATTGCTGGCACCATTGCCCGAGACATAATGGCAATTTGCGAGGCTGCCGAACCAATAATCGCCGCCATCATCATGTTGGCCACTAAATTGATATAGGCGAGACCACCGCGAAATCCTCCTACTAAAATACGCGCTAGGGCGATCAAGCGGCGGGTTAAACCGCCTTCATTCATTAATTCGCCCGCCAACATAAATAACGGAATCGCCAGCAATCCATAGCTTTCAATGGCGCTAAACAGCTGCTGTGGATACGAATCAAACAACACCGTATTGCCTGACATCTGGATGTACCACATGGCAGTCAATGCCAGTACTAGCGCAATGGGCACAGCACCGAGCAACAGCAGCAAAAAAACAGCAATCGTCATAAACGTACCGTCAACAGGGTAAGCAGAATTAGCGTAGCGCTTTGGCGGTGGATTCTGGGGTCGGCGTTCGCCACTGTTTGAGTGACTGGATAAGATTCGCCCAGCTATGCAGGCTAAGGGACAATGCAAACCACGGCACAATTAACCACGCCCAGAATTTTTTAATGCCAAGCGTGGAGGTGTTTTCAGCGTAAATAAAATTGAATGTTTGCCCTTGAAAAGCACGGGTATCAAACCCTGCTTGCACCAGTGCAAGTGGCTGATACCAGCGCCAGCAAAGCCACGCTAACAGCAGGGCAAATAACAGCACCATGGTATCTACCCAGATGCCTATCAATTTCCGGCCGGATTGCGGTAATAGATCGCTCAGCAACGTGACCGCTATCCCCTGGCGGCGTTTAAACACCGTGGCGGCTATCAAAAAGGTCATCCAGATCATGGCGTAAATCGCCAGCTCGCTAATCCAGTAAAGCGGGCTGCCTAGGGCGCGAAACGCAATATTGGTGAGAATCAGACAGGTAACCGCCGCCGCTAAAGCAGCGGCGGCAATCTCTTCACAGCGTGCAAGCCCTAATGAAAAACGTTGCAGCATGTTACTCTTCACGTAACCGGTCAGCCTCGGCGCGTAACGTTTCTAACATAGGTGCCTTAGGCGCCCAGATGTTTTCCCACTGTGCAATGGCGTCAGAGAAAAACTCAGCATCCGCTTCAACGATATTGATATCCAAGGCGCGGATCTCCTCTTCCTGAGCGGCATCCTTCTCTTCAAAACCCACCAGCACGTTCTCTAGATGCTCAGCCATCGCAGTATCAATCAGCTCACGATCTTGTTCAGAAAGATCGCGCCATACTCGCCCAGACACGACGCCCACCATAGGGAACATCATATGGTTAGAAATCAGCAGATTTTCCGCTTGCTCATAGAATTTCAAAATTAAAATAGAGTCGAAATCCATATCAATGGCATCGACCTGACCGTTAGCCAGCGCGTCATACACTTCTAAGAGTGGCATGGGGGCAGGGGCAGCACCCGTGGCCGTATAGAAATCCCGAATTGGCTCAAAAGGGGTAATACGTAAACGCTGCCCCTGCAGATCGTCGGCGCTTTCAATAGGATCACGGCTGAGCACTTGGCGCATGCCTACCATGCCATAGCCAACGCCAATTAAGCCGACTTCTTGTGGCATTAACTCGAGCAGCTCCCCTGCCGCATCAGAACGTAAAAGCCGTGCCGCGTGATTAACGTCATCAACCAAGTAAGGCGCGTATAGTGCGCCAAAATCTGGAATACGGTTGGAAATTTCGGCAATCGTCAAGAAAGCCATATCTAACGCGCCGGTTTGAAGCTGCTGAACCATTTGCGCTTCATTGCCTAGCTGCTGAGCTGGAAAGACACTAACGCTATGCTCGCCACCAGAGCGTTCGTTAAGTGTTTGGGCAAAAGCTTCTGCCTCGGTAGACCATAGATGCTGTGCTGGCGTGATAAGACCGAGACGAAAGTCCCGCGCCTGAGCACTCATGGCTGAAACGGCGAGCGTAACTGCTGCGCAGGCAAGCGTAAGCGTTTTGATGCGATTCATGCAAAGCCTCTTGTATCCAGCGGAAGCGTCGAGCGCGCTTCGCGCATTTTTTTAATTGATAGGCTTTGAGAATACCTTAGCGTTAGCGTTAATGGCACCCGCCATTACGCTAACGCAACGACACTACCTACGCCGCCTCATAAGCCGCCTTTAAGCGGTAGAATTCATCAACAATCGCTGCCATCTCAGTTGCGTTGTACTCACATAAGCCGCTGACCACTAATTTTTTCGAGCCTACCCCAACCGCTTCTCCAGCAGACTCAATCGAGAACTCAAGCAAGGCATCAGCACGTTTACCTTGAACCTCTAGCGAGGAGCTCGTTAGGGCTAAGTTCGGCGAGAAACCGTCTAGACGCTCTAAGGAAAACCCCATGCTGTCGTATATAACCAAGGGCCGCTTAGGGTTAAACATTACCCCATGCTGCTCCATTAAAGGCTTCAAATAGTGAGGAAAATTCTTACCTGAAAACGCCACATAGCAGCGGGCAAACGCCTCAATCGCCGCTTCATCGTGAGTAACTTCTCCGCTACGCGTCACCTGTAGATAGCACTTGCCACCTTCATCGCAGACAAGTAGATCACCATTCGCTTCTTCACTAAACTTGAGAGGAGTGTCAGCTCCCACCATATTGGTGAAGCGAAATTCCATTTGTCGCGACAACCCAAACTTCACCAGCACCAGTGTAAAGAGCAGGTCTCCAGGTACGCAAAAACGGCGCGCATCGGGATTATGAATCGGGTTGTAGTCGCCGGCCACGCCCTTGGCGAAACGGCTGGCCTGCTCAGCAGAGATCACAACATACTCTCCGCGCTGCGCGTAAAAATCCTTGAACATGGCTTTGCTGCCTGCCTAGCGTTGAAATCGAAAACCCATTACGGCCCCACGACGCGCATAATGCCATAAAACACGCGCCGACAGGAGTCATCTGCAAGGAAGCCCGTATGCCGAAAGAGAACCTTAGGTCAAAACGTCTCCCCCGTATCCTGATAATCACGCTATTAAGCGCATTAATCGCGACATTAGTATGGGTATTTGGCAGTACTTGGCTGCTAAATAGTCAATGGCTACCCAAACGGCTGTCTCAGATCGAGGGAGTCGAAGTGCGCTGGACGAATGCAAACAGTCTGCATCCAGGGCGCTGGGAAGTAGAGAACCTTTACTTGGCACGGGAAGACGACAGCTTACCGATTTCCGTTGAAGCCCAACGTGCAACGCTTTCGCTGTCGCTACTAGCTCTTCTGCGCGGTGAACTACACATACAGGCACTTAATGCCAACGGGCTTCGCCGCTTAACCATAGGCGATATCGCTCTCGAGGCACAAGGCCAGCTGCAAGTGGCTGATACCCAGCTAAGTCGCGCTGTATTAGCCGTTCCTAACGTGTCGTTGGATATCAGCCAAGGCCACCTGATACGCCTTAGTGACCAAGCCTCGTTAGTACAAAATATCCAGTTACGCGCAGACGCCTCCCTAGACAGTGTGAATACCGCGCAAATTCCTCGCGAAGAGCTCACCACTGAGCTGCTCAGCGCCCTGTCTGCACAACTGAGCATCGCGGCGCAGGCAGATGCCTGGGACGTGTTTATGCCCTACTTAGAAGCGCTTCCCTGGCTAACACTTGATGGCCACGGCAACTTAACGGGTGAATTGAACCTACACAATGGCGAACTACAGCATGGCAGCGAGCTAACCTTAAATGCACCTGAATTGCGCTTAGCGGTAAACGAGCAGCGCCTGCAACCCCGCGAAACAGACGACCTGCGTTGGTTGGTTGCAGAAACACCACCTCCGCTCCACACCGCCGTTGGTGAAGGCGCTGTACGCTTGGCGGTAGAGGACAACAAGCTCAACTTTTCAACGCAACTCGTCGATGTCGTCTTGGCGGATACTCACCCTTATGCCACCAATACGCAGCTTCACCTATCAACCAGCATGCCCAATCAGCGCCTCGACCAGTTAGACCTGCCCACTGGCGCCTCGCTGGCGCTACAGGGCGACGTCACTCGCCTGGACATGCTTGATCGCTACCTGGCACACACCTTTGACGGCCAAGGGGTTCGGCTTGAGGGTAACGGCCAAATTGAAGCCAGCGTGACGCTACGTGACGCCAAGCCACATGACGCCTTCTTAACGATTCAAGCACCAACACTTGCGGCAAATTTAGTTAATTTCACGGCTCAAGGAAGTGGTTCATTAGCCGCACAACTGTCGAGCGAAGAGACGATAGATGCGACACTCACCTTCACCGACGCCACCCTTAGCCACCATCAGCGAACGTTGATGGCGGACGCGGCCATCACGTTAACTGCACTAAGCCCACTGAACCCAGAGCTAGCGCGAGAAAACGCTACTGCCCGGCTAACTTGGCAGTCCGCTCGGTTACCCGACATTAGTGTGTTACAAACCTATCTTAAAGCCGCCCTGCCCGACCCTGCCCCATTGCAATTGCTTAGCGGCCAAGCGACTAGCCGTGGGCAGCTCGATTTCACCACCCAAAGGGTAAGCGGCGAGATATTGTTAGCAGGAGAGCGATTAGCCACCCGCTGGCAACACACTGAACAGAACGGCGTACTGGAAAGCGACGCACAGCTTAGGTTAGCCATTCGCCAAGCCGCTCTTGATGGCACAAGGCTTGATATCAGCGGCTCACGTCTAAGCTGGCAAGTGGCGGATACACAGTCTACCAGCGAGCGATTAGAGAGTATTTTAGTGCTCAATGACGGTCGCTTTCAGCGCAGCGACAGTAATGCTAATGAGAATAAGCCGCTCAGTGGCGAGTTTTCACTCGAAGGTAGCGTTCAGCGACTCGGATTCTTAAATATTTTTTTACCCGACGCCCATGGCTTGGCAGTTGCGGGCAATGGCCAACTGTTCGCTCAGGGGGCTTTTGGTAATGACCGATTACTTGCCCCCACCCGCCTACGTGTGAATGCCGATCAGCTTGAGGTGGCCTTTTTAGATTACCTTGCCACTGGGCGCGGCGAGCTCACCGCCCAACTCGACACATCTGAGCAGGCCCAGCTTTCGTTAGGCATTCCACACTTTGAACTTATGCGCCAGGGTGATGACCGTCCCCATTTGGAAGGCCGCCACTTTGCCCTCACGACCGAAACTGAACGTTTTAGTGACGTGCTAGAGTCACCAGAGCCCGATTTCTTCACTACTCGCATCGCACTGCCTATTACGGAAGTGCCAGACTTCACCCGCTATAACCGTTACCTGCCTGAAAATGCCGGGGTTTCATTATTGGGCGGCCAAGCTAGCCTAACCAGCGAATGGTTATTGGATGGACTTACCGCCCAGGGAAACATGACACTACGCGCATTTGGTGCAGAACTAGCACTGCTTGATCAACAGCTTAAGGGCGATGTTGAGTTACACCTGCAGCTCACCGAAGGTGATTTAGAAACACGCCACTTCAACGCAAATGACTCGTTTCTGCGTCTTGAAAACGTCTTCCGGCAAAGCTCGGAAGGCACACAGGATGCTGGCTGGTGGGTCCAGCTCACAATGGAAGAAGCACAGCTTGAGTGGGGAGATCCAATCAGTTTAACCAGCCAACTGCGCCTTGGCATGCGCGATACAGGGCTATTGGCGCGACTCTTTCTTGCCCGCGCCAGACAAAGTGATTGGCTGGGACGGTTATTAAACGTGCATGACATTAACGGTAGCGCGCAGCTGCAGATCAATGGCGAACGCATACGCCTACATGATCTCACGCTTAGCGGCGGCCCCCTTTTGCTGCTTTCCGATGTCACTTTGGCTGAAAAAAGCGCCAATGGTGCGCTCTATGCACACCTTGGTGCACTAGGGATAGGTGTAGAACTGATCGACAGCGAACCCTCATTAAAGGTACTGCAACCAAGACGCTGGTTTGATCGCTGGCGAGAAGCAAATGCGTTTTGAAAGACAAGAAAAAAGAAACAAGCAGAGGCGAATACGCCTTCCTTTCGCGACATCGCCATAGGAAGTCTGCTCAGCTAACGTTTTTTACGCTCTCGCCGGATCATGCGCACCCGCTCTTTGGCTTTCTGAGGGGTCGATAACGGTGCCGAGGCCTCATCTTGCGTTTTCGGTGGCAGCGTAACCCAGGCAAATACCGGTAGCGCCAGGTGCCAGTGAATCGCCGCTAGGCGCAACCCGAGTGTCGCCGTTAATGCAGCGGCAATCGCAACGGTGAGCGGTGCCTGTAATGCATCGAGCGCCACATACACAATCCCCCCCGCCAAGGCTGCCGTGGCGTAGATCTCCTCACGGAGCACCATCGGCACCCGCTGGGCTAACACATCACGGATCATGCCCCCCGCCACGCCGGTCATCATGCCCATTAACACCGCCACAACGCCTGATGTGCCCAGCAACAGTGCTTCATGGGTGCCAATGACAGTAAATAGCGCCAGCCCAAACGCATCAGCGACAGGCAAAAAGCCCCGAGAAAGGCGATGAATATAGTGAAACCCCACCAAAGACACGCCGACTGTGGCTAATATCACCCACAAATAGGTCGGATCAGTTACCCAGAATACCGGGCGAACGCCCAACACCAGCTCTCTGAGTGTGCCGCCGCCAATACCGGTCACCGCCGCCAACACCAGCATACCGAAGGGATCCATTCGCGAACGACAGGCTAAAATCACCCCTGACAAGGCGAATACGATGACACCCGCCATATCTAACCAATAAATCACACCCGACACACGACTCTCCTTAGAGACATGCTCAGTAAGGCAAGTAGGATAGCACTCCACTGCGTATTCAGGTCATCAACAAGAGGATGAGGCCACTAAACAGTGGCTGTTACGCAGTACACAGGCCAATATACGCCGAGTAGGTTACGCTAGTGAACAGCTTCATCCATAGACTGCAAGGAGCACACATGGACTGGAACCCTGCTTATACTTGGCTGGTGATTGCTCTGCTGCTGAGTCTCGCAGAATTGACGTCTGGCGCAATGTTACTGCTTGCACTGGGAGTTGCTGCGGCGCTCACCGCGGCGGTCACAGCACTGGGATTATCACTGCCGTGGCAGTTACTTAGTATGGGGATTTTCGCGGGTGTCTTAGTGCCTTTAGGCATTATGGTTATTCGTCCGCGCTTTTCACCAAGAGGCGTTGCCTACGGCACAACCGGCACAGGTGTCGAAAAAGGTAACCATTACAAAACACTGGTTCGCGACTTTGACAACGTAACCGGCATTAAAGTGAACGGTGATTTCTACCGTTTGCGTGTTATTGAGAGCGGTGATACCGACTTACCGCCTGGCACCCGAGTTATCTTTAAGCACTTTGAAGGTACCACGGCCGTAGTGACGCTGACACCTCCAGAAAATACCAACCACTAGGATGCATCTTCCCCACGCAAGGAGCCATAAACATGAATAACCTCATGGATTTATCAATTAGTCCTGGCCTGCTCATCAGCTTGATTATTGTCGTTATTGGCGTGCTCATTATCTCGAAAGGATTGGTTATTGTTCGCCAGTCAGAAGTGATGGTGATTGAACGACTGGGCTCCTTTCATCGCGTACTTGAAAGCGGCATCAATATCATCATTCCGTTTATTGAGCAGCCACGCGCGATCACAATGCTGCGCTACCGCAAAATGGGCGAGGATTACACCGCGATTACCAGCGATGAAGTCCGCATTGACCGTCGTGAAACGGTCATGGACTTTCCTGGCCAGCCGGTCGTCACTACGGATAACGTCACGGTGAGAATCAATGGCGCGCTTTATTATCAAATTATCGATCCTAAACGAGCTGTCTATGAAGTAGAGAATATGAGCCAAGCCGTCGAGGTGCTGGCCAAAACCACGCTTCGCTCGGTGGTCGGTAAGATGGAGCTAGATAAACTGTTTGAGTCGCGTGCCGAAGTTAACAATGAAATCCAGGCAGCAATGGAAGAGCCCGCTTCAAAATGGGGTGTCAAAATCTCCCGAGTAGAGGTGCAGGATATCGCCATGCCAGAAGAGGTAGAGTCTGCGATGCGCCTGCAGATGGCCGCGGAACGCAAACGCCGCGCGACAGTGACAGAAGCAGAAGGTGAAAAGTCTGCAGCCATTGCAATGGCTCAAGGACAGCGTGAGTCGGCCATTCTTAACGCTCAGGGGGATAAAGAGTCGGCGATTTTACGCGCTCAGGGTGAGCAGGAATCCATCAAACTCGTGCTTAGCGCCATCGGCGATAGCGAAGAGAATAAGCGCACCGTAGTGGGCTATCTACTAGGCCAAAGCTATATCAAAGGGCTGCCCCACATGGCGAAAGAGGGTGAGCGGGTATTCGTGCCTTACGAGTCTTCTGCTCTATTGGGGTCAATGGGCATGTTCCGTGAAATGGCAGGCTCACCTGAAGATACTGTCGCCAACCATCTCAAAAATCGCAGCCGTAGCGAGAGCAGCTTACGCAGCGGCATCGTCGGCGGCGCCGCATCCACTTAAAAAGTATGTTTTTACTCATACTGCGCTAGCTACTATTTCTACCAATAACTTCTATCAGTTATTTCTATCAGCGACGCAAAACCTAGCAAGGCTGGGCCAACAAAGGCTCAGCCCCCTCTGTCACTCTCTAGAAACATTTAGTAACGTTGACGAAACTACCATCGCCTTCGGCATATTTTTAGTTAAACTGGGAAGAATCTTTGTTGCTTACCTCATGTGCGCTTCAGTCAATTGCAGGCTTTGGCTGATGTACTTACTAGAAGAAGGATCATAATCAGGAGATTAGACGTTCATCATGCTGCCTCGTTGGCTTGCCATACGTCATTACCCTCAGCTGCTCCTAATGCTGACCACGCTTGTGATGCTTCCAAGTGGGCTTTGCGCAGCTTACTCACCACAACCATTGCAAAGTTGGGAGTATCGCTGGGGAGATTCTCCTCAGGATTCAAATAACCGCTTTCAATGGCTACACAGCAACGCAAGCGAGTGGCAGGCGACTGCTTCTCCACTTAACCCGCCTGGCCGCGAGGGGCACGAACATCTCTGGTTACGCACGACACTGCCCGCCGGAGACTGGAATGACCCTGTTCTCTTTATCACTAGCATGAACCTTATCGGACAGGTTTACCTAGGTGACAAACTTATTTATCAATACGGCGAGTTTGACGCTCAGGGTAAGGGGAGTTTTGCTGGTTGGCCCTGGCATATGATCGATTTACCCGACAATGCTGCCTGGCAACAACTCACTTTTCGCTTCTACTCTGACTACACCAGCATTGGTCTATGGGGCCAAGTGCAAGTCATGGAACGCAGTGATGTACTCAATCAGGTTATTCACGACTCTGCACAAGATCTTGGCGTGAGTGCACTGGTGTTGGTACTAGCAATTCTGGCAACTATTTTCGCGTTGATCGGGCCGCAACGCCAAGGCTTTGGTGCCATTGCTCTATTTGCCTATTCGTCAGGGTTGATGTTGCTTGCTGAAACCCCTGCTCGCCAGCTAATTTCCGGTTGCGCTCTGGGTTGGGACATGTTGCGAGCAGGCAGCTACTACACACTGCCAGTGGCATTAGGCTTATTGCTCAGCGACTGGCTGAAAGGCACGGCAAAACGCTGGATCACGCGGCTATGGATTACCCATCTGCTATACCTCGTTTTCGCCATGGGCTTGGTTCTGTTGGACGTAATCAGCCTTTCGCTAACGTTTCCTATCTTTGATGTCATGCTAGCCATCTCGCTCCCTGTCATGTTGTTGCTAGCACTTATGCGCTTTCAATGGCTAAAGGTGGAACAGCGGCTACTAGTGGTGAGTTTTACTTTCTTCGCCCCACTGCTGTTAGCCGACATGGCCGTTGCCCATGGTTTTATAGCCTGGCGCAGTGTGCCATTAAGCTATGGCACATTAGCATTCGCAGTCGCAAACGCTGCTATTTTCCTGTGGCACTATCGCCATACTCAACAACAACTCGCCCTTGCCAATGAAACTCTTGAGCAACAGGTAGCGTCCCGCACCGCTGACCTTGACCGACTCGTTCAGGAGTTAGATAGCCTATCCCGCAAAGATCCATTGACGGGCCTGCATAATCGTCGTCACTTCGACTCAGCATTTGAACACCAATGTCAGCGAGCAGGGCAGCCTACCAGCCAACTCTCTGTACTTATGCTGGATGTGGACTATTTCAAACAGATCAACGACGATTTTGGTCATGATGCAGGAGACGCCGTTCTGGTGGAAATTGCACAGTTGCTGCGACAGCATCTACGCGATCTCGACGTCATCTGTCGTTTTGGTGGCGAGGAGTTTGTTGCCTTGCTGCCTGCCACATCGCGAACTGTTGCCGAATCCAGAGCAAAAGCACTGCTGACGTCCATCTCGCACACGGTATTTGCTCATCAGGGTATACCGCTTCGGCAGATCACGCTTTCCTGCGGGGTGGCCACTTACCCTGATCACACCCAAGACCCCAAGATATTGCTACGACTTGCCGACGAGGCACTCTATCAAGCAAAACACAGCGGGCGAAACCGCTGCGTTGTTTGGGAGGACTCTCTTGAGGATAAAGGCTTTTTATTCGGTAAGCAGCAAACACTATGAACGTTAATGGCCCAGCTTGTTAAGCAGAATCTGCCTTCAAAAAGTGCTCCACGAACACCTTATAGTCTTGAGATACGCAGTCGGCATAGGCAATTGCCAGGGTCGTCACTACCTCAATAAACTGCGCTTCGCGACCTTCTAAACGTTGGCATACCGCGTTGGCAAATGGTGCTGAATGACCACGGTGAAGCGCCTGAGCACCGCGCAAATGCTCACGCGCGAGAATTTCACCCCATTGGCGCGCCAATTTCCGATAAGACTTACCCCCTGAAAGCTTGTGAGTAGGCACATCTTTTTTAAACGGAGAGCGCTCCCGAACCGAAAAAACTTTTCCATTCATGGTCAGCCAACCCAAATAGGCATCGGGGTGTTCTGCAATGGCATGAAATGCCGCCGCATGGCGAATGCCTTCATTAGGAAATAGCTTTCGCCACGCCTGTTGCTGGGCTTTATTCATTAAGCCATAAGCTTCTGGCGTTACCTGCTCTTTAACATCTAATATAACGTCGTCGTGCTCATGGTCCGCACCACCCTCAATCAAAACGTAATATCGCTCTAAACCTAACGACCCCGTTCCGGCATCAAGACGGCGAACGGTGTCTTTGACACGAAAGTGTTTTGGGTCACTCTCTTTGATCGGGTGCTGTAACGTCTGTTGATACTCTTGCTCAATCAAACGACGCAGCTGGCTAGCGACATCTGCTGGTAAGTTCGCAAGCTTCCCAGAGCGCTCAGCGAACATGCGCCCTTTCTGACTATCGAGGGTTGTCCATTTTTCCAGCATACGCGCCCGACTCTGCTTATCAGCGACGTTGCCCATGAAGGCCTTCAGCGGGCCCTTGGCGCTATCCAGAGTCACCGCCTCAATGGGCTGCTCTTTAGCCAGCGTATCTTTTTCATACGTTTCTTGGCTATAAACAGCTAGCGTATGGATATACCCCTCTAACAGCTTTTTCAGCGCTTTAGCCGTCGCTTTAGAACTTAACGCGGCGTTTTCACGGCTATCCAGTACCACACTGATCGCCAGCCGCCATACATCGTATTGATAGTCACCGATCAACGCGTCATCGAAGTCATCCATACCGTAGCGCACTTGGTCATCATGGTGACCATAAGCGCCAAAGTTATAAACGTGTGCATCGCCCTGCAGCCACGTTTGGGTATTAGGCCATCCACCAAATAACGCAAAGCGCCAGTCGTGCCAAACGTCTTGCCAATACAAGTGATTAGTTCCACGAAAGAATCGGTAAGGAGACACGGCCATTTTGGCGTACTTCGCTTGGCGGTGCGCTGCATTAAGCGGCGCATTCACCTGTTGAATTGCCTCGATCACTTGCTGTGGGCGGTTATGCCCGGTTAGTGCATGGCTCATTGCGTTGCCTTCATCGGTGCGTAAAAAGCAGTCTGCTATCAGCGTAGGTGATAAACGTTAACAGAATAAGTCATTCACAAACTATACCCATGCCCAGCTAACTAGCGCTGTTAGATTGATCAGCACCGTTACCCAGAACACACGTCTGAAAGCGCGCTTTTGTGTTTTGTGGCGAAGCCATTGCTGCGCAACAATAGCCCCAGGCCAGCCGCCTAATAGTGACAGCACATGTAAGGTATTTTCGGAAATCCGCTGCGCGTTTTTTTGCGCAGCGGATTTATCTAACGCATAGGTAAAACACATCACCACGCTGACCGCTAGATAAGCGCATAGTAACCATATAGGCAACTTTTCAATCATGACCGCGGCGACCAGCAGCGCAAAAAAGGTCAGCGTTATTACCAGTGAGCGCCCCACAGTGCCTTTTCCGTGCCGAGGTGAACGGGTCTTTCGATTCAACATGAGTGTGTTGCTCCTTTCCCTGAGCCTCGATTATTCTAAAGCAGTTAGAAGTGGGCTTTCTGTCAACGAACCGCCCCAGCCATCACAGTGCACCAATTCAGTTAATGAAAGCCGAGAGCGCCACCCTTTTGCTTCCAGCTCGGGCTGATCTAAAAACTCGCTGACGTAGCCAAGGCAAAGATAAGCTAATGGATAAACATGTTCAGGCAACTTCAACGCCGTGCTCAGTTGATCTTGATCGAGAATACTCACCCAGCCAACGCCAATGCCCTCTGCCCGCGCTGCCAGCCAGAGGTTTTGCACGGCTAAGCACGTGCTAAATAGGTCGGTATCCACAATGCTATTGCGCCCTAGCACATGGGGGCCTCCCCGGCTGCGATCACAAGTAATGCAGAGGTTAATCGGGCTTTCTAAAATGCCTTGTAGTTTCAAACCCTGGTAGCGCTCCTTGCGTTCTCCCTCAAACCGCTCAGCGGCCTTTTGGTTTTCTCGCTCGAACATCGCCACTATCGCCGCTCTCACCTCGCGGCTTTCGATCACAATGAAATCCCAGGGCTGCATAAAGCCTACCGAGGGAGCATGGTGGGCTGCCTTTAAAAGCTTGGCCAGAATCTCGGGAGCAATCGGGTCGGGTAAGAACTGTGAACGGACATCGCGCCGTTCATAAATGGCACGGTATAACCCGCGCTTCTCAGCATCTGAAAAGTGGTGACTCGGGGTACTCATTGGGTGTAAGGCCTTCGATAATACAAATATAGGTGCAGCCTACCCCAGAACTTCACAGCATTCATGAATAGAGCAATAGAGAGTTAGATTTCAAGCAGCGGTGAGTCAAATGATCTGGAATGCACGCTATCAACTGTCACCTATACGCTAAAGCCCCAGCCCGCCAACATCACCGGCCAGGGCAGTAACATAGATCGTTAGAATGAAACAGGCTCCATTTTTTGCGCCAACGCGTCATCTATTTCATTCGCGCGTTTAGCGGCAGGCCTGCTTTCGGTGCGTTCTATGTATTCTTTGAATACCTCTTTTGGCGGAATATTTTTCTGCATTATCCCCCACCAGAGATAGCTGCTGAGCACGATATCCGCTGCGGTGAATTGATCGCCACAGACGGCAGCGCTAGTTAATAACGAGGTCAATTTAGTCGCCAGCGCAGCGGCGCTGTTTGGCCTAAAACACCATCCGCGTCCCAATCATTCCAGCCCGTAAAGGGAATGGGTGACTCGGCATCCAAATTCACAACCCGGGAAGCCCAAGCTCCTTTACATGCCTCCAAGTGACCAGTGATCTCGGTCTCCTCTTGATAGCGAATGCCGCCGCCCTGGATGCCATAGCTAACCTGGGGAGCCAACACCTCAAAGCCAACGTAGTACAGCGATGAATGAATTGGCCATAGCCAATGAACCATATTGCCAGCTCGGCCAAAGGGCTGAAACGCCTTTTCTGGTGAACCGGTGGTTACCGATAGCATTGCTCGCTTGCCACGATAGTAGCCGTGATCGTAACGCATGCGGCTTGTATAGCGTCCGCCATATACCAGCACACGATCAAACCAACCTTTCAGAATGGCGGGCTGAGCGTGCCACCATAAAGGGAATTGGAATATCACCACATCTGCCCACTCCAGCCGGGCCAGTTCCCTCTGAACATCCTGCGCCAAGGTGTTTTGTTCGTAGTGAGCACGTTGCTCGTTAAGAGGATAAAAATAGTCCGCATCCACCGCTTTTTGCGGATAGAGCTCAGTACGCTCCACTGGATCAAACCGCTCGGCATAGAGATCATCCACTTCGATGGAGTGCCCAGCATCGACTAGCTGTTTTAGCGCAATATCCACTAAGCCGCCATTAAACGACTGGCGTTCAGGATGGGCCAAGACAATCAATACATTCATACTGCATCTCCCCTGTTGATTGGTTCGATGACAGACTAGCCTGTTCATATAAGACAAAACATTGGCCAAAAATAAGAGACAGATTTGCATGAATGAACAGCAAATAAGATGGGACGACCTACAAATTGTGCTAGCGATTGCCGAAACGGGATCGCTATCCGGCGCCAGCCGAGCGCTGCGTATCAGTCATGCCACCGTTTTCAGACGCTTAAACGAAATGGAGCGACGGCTGAAAGTGACTCTTTTTGAGCGCAGCCGCACCGGTTATATCCCCACCTTATCGGGAGATGATCTGGCGGCTTCTGCCAGACGCGTACAGAGTGAGGTCAACGGCGCCGAGCGCCGGATAATCGGGCAGGACTTAACCCTTTCTGGCAGCTTGCGAATAACCACTACCGACACACTTTTCGCGGGGTTATTGTCACCGCTACTGGCAAGTTTTCGCCAGCGCTATCCAGATATCACGTTGGAAGTGGTCATCTCCAACCAGCGCCAAAGCTTATCGCGGCGTGAGGCCGATATTGCTATTCGCCCTACCCGTCAACCACCGGAAACCCTTGTAGGCCGCAAGCTAAGCGATATCAGCCTGGCGATTTATGGACAAAAGGCGCTTTGGCAAAACGCCCCTCTCCTTCTAAACACCCCACTGCCGCTAGACCCAGTGTCACTACAACAAGAAGCCTGGAT
Source organism: Vreelandella venusta (assembly GCF_007989605.1). Classification (GTDB taxonomy): domain Bacteria; phylum Pseudomonadota; class Gammaproteobacteria; order Pseudomonadales; family Halomonadaceae; genus Vreelandella; species Vreelandella venusta. The sequence goes on along the minus strand of NZ_BJUL01000001.1, from coordinate 330,192 downwards.
AGGCCCGGATGTTCAGCTAGGCGACACGGCACTTGAAAAGTGGATGATGGATAAACGTGCCGCCTACAAGCTAGACAGCATGCTCGGTATGCAATCCGCTGTCCGCCACGGGGCGGGAATTGCAGTACTGCCCTGCTACCTCGCTGATGCCGATGAAGCACTCCTCAAGCTAAGCGCTCCCATTGAAGCGCTGACCACTCCACTATGGCTACTTACTCACCCAGACTTACGGCATGTAGCCAGAGTCCGCGCGTTTATGCAGGCAATAGCGGAGGGAGTTGGTCAGCAAAGCGCCTAGCGCCGCACTGGATATGAGAACTCACCGTGACGGTTTCACTAACTCGGAAGCAGGTCCATTCCCGCAAGGTATTTGAAAGTTTTTAATTTCTTCAATTAACCAGTGCTTAAATGCCATAACACGTGGATTGTCAATTTCAGCCGGATGTGACACTAGGTAGTAAGCAAACTCATGACTACGCCAAGGCATAATCGCTTGGATTTTTCGATCCAAAAGAAGCTGACTGGCAATGGAGTGTCGACCAATACAAAGACCAAGCCCACTAACGCAGGCGGTTAAGGTTAAGCCGCTATCAGAGAACTGTAATTTCTGTAGCAATGAATGTAACTCAACGCCTACTTCACGCAACCAAGGTTGCCAAGTATTCCAGGGCTCTGTTGGGTGAACACTACTGTCTTCCAATAAAAGCTGCGAACGTAACAGGCTCTCAGGACGCGTATCCTGGAGGCTGCTAATTAATGATGAAGGAGCAAGTATCGTCACGGCATCGCCCATCAAGTGTTCAGCATGAAGGTTTGGGTAGTCTCCTGTGCCAAAGCGGATTCCGGTATCAGCTTGATTATCGCGGAAACTCAATAGCTCACTTTCACCACGTAACGTTAGCTCCAGCCCAGGATAAAGAGCTTTTAAGTTACCTAGCCGTGGAATCAGCCAGTAGTTAATAAAAGAGTGAGGGGCAGATAGTGTCAGCGGACCGTCCACCCCTTGTTGCCTCAGTTCTTTAGTTGCTTGTTCGATTTGGGTGAAGACATTAGCTAAACGCCCATAGTAGCGACGACCAGACTCCGTCAAAAGCACGCCACGTGGTAGGCGCACAAATAGCGATATATCGAGCCTCCCTTCTAGCTCTTTAATACGGTGGCTGACGGCGGCGGGAGTCAAGCTCAGTTCCTGCGCAGCAGACGCGAAGCTACCTAACCGTGCGGCGGCTTCAAAGGCTCGAAGCGTGTTTAAAGGTGGAAAAGGGACTCCGCTCATGGCTAAAATTTAGTAACCCTATGGATGACAATAATGCAGTTTCCATTATTTTTTTTAAGGTCACAATGATGTTCTCTCTAACATAATTCCTTCCGGAGCAGAACATCGTGAGTAAACCTCTATACCACCTAACCGCGTTTTCAACCGACCCTAGCAAAGGCAACCCTGCCGGTGTTTGGATAGGTGATGAGTTGCCGGATACTAAGACAATGCAGAGTATGGCCGCAGAGGTGGGTTACTCGGAAACCGCGTTTATCGCCCCAGCTAGCGGAAACATCAGAACCATTCGTTACTATAGCCCACTGACAGAGATCAACTTTTGTGGTCATGCCACGATTGCTAGCGCCGTCATGCTAGGGCGCTTAAGTGGTACCGGCACCTACCAGCTGGATACCGCCGTTGGCCGAATACCTGTGGAGGTTCGCTCGGTCGATGGTCAGATTCAAGCAGCACTAACCTCGGTAGTCCCCTCTCATAAACCTGCCCCTACAGCGTTGGTCGATGATGTGTTAGCGCTACTGCAATGGTCATCTGATGAGCTGGATCTAGCGATCCCCCCAGCCCTCGCCTACGGTGGCGTGTGGCACCTTATTTTGGCGGTCAACTCACAGTCTCGATTGAACCAGCTTGATTACGATTTTGAAAAACTGAAGGCTTTAATGTTACGAGAAGAGTTAACCACGCTGCAGCTAGTCTTTCGAGAGCATAACGGCCTGTTTCATTCTCGGAATCCTTTCCCAATAGGCGGCGTCGTGGAAGATCCTGCCACCGGCGCTGCAGCTGCAGCGCTAGGTGGGTATCTGCGAGATGCCAAGTTGATTGATGCACCAGGGAAGTTTCTTATCAGGCAAGGGGAAGCAATGGGACGCTTAAGCCTGCTGCAGGTCGAAGTACCTGAACAAGGAGGAATCGTAGTGGCTGGCACAGCCGTAGAGATCACTTAATTATTGCTATACGCTCATAGCTGGGTCGACAAATCCTGCATGCAACACCTCCCCTATTTGGTCGGTGTTGCATCCATTACCTATCGAGACACTGCAACCTTGAGAGACACTTCCAGGCCCGCTTAGCTATTTATAATGAGGCTTCAAAAGTAATTGCGCTAGGTGATTCCACATCGCTATCACTGATTGAAAACGGGTGTTTATAGTCCAACGTAATAGAAACATTTTTAAACCCGGCTTCATGCAACAAACTTCTGAATTCAAAAACACCCCAAAAGCGCAGAGAAAAAATCTCCAACTCTGAAGAGACTAAACTTCCTGCACGCCAGTGTTCATACCTCAATTGAGAAGCTGTGGTCTGATGTAAATAGCTGGTCTTCACCCTTGATTCTGTTAAGGTCAGCATATCCGCGCCTAAATTCCACATGCGCGCTTCAGGCCCAGAATCAAGCATAAAAGCCAATGAGTCTATATCTACAATAATTTTACCCGACTCTGACAAGCAGGCTTTTAAGCGCTTAAGAAAGTCTAAGCATGCAACAGGCGACTTAATTAACTGAATAGACCCTGCAGGCATTACTACAGCAGCAAACGTCTCCTTGTAGACAAAGTCTTCAAAATTTTGCTTGCTGACATTATCGGTTAAATTCCTTTTAGAAAGCTCCTTCTTGCAGATCTCCAACATATGAGGAGAGGCATCAAAGCCATGGACAACATGACCAGCCTCAAGCAGTGGTATAAGAAACCTTCCATTACCAACCGCAGGCTCTAAAATTGGCCCGTTAGTGTCCTTGAGGCGTGACAAATAAAACTCAATATCTCCAAACGTTCGGCCAATGGGTTTGTCCACATGGTAAACCCAGGAGGCTAGAGATCCATACTCATTATCCATAAAGCCACCCTACTCCTTAGGTATCAATGCACTAAACGGCGATTCCAAAATATCTTGCTTAGAAGAGATTGGAAGTTAAAACCAACCTTACTCAACTAGCTCATTTTCATATACAGCCAGAGCTTGTCTTGCCACTTTTTCAACATCTAAGCTAAGCGCCAGATTTTTTTCATTTACATCATCCAGATTAAAGAAGCAGGCATCTAGTGCATCATCACCCGCGAAGGGCTCACCTGAGACCCATACACAGAGTACAGCCACAAGCACAAAATGATATTCAAGCTCACCACGTTTATTGAAGTCTAATACGTCAACAGCATTGAACACTCTATGCACGTTGGCAATAACATTTGTTTCCTCGTAAAGCTCTCTCAGCGCAGCTTCTTCTATGGTTTCGCCTCGCTCAATTTTTCCACCTGGAAAGCCCCACCGACCAGCATCAGGTGGGTTAGAGCGACGCACTAAGAGTACTTTATCATCTTTTAATAGAACGGCGATGGTTGCGACCACCGGGCGTTGTTCCGACGTCTCTTGAAACTCACAGCCACTCTGACCAGACATCAAACCCTCTGTATCGATTAAAAATGACAACTCATATTACACAAAGGAAATCAGGCTGAAAGCTTCTCGAGTCGTGACGAAAGAAACTGTCTCAGCGCCTGAACCGCTGGACTAAACTGGCGCCGATCGGCACAAATCAGATTGAACGGCGTGCGTTCAGTCTCCCAGTCTTCGCACAGAGGAACCAGGCGCCCATTACTCAAATCTTCAATAACATCCAAACGAGCCTTGTAAGCGATTCCTTTGCCGGCCAGGGCCCAGCGCCGCACTGCCTCACCATCATCGGCGACACGGCTGCCCCTCACTTTCACTGACACTTCCTGAGCGTTTTTCCAAAAACGCCAGCGGCCATGCACGTCTTCACCGAGCATAAAACAGAGGCAGTTATGTTTCGTTAAATCCTCAGGACGAAGCGGCGTGCCGAACTGTTGGACATATTCAGGCGAGGCGCAGAGAACACGCCGGTTGTCTGGCACAAGCGGCACAGCGATCAAGCTGGAGTCCGGCAATTCCCCGTAACGTAAAGCGATATCAACCGGTTGGCGATATATATTAACCAATCGGTCGGATAGTTGAATACGCAGGTCGATCTGCGGATATAGGTCGAGAAACTCATCTAACCAGCCGAGTAGTAAGTTCCGACCTATATCGGATGGCATGGATAGTTGCAGCACATCCTGAATAACGGTTTGACCTTTCTGTATAGCTTGGCAGCCATCATCCAGTAGTTGGAGTGCCTGCTGACAGTGACCAAGAAAGGTCTCGCCCTGATGAGTCAGGCGCAAGTGACGGGTTGACCGGATAAACAGCGGCACGCCGAGTTCAGCTTCCAGCCTTTTTACTGCTGCACTTGTCGCAGCAGGTGATAGATCCAGCAGCCTGGCAGCGGCCGAAAGGCTTCCCTGACGAGCGGTTTCGATAAAAATCTTGAGATCCTGGATAGAGCGCATATTCAAATTTTTTTTGAAAGAATTTGTTCACAAGGCTAGTTTTTCAAACCGATCAGGTCAAATAAGCTGCTTGTGTTTGTAGTGCATTCCGCTAGTTCAGAAGTCGCCATATCTCTCTTTATCTCGCAATGGCGTTTCTATTACCGGTCGCTAGCCAAGTTTTAGGCCCGACTGATGGCGATGCACAGCAGTGGAGTCGCACGATTTTCCCATCCCGATATGCCGCTGTCTTATCTGTAGATGAGTCAGCTTAGTGGATGGCAATGGCATGCGATCAACACTACCCAGTTAATCAAAGGAGTCACTCATGAAGCTATTCAGCTCATATTCGCTGTCGGGAAAGTCTCTGCATAACCGTATCGTCATGGCCCCAATGACACGTGCTCGCAGTACTCAGCCGGGCAACATCCCCAATTCACTTATGGCTCGGTATTACGCGCAACGCGCCAGTGCTGGTTTGATCATTACGGAGGCGTCGCAGATTTCCCAGCAAGGACAGGGGTATAGCTTCACTCCCGGTATCCATAGTGCTGAGCAGGTGGACGGCTGGCGCAAAGTGACAGATGCGGTTCATGCCGAGGCTGGGTTTATATACCTCCAGCTATGGCATGTAGGGCGAATGTCGCACCCTGATTTTCATCAAGGGGCTTTGCCTGTAGCACCCTCGGCCATCAACCCCGACGCCAAAATCTGGATGGCAGATGAAAACGGTGCGGGTGGCATGGTGCCCTGCCCAACGCCACGCGCACTGGAAGCCGAAGAGATTCAAGGCGTGGTAGAGGACTATCGACAGGCCGCTCGGAACGCCATGGAAGCCGGTTTTGATGGTGTTGAGATTCATGCCGCCAATGGCTACCTGATTGATCAATTTCTACGCACCACCTCGAATATGCGCTCAGACGCTTATGGTGGCAGTCGTGACAACCGAGTACGTTTTCTGATTGAGGTTGCCGAAGCAGTGGCAAACGAAGTGGGTGCTGAAAAAGTAGGCGTGCGCCTGGCCCCGTTTATTACGGCGCGTGGCATGAACTGCCCAGATGTTATCCCCACCATTCTGCACGCGGCAACTCAGCTACAGGAACTGGGTATCGGGTATATCCATCTGGTTGAAGCTGACTGGGATGATGCCCCCGAGATACCGAGCGATTTCCGCCTAGCGCTTCGTCAAGTGTATCAGGGCACGCTGATTGTGGCTGGACGCTATGACAAGGAACGAGCCAGTCAAATGATCGATGCTGGGCTGTCTGACTTGGTGGCATTCGGTCGTCCGTTTATCGCAAACCCCGACCTGCCTATGCGCTTACATCACTGTTTGCCTTTGGCCAGCTTTCAAAGTGACAGCCTTTTCGGCGGTGATGCCGAGGGCTATACGACCTACCCCGCTTACTCGGCGACTTAAAATTTTCAGATAAAACTGGAGTACAGCATGGCACAGACAATGAAAGCAATCGGCTACCAACAGGCTCTGCGGATTCAGGAGGAGGCATCACTCTGCGATATCGAACTGCCGATACCGGAACCCAGCGGGCACGATGTACTGGTTGAAGTGAAAGCCGTGGCGGTTAACCCGGTGGATACCAAAATTCGCGCCAATGTCGCTCCTGACCAAGGTAGCTGGAAGGTTCTTGGCTGGGACGCTGCAGGTATTGTGACATCTGTGGGAGAGAAGGTTAGCGCTTTCAAGCCCGGCGATGCTGTTTGGTATGCTGGGGATCTCAGCCGCCAGGGCAGTAATGCTCAATACCAGCTGGTGGACGAGCGTATTGTCGGTCGCAAGCCCAGCTCTCTCGATTTCGCTAGTGCCGCTGCGTTGCCGCTGACAGCCATTACCGCTTGGGAAATGCTATTCGACCGACTGAACATCAAGCCCGGTCGGAAGCACGCAGGTGAGAAACTGCTGGTTATCGGTGCTGCTGGGGGTGTTGGCTCCATTCTGGTTCAGCTGGCGAGCCAACTAACCAGTCTGACCGTTATTGCCACGGCCTCTCGGGCGGAAAGTCAGGCCTGGTTGGAACAGTTAGGTGCGCATCATGTTATCAATCATAAAGCATCGCTGAGTAAGCAACTGCAGGAATTAGAGGTTGGAGAAGTTGACCATGTTGTCAGCCTTAACCACACCGAAGAGCATCTTGACGAGATTGTTGCTGCACTGAAGCCTCAAGGTCAGTTTGGCTTGATCGACGATCCTGAAGCACTGAATGTACGTGCACTAAAGAGTAAAAGTCTCTCCTTGCACTGGGAGTTCATGTTTACCCGTTCCATGTATAAGACCACAGATATGGTGGCCCAGCAAAAGCTGCTGAATGAAGTCGCCGCGCTGGTTGATCAGGGTATCTTGAAGAGTACGTTGGGTGTCAATGCGGGCAAGATCAATGCGACTAACCAGCGTAAGGCTCACGAAAAATTGGAGGCCGAGAGTATGATTGGAAAAGTGGTACTCGAAGGATTCGAATAAACAGCGTTAGCCAAGATGAGCGCTAGCGTCTAATGCGAGGGGAAGCCCGTTTTTACCGGGCTTCCTCTTGTTCAACCCACGAAAAACACTCAACCCCGTTAACATTAAAAATCACCCACAAAACATGATTTGGGCTCGCCTTTTATATGTCAGCGCTTCAATGGGGGCGCTTAGCCTGGGCAGTGCTGCCCTAGCTAGGATACTCGACAATATTGATGTGTACACGGCTATAACGCACACCACTACTGCTCTAACCCCGCTAAGAATTGCTTCAGCAGAGTATCTAATTGCGCCAGCTGCTCTTCACTGAGGGCACTCACCAACTGCGCCTGTGCTTCCACATGAGCGGTAACCGCTTCATCAATCAATTCAAACCCACGCTGTGAAAGAGAGATCAAAAAACCGCGCCCATCCTCTGGGTTCTTGACCCGCTCAATCAAGCCAGCCTTTTCCAACAGATTGATACGGTGAGTCATAGTGCCAGAGGTCACCATGGTGGAAGCCATTAATCCCCCTGGCGATAACGCAAACGGGGGACCTTCTCGGCGAAGGGTTGCCAAAACGTCAAAGCTTGCACCGTTAAGCCCGTACTTTGTCCAGGTCTTTTCCAGTTCACGGGTTAAGCAGTGGCTCAGCCGCTTAATCCGTCCAAGGGTGGCCATGGGTGCAACATTAAGGTCAGGCCTTTCCTGCCGCCACTGATTAAGAATGCTATCCACATGGTCTCTATCCAAATGGTCTCTATCCACATGATTTCTATCCACATGATCCATAGAAGTAGTGCGCTCCTGATTATTGCGTAGCTCATTTATCTTGACGTCAAGAGAGTCCGCATATATCTTGATATCAAGACATTAATTGAGAGCATAACTAATGACATTATCAAACACAATTGCGACACACCCACCAAAGAGAGTCTGGCTCGCACCATTGATTTATCTACTGTCAGGCGGCGCTCTACTCGGCCTATCAACAAATCTGGCTAAATTTGCCGGGGAGATGCAGCTATCTGCACTCGCATTTCTGTTTTGGTCAATCACTGGGGCAGCATTAATTCTGTTGGTCGTCTCAGCACTGCGGGGTCATTTACCACCTATTAGCTTGCGTTCAGTTGAATACTATTCCGTATCTGCACTGCTTGGCGTGGCTGGCTCTAACTTGATCTTTTTCTCCGCTATCCCACATGTGGGGGCTGGGTTCGTTGCCTTGATCATAACGCTACCGCCGCTGCTCACCTACATTGGTGCGCTGTTATTGAAAATAGAAAGATTTCAATTTATGCGAGCGGCTGGTGTTATGTCTGCGCTATTGGGTGCCATCACCTTAGCAGCCAATAAGCTATCGTCACCTGATGCCAATCACCTGTGGATCCTGGTTGCCCTGGCTGGCCCAGTCCTCTTAGCCATCGGCAACATTTACCGAACCCTACGCTGGCCGGCAGGTGTGTCGAGCGGCGCTCTGGCCCCCGGCATGTTGATTGCCGCCGTTGTAATCTTGCTAGGAATAGGCTTCCTACCAGGTTTTTCGTTGCGTGTGCCAACTCAACACCACTTGCCCATCATGCTGATCGCACTCCAAGCGCTAGTGTTCGCAGGCCAGTTCTTTCTTCTGTTTCTGCTCCAGAAAAGCGGTGGCCCCGTATTTCTGAGCTTATTGGGTTCCGTCGGCGCTGTGGTGGGGGTGCCTGTTGCGATCTTCCTCCAAGGAGAAGCCGCTCCCGAGGGCCTACTCCTAGGCATTGTCTTAATTGGCACAGGTATTTTCCTGCTCAACATTGGCAAAGCCAAACAGCTTTCTCGTACTAACTGAATATCTACTCAATCAAGATCCACTCAATCAAGATCCACTCAACCAAGGAATAACTATCATGAAAATCGCGATACTCGGTGCCGCAGGTGACGTTGGAACACGCATTATGAGTGAGGCGTTAGCGCGGGGACATCACGTCACAGGTGTAGTAAGAGCTGAAAGTCAGCGTAATAAGCTACCTGCTGAAGCAAGCTACTGTGTTGCCGATATATCAGACTCACACCAGCTAGCGCAGGCGGTCGAAGGTCAGGATTTATTGATCAGCGCTGTCCGCCCACCAGAGGGTCAGGAAGCGCTGCTGGTGAAACTCACGGATGTGATTCTCAACAGCGCCCTCGCCGAACAACGTGTGCTATTGGTGGGCGGAGCCGCTCGACTACTCATCCCCGGACGCAACGGGGAAACAGTGTTAACAGCCCCCGATTTTCTACCGGCAACAGCACTAGAAATTGCCAAGGCTTGCCAAGCACAGTACCAACGGTGCCTTGCCGAAACTCGCACAGCGTGGACTTACGTCTCTCCTGCCGCCATGCTCCTCCCTGGAAAACGGACAGGCAGCTTTCGTCTTGGCTCGGATACGCTTGTTATGGACAAGAACGGAGAATCACGCATTTCAATGGAGGATTTTGCAGTGGCGATGCTTGATGAAGCAGAAACGCCAACACATATTCAGCAAGCGTTTACCGTTGGTTATTAAGCCGGTAAAACGTAGAACACCAAGAGTCAGGTTAGCCTAACGATGCGACCAGCGCCTCTTACGACGTTACAGCTTAACGATGACAACCACGTTAGCCGCTTGCCCCCGTTGAAAAAATTCGGCTGGGGCCAGCGGCTAAATATATTTCTGGAAAATCGCTGATTAGCTCTCGGTGCTTTAATCATCATGTTTAGCGAGAAGCGCTTGATTGGCCTCCGCTATTTCATACTGATTAAACACCCGGATACCATGCTGGCGGAGCAGTGCGGCGGTTACTCCCATACCAGGCACTTTTGTGCCGGTAAAACTGCCATCATAGATAGCGGAGCTTCCGCATGATGGGCTAAAGTCTGCCAGTACCGCGACGTTGATATTAAATTTAAGGCATAAATCTAGAGCAACGGAAGCGCCTGCCAAAAACTCGGCAGTAACATTGCCTCCCTCTTTTTCAATCACATCGGCTTCGCCATTTATTACGCTCTGACCATTGCCTTCAAAAATCTCTGCAGGCTGCCTGGGAATACTCATTCCCGCCTCGACCTCAGGGCAGACAGAAACAATTCGTCTTTCAGAATGCCACTGCTCAATAATCTGGTCAGCCACAGGAAGGGCTCCACCATCATAGCGAACCTTTTTTCCTAAAAGGCAGGCACTCATTAATACTTTTTTCAAAATACCGATCTCTAGTTTTGGTGGTTAGCCGTTAGAGCGCTTAGCAAATACTAACACTCCCCTGCTGACCACTCCCCCTGAGCCGCGATCATTGCGGGTGCGCTGTAGGTTTACCACGCACTACCAATTATTTGAAGCCAATCCGTTGCAGTCATATACAATTAACGCCAAGGCTGTGCCTTGGCGTTTTTGCTGGGTGTACTGCTTACCCCAACTGAAACGGGTACACTGATCCCACTTTTAGCAATTGCGTCAGCTCATCTAATGCCGTGAGCACTTCTGTGGCGAGCTTAGGATCGGCCAGGTCATCTGCCGCAAGGCGATCGCGGTAGTGGCGATTGACCCAAGCAGTCAAATCATCGTACAGCGCATCATTCATTAATACGCGGCCGGTCAACGCTGCCCGTTCGGCTTCGGATAGGGCAACCCGTAGGCGCAAGCAGGCAGGCCCCCCGCCGTTGCGCATGCTCTGCTTAACATCTTTAACAACCACATCGCTAATCGGGTTATTGCCGGCCAGAATAAAGTCCTGGATCGTACGCCAAACCGCATCGCGCTCTTGGCATTCGCTGGGTACGACCAGCGTCATGGTGCCATCCGGGTTGGAAAGAAGCTGGGAGTTAAACAGATACGACGCTACCGCATCTTCCATGCTCACCGCGTCTAGCGACACCCGCACGGGAATCAGTGGCGTGGACATTTTGCTACGCAGCTCGTCTAAGGTGCGCGCTTCATCCAAAAAGGCCATTTCGTGATAGAGCAATACCGGGCCATTGCCCACGGCAATGACATCGTTGTGGAAGACCCCCGCATCGATAGCATCCGGATGCTGCTGAGCAAACACCGTTTGTGCATCCGTTAGCCCGTGTTGGCGAGCCACTGCTTGGCTGGCTTCCAGGGTTTGCCGAGCGGGAAAGCGTTTTGGCTCACGCTCGCCGCTACGCACGTCACCAAATGCTTGGCGACCATACACAAATAAGTGAACGCCTGGCTCGCCGTGCTCACCGCATAGCCGGGTGTGATTGGCCGCGCCTTCATCAGAAAAAGCAGGCGTTGCTGGCAGTACAGGGTGATGAGCAAAGTGCTGCTCATCATGGAAAATAGCCTGTAGCACACGGCCGGTGGTTTGCGGCTCTAGGTAGCGATGAAAACTGGATTGCAGGTTCGCCGGTGTAAAGTGCACTCGGCGGTCAGGCGCATCAACACTGGGGGTAACGGTGCCTGCGTTGGCCGTCCACATACTGGAAGCTGAGCAGACCGCCCTCAGCAGTTGGGGTGCCTCTTTGGCGGCACGGTTCAGCACGTCGCTATTGCTACCGCTGAAGCCTAAATCCCGCAATGCGCCCACATCAGGGCGCTGTTGAGGGGGTAATACGCCCTGAGCGTAGCCAGCATCCATCAGTGACTTCATTTTCAGAAGCCCTTGTAGTGCGCCCTCTTTAGGGTTGGACACCAGCCCCCCATGACTCATCGACGCCACGTTGCCATGGGCCAGCCCTGAGTAGTTGTGGGTGGGGCCTACCAAGCCGTCAAAATTAACTTCTCTGACGCTGTTATTAACCACGTTGCTATTCACCGCGTCGCTCATAGGTTGACTCCTGGCGGTAGCGTTTCGGGCATTTCCAAGCTATCGGCCTCCATCGACGCCACTGGGTAAGCGCAGTAGTCCGCCGCATAGTAAGCGCTGGGGCGGTGGTTACCGCTGTCACCTACGCCACCAAAGGGAGCGTCGCCAGAAGCCCCAGTGGTTTGGCGGTTCCAGTTCACGATGCCCGCACGAATGCGGAGTAGGAAGTCGTCCCAGTCAGCTTTATCACCACCGATCAGCCCTGCAGACAAGCCGTAGCGTGTATCGTTGGCAAGGGCTAACGCTTCGTCCCAATCGCTGTAACGATGGATTTTCAGTAGTGGGCCGAAATGCTCTTCATCGGGCACGTCCAACCCTGTGACATCAATCAGCGCCGGGCTTAACAGGCTAGTGTTTTCTTTAAGGCGCTGCATCCGGTTAATCACCGTACCGCCCAGGGCTTCCAGCTCGTCTTGCGCCTTAAGCAAGCCATCGGCAGCCGCCACGCTGACCAAACCGCCATAGAACGGCGCTGCGGGTGCTTCTTCAAACTGCCCTGCCACGTGTAGCTTGGCGATAGCGTCGGAAAGCGCGTCGATCAGGCGATCGCCAACGTTCCCCTGCGGCACCATCAAGCGGCGGGCGCAGGTGCAGCGCTGACCACCGGATAAAAACGCCGACTGCAGAATAGTCAGTACGGCAGCACGCTCGTCGTCGACATCCTTCACCACCAGCGGGTTGTTGCCGCCCAATTCCAGCGCCAGGATTTTATCCAACTGCCCAGCGAACTGCTGCTGCAACATGCCACCCACTTTAGCGCTGCCAGTAAACAGCAGGCCGTCAATGCCGGGGTGCGCTGCCAAGGCTTGACCTACAGCAACACCACCTTGCACTAAGTTAATCACCCCTGCAGGCAGCCCTGCCTCCACCCAGCACTGTAGGGTTAAATCGGCGGTCAACGGAGTTTGGTCGCTAGGCTTAAACACCACGGTATTACCGGCGAGCAACGCGGGTACCATATGGCCATTGGGCAAGTGGCCGGGGAAGTTATAGGGGCCAAAGACCACCATGACACCGTGAGGGCGATGGCGCAGTACGGCTTTCGCACTACCCACTTCTTTTTCCCGCTCACCAGTGCGCTCATGATAAGCCTTGATAGACAACGCCACCTTTCCGACCATCGCGCCAGCTTCAGTGCGTGCTTCCCAAAGCGGCTTGCCGGTCTCAGAGGCAATCGCTACCGCTAACTCTTCACGACGGGCGGTAAGTACCTCAACAAAACGCTCAACAAGTGCTTGGCGCTCAGCAAATGTAGTGCGCGCCCACTCAGGAAAAGCCCCACGCGCGGCATCAATAGCGGCGCCAACCTGTGCGTTTGAGGCCGAAGCACCTTGCCAAAGCAGTGTTCCTGAAACCGGGTCGTGCTTTGTGAAGGTATCGGCATCGCCCGTTACCCAGGCGCCGTTAATCAGTTGCTGCTGTTGGGCGTGCATGTTCATCTCCTTCCCGTGTGCGAGCTTGTTATGTGTACTTATTCTTAAAAGCTAGTGTGAAAAACTATTGTGAAAAGCTATCGTCAAAAGCTATCGTCAAAAGCTGTTCTTAAGCGCTGTTTTTGAAGACCTATTCTTGAAAAACGGGTCTTGAAAAGCGGTTCTTGAAAAACTAGGTTTCCAATAAACGTAGGTAGTCACCCGTCGTCACGCCCAGGCGATCCGCTTCTTGAGGGTTAAGCACAATGGTGTTTTCCTCGTTGGGTCCGCGGCCTATCCAACTAGCGGTGAAGTTAAGCATCTCAGTAGTGGCTGCCAGCCAGCGACTGACGCTTTCTTCTGGAGCGTTTTGAGAAACTTCCACTTGGCAGAGCTGCGAATTACGAATCGCTCGCACGTCGTCAATATAGGCTTCCACCGTGGGGCCACCATCGAAAATATCGATATAGCCTTCCCAACGCAGCCCTTCTTTCTTGAGCATTTCAAGGGCTGGTCGAGTATGGCGGTGCACTTGGCCAATACAGGCAAGTGCCTCTTCCGACATAAAGGTGGTGTAGATCGGGAACTTAGGCATCAGCTCACCGATAAAGCTTTTTTGGCCTAGCCCGGTTAACCGATCGGCCTCATTAAAGTCCATGGGAAAAAAGTGTTTACCCAGGCTTTCCCAAAAGGGACTGATGTTATTTTCATCAAACACGCCGCGCATTTCCGCCAGCACTTTTTGCGGAAAACGGTCACGGAACTGAGCCATAAACAGCCAGCGTGCTTTGGAAAGCAGCGCGCCATTACGTAAGTGTTTATTCGCTTCGCCGCGGTATTCAGGGCGTAAGAACAGCGAACATACTTCCGCATCGCCAGTGTGGTCGGAACTTAAAAATAGCGTGTCGATTGTACGGTGCAAGTCCAGCTGTACCGATGAATGGGCCAGAGTTCCCAGGCGGTAGTGGTAAAAAGGCACTTCACGACCTACTTGACCCTCAATAGCACAGCAACCGGCCAACTCTCCACTTTGCTCATCTTCCAGTACAAAAAAATAGAGTCGATCATCGACTGGCGTGCGCTCTTCAAAGGCACGGGCAGCGGCTTCAATCTTGCCAGCCAAAAACTCACGGTTATCCGGCAGTGAGGTAAAGCCAACGCCTGCCTGTTGCGCAAGCGCCTGGAGCCCATCCAAATCGTCGCGGGCAATGGGTCGAATGCGCATTACATCTCTCCTTCATCAAGCGCATCTACCGCGCTTGGCAGGCTTAATGGCGCGGCTAGCACCGCGCGCCCCTCTTCAACACCCAACTGTTTAGCGTGCTGTGGTGAAAGCATTAATTGCCCAGTAGGCGAAAGCGCATAACGCGCCACAACACAGCGGAAATCACCTAAGGTTTGATTGGCAATCATCGCTGGCTCTGCATCGGGCAGCGCGTGTTCAGGACGTACCCTGACAGGATGCCAAGCGGCACGACGGAAGGTTTCCAACCGCTCACGCTCGGCTTTTACAATCGGCCCTGCGTCGAAAATATCGACATGGCGGGAGCGTACAAAGCCTTCTGCCAGCATTTCTGCTAACGCCTCTTCATGGGCAGGATGCTCTCGGCCAATGGCAGCGCGTGCCTGAGGCGTTAGCAGCGGTAGATAAAGCGGAAATTGCGGCATCACTTCAGCAATAAAGCTTTTCGAGCGAACGCCGGCAATATGATTCATTTCTTGGAAGCTGCGCGCAAAAAAGTGGCGGCCGACGCTTTCCCAAAAAGGCGATTCGTTGTTGCTATCCAGATAGCCCGGAAAGGCGACCGCCAGAATGCGTGAAAAACGCTCGGGGTACTGAGCAATAAACATGAGTCGCGCACGGCGTAACAGACTTTCTGCACTGGTGCCTTTGTAGCGTGGGTTAAGCGATAGCGCGCAGAGCAGCGTGGCATCAGAGGCTTCATGAGAAAGCGCCAAGGTTTGCACTTCCCGGCGCACATTCAGCTGTTGAGAAGCATGAATCAGCGTTTCCTGACGATAGGTGTAGTAGGCTTCAGCTGCGCCTGCCTGGGCGCGAATAGTCGCTGTGCCGAGTACTTCCTCGCGGTCATCATCCGCCAGTACGAACATGTAGTGCTCGTTGCCAGGGAACTCTACGTCGCTATTAAAGGCTTCCTGGGAGCGCACAATGCGCTCCTCAAGCCGATCACGGTTGGCGGGCAGGTTGGTGAGCCGCGGCACCGCGTGCTCTGCCAACTGCTCCAGGGCTGGAAGATCAGCCATTGTTACCGGTCGAATTACCAGCATCCTTAACGCCCCCTCTTGTGTGGCTTCTTGCCTACTCATGCGCTGGCAACTAGCCGCTCAATAGCACGCTCTAAACGCGCCATACCCTCAGCGATATCTGCTTCCGGAATGACTAAAGATGGCGCCATGCGTAGCACGTTGGGACCCGCAACCAGTGCCATCACACCCTCTTCGATAGCCAGCGGCAGAATGTCTTTAGCGCGGCCTTCAAAGGCATCCGACATTTGTGCGCCCATGAGCATTCCCATGCCGCGAATTTCTTTAAATACGCCATGTTTGCGGTTAATGGTTTCTAAATGCTCGCGAAACAGGTCGTGACGATGCCTAACGCCGTTAAGTACTTCAGGAGTATCAATGAATTCCACCGCCGCCAGAGCAACCGCAGATGCCAACGCATTGCCACCGTAGGTAGAACCATGGGTACCAATTGCCAGAGATTTCGCAATCGCATCCGTAGTTAAAGTGGCGCCAATCGGGAAGCCACCGCCCAATGACTTGGCACTGGTGAGAATATCCGGAGTGATACCGAAATTTTTGTAGGCGTAAAGTTCACCGCTGCGGCCAACGCCCGTTTGCACTTCGTCAAAAATCAGCAGCGCGTTGTGTTCGTCACACAGATCGCGTAGCCCCTGAAGGAACTCTTGGGTCGCGGGAACAATGCCGCCTTCGCCCTGCATCGGCTCAACCATAATGGCACAGGTATCGTCGCCCACTAGCTTGCGCACGCTTTCCAGGTCATTGAAGTTGGCATGCAGAATACCGCCTGGCACCGGGCCAAAGCCTTGCGAATACTTGGGCTGACCACCCACGCTCACGGTAAAGAAAGTACGGCCATGGAAAGACTGATAAAACGAGATAATTTTATCTTTCTGCTCACCATGGTGGTCTACTGCCCAACGGCGGGCTAGCTTCAGTGCGGCTTCGTTAGCTTCGCCACCGGATGAGCACAAGAACACTTTATCGGCAAAAGTACGCTCAGTGAGTGTTTTGGCAAGTGCTAGTGCTGGCTCGTTGGTGAATACGTTAGACAGGTGCCAAAGCTTTTCGCCCTGCTCTTTAAGCGCGTTCACCAGCACGGGGTGACAGTGGCCAAGTGAGTTCACGGCAATACCACCAGCAAAGTCGATATATTCACGCCCCTGCTGATCCCATAAGCGGCTGCCTTCGCCACGCACTGGAATAATCTGTTGTGGCGAGTAGTTTGGCGCCATGTAGTTATCGAAATCCTGACGGCTTGGGGTGTAGCTCATGGGACGATACCTCCGGTGGAGTAAAGGATAGATTCAGTATACGGGGGGCAATAGACGCCGTGCTTTCAGTATTGGGACGGTAAATTATGAAAAGCCGCGCTTATCCAAGCCGTTCTTCCCGCGGTGTAATGCCAAAGTGATTACGATAGGCGGTAGAGAAGTGCGCACCAGAAGAGAATCCGGTCATCAGCGCGATATCACCTACCGGCCGATCACTCTCTCTTAATTGTTTGCGCGCATCTTGTAGGCGCAAATCCAGGTAATAGCGGCTAGGTACCGCCTGCAGATACTTTTTGAACAGGCGCTCTAACTGGCGTCGAGAAATACCCAAATGTTCGGCCAGCTCTAGGGTAGAAAGCGGTTCTTCAATATTAGCTTCCATCAGTGTGACGGCATCTACCAAGCTTTGTGGCGCATGGCCAAGGCGATTGCGCAGCGGTACATGCTGACGTTCATCGGCTAAGCGAATGCGATCACAGACAAACTGCTCAGAAACCTGCTCAGCAAGGCGCTGGCCATGATGCTTGCCGATCAGTGTTAGCATCATATCCATTGCCGCAGTGCCACCGGCACAGGTTATCCGATCGCGATCAATTTCAAACAGTTGCTGAGAGAGCGTAACTTGAGGATACGCCTGTGCAAACGCATCGAAGCGCTGCCAAGGCAATGTGGCGCGATAGCCTTCTAATAGACCACAGCGGGCAAGCACTTCCGTACCTCCCGCAAGGCCACCAATAGCCACACCTCTACCCTGATGACTACGCAGCCACTCATTAAGCTTAGCCGGCAGTGCATAGGGTAACGGTGTAGGGGCACATACCAACAACATATCAAGCGGACCGAGCGGCGCGCCTAAGACATGCTGAGCGAGTAAGGAAAGTTGTGCGCCACTGCGCACAGGCTCATCGGTTAAGCTTAACGTAACGGTGTGGTAAAGCATCTGCCCGCTTAGCTGATTGGCCATCTGCAGCGGTTCGATAGCGCTCGCATGGGCCAACAGCGAAAAACCAGGCAGCAACACAAAGGCCACCCGCCGACGCTCACTGGCGGATGACATCAACGTACTTGAGAACATAACAAGTTGCTTTGCTGCATAGAAATCGCCGCCAACTTAGATAAATAGCTAGAGAAAAAGCCATCTTACCCAATTGCGCAAGTGAAGGCAGCGCTATGGCTCTTAAAACTAAAATAGGAGGCATAAATACAAAATTGCCGGGCCCAGGCCCGGCAACAGAAGGAGTATGTGTCTTGGTTAACCGCCGCTATTGCCAAGCCCCAGGATGACCATGCCCGCAACGATAATGCCCATCACGATAATGACGAAAGGAAGCACCTTATGTAGCCCGTTAGGCGACTTTTTCGCTTCTGGCTGCCGTTGCGGCTGAGATGTTTCAAAGTCCTCAGGCAGACGTTCATTCATTACGTGCTCTATCTCTTCTTCCCGGGTTTTGCTTTCCTTGGTATCCATACAACACCTCTCGCTTTCCGGTTAGATGATTAAAAGCGCGGCGATTAACCCTCCTCGTCACGCTTAGCGCTATAGTGTAACGACATCAAAGTGAACATCAGGGTTCACATCTGCGTCGTAATCTACGTCATCACGCTCGAAACCAAACAGCTTCAAAAATTCGTGCTTATATCCAGCATAGTCGGTAATTTCGAACAGGTTCTCTGTCGTGACGGTTGGCCATAGGTCTTGGCAGGCTTGTTGTACATCGTCACGTAGCTCCCAGTCATCAAGACGAAGGCGGCCTTGGTCGTCAGTGACCATATCGTCAGTCTGGCCAGAGTAAAGACGTTCACCAAACAGGCGATTTAATTGATCAATCGTACCTTCGTGTAGGCCCTGTTCTTTCATGATGCGGTAGACCATGGCGATATACAGCGGCATGACTGGAATCGCGGCACTCGCCTGGGTAACGACCGACTTAAGTACGGCAACATTGGCACCGCCACCTGTCTCTTTTAGCTTGGCATCAATCGCAGCCGCGGCGCGATCAAGGTCTTCTTTCGCTTTACCCAACGCACCATGCCAGTAAATCGGCCAGGTAATTTCAGTACCGATATAGCTAAACGCCACGCTACGCGCGCCTTTGGCCAGTACACCCGCGTCGTCCAGGGCGCTCATCCATAGCTCCCAGTCCTCACCGCCCATTACCGTGATGGTATCGTCGATCTCTTGCTGAGTGGCAGGCTCGACTTCTGCCTCGATGATGGCGTCTTTATTCGTATCAATCGCAGTAGCACGATACGTTTCACCAATCGGCTTCAGGCTTGAGCGCTTTACTTCGCCAGTGTCTGGCAACTTGCGCACTGGTGAAGCGAGGGAGTACACCACCAGATCAACTTCGCCCATGTCCTGTTTGATCAATTCAATGGCTTTTTCACGCGCTTCGTTAGAGAACGCATCACCATTGATTGATTTACTGTACAGCCCTTCTTGCTTGGCAAATTTGTCAAATGCGGCACTGTTGTACCAACCAGCCGTGCCGGTTTTTTTCTCACTACTAGGCTTTTCAAAGAAAACACCTAGGGTATCAGCGCCATAACCAAAGGCAGCCGTAATACGGGCTGCCAAGCCGTAGCCGCTAGAAGCACCAATCACCAGCACCTTTTTAGGGCCTTGGCTTCTATCTAAGCCACGCGCACGGGTCGCTTCGATCTGTTCCAGAACGTTTTGCTCGCAGCCTTTAGGGTGAGTGGTGGTGCAGATAAAGCCACGCACTTTTGGTTTAATGATCACATTGGACCCCTTTATCAGATTGATGTCGCTATCAGCATGGCAGTGCCATTACCGTGTGGGGGTATTCTAGCGGTCTAGACGCGCCCTGTCCGCTCTTGAGCTTCTTCGCCATTCACGGCAGGATAGCGACCAGACAACTCCTTGCCGACGAGACCCTGATGAACGCACAGCAGCTAGTCGATGAACGCGGCGACCTATGGCTTGCTCTTGCGCCGCTATGGCTGGACCGTGAGCCAAGCGAACGTGATTACGCCCATATGATTGAGATGATCGAACAGCATGATATGTCGCTGAAAGAGCTAGAGTGGATGTTCCGCTTGGAGCTTGCCCCAGTGATGGCGAGGCACCAGCTGTCTATTGCCAGTGAATGGCGAAAATTCGATGACTATACGCTGATGAAGCAATTGGTAAGCCACAATCTGCGCCTGAAAGGCTGGCGGCGCAAAAGTTGGGCGCTGTTTTCTGGCTTAACCACGATGATGGTTCGTCATCGCTGGGTAGAGTTAATGCAGCGCCTAATGGTTACCCGCGGCGAGCTCTAACCGTTCACCTTACGCTTTACTCTTTATCAAGGGCGGCTTCCAGCGCAAGTCGCAGTGACAGGCCATGATCGTTGGGAGCAAACCGTGCGATCACCTTGCCATCGCGTCCCACCAAGAACTTGGTAAAATTCCACTTGATCACTTTAGTGCCTAACACGCCCGGTGCTTCTTGTTTTAGCACTACAAACAGCGGATGGGCGTTCGGGCCATTCACTGATACTTTTTCCATGAGTGGAAAGCTGACGCCAAACTGCTGTTCGCCGAAGATACAGAAAGCCTCTGCACTCTCCGGCGACTGCTTACCAAACTGGTTACAGGGGAAACCAAGCACCGTAAAACCACGGTCTCGGTAGCGCTGGTACAAACTTTCCAGTTCTCTTAACTGCGGGGTAAAGCCACACTTACTGGCCACATTAACGACCAACAACACCTGCCCGCGCAGCGCCCGCAAGTTAAATGGCTTGCCTTGATGGGTATAACAATCCTGCTCATAAATCATCATCGCAAGGCCCCCTAAATGACTCCACCAGCATAGGCTTTACCATGCCACGGCATTGGCAGTTACACCAGTGCGGCTTATCAACTAATCGGCCCTGCGACAACGCGCAGCGCCAGTGCAATCAGTAGCACCCCGGTGATTCGATTAATCCAGTGGGCATGGCGCTGGAGCCAAGGTAATACGCGAGAGTGTGAAAGCCCCACTGCTACTAACACATACCATCCCCCATCAATAATAATCGCAGTTGCGACGATAATTGCCTTGGCAAGCACACTCATTTCAGGCGTCACGAACTGACTTAATAGCGCCACAAAGAAAATGATCAACTTGGGATTACCCAACGCCACCAGCACCCCTTCCTTGGCAGCTTGGCGTGGCGTTGTCACTGCGGCATCCGGGGATAGCGCTCCACCTCTGCCCGCCCGTAGTGCTTTTATCCCAAGCCAAGCTAAATAGGCCGCCCCACACCATGTCACTAGTTGAAATAAATCTGGATGGCGCACAATAAGCGCACCTAAGCCCCACACGGTAAGCAACGCATAAAACCCGACGCCCAGCGCATGAAAAATCGCCGCCGTCATGCCGGGTAAGCGACCACCTCCTAGCGTATGGCGCAGTACCAGTGCCAAGCTAGGTCCTGGTGACATCGCCCCCATGGCGCAGATAGCGGCCAGCGATAGCCAGAGTGACAACGGCATTTTTCTCTCCTTGAAAGACAACAATGTAGGTTGGCTGAGTATACGACAGTCGCACAAGCGTTTAGCGAATAAATCTATCCCCTTAAATAACGCTGTTAGCATGGTACGCTGTTGGGTAAAATTTTCCCCTTTTTGAAAACGATGACGCCTGCTATGCAGGCGGTTCATGGCTAATAAAGGACTTCAATATGGGTAGGGCGTTTCAAAACCGTAAGGAATCCATGGCCAAAACGGCCGCTGCGAAAACCAAGGTTTACAGCAAGTATGGGCGTGAAATTTACGTCTGCGCTAAAGCAGGCGGCACAGATCCAAACGGTAACCTTGCGCTACGCGGTTTAATGGAGCGTGCTAAGAAAGATCAGGTACCGTCTCACGTTATCGATAAAGCCTTGGATAAAGCGAGCGGCGCAGGCGGCGAAGACTTTTCACCAGCGCGCTATGAAGGCTTTGGTCCCGGTAACGTGATGGTGATCGTCGACTGTTTGACCGACAACCCCAATCGCACCTTTGGTGATGTGCGCGGCTGCTTTACCAAAACGAAAAGCAAAATTGGCACTCCTGGCAGCGTTAGTCACATGTTTGATCACTGCGCGATTTTTTCGTTTGCGGGCAGTGATGAAGAAGCCGTGCTTGAAGCCCTCATGGAAGCCGATGTCGACGTTACCGACATTGAACAGGAAGAGGAGCGTATCACGGTGTTTGCGCCGCATACCGATTACGCCAAAGCCAAACAAGCGCTGTTAGATGCTTTCGGTGAGATTGATTTCGAAGTAGACGAAATCCAATTCTTACCACAAACCACCACGCCCATCGAAGGCGATGACGTGGCGATGTTCGAGAAACTGCTGGGCATGCTCGAAGAGCTGGACGATGTTCAGAATGTCTTCCACAGTGCCGAACTACCGGAAGCAACGGCTTAAACCGTCACTCGGTTGATACATCCCTCTTGTGGTCGTCAGCACTTATGTCGCTGGCGGCCGCAGGTCGCCGCCATTAACTAGTGGCACCCTGTGAGTCCATGGCTGCATCAGGCGGTAACAATGCCGGCGTAACGCCCGCTGCACTTAGCACTTGTTTACCGCGTACGGTCAAATCGGTGATAAACAAAAATTGCTGCCGAGGATCCACCGGATAAGCGCGAATACGGTAATGCGTGCCCCAGGGTTTCTCCTCAGCGACGACAATAATCGGCTTATCAAACTTAAGGTAAGCACTGGTTAACGCAACGTCTCGTAACGCTTTACGCACCCAGCCTGCTTCGTGCTCCGGGTGAAGATAAAAACTTGCCACGCACTGAAGACTAACGTCGCCATTGTTAGCGTTATAAATAGCGGAATCCCAAAGTTTAAGATGAGGCACCGCCACCAAATCATCGTCGGGCGTTACTATTTCTACTGTGCGCATGCCAACGTGCTTTACTTCGCCGTAAGTCCCTTCAATGTTGACCCAATCCCCTGGCCGATAGGGCAATTCAACGGCAGATACAACTCCGGCAATCAAGCTACTTACGTAATCTTTTAGGGCAAAGCCTATCGCTAGGCCAATGGCCCCCAGTAGCGTTACCATATTGCGCAATGAAGGCTCAATAACGATAGGTACAGCCACAGCCAGTGCGGTAATTAAAATCAATAACCGGGTGAGTGGCACCAGCGCAAATACTCTAAACCGTACTTGGCCATGCAAGCGATTGGCTAACCAGTTCAACCCTCGCTGGCTGACAATAATCAATAGCACCGTGCTCGCTAGAATGACTCCTAAGGTAATCAGCGCTTGACTATCAATATCATTAAACAGCTTGGCGTACTGCTCTTGACCGTCCATATCAGCTCCTAAAGCGGGTCAACTAGATAGTTCCGCGATTCCAGCAGTTGTCGCACGCTTGCGTAGCTTAATGGGTCGACTTGCCAGCGCCCTTGATGGCAACGGAGAATTCCCTGGCGAGCAAGTGCTAACCGTGCGTTTAGCGCTTCATGACTCGAGAAGGGCAGCACATACCCTAACGCTTGATCCTCTAGCCCCCCATGAATGAGCAGTGTATGTAGCAACAGCGTTGCCACATCCCTCATATCTGACGCTAGCTCCGCTTCCGCCAATGCATCCAATAGCCATAGCTCTTTTGAAGGCTCTTTTGAAGACTCTTTTGACGGCCCTTGAGACTGCTCTTGTGAACGACCACTCTCTCCATTTTCCGCCGGTTCGCGCAGTCGCTCTCGCCAGTAGTGCCAAGCAATACCTAAATGCCCTCGACAGTGGGCGGCAAGGCGTTGCAACTCTTTATAGGAACGCTCGTTACAGGAACGCTCGCCATCAGCGCTATCTTCACTCACGTCAGCAAGAACTGGTTGCCCAGTACGGGAGCTATACACCGTCGGGCGGATGCCACCATTGTCCGCCAACTGGGCAAAGTAGTGCGCTAGCTGCTCACCCTCTAACGCCTGCAGGGTAACCACAGGGACGCCTTCCAAGCCAACTGCATGCTGCAAATAAGCATACGTCCAGCTATCACAACCAATCACACCCTGCCCCAAACGACCACTTAACGCCCGCTCTAATAATTCACGAACGCCTTGTAGCCCTTGGGTATGGCGTAAAAAATGCCGCTCCAAGGCAGGGATTACCCACTGATGCTGGTGGCCACAGCGATCGACCCACTCTAGGCATCCTTCTGTGAGTTCGTTGAGGGTGGGTGCAGATATGCAGTTGACGCCCTGCTGCTGCGCCCAATGGCTAACGATAGCTCCATGGCCACCATAAGGTGGTGAAATAAACAACACGACTGGCGCATCGACATACTCTTGCGTTACTTGGCTGAGCGCGCGAGCCGCGGGCGTCCAGTCAATAGCAGGCACCCAGTGCGAAAGCGCGACTTCAGGCAACTTACGCAGCTCACTCTCTTGTTTTGCTTGGCGTTCCGAGGCCTCTCTGCCCACTATCCACATAGTTGCTGCTCGCCAACTACGTCGCCACTGGCTGGCTTGGGTGTGTTCTGGTGTTTGAAACGACTCAAGCGCCACCACTTCCCATGGCGAAAAAGCAGACTTCGTTGAGCGCTGCGTCATATGCCGCCTCGAACATAGATAAGTGGATTAAGGTTAGCATGCCTCATGAGGGGTTAGCCGAACTTATCGTCTAAAATAAAGTCGTTATACAATAGCTAACTTATATGAGAGCAAAGCGCAGGAGGCGACAATGAGCGTAGTTAACGTCACTATGGCAGAACTGCATGAAAAGCTTTCAAAGTGCATTGCAGGCGAACGGGTGCTGATCGACCACGAAGGAAATCGATTTAGCGCACGTATTCAACATGTTGGCTTTACGGGGTTAAAGGTCATTCCTGAAACGCAGATCAAAAACAGCACAGGGGACCCGGGTGATATCGAAGGAGTCACCGTTCCTTATGATGATATTTGGGAACTTGAAGTCAAAGGGGTCGTGTACAGCCGCTTGGAAACGTGATCTTTTTTTGCACACCCACTCCTCAGTGGGCGTGCAATGGCAACATTCCAAAACCAAAAAAGTTAACTCAACCTAGTAATAAGCACTGCCTAGCTAGAAAGTCAGACAAATCTTACCGAAGTGTTCACCGGACTCCTGATGGCGGAAGGCGTCGGCAATGTCACTCAGTGCAAACTCACGGTCAATAATCGGCTTCAAATTAGCCGCTTCGATAGCACGAACCATCTCAATTTGATGACGACGACTTCCCACAATAAGACCTTGCAGCTTAGCTTGCTTAGCCATCAACTTGGCTGTTGGTATTTCGCCTTCCCGACCGGTTAGCACACCAATCAGCGCGATATGGCCGCCAATTTTCACCGCCTCAATCGATTGCGGCAGCGTACCAGGGCCGCCTACTTCAACAACATGGTCGACACCTTCACCATTCGTTAACGCCTTAACGGCCTTGCCCCAGTCAGGCGTTTCTTTATAGTTAATGGTGTGTTCAGCGCCCAGCTCGCGCAGGCGGGTCAGTTTTTCATTAGAAGACGATGTGGCAATTACCCGCGCGCCCATCATCTTGGCAAACTGTAGCGCAAAAATGGAAACGCCCCCGGTGCCCAACACCAGCACGGTGTCTCCTGCTTTTAATCCACCATCAACGACTAGTGCTCGCCAAGCGGTCAAGCCTGCGGTCGTCAGCGTCGCAGACTCCGCATGACTATAACCTTGCGGCTGATGGGTGAACGAGGTAGCGGCAGCCACAACTTGCTCGCGAGCATAGCCATCAATGCCATCCCCTGGCGTGGTGACAAAGTCGCCTACTCGCGCAGGCCCTTCCAGCCAATCAGGGAAAAAGGTCGACACAACGGCATCACCAACTGCGAACTCGCTAACGCCTTCCCCAACCGCTTCGACCACACCGGCACCATCCGACATGGGAATACGGCCATCTGCGGTGGGAATCATCCCTGCTACCACGGCATAGTCATGAAAGTTAAGTGAACTGGCGTGCAGACGTACTTTAATTTCACCGGGACCAGGCTCACCTGGCGTCGTTAGTTCAACCACGTCCAGTTTAGCTAAACCGCCGGGCTCTCGAAGCTGAATGGCTTGCATCACTACCTCCTATTGAACACATGTCGTCCACAGTGACTAGTATTAAAAAGCCTAGTAAACGACTGGTCTAATATGAAATGAGGGCACTGGAGTCAGTATCAAGGCCAAGATCAAGATCGTGCCCCAAAAAGCCCCCGGACTGGCGCTGCCACAAGCTGGCGTAAATACCGTTCTGTGCCAGCAATTCTTGGTGAGTACCACTCTCCACCATACGACCTTCATCGACCACAATTAATCGGTCAAGCATCGCAATAGTCGAAAGTCGGTGCGCAATGGCAATCACCGTTTTGCCCTCCATCAGCGCATCGAGCTGCTCTTGAATCGCGGCTTCCACTTCGGAATCCAACGCTGAGGTAGCCTCGTCCAACACCAGAATCGGGGCGTTTTTAAGCAGCACGCGAGCAATAGCAATACGCTGGCGCTGACCGCCGGATAGTTTCACACCGCGCTCGCCGACATGGGCATCCAGCCCGCGTCGCCCTTTGGGATCGACCAACTCGTTGATAAACGTATCTGCGTGGGCGCGGCACACTGCTTGCCACACATCATCATCGCTAGCATGAGGGCTACCGTAGCGAATATTATCTCTCAGCGAACGATGCAGCAGCGAGGTATCCTGAGTCACCATGCCAATCTGATGACGTAATGAGGTCTGGGTAACGTCAGCAATATTCTGTCCATCAATCAGGATACGCCCGCCCTGTAAGTCATAAAAGCGCAGCAACAGATTGGCCAGGGTGGATTTACCCGCTCCGGATCGGCCAATCAGGCCAATTTTCTCGCCAGGTTTAATCGTCAGGCTCAACCCGTCAAAGACGTTTTTACTTTCCCCCTTCGCCTGGGCGTACTGAAAGCGCAGCGCATCAAACACAATTTCGCCATTGGGCACCACAAGCGCTTTGGCAGCGGGCTTATCTTTGATCGTGGGCTCTTGGGCGATGGTATTCATACCATCCTGCACCGTACCAATATTTTCAAACAGGCCAGCCACTTCCCATAAGATCCAATCCGACATAAAGCGGATGCGCATTACCAGCGCGATAGCAATCGCTAAAACGCCCAGAGAAATAGCGTCAAAATACCAAGCGCTAATCGCCATACCCGCCGTTCCTACCAGTAGCAGCGTATTTAGCAGCGTCAGGCAGACACTCATGATGGTGACCAGTCGCATTTGACGATGCACCGTGTCCATAAAACCTTGCATCGCATCCTTGGCGTAGCCCTGTTCACGTTCGGTATCAGCGAACAGCTTAATCGTTTGGATATTGCTGTAACTATCAACCACGCGCCCTGTCATCTGGGCACGGGCATCGGCCTGAGCCATCGAAACGTCGCGCAAGCGCGGGACGAAAAAGCGCATAATGCCTAAATAGCCAACCAACCAAACTGCTAACGGCAATAGTAACCATGGGTCTGCACGGCCTAATAAAATTGCTGCCCCGGTGAAGTACACAATGGCGTAAACCAGTAGATCCATCACTTTGGTGACCGTCTCACGAATGGCTAACGCTGTTTGCATGACTTTTTGCGACACCCGCCCTGCAAACTCATCCTGATAAAAGGCCAAGCTTTGGCTAAGCATATGGCGGTGAGAAAGCCAGCGACCGATCATCGGGTAGTTACCGAAGATGCTTTGGTGGGTCACCAGAGACTGCGCCAGTACCAGTAGTGGCAGGCCGATAATCACTAACACGCCCACGCCTGCCAGCCAAAGTCCGTGATCAGACCAGAAATTCGTTCGATCTACGCTACCCAACCAATCGACCAAGTCGCCCATATAACTAAAAAACACCACCTCCGCCGCAGAAACCAAGGCAGTCGCGACCGACATCAGCAATAGCCACGGCCATACAGGGCGCGAAAAATGCCAAATAAACGGCAGCAGACCTTTCGGTGGCGTGGCAACCTCACCTTCAGGATAGGGGTTCACCCGCGTTTCAAAGTAACGGAACAGCGGTGCTAGCGTACGTGACAACATGGAAAGTCCTTTCGTTACCTTGGTAGACAGACGTAGTTAAGAAGAGTGGCGACGCAATAGCCAACGAGCCCAAAAAGGAGCCACGATCATCAGTGTGACCATACGCAGTAAGTGGTGAAATGCTACAAACACAGGGTCGATATTCAGCGCAACAGCAAGAATAGCCATTTCACCGATGCCACCGGGAGCCAGCGCTAATAGGGCTACGTCACGGCGCACGCCCAACAGCTGATGGATCAGTTCAGCAAACAGTGCTAACACCACCAGTGCCAGCAGCGTCGCCACCCCCGACTGCCATAAATAACGCCCGAGCAGGCGCCGTGTCATGCCTTGAAAACGCGAGCCAATCGCGCTACCCAACACCCATAACATGAGGTTCATTCCCCAACTAGGCAAGGTAAGGCTGGCCAGCCCAAACCCAGAGAGCAAGGCCGCCATAATAAGCGGCGCAAGTAACGCCGAACTTGGAATGCGCAGCCACCGGCCCACCGGTAATAAGAAAGGAATAGTGAGCAGCATCCAGCCGTGCTCAAGGGTAGCCTGGGCTGGCCCAATGTCACCTGCACCGCCTTCAAATGCCCAAAACAGGGGAGGCAGAAACAGGATAACGAGAATAATACGTAGTGACTGGGCAATGGCGATGCGTTGCGGGTCGCCGCCACATTGATCGCCAAGCATAATCATTGCTGTCATGGCTCCTGGCGATGCACCAAACCAAGCACTGACCGGGTCGAAGCCACAGCGACGATACCACGCCGCGGCAACCGCGGTGGATGCCGCAACACCGGCCAGCAAGAGTGCTGCCGAGATTGGCCAGTCCAGCACACGATGGGCAAGCTGCGGCGTTACTTGACTGCCCAGCACCAACCCCATGACCGCTAAAAATACGTTGCGCAGCGGCTCCGGTACGCCAACGCTAATTCCTTTTGCCGATACCAGCAGGTTGGCAATCAGCGGGCCTAGCATCCAGGCTAGCGGTAAACCGGAGAGATGAAAAACGATGCCGCCCACGGCGCCTACGGTAAGCGATGTTACAAGTCCCTTTGCACTTTCTGCGCTGACACGGATGCCCTTCACGCTCTCCTTCACGCTCTCCTCCACCCTAACCTTTAACGTTAAAACGCAATTGTTAACCTGCTAATCGTAGACGTTAGATTACCACTGCTAAGGGCTTTCGGGTGTTATGAGCTAGTTGTTAAGTGCTAGTTGTTAAGTACTAGACTTTAAGTCACTGATATTAGGTGTTAAGTACTGCTATTTTTAATCTTCGTCATCATCACCGCGGATGCGCGCCTGACGATCAGCCTCTTCCTCAATGGCATCATCAATCACTTCCAATAGCTCATCGACATTGGCTATGTGGCTATCAAGCTCAAAATGGCCAGTCAGCTTGCTATCGGGATGTAGCTTGCCTGCTTCATATAAAGCCCACATTTCTTTACCGTAACGGGTAGTCAGTAGCTCAGGGGCGAAACGACCGAAATAGGCGCGCATATTATCCACATCGCGCTCTAGCATTGCCGCCGCGCTGTTGTTACCCGCTGCATCCACCGCCTGGGGCAAATCGATAATCACCGGCCCTTCTGCATCAACCAACACGTTGAATTCAGACAAGTCGCCATGGATCAATCCTGCGCATAGCATTCGCACTACGTCTTGAATCACTTTGGCGTGGTAGCGCAGCGCTTGCTCCTCGGTTAGTGTCACTTCGCCTAAACGTGGTGCTACGTTACCCTCGGCATCGCTGATCATTTCCATGAGCAGTACGCCATCAACAAAACCATGCGGCTCAGGCACGCGCACATCTGCGGCAGCAAGACGATACAGCGCATCGACTTCTGCATTCAGCCACGCCTGTTCCTGCTCTTTTTGACCGTAGCGAGTCTTTTTGGCCATGGCGCGCGAACGACGACTATTACGCTCCTTGCGCCCTTCTTGGTATTGCACGGCCTGCTTAAAGCTACGCTGTTTAGCTTCTTTAAAGACCTTGGCGCAACGTACTTCTTCGCCGCAGCGCACGACATATACCTGCGCCTCTTTACCACTCATTAACTGCACCAGCACCTCATCGATCATTCCATCATCGACCAGGGGCTGTAATCGCTTAGGGATTTTCATGGTTAGCTGCGTCGGCTCCTCTTTACTATCTGTGCACACTCATTAATAGATCAATAGCGAATACGGCGAACGCGGAAAGCGCGCCCTTTAAGCTTGTCACGTTCAAGTTTGGCCTGGGCTTTTTGAACAGCACCATACTCCACCGCCACATAAGCACTGCGGGCCAGCACTTTAATTTTGCCTACCTGATCACCACGCAGGCCACCTTCGCTGGTTAGCGCCCCCAGGATATCCCCCGGGCGCAACTTGTCTTTCTTACCCCCCGCCAACTGCAGTGTTGCCATAGGCGGCTCAAAGGGCGCTGAATGCTGGGGTTTGGGCAAGGGTTCGGTGGTAATCGATTGTTCTAGCAAGCCTTCCAAACGCTCCAGCCGATAATGCTCTTTAGGTGTGACTAGCGTACAGGCAATGCCGCTAGCCCCTGCGCGCCCGGTTCGCCCTACGCGATGCACGTGAACATCAAGCTCACGGGCAATCTGATAATTAAACACCGCGTCTAATTGGGCAATATCTAAACCACGCGCAGCAACATCCGTTGCTACTAGAATAGACGCACTTTGGTTAGCAAACAGAATTAGGCGACGATCACGATCTTTCTGCTCTAAGTCGCCGTTGAGCGCCACGGCACTAAAGCCGGCATCCACCAGTTGCTCAGCCACCGCCTGAGTTTCGCGTTTAGTGTTGCAAAACACCACGCTGGTCGCTGGCCGATAAACCAGTAGCAGCTGCTGAAGAGCTGCAAAACGCGCCTCTTCATTAGCAACGTCATAGAAGTGTTGATCAATCGTAGTGGCATCGTGAACCTCGGCCACTTTGACCATTACTGGCTCACGCATAATGCCGCGGGTCATAGCAGTCAGGCCACCTGACGCCTGATCGTCTGGGAATGTCGCACTAAACAGCAGCGTTTGGCGATCAGCGGGGGTCTCATCAATGATCGCATCAATGGTGTCTTGAAAGCCCATATCGAGCATACGATCGGCTTCATCAAGCACCAAGGTGGTAAGCGACCCCAGTGTCAACGAGCCTTTGCGCAAATGCTCGTCGATACGTCCCGGCGTGCCCACGACAATATGCGCACCATGTTCCAAGGAGCCTAACTGCGGCCCAAACGGCGCACCGCCGCATAGGGTAAGCACTTTAACGTTGGGCAACCCACGCGCCAAACGGCGTAGCTCTTCGGCTACCTGGTCGGCGAGTTCTCGGGTGGGGCACAGCACAAGGCCCTGTACAGCAAACGCTTCCACACGCAACTCAGCCAGCAGCGCCAAGCCAAAGGCAGCGGTTTTTCCCGACCCCGTTTTGGCTTGGGCCAACACATCACGCCCCGCCAACATCGGTGGCAGGCTTTGCGCCTGTACAGGCGTCATTGCGTGATAGCCAAGGGAATCTAAATTGCTTAAAAGCGCAGGAGAGAGCGCCAGCGATGCAAAAGAAGTGTCAGACACAAAATTATCCTGAAGGGGCTATATTGCCCAGCAAACCCATAATGTGAAGCACCATACCAGAAAGCACCCATCTATGCCTTGGCAAGGATAGGCGAACGGTACAACATAAGCGGCTACTAGGCTCATAGATGAGTGGTTGCTAGCCCCCTAGATAGTAGATCAGAAATTAGGAAAGAGCCGTTGCTAGCGCTGCAAAACGCCCCTGGCATAACGCTGCTAAGTCGTTCGGAGTCAGCTCAATCTCCAGCCCACGTCGCCCCGCGCTTACATAAAGTGTCGAAAATGTCTGCGCCGAGTCGTCGATAAACGTAGGCAGACGCTTTTTCTGGCCCAGCGGGCTAACGCCACCAAGCACATACCCTGTGGCCCGCTCCACGTCAGCGGGCGCCGCCATTGCCGCTTTTTTCGCCCCTGCCGCTTTAGCAATTTGCTTTAACCCCAGTTGACTGGTGACCGGTACAATACCAACGGCCAGCTGCTTACCATCTAGGGTAACGACCAAGGTTTTAAACACTTGCTGAGCGGCAACAGCCAGTTTTTCAGCTGCCTCCAGCCCGTAAGATTGCGCAGCAGCATCGTGTTGATACTCATGGATCTGAAACGCAATGCCTGCATGTTTCGCGCTATTAATCGCCGGTGTCATGTAATTCTCTTAAGTTAACATCATCAGCTCGTCTGAAAAGGACACTTCTCTCTACCAAGTTTAATATCGTGATTGGTTTAATAAAGTCAACTGACAGGCGTCAGTGATATTAAAGCAACTTCCAAAGCACAGCAGAAAGCTGCGGGGGGCGGTGCTTTCTGCCAAGCGTGGTGAAAAAAAGCCTAGCGAACTTTATGACGCTTCCAAAGGCCTGTCCCAAGATCTGTCCAAAGACATATCCAAAGACATGCATGGCTCCAAGAGCGCAGAGGAACTTGAAGGGATGACAAGCACTCAGCGCAAAGATAAACCTCAAAAGAGAGTAAGTGACTAAACGTTACTAGCAAAAAGCCGGGGGATTAAGTAACTAATGTAATGCTGGTCACTGCACGCAAGTTACGCAGCTTACAATGCTGCTCCACACTTTCGACAATTTCTTCAGCATCATTGATTTGCTGCTTATCTAACTGAATATCTACCATTAAAAAACTACCAACTTGGGCTAAACGCACGTCTTCGTTGGTAATATCAAAATCTGCTACCTCTTGCACCACGTCCTGACGAACGCTGTCTAATGGTTTGCCAAACATCAATTCGCGCAGCGCACCGCGTACCATGCGAATAGGAATTGGTAAGAAGTATCCGGCGATAATCAGCACCATCACAGGGTCAGCAAAACGCGCTAGATGAGCCCAAGGGGTAAACGTTAACCCCCACGTAAGCGCAAAGCCCAGCATCACAGCGGCACTCAGCCATGTATCCATTTGCCACTGGCGCAGCTCGGCGGCCAGCAGTGATGAACGCGCAATTCGGGCATAGCGCTTCAACCACCACCAAGAAAGTAAACAACCTGCCACATTCACCACGCCAAACATCAGCGCAAGATCTAACGTTACCAGCCGCCCGCCTTGTGCAAGGCTCCACACAGCAGACACCATTGAGAACAGACACACTAACGCGATCACTACGCCTTTAAGCAGTACAGCCAACGGCTCTACGGTCAGCCGCCCAAAGGGGTAATGATCATCGGCAGGTTTGCTCGCTTGCTGTAACGCAAACAACGACAGCGATGCCAGCACTAAACTTAATAGCGAATAGCCACTATCGAATAAAACAGTAATTGATCCACTGGCAAGCCCAAGCGCAAGACCGGTAAAGGCAAACAGGCTGGCTGAGACAGCAGAGAATCTGAGCGCACGACGCTCGGCGACAAAGGGGGTCACGCGAAATACTCCAGTAAAGTGTGTTAAACCCAGCGCATAATAGTGAGTACACTCACGTTTCACCAATCGCTCAGCGCCAACTTTTTTGGCTCTCCACGGAGTAACCTATGCGCGCAGAACAAGTGCAGGCGTTTATTGACGTTACTGAACACGGCTCCTTTGCAGCGGCCGCGCGGCACACAGGGATAAAGCGCAGCACCCTCAGTGCCACAGTGAATGCTTTAGAGGATAGCCTAGGGGTCGTGTTGTTCGAGCGCTCAGGCAATAGCCTACAGCTCACGGCGGTAGGTGAAAGCGTGCTGCCGGACTGCTACCGCCTGCTGACAAGTGCCAGCCGAATAAAAAAACACTGCCAACAGCACCTGCAAGGCGTAGAAAGCCAGCTGTGCATTGCCAGGGATGATGCGTTGCCTGAAGCATTTTGGCGACAAGTCATGCACGATTTAAAGCAGCGCTATCCGCTTACGGCCATCTCGGTATATTTATTGCCTCCTCAAGAGCACCCACAGTTCGTCCTTCGCCAAACCGTCGATATCGCCTTTGGCTTGTATACCGCTGAAGGGGCCGACGTAAGTGCTAGTAATCTAGCCCCGGTGAGCATGTGCCTAGTAGCGGCAACCTCGCACCCACTAAGCCGCTTACCCAGCGTTACCCGCGATGATCTCGCCCAATATACTCAGGTGTGCTTAACCTATGAGCAGGGCGATAAGCTAGTCAGTGAGGCACTTTTTTCGACAAACTACCTAGGGCTGACCATGTTCGAGGTCATTCGCGATGCCGCTATCAATGGCACTGGCTGGGCACTACTACCCTATCCATTAGTGAAAGAAGCCATAGAAAGCCATCAGCTTTGCGCGCTAAATCATGACCTCGCCCTGGACAGCCACTATTATCGCTACGTAGAAGGTGAAAGTCTGGGCGTGGTCGCTACCGCGCTGCTAACCAAGGTGTCACGCTTTTTAGGCACGACTCGGTGATACTTTGTCATAACGTTGAAATAGAGCATTGGAAAAAATTGCTTATGCCTTCCACTCTGTTAAGGAACTTGTAAAAAAGTGCTACATAAGGAGATCAAAAGGACACGCTAGAGAACCGGCACAGGTGAGTGTCATCTAAGCGTAAAGTGCATCTGCCAGTGTCGATGTTGCCGTCAACTAAGGAGTAGTTTCCACGATGGTACGACTCGATAAGAAAGCGACTAGGCTGTATGTCCTAGACACGAATGTCCTTATCCACGACCCCGCCGCGCTCTACCATTTTGATGAGCACGACGTTGTTATCCCCATGACTGTTCTCGAGGAGCTAGACAAGCATAAAAACGGCATCAGAGAGATCGCCCGTACGGCGCGCCAAATTAGCCGTACGCTTTCCGATTTAACCAGCCAAGTCACCTTCGACGAAATTCAGAAAGGCATTCCTATTCCTCGCATCAGTGGAGAATCAGGCCGCCTCCATTTTTTGTGCTACAACGACCTTAAACCCTTCGACTCCCTTGATGACAACCCCGACAACCGTATTCTGGCGGAAACCTGCCGGTTACGCGATGAGCGTCCGGATGCTTCCGTCATCCTGATCACTAAAGATATCAACCTGAGGGTGAAAGCTGCCGCGCTAAAAGTGCCGGTGGAAGATTACCTGAATGATCGCGCCTATTCTGACAGCGATGCCATGATTGAAGGCGCACAGGTTTACGCCACTGCCGGACAGGATGGTGCTTCGCTGTGGGAAGCGCTCAATGTCGACGTCACCGTTGAACGTGTCGACCACCACACCTTTTATCAGCTAAGTGGCAACATGCCTCGCCATTGGCATGTCGGCATGCTGGTCTCCGATAGCGAAAATGGCGCTGAGTTTGAAGCCATTGTCCGTGAGCTTTCGCCGTCATCTGCCCGACTACAGCTACTTACCAACTACCGTCACCATGCGGGCGTATGGGGCGTTCATGCTCACGACAGCCGCCAAAACTTCACCCTCAACCTACTGATGGATCCAGACATTGATCTGGTCACCATTGCTGGTAATGCAGGCACCGGCAAAACCTTTATGACACTCGCCGCAGCGTTCCAGCAAACACTGGATGCCAAACTATTTGAGCGCATTGTGTTTACCCGTGCACCGATCCCCATGGGCGAAGATATTGGTTTCTTACCAGGCACCGAAGAGGAGAAAATGTCACCGTGGATGGGCGCCTTCCACGACAATATGGACAACCTATTGCGTAACGAAGAAGGGGAATCTAGCTGGGATAATGGTGCGACTCGGCAGTTAATTGGCTCTAGGGTACAGATTCGCGCACCAAGCTTTATGCGTGGGCGTACCTTAAACGATACGTTCTTGATCATTGATGAGGCACAAAACTTCACCCCCAAACAACTGAAGTCACTGGTAACCCGAGCGGGTCGAAATACCAAAATTGTCTGTTTAGGCAACGTGGGCCAGATCGACACGCCCTACCTCACCGCTAACACCTGTGGCATGGCGGCTGTTGTCGAACGATTCAGGGATTGGCCCCATGCAGGGCACATCACCCTGAAAAGCGTTGAACGTTCACGCTTGGCGCTGGCTGCCGAAGAGCTGTTGTAACGTTTGCCGCAAAAACCCTACCGATTCCACACTTCCACTAAACAACACCGCTCAGCTTGGCTGGGCGGTGTTGATTGGTGCACATCGCTGTCGGGGTCATTTATCCTGCAACTGGCGTCGCGCATCAACATTTTCGCTATTCCAGGGATTTTCCACGCCCACCGTGTCGGCAGCAAATGCCTGACGCTCGCCAATAGAGCGAGCAGCTCCCACCGTTGTGTCGTTGCAGGTCTGGCGCTCCATTTCGCAGTTAAGTTCGGCACCAAACAGCACCACAAACGCTGACAGCCAAAACCACAGCATTAGCGCCACAACAGCACCAAGAGAGCCATACAGCTCACTAAAGGTAGAAAAGTAACGTGCGTAAAGCGACAAGCCGCCTGAGCCTAATAACCACATAGTGGTGGCAAACAGCGTGCCATAGCTTAACCAGCACCACTGGGCAGAACGCCGATAAGGCGCGTAACGATACAGCAAAGCAATAAGCACGCTCATCAGTAACAGCAGCGCGGGCCAACGCAGCCATTTCAAAATACTATCCAGCGGTGGCTCAATCGTCAGCGCATCCACCACTATCGGCACAATGGCGATAAACCCTAGTGACACTAGCGTCATTATGATCAAGCCAAAGGTCAACGATACCAGCACGACACCACGCAGCAATAACGGGCGCTTTTCGTGTTCGCCATACACTACGTTTAAGCCAACCACTAACACAGAAACACTTTTCGATGCGATGTACATGGCAACTAACAGCCCCGCAAGCGCTGTCATCACATTGCCAGACTCTGTCGTCTCGACCACCTCTTGAGCCTGCTGGTCAATTAATTTTGCCGCATCCGGTGGCATAAAGCGGCTAATTTCGTAAAGCTGGCGGCCTGCCTCAACAGGATCAAACAGCAAACCCCAAAGAGAAATAACGGCGGCAATGGTCGGAAATAGCGCCAGCAGGGCATAAAAAGCGATGCCCGCAGCAAAGATAGTAATCCGATCCCGACGTGCAGCACGCACTACACGCCAAATAATATCGAGCCACCCCTCACGAGGGATATCACTAGGTACGCCAGCTCTACGACCACGGTACTGCTTACCCACTTAGCTCAACCGCTCGCTCAACCACTTGCCAATATCATTTACCTGCTGCGGGCATAGCGCATGCGCCATCGGATACTGGCGATAATTAACCGTGTAGCCCATTTCTTTTAGGCGTTCGACACCACTGCGACCCAGAGTCTCAGGAACGATAGGGTCGAAATTCCCATGATGCACTTCGATGGGTATCTCACGATTGGATTCAGCTACATCGATGCTATCGGCTGTCGCAAAATAGGTCGACATAGCCAACAGTCCGCCAAGAGGCTGAGGGAACGAAAGTGCCGCCTGATAAGCGACTGCGCCACCTTGGGAAAAACCCGCGACGATAATACGACGGCTGTCGATCCCTTGATCAATCTGTTCTTCAATCAGTGCCTGGATACGTTCGGCAGACGTTTTCAGCTGCACTTCATCTACCCGACGCCCTAAGTCCATAGCGAGAATATCGTACCACGCGGGCATCACCATGCCGCCATTAATAGTGACCGGCAAGCGCGGTGCATGGGGCATAATAAAACGCACATGCGCTGAGTCCGGTAGCGTCAGGGCTGGCACTAGCGGCTCGAAATCGTGCCCATCGGCACCCAATCCGTGAATAATAAACACGCACGCATCGGCGGGTTGACCATTTTGCGGTTCAATAATCAGTTCGCCTGGGGCTGTCATGGGCTCTTTCCTTGCTAACGTTAAAAGCGCCACCCTAGCGTAAAGTGACGCGTTGGGCGAGTCATTTGCCTGCTTAAAGCGGCCAAACCAGTGGAATAAGGGTTAAGGCAATGGCGCCCGTCAAAAGGTTTAAGCCACCACCAACACGCAAGAAATCACTAACTCGGTAGCCGCCAGGACCATGGACCATAAGGTTC
This sequence comes from Vreelandella venusta, assembly GCF_007989605.1. Lineage (GTDB taxonomy): Bacteria > Pseudomonadota > Gammaproteobacteria > Pseudomonadales > Halomonadaceae > Vreelandella > Vreelandella venusta. The sequence continues at coordinate 292,368 of NZ_BJUL01000001.1, read as the reverse complement.
GTTTGGTAACCAATTGGCGTTAAAAAACTCGCCGAGGCAGCAAACATTACCGCCACCACGTAGGGCATCGGGTTAACCCCCAGGCTTTCTGCTGCTGCCATGACCACCGGAAAAATGATCACCGCAGCGGCATTATTGGTTACCAACTCGGTTAACATTGCCACGACGCAATAAGTGGCAATTAATAGCAACAGCGGGTTACCCGCCACCAACGATAGAACATTGCCCGCCAGGAAATCCGCCGCGCCGGATGTTTGTAGCGCAGCCCCCACCCCGAACGATGCTGCAATGGTCAACAACACTTGCGTATCCAGGCCACGCTTAGCAGCGCCCACGGAACAACAACCGGTTAACAGCGCGAGCGCCGCGCCCAACATGGCAGCATTGAGCATACTTAAGACACCTAATGCCGCCAACAGCACCGCCCCCAACAGAATCGCCCAAGCCAGCGGGGCTTTCTCATGCACAGGCCGCGCTGAGCCGTTCAACTCGCTAATTAAAAGAAAGTCTTTCGATTGGCGATGGCGCTCAATGAACGGAGGGCGCGCTTCTAACAGCAGCACATCAGCAGGTTGCAAACGGACTTGACCTAAGTTGCCGGTTACCCGCTCGCCGCCACGACAGATTGCTAGGACAGCAGCGCCATATAGCGTTCTAAAACGGCCGTCACGAATCCGCTGTCCAATAAACTGGCACTGGTTCGATACCACCGCTTCAACCAAGCGACGCTCTTTAAACTCTTTTTCCAAACTCGACGCGGCGTCACGAGAAGGGATGAGTCCACGAATCTGCTGTAGCTCTACAGCGGCATCCGAGGTACCCACAAAAACGAGTCGGTCACCTGCCTTTAGCTGCTCGCCTGGCCCCACCACACTCACCACATTACCTGCACGCTCAATTTCAACTAGAAAAAGCTCTTGAAGATGGCGTAACCCAGCTTCTTCCACCGTACGGTCAACCAGCACTCCCGCAGGATCAACTTCCATTTCGATAGTGAACTCGCGAGGGTTAGCAAACGCTTTCGACATCCCCTCTCGTGAGGGCAATAAGCGTGGCCCTAAGAAGATAAGATAAGCAAGCCCCACCAGCGCAACAGGAACGCCTACCCACGCTAAATCAAATAGACCCATCTCAAGCGCGGGATAGCGCTCTACTAACAAACCATGCACAACTAAGTTAGTACTGGTACCAAACAGTGTAATGGTACCGCCGAGAATGGAAGCAAAGCTGAGCGGCATTAACAGCCGTTGAGGAGAAAGCCTTAGTCGTCGACTCCAGCTCATGACAGCAGGGATGTAGGTAGCCACTACGGGCGTGTTATTGAGAAAGCCGCTCAGCGATGCCACGGGTAACAGCAGCCGAACAAGCGCGCCCCGTTCACTGTTAGGACGCCCCAGAACATAGCGAATAATCAGGTCAATGCCGCCCGTTTCACGAATACTGGCAACCAGCACATACATAAAGGCCACGGTGAACAAGCCACTGTTAGAAAAACCGCCCAGCGCCTGCTGAGGGTCAATGACACCTAAGGTCATTAACACCACGACGGCACCAAGCAGAATAATGTCTGGCCCCAATCGAGACAGTGTCATTAACGGGAAGATAGTGAGCACTACCCCCACGGCTATCCAAGCATCCAGCGACATATCCTGCATCCCTAACCTAAAATCTTAGGAGCATTGTGCCGCCTCGAGGATATTCTAAAAAGTTATTTTTAGAAACACAGTAAGAACAAAAAAGAATATGGGCGTGTGGCGTGTGGCGTGTGGCGTGTGGCGTGTGGCGTGTGGCGTGTGGCGTGTGGCGTGTGGCGTGTGCAGGGTATTGACTAAGCAGCAACAAAAAACCCCGCTTTCGCGGGGTTTTTTAGCATATTAGCGTTAACCGCTAACAGCGAACATCATCGTTTCTAATTAAAGAACTTTGATGTTGGAAGCCTGAAGGCCTTTTTTACCCTGAGTGACGTCGAAGGAAACCTTCTGACCGTCTTGCAGAGTTTTGAAGCCGTCAGCTTGAATTTCAGAGAAATGCGCGAACAGATCGTCGCCATTGTCGTCCGGAGAAATGAAGCCGAAGCCTTTAGTGTCGTTAAACCACTTAACGGTACCAGTTGCCATGATCGAAATCCTCGATGTAGCTTGATGTAGAGCCGGGTAATACCCGAGTTGCAGTGGGTAGAACAAGAAACTTTCACCAGACTAAACGCTTGGGCGTTTCGATACTGCTGACAACGTTCGACTTGCTAACCAACTGCATTCAGCATGCGCTTAACTTAGCCGCACGTCAATACAATGATGAAAAAAAATGTCAGGATGATGACTGATCCGCAACTGCCATCCACCCTGCTGCTTTCTCAGCAATCATTAAGGTAGGTGAGTTGGTATTACCGCTGGTAATGGTCGGCATAATACTGGCGTCCACTACTCGTAGCCCGCTCACCCCCTTGACACGCAGCTTGGAATCCACCACGGCGTCCGGATCGTCGTCACGGCCCATTTTCGCCGTCCCGACGGGGTGAAAGATCGTGGTCCCAATATCGCCCGCCAATTTGGCCAGCTCTTCGTCGCTTTGATACTGCAAGCCAGGTTTAAACTCTTCTGGCTGATACTTAGCGAATGCCTGCTGCTCGGCAATCCGCCGCGTAACCCGTAATGAGTCTGCCGCCACCTTGCGGTCTTCTTGGGTGCTCAGATAGTTAGGCTCTATGGCGGGCGCCGTTTGTGGATCACGGTTTTTGATCCTTACCGAGCCACGGCTTGTAGGGTTAAGGTTGCAGACACTGGCAGTAATCGCCGGGAAGTCGTGTAACGGCTGGCCAAACGCATCAAGGCTTAATGGCTGTACGTGGTACTCGATGTTAGCGTGCTGATACTCGTCAGAACTACGCGTAAAGATACATAACTGAGAAGGCGCCATGCTCATCGGCCCCCGACGTTTCAGCACGTATTCTAAACCAATCATGGCTTTACCCAACAGAGTACTGGCCATAGTGTTCAGCGTTTTTGCCCCTTTTACTTTATAGACGGAGCGAATCTGCAAGTGATCCTGCAAGTTTTCGCCTACGCCGGGTAGCGCTGACACCACCTCAATACAGTGTTGTTGTAATAACTCCGGCGCGCCAATACCGGAAAGCTGCAGAATCTGTGGCGAACCGATAGCGCCAGCACTCAGCACAACTTCTTTATTGGCTGTCACGTTGATCGTTGTGCCTTCACGCAAAAGCTCAGCGCCCGTGCAGCGTGGCTGGCCATCTTGTGGTTCAAATAGCAGACGATTGACGTGGGTAGAGTGCCAGATCGTTAGATTGGTGCGTTGCTTGATCGGCCGCAAAAACGCTTTAGAAGTATTCCAGCGCCAGCCATTGCGCTGGTTGACCTCAAAATAGTTAACGCCTTCGTTATCACCACGATTGAAATCGTCAGTGCGCGGAATACCCGCTTGCACCGCCGCTTCAGCGAAATCATCTAGCACTTGCCAGCTTAAGCGCTGTTTTTCGATCCGCCATTCGCCACCATGGCCATGATAACGGCGATGATCGGCGTCGCCATCACCGCCTTCATCCAAACGGTGGTGGTTTTCGTGTTTCATGAAATCTGGCAAGCAGTTGTCCCACCGCCAGGCATCATCGCCGGTCAACTCGGCCCAGTGATCGTAATCGCGTGCCTGACCACGTAGATAAAGCATGCCATTAATACTGGAACAGCCACCTAGCGTTTTACCCCGAGGATAAATCAGTGAGCGACCATTGAGCCCTTTGTCAGGCTCAGTACGAAACAGCCAGTCTGTGCGCGGGTTGTTAATGCAGTAAAGATAGCCCACCGGGATATGAATCCAGTGGTAGTTATCCGGCCCACCCGCTTCAATTAGCAGCACCTTATTATTTGGATTAGCACTGAGTCTATTAGCCATCAGGCACCCTGCGGTGCCTGCGCCGATCACAATATAATCGAAGTTATTAGCAGCATGTGACATGAACTGGTTCCCGTAACGTGATGGCGTTACTTCGCCGTAGGCATCACAAACTCAGCGCCTGAATCAATCGAGTCTGACCAACGCTGCATAATGGATTTCTGTTTGGTATAGAAACGCACGCCCTCTTCGCCATAAGCATGCGTATCGCCAAACAGCGAACGCTTCCAGCCGCCAAACCCATGCCACGCCATAGGCACCGGAATGGGCACATTGATACCGACCATGCCCACCTGAATACGGCGACCAAATTCCCGTGCAACACTACCGCTCTCAGTGAAGCAGCTCACTCCATTACCAAATTCATGGTCATTGATCAGCTGAATGGCGGTGGCAATATCCGGCACTCGAATACAAGCCAGCACTGGGCCGAATATCTCTTCTTTGTATATGGTCATCTCAGGGGTGACATGATCAAACAGAGTGCCGCCCATCCAGAAGCCTTCAGCACAGCCGTCACCAGTTTGCGCGGCATCGAATTCTCGGCCATCCACCACCAAGTGTGCGCCTTCCTCTATGCCTTTATTGATGTAACCGGTAATCCGCTCATGGGCCTGGCGGGTAACAATCGGCCCCATCTCCGCATCCAACTGCATGCCGTCCTTAACTTTCAGCGCCTTGGCACGTTCAGCCAACTGAGCTACCACACCATCCGCCACATCGCCCACCAGCACCGCCACGCTGATTGCCATACAACGTTCGCCCGCCGAGCCGTAGGCAGCACCAATCAGGGCATCCACCGCCTTATCCAGGTTGGCATCTGGCATCACGACCATATGATTTTTAGCGCCACCCAGTGCTTGCACCCGCTTGCCGTGCTTAGCGCCGCGCTCGTAAATCAGGTTAGCAATCGGCGTAGAACCAACAAATGACAACGCTTTAACATCCGGATGGTCGATCAACGCTTCAACGCTGTCTTTATCGCCCTGAACCACGTTGAATACGCCATCCGGCAGCCCTGCCTGCTTGAGCAGATCGGCGATCATCAGCGAAGCACTGGGGTCAAGCGGACTAGGCTTGAGGATGAAGGTATTGCCCGTAGCAATCGCAATCGGGAACATCCACATCGGTACCATAACCGGGAAGTTGAACGGCGTAATACCCGCTACCACGCCCAATGGCTGTCGCATGGTCCAGTTATCAATCCCGGTGCTTACCTGCTCCGTATAATCGCCCTTTAACAACTGGGGAATACCGCAAGCGAATTCAACGATATCAATCCCGCGGGCAACTTCGCCCTGGGCATCGGTAAACACTTTGCCATGCTCTTTAGTAATTGCTTCCGCCAGCACATCTTTATGGGTGTTGAGCAGCTCCAAAAACTTGAACATTACCCGTGCCCGGCGAATGGGTGGGGTGTCTGCCCAAGTAGGAAATGCCGCTTTAGCGGCTTGCACAGCACTATCAACATCGTGTGCAGAGGCGAGCACCACGTTTCCGGTGACGTTACCCGTCGCAGGATTAAATACATTTTGCGAAAGACTCGAGCTTCCCTGGCTGATCTGCCCATTAATGAAATGGTTAATAGTGGTTGTTGTCATGTGGCTACCTTTATAAGCAGATTAAAATAACGAATTAAGTATCGACAGATTAACCAGCCCTGCGAGGCAATCAATTGAGTATTTTTTAACCAGGATATAAGCTTTTCAAATAACACAGCGACAACAGGTGCTCGCTTATGCAAGAAAACTCTGCGCTACGGGCATTTGTAGCCGTCGCACGTACCGGAAGCGTTTCACGGGCAGCTGACCAGCTCTGCCTGACTCAACCCGCCGTCAGTCTAAAGTTGAAGCAGCTTCAGCAGCACTTAGGGTTAACCCTATTCACCCGTCGCCCTCAGGGGTTAACGCTCACTGCCGATGGCTATGCGTTATTACCCGCCGCAGAAAATGCCCTGGCCAGCGCCCTGGCCTTTGAGCAACGCGCTAGCGCATTGCACAGCACCCTGCGTGGAAAACTAAAAATCGGCACGATTGTTGATCCGGAATTTATTCGCCTGGGCAAATTTCTCAGCCGATTGATGGCCCGCGCCCCTCAACTGGAAACCGAGTTGCATCACGGAATGAGTGGCAACGTATTAACGAGGGTGGAGCAAGGCGAACTGGATGTAGGCTTTTTTCTCGCTCCTCCCGGTGAGGGTTCAGGAAGCGACCTCCTTGCTTGGCGTGAGCTGACCCACTTCCACTACCACGTCATTGCTCCAGCAGGCTGGGAAACCAAACTGTTAGATACTCGCTGGGAAGCTCTAGCCAAGCTTCCCTGGATAGTCACTCCCCCAGTCTCAGCGCACCACCGACTGCTAGATCGCGTCCTAACCTCAAGTGGCGCCACGCCGAATAGGGTTGCCCAAGTAGATCAAGAAGCTTGTATGCTGGATTTAGTCCGTGCGGGAGTGGGTCTAAGCTTAGCAAGGGATGCGCTGGCAATGGCCGAACGCCAGGAAAGCGGTTTGGCTGTAGCCGAAAATGTGCGCCTGCCCTGCGCACTTAGCATGATATGGCGCAAAGAACGCGCTGCGGAACCGGCGCTCAAAGCAGCCCTGGATACGTTAGACACAGTATGGCCTTACCGGCTGGGGTAGCGAATAGGTTATGTAAGGTAGTCGCCACCGTTGCCACTAATTGACTCTACAGCGAGCGATAACTCACTACGTCTACTGGAGTGATTACCATGATTCGATTCCAGCTTTTTCGCCCCTTATCTCAGCCCTTAACGCTGTGTGTCATAGCTGCCGCAGGTCTCGCCAGCACGCCACTCCATGCTCAGTCTAATGCGGAAGCTACGTTTGCTGGCGGCTGTTTTTGGTGCATGGAACCTCCCTACGATAAGCAGCCCGGCGTCAGCGCCACTACTTCTGGTTATATGGGCGGCGAGCTTGAAAACCCTAGCTACGAACAAATTTCTCGCGGCGGCACTGGCCACATCGAAGTAGTGCAAATCAGCTATGATGACAGCCAAATCAGCTACGAGCAGTTGTTAGAGATTTTCTGGCGCAATATTGATCCTTTCGCCGTAGACCGCCAGTTTTGCGACAGCGGCGACCAGTACCGCTCAGCCATTTTTTACCATAGTGAAGAACAGCGGAAACTAGCAGAAGCGTCGAAGGCTGACATGGAAGGGCGCTTTGGCCAGGCTATAGCGACTGAAATAACTCCCGCCAGCGAGTTTTGGGAAGCTGAAGAGTACCACCAGGATTACTATCAAAAGAATCCACTACGCTATCGGTTCTATCGCTTGAGCTGTGGTCGGGACAATCGCCTGGAAGAGGTATGGGGCGAAGAGGCCGGTGGGCCAATATTTGAGTAGCCTACCTTAACGCGCAAGTTTAACGGAACATTTTTTACCGATGACTGCCCTAGAGGGAGCGCTGTAGTTAAGACGCTAACAATCAATTTGGGCAAACCGGCGTTTTTCTACTAGAGTGGAGAATCAACATTAATAGACCAGTCGGCTAATAACTGGTCTATTCTTTAACGCCCCGTTGATCAAAAGATAGGAGATCTTATGAGCAACAGCATCACCACCGTCAACCCGGCCACCGGCGAAACGCTTGAGACTTATGCGCTAATGGATGCCAGCCAGGCCAAGCAGATTGTCGAGGCTAGCCATGAAGCGTTTCTTGATTGGCGACTTAAACCACTTGAGCAGCGCGCTAAGGTAGTCAAAGCCATTGGCGAAGCGCTTAACGCCAATAAAGAAGAGCTTGCCGAACTGATGGTGAATGAAATGGGCAAGCTACCCAGCCAAGCCCGCCAGGAAGTCGAGCTTTGCGCGGGTATATGTAATTACACCGCGAAACATGGCCCCACTATATTAGCTGACGAACAGCGCAACCCCAGCAACGGCGAGCGTGGCATTGTTACTTACTCTCCTATGGGCGTTATCTATGGCATACAGCCGTGGAACTTCCCCGCTTATCAAGTAGTGCGTTACTCCATCGCCAACATTATGGCGGGTAATAGCGTGCTACTAAAACATGCTGAGAATGTCACTGGCAGTGGCCTACTGCTCGAAAAGATTTACCGTGAGGCTGGCCTACCAGAAAACGTTTTCCGCACGATCATTGTCTCTCACGATGTATCTGATGAGGTGATTGCACACAAGGCGGTTCGTGGCGTCACGCTTACGGGTAGTGATGGTGCAGGACGTAAAGTAGCGGCAAAAGCCGCCGAACACCTGAAAAAAACCGTACTGGAGTTGGGCTCAAACGATGCCTATTTGGTGCTGGATGATGCCGATCTCGATGTTGCCGTCAAAACCTGTGTCACTGGCCGTGTGTTTAATACCGGACAGACCTGTGTGGCTGCAAAACGCTTCGTAGTGACCGACGCTAACTATGAAGCGTTCAAAGCGCGTTTTGTGGAAAAAATGAAGGCGCTGAAGGTAGGCGACCCCAGGGCAGATGACACTCACTTAGGCCCCATGGCGCGAGTTGACCTTCGCGATGCTCTCCACGAGCAGGTGGAGCAGAGTGTGCGTAAAGGCGCAAAAATCCTCTGCGGCGGCGAAAAACCATCTGGCAAAGGCGCGTTTTACCCAGTGACCGTGCTGGAGAACGTAACGCCCGGCCAGCCCGCCTACGATGACGAGCTATTCGGACCAGTCGCGGCGCTCATTCGCGCTAAAGACGACGAAGACGCCATGCGCATTGCCAACGACAGCCGTTATGGCCTCGGTGGAGGCATCATCTCTAAAGACGTGCAGCGTGCCACTGAGCTTGCCAGCAAGTACTTCGACACTGGCATGGTGTTTATCAATGGCTTTGGAGTTGCCACCCCGGAAATGCCGTTTGGTGGCGTTAAAGACTCGGGCTATGGGCGTGAGCATGGCGGTTTTGGCATGCTTGAGTTCGTTAACGCAAAGTCGGTCATTGTTGTTAAAGAGTGAGGCGATAAACGCTCAGAACCATAGGCCATAAAACGAACGCGCCGCTAGCTTTCAACAGGCTAGCGGCGCTTTTTTCATTACTCGTATTATTAGCAGTTTTAATGTTGCTCTGCGGTTCGGCGCTGCCAAAACTTCACTATCAGGGCCATCACTACCCACGTCACTAACGCCGCAATAACATCGTCTAACACAATACCAAAGCCACCCTGCACATACTCTGCCAAATGAATTGGCGGCGGCTTCAGCGAATCAAAGAAGCGATAAATAACGAATGCCAACGCCATCACCAGTGGATGGCGTGCTGCTTGCAGCCCAATAACCGCTAGCGGGAACGCCAAGTACTCATCGGCAACAATGCTGCCATGATCTAACCCTGCGTAGTGCCACGCAGCGACGTGACAAATCGGCACTGCAAGTGTCAGCAGAACAGCGATGATAACGCCCTGCTGCACCAGCGGTCGGCTTAACAACCACCATGCTAAGGGAATGCCCAGCAGCGAACCAACCGTACCCGGCGCGACTGGCGCTAGCCCCAGCCCAAAGCCGGTGGCTAGCCAAAAATTAAAGGTATCCAGCATTAACCTGCCTGCTGCGCCTGGCGCTCAAGCTCGGCAGCCATGTCGGGCGAGAGATTCAGCGCACTTGCCAATTGATCCAACCAAGCGCGCTCCATGGGATTTTGATCATCGGTCACCGCAACGCTGATCAGATACATCTCGCGGGCAGCCTGGGGAGAGTCAGCTTCACGGGCGAGTGTCTGAGCATCCAGCGGAGCATTGAGCTGCTGCTCGACCCAGCGGTGCATCTCCTGATCGGCACCTAGCGCATCGATCTGCTCTGTGATGAGTGCCTGCTCTTGCTCATCAATATGGCCATCGGCCCTGGCGGCCATAATCATTGCTTGCAACAGCTCAAGGCTGCGCCGCTCTTGATACTCACCGCTAAGCACTTCTACCCGTTCGCCCTCGGATGCATTTTGACCAGCACTGGACGAGCTAGCCGCATTTTTCCCTTCCTGGGAGCTTTGCCATGCTTTCCAGGCCAGCATGCCCACACCAGCAATTGCGCCGTACTTGAGCGCTTTACCGCCCATGCTACGACCACGCTTAGAGCCAATGAGCATGCCCATTGCGCCACCACCTAATAGGCTCTTAATATCAAAACCGCTAGAGCCGCCCCCTTGCCGCGAGCCCTGGCCTGCGCTACTGCTACCACCGCCTAGCTGGCGCGATAGCCCATCAATAACGCCTTTAACATCGATACCGCTTCCGCTGTTTCCACCACTGCTTCCACTACTTCTGCTGCCGCTGGCCTGCTTCATCAACTGTTGTAAAATCTTGCTTGCGTTCATCCTTGTACTCCTACGTGGATAGTATCTAAGTGGATAGTATCTAAGTGGATAGTATCTCTAGGGCTCGCTAGACGCTTCGCTTCCGTTATAAAACATGCTGTATGAACGCAGCATGAATTAACGCCACCCTAGGCATTAAACAAGCGCGCCCTTCACTTCCACCGAGCTACCAAATCGGCTGGCACGCACTTCAACACGGACAGGCATTTGCTCTTTGAGTTCGCTGACATGAGAGATAATGCCGATCATTCGCCCGCCCATTTGTAACTCACTGAGCATCGCAATCGCTTGGTCTAATGCATCCTGATCAAGGCTACCAAAGCCCTCATCAATAAATAGCGTATCCAACTGAATCCCGCCTGCGTAGGCCTGCACCACGTCAGAAAGCCCTAGTGCCAACGCCAAGGCCGCCATAAAGGACTCGCCGCCGGAAAGCGTCGCTACCGAACGGCTCTTACCGGTGTAGGTATCGGCCACATCCAGCTCCAATCCCGAAGCTTTGTTGCCCTTGGATGGGTCTTCGCGTCGTACCAACTGGTAGCGCCCGCGGCTCATACGCACCAGCCGTTCAGACGCCTGAATCAGTACATCATCGAGTAGCACACCCAGTACAAACCGCTGCAAGCTAATGCGATTACCGGTGCGCCCGTTCGCCACTTCGCTTAATGTCCCCCACACCCGATACTGGGCTTCAAGCTTGGCCTGGGCCGCACGGGCGGTGGTAAGTTTCTGGTGAACACCCTGCAGCGTATTTAGCCGCCCATCTAGCGCCCGCCATGCATCGAGTTGAGTATGCTCCTCCGCCTGGGCGGCTTCGGTGAGTGTGGTGAGTGCGACGAGATCTGGCGGCGTTTTTTCGGCCAGCTGGGCGTGGTAATTGTGTAGCGCGCCGTCAAGTTCAGCCAAACGGCGTTGATACGCCTCTACGTGGCGAGCCAAATCTTGCCGCTGGTTATCCTCTAGCTGAGCCGCCTGAAAATCAGCTTCGCAGTCAAACGAACTTGCCTGTAGCGCTATTTGCCACTCAGCCTGGGCCTGCTCAAGCGCTTGCTGGTTACGCGCCAGCTGTTGGTTTGCACTGCGCAGCTGCTCTTCTGCCCGCGCCTGCTGGGTTTCGCTCGTCGAAAGCACCTGCTGTGCACGCTCCCAAGCCTGTTCAAGCTCAGCAATTTGGTTATCAAGTTCAGTGAGCGTTTGGCGCATGGCTAACGGGTTACGGGCATCTTCTGGCAGTGACTGGCTTAATTGATCGCGCTGGCTCGCTAGCCGTAACGCCTCCTCTTTGGCCTTTTCAACCGCAGGCCGCTGGGCTTTGAGCTGTTTGTCCAGCGTGCCCCAGCTGCTACGTAGCTCGTCACGGGCAGCGCTTTGCCGGTTAATCTCGCTCTCGACCTGTTGCCGACGCGCGACTTGGCGGCGCAATTGTTCGCAGGCCTGTTGCAGCTCAAACGGCGGTTGGCTGGCCCACTCACCAAGCAGGTGACTAAGGCGCTGCGCCTGCTCAGCGTTATAGCTAAGCTGTTGTGCTAATTGTTGCTCCTGACGCTCGGCGGTTTGGAAGGCGTGGCGGGCCTGTTCCTGGGCTGAACGGGCTTCTTCTACCTGCGCTTGGGTAACAATATCAGCATGCTGAACCGCTGGGGATGGATGTTCAATGCTGCCACACACCGGGCAAGGTGCATCCGCTTCCAGAGTGAGCGCTAACAGTGCGGCTTGCCCTTGGTGCCAGCGCATCTCTTGCTCGGTTGCGTGGCGCTTAGCCTGTTCTGCTTCGCTGCGCCGACCTTGAAGTGCCGCCGTTGCCTGCTGTTGTTGAGCGACAAGTTCACGCCCCTGCCGCATCAGCGCCTCCAACTCCTGTCGCTGAGCTAGCAGGCTCTCATGGCGGCTCAGCTCTGCAGGGGCGCTGGCCAACTGCTGACTTTCCGTTTGCAGCTGCTCAAGCGTAACGCTTAGCGCTTCACCTTGCTGACGAATACCGTCTAACTGAGCTTCATCACGTTTTAGTATGTCATCGGCTTGCTGCCAAGCGGTTTGTGCCGCTTGCCAGCGCGCTTCAAGCTCACTTAACTGCTGGCTTTTGTGGATAAACTCGCCCAACTGACGATGGCGCTCGCGCAGTGCAGGTAGTTCGGTCTGGCGTTGGCGCGCCGCTTCAAAGGTACGCTTGGCTTGTTGAGTATTCGTACGCTGGGTAGTCAGCGCGGCATCGGCCTGTCGCTGCTCCTCTTGAGCGGTAGTGAGTGATTGCAGGGCCTGGACTAACGCAGCACTGTAAGGTCGCAGCGCTTGAGCGTGGTCGCTTTGGGTCAAGCGGCTCTGAAAGGCCGTTATTTGCGCCTGCTGCTCAAGGTGGCGTGCTTTCTCTGCGGCGAGGCTGTCCCGCGCTTCAAATTGGCGCTGTAACGCTTGGGCTTCATCTCGTCGCTGTTCAGCACTACGGCGTTGCCGCTGAGCGGTTTCAAAACGCTGACGGGCTTGCCCTACTTGCGGCGTTAGCGCCTCTACTTCTTGCGCCAATGCCGCTTCGCTTTCCAGCTCGCCACCAGCCAAAATGCCGCTGATATGCTGGCGGTGATCATTCACCGCTCGCTCTATCTGATTCGCCTGGGTACGCAGGCGCTCTTCAATACGCTGAAAAATCTGGGTTTGAAATAGCTGCGAAAAAATTTTCTCGCGGTCTTTCGATTCCGCTAACAACAGTTCACGAAACTTCCCCTGGGGGAGCACCATTACTTGGCGGAATTGATTAGCATCCAGACCTATTAAAGCGTGCAGCTGGCTGTTGGCATCGGTGACCTTACGCGCCACCAAACATTCATCCTCATCACCTTCAAGGGTCAGCCGCCACAGCTGGGCTTCAGCACTTTGTGTGGTTGTGCCTTCACCAGTGGCCTTGGGGCGCTCCTGCTGGGGCACTCGGCGCACTCGGTAAGCACTATCACGCAGGCGAAAATCCAAGCTGACCTCGGTCAACAAGCTAGCAGCAGCTTGGTCGCAGCGCATTTGGCCGGCATCGCGGTCATTACCGGTGGTCTGGCCGTAAAGCGCAAAACAGATGGCATCTAATATCGAGCTTTTCCCTGCGCCCGTGGGGCCGTTAATCAGAAACAACGGGCTTTTGCCCAGCGCAGTAAAGTCGATCGTTTCGCTGCCAGCAAAGGGGCCAAACGCCCGCATGGTGAGCGTCAACGGCGTCATGACTGGCTCTCCTGCTCACGGCTTAGGGTGGTGATGAGTTCGCGCATGGCACTGGCCTGCTCATCACTCATGTTGCCCCCGCTGGTTTGGCTAAAAAAATCACTAAACATATCCAACGCGCTGAACTGCAGCCGTTCGCGATCTAACTGCTGACGCCCTTGGGCTTCCAGCATGCCGGGCTTTTCTAAATGCAACACGTTGGGGTAGACCTCGCGTAGCTTGCCCATGGGGTCAAGAATCGCATGGCGGTCGGTCAAACGAACGAGTAGATAGTCATCGGCTTGGGTATCGGTTTTGCCTTGTGTTAGCAGCCCGGCCAGTTCGCCTTCCAGCACACGGACCTCTCGGCGCGGCGTCAGCGGGCGGTGTTCGATCTGGCTCACACCCTCGGGGCCAATATCCACCAGCGTGACGCCTTTGCGCTGGTTAGCCTCTGAAAAGCTGTATTTAAGCAACGAGCCGCTGTAGCGAATATGCTCACCACCGCGATATTGCGGTCCATGAAGGTGGCCTAAGGCGACATAGTCAAACGACTGCATCGGCTCCCAAGCGACGCTTTCCGCGCCTCCCAAGGTTAACGGTCGCTCTGAATCACTGGCGCTGCCGCCATCTACAAAGCAGTGGCTCATAAGCACAGTAGGTCGGCCCGCTTGGCGCTGGGCGTTGATACGTTCAACTAAGTAACGGTGGGCGCTGTCGAAATCGCGGACATCCACCGAAAACTGGCTGCGCACATACTCCGGGTCAGCGTAGGGAATACCGAACACATCCACCTCTTCCCCATTAATCGACAGTGTCACCGGGTGATCGCAGGCAGATAGATCAGACAAAATATGCAGCCCTGCTTGGCGCAGGTGCCGCGCCCCAAACCCGAGTCGCTCAGCGCCGTCGTGGTTGCCGGAAATCATAATCACCGGTAGGCCACGCTTTTCACACAGCTCGCCAAGCACCTCATCTAACAGGGTGACGGCAGCGGATGGCGGCACCGAACGGTCGTAGATATCGCCTGCAACCAGCACAGCATCCACCGCATCGCGGTCAATAATATCCAGGAGCTGGTTCAGCACATGGCGCTGGTCTTCCAGCAGAGAGAGGTTGTGAAACAGCCGCCCTAGATGCCAATCGGCGGTATGAAGTAGTCGCATGGCAGGCTCAACGCAAAAAAATATGCCCCATCATAGCAATCTGCCTTCCAAACTGTCCGTCACGCAGCACAAAAAGCTATCTACCAAAGCTATCTACCAAAGCTATCTACCAAAGCTCTCTACAAAAAGCCCCGCACATGGCGGGGCTTAAGCAACAGTAGTGACTGGCGGTTAGTCGCGGAACGCGTCCGGATAGGTGGTTAAGTCAATACCCCACATGAGGGGCAATAAGAAATAAACCGCTGCGACGATCAGCAGTAGCGCGAAAATATTCAGCCAGAACCCATTGCGTACCATTTCGATAATTTTGATTTTTCCGGTCGCAAAAATAATCGCGTTGGGAGGTGTGCCCACCGGCAGCATAAAGGCGCAGTTAGCTGCCATGGCAGCAGGTACCATTAGCACGAACGGATGGATATCCAACGCCAGCGCCAACGAGGCAAGCACCGGAAGAATCATCGTGGCCGTTGCTGTATTGGAGGTAATCTCGGTCAAGAACAACACCATTCCAGCGGCTAACAAGATCACTAGCAAGAAGTTAACGCCTTCCAGCACGCTCATCTGGCCACCAATCCAGGCAGCTAAACCAGAAGAACCAAAACCAGCAGCAATTGCCAAGCCACCGCCAAATAACAGCAGAATGCCCCAAGGCACGTCTTTGGCAATATCCCACCCCAGCAGGCAGCCGCCTTTGCTTGGCGAGGGAATTAAGAACAGCGCAATCGCCGCCACAATGGCAATCATCGTGTCGTTAATACCTGGGATGGTGAGTATTTGGCCTTGCCACAGGAAAGAACGGGTAATCCAGAAAAACGCCGCTAACAGGAAAACGACCAGCACGGCTTTCTCTTCAAAGGTGATCTTACCCAGCGCGGCCTTTTCCTTAGCAATGAGCGCTTTGCCACCCGGAAGGTTGCTGAAGTTAATCGGGTAAATAAAGCGTGTCAGCATTAGCCAACCAATAAACAGCAGCACCACTACGACCGGGAAAGCAAACATCATCCAACTGGCAAAGGTAATTTCAACGCCAAACAGCTCATTCACAATCGCTGCCAGAATAATATTGGGAGGTGTACCAATCAGGGTACCCAAACCGCCGATAGTGCCGCCGTAACCAACGCCAAAAATCAGCGCTTTACTGAATTTATCGATGTCTTCGCTATGATCACCCTCGCTCTTATTAAGCTCCTGGGTTACCTGATAGACAATCGCGGTGCCAATAGGCAGCATCATCATGACCGACGCCGTGTTGGATACCCACATCGACAAAAAGCCAGTGGCCGCCATAAAGCCGAACACAATACTGTTAATGCTGGTGCCCAATACCGAAATAATGGTGAGGGCAATACGCTTATGCAGATCCCACTTTTCCATCGCCAGAGCAATCATAAAACCGCCGAGGAAAAGGAAGATAATAGGGTTGCCGTATGCTGCCGTAACCGCACTACTCTCAAGGGCGCCGGTGATCGGCAGCAATACAATGGGCAAAAGTGACGTAACAGGAATAGGGATGGCTTCGGTAATCCACCACACGGCCACCCAAAGCGTAGTGGCAAGTACCATGCGGCCTTCTAAGCTAAGCTCCGCCGGATGAAAAAACAGCAGCACGAAGGCAAACAGCATCGGTCCTAGCACTAGCCCAACCTTTTGAGCAGTCGTATAGGCAGGTGGCTTTGGCGGTTTGCTACCCGAATGTTGTTGCTCACCTGACTTAGCAGAGGATGAGCGTCCAGCGCCGGCGGCTGGCAACGCACACATAAGTAGGTTTTTGGCTTGGTCATGGGAGTGCCAAAGCGACTCCCAGAGTGTCATAGTGGCAGTTCTGCGCATTATCAAAGTACCGTTCGCAGTCAGGTGATCGAAAGGGAGCTTCTCTCAGCTCCTCCTATGGCGTATTTAAACCAGCCTAGCTGGCTTTTTGGTGCCCTTTATTCACTGCAGCCAGGTATTAGTCCAGCGAATTGACGAAAACTACAACCAAAGTCTAACAACTTTAGTTGTAGCTGTTAGCGCTCCTTACCCTGATGTGACACGGCACTTTTATCCCGCTAGGTTTGAGTCTTTTTCCAGGGAGGTACTCACATGCTCGACCGTTTTACTATGCCGTTGACCCATCGACCACTTGCCAGTATGGCTCGGCATCTCAACAACCAGCAGATTACCCCTGACCAAGTTACCTTAGTGGCTTTTTTAGTGGGTATCAGCGCGCTACCGCTATTAGCCTTTGAATATTATGTTTTGGCACTGATGGCGATTTTATTGAACCGCCTCGGTGATGGGCTTGATGGTGCACTTGCCCGGCTAAGCGGCCAGCAAAGCGATGCGGGTGGGTTCATTGATATCGGGTTAGATTTTGTCTTTTATGCTGCGGTAGTACTGGGATTCGCGCTGGCTAACCCTGGGCAAAATGCGCTGGCAGCAGCGGTATTGCTATTCGCATTTATCGGCACAGGGACATCGTTTTTAGCCTTTGCTATTGCGGCGAAAGCACGCAATGTTGAACGGCCAAACTTTCCACAAAAGGCATTTTACTATTTAGAGGGGTTAACCGAAGGCACAGAGACCGTGATCGCGTTAGTACTCTTTTGCCTATTTCCTGACTATTTTCCATGGTTAGCGGGCCTATTCGCAGTCGCTTGCCTAATCACGACTGCCACGCGGCTATGGGGAGGCTATTGGACATTGCGGTCGTGGCCAAGGTGATAATTCTATCTCTATGCGATTAAAAGCCAATCTCGTTCTTATCACGCCACTAGCTAACCAATGGCTATATAAACGGCTTGCCTCTATGCCGAAGATTCATCAGCCGAGTTGCTGTTAAGGGAGGCAAACCGTTTAGAATTTCTTATCAGTCTAAATCATCTAGCGTAACCACAAGATCCCGGGTAGATACATCTACCTTCCAGAAGGTGTAACTGTCGTCGTCTTCATCGACTAAACGAATATCGAAGTAGGGACTGTCATACCCCGTGATCGCCACCCGTTGAGTATCACCATCCATCAAGACGTCATTACCGAGCACATCCTCTTCCCAGCTTTTTGAGTCGACGGGGCTTATATACATGTAATACAAGATATAGCCCGTACGATTAGTGATATCGATATGGTAGTCGGCAGCCATTGCAAGCGAAGAGCTACACAGTACCAGCAGTGCAGCGAATAACACTTTAATGCGCATTGATAAGTTCCCTGTTCTTTTCTCTTTCTTTTAAGAGAAGCGATAGATTGCAATCTAGTATCGCCAAGATCAAAACATAGCGATCAGCACATTATATCGTCAGTTACTTATCTAATTGAGAGCCTTAGCCAAGTTTTTCCTGCCACTGCCCGCGAGATACTCACAGCTGGTAGAATGCTGTCCCTTTCAGGCACGTCCACGGCCTATCGCCACAACGTTTCCCCCTTTCTACTACCTGAGAGTCGCGCAATGATCGCCACCGTCTACACCGTGTTCCAGCCACTTTTCCGGCTGGGCCTTATCCCGCAGATTTTAATTGGCATTGTTGCCGGGATATTTATCGCCCTTTTCACACCGGACATTGCAGGCAATGTGGCACTGCTTGGTCAGCTATTTATTGCCGCGCTGCAAGCAGTGGCTCCTATTTTAGTCTTTGTGCTGGTTACCGCTGCCATCGCTGCCCACAAGAAAGGCCAACCCACTCACATTCGCCCCGTGCTCATACTGTATGTGGTAGGCACATTAGTCGCTGCGCTAATTGCAGTGGCGGCAAGCTTTCTATTCCCTACCGAACTTGCATTGAATGCGGAGCAAATTGACGGCAATCCACCTGGGGATATTTTTAGCGTTTTAAGGGATCTGTTATTAAATGCGGTGGCTAACCCGGTAAGTGCGCTGATGGAAGCGAACTTTATCGCTATCCTGGCATGGGCCATTGGCCTTGGCTTAATGCTACGCCAAGCCAGCGACACCACCCGCCAAGCGTTAAACGATTTATCTACTGCTGTCACCCGCATTGTCACGCTGGTAATTCGCTTAGCGCCGATTGGCATCTTTGGCTTAGTCGCGGGAACCTTGGCAGAGTCAGGGGTAGAGGCATTGCTCAACTACGCTCAACTGCTAGGGGTCATCGTAGGCTGTATGCTGTTTGTTGCTCTTGTTAGCAATCCGCTGCTCGTTTATCTCACTACCCGTCAGAACCCTTACCCACTGGTGTTTACCTGCCTGCGCGGCAGTGCCATTACCGCCTTCTTTACCCGCAGCTCAGCGGCAAATATTCCCGTAAATTTAGAGCTGTGTCGCCGTCTAAAGCTGGATGCCGATACCTACGCTATTTCAATTCCGCTTGGTGCGACGATCAACATGTGTGGTGCAGCAATCACCATAACGGTGATTACCTTGGCGACCACCCATACGCTAGGCATTACCGTTGACTTCCCCACTGCCCTACTACTGTGTGTGGTGTCTGCACTGGCTGCCTGCGGTGTTTCAGGCGTAGCCGGTGGCTCGCTGATGCTCATTCCGATGGCCGCCAACCTATTTGGCATTCCCACAGAAGTCGCCATGCAAGCAGTAGCAATTGGCTTTGTCATCAGCGTGGTACAAGACGCGACCGAAACTGCGCTGAATTCCTCAACGGATGTGCTATTCACTGCTGCCGCCTGCCGAGCCCGTCAACCCTCCGGTTCTGACCACAGGTTATAACGCAATTTGGTTGACTTCTCGCTGTTCCTTATATAGAACGTTCTATAAAAGGAACAGCGAGATAATCGAATGGATGAGCACTCACTAAGTACCCTAGGTCAGCATTTGCAATCCCTTCGCCAAGCGCGGGGCTGGTCACTCTCCTATCTAGCCAATGCCGCTGGCATTGCCAAATCGAATTTGTGCCGTCTGGAACAAGGTAATGGCAACCCCACCTTGGATACCATCTGGCGGTTAGCAGTGCAGCTTAATGTCCCCTTCGGCACTCTGGTCGCGCCTATCTCTGTGCCTTTAGGTGAAGATGGCGTGCAAGTTCAGTTAATCGACCAGGGAAAAGGCTCGCCTCAGGTAGATGCCTATTGGATGCGCTGCGCTCCTCATACCCTGCGCCACGCCGAAGCTCACACCCTGGGTACTCAAGAGACGCTGACCTTGATCAGCGGCTGGTTAGAAGCCGGCCCAGAAGGTGCAGTGACGACGCTAACCCCTGGCGAAAGCATCACCTTCCGTGCTGATAAGCCTCACTTTTACCGCACCCAGGACCACGAGGCCACCATGCTACTTACCATTACTTACGGCGAACAGGGAGAAGCGCTATGAACCAACTCGTCAGCCACTCGCCGTGGCGCAGCGCGCTGCAAGGTGTGCAGGAAGCGATTCCGCTATTAGGCGGTTATATACCGGTGGCGCTATCGTTTGGTTTGGTAGCTAGCCAAGCTGGCTTTAGCACATGGGAAGCCACAGCCATATCGGCGCTGATTTACGCGGGTGCCTCGCAGTTTTTGTTTGTCGGCATGATCGCCACCGGCGCTCCACTGTGGTTGGTGGTAGCAATGACGTTACTGATTAACGTGCGCCACATGGTGTACGGCCCTAACCTAGCCGAGCTACTGCCGCGCAGCCGTCACTGGCCATGGTTAATGCACGGCCTAACCGACCAGGTATTTGCTCTGGCATTAACCAGACTTCCGCAACTGCCTGACGCGAAGCGCTTTAGCTGGTTTTTAGGTGCATCGTTACTGGCGTGGGGAGCGTGGGCAGTGGGCACTGCCGTGGGGGCTACTGCTGGTGAAGCATTTACCGCCCGCTGGCCGTTGTTGGGTGAAATTATGCCCTTCGCGCTGCCTGCCCTATTTCTCACTATGGTGGCTCCGCGTTTTACCGATAAACGCTGGGCAGTAGCAATGGGACTCACCATCATTGCAGCGCTGTGTTTAACGCTGACTGGGTGGGGCAACGTAGCCATCCCACTAGCGGCTGCCTGTGGCGCGCTGTGCTTCTATATGGTGAAGTTTGAAAAAGGGAGAGACAGTCATGAGTAGTGCATTGTGGTTAGCGGTGGTGATATCTGCGATAGGTACGTTGCTGATGCGTGTGGTGCCTTTTCTATGGATGCAGCGCCGAATTAATAGCGAGACGGGGATTAGCAATATGCCTCAATGGCTCAGTATTCTCGGCCCGCTGATGATCGCCGCTGTGCTCGGTGTTTCTATCGTGCCAGTGAGCCCAGGCGCCGTTTCATGGTTTGCCACGGCTATCGGTCTTGCCGTCACATTATGGGTATGGTCGCGGCTACGCTCATTAGGCTGGCCGGTCGCCGCAGGGGTAGCTGTATTTGGCATCGTCAAGGTAGGGGTAGCGCTAATATAACGCTACCCCACCTGACTAAAACGCTTTTGGAAACACTAATTGCGGTAAATACAGAAAGACGCTTGGCAGTAGTATCATGGCGATAATTATCGACATAATGAGCACTATTAGCGGTATTACTGCCATAAAAGCACGCGGCATGGAAACTTCGCCAATCTGTGTTGCGATAAGCAGGCAAATACCATAGGGAGGCGTAATCAACCCTAGGGTGAGCGATAAAATCACTACCAGTGCCATATGGACCTGGTTGATATCAGCCGCGATACACAGTCCCTGAATAATGGGGAGGAAGATAATGACTGCTGTCACCGGGCTGAGGACAGTGCCAATCACTAACATAAACAGCATCACCAACAGCATGATGCCCACCCGCGATTGCGTTACGGTGAGGATAAAGTTAGCGACCTCCTGAGCGATCCCCAAGTACGAAATTAGCCATCCCATAATGCCTGCGGAAGCGACAGCAAACATGGGTAACGAAAAGGCGACAACGGAATCTGACAAAATGCCGGGAAGCTGCCTAAAACGTATCGCTCGATAAAAAACAAAGGCCAGCAACACGCCTACCAAAACCGCTACCGAAGCAGCTTCCGTGGCAGTGAATACGCCTAGGGTGATGCCACCTAGCACCACTAGCGGCAGCACCATAGGTGGAGCAGCGGTGATCGCAGTACGCCCCATTTGGCGGAAAGAGAACTTACCCGTTGCTTTAATATCGTGCTTTCTCGCGATGTAATACACATAGCCCATCTGCATCAAACCGACGAGTATCCCTGGCAGAATGCCCCCCATAAACAGAGCACCCACGGATACGTTGCCAAAGGCACCGTAAATTACCATGAGAATCGAGGGCGGAATGATCCCCCCCAGCACAGACGATGCTGCCGTCAATGCCACAGCAAACGGCGCGGGATAGCCCGACTTCTTCATCGCCGGAATGAGCACCGCCCCCACGCTAGCAGTATCTGCAGCTGCAGACCCTGAGAGGCTGGCGAACATCATGGATACCATGACATTGATGTGGCCAAGACCGCCGCGAACATGCCCAACGGTACTATCAGCAAAGCGCAGCAGACGGTCGGTGATTCCCCCGTCGTTCATCAGGCGCCCTAGCAATAGAAAGAAAGGCACGGCCAGTAACGGGAATGAATTAATGCTGGCAAACATCTGATTAACGACCGATGTTAAGGGCAGTCCCAATTGCATGATCGTCAATATGGACGCCAAACCAATCGCAAAAGCGATAGGGACACTTAGGCCGATAAGAATCAGAAAGCTGCCAATCAAGGTAATCAATGGACTCATGATTCGGGGGCCTCTCCACCATTGGCCGCATCTCTACCAGCACGCAGCTTGGCGATATCATCGCGAATAGTCTCAATAGAAAATAGCAACATGGAGATACCTGCTACGGGGATCGCGGCGAACACATAGGCCATGGGCGTACCTAGCGCTACCGAGCGTCGGTTCCAGCCCATATCCACCAGTACATTACCGTGCACAATCAGTACATAGATCACGGGCAGACAGGCTAGGCTACCGAATAAGCGTAATACCCGCTGAGTAATAACAAAGCTTGGAGGGAAAACGTCCACTACATAGTGCCTACGCTTACGCAGTGCAATGGCCGCGCCAATAAAGACCGCCCAAATAAAACAGGCCATAGCGACTTCATCGGTCCACGATACTGATATTTTCAAGTAGTTACGTGCCACCACCTGATAGAGCACCGTTAGGATGAAGGCTGCAAACAGCGAGCCTGCGATAAATGTCAGGAGCTTCTCCAACAGATCGTTTATTTTCCGCATTTTTCTACCCTTACATTGGCGCACTGCTTGCAGATGAGACGCATAGCAGCACGCCAAAGCGCTGATGGCTCGCGGTTTACAGGTTGCGAATCGTGTCGAGCAGCTCAGTCAAACCACGCTCCTCAGCAAACTCGTCATGCAGAGGAACGACCGCATCAATGAAGGCCTGCTTGTCGACTTCGGTCACCGTTACCCCCAGATCCTCGAATTCCTGAATAAATTCAGCATCGTACTCCACTCCTTTTTCAGTGCCGAATTCACCCGCATGCTGGGCCGCATTGAGAATGATGGCCTGGTCCTCTTCCGAGAAGCGGTTAAAGCGGTTCTCGCTGATGGAAATATGGCTCATCATCACCTGGTGCTCGGTTTTGGCATGATAAGGAGCTACCTCATAAAGGCGGCTTGAGTAATAGCCGCTGATGGTGCTCTCGAAGGCCCCCACTACGCCGGTTTGCAAGCCAGTGTAAATTTCTGTCCATGGTAGCGATGTCGTCAACGCACCGACTGATTGCCACATCTCAGCATCCAGGCGCGAGCCTGTGACACGCATCTTGATACCTTGCAGGTCCGAAGGCTGGGTGACAGGTCCGGTATTGGTACTTAAATTGCGCGTTCCACCTCCCGTCAGGCTCAACAACTTCAAGCCTACGCCTGACTCCTGCATAGCGTTGGCGAAGTAGTCAAACACGGGCGAGTCGGGAGAGGTGGCAGCCCGAAATTTATCCATATCTTCAAACAGATAATTAAGACTGAAAATTTCAAACTCAGGGGTATACGGCGAAATATTCATCACACCGCCAATGATCATATCGGTGGTACCGATACGAATCTCATCGACCATTGTCTGGTCATTACCCAATTGGCCACCTGGGAAAATCTGTACATCGATACGCCCATCGGTCGCTTCTGCTACTTCGGCTTTAAACGCTTCAGCAGCATCAATCCATGGGTGAGGAGCACTTACTACCGTGCCCAGGCGTAAGGTTTCTGCCATAGCAGGGGAAATAAAAAGCATGGAAGTTGCGGCTGCCAGGGCCAAGCGCGAAAACGTACGTTTTGTCATGGGGACGTTCCTCTTATAGGTTTACTAGCTGTCCATAGGTGCTAACTGTCTATAGGTACTAACTGTCTATAGGTACTAACTGTCTATAGGTACTAAATGCCGATAGTGACTAGCTGCCGATAGATACTCGCCAGGGATGTGCCAACGTTTTAAAAAGCGGGTGTTTGCTTAAGCTATGCTCCCGATACAGGTTCACCAAGGGTGTGCATAAGCCGGTTTGCCCAACCAAATAGAGTGGTTGAGAGGGTAAGATCCAAAATTTCCTGATCATCCAGCCCCGCTTCACGTAGGCTGGCAATATCATCTTCGGTTACTTTAGGAGGGCACTCAGAGAGCCGCATGCCGAACTTAAGGATGGCACGCTGACGTGCATCGATATCCGCCTTTTCGCCATTGAAGAAGATCTCCTGCATCACCCGCTCATCACGCGTCAGGTTGTTATAACGCTGAGCGTGCACAGCCGCGCAGTAGATACAGCGGTTGACGACCGATGCTGCCACCGCTCCCAGTTCCCGCTCTTCACGGGATAAACCACCCTTGTCATACATGATGCCGTTAAATAGAGACGTGCGAATACGCAGCGGCTCAGGATCATGCGCCAACACCAATACATAGTCGGAAATTTTGGTGTTGGAAGGCGTCTCTTTCAGCGCTTCCCGTTGAGCAGGCGTCGCCTGATCAAAATCAATCGGGGTGATATGGGGACGCCACGTGGGTACCCGGGTAGTGAACTTGTGAATGACACGACTCATTGGCTTTTCCCCATCACACTCAGCACAGCGGCAACGCGCAGCTGGTAGTTAACGAAAGCAACCAGCCCGGCTAAGCGGACAATATCTGCTTCATCAATGCCTGCGGCACGTAGCGAACCGATTGTTGCTTCGCTGGCATCTCGCGGCCGTTCGGTGACCAAATCAACGTAATCCACCATTGCAACCAAACGCTGGTTATCCGCCGGTGGCATTTGTCCTGGAAGAGCTAGTTGGTAAGGGTCGGCATCATCGCCATACCCGGCAAGCAAATCAGCATAGTGCTGTGTCAGCCCAGCTTGCTGGCAAATTCTCGCCATACGGCATGCCAGCGCCGCTCTTAAGCTGACAGGCAGGTTCCCGGCATCATTGGGTAGCAGCGCGGCTTCATAGGATGCTTGTGTCAGCTCCATTAACTTGCCGCGCATAGTTAGGGCTTCGGCCAGCGGGCCGCTGCTGGGTACGCCAGCGGCTGTTTCAAGTACATGTGACATTTCGGTTCCTTAACATTGCAATACAAAGACGATGTTAGCGCTACGCATTCAAGGCAATGGGGAAGGCTCCCACTCATCCCCCAGTAGTTCCGGAGAGTCGTAGTGTTCGAGTAGCTGCCAGTGGCGTTCAATGTCTTCTCGATAAAAGCCTGCGGCAATTGCACCTGCCAACCAGCTGGCTCCTTCGCTGATCCCAGGAATGTCACCGCTGACCTTGCCTAAGCTAATAGAGGCGCCATAGTTGAAGCAGTGAATATTACGCAGCCAGGGTGCCGCTCCTGGCTCTCGTTCTTGGAAGGCAAAGTCGCGATCCACGTAAGGAAAATTGCCCAGTTCCTCATGCTCAAGCTCGGCGGGTGGCTGATATTGGTCACGCCACAGCAGAATGCGATCGGCATACCCAGCCAGCTCGGTACGCGCCAGTGGATCAACTTCAAACCCAGTTCCCAGAATCAGAAAGTCGCAGCGAACCTGCTTGCCCTGCTGGGTCGTGATCACCACTTCCGGCCCTTCAACTTGGATATTTTCAATGCCACAACCAAAGTGAAAATAAGCATTCTCATGGCGGCTGACACGCAACGTCGAGCCACGAGGAGGCGGCGTCTGGGTGATAAACGAGTAGTGCATAATGCGCCAGCGCCACTCATCCGGCAGCGTTGCGTAGCCATGAGTAAAGCCATAGCAGCCAATACCCATCATTTTGTTGATCGTCGGCATCTGCTGACGACGAATCAGAAAGCGAACCTCGCTGGCGCCATGCTCCAACGCCTCAGCTGCATTATCAATTGCCGAAGCGCCCACCCCCACCACGACCACGCGCTTCCCCTTAAGGGCAGTAAAATCGATATCGTCCGCCGTGTGTGCCCAGCGAGACGCCGGTAAACCAGCAACGAAATCGGGAATCTTGGGGGCACCGGTACCTTCACGGCCAGTCGCCATAATCAGTTTGCGTGTCAGAACACGCTCAGCCGTCGCGCCGGAGCCAGAAAGTTCAAGACTGAGTAGCTCTCCCTCAGGCTTAACATGCTCAACCTTGACACTATTTTCGACCGGTAGATTGAGAACTTCACGGTACCAGCAAAGGTACTCCATCCAAGTAGGCCGCGGAATCTTGTCAAGAGTTTCCCAGGCTTCGGTGCCAAACTGCGCCTCATACCAAGCCCGGAAGGTCAGTGAAGCAAATCCATAGCTGGGCCCTGGTAATGTTTTCGGCGAACGCAGTGTCTCCATACGGGCATAGTTCATCCAAGGCCCTTCTTTACCCGCCGGGTTGCGATCAAAAATGCGGATATTGGAGATACCTCCCGACAGTAGCGCGAAAGCCGCTACTAAACCGCACTGGCCACCGCCCACAATCACGACATCGTAAACGTGCCGCCCATCCTCTCTCTCTAATGAGGGGACCCAATTAGCAGGCGGCAGGTTCAGACAGGCGAGGTCGTGCTTAACACGCGCATTTAAGGCTTCAAGGCCGGCACCGGCCAAAGAGGGAGTGAGGGTCATGGCATCATCTCGGCTTGTGTCTGCATGGCCTGTTCGGCCTCATGGGGCCACCAGAACCAACGAACGGGTACATCTTCAGCGTGGCGATTAACGGGTAATGGCAGGGCTTCCGCCAGTTCAACCAATTCAAGCGCTCTGGCAAAGCAATCAAGCACTGTGGCCTCGTCAGCTGTTCCAACAGATGCATCCTTAGTGAAAAGCGTATCCAATAGGCATGGCGTTACTGACTCTTCGGATTGAGCTGATGCGTCAGGGCGCTGGGCAACCCAAACACCACTATGTTCATCCACAGAGTAAAGTTTCATTAATGCCGGGGCATAACGCGCAATAAACTCGACCGCAGATATTACATAGTTAGCCGACTCATTGCTAAAAAAGAAGTTAAATCCGAGTCTTACCCAACCTGGACGATATATGCTTCTACCTTTTTGGACTAACGCTTCATGCGCTGCGGCCGTATCGCTATCAATGGAGAGCAGTTCATGACCATAAGGGCCCGCACAGGAACAGCCACCTCTAGCCTGAATACCGAATAGGTCATTCAACATGGCAACAACCAGGTTATGGTGTATCGCCCGTTCTCCAGCAGTGATATTGAACGAGAAAATGGCCAACCTGGGCGCATTAAGTGAGCCAAGCAGGTTCAAGTTAGCTATTTTTTGCCAGCGCTCCACGGCCATGGCCACCAATTCTTGCTCGCGCAGCTCAATGGTCTCAGCGCCAACTTTTGTTTTGATTCGGAACGCCAATCCCGCACGAATATCGCCCAAAATATTAGGCGTACCCGCCTCCTCCCGGCGCTCGACATTCTGAACATAGCGATGATGGGAGGCAGTTACATAAGATACCGTACCGCCACCTGCAATAGAGGGCTTCGCATTGCGGCACACCGCTTTGCGAATCACCAGCACGCCGGAACTCCCAGGCCCACCGACAAATTTATGAGGAGAAAGGAAGACGGCATCCAGATGATCGCCTTGGCCGCTGCCTGCCATATTGATCGCCACATAGGGCCCACTTGCCGCATAGTCGAACACAGCCAAGCCGCCATATTGGTGCGCTAACTTGGCTATCTGGGCCACGGGCGACAGAATACCCGTGACATTGGAAGCTGCCGAAAACGCCACGACTTTAACGTCGCGCTCGGCATGTGCCTGCAATTGCTGCTCAAGCACCTCCAGATCAACAAGACCATCGCTATCCAGAGGAGTACGTACCAGATCAACATCGCACTCGCGCCATACCAGATCATTAGAGTGATGCTCATAGGGGCCAACGAAAACAACCGGCTTAGCGGCCTTCGCTGCCACTTGCCCATGGGTCAGCTCAAGAATGCGACAGCAACGATCTATCGCCGCGGTAGCACCAGCACCAGCAAAAATGACCGCATATTCGTCATCAGCACCTACAGACTCCGCCACAGCTTGGCGAGCAGCTTCCCGTAGTCGCGTGGTCATTTTACCGGTGTAAGAGGTTTCGGTATGCGTATTGGCATACAGAGGCAACACCTCCTCTTGAATTGCCCGCTCGACGATATCCAACGCCCTTCCCGATGCCGTGTAATCGGCATAGAGCAAGGGGCAATCTCCAAATGGGCCGGGGATCAAGCGCCCTTCTCCAATGACCCCACTCTGTAGGCGTTCTATCCACTCACGAGAGATCGCCGAGGGGGAGCTCGGTGGTTTTCTTGACTTGTTCCATTGAGAAGCACGATGTGACATTACTGAGCTCTATTTTCGCAATCAGCCTTTTATAAAAGGCGTCATAAGATTGGTTATTACGCGTAATGACCTTGAGTAAGTAGTCGTATTCACCTGCAAGGCGATTAACCTCTACGATCTCAGGAAAGTTTTTAACCGTCTCCTGAAATGTATCAAGCCAAGCTTGGTTGTGTTTATCCGTTTTAACCATCACAAACACAGTAAGACTAAGATTCAATTTCTCAGGGTTCAGCACGGCAATTCTTTTTTCTATAATTCCGTCTTTTTCCAGCTTTTGTATTCGCCGCCAACACGGCGTAACAGAGAGACCAACCCCTTCTGCAAGCTGTGCAATAGAAAGACTATCATCGCGCTGAAGCTGTTCAAGAATTTTTAAATCAAAACGATCAATAAGCAATTTATTTCCCCTCTATACGATTACAAGGAATTTTATTCTTTATAACCTTTCCTTCATACGGTCAAGAGAAATAATTTTTCACCATCAACCCAGTTAAAACCAACCAAGTGCTTACTCCCACTAAAAGAGCATCCCAAAATGGTGCAGCAAACAATATGCTGCACCACAAAGAGCTATACATAAGAGTTTAAAGTCGAGCCGACTAGGAATTTAAAGCACACAATTGATTAAAACTCCTTGACCGTTCATTAACATATACGCTTTTGAACACATACTCTTGAGCTCATAATTTTAAAAATCATAATCTTGAAAAAAATAGACTCTTGAACATACCCGTAGCAAACTACTTTTTAATCGCTAGAAATATTAGCCTCCCAATAGCCGCACTTATTCTATGAATGCAGGCCGAATCCGCTGCTTTATCAAAGCCGCTATCCGCTCCTGGAACTGGTCAACAGCCACCAGAGCGCACCATGTTTGGGCAGATGGAAGGCCTATATTTGATAATGCTTTACATTAGCTTTTAACACGTGCCATCATTCTGTCTTTCAAACGTCTAGCTACCTGTGACACGTATGCCAACAATACACGCTCATTGCGGCAAGGCTTGGAGACGTGTTTTGCTACTAGCATGCGCGGCGCTGATAGCCTGTTCCGTGCTAGCCAATCCGCTGCAAAGCGCTGCTCAGAACGACAATCCCTCCCCATCCGTATCGACGCCACGTATTGTTACGCTCTATCAAGGTGCTACCGATAGCGCTGTCGCTCTTGGGCTTACGCCGATTGGTGTCGTCGACTCCTGGTTAGAAAAACCGATGTATCGTTACCTGCGTGAACCGTTGGAAGGCGTCGAGCATGTTGGTTTGGAAACTCAGCCCAACCTGGAAAAAATTGCCTGGCTCGATCCTGACTTGGTCATTGCTAGCGACTTTCGCCATGCGCGAATAGCACCGCTATTGGCAGCCATTGCACCCACGGCATCTACTCACACCGTTTTCGGCTTTAAAACTACGCTGACGATGATCGCCAATGCCACTGGCCGCGAAACGGAGGCCAGCCAATTACTTCGGCTCTGGGATGACCGAGTGAGCGATTTCCGCCAGCAGATAGCCGCTGAGCTGGGCAGTGAATGGCCTCAGAAAGTGGCCGTGGTACGTTTTAAAAGTGACCACGTGCGCATCTATACTCACGGCTTTGCTGGCTCTATTTTAGATGAGCTTGGCTTCGAGCAGCCGGATACGCTGCATACCCAAGGCTGGGGAATGAAACTTTCCAGCACTGAGAACATTCCGGTTCTGAATGCGGATGTTATGTTTGTGCTGCTAGAACCGGACGACCCTGCCATTGCGGATAACTATCAACGCTGGACGGCTCACCCACTATGGCAACGCCTTTCAGCGGTGCAAAACGGGCGCGTATTTGAAGTCGATCCCGTTAGTTGGATGATGGGCGGTGGCATCTTAGCGGCCAACGCTATGCTAGATGATCTCTATGACCATTATAAGCTGCAACATCAGACTTGCTTCCCCCACGCCATCGATCACACCGGGGAGCACCTTCAATGCTAAACAGCGCCGCTGGAAAAGGCATAAGCCTGGTCATCGGGATAGCACTAACGTTTGGTGCTTTTTCCGCTAGTGTGATGTTAGGCACGACGGAGATCGCCCTACCCACGCTGTTCGATGCACTCACCCACTATGACGCTGCCAACGTATCCCACATTATTCTATTGACCGAGCGCTTACCCCGTGCCGTGATTGCCGCCCTAGTCGGCGCCAGCTTAGCTATCGCAGGTGCACTGATGCAAACCATGACGCGCAACCCACTGGCATCACCGGGTATTTTGGGGATTAACGCTGGCGCGATGTTTTTTGTAGTGGTCGCAGTCTCACTGCTGCCGCTTCACACCCCCACTCACTATGTCTGGGCAGCCCTGTTGGGCGCACTGGTCGCCGCAAGCCTCGTGGTGCTGCTTAGCCGGGGTCGCCACGGCGAACTTTCGCCACTGCGCGTTGTGCTAGCGGGGGTGGCGGTCACGGCAATGTTCGTATCATTTAGCCAAGGACTGCTGGTGATTGATCAGCAAAGTTTTGAGAGCGTTCTTTACTGGCTGGCAGGTTCTGTCTCAGGGCGCGACCTCTCGGTGGTCATGCCCTTGCTGCCGCTCTTCGGCGGGGCACTGCTACTCAGTGGACTACTTGTACGCCACGCCAATGCGCTGCTGCTGGGAGACGATATGGTCACCGGGCTTGGCATGCAGGCCACCACCATCAAACTGCTGCTAGGGCTGATCGTGATCGTGCTAGCAGGTAGCTCTGTGGCGCTGGCAGGCATGATTGGTTTTGTGGGATTAATTGTGCCCCACATGGCACGGGGACTATTTGGTATTGATCACCGCTGGCTGCTACCCGCTTGTGCGGTACTGGGCGCCTGCCTACTACTGCTGGCCGATATCGCTTCGCGGTTTCTAATGCCCCCCCAGCAAGTACCTATCGGCGTCATGACCGCGCTTATTGGCACGCCCTTCTTTATCTATCTGGCGCGACAAAAGATGGCTAGCCAATGACGCAAGAAACAGCACTCCACCTCAATCACACGATAGAACACAAAAGCGCCCGCCTCTTGAATAGCCTGCTGCTGTTAGGCGGTCTGCTTTTCTTCAGCGTCGGCGTATCCCTCTGCTTGGGTAGCTTTCCCACGCCACCTCTACAGGTTTTACAGACGTTGATTGCTCCTCAAAGTAGCGATATCGCTTTTATTATTTGGGAGCTAAGACTGCCCCGCATCGTGCTGGCGATACTGGTCGGTGCCGCCTTAGCGGTAGCAGGTGCCATTCTGCAAAGCATTGTGCGTAACCCGCTAGCATCGCCAGATGTCATCGGTATCACCAGCGGCGCGGCGCTAGCTGCCGTACTGTTTTTAGCGCTGCTCAGCACAACCCTCAGCATTCGCTGGCTGCCTGTTGCGGCCATGCTCGGTGCGCTGGCATCCGCTCTACTGGTGGTCAGTTTGGCGTGGAAGAGCGGCATTAGCCCAGCACGTATGGTATTGGTAGGCATTGGCTTGGCAGCAGCCATGGGGGCTGCCACTACCTTATTAATCGTCATTAGCGATGACACTGCGGCTATGACGGCCTATGTATGGCTTACCGGCAGCCTTTACGCGGCGCAATGGGAAGATGTGTGGGGTCTATTGCCGTGGATATTGGTCGCAGTGCCTATCAGCCTTGTCTTCGCTCGGCATGCGGATGCCATGGCGCTGGGCGACCATGTAGCCGAAGGACTTGGCGTGCCTATTCTGCGCAGCCGAATAGTACTGCTGGCCTGCAGCGTGGCATTAGCTGGTGCCGCCGTTGCGTTTGCGGGTGGGTTAAGCTTTGTGGGATTAATTGCGCCCCACTTAGCGGCTAGGCTCGTAGGGCGCAACCTGGCACGGTTGGCGCCCACCTCAGCGCTAGTCGGGGCCCTGATCGTTTTAAACGCCGATTTATTAGGCCGCGTAGCCTTTTTACCCAAAGACTTGCCTGTCGGTATTTTCGTGGCCGGGATAGGCGCGCCCTTCTTTGTGTATTTGCTGCACAGGGCGCGCTACCGTCCTTACTAAACCGAAATTAAAAATCGACGCGATAACCGAAGGTCACGGTTCTACCGCGTCCGGCAAAATAGCGCTCGTCGTTCACCAGTGCACTTTGTGAGTAGTAGCTAACGTACTGCTCATCAAGCAGGTTAGCGATGCCTACGTTGACCTGTCCAACGGGAAGTTGGTAGCCCACGGCGGCATCCATTAACAGATAGCCGTCAAACTCACGGTTGGCTGCGTCGAAGGTTTTATCGAAGGCGTAGTTAGCTTGCACAAAGGTGGAAAGGTTATCTGTCCAATTGGCAGACCAACTGGCCGTCAGGCGATCTGGCGAGACATCCAGTCCAGACAACTTGGCGTCTAAACTGCCATCATCATTACTGTCGTAGCGCCCTTCCATGCGTGAGTACGCCAAACGACCGGTGTGCTGGTCGGTAAATTGATAATCTACCGAGGCCTCAAAGCCCTTAATTTCAGTCTCCTGACGCTGCATATAAAAGACGTCGTCGACTTCCGTGAGTCGGCTGCCGAAGTCGGAGGAGGATTCGTAATAACTAAGCTCAGCAGCTAAGCGGCCATTCTCAAAGCGAACGCCTGTCTCGATATTGTCGGTAACGATCGGACTTAGGTTTTCAATGCTATTAACCGATTGATTAGGGGTACTAATGCCCCTCAATGCTCGACCAACATCAGGAATAGAAAAGCCTTCAGAGTAATTGGCAAACAGGCTCCAATGATCCACAGGTTTCCACACTGCGCCGACGTTATAGAGCGTTTCATTGAAACTGGGGTTACCACCGGCAACATCAACACTATTGTTAGCCGCCACCGTCTGATAGTCATTGATCTTTAGCTTGGCGTACTCATAGCGTGCGCCAGCGGATAGCAGCAGTGAATCCACGGGCCTAAACTCGGCCTGAATGAAAGGCGAAAGGTCGGTGTACTCTGTTGGTGGCACATAGGTACGGTCGGACTGATATAGGTACTGTTCGGTTTCATCAAACAGCGTATCAAAACCACCCGTTAAGGACAGTCGATCATTCAGCAGATCATCTTTAGTCAGCGAGACTTTAGTGCCAAACTTGCTCGTTGATGCCATGGATTGGTCGTAAAAAGATCCCACTGGGGCAAGCGCAGGATCCTGGAAAGTCGCTGAGTTGGTTGCCCCAAACAGCGCTTCATAATCCTGATAGAACGCCTGGGCGCTTAAACGCATCCCCGCCAAGTCATAGTGATCGTAACTTAGTCCTGTGGTCCAGACTCGGTTATAGGGGGCATCTCCCTCGGGAGTGCCACGCTCAGACGTCGTTACCACACCATTGGCACGATCTCCCGTTACGCTCACATAATTATTGTGACCCTCAATATTGTAGTGATTGAGGGTAAATTGCAGGCGTTGATCGTCGTCAATCCAGTAAGCCAGCTTACCTAAAACATTGAAACTGCGAGAGTCCATTAGGTCGCCCTGGGTATTGTCCACACCCACAGGGTCACCATTTCCATCCAGGAATAGCCCCTGATCTTCAAGGCTGGCCGAAAACAGATAATCCACATCACCGCGATTACCACTGACCCCATAGCTAGTTTTATAGCTGAGTGTCTCGCTATCCAACTCGCTAGTGGGAGTCGTTACCTGAACCTCAGCATGCTGATTAAACGAACCTGGCTCTGGACGTTTAGTGATCAAGTTAATCACGCCACCTGCCGCTCCCACCCCATTAGTGGCATTAGCCCCTTGAATCACCTCGATCTGCTCAACCATGGAAAAATCGATCGTATGTGCTTCACGCCCCGTTGGGCGCAGAGGGTTCGACTGTGGAATACCATCAATCAGGATCAGCGGCTTACGCCCACGAAGGGTTTCACCGCTACCAGTCATCTTTTGGCGGCTGGGGGAGTAAGAGGGCAGCAGGTTACTTAAAATCTGCGATGAATCGCTGGTTAGCTGTAACTGTTGGTTGATCTCCTCCTCGGTGATAACACGCACCGTTTGAGGAGAATCCTGTTTTGAGGAATTAGTACGGGAAGCAGTCACCACCACCGTTTGATTTGTGTTTTCTCGCTCACCTTGTACTTCAGCGATTACAGGCGACTGAGCATGTGCCTGGGTAGCCGCTACCAACCCAGCAAGCGTTACTGTTGGCCAAAACACGTGGCGTTTTTTTATCGACATCCGCTTCTTTTCCCTTACAGTGAGTGAGTCGCCCAAAAGACAATGCACATCTAAATGATAACGATTAGCTTGTGCATATATTACCAACATGACTTCATCAACGAAACACGCCGTTCGATCTATCGAAATAACAGCGATAGAAATACATCGATTGAAATATATTGATTGGAAACACAGAGCTGGAACAAATATTTGAAAATGAGAATATTTTGTCTTACGGTGCTGGCTGCTTAGATCATGCAGGCGACTCTTCCCATGACACTCACCTCCCGTCTTACACCTCGGCTCAGAGGTGAAAGCCTTCATGCTGGGTATGAAGACAAGCGCGTGCTGGACGGTGTCGATATCGGCATACAGGAAGGCAAGCTAACGGTCCTTTTAGGGCCGAACGGTAGTGGCAAATCCACGCTGTTAAAAACGCTGGCACGTACACTCACGCCAAGCGCCGGGCATGTCTACCTGGATGGCAAAGATATTCACCGCAGCAATACGCGGGAAGTCGCTCAACGGCTGGGTATTCTGCCCCAGGGGCCAGTCGCTCCTGAGGGGCTGAGCGTAAAACAACTGGTCGGAATGGGACGTTTCCCGCATCAGCGTATGTGGCAAAAAAATCCCGAACAGGATGCCCGCGCAATTCGTGAAGCCATGGCCTACACCAACATAACCGAGTTTGCTGAGCGTAACGTCGACGCTCTCTCCGGCGGGCAGCGTCAGCGCTGCTGGATTGCTATGGTGTTGGCTCAGCAAACGGATCTGATCTTGCTGGATGAACCCACCACTTTTCTAGATCTCAAGGTTCAGGTTGACTTACTGGCGCTATTGTTACGTTTGGCCCATGAGCATGGCCGCACACTGCTACTAGTGCTTCACGATCTGAATCTAGCCGCCGCCTACGCTGACCAGTTAATCATGATGCGAGATGGAAAGATCATCACCAGCGGAGCGCCTAACGAAATATTTACCGCTGCCAATCTTAAGCGCGTTTTCGACCTGAATGCCCACGTACTTCATGACCCAGTAAGCAACAGCCCAGTGTGCGTTCCCCATAAATTCAAGGCTGACACCCAACAGCAGCATGCCGCCTCGGAAGAGTATATCGCCCTATGAAGCATACTTTCTGCGCCGACCTCAGCCGTGAGCAGAATGACCCATTAGCCGGTAGTGCTGCCCATGCCGAACGCAATCTATTAATCAGTTGGCCGCGTGCCAAGTGGCTGCGCAAGTTGCGCCATGCCAGCGACATGAACGACACGCTGAAACAGACACTAGATGACATTGCCGATAGCGGCCTACGTATTAACCTGATTCAGCAACTGGGAATGGATAAACATCAGCACCAAGTATTTCTGATGCCAGAACGACGGCGCTTTCTGATTGCCCGCCATCACTTAGAAGACTTTTTAAGCGCCCTGCAAACAGGCAACAGCTTGGCAGAGTGGGAACAGCCACCGCTAGAAACCGACCTGCTACTCTGCTGCACCCACGGCACAAAAGACAAGTGCTGCGCCAAGTACGGCTACCAAACCTATAAGGCGCTGGCTCAAACGATTGCTGACCACCAGCTACCGTTTGAGGCTTGGGAAAGTAGCCATCTGGGTGGCTGCCGCCTAGCAGCCAGTTTGATTTTACTGCCCAAGGTGCGCAAATACGGACGCATTACCCCGGCGCAAGCACTGCCCTTCCTACAGGCAGAAGCGAACGGCCAACGCTACTTGCCTGGCTATCGGGGCAGTTCACAACTCACCCCTGCCCAACAATGTGCAGAACTAGCCGCCCTGACTCACCTAAGTACCCAACTAAGCACGGATCAACACCAACCCCAGCTAACGCTGTTGGACGATAGCGGCAGTGAGCAAGAACGCCTGATACGCTGGCAGTGGCAACGGGGCAACACTCAAGGCCAACTCAGCGTGCGCTGCCAAGCCACCACCATCATGCGAATTGACACCTGCGCCGACCTTGAGAAAGGGCCCACGGAAAGTACCGTTTGGCGTATTTCTAAGGTGTCATAGCCGCTTTTTCCATTAAATACTCTGCAACCGCCTGATAGGCGGGAAGTGAAGTCGGGTCATTAGCCGCATTTCCCGCCACCGGGTGCGATGCAAAACGCACAATGACCATCTCAGCGGTGGGGTCAATATAAATGGTTTGTCCATGCACCCCTCTTGCGGCAAAGGCGCCATGCTCGTTATGCAGAGACCACCACATGCCACGGTAGCTACCGCCCGGTAAATAACGGTATCCCGCGGCGGCAAACGCTTGCCTGTCGCCACCTTCCCGAATGCGCTCAACCGCCGCTGCGGGAAATAGCCGCTCACCATTCATTACGCCTTCATTGAGCACCAACTGGCCGACCCTGGCCAGATCCCGAAGGCCAGCGCTCAAACCGCCCCCTGCGAACGGCGTACCAATGGAGTCCACGGTAAAGTAAGCATCCTGCTCCATGCCTAACCGCTGCCAAAGACGCGATGACAGCAATGACGCCACCGATTCACCCGTCGTACGCGCAATCACCCAGCCAAGTGCATCGGTATTAATCGTTTTATAGCCAAAGACCTGCCCATGCTCCCCTTCCGGTTGTACCGTTGCGAGATACTCATAATAAGTACGCGGCCCAGTGTAATCGTCTGGCTTGGGGAGCGGGCTCGCCGCTGCATTGTAGGCCCAGATCTCAGCGTTGGGGTCACTGTAATCTTCGCTGTAAGCAAGGCCTGTGGTCATCTCAAGTAGTTGTTTCACCGTAGCGTTACCAAAAGCACTATCGGCAAGTTCCGGCAGTATATCGCCTACGATGGCCTGCTCATCCAACACGCCTTCTGCCACCAATATCTCACCG
The DNA here is from genome assembly GCF_007989605.1 of Vreelandella venusta. Taxonomy (GTDB): domain Bacteria; phylum Pseudomonadota; class Gammaproteobacteria; order Pseudomonadales; family Halomonadaceae; genus Vreelandella; species Vreelandella venusta. The sequence continues at coordinate 255,179 of NZ_BJUL01000001.1, read as the reverse complement.
AGCAAGCCGGTCATCGATTTAGTCACCGACATCGCGCCGTGCTGGCCTGTTTCATCCAAACAGCCAGAGTAAGTCTCATACACCACTTGGCCTTGATGAAGAATCAGCAGGCCGTCGGTGTAGTTTTCATTTAGCGACGCCTGCCACGACATAGGCTCACTAGCGCCAATCGGCGTAAAAGTAACCTCGTTGATTGCATCGTCTAATGCATAAGGCAAAGGAACAGGTGCCCCCAACCCTCGGCTGACCTGCTTAGTAGGCAACAGCTCGCGAAAGTGGCACACCGTCCAGCGCATTTTAGGAAAACTAAAGTAGTTGGAGTCTGGCTGGCCAATCACCTGCTCCGGCGCCGGTGGGAAGCCCTGCATCCAGCCTAAACGGTTAGGGTCAGAAGCTTCCGCGCTTAATACATCGGCTGCCCCCTGCTGAGTAGAAGCAGTAGCTGCCTCGCTTATCAATACAACAGGAAGCGTCAGCATCAGTAGCGACGTAAAACGGCTATTCAGCATTGGCATAAGCCACTCCTTGGTAATCGATGCTACCGACACACATGCCGACAGTCATCTCAGTATAGCGAAAGAAATCCACCGATTTATCACCCAGACACTAAACCAGGCACTAAAAACAAAAACGCCCGGCTAAATCGCCGGGCGTAAAAGCAAGTCAGGATTTCCAACAGCGTTTCAGCCTACCATTGATATTTAACACTCCCAATGACGCTGCGAGACTCACCGTAGTAGCACCAATATTCACAGCTCGCTACGTACTCTTTATCGGTGAGGTTATTAACGTTTAATTGGGCCTGCCAACCATCCGCAAACTCATAGCCCACCATCGCATCAACTAGCGTGTAGCTGCCTACGGCAGTGTTATCTGCCACACTGGTGTCTATTGTGCTACCTACATAACGCACACCACCTCCTAAGGTAACGCCCTTCAAGGCGCCACCGGTAAAGGCATAGTCCAGCCAGGTTGACGCCTGGTGACGTGGGATCAAGGGCGCCCGCTGATCATCTTCAAGGCGTGAATCGGTATAGGTATAAGCCGCCGTCACTTTTAAATCATCTGTTAGGTAACCAACCCCCTCCAACTCAAAGCCCTGAGAGGTCCGTTCACCTTCTTGCACCTGGAAGCCGCTCGGTGAGTTGATCAGCGTATTACTCTCTTGCAGGTCAAATACTGCGGCCGTGACATAGCCGTCCCAGCCAAAGGGCGCGACTTTGACCCCTGCTTCCCACTGGCGACCTTCGCGTGGCTCGTAAAGATCACCATCGCTATCGACTCGACCCAACGGGTCAAAAGATTCGGTATAACTGATATAGGGGTTAACACCGTTTTCCCCCAAATACATCGCACCACCGGACCAGGATACTTGGTCATCGTCTGAGCGTTGCGTTGTTCCCGCGGTAACATTCGTGTTTTCGGTATCCGCCTGATCATAGCGAACTCCACCCAAAAGTACCCAACGGTCATCAATACGCAGTTGGTTTTGGGCGTACAAACCGGTTTGCTCTTTATCAATTTCGCGGGTTAACAAATCATCCGCCCCTACAGGCGTAAAGTTGCCGTAGGTGGGGTTGAAGATATCGATAGGATCGCCAAAGGGGAATGGGTCAGCCTCTTGGCCACTCACCCCAAGGTTCTGATAATCCGCCCCCAGCAGCAGGGTATTTTCTGTACGATCGGTGTACCAAGTGCCCACCATACGGTTATCAACCGTCAAACTATCAATGGTGCCATCCCGGTACACATGCCCGCGTGCCGCCTGACGTTCATCAGCCATAAAGAAGGCGTACGTACTGCGCAGCTCTAAATCCAGTTCGCTGTAGCGTAAATCCTGCTCGAAGCGCCACGTATCATTAAGCTGATGGCGTAGTTCATAGCCTAACGCCCACTGGGTACGGTTATCCTTATCGTAACCCGGCTCACTCAGGTTAGTCTGAGGGTCGACACGGCCAAAGGGAGTGTCTTGGACCGTACCATAGGGCAGTTTGAAGGAGTTGACGGGAACACCGTCATCTTTCTGCACACTGGCCAAAAAGGTAACCGTTGTATCGTCGCTAACATCCACCGCCAAACTCGGCGCAAAGTAGTAACGCTCGTTGTTAGTCGCGTTCAGATCACCATCACGTTCTTTATAAAGGCCGACCAAACGGTAACGAACATTATCACTCTCGCCTACCGGACCGCTGGTATCAATGCCCACTTGACGATGATCGCGATTGCCAAACTGTATATTCACCTCGCCCTGAGGCGTTTCTGTTGGGCGCTTGCTAACCGCATTAATCAAGCCCCCAGGAGGCGCTTCGCCATAAAGAATAGACGATGGACCTTTGAACACATCCACACGCTCCAAGCCAAATGGCTCCGGCAGCCATTGGTAGAAGCCTTCACGATAGATCCGCAGGCCATCTTGGTAAGTGGACTGATCAAACCCACGCACCTTAAACCAATCAGTGTTGTTATCACTGCCGAAATGCCCCGAGAGTACACCGGCACGATAACGGAAAGTTTCATCGAGTTGCTGAACGTTGCGCGTTTCCAGCTCCTCACGATCAACGCTGGATACAGGGCGCGGCGTTTCCACCAGCGGCGTTTCCACTTTTAGTGCAGTTGCGGTTACCACGACAGGATCGTTAGCAATACGCTCTTCTTGAGCAAGTACCGCCAAAGGCGCAACGCTGAGCACTCCACTCAGCGATACCAACAGCGACCGGCGAACCGCCGCAGGCAGCGGCGCGACAGAAAACGACATGGACGTAGGGAGCATAGGAAGGTCTCACGGGCATGAGGAGAAACATCATTATAGTAAGACGAATGATACGGATTTTTATTTGCATGCACAATAACGACAACGGTGCACGCCAATCACGCTTTTAAGCGAATGTTCCGTAGCAATCTAAAACAGCTAGAGATGCGGGAATAATCAATGAAGGCATTCTGAAATGTATTGTTAACCGACAGTTGTGCCAAGACGACTGGACACTATCATCGCTGCTGATTTATAGGCTGTTACACAGCCTCGGACAGGAGCGCTGTTTTAGCCAACATTGATGCAACTTTTAAGCTAACCGGCGGCAATGGAACACAGCGGAATTGCCATCCGGTGCAAAGCCTTGTTCAGCATTTTCCTTGTTGGACATTGCAAGCATCGAACACGCCTGCATTAGTACTCATCCGAAAATATGAAACCCTTGCTGCAGCCTTCCGATGATTGCGAACAAACCGCTTCCCATTACCAGAGCGAGAAGGAACACTCCTGCAATGAGACACACATAAAGTAATGTCCAAGAACTGGCGGAGGCTGAATTCAGCTGCTCGTTGGAAGCTTTAGTGGAGCAACGGTGGATTCGGCTCAAACTTCGCTCCACGCCAAGAGCAATGCCACCAATAACGCCAAACAGCAGCGCGACCGCAAAAGTGATGGCTCGGTACTGCTCATTAATACAACCATCCCACACCAAAATAGCACCGTTAGTCCAAGCTAATGCGGTGCCACCCCATGAGACAAGTTGATAGATAAACCTAAGCGTATGGGTCATTGCTTGCTCGTACTATTGGTTTGCCTGCCAAATATTAATGATACACCTGTCTACATAAGCAGAATGACCCCGACGATGCCAGTCAGATAGTTGTCACGACATTTCTCAACGAAAACCTGGTGGATCAACTGCTTCTCACGAGCTAATATAGGCCTCTTCAAAGGAGGACGACCTCCCCCATCTTGGGCAATAATGACCAGGACGACCTGGCCCCGTTAGATTCCGGAGGGGTCAATGCCTTGGTTCTATCTTCTCGTTGCCGGTGTTCTTGAAGTTGTATGGGCTTACGCAATGAAGCAATCTCATGGCTTCAGTCGACTCATACCATCACTCATTACAATCTCAGCGATGGTGGCCAGCTTCTGGCTGTTAGCCGTTGCCATGCGAACTATTCCGCTCGGAACGGCCTATACGATCTGGACTGGAATAGGGGCTGTCGGGGCGTTTCTGGTCGGAATTGCCTTTTTGGCTGAGCCGGTTAGTACATCAAGAATCATTGCTATGATTCTGATTGTTTCAGGATTGGTGTTGATGAAGCTATCAAGCGCCTAAGTCGCGGGTTGATCACTTCGTTCAAGGGCCTGGGATGCCCCAGCAGATAGACCAGGAAGCCTTCGAATACGCTTCGATCGAGGCCGCCCTGGTTTAGAAGCAGCTTCACATCGAAAAGGTCCCGGGGGTGCTGGCGATCCAGCGCAGCGCAAATCTTGCCGCCGTACAGGTCCGGCAGCGACACCACCTGCACCGCCGCAAAGCCGTACTCGTCCTCAACGGATTCAACGACACCGCGCTCCTGGGTCGGGTGCAGAGTGCCACGTAGTACCGGCGATACCTCCACCTTCACCTGGCTACGCCCTCGGCGCACCAGGATCCTCAGCTCGTCTCGGCGATTATCCTGAAGCTCGGCCCGCACGCCTGGCAGCCGAGAGTTGAAGGCCTCTGCGAGGCGCTGCAGCGCCTCGCGACAGCGTCGTAGTGCCTCGTCACGGGGCTCCAACGGCAGGTAGGCCAGGTCGATATCGACCGATAGACGGGGTAATGGCTGCACGAAGAGGTTGATGGCCGTACCGCCCTTCAGGGCGAAGCACGGCTCGTCATTGAGGAAAGGCAGCAGCGAGACCAACAGCCTGACCTGTTCATGGTAGCGAGCTTCAATCGGCATGCAGGAACGCCTCCGGCACCGTCACGTGATATTCCCTATCCAACTTGCCGCCCTGGCAGAGCTGCCGCTTACCTTTGCCAAGGTCCAGTTGGCGTGGTTCCAGACGACCGTACCAGGCATGTCCGGCGTGGCGAGCCAGCACCAGAAAGGCCCGCTTGGTTCTCACCGAACGGCACCCCTCTAGCAATGCCTGCAGCCGGCGCGGGCGCAGCGTGTTAAGCCCGCCGAAGGTGTCCACCAGCTCACTGCTGAACAGCAGCGCATTCGGCGTCACGGCGATCCACTCCAAGACCGCTCGCTCGGGGGTCGATACCTGCAAGTTGAAGGCCCTGCCATCCGGCGCGTAGTCCGTGAAGCTGCCGGGAAGCTGCACCGGCAGGCCCTTTTCGGAGTGGAGCACCATCCGCCCTGCCCACTCGGCATCATTCAACCAACGGGGCAGCCGAACGGCTTCCTTGCCATACAGATACGTTGTGCTCTCCCCCATGGGCAGATAGTGGGCAAAGCCATGCAGTGCCAGGGCCGTCTGGCCACCGGGCCAAAGCGGTGGTAAACCCGTGTCGTCGCTCGTCTGCAGGGCGAAGACAGCGCTCTCCCAGGTAAGAGGCTCCCCCGCTTGGCAGTAGGCGCCGTGCCCCACGCGTTGCAGCCAGCCACTGCTGGCCAGCTTACGCGCCTGATCAGATGTGACGCCGTGTGACGCCAGCCAAGCGGTCGTCACCACGGCACCATACGGGTTGTGCAGTAAATGGTTTATCTTCAAGTACAGAAACGCCATTAAAGGACGTTTTTAGCGAAGAATTTAAACCGAAAGCTGAGTCTCCGACCCTGCTTGAATCCAAGTTTAGCCGGATCAGATAGAGCTGAACATCGGCAATTTCGTCACGCACGGCGGCCAGTTGCTGCTCATCCAGTTGCACTCCTGCAGCTTTACGCGTGTAGTAAACGATGCCAGAGCCTGCTACCGGACCAAGCCACTCCACTGCCTATGCCAACGCCAGAGCGTGAAGCAAAAATGTACTCGGGTCGATACACCACACACCAATGACAAGGCAGAGCGGTTCATTCAAACCGCTCTGCCTGAGAGTGGGCCTAAGCCTAGCACTATGAAAGTTCGGAAGCGCCAAGCGAGCCTCTGCCCGCTTGGCTTTACCAGTACAACTGGCATCGGCCCCATATCAGCCTGAATGATCAGCTTCCTGTTAGCAGGCCAATTATTTCAGTGAAAAAACCTAGTGGGTTGACACACTTAGTGCGCTGCTTGCTCAGGCATTGGCTCGCCTCCCACCAGTGTGTCCAACTGTCTCTTCGAGCTTTCCCGAATGGCAATGAATCCGATGATAAAGGCGCCGATGGGAATCACAGCAAGTACCGAGCTGACAGCCACGCTGAGTCCAGTCACCTGAGTGAAGTTGCCAAGTACTAGGTACAGGATAAAGGTCAATAGCAGACAGGCAACAACGGGGACCACACGGGTCGCCACCACCCGGCCTTGGGCGAGGGAGGGAGAGCGGTAAAAGAACACGACCGTCGCCACCGAGGTTAGCAGCATGAGAAGCACCATGCCGACCGTGGCAATGCCAGCCATGGAGCCGAATACTCCGACCAGCGGGCTGGCACCACTGAGCGCGCACAGCGCCACCAACACCAGGGCGCTCGCAGACTGGATCAGCGACGACACATGTGGCGAGCCATGCGAGTGGTGAACCTTCGAGAAGATACTGGGCAAGATATCGAAGTTCGCCAGCACGAACTGGTAACGCGCCACGATATTGTGGAACGACAGGATGCAGGCGACGAGGCTGGTCAACAGCAACACTTCCATGATGTCGGTAAGAACACGGCCGGTATAGAAACGTGCGGTATCCAGCACCATGTTGCCGCCGTTGCCAAGGTAGTCGTTGGCGACGGCATGTACGGTATCCGGGCCCCAAGCGTACACTAGGCACCAGCACGATACGGTATAGAAGCCGCCGATGATGAAGACCGCCCAGTAGGTTGCCCGGGGAATAGTACGATCCGGGTCATGCGCTTCATCGCGAAACACGGCGGTGGCTTCGAAGCCGATGAACCCCGTCACGCTGAACAGTACCGCGATGCCAAACGGCCCCCAGTCGCCGGTCGCGGCAGGCACCGCAGGCAGAATGCCCAGGGCACTGCCACTGGGTTCAAGCACAATGAACGCGTTCATGACAATGACCACCCCGATTTCCAGGATGAGCGCTACCGCCAGCACCTTCGAACTAAGCTCGATATCGCGATACCCTAGGGCGGCGACCACCACAAGCGCTCCACCGGCATAGAGCCACCAGGGCAGCGACGGCCCCCCGATAGTGGTCATCGCCTCGGCGGCGGCCCAACCAAAGAACCCATAGATGCCTAACTGAATGGCCGTATAGGTGATCAGAGCCACAAAGGCGGTTGCCTGGCCCGCTCGCGGCCCCAGCCCGGTACCCACATAGGTAAAAAAGGCGCCAGCCTCCTTCACGTGGGGTGTCATCGCGACAAATCCTACCGAAAATAGGAACAGCACGAGGGAGGCAAACAGAAAGCCCAGCGGTGCCATCGCGCCATTGCCGAGTCCGAGCGCCAGCGGAGTATTGCCGTTGACGACTGTCAACGGAGCGGCGGCGGCAACGACCATAAACACGATGCCCGCGGTGCCGAGTTTCCCCGACAGCCGATTGTGCTGGCTCGAGAGAGCCGTGGAACAAGCTTGAGAAGTCTTCATGAGTAGGTGGTTTCCTTATTGTTGTTGGTCGGAAAACATCAGTTGCACGTTTTAGGCAGGCATCGGCGGCTTCGCCTCCATACCCAATCCGGCCCGACGCATGAGCGGCGCCAGCCGCTGTAGATCCAGTGCGGGGCACCATCCCTGGGGCTTGGCCATCGGTGCGCCTTCGGCCATAAACATGGCGTTGAGAACGGCCTCGTCGGTGGCTTGCACTACTGCCATATAAAGGTCGTCGAAGCACTCGTCGTTGAGGTGGCACATCTGCTGTCGGGCTTTCCCCAGTTGAGGCAAGGGCCCGTCATTTGCGGTGCTGAAGGCCAGGAAGATGTCGCCCGAATCATTGCCACCGGGACTGCCGGTGCGCGAGATGCCGAGCCCGGCACGCTGGGCCAGGCGCTTCAGCTGGTGTGGCAGCATGGGGGCGTCCGTTGCGATAATGGCGACGATGGAACCGCGCTCACGGTTGAGTTCCTTGGGCCAGTTGCCGTCATCCAGAGACTTGCCGACAGGAACCCCTAGCACGTTGAGCCAGTCGCGCTTGCCATGGTTGGCCTGGACCAGCACACCGACGGTATACGCCTGGTCATCGATGACGACTCGCCGCGACGAAGTCCCCGTTCCGCCCTTGAAGCCATAGCAGATCATGCCGTTGCCGCCGCCGACGTTGCCTTCTTCGAGGTTGCCAGCATGGGCGCTGGCCAGGGCCGCGTGGACATGGTGAGCCTCAACGTGCTGGCCGTTGATGTCGTTGAGCACACCATCGTAGGTTTCTGCGACCACCGGCATCGCCCACAGGTGGTGTGACTCGAAGGTTGCGGCGTACTGCTCCAGCATCCAGCGCGTGGTGGCATGGTGGACGATGCCCACGCTATGCGAATTCGTCAGACAGACCGGGCCGACAAAGTAGCCGCCATGCTCAATCCAGTGGGTACCGGTCATTTCGCCGTTGCCATTGAGCGCGTGAAACCCTGCCCAGACGGGGCGCGGTGTGCGACTTCTCCCGTGGGGCAGAATGGCGGTCACACCGGTCTTGACCGGCCGCCCGTTGGCAGCCTTGCCATCGAGCGTCTCATAGCCGACCAGCACACCGGGGACGTCGGTGATGGCGTTGTACACGCCTGGCTCCCCGGGCGGTGACAAGCCTGCTTCGCGTACTCGCATTCTCTGCATAGACATAACCTCCCCATCATCGGTGGTAGAATCCCATCGCCGACGCAAGCTTCGCGTGGCCTTGAAGCGGTCGGGCACTCTCCTGTTCGGGAAGCCGACGGTATTCGTGCTCGACTTCGCTGCCCCAGACTTACTTTTCTACGACATTAAAATACCAAAATCAATAAAGGTGACATTAAAATGTCAGAATCGCGAGCTTCAGCTCATCTGAAACAGGACGTCGACGCGCTAGAAGGCGAGCTTTCGCGGGCGGAGCGAGCGCTCTATGCAACGCTACAGGCCAACCTGGAAAATCTGGCATTTGAGACCGGCGCAAGCCTTGCCCAGAAAAGTGGCGTGAGCCCAAACACGGTGAGTCGGTTCATGCGACGCCTTGGTTACAAGGGGCTGAACGGTCTGAAGGATGCATTGCGCGACGAACTGCGCTCCGGTTCACTGCTGAACGCCACCCTAATCGAGCGGATGGAACACCAGTCTGCGGACTTAGTAAGGCATTTCAGCGCCGAGATTGAAGCGCTCAAAGTCTTCGCCGAACAGCTTTCTGGCCAACACTGGCAAGACATCGTGGAGCGCGTCAGCGCTGCCGAGCGCGTCTTCGTCTGTGGGTTCCAGACCGTGCGGGGGCTGGCCGAGGATTTTGCTAACCGCCTGGCGTTGGTCAGACCTGGCGTGGAATTCATCGACCTCTACAGCGGCGTCCTGGGGCAATGGATGGACAGCCAGAACAGTCGGTGCTGCGTTATCCTGATCGATATCACGCCCTACGCTGAGGCTGGCATCACCTTTGCCAACGAGTGTCTGGCCAACGATACCGATCTGGTGGTGTTCAGTGATGAGTACGGTATCGCTCGCTATATCGATACCCCCTACATCGTCAGCATGACTACCGAAACCAGTCTTATTCTGGAGTCCACTGGGGGGCTGACGAGCGCCTTGAATGTACTGCTGCACTATGTGGCAAAAGCACACAAGAGCAATTTGCGCGAACGCCTAGAAGCATACCGCGCCCGGGTACAGCAGCTGCGGCTATATGCAAATTGAAGGAATAGGTACGACGTCGTAAAGCGACATGACGATGGAAGCTAACCTAGTTCTGTGATCGACCAGCACTCGCTGACCGCCCCCTTTCTTAGGTTGTTCGACGCGAACATTGTTGGCTGCGAACGTGCAGGTCGGGTAGCTGTCGACGTCATCAACTAATTCGCCGTTGGCGCTGAATGACAAAGGCCCGCGCTTGGCGGGCCCAGTGCACAATAGCAACTACCTTATCTTACTCAGGACAGAATTGAGCGACCCCATCCTGGAATGACCAATCGATATCTCGGTTTTCAGTGATAGTAATCATCACGTTACCAGGATCGATGCCGGGATTTCGAGCGAGTGATTCGACCACTCTGGCGTAGAACGCTTTTTTGGCATGATCCGGTCGTCCAGCTCTCATCACTAGATGCATCATGACGCGATCTTCAGCGCGTGTTTGAAGCTGAAGATGATCAGCTTCGCACTCATTGATTACCTGATAGCGATCATCTTCAGGAAAATCCATGGTATCGATCACCGCGGCGTTGACCTCATCGGCAATCGCTTTGATGTAGTCTCTCGACTTTCCTTTAAGCACATTGATAGTGACAAACGGCATCATTAACTCCAGTAGCAACCAGGACATTGGTTGTCATCGATTCATAGAAAAATAAAAATACGCTATCCATGGCAGTCTTCACGTCGGGAGATACTCTCGGCTCCAGCTCTCTGACACGACGCCATCTTCTATCAGGCGATCAATCTCGTCGGTGGAGTGGCCAAGTTCTTCGAGCACGCTGCGGGTCGAGGCTCCATACTTTTCAGATGGCGCCAAGGGATAGATCCTTCCCCTTTTGGGGCGAATGGCATAGGGGTCGAGCTGAGTGATCACGTGCCCACTCGGGTGATCCTCGTAGACTGAGAATGAATAGCTGCCACGGTCAACACCTGTACTGTCATCAGCCGGATAGGCATTGTAGGAGCGTAGCGTCTCAAGGTTTTCACAGACGGCAGCGGCGATGTCGGCAGCCTGCAAGCGCTCTACCCAGTCCAGAGCACGCATGGTCAAAAAGCGGGGTGCCAAGAAGGCGGCGCGCTCCTCCTTTGGTAGCTCGACCAGATCTTCCAAACCCTCTACATTGGCGAATTTGGGCAGATCATACTCATAGGCGCTGATCAGCAGGATGCCATCTGAAGCGGAATAGAAACGCGACAGATCATCGTAACCATTGACCTCACGGCCCGCCGGTTCATCGAATAGCCCGCGACGCTCGTAGTCGTAACAGAACGGCAGTTGAGCCAGACCGCTCAGGGCCGACAGCGAGGTCTTTACCCGGTCAACCTTGCCGGTCTTGAGCTTTTGGTACAGCGCCGTGGCGATACCGAGCGAGGCACCAAAGCCACACATGACATCGATGGTGCCGACGTGGGCGTGTTCTTCGGGCGTGTCCATGCTGCCGCCGAAGCGCAGCATGATGCCAGTTGTCGCCTGCACCAGGTCGTCGTAACCCAGGTAATTGGTTCGCGGGCCCGGTAGCACACCGCTGAAACAGTCCAATTGACAGAAGATAGCCTGGGGATTTAGGCGCTTCATGCCCTCTTCGGTCAGGCCCATACGCTCCACCTGCTTGTCGGTGGCATTCCAGACCACCACATCGCTCTGGCGAATGAGTTCGTCGAGAATTTCCCGGCCTCTCGGCTGCGTGATATCGGTCAGCACGGATTGCTTGGAGCGCATATGAGACAGGCCGAAGATGACCGTATTCCAGCAATCATAGAAGGGTTTGGCCGGATCAATCTTGATGATTTCCGCACCGAAGCGAGCCAGATACGCCACGGAATGGGGTCCAGCGATCACATTGCACAGATCAAGGACACGAACTCCCTCTAGCCAACCATCGCGGGCATTCTTGGCGCGCACCCGCGGCAGTTTGGTCTCGATTCTGAGCAGTGCGTTCAGCGCATCCTGATAGCCCACCCAACGGCGTGGAGAAGGAGACAGCATCTCCGTGCCACTGCCCTGCAGCCATATCATCGGACCCGGTTGTATCATCAGGCCAAATTCTGGATCGTCCACCTCGACCATCAGGCCGGCAGTCTCGGCATGGTCGTCGTGGATCCACTCTTGCAACCAGCGCTGGGGGGCACCGGGAAACTTGCCACGGCCGAAAATCTTCTCCCACTCCTTCGAGGTGCGGGTCATGAAGACATCTTTCATGCGGGCGGCGATATGGTCGGCCCAATGCTTGGGCAAAGGGTAGACCCCAAGCGACATATCGGAAGACCATTCGCTGGTCGGACGATAGGTATCCGGTTCCTCGTTCATACCTTCGGCAACTAGGTCATCGTAGATACCTAATACCTTCAGACAGCGTTTGGCATGCTGATTGTGGCTCGGACAGACCACATAGAACATGCGCCCATCCTTGCACTTATAGCTACGATAAAAGGGATCCAGCAGTTCCTGGAGCTCATCGTAGCTGAGGTTCATGGGCAGGCCTTCGATACGCCGACGCTCGATTTCCTTCTCGCGCTGCGTCTTGTAGCGCTCCGGCAAGCCATCGATCTTGATCGAGTTGTACGTCAGGCCTTCCATCAAGGCGCAGACCAGCGGGACTTCGATTTCATCCCCCAACCCCGTGCGCTCACGGGCCTGCAGTGCCAGCATGACCGACGATGCCGCCAGCATGGTGCCGTAAGCAGAGCCCAGTGGCAGCGGTGAGAACGACGGATTGATCCCCATCAGTACCCGGTTGAGACCCATATCCGTGAAGACACCGGAATTGGCCGCGATGACGCTCTCAAAGGCATGCCAGTCACGCCGAAGCTGGTCGTTGGAGGCAAAGCCGGGAATCGATAGCGTGATCAGCTCCGGACGCTCCTCACGCAAGGCGGAGAAGTCGATACCGAGACGCGCCATCACGCCGGGACGGAAGCTCTCGATGACAATATCGGCTTCCTCGATCAGCGCCAGGGCCTGGTCACGCCCCTCTTGCTGTTTGAGGTCGATAGATACGATCAGCTTGTTGCGATTAAGCGTTGCATTGGCAGGTGACGTCCAAAGGGGCCCCCCGGGGGGATCGACGTGGACGACCGTGGCGCCAAGATCCGCCAGAATCATGGCCACCGCAGGACCAGCAATGAACTGACCAAAATCGATAACCTTGACATCTTTCAATGGCAGGTTTGAATGGGGGTTTAATGCCATTATAGGGCTCCTTATCATGCCGATTTGTTGCTTGTTTGGATCGTAAGGAGGCATCCCTGCCTCCTGAAATGGGCAATTACTTGCGGTGATCTTCGATGACTAGGTGCGGCTCCAGAACCTTCTTGGCAAAGTCCTGACGCAGCCAACGAATAAGTGACCACGTCAGAATGCCCAATACCGGGATCATGGGGAGAGCCACGACGATGGTCGATGTCTGGACAGCCTTGAGTCCGCCCAACTGAATCAGAGCCACCCCCACTCCCGCTATCAAGAAGGCCCAGGTTAAGCGAATGGATCGCTTGGGTTCCTGATAACCAGACAGTTTTCGAGAGGTAACCGATGCCAAGACATAAGCGGAGCTGTCCAGCGTGGTTGCCAGAAAAATGAAACACAGCAGGATAAATACGCCCGTGACCACCTCTGACATGGGCAGCGTATTGAGAATGGCTTCTACGGCTGCGGGTATACCGCCTTCATCGAGAATAGCGGCCACATCCAGCGCACCACTGATCTGCAGGTCAAGCGCATAGCCTCCCCAGATAGCGAAGAAGACCCAGCATCCCAGCGCACCAAACACCATCTCCGCGATGATCAGCTCACGAATGGTACGTCCGCGAGAGATACGCGCCACGAACAACCCCATCATGGGCGCGTAGGCGATCCACCAGGCCCAATAGAAGACAGTCCAGTCTTGCCAGAAGGTCGAGCCGCCGACTGGATCGGTCCAGAGGCTCATTTCCACGAAGTGAGAGGTCATATTGCCAAGACTGTTCACCCAGCCTTCAATCATGAACAGCGAATCACCTACCAAAAAGGTGAACGCGAGTAGGAAGATGGCCAGCCAGACATTGATGTCGGACAAGATACGAATCCCCTTCGCCAGCCCGAACCATACGCTGGCCGAAAAAATCGCTGTCCAGACCAACAATATTCCAACATCGAGCATGAAAGACGGCGCGATACCAAACAACCCACTGACCAGCTGAGACACCAGTGGTACCGCCAAACCCAGCGACGTCCCCACACCGCCCACGATACCAAACACGACAACCGCATCGAGTATCGAGCCTATCCAGCCATCAGAGTGACGGCCTAGAACGCCACGCGAGGCGACAGAGAGCCTGACACCGGGACGATTGTGGACATACATCGAATAGGCAATCGGAATCGCGGGCAGGCAATAGATTGCCCAGGGAGTGAAGCCCCAATGGAACTGGCCGTAGCTGAGGGCCCACTCAGCGGCAGCATTACTCGAAGGCTCTACACCAAAGGGAGGGCTCGTAAAATAGTAAATGGGTTCAACCCATGCCCAGTTGACGATTGCAATACCGATACCACCGGCAAAGATCATCGCCACCCAGCTAAAATAGGAAAACTCAGGCTTGTCGTCCGGCCCACCTAGACGCACATTGCCAAACCGACTTAACGCCAACCCTATAAGAAACAGGACGATGCTAAGCCCAGCAAGCATATATAACCAACCGAAATTTCCGGTTGCAAAGGCGAAAGCGGCATTAACCAGGAGAGTCCCCGAGTCTGGGAACATTATAAGAGGAACTATCAGCCCAAGGATAACAAGGACCGAAGGTATAAAAACCCTTAAATCCATGCTATCGCCAGGCTTGTTTGGCGTGTTCATGTTATCTACCTATTAGTTGTTGATATTTGTTTTTTCTAGGTTTATTGACAGGGCTTTGAATATATCTAACGGTGACGAAAAACCGGAGCACGCTTCTTGACGAAGGCACTCATACCCTCCTTCTGCCCCTCGGTCGCGAAAGCCGCCTGAAAGAGCAGGCGCTCCTGACGTAAGCCTTCAGCAAGGGGAGTTTCAAAGGCAGCGTTAACGGCAGACTTGGCCATCTTGACGGCCGGTTCGTTGTAGCCGGCGATGGTATGAGCCGCCTCAAGCGCGTGTTGCATCAAATCATTCTTTGGCACCACCCGAGCAACCAAGCCAATCTCCTTGGCTTCCTGGGCGCCGATGTTGCGACCTGTTAGTACCAGATCCATTGTCATCGCTTTACCGATGGAGCGAGCCAAACGCTGCGAACCACCAATACCTGGTAGTATGCCCAGCTTGATTTCCGGCTGGCCGAACTGTGCATCGTCCGAGGCGATGATAAAGTCGCACAACAAGGCCAGCTCACAGCCGCCACCTAGCGCGAACCCACCCACCGCAGCAATGATGGGTTTGGAGATCTGCCGTACCTGATCCCAAGGCGATAGGAAGTCATCCATATAAAAGTCGGTGAAGGACTTCTCAGCCATCTCCTCGATATCCGCACCAGCCGCGAACGCTCTTGGGTTGCCGGTGACGACAATCGCACCGATGCCCGGATCCGCATCCATCTCGCGAAGCACGGCGAGTGTTTCTTCCGCCAATTGCCGATTGAGTGCATTCAGACTCTTCGGACGGTTGAGGATGATGAGGCCAACCCGTTCGCGCCGCTCAACAACGATCATCTCGGGATCGTTGTTGCTCGACTTATCTGAAGAGGCGGGCGCAGCGTGCTTCGTTTGTGTTTGCAATTTCTTATCCATTTTCCATCTCCGATTTACTTTTGGCGGTCGACTTGGGTTGTGGCTCAGAGTTTGACGATCGGCCCCGCTCGTTTTCAGACGCTACTTGGGCGTTCTTACTCTTCGGCTCGTTTCTCGAAAGAGCGGCCCCTGAATCACCGGATGCGACAGGACGAAACGCCCATGGAGTGTCCGTTCCAGATTCCGGTAACGAGCCCTGAATGTCCGGCTGTGTTGGCAAATGATAGGAACCATGACGAGCCATCAACTCCGTCAAGATGGCTTCTCGATGTTGCCCAAGACCCGGCGCACTCATTGGGACGCCACTATCAAAGTCCTCGCGCCCGGTCAGCTTGATCGGATTACCCGCTGTTTTGAAAGGCTTACCGGCCTTACCCTGAACCTGAACGATCATATTTCGAGCTTTCAGCTGCGGATGATCGAATAGCTTGTCGATGGTGTTGATCGGCGAACAAGGCACCCCCTCCTCGTTCAGCAGATCCACCCAGTGCTGCACGGGCTGCTCCAGTAGGATCTTTTCCATTTCAGCGACCAACTCGGGCCGGTTGTGACAACGCAAGTCGTTACTGATAAACCGAGGATCGAAGGCGAGCCTTGCCGCACCGATGGCATCGGCCATTAATAGGAAAAGGGTATCGTTGCCAGCGGCGATGACGAGCTTGCCGTCCTTGGCATTGAAGCTTTCGAAGGGCGCCAGTGAGGGGTGGCAATCGCCGGTTCGGTTCGGCACTTTCCCCTCGATGTCATAGCGAGCCAATGCGGTTTCCATCAGTGCCGCCTGGCAGTCGAGCATGCCGATATCGACACGGGTTCCCTGAGCATCCTTGGTTCGGCTATAGAGCGATGCGATGATACCGATCGCCGCGAACAGTGCCGCACTCAGGTCACCGAAGCTGGTTCCCACGCGAGCCGGCTCACCATCGGGCCACCCCGTCAGGCTCATAATTCCCCCCATGGCCTGCACCACCATGTCGTAGCCGGGTAACTCACTGAAGGGGCCGGTATGACCGAAGCCAGAGATCGATGAGTAGATTAAGTGAGGGTGCGTCATGGCCAAGCGTTCCGGGCCATACCCCAGACGGTCCATCACTCCAGGCCGAAAGTTTTCGACTAGCACATCAGACTCGTCCAGTAATCGTTCCAGCAGCTCGCGGTCGCGCGGCGACTTAATATCCAGGACAATGCTTTCCTTGTTCCTGTTGAAGCAGCTGAAATACGCGCTCTCGCCCTCGACGAACGGTCCAAACTCCCGCGTGTCATCGCCGGTTCCTATCTTTTCAATCTTAATGACACGGGCGCCTAAATCGGCCAGCACCATGGTGCAATAGGGCCCGGCGAGTACCCGAGAAAAATCAAGCACGGTAATCCCGTTGAGAGGGCCCTTCTTAAGTTCCGTTTGCGTTGAGGTGGTCATCGGTGTTCTCCCAAATTTCTGTCAGTTTTATTGTGATTTTAGGATCCAGCCCGCTGCCTTCTCGGCGATCATCAGTGTCGGTGAGTTGGTATTGCCGCTGGTGATAGTCGGCATGATGCTGGCATCCACCACGCGCAGGCCGGTCACGCCCCTCACCCGAAGGTGGGAATCCACTACTGCCATGGGGTCATCGTCGCGCCCCATCTTGGCGGTGCCTACCGGATGGAAGATGGTGGTACCGATATCACCAGCCAGCCGAGCGAGGTCTTCGTCGCTCTGGTACTGCACCCCAGGCTTGAACTCTTCGGGATCGTACTTGGCGAAGGCTGGCTGGGAGGCGATGTGGCGTGTGACCCGCAGGGAGTCAGCGGCGACCTGGCGATCCTCCTCCGTGCTCAGATAGTTGGGAGAGATAGCGGGCGCCTGGCGGGGGTTGCCACTCTTGATGCGCACCGTGCCACGGCTGGTCGGATTGAGGTTGCACACACTCGCCGTGATGGCTGGAAAGTCATGCAGCGGCTGTCCGAAGGCCTCGAGGCTCAGCGGTTGAACGTGATATTCGAGATTAGGATGCTCATACTCCTTGGAGCTTCGAGTGAAGATACACAGCTGGGAGGGCGCCATGCTCATTGGACCGGAGCGTTTTAGGATGTATTCCAGTCCGATCTTCGCTTTCCCTATCAACGAATTGGCCATGGTATTGAGTGTTTTGGCACCCTTGACCTTGTAGATCGAGCGAATCTGCAGATGATCCTGCAGGTTCTCGCCCACACCGGGCAGATCGGCCACCACCGGGATGGCGTGCTCGGCAAGCAGCGCTGTCGGACCGATCCCCGAGAGTTGCAGCAATTGCGGCGAGCCGATGGCACCGGCAGAAAGTACCACCTCGCAACGGGCTGTCGTCACGACCTTCTTACCCGCACGTTCGACCGTGACACCACAGCAGCGAGGCTCGCTGCCCTCGCCCGAAGCGAAGTCGAGTTTCAGTACCTGGGTGGAGTGCCAAACCGTCAGGTTACCGCGCTGCTCAACGCCCCGCAGGAACGCCTTGGAGGCATTCCAGCGCCAGCCCGAGCGCTGGTTGACCTCGAAAGCGTCCACCCCCTCGTTGTCACCTCGGTTGAAGTCGCGGGTGCGTGGGACGCCGGCCTCCACCGCCGCGGTTGCGAAGTCGGCCAATACCTGCCACTTCAGGCGCTGCTTCTCGATGCGCCACTCGCCACCATGACCATGGAATTTATAGTGGTCAGGATCGGCGTCGCCCCCTTCGTCCAAGCGATAATGATCCTCGTGCCGCATGAAGTCGGGCAGGCAGTTATCCCAACGCCAGGCATCGTCACCGGTTAGCTCGGCCCAACCATCATAGTCGCGAGCTTGGCCACGCAGATAGAGCATGCCATTGATGCTGGAGCAGCCACCCAGGGTTTTACCCCGCGGATAAATCAACGAGCGACCGTTCAGGCCCGGGTCGGGCTCGGTACGGAATCGCCAGTCAGTCCGCGGATTGTTGATGCAGTACAGGTAGCCCACCGGAATGTGGATCCAGTGATAGTTGTCACGGCCGCCGGCCTCGATCAGCAGCACCCGGTTGGCCGGGTCCGCGCTGAGTCGGTTGGCAAGCAGGCAGCCGGCAGTGCCGGCGCCCACCACGATATAGTCAAAGGCATGGGTATTGTTGGTCTGATCAGCCATGGCGTGCTCTCGCTGGGCATGCCGACCCGCCTGCGGGCGATCTCCGATCGGGGACTCGCCCCGATCGGCCGGCATACCGGTCAGTCAGTGAAGGGAGGAATTATTTTGCCGTCGGCATGGCGAACTCGGCGCCTGCGTCGATGGAGTCTGACCAACGCTGCATGATCGACTTCTGCTTGGTGTAGAAGCGTACCCCTTCTTCACCATAGGCATGGGTATCGCCGAACATCGAACGCTTCCAGCCACCGAAGCCGTGCCAAGCCATGGGCACCGGAATCGGCACGTTGATGCCAACCATGCCGACCTGAATGCGCCGACCGAACTCGCGAGCCACGCTGCCGCTCTCGGTGAAACAGCTAACGCCGTTGCCAAATTCGTGATCGTTGATTAGCTGAATGGCGGTGGCGACGTCCGGTACACGCACGCAGGCCAGTACCGGGCCGAAGATCTCCTCCCGGTAAATGGTCATCTCCGGGGTCACGTGGTCGAACAGGGTGCCGCCCATCCAGAAGCCGTCGGCACAGCCCTCTCCGGTGACGGACGAATCGAAATCGCGGCCATCGACAACCATCTCAGCGCCTTCGGCCACGCCCTTCTCGATGTAGCCAGTGATACGCTGATGCGCTTGGGAAGTGACAATCGGCCCCATCTCGGCATCGAGTTCCAGTCCATTCTTGATCTTCAGATCACGGGCCCGCTCAGCCAGTCGTGGCACGATCTTATCAGCCACGTCGCCGACCAGTACTGCTACGCTGATCGCCATGCACCGCTCACCTGCAGAGCCATAAGCCGCGCCGATCAGGGCATCGACGGCCTTGTCGAGGTTGGCATCGGGCATCACCACCATGTGGTTCTTGGCGCCACCCAGCGCCTGGATGCGCTTGCCGCTGCGCGCTCCACGCTCATAGATCAGGTTGGCGATGGGCGTCGAACCAACGAAAGACAGCGCCTTGACGTCGGGATGGTCAATCAGCGCTTCCACTGAGTCCTTGTCACCTTGCACTACGTTGAAGACGCCATCCGGCAGGCCAGCCTGCTTAAGCAGATCAGCCATCATCAGCGAAGCGCTGGGGTCCAGCGGGCTCGGTTTAAGCACGAAGCTATTCCCAGCAGCAATCGCCAATGGGAACATCCACATCGGCACCATCACTGGGAAGTTAAACGGTGTGATACCTGCGACCACGCCCAGCGGCTGACGGGTCGTCCAGTTGTCGATACCAGTGCTGACCTGCTCGGTGTAGTCACCCTTGAGCAGTTGCGGAATACCACAGGCGAACTCGACGATATCGATACCACGCGCCACTTCGCCCTGGGCATCGGTAAATACCTTGCCATGCTCACGGGTGATCGCTTCGGCCAGCTCGTCCTTATGCGCATTCAACAGCTCGAGAAACTTGAACATCACTCGCGCTCGGCGAATCGGCGGCGTATCAGCCCATGCAGGGAAGGCAGCCTGGGCAGCGGCCACGGCGCTGTCCACGTCAGCTTGGGAAGCTAGCGCGACCTGACCAGTCACTTGGCCAGTGGCCGGGTTAGTGACTTCTTGGTGGCTATCGGCTACGCCATTCGTCTTATGGCCGTTGATATAATGCTCGATTCGCTTGATGGTCATACCTGCCTCTCTTCTTATGTTGCACTGCAGCTTTTAAAGCCCTATACACTAGGGCTCTGTCGGCTCAAGACTAACGTAAGGCGGCATGTAATCAATTGAGAAAGTCAAAAGAAAGATATAAGTTTTACAAATATCTTGACGCTCTATGAACCGATCATTTGTAAGGAGGCATTCATGCATGACCTTAAGGCGCTACGCGCCTTCGTCGCCGTTGCTCATGAAGGTAGCGTGTCGCGCGCAGCCGAAGCGCTGCATCTGACTCAGCCCGCCGTCAGCCTCAAGCTCAAACAGCTGCAGGAGACACTCGGACTCACGCTCTTCAAGCGTCATGCTCAGGGGCTTGCACTGACGACCGATGGCCAGAATCTCTTAAAACCCGCGGAGACAGCACTTGCTGCACTAAAAGCCTTTGACATTAGAGCTCAGTCGATGCACGACACCCTACGTGGACGCCTGCGCATTGGCACTATCGTCGACCCGGAATTTATTCGCCTGGGTGCTCTATTGCATCAATTGGTTCAGCGGATTCCCCAGGTCGAGACGGACTTACATCATGGCACCAGTGGCTTGGTGCTGGATTCCCTGTTGCACCGCGAATTGGATGTCGGGTTTTACCTCGAATCCCCGGGGCAACAGCCGGAGACAGTTGAAGGGGCGCCGGAGGTAGAGATGATTGAACTGACGTATTTCGCTTACAACATCATTGCCCCTGAAGGCTGGTCATCAAGTTTGGTACGAACCGATTGGCCTAGCTTGGCCGCCCTGCCCTGGATTGTCACGCCAAGACGCTCCGTTCACTACCGGTTACTGGCCAAACAACTGCTACCTCTTGGCCTCACACCGAACCGTGTGGCCCAGGTCGATCAGGAGCCCTGCATGATCGACCTAGTGCGTGCTGGCGTTGGACTCGCCCTAGCCCGTGATGCCAATGCCCTGCAGGAGCGCCAGGAACGAGGGCTCATCGTTGCCAAAGGTATCAGCCTGCCCTGCGCACTGAGCTTCATATGGCTCAAGGAGCGGCGCGACGAGCCGGTCATCGCCGCCGTACGCGATGCGTTGGCCGATATCTGGTCATTGTGAGGGCCATACAGGACTAGGTGAGTAAACACCGTCAGTCTTCGGTAACAGATCTATTCCGGGGCGGTGCTCGACTTCCATGGCCGGTAACGGGTGGTCGAGCACGATGGTCGGTTGTAATTAATAGACGATCAGTCTATATTATTTCTATGACAACTACCCAACTCCCCAAGGCTCGACGCCGAGGCCGTCCCCCCAAGGTACCGCGGAAGGATCCCGATACCCGCGCCGCGCTAATTCGGAGCGGACTAGAGGTGCTAACTGAGCAAGGTTTCATCGCCTCAGGCATCGATGGCATTCTCAAGCGGGTCGGTGTACCCAAGGGCTCCTTCTACTACTACTTCGACAGCAAGGAGGCCTTCGGGCGTGCCGTGATAGAGCACTACGGCGCCTACTTCGCTGCCAAACTGGATCGCCACTTGAGCGATATGTCGCAACCTCCCCTAGCGCGCCTGGAGACCTTCGTCGAAGATGCCTCTGCTGGCATGGCACGCCATGGTTATCGGCGGGGTTGCTTGGTAGGAAACCTAGGACAGGAGGCGGGCGGGCTACCGACGGGCTATCGCGACTGGTTGCTCGCAACCCTAGCCGACTGGGAGCAGCGCTTGGCCCATTGCCTTGAAGAGGCTCGCGAGGCGGGCGAGCTCGCCAAGGGAGCCGATTGCGACCTCTTAGCTAAAGCTTTCTGGATTGGCTGGGAAGGCGCCGTGATGCGAGCGAAGCTAGAGCACAGCGCGCATCCACTGAGGATCTTCATCTCAACGTATCTTCAAGGCTTGCCCCGCTAAACGAGGCTTCTTCAGGCCTTTTTATAGACGATCGGTCTATAAAAGGGACTCTCACAATACGAGGTGCTACATGTTTAAGGCCATACTGATCGAAAAGCATGACGACAAACAGCAGGCAACGCTAAAAGACATCGATGAGTCGAAGCTGCCTGAGGGCGATGTCACCGTCCGGGTCGACTGCAGTACTCTCAACTACAAGGATGCATTGGCGATTACAGGCAAGGGGCCAGTAGTTCGTCAGTTTCCCATGGTGCCGGGTATCGATCTGGCCGGAACAGTGGAACACACCACCAATGACGCCTTTGCCCCCGGTGACGCAGTGTTGCTCAACGGCTGGGGCGTGGGTGAGGCTCACTGGGGAGGTCTGGCCGAAAAGGCTTGCCTGGATAGCCGCTGGTTGATTCCGTTGCCAGCAGCCTTTACGCCGCGCCAGGCCATGGCGATTGGTACTGCCGGGTATACAGCCATGCTTTCGGTGATGGCTCTTGAGAAGCAGGGCATTACGCCTGAGCAGGGCAAGATACTGGTGACCGGTGCTAGCGGTGGTGTGGGCAGCTATGCTATTGCACTGCTCGCGCGGCTGGGCTACCAAGTGGTAGCTTCCACTGGCCGCCCAGAGGAAGCCGACTACCTCCAGGAACTCGGCGCCGTAGAGGTGATCGATCGTGCCACACTCTCCGAACCGGGGCGCCCCTTGGGCAAAGAGCGCTGGGCGGGGGCAATCGACTCGGTAGGCAGCCACACTCTGGCCAACGTTCTGGCCTCCACCTGCTATAGTGGCAGCGTGGCCGCCTGTGGCCTGGCTCAAGGCATGGACCTGCCTGCCAGCGTCGCCCCATTCATTCTGCGTGGAGTGACACTGGTAGGAGTCGACAGTGTGATGCGCCCTCGCGAGGATCGCCTCGAGGCATGGCGGCGGCTGGGAGAGCTGCTGGCTCCCGAGCAGCTTGATGCTATCACTCGCTCTATCACTCTTGATGAGGCTATCGAAGCGGCCGACGACCTGCTTTCTGGACGAATTCGCGGGCGTGTGGTGGTGACGATGACCTAAAATGACCTAGAGATACGGTTGTTCCCTTACTTGTCGGATCCAGTGATGGCAATGATATGCGTACGACATGCCTTGGCCAGCTGGATAGCAATACCCTTCCCCCCCTTTGATCAGGCGCGAACACCGCCTGATCAATCTGGGAAGGTCACAGACGAATGGCATGGTGGAATATCCAACGGACGTATTAACGACGTGCTGGCGACTCGGCGTTATGCCTCAGGCGATGACCTGAAGCAGATACTCAAGCTCTTAGCTTGTTTGCACAATTACACGAGATCCAACACGCCCCAAACTGTTAAAACGCTTGTCACGGTAGTTGGCGACTAGTTCTGGCGTAAGAGCTGCTAGAGAATATTTATCCAAGTGCTCGATCAGCGTATTCACCTTGAAGCGTTCGCTCTTCTGGCTGCTGAGTTTCTTAGTGGGGATAACGTAGGCAGGTGCCGCTTGCCAATCCGATTTGCTGATGCCGGCTTTCCAGCTACCAGAGGGGGCTTGACAACGAGGCTACAAAAACTCCCAGGGCCTGAAAGATCAGCTCTGTACCCTTGGACTATGGGACAGAAAATTCTTCAGTAGTTGATCTGAATGGTGGGCCCAGTAGGACTTGAACCTACGACCAAGGGATTATGAGTGCAACCAAACCAACTTTGGGATCGCGCCTGCAATGCGAAAAAAAGTATTTTCAAAGAGTTAGGGTTTTACATGGTTTACATTATCCACATCGCTTTCACCCTGTTAGCAGCCAAATAACAACCAAGCGTCGACCAGTTAGCAACCAAGTTGCTACCGCTGCAGCAAGATGACGGGGACGACACAGCAAACTACACAAAGTGTCTTACAATGAGCCAGGGTGTAACCTGATAAGCGCAATACGCGCAGTAATGGAAAACAGGGTTTAGCGCTCAGCCCTGACTTCCGCCAGCGGCTATTGAGCTAATTCGTTCACTATTTTAAAGCTTTATTCCAGGTCGCTGGCTCATCGCGATGAGCCAGCGGGTCGATAAAGCGCTCGTAGCGATCCTGATGGATGGTCTGTAAGTACCCGAGGCCATATAGAAGTTCATCTGCTGGGCTGGTGACAAGTTGCGCATGCTGGTTGCCGAACTGAGCCACCTCCGTCTGTATTACCGCCTTATCAGTGTGCGTAATGCGGCCCTGTCATATCCACCGGATGTCGTCATTTGAGGGTCATAGACGTGCATCACCAGCGTTTCGCCGTCTTTTTGGGAAGGATCACGATTCCCCTGGGCTGTGCGACATAGCAAGGCCACTAGCTTCTCGCTGATCGTGGTAGGTAGGCTAATCACAGGAAAGGTAGCTACTTATTGGTGTAAATTAAGAACATCGGCATACAAGGAGCCGACAGAACGCACTACGACGAACCCATTAAGCTCCGATGCTGTGACATCTAGCTTCAAACCAGGTCGAAGCGCAGAAATGCTGCCCTGGGTACGGGGGGTAGTGAACGATAAACTCTGCATACCAGTGCTCGTTACGCTTGACGATCCCAGCATCGGGATCAAATTCTAGGATCGGACGTCGGCTAATAATTGTTTCTATTTATGTCAACATCGCTTTTCGTTCTGCCTTCAGCGCCGTTCTAGACATAGGAGCACTCCTCTTTTGCAAATAATTGCGGTATGTGAATATCAGGACGAAGCAGCGACTGCAGGGCCTTCATGGGTCCAATCTACATCTGGAGTGCCGATGGTTGATAGTGTCGATCGCAAGATCCGCAGCTGGATGATGAGCAAAATTCGCCACAAGGATACCAAGCCGGAAATGATTGTACGGCGTCTCATCCATAAAGAAGGGTATCGATATCGTTTGCACGATAAGCGGTTGCCTGGAAAGCCGGATTTGGTATTCCGACAAAGATCGAAGGTGATTTTTGTACATGGATGCTTTTGGCACTTACATGAAAATTGCAAAAAATCGAGACCTCCAAAATCCAGACAAGACTTTTGGCTACCCAAGCTGGAAGCAAATAGGGAAAGGGACGACAGAAATATTGCTAAGCTCAGGGAAATGGGCTGGGAAGTATTGGTGATATGGGAATGTGAATTAGGCGAAACCGATAGATTGTTAGCTAAAATTAAATATTTTTTGAATAATTAACCTTTTAAATTCAAACGCTTAAAGATTTTACAACACCAGCCACTTTACCCTGTAAAAACACCGGTTGACGAGCAAAAAATCTTCCTTTACCATCCTCCCTGTAAATAAACAGGGAAAAATATCGTGACTAAATTCAACGCAGCTATGGCGAATGAGTTCAAGGCCGAAAGTGGTGCCTATTCTGTAATCACTGACCGTGAAGCAACAGGTGATAAATCAGTTACCCTGGACAAAGATGAGAAAGCCGTTTTACTTTCTAAGTATAGAGCTGAAAGTATCACACGTGCAGGAGGCGGTCCCGCAGACGGTAAACCAGACAAGCAAGAGTTCAATATTTACGATTTTAAGGCAAAAAAATATAAAAAAGAGCTTTTAGCACTGAAGTTTCCCAAAGCGAAAGGTAATGAACTTCGCTTATATTTTTCTAAAAGCACTGGATTTTATCCCGAGCCCGGTGATACTTTTTTTATCTTTACTCAGCAGAATGAGGATTTACCTTTCATTGGCTTTACAAGCAATATTGATTGGAGCGTTTTTTCTGATATTGGTGAGAAAGCAGTTCAATACGAAAATAACTATCTGATTGACGAGGATGATGCGGAATATCAAAAGGCAGTTAATTCGCCAAAACCACCAATGAAATTACGCTCTACACAGGGTTTTCAATATGAACGTAGCCCTGTACTAGCTGTTGAGGCATTAGAAGCTGCGGGTTACACCTGCGAGAACAACCCAGAACACACTACCTTTATATCTGCTTCCACATCCAAACAGTATATGGAAGCCCACCACTTGATCCCAGTTTCAAAAACCGAATATTTTGAATCATCGTTGGATGTGGTGGAAAACCTTGTATCTCTCTGCCCTAACTGCCATCGGAAAATTCATTTTGCGGCCGAGGTTGAAAAAAAAGAAATAATAGCTAATCTTTATGCAAAACGAGAAGATGCTTTACAAAAAGCCGGTTTGATCGCAAGCCTTGAAGAAATCTATAATCTCTATGGCGCTTAAGCGTAAGATAAGCGGGCAGCTTACTGCCCACTTCCATACCTATAGATACTCGAAAATCTTTCTGGCTATTCTTTCAACTACAGGAACTACGACAGAGTTTCCGAATTGTTTATATGCGGATGTTTTCGAACCAGGCAAAATAAAGCTATCCGGATAACCGAATAATTGACGACATTCATTCACCGTTAGTTTTCTTGGGTTGCTATTTTCTTGAGGCACAAGGCACTCCTTACCGTCTTTTCCGTACCTGGCAACTATTGTATTTGAGGGCCTATCCAAATCTGCTTCAAAAGCTGTGAAGCCTGTCTTTCTGGCCAGATTCCTTTGGGTTCGATTGATATGCCCTTTCCACAAGGCATCTGAAATTGTATATTCCGCCGCCTCTATCGGCAATGTG
Organism: Vreelandella venusta; assembly: GCF_007989605.1. Lineage (GTDB taxonomy): Bacteria > Pseudomonadota > Gammaproteobacteria > Pseudomonadales > Halomonadaceae > Vreelandella > Vreelandella venusta. Next base: position 228,636 of record NZ_BJUL01000001.1, on the reverse strand, counting down.
TTTTCTACAACCTGACGCAAAGGTATGCTTTCTCCGCCTATGTCAGGAAAAGCGAAGCCAATCTTTTCTTTCGCTTCCCAAACATCCTCTCTTATACAAACCATATAACAGCGTACCCGTCTCTGGGCCACGAGTGATTCGGAATTGATGAGCGAGTAATAAAATCTGTAATTTTCTTTCTCGGGGTTTCCTTGGGAAAGGCTTTCCATTGTTGTTTTAATAACGTTAAAAGTAGCTCCTTTGTCATGGCTGATGATATTTTTAACATTTTCCATGAAGACTATTTCAGGTTGCTTGACATAGGCAATTCTGGCTATTGAGTGGAATAGTGTCCCTTGTGTCTCACACTCGAATCCATGCGGTGTGCCCAAGGCGTTTCTTGCTGAAACTCCCGCATTGCTAAATGGTTGACAAGGAAAACCAGCAGCAAGCACTTTATGATCAGGTATTAGAGCGTCCAGCTCATGGTCATCAACATTCTCACCAGTAAACTGATTGATATCACCAAAAGGGATTTTCCCGTAGTTATTCATATATGTTTTCTTGGCAAACTTATCCCATTCACTAGATAACACACAACGTCCACCAACACTTGTTAAAGCCAGATTGAAACCACCGATCCCAGCGAACAAGTCAATAAAGTCGAACTGATCACCGTTAGAATAAAAAGGAATTTTATTAAATATTTCTCGTTCCGACGTATTTTTCATTCGCAAGAAATTATCAATTTCCGTTTTCCAGAAATTTATAACCCGCTCATCCTGCATTTTATACAAGAACTCCCTGTTCTGAAGCCAGTGTGTAAATGAGGCTTTCAGTTCGGCGTCTTCAGATAATTCAGGAAAACTATTAACAGTGCTTGCTAAGATATGGTCTATTAATTCAAAATACATAACTAAATTCCTATAATAAATTTCAACTACAAATATCGAGCACTGTATATTTTCGCAGATCGATATTATGCCACGGATAATTTCTCGATGCGCCGCTCCATCTCTTCATGAAAGGCCTCAACCCGCTCGGCAATCGTGCATATCAGAGCCTCGTCTCGGTAAGCACGCTTCACAAACAGCGGCATACCCGGCCAATAGCTTACAAAGTCGATCCATTCCCGTTCACTGACCCAGAGCCCACCCTGGCATTGGGGCACGTGCTCGTCGGGTATCTTCCCGCTAAGCAGCACCTCAATCTGAAACTTGGGCAGCTTGGTCTTAATCTCTAATAGGCCGTTTTTGCCAATCAAGCTATCCGGTGAGTAGCCCGCGTTGTGATTGAGGATCAGGCCCACTTCTTTGGGTTTCGGTGCGCCGGTCATATCGCGATACAGCGAGCGAGCGACGCTCTCTAGCTCCTGGCCCCGCTTGGTATGGGCATTGCCTTGAAACGGCTCGGCCAGCTCTCCGGTCATACGCTCGCCGATCAACTGATGCATGTAGGTGATGGCTCCGGCACCCAACCCACTGGGACCTTTGCCATTCACCAGCAACGTCTTGAGTTCTGACATGGTTACGCGCCCAAGACGCGCTGCCAGCCACTCCGGTGAGCCTTGTGGCATGGTGAGTATCTTCATACACGCCTCATGTAAGCGATGAGTGGTCAGGCTGAGCCGCTATTTCACGGCTCGCTTGGTGAGGGATGCACGGAGTTTGTCGAAATCTGCCTGGGGCACCTGAACCGCAGCGCCGTATTTGCCGCTGAACCACTCCTGGGTAGTAGCTGGGCACTGGCTGAACAAACGCTGAATCTGCCCCGCCTGGAAAGCCGTGACCCTCTTAACGGCCGCTCGTGTACTGATCTGCCCGTTATCGTCTTGCCCACGAGTGGTGATGTTGAGCAGCGCAGAAAGTACATAGCGCTTGCCGTAGCTGGTAGACGAACCAAACGCCTGTACCGCGTTTTTGTTACCGCTCATGTCCGCAGGCAGCAGCATGCTGGTCTCTTCTCGGTGGCCATCCTTGTGCATCAGTACTCCGGTGACCTGAATACCGCGTTCCTGGGTCTGAATACGGAAGCTCACCGCAAAGCCGTGCTTTTGCAGGATGGGCCGCACGGTGTCGACGATATCCTCCAACGTGGCATAGAAGCCGTTGTTGGTTTTACCCCGCTCTTCAATACTGGGTAGTTCAGTCTGCATCGCGGCCATGGCAGTGCTATAAGCCATCATGGCCTGTCGATCCATCACGCGTTCCTGCATTTGCAGCAAGCGCTCCATTTTGTCGATATCGACGTCGGGATTAAGTGCCGCGCGCTCAATCACTTGAATAATGGCGGTGCTATCAGCCGTAGGGTGCGCTTCTAGCGCCGCTGAGCTGGGGGAATATTGAGCGTTGGCGTCTGCTTTAATGGAAGGTACTGAGCCTTTTTGGGGAGACGCATTTACTACATGAGTACGCTGTGCCATGGGGCACCTCCTGTTACGTGAATAGGGAAATGCGGGCTGGTCAGCCCTGTTCATGGGGTGTGTCATTTAAGGAGTGGAGGAACGTCAGGTAAGTGACGCGCAATGTCTGCGGGATCGATACGCTCCAGGCGTATCTCCGCGCGATAAAACTCGCCCTGTGCACACACCAGCGACGTTGCTTTGTGTGCGTCGTGTTCAAGCAGTTGTTTGGTCAGTCGAATGAGCGCCATCTCAATGGCGTCGGAAACAAAGCTCATGCGGGTACCTCGCGGCATAAGCCCCACAGCAAAACGCCCAGCCTTTTTTAGGGCTGGGCGTCTATGCCGTGAGGGTTAGGATGATCATTTGTTGGATCGCTTGTGGGTATGGATGTATGGACGACTACGACATCAGCTGCAGGGCGGCATCCAAGGCCTCTTGTTTGAGCTGAGCCCCTTGACCAAACCACGCTGAATCCAATCGAGTATCGTTACTGCGCGCACGCTTGTCGTGATCCACATACTCGGTAATAGCATTTAGCAAGCCCCAAGCCGTATCTTTGGCAGTGTCGAGATGAGAGCCGCGGCCTTCGCCGTGGTAGAGCTTTTGTACCTTGTTAAGCGCCCGATAGTTAGGCAGTTTGGAAGGATCGTCTATCGCTTTATCAATACCGCAGAGCACTGACTGAAAATACTGCTGAGCCTCGCTGTGGTCGATCTTACGTTCTGCTAGCGCCTTCATGCGGTACATGAAGTCGTTCCACTGAGAAACAGAAATACCCAGTTGGCGTTTCACTGCACTGGGGTCGAACTCCGAGCGGTGGGGCACCTTCACCGCTTGCGACGTGCCATCGATGGCAATCTGCAGCGTGTTATTGCACACCACCCGCACCGTGGTCGGCGTTGCCATGGTGGCGAGAGTGCCATCGCAGGAAGTGGCCAACAGCAAATAGTCGTTGACCTCATCCTGACCTTTGAGCGACGTACTTAAGCCGCTCCTAGCTAGCGCCCAGAACTTACGTCCGCCTTTGAGCACGCCAGCTGTTTCTAGCTCATATCCGGCGTACTCCGTCAGGTCGCGATAGAACTCCAGGATCTCTTCAGGCTGCACCACCTTATAGCGCTGTGACACCACCGACAGCGGTGCTTTGGTATCTGAGCGATAGAGCACCTTTTGCTCAGGGAACGAGTAAATGCTGCCCAGGTGGCTAGCCCCTTCGGCAATAAAGCGCACCGGTGCTTCTTCAATATGCCAGTCCATACCAGCCTGTTGCTGCCAGACCTCCAGCGGTTGATGACGAGACAGATGTTGCCCCAGGCCATGCCAAGGGGTATCACCAACGTAAGCCATGTGTTCAACACAATGTGCCATAGGTCAATCTCCTCGATAAAACGGTCAGACACGGCATAACAGCCCGCGCCAAAAGGTAGCGAGCTAAACCGTAGAGAATCAGTAAATATAAAATGGGGTAAAGGATTACACCGGCGTTCAGAACAACCCTGCGCGTTTAATAGGTGGGATACTCATTCGTGGGTAAGCGAAAGGTGTGGCCACAGTTACGGCATTCGACGTTATCCAGCACATGACTATCTAACGTTTCACCCAATCGCCCTCCGGCAACGCCGCCTGCAGCGGCTCCAGCCAAAGCCCCAAAGACCGCTCCGGCTAAAGTGCTTGCACCGGCTCCGAATGGGCCCATAACGCTGCCAGCAGCAGCACCGGTTCTCGCGCCGTGTAACGCTCCCAGGACGCCACTAACACTGCCAGTAGCCATCCCCGTGGTCGTACCAACCTTGTGACCCAGGTGGCGTGGGATAATTTGTGACGAATCACAGTGTGGACATCGAAACATAAGGTTCTCCTGAGTGAGGGAAATGATCCAAAGCCCAAGGAAGGCTTCACTCAAGTAATACGGGGCTGAGATTTTTTTAAATTAAGCTGGGTAGGGAAAAGTGTCACCGGCTTAGCGGGTACTCCGTCACTGCCGTGACATACTATGTAGGAAACAACGAGATAGAACGATTCAGTGCTGTCCATCGCTCAGCGTTATCGCTGAGCTTTATATCGCTTCATCCTGCTGTATATAACTCCAGAGTGAGGTCAGCTAGGACATTGAAGGGCTTTCCCAGCCCTTTTTGATAAAAGGTCTCGGGGCACAATACGTCTTGGCAGATCATAGAGTTAGGATACGTTAGTATTACCTATACTTTATTTATGTCAATTACCTACGTGTAACAGCATTAGTGCTCACGGATCAAACGACACCACCCAGGTGTCGTTATTACTCATGCAGACGTATCACCTCATTCCTACATGCCTCACACGCCTTCTGACTCACTCAACACTCACCCACAGTGAGTGTTGAAACATCTGATATTGCATCTTCAATTGATTAGCATGGTTTCCTACGGGAAGCCTGATAGCTAATCGCCTCCCTCAGCATCGACGCACGCCTTGCAGGGCGATGCATCTCAGAGCACCTTGAAACAGGAGCCCCTATGCTTGATGTGACCTGTGCAAACCGCAACCTCACGCCGATTGATACGCCTACCTACTCACCTGGGTCTGGCGTAGAGCTGCCTATCCAGACGCATAAAGGCCCAGTAGCGAAAGAATACCTGGATATCCTCTATAGGGTAGCGCGGCAAGCCATTGACGATCATCGGCGGGTGCTGGCCTGCCGATTTGATCTGACCTTACCGCATGGCGTGCCCTTGCCTGCAGACGCCTTCACCAACGCTCCTGTGCAGCGCTGTATCGACTCGTTTAAAGCCAGGGTCAAACACGACGGGCAGCGCCGAAGCAGCCCTCACAACCGCCGTGTGCGCTATGTGATCGCTCGAGAGTACAGCCAGCACGGACGCCCCCACTTCCACCTGATGCTGTTCTTGAACCTGAATGCCTATAATTCGCCTGGTACCGTCGATTATGACCGAACCAATCTCTTTAACATGCTGGTAGGAGCTTGGGCAAGTGCCTTGAATCTGCCGGAAGAAGTGGTTAAGCCCCGTGTGCAGCTGTGCTGTGGACATTCTGTGGAGCATGAGGCTTGGAATGCCTTCAGCCTTCAGATGCCGTTATACAGCCATTACTACCTGGAGTCTGCCAACCAGTATGCAGTCTTTCCGGCCATGTTCTTTCGAGGCAGCTACCTGTGCAAGCTCTACAGCAAGCGGTATGGAGACGGCCACCGAGCTATCTTGCATAGTCACCGCTAACTGACTGAATCTTGGCATTAAATTAACCAGAGTGAACCATTATTGGCGGAGCACTATATAAGGTGTTGTGGTAATTTACTTAAATTAACCAATTTCTCTTAAGGACGCAGTAAATGAAGTCGTCACCCAACAACCGTATCAATGCCATCATGGATGCCTTGCTTTCGGCACACGAAGAAGCACAGCGTATTTCATACTCTTCCCTGCATCGCATGCCTGAATACTTCATGACGATGCGTGTGGCTGACTATTTTGCAGAGAATTTTGTAAATTTCGGGTATCGGCTTGAAGCACAGGTAAAACGGACATTTGAAGCATCTGATATGAATGTCAGTGACATCTCTGACCTACTCTGTGAGACCGACCTGAGATCAGATGGACGGTTCGACCTAGTGCTTCATACTGGCAAGAAAGGTCGCCCAGCACATATTCTGGAGTTCAAACGTGGAGACAAGACAAGTGGAATGCTCAGCGATATTAGCCGCTTAGCACAGATCAGCAAAAGCGCTGGTCGACATAGCTTGAAAACAAATTACCTAGTATTAACACGTCGATGTCCGTCCGAAAAAAACACCATTGACCGTCTAATTCAGCGCCTTGATACGGCGCTACATGAAGTTGGCTTAGGCGACATTGAGGTCAATATAGTGAGCTCTGACCCACAATTCCCCTACCTAAACGCAAATCGTGAAGTAGTACCTGATCGCGCTTTCCAGATTGTGATTCTTGAAATTCAGGGATGATCTTGAGCGCTTCTCAACTTTTGTTAGCTGAGCGCCAGTAGGACACTGATTGCTCAGAGACAACACCTTGAGTGGTCCCGATCACAATGACAGCCTGCTGGAATGCTTCAGCTAATCCTGGCTGATGACAAAGATGCAGGCTACGGATAATGCGCGAGATACGCAGATGGTTATGGCCACCCCGCTTCAACCAGGTGTGCTCGCGCATATTCAGCTCAGGAAGTGCATTTATCCCTCCCCCCTGACGTTCAAGCCCAAAAAACGCCAACATCACGTCCAGAGAACGACGCTGGCTAGACTGTAGTGATTCCTCATTCGCAAATGCGATCTGATCTTCATACTGCAGCAGTGGCGCAAAGCTATTAAACCGGCCTGCTTCAGGAATAGGGAATAACCACTGAATATAGTCGTGGGTATGTTCTAGCCAAAAATGGGAGAGCTGCCAAACTTCTCTAATCGTTCGTCCTTGGTGGTCAATACCTTCACCTTTATAAAAGCTGACTAGCTGGCTGCTTGATTCCTTCATCTCACTATATTCCTGATGTAATTCTTTTTCACAAGGCTAACTGGTCAAGGCAATCGTAGCCACCCCGCACTACCTCATCTCTATGAGTCAATACGGCAATGACGGTTGCAGCAGTGTGAAATAACCGCCCCAAAACACCACTGAGCGCGCCCTTGCAAAGCGCGCTACGGCAGCGCCTGTCATCCCGCCGTCTTTTTCCCAGGCTTAACGTTCACACCCGTCAGGAGCTTCCCATGCCCCGCCACGATTACGATGGTTACTTCACCCAACTGATTCAGGATCACCCCGAGCAGGCAGAGACAATTCGTCAATTTGCCCAACAGCACGGGATCACCTTTTCTGAGCCTAGCCCTATACCGAAGGAAGAAATAGCCCCACACTTTTCGCCTCAGCCTTCCAGTGCCCCCTTATCCTCGTCAGCTATCCCTGAGCCGTATCCTGTCCAGCCAATTCTTCCGGAATCGACAGACGCATTGATCGCTTGCCTAATTGATTACCGGCGTCAACGAGGATTAACCCAAGTCGCGTTTGCTCGTGTACTGAATCTCAATCCACGCACCTACCAGGAGTGGGAACAAGGTCGACGGCGGCCTTCTGGACCAGCGCTTACCTGGCTTAGACAGTGGTGGCTATCGCGGCATGACGATTGACAGCATCGTCGGCTGAGAACGGCTTAGTACAAGACAAGTTTTCGGCTTGACGCACTCTGATAGAGCCATTTTTCTCATAGCTATTCATGAAAAAAGGATCCCTGAATCCAAAATTTGAGCAGCAAATCAGTCAATCTTGTGCAGCGCAGCAAAAATTTGTAGCAAAAGAATAAGTCAAGATAGATGGAAAAATGACCTCAACGACTCTCAGAAACCTGCTATAGCGGCTACGAATAGCCAAAATAGCCATTTTCTTCTAGCTAGCTGAAAACACGGATTATCGCTAAGGTAAAAATGATATTTTGTCAATAGCCATGCTTGATAAATTTTTCTCTTTAAGCTGAGCAGCATACTTAAAGATTGGTAAACGTCATCCTGCGGCTTGTCATCAGAACGCGTCTGATGACGGTTCAATCTAAACAGGAGACAGTGACAATGAGCTACCCTTTTCAACCCGTACTGCCTGCACCAGGCCAATTCGATGTTCAGAGACTCGCTCCCACTTTGCTGTGGAGAGCATCAAATGACCTCCATCTGCACTGCCAAGTATCTATGGAACTAACTGTCCTGACACTGATTGCAGGCATCAGCATGGTGGCACAAGGCCGCTATGATTTGAAGATGCCCTACGGAGCAATCAAGCCCACTTCAACTAGCGTGCTGGGAGTGGGAGGCTCAGGTGAGGGGAAATCCACTCTTTACGATAAAGTACTACACCCTATCCAAGAAGAGCAGCGCAAGCAGCGAGGAGAATGGCGAAAACGTCTGGATAATTACCGAGGTGAGCTGGAAGAGTGGCGTACTGAAGAGAAAGTATTAACCCAATTGATTTACCGCAAACGGACAAAAAAATGTACAGCAAATCACGAGCGTCAGTTATTGAAAGAGCTACATCAGCGGCGACCTAATCCACCTCGCGAATTCCGACTATTGTATGAAGATACCACACCTGAGGCTCTCTTCTCGGGCTTGGAAAAAAACATACCCAGTGCAGCTCTAGCTACCGACGAAGCGGAAGTATTCTTCAAAGGTGCCATGAACCGATCACGTAGCCATATCAACTCACTATGGAGCGGCGGTAATACGGTTATCACACGAGCCACCAAGGAGGATATCATTTTGGACGATAAACGATTGATGCTACTCTTGATGGTGCAGCCCGGCATTCTGAAAACATACATGGAGAGCCAAGGGCAGCAGGCAAGAGATTCTGGAATGTTAGCTCGCTTCCTAGTCTGCGCACCTGCATCTGTAATAGGTCAGCGTTTTTACTCATTACATACTAATCCAGAACCTGAGGCCTGGAAGCAGGCAGAATCACGCTTAGCCACCCTAACCCGAGAGAACCTAATCTTAGCACACGTGCCTGACACGCCACGTGAAGTATTGGAGTTTACCGAACAAGGTTCACTCTACTGGGTACAGATAGCCAATGAAATCGAACGACAGATGGGGCCTGGTGGATACTTCGAAGCTTGCCCCGACCACGGGTCAAAACTCGCTGAGAACGTGGCTCGTGTTGCAGCACTGCTTCACCTATTTGAGGGTGAAAAAGGGGGCATCAGCGCTGAGACAGTACAGATGGCTACAGATCTGTGTCTCTACTATTCGGGAGATTTCCAGCAAGTGTTTATGCCGCCTCCTCAGGAGGAGCAAGATGCCTATCACCTACACGGATGGTTCAACGAACTCCGACAATTTAACTGGCGTATAATGCGATACAATGATGTACGCCAACGTGCTCCGCGCTCCTTGCGTGATAAGAAGCGGCTCAAGACAGCTCTGGATGTGCTCATTGCTCAACAACAAGTGGTAGTATTTACCCACTGCCGAACGCGCTTTATCGACCTGATGCCATGGATGGGGCCACCAAACATGAGTACATTATGATCTCCCTCCTTTGCCGCCCCTTTGGGGCGGCAAGCTTTGTAAATCATCTCAAGTTATTGGACTAGAATTCAAACATAATTCATCAGGGTCACCTTGTATTTCTCTAGCACATTTTGACACATACTTTTCGCATTTTAACTGGCTCTTTAAGAGCATTTTTTGCATTCTCATTGTAAGCCTTTCTTAACTGTGGTTCTTTCCAAATCATACTTTCAACCATCTCTGAAAGCTCATCTTCTTTTTCTAAAATAGGTAACTGCAGGGAATCAGCAAAACTAGCTAGTTTAGGAGTAATTTCTTGCGCAGCAAGAACATGGCTACTCCACCCATTCCGTGGTCTCAGCCGACTAAGCCAGGGAAGTATAAGACTACGAAGCAAAACTTCTCTATCGTTATTTTTCTCTTGCTTTATTTGATTTGCTTTTTGAGATCTAATTACATAACTATTATTACGCACTTCACTCAAAACCCTCCACGCCGTAGCATGCTGATGCGCGCATTCCAAAGCAGAAATCATTTTTTTTCCAACTTCCATTATCTCGATTGCCTTTAAACCATCTACATATTCTTTCACAATCTTATTCATATTGTATTCAAACAGTATACGAACAAATACCGTTTGACGGAATGCGACTTCCAAAGCCTCTTCTATTTTCTCGTCAAGCTTAGCTTTGTTATTAACTGGCTTAATAATTAACGACCAGTCATCTTCAGGGTTAATACACCCTGCAGATATATCTTGCGCAATACGCTGGATCTTTTCTTCTATGTCTAGACAATCAATTTCACTATTCATTTGTTCTTTTGTTAAAGAAACAGATAGTTCAATTGCCCGTTTATAGACTATCTGCCAAGAATCTATTTCTGTCATTCCTGCCTCCAAATTAAATAACCATGTTGTACGCACCACGAGCTTCATGATTCGGGTAATTTTAAAAAAGTCTGATATTCCGATAATGAGTTCTCCGACAACATCACCATCCGAGCACAGGCTTTTATGGAAATAGTCAATACAGTCCTACAGCAGATGTCCAGTCTCAACAAGCCTCAGTGGCAGTTTATCTTCGTCCTGTTGCCCTTGCTGATGTGCTTGAGAGGGCGTGTCAATCTCCGTAACCTCAGTCGTTACAGTGATCATCATGAGAAGACCTTTTCGCGGTGGTATCGGTGTGATTTTGACTTCAACGAGCTCAACCGTCTAAGCCTCCAATCACTCCATGAAGAGACGGCCGACACACCAAGGTGGTGGGAAAGTTCTACAGCCACGGCACAGGCAAGCTTGAAAAGGAGCTGGAAATATCGACGCTAGCCGTGATGAACGTGACGGAAAATACGACCTATCACCTGTCAACGCAGCAAACGATAGATAATCCCAATAGCGAACAGTCGCGGGTGGATAGCTATTTTCATCATTTCCAGCAGGATCGGACATCGCTACTGCCTCAGGTACTTTATCTGGTGGCGGATGGGTCTTGCAGTAGAACCCGCTATCTCCAGAGCGTCGTAGCCCTGGGGTTACATTAGATCCGCAAGCTACGTCATGACGCTAACCTGGGTTAACTGTATCAGAGAAAACAGAAACCCCGAAGGCAAAAGCACTGTTACGATGGAAAATTTCGTATTGATGACGTGAGCAGATACAACATGAACGAGACGCAGGAGTATATCGCGATCGTCAACAGTGCGCATTCCAAACGCGATCTACAGGTCGTGTATCCTGTCAAGCGCATAGATGACAAGATGAAAACGGCCTTACTGTTTTCGACGGATACGTCGCTGAAGGCCATGACATTAGTGGCGTACTACAAGGCGTGTTTCCAGATTAAGCTCCTGTTTCGCGATGCCAAACAGTTTCTGGGGCTAAATAACTGTCAGGCACGTAAGGAAAAAGCGCTGCACTTTAATTTTAACGCGTCGATGACGGCGTTGAACCTTCTCAAGCTTGAGGATCGACAGCAACTCTCAGGCGATAGGCGAGTGATTTCCATTACCCGTTAGCGCACCTTCAATGCCAACGAGCATCTGCTGGAGCGCTTTTATTCCTACTTGGGCCTGGACTTCAATTGTATAAAATCCCAGCTCGACTTTGACGAGATGTGCCACTACGGCGCTATCGTGTCATGAAACTGTCCGAACCATTGCCCCCCTAAAACAGAAAAAAAGAAAAAAATCAATACAGAAGCTTAAATTCTTAAACAGAGTTTGGAAAGCCAGTGTGCATTTCACAGCAACTTGCAAAAATTCAACCACTAATCCAGTGCAGAACAAGGTAAGAGCTATGAACAGAGCCCTACTGAAACCCGAACAGGTTGCTGAACATTTGGGAATGAGCCTTAGCTGGGTGTACAGCAACAAGCAAACCATCGGGTTTCTTCAGTTTGGGAAAGCCATTCGCTTTGAGCATGAAACGGTTGAGAGGTATGCTAGAGGATGCAGGCGTGATCCTCAGCGGGAGGAGGATCAAGAATGGGGTACACAGTTTCAAAAAGAAAAGATCGTGACACGTGGGTCGTCCGCGTCAGGCTCAACGGCCAACGTACTCAGCGAACTTTTCGCACAGAAGGAGAAGCAAGGCAGTATGCACTGAAGGCAGAAGCACAGCGCCAAGAAGATGAGTTCAACGGTGTCATGGGCCGTAAGCCCAAATACACCTTCTCGGAAGGATTGCAGCGGATGGTCAGCGAGTACGATGTTCGCTCCCAGAAGCAGCATATCCTTCTTGTGGCTAGGTGGATGGACGAAAATGCCCCAGGCGTGATCATCGGGCAGGAATTACTGGATGCTGCACGGAGAATGCAGAAGGCGCTCAAGGAGAAGGGGTTGGCACAGTCGACTATCAATAATCGCATTCAGGTCGTCAAACGAGTGCTCTCGCTATCTTATCGCGAATGGGACTGGATCGACTTGCCGCTCGACGGAAAACTGCGTAAGCCCTCGCCAAAAAACGAGCGCCACGTTTACCTTTCGGAGTTGGAACTTGCCGAACTACTGGAAGCAGTTCCCGCACGGTATGAAATCGAACGGAAGGTGGTTTTACTAGCCATGCTGACAGGGATGAGACGTGGTGAGTTGATTGCACTGGAGCCGAGAAATGTCTACAACGGTCGAATTGTGCTCAAACCACACCAGACGAAAAACGGTAAACCCAGGGTCATTCCGCTGTCAGAAGAGGCAATACCGCTGCTTGAAAACTTACCGTTTGCAACAACGGGAGATAGAGTCAGGGGAGCGTTTGAAAGAGCCCGGGAAGCCATTGGGCGGCCGGATATTCGTTTTCACGATATGCGCCACTGCTACGCTTCATTACTTGCCAGTAAGGGGGAATCACTAACGAGTATCAGGGATTTGCTGGGGCATTCATCGCTTACCGTAACAAGCCGGTATGCCCATGCAGACCCGACACGATGGGATAGCGTGGTTGCCAGATTGCCGCGCATCGGCAACCAGATGGCAACCAAGCACTGACGAAAAGAAGCGCTAATCTCTGTAACCAATTGATTTAATTGGTGGGCCCAGTAGGACTTGAACCTACGACCAAGGGATTATGAGTCCCCTGCTCTAACCAACTGAGCTATAGGCCCGTAAAGCGTGCATATAATAGCGAATGTGTTCGGGCGAGGCTACCCCTTCCGGTGCTATCTTGTAGTGATAGCAGCAATTTTTTAGCGGCACTTATTGAAAAGTATGGGGTCTGGTAGTGAGTTACTGATGCGGAGGCGTGCTGTGAAAGCTTTGATTGCTCTTATCCCACTATTATTGGCGGTGCCGGTTCACGCGGATTGGCAGCTAGATCCCGGACAGTCGCAGGTACAGGCGTCTATTACTCAATTAGATGGCAATGCCCCGCAAACCCATCACCATCAGGTGAACAATTTGCAGGGTGATATCTCTGCCGATGGCACCCTGCGCCTGCCGTTACGTTTGAGCCAAACGGATTTGCTGACTCGCTTTGGTGATTTGCCGCCATGGGTGGGCTTACTAGCCAATACCACGCTAGTCACACTGATCGCGCAAATGCCACCGGAGCGGTTAGATGGCTTGGATATTGGTGAATCCATGGTAGAAACACTTACCTTTCGGGTACAAACCGATTTGATCAACCAGGAAGAGTCGGTGCCGCTGCGCTTTACCCGTGAAGGGTTGAACGAGGTGCGCGTTACCCATGCTGAACCGATGGCGATGGATGGCCGCGCGCTGATGGCCAACAGCACGGTGCGAACCGTGCTGTCGTTGCTGGGCTATCAGGAGATTGACGAGCATGTACCGGTCACCTTGAATGCCCTGCTAGTGAACCGCTAACGCGCCGCAAGGCGCGTTCAGTGGCTGAGTGCTTCCACATCGCCTGCCTGGGCGGCGCCGGTTTGTACTCGCCACTGGGCCGCATAGTGGCCATCAACCTCCAGTAAGCTTGAGTGGTTACCGCGTTCAGCAACGCGTCCTTTTTCAATCACCACAATTTCATCGGCATGCACAATGGTTGAAAGTCGATGGGCAATCATAATCACCGTACGGCCATGGGCGATGCGCTTTAGCGAACGCTGAATGGCAGCTTCAGTTTCGTTGTCCACCGCGCTGGTGGCTTCATCCAGCACCAGGATTGGCGGATCTTTAAGCAGCGCCCTAGCCAGGGAAAGCCGCTGACGTTGGCCACCTGAGAGCAATACCCCTCGCTCGCCAACCGGGGTCTCCAACCCTTGGGGCAACGTTTCAATAAAACTCCAGGCTTCGGCGGTTTTCGCGGCGTCAATAATCGCGGCCTCTGAGGCATCGGGTTTGCCGTAAGCAATATTGTCGCGAATGCTGCCTTCAAACAGGTACACATCCTGACTCACCAAGCCTATCGCTTGGCGCAGCGAGTGCATGCTGACCTGTGTGATCGGCTGGCCGTCGACCAGTACGCGGCCGCTGGCGGGGTCGTAAAAGCGCAGCAGCAATTTGATCAGGGTCGATTTACCGGAACCGGTAGCGCCTACCAGCGCTAGGGTGTTGCCTGCGGGCACGTGCAGATCAACGCCATTTACGCCTACTTGGCTAGCGGCATAGTGGAAGCTCACTGCTTCGAACCGCACCTCGCCTTTCACAGGTGCAGTGAGAGGCATCGCACTTTGATCTTTAACTGTGATTGGCACTTCCAGCAGATCGAGAATCCGCTTGGTGCTGGCCATCGCGCGCTCGAACAGGTCGATCACTTGGGCAAGACCGGTGAGCGGCCACAGCAAGCGCTGGGTAAGGAAAACCAAGACGCCATAAGCGCCTACATTCAGGCTGCCGTTCAGCGCCATCATGCCGCCGACGGTAAAGGTAGCGAGAAAGCCCGCCAGAATCGCCATACGGATCACGGGTATAAACGCGGAGCTGACCTTTATCGCCCGGCGGTTGGCCTCCAAATAGGCTTCACTGGCATCGCGGAGGCGCTCGGCTTCCCGTGCTTCACTGGTAAAGCTTTTGATGGTGGCAATGCCACTCAGGTTGTTGGAAAGGCGGCTGGCAAGATCCCCCACCTTTTCACGCACATCGCTATACAACGGCCCGGCTTTGCGTTGGAAAAAGAAGGCGCCCCAGATAATCAACGGAATCGGCGTGAATGCCAGCAGCGCAATTAGCGGTGACAACACAAAGAACACGGCGCCTACCGCGATTACCGTCACACCCACTTGAATCAGCGCGTTGGCTCCGCCATCCAGGAAGCGCTCCAACTGGTTTACGTCGTCGTTCATGGTGGCGACAAGCTGGCCGGAGCTTTTAGATTCGAAAAATGCCATATCCAAGCGTTGGGCGTGCTCGTAGGTGTCCTGGCGCATATCGGCCTGTAGCCGCTGGGCAAGGTTGCGCCAGAGAATTTGGAACAGGTACTCGAACAGCGACTCCCCCGCCCAGATAAAGAACGTCAGCACCGCTAGGATGGTGATTTGCTGATGAGGCGTTTCAAAACCCAGCCGCGCAACAAAGCTGTTTTCCTGATTCACCACCACGTCAATCGCCACACCGATCAGAATTTCCGGAGCGATATCAAACAGTTTATTGATAATAGAACAGGCAGTAGCCGCGGCAATCCGCCGCCGGTAACCTTTGGCATAGCGCAGCAGTCGTAGGAGCGCTTGAAAGCTTTGGTTTGAAGACGTCGCTTGAGCGCGAAGTGGTGAAGAAGCCACATCGGTTCCTTTTAGAAGTTATCGAAAGAATTATGTAGAGAGAACGAGAGCGGTGGCTAGAAGTTGCTGGGGGCGCTTAGGCAGGCTGAGCCACGCGGCGCACGTTAGCCAGCAAGGGGCTGCCGGTATCCGGGTCAAGCAGCAGCGTACAGTCTACTTGGTAAAGCTCGCGCACTAGCTCGGGTGTCACCACCTCAGCAGGTGCTCCCTGAGCAATAATCTGGCCATCACGCATCGCAATCAGGTTGTCTGAATAACGACAAGCACTGGCGAGGTCGTGCAATACCATCACCACCGTGCGGCCATGGCAAGCCAAGTGGCGCACTAGCTCAAACACTTCAATCTGATGGCCTAAGTCTAGCGCAGAGGTGGGCTCATCTAAAAGCACAAGCGGCGTTTGCTGAGCAATGGTCATGGCGATCCAGGCACGCTGGCGTTGGCCGCCGGAAAGCGCTTCTAGCGGCCGATCGGCGAGGTCTTCCAAACCAGCGGCATCGAGCGCGTACTGCACCACGCGCTGGTCTTCCGCCGACCATTGACGCAGCCAGCCTTGGTGGGGCTGACGACCAAAGCGAATCAATTCCGTAACGGTTAAGCCTTCCGGGGCCACCGCCTCTTGGGGCAGCAAGGCTAACTGAGTGGCTAACTGACGCGCAGGCAGGCGTTGAATATCCTGGCTATCCAGCAGTACCGCGCCGCTGTCTGGCTTGTGCAAACGAGCAAGGCCGGAAAGCAGCGTTGATTTACCGCAGCCGTTAGGGCCAACAATGGCGGTGACCTGTCCGCTAGGCAGGCTAACGCCCAGGTTTTCAATCACTCGGTGCTGGCCGTAGCTCATGCACAACGCATTGGTGGCTAGCGTTGGTGAAACAGGCGTTGCTGATACTTGGCCTGGTAAACGAGATGATTTGTTCATGGGCGGCTCCGTTGTGGGCGCATTAATATCCATAACAGCCAAGGCCCGCCAACCACTGCGGTAACAATGCCAACGGGAATTTCAATCGGCGCTAAGAGGGTGCGCCCGGCAAGGTCGGCCAACAGCATCACTAAAGCGCCAGCTAAGGTGGCAGCTAGGATTGGCACATGTCGAGCACTGGAAAGAGAGCGGGCAATCTCTGGGCCAATCAGCGCAACCATGCCCACTGGACCGGCCACAGCAACCGCAAAGGCGGTAAGCACGACGGATAGCATCAGGATCTGTAGCCTGCGGGCTTTAACACGAAGCCCGAGACCACTGGCGGTGGCATCTTTAAAGCGTAGTAGTGTCAGTGAACGCGCCAGCGCCAAGGCGGTAATCACCCCCAATGCCAAACCAATCCCCAGCAGTTGTACTGCGCCTCCAGGACGAGCATTGAGCGATCCCACTGTCCATGGGTAGGCGGCATTGGCGACGTCAATCGCTACCCGCGCCAGCATTAATTGGGTGACAGCACCAAACACCGCCCCCACGCCAATGCCCGCGACAATAAACCGGTATCCTTGGGTGCCACTGCCCGCCGCGAGCCCAAAGGTCAGCACGGTGGCGGTTGTTGCTCCAGCCAATGCCATCGCGGGTGGCGCAATAGACACGCCCATACCTACAACTGAAGCTACCGCGAAGGCCGTTGCGCCATTATCAATACCGATAATGCCGGGTGTGGCTAGGCGATTGCGTGCCAGGGTTTGCATCAAAATACCTGAAAGTGCGAATGCCGCCCCGGTAAAACAAGCAGCGGCCAAACGAGGCAAACGCAGCTCCTGCACCATAAAAGCCGTCATTACGTCGCCCTTACCTAGCACGGCAGGAATAACCTCACTAGGCGCCAGCGGTACGCTACCTAAGCTTAGATAGAGCAAGCAAGATGCCAGCAACGCAATCAACAAACCAATATTGACCGCTAGCGCGCGCTTTTCGAACAGAAAACTATAGCCCCAACGGGGTAGCACGATATGCCAGTAGCCTTCTGGTACTGGCACGCTACCAGCATGTGCTGCGGCATCGACTGGCACATTGTTTAAAACATGGCTGGGGGTGACAACATCCGTTAAAGGCGGATGATTCGCCATTATTTTCATATCAACACATCACCAAGATGACACCAAGACGCCTGGGCGGCAGGGTGTTTAAAAAAAGCTATAGCATGGGTAATCGCTTAGCGCGCACCACGGCAATGAGTACCGGTGCGCCACATAGCGCGGTAAGCACCCCTAATGGCAGCTCAGAAGGCGCAACGACAACACGCGAGATAATATCTGCCGAGAGTACAATCAATGGGCCAATGGGCAGGCAAAACCACAGCGTGCGGCGAATATCAGGCCCGGCAAACGCGCGCGCTACAAATGGCACCACCAGCCCAACAAAGGCGATCGGCCCAGCAATCGCAGTTGCCGCACCAACCAGCAGAGCCACGCAACCAACGGCTACCCAACGGATCAGCGTGGGGTGATGCCCCAGGCCACTCGCCGCTCGCTCGCCTAACGCTAGTGCCGCCAGCGGCCGCGCCATGATCACCACCGCGATGGCAGCAACCAGTAAGCTCGGCAGCACCGCGACAAGATCATCCAGCCGTCTTCCTGCTAGGCTGCCTACCACCCAAAAACGAATTTCATCAGCGGCGCGCTGGTCGTACAGCAGCATTAATGAGGTGAGCGAGCCTAACAGCCCAGAAAATGCCGCCCCCGCCAACACTAAACGCACGGGGTCATTTCCCACTCCGCGAAAACGCGCCACGCTGAGGACACACACACAGCCGATCAACGCCCCTAACTGAGCAACCGAAATGCGTAGCGTGGCAGCGCTAGCCCCTAGCACCAGTGCCAGCGCTACCGCAAAGGCCGCCCCTGCGCTAACCCCCAGCAGGCCAGGCTCGGCGAGCGGATTGCGGGAGATGGCTTGTAGCAGCGCCCCGGCAACGCCCAGCGCAATGCCTACCACAATGCCAATTAAGGTACGCGGAGCGCGAAGTTCCCAGACGATAAACTGCGCCTCACTGTCGCTTACCCCATACAGCAAACCCAACACTCGGCGGGGCCCTACCTCCCCTGCCCCAATTAGTAAACTAACGACGCTCACCGCCACAAGGGCGGTGAGCAGAATAAGCAGCCATGTACGGGGAGCGTAGCGCCGACTGGCGCTACTCACTGCGCTAGATAGTGATGTCACGGCATCTTTCACGGCAACAATGCGTTCTCAATGTCGTCCAAAATGGCTTGGGCGGCTAGCGGGCCATTAGCACTGCTCCACAGCTGGCCATTCACCGCCACAACCTGGTCTCGTTTAACAACGTCTAAACGTGTGAAGGCTGCGCTTTGCTTGGCGGCATCTAACGCCGCTTGACCATCGGCGTTTAGCGTAGCCAAAAACAGCCAATCGCTGTCCACTTGGGAAAGATTTTCAAGGCTGAGTATATCGCTATGGGGGTGACCTTCAGCAACCAGACCGGCATCCTGAACCTCTAACCCCACCTCCGCTAACAGCCCAGTGGCGATTAGCTCTTTGGACATCACCATCGGGCCATTGGGCATCCAGCGAGCCAGCACCGCGGTGCCACCCGCGTTAGCATCATCAATCGCAGCGGCCAATTCACTGATACGTTGGTCGACGGTCGCAATAGCATCGTCGATTTCTGCTTCACGGTTAAGTGCCTGTCCATAAAGCCGCGCTTCCGCTTTCCAACTATCAAACGCTAACGGCTGGGCATGCGGCACCACGGTGGGCGCAATGCGCGATAGCAACTGGTACTGCTCTTCCGATAGCTGAGCCGCGGCCAAAATTAAGTCGGGCTGCTGGGCCAAAACCGCTTCAATATTGATTTCACGTGTAACGCCGACAATCTCAGGACGCTCGCCATCAAAGTGGGCTTCCACATACTCAGCAACATTATCACCACCGCGCGTAGTGATCGCGCCAACGGGGGTAACGCCCGCGGCTAACGCAGCATCTAACGCCCCCTCATACAGAGTGACAACACGCTCTGGCGCATCATTAACTTCAACGTCTCCGTATGCGGTATCCAGCGTGCGCGCCTGAGCAACGCTTGCTAACGACCCGCCTACCAATAACCCGCCTACTACAATACCTACTAGTCCGTTGCGCAGCGATGAGTAACCCATAAGTAACGCTCCTGAGAGTTTATGGTGATGATAATAACGATTCTCAAAAGCACTTGCATTATTATTCCAACGAATCGAACGTTCCAGATACAGCAACACCTGCTCAGTTAGCCGCCTAACAACCTTATAGGGGTATATTTTTCTCACAACTTTGTTCGATATTTTGCAACGCAATGTTCGATGAAACAAACTCGCATATGGGAACTTTTCTTCTTAGAATCACCACCTCGCTTGATAACCATTTTCATTAGCAAATAAGTTTCATCTCAGGGGATCACCATGCCACGCTTCACTCGCACCGCGTTAGCCAGCGCCGTCGCTCTTAGCGTCACCGCCACCGCGGCGTTAGCTCAAGAAAATACCCAGTTGAATAATGTGGTGGTTACTGCTGCTGGGTATGAGCAGTCGTTGAATAACGCTCCTGCGAGTATTGCCGTGGTCACCCGTGAAGAACTGGAGCAAAAACAGTTCTCTAATATTGCCGAAGCAATTGCTAACGTGCCGGGCGTCGACGTGCGCGCGGGCACGGGAAAAACGGGTGGAATGAATATCTCTATCCGTGGCATGCCTAGCGACTACACACTGATTTTGATCAATGGCCGTCGTCAGAACACCTCAGGCAGCGTCACGCCTAACGGCTTTGGCGCAACCTCTACCAGCTTTATGCCACCGCTCTCTGCCATCGAACGTATCGAGGTCATTCGCGGCCCAATGTCGACGCTCTATGGTTCAGATGCCATGGGCGGGGTAATCAACATCATCACACGCCGTATCGGTGAAGACTGGGCGGGTTCGGTGAGCGTCGAAAATACCTTCCAGGAGGATCGAGATGCAGGCAACAGCTCGACGATCAACCTTTATAGCGCCGGGCCGCTAGTGGAAGATACCGTTGGCCTACAAGTGCGTGGCCGCCTATTCGATCGAGACAGCTCTGAGCGAATGGTCGAAAACAGTGCTGGCCGCGACCCACGACCTACCGAAGCACGCATTTACTCCATCGGTGGGCGTTTGAACGTTACACCGGACGAAGCGAACGAGTTCTGGCTAGACGCCGAGCGCGCCCGCCAAGTGTACTCCAACGACGATAACCGACTGGGCACCCAGGACGGTACCAATCGTGCAGGACAGCCCTCACTCGGCAGCGTTAACGGCTATAAAGATGAGCTGCGTTTCAACCGCGACCAGATCGCTATTGGCCACACAGGCCACTATAGCGCAGGCACCTGGGAAAGCAGCATAACGCGCAACTTCACCGAAACGCTTGGCCGCACGCTGCCAGCGGGCAGCGCGCCGGATTACGGCTACGAAGCCCAAGGCGGTGAAGACCGTCTGCTGGAGAGCCGCGACATCATCGTTGATACCAAGTTTGTGGCACCTCTGGGCGACCATATCGCCACCATTGGCGGCCAGTACATTGATGCCGAGCTTCAGGACGGTACCGCAGGCGACATTACCTTCGAACAAACCAGTTGGTCACTGTTTGCCGAAGACGAGTGGATGCTACGAGACAACCTTGCATTGACCCTGGGGGGCCGCTATGAGCACCACGATGCCTTTGGCGGTCACTTTAGCCCACGCGGCTACTTGGTATGGAACACCACGCCAAACTGGACACTCAAAGGTGGCGTGAGCCGTGGTTACAAAACGCCAAGCCTGAATGACCTGCACAGCGGTATCAATGGTTTTGGCGGCCAGGGCACCACAGTGAACATTGGTTCGCCGGACCTAGAGCCAGAAAAGAGCACCAACTACGAAATTGGCGCGGTCTACGACAACCAGAGCGGTTTCTCGGCAGGTGCGACGGTGTTCTACAACCAGTTCACCGACCGTATTGCCAGTGCTGCGGACATTCCTAACTGCCAATTCGTCGACAGCAGCGGTAATACGCCGAACGCAGGATTGGCGAACTGCTTGAGCGTCGGCAACTTCACCCAGCAGGAGAGCTTCGGTCAGTTGACCAATATCGACGAAGCCGAAACCCGCGGTGTGGAACTAAATGCTAGCTATCAGATTGCCCCAGCGTGGCGAGTTAGCGGTGGCTACACCTTCACAGATTCCGAAATCACCTCGGGTGCTAATGAAGGTCAGGTACTCACCAATACGCCTGACCACAAGCTGACCGCCGACCTGACCTGGGCGATCAATGATCGCTGGAGCACCACGCTGGAAGGTGAGTACTACTCTTCCCGCGAGCGTTTCGTGGGCGATGTAAGCGGTGAATCCGCCTCGCTTGTCGAGCAGCTAGGCAACAAGCTGGACGGCTACGAGCTGTTCAACTTGCGCAGTTCCTACCGCTTCAGTGACAACGTGCGCCTAACCGGCACCATCTACAACCTATTCGATAAAGACTTCACCGGCGCCGATACCTTCGTGCACAACGGCGATACACTGCTGGCTTATCGCTTTACCCAAACGGGCCGTTCGACCGATGGCGTAGCGTTGGATGGCCGCAGCTTCTGGGTTTCTGCCACGTACGATTTCTAATACAAGAGGTTTCCTTACTGTTTCAATGCTGACTTACTGCCCTGGCCATGCGCCAGGGCTTTTTTACGCCCGCTTAACAGCGAATTCGATGTTTATTAGGGAACTGTCTGTCATGACCGCGCACCCGCTCGTCCGCTATCTTGCCTTGGTTCTACTGTTGCTCTGCGGCCTAATGCTCTCTAGTGCTTCCTTCGCGCAATCAGCCCCCAGGGTTGAACTAGCGCCGGTAAACCGCGAACCAATTTATACCGAAACAAACCTAGTCGGCACCGTAAACTCCCTGGAAGATGCCCTCCTATCAGCATCGGTAGCAGGGCTAATTGTTCAGGTAGCAGTTAATCCAGGCGACCATGTCAGCAAAGGCGACACGCTAATAGCGCTGGATGACGACCTGGCTCGTTTTGACGTAGCAGCGGCGGCTGCCGCAGAGCAAGAGGCCCAGGCCACGCTAGCGGAAGCAGAACGGCTATTGCGAGAAGCAGAATCGGTGGGCGTGGGGCGTAACATCGCGGCGACTGAAGCTAGCGCCCGCCGTAGTGCCGTTAACGAGGCCCGCGCCGCGCGCTCGCGTTTAACAGCGGAGCAAGCGCGCCTAAGCGCGCTACTGGCTCGCCATGTAATTAACGCTCCTTTTGATGGAGTCGTCAGCGCTCGCAGCGTCAATCTCGGTGAGTGGGTCACGCCAGGAGATAGCGTTGCGCGACTGGTTAACCTAAACGAGCTGCGCGCTGATTTTCAGGTGCCCGAAACCTTTTATACCGCCATTCAAGGCGAAACGTTTATCACTCTACGTGCGGGGCAACAAACCTATGAGACGACTATCGCCACCGTGGTGCCGATCAGTGACCCTAGTGCCCGCACATTTCTATTACGCGCCCATGTGCCCGAAGCAGCGTCCCTATACCCAGGCAATGCAGTGGATGCTGTGCTACGGGCGCCGACCAATAGCGATGGACTAACGGTTCCCCGCGATGCGTTAAGCCGCTACCCAGATGGGCGAGTCACCGTATGGGTAGCCACCCCTAACGAAAACAACACCTACCACGTGACTGAACAACGTGTGCAGTTGGGCATTAGCTTTGCCGACCGTGTGGAAATTATCGAGGGTCTCACCGGTGATGAGCAGGTCGTCATTCGTGGCAATGAATCGCTGGTCGAAGGTGTCAGTGTTGAGGATATCACGGCGGGGAGCGAGTAATGTTTGCAGCCCTTTTGCGCCAGCAAACGCTGGTTACGGTTATCGCACTAATCTTCCTGCTGCTGGGCATTGCCGCCACGCTGCGCATCCCAGTTCAGATGATTCCCGATATTGAAACCCGCACAATAACGGTCGAGACGCGCTGGGCGGGAGCGACACCCCAGGATATCGAAAAAGAGATCCTCATTGAGCAGGAGCAGTACTTGCGCAATGTGCCGAACCTTACCCGCATGACGGCGATAGCCGAAAGCGGCAGCGCTGAAATTGAGCTTGAATTCCCGTTTAGCGTGGATATGACGGCAGCGCTGATTCAAGTCAATAACGCGCTCAGCCAAGTATCGCCATATCCCACTAATGTAGACCAGCCACGGATTGTTTCTGCCGCCTTTTCGACAGACGCGTTTTTGCGCTTTCACGTGGGAACGCTACCCGGTAATCCTAAGGCGCTAGATATCCAACTGATGAACGACTTTATCGACGATCGTGTGCGGCCCCGCATGGAAAGCGTTAAAGGCGTGTCCGAAGTCGGCGTCAATGGCGGCGCTCAGCGGCAGCTACAAATTTTGCTCGACCCGGGCGCACTGGCCCAGCGCGGGATTTCACTTACCGAGTTACGCGATGCCATCACCCAACGTAACCGGGATATTTCCGGGGGCGAACTAGAAGCCGGTAAACGCCGCTATCTGATACGCACACTGGGTCGCTTTGATGATGCTGAAGACTTGGCGCAGCTGGTTATCGCTCGTCAAGGCGATAGCATCGTGCGGCTTGCCGACGTTGCCGAGGTCCGCCAGGGACAGTCTCGCTTAAGCCAGCTATCGTTTTATAACGGCCAACCGGGCATTGGTATGGACCTGCGGCGGGAAAGCGGTGCTAACGTCATCGATATCAAATACGCCATTGAAGAAGAAATGGCAGCTATTAACGATAGCATTCTGCGCCCGGCAGGTATGGAAATGGTGTTGACTGCCGATGATGTGCGCTATGTAGAAGCCTCGGTCAGTAATGTATGGAGCAACCTGCTACTTGGGGCGGCCTTTGCAACGTTGGTGATGTACCTGTTTTTGCGCTCCGCTCGCATCACCTTTATTGGCGTTATCGGCATCCCCTTCTGCACCATTGCGGCTTTTTTAGGGCTGATGCTCACCGGGCGCACGATTAACGTGATTTCCATGGCAGGCATTGCCTTTGCCATAGGCATGAGCGTCGATAACAGTATTGTGGTACTGGAAAATATTGAGCGATACCGCCGTTTAGGGCTCGACCGCATTGAGTCGGCGCTACGCGGCGTACAGGAAGTATGGCCTGCGACGCTAGCATCGACGGCCACCACCATTTTGGTGTTCCTACCGATTGTGTTTATCGAAGAAGAAGCTGGGCAGCTGTACTCTGACGTGGCCATTGCCGTTTCCGCTGCTATTTTCGCTTCAATGCTGGTGGCAGTTACGCTAGTGCCGTCCCTCTGTTCGCGCTTTAGTTTTTCGATGCGCAACCAACATGAGAATAGCCCCGCGGCCTCTCCCGCTTCGTGGGCTGGGAAGCGACTTGAGCGTTTGATCGCCACCCCTTTTCGGCGCGGAGCGATCCTGGTAACCACGCTAGCGATCAGCGGCTGGACTCTCTTGGTACTCACTCCGCCCGCCGAGTACTTACCCGAAGGCGAGGAACCTAAAACCTTTGCGGTGATGAGCCCACCGCCAGGCTATAGCCTGCAGGAGATGGCGGGAATCGCCGCGCAGGTAGAGGATTACTTTTTACCTCATGTAGGCGCTGATCCAGCGGCATTTTTAGCAGGCGACACTGAGGTGCCACCGCTGGCCTATATGAACATGCGAGTCGCCCCGACGCGGCTGTTTATCGTCGCGGAAGCAGCGGACCCCGGCGACATCGAAGCGTTAATGGATGCACTTACCAGCTACTACGAGCGCTTTCCAGGAATGCGCGCCTTTGCCTCAAAAGGCTCGATCATTTCCAGTAACGATGGCGGCACACGGAGTATCAACCTGGATATCTCTGGCCCAGACTTGGCGACTGTTTATGAAGCCGCCAATAACCTCTACCGAGAAGCCCGCCAAGAGTTTGGTAATCCGCGCATTCAGAGCCAACCCTCCTCGCTGTCGCTAGATCAGCCGCTGATTCAAATTCGCCCCGACTGGGCACAGGCGTCAGCGCTTGGCTTAGCGGCAGGAGATGTCGGTTTCTCGGTCGCCGCACTCACCGAAGGTGCCTATGTGGATGACTTCTTTCTCGACGACGAAAAGATCGATATCTATCTTTATGGCCCCCAGCGGTCGCTACCTCTGGACCAGCTACCCAACCTTCTGCTCCATACTCCCAGCGGCGCAACATTGCCGCTCTCTGCCGTCGCCAGCATTGATGAAACCATGGATACCAGCGTTATTCGTCGTGTCGATGGTAGCCGAACGGTGACCCTGAATGTCATCCCACCCCCCAGTATTGCCCTGGAAGCGGGAGTTGAGCAGGCCGAGAGGATGCTGGAGCGGCTTCGCCATGAAGGGGTATTATCTTCGGCAGTGGCTATTTCAATTTCGGGAGCTAGTGATCAGTTAAATGCTACGCGAGACGCGCTAATGGGTAACTTCTTGATTGCGATTGTGATTGTCTATTTGCTTTTGGTAGCGATTTTCTCTCACTGGGGGTACCCGTTACTGATCCTTACCTCAATTCCTTTGGGCGTGGTAGGCGGCATTATTGGTTTAGCGGCCATGAATACAGTGGGTAGCTTGCTGCCTCTCATTGGCATCGCGCCACTCACTCAGCCCTTCGATATGATTACCATGCTGGGCTTTTTGATACTCATGGGGACGGTGGTTAATAACCCTATCCTGGTGGTCGACCAGGCACGGCGGCGTCTTCACGATAAGCAACTGTCCGTTCAGGAAGCCGTGTCTCAAGCAGTTCAAACCCGCCTGCGCCCGATTGCGATTACCACGCTGACAACGCTGTGCGGGCTTTCGCCATTGGTGTTTTTGCCCGGTGAAGGCACCGAACTCTATCGTGGCGTGGGAGCGATCGTCTTATTTGGTTTGCTGGGAGCTTCCATCGTGACAGTGACCTTCCTGCCAGCCTTGATGATAAGCGTGCTGCAGCTTAGCAAACGCAATACGCAGCCTGCCCAAGCCCAACATTCGTAAATAAACACGTGGTTCACTTAAAAGCGCGGCCACCTAATCAGGTGGCCGCAACGTTTAATCGCTTGGCAAAACCGGGGCTAGAACGCGACGTTCAGCCCCAACCAAACACGGCGTCCATCGTCTACGTAGCCGTACTCTTCGTAAGTAATGCGCTCATCAAATAGGTTGTAGATACCCGCATTCACCGTGGTGCTATCGTTGAGCTTGTAACCCATTCCTGCATCCACAAAGGTGTAGGATGGCGCGACGATGGAGCTTTGCGACGGCCCGGTGGTGGGCTGGCTCTCTTCGCCACGGTAGCTCACTTTGGTCCACTGGCTGAGTCGCGAGTTGACCTGCCAGTCGAGTGTAGCCGAGACCTGATGGCGTGGTAGCTGCGTCAAAGGCTCACCAGCATATTGACCACTTTTCTGTTCGGAGTCAGTGAAGGTATAGCTAGCCGTTAACGACACTGCATCTGTCAACGGCGCTGCCAGGCTGGCTTCTACCCCTTGCGTAATCGCTTCATCCACGTTGACGCGATAAGTAGGATCACTGCCAAAATCATTAGGGCCATCGGTACAGATATCGACAGGGCAAGCAATACGCGTAATCTTGTCTTCAAAGTCGTTGTGGAACAGCGTCAAGCTGCCGCTTAGACCGGCATCATTGGCGTAGAGCAGTGCAATCTCTTTGTTAAGCGACGTTTCAGGTTTAAGGTCCGGGTTACCGTAAATATTGCCACCACGGCTGACCTGCCCCCAATCGGGAGTGATTTCACGTAGGCTTGGCGAGCGATAACCGGTTGAAACGCCCCCTTTAAGGGTCCAGTCCGGTGTTGCATTCCAAACGCTGTACAGGCGCGGGCTGACGTGACTGCCGAAGTTATCGTCGTCATCAACGCGTAAACCACCGGTCAACGCCCAGGTGTCGGTCAACATCCACTCATCTTCTACAAATAGCGCCCGTTGGCTATTTTCGATTTCGGTCCGGTCAGATATTCGGTTGGTGGTGGTATCGTTCAGCGACTCTTCTTCGTAGCTCGCGCCAACAGTCACTAGGTGCATGCCTAATGGGATCACTGCACTGGTTTTAGCGGTAGTATTGGTAATTTCAATATCGCGGGATTTGTTATCGCTACGCTCACGCTGTACAAAGGTCTCGCTGGTGCCCCAGTCAAAGCGGCCACTATGGGTAACCGCAACGTGAGTATTGGTGTATTCGCCGATACTATCGGTGCAACCACCTCGACACCCTTCAGCAGCACCAGACCGCCCTACCCGTGAGTAACGATCCTGTTCGGTAACGCCAGCTTCGGCGGTGAAGTCGTGATTATCGTTAGCGGCGAAGTTTAGCCGTGCGGTCAGACTTTGCAGGCTTTTCTCTTCGTAGCCGTTCAAAATATCATCTTCATCCCGCTCTGAGGCACGCCCATAAACCTGCAGACCTAACCGGTCACCCACTAACGGCCCGCTTAGGTAGAAATTCGCTTGGCGGCTGTCTCCAGAATTGCTGTTTTCTTGTAGCACCGTGTCGAGCTGTACATTGCCGTGCCACTCATCGGCCACCTTGCGGGTAATTACGTTGATCACCCCACCGATAGCGTCTGAGCCGTAGAGCGTCGACATTGGCCCACGCACTACTTCAATACGCTCAATCGCTTGGAGTGGTGGGAGCCAGTCCTGCTCGAATCCAGCGCTGCCATTCGGGCGTGATTCACGAGAGTTTTGCGGACGCCCATCGACCAAAATCAAAGTGTACTGGGAAGGCATGCCACGAATTGAAATATCATTGCCACGGTCACCTGCGCCGCCGCCGGTAACAATCACACCCGGCACGTCACGCAGCGCGTCGGTGACATTTTGATAGTGGCCACGCTCAAGCTCTTCCCGAGAAATAACGCTAATAGAAGCAGGCGCACTGGAAATTTGCTGTTCAAACCCCGATGCGGTAACCACAACATCATCTAGCCGAGGTGTTTCTTGTGCCAACACGGCACTACTGGCCAATGAAGAGATGGCACCGGCCAATAGCGTGCGACGCAAACGAGTAGACATAGCAGGGTTCCTTTAGTGTGAAAGAGCACTTGCGATCAAATACGAATCATTAACATTCGTATTTTTGCATAA
Source organism: Vreelandella venusta (assembly GCF_007989605.1). Classification (GTDB taxonomy): domain Bacteria; phylum Pseudomonadota; class Gammaproteobacteria; order Pseudomonadales; family Halomonadaceae; genus Vreelandella; species Vreelandella venusta. The sequence goes on along the minus strand of NZ_BJUL01000001.1, from coordinate 200,040 downwards.
TTCTTACACAAAGAGGTCGCACAGTACGTTCAGCCATCCGGAACACAAATGCCAATTATTTTCATTAACATCATTAAATGGCACAATAGCGCTTCAACTGTTGCCTAATGGCCCGACCATGTACGATTTTGATGAACTCGCCGCTTTTGCCGATGTGATGACTAGCGGCAGCCTAACGCGCAGCGCACAAAAGCTAGGACTTGCTAAATCGACACTGAGCCGCCGCATTAGCCAGTTAGAAGCAAGATTGGGCCAGCCTCTGCTTAGGCGGCAAGCCAATCGACTGATTCCTACGGAAGCGGGTCTGCTGTTTCATAACTACTGCACAGAACTGCTAGCGATGGCGGCACATAGCCAAGAAGCGCTGGCAGAACTGCGTGAGGAAATCAGCGGAAAAGTAACACTGGAAGTTCACGGGGCATTAGCACGAGGTTGGATGGCAGGCGTCGTTGATGCGTTTCTCACTCGCTATCCCAAGGTGGAATTAACCCTCCACACGCGAGAATCTCCACCTACTAAAATGCACAGCAACAGTGTGCACATCTGGCTAGGACCAACGCACGAGTGCGGTCTCAATCAGGAGCGTTTAGGACACTTGACTCGCGGCCTTTATGCCAACCCCAGCTACCTTGCCAACGCTGGTTACCCTCAGCATCCAAGCGAGCTTGAATCACACGCGTGGATTGATTTACTCGATAGCGCTTCTAGTGGCTTGCTGTTCCACCATGCTCATCACGACGACTTTCTGTTTAATGCGCCCCGTTCACGGCTGCGCGTTGATCTAACGGTGCTTCAAATTGATGCCATTGCTTATGGCCAAGGCATTGGGTTGCTGCCCCACTGGGTGGTTGAAAAACGCGAGAAGCATCATCCCGGTGATTTAGTCAGCTGCTTGCACGGCTGGGAACCCGCCCCGCTGCCCATCACCATGTTGTACGCTTATGGCCACCATTCGCGCCGAGTTAACGCACTGCTCGAGTTTTTACGCGAGCAAGTTCCGGCTGCCTGGCAAACCAACCACGCCACCGCTAACGCTGAATAACCAATTCGCCTTGCCAGTTAGCGGCCTAATTAACGACAATGAGCCGCTAATCATCGTCAAGGAATGGTAATGCTCGCCGAACTTTTTGCCGTGATGGCTCCGGTACTCGCCGGTGCTGGGCTGGGATATCTATGGGTACGCTTAGGGCATCCCTACCCCGTCGATTTCATTACTCGTTTGGTGTTTAACATCGGCACACCCGCGCTGGTGCTTGCCTCACTTTCTGGGGCTAATATTGATGCCAATAGCTTTGGGCAGGTGATGTTTGCCACGGCTATTGTGATACTGACCATGGGTGCAGCGAGCTTTGTGGTCGCCAAACTATTGCGCCGTAGTTGGCGCGTATTACTCGCCCCGATGATGTATCCCAACACCGGCAATATGGGACTCCCCGTCGTTCTGTATGCCTTTGGCAGCGCAGGGTTTGCCTATGGCATTACGGTGATGGTGACGGTCTCGCTCTTTCAGTTCACTTTAGGGGCGGTTCTCAATAGCAACGCAAGCCCGACTAAAACGCTGCTGAAAACGCCCACCGTCTATGCCATTTTAATTTCGATGGCGCTACTGCTAACCGACACATCGCTGCCCCCATGGCTGGCCAATACGGTCGATTTAATGTCTGGCTTCACCGTACCGCTGATGTTGATAACGCTTGGTGTTTCTCTAGCCAGCATCCAAGTAAAAAGCCTGCGTTCTGGCATCGGTTTTAGCCTAGTACGTATTCCCCTTGCTGCGGGGACAGCGTGGCTAATTGCAAGTTGGGTTGGCCTGCCCCCACTGGCACAAAGCATTCTGGTGCTACAAATGTGCATGCCTGTCGCCGTGTTTAACTACTTGTTCGCCCAGCGTGCCCAGCGCGAACCGGCGTATGTCGCCAGCCTCGTGTTTTGCTCGACGCTGCTTGCTCTGGTGTATTTACCGATACTGCTGGCATTTCTGATGTAGTCTCTTTGGCCTACCCCACCTGATTTAGCCCGCCGCATATATAGCGACACAGGGAACCCCGCTCGCTTTAAGCAGTCATTGCTAGACATGCAATATGATCATCGAAAGCCCCGACCACAGGAGTGACCGTGATGCACCAAGCACAGGAACGCCAGACAGGGCTAACGACGCCTTCTCAGCGTTGGTTTCTGGCAGCTATTGGCGGGCTAATGCTGGCGGACCCGGTTAGCAATGCCCGAGCAGAAATGCTTCACGACGCGATCGAAACCGAGCAAATGACCTTGTCACTTGAACGTGTGGCGAGTGGTTTGAACGCCCCTTGGGCAGTGGCTTTTTTGCCTGATGGGCGCTTTTTAGTCAGCGAACGCCGCGGTCAACTCGTCTTAGTGGATCACGAAGGTAACCAGCAAACGCTCGAAGGACTGCCCACGGTTAGCCACCAGGGGCAAGGTGGACTTCTCGATATCACCTTGCATCCTTCCTTTGGTGACGGTGAACATGACTGGATTTATTTCACCTGGAGCAAACCAGACGGCAATAACAGTCGCTCAGCACTGTCACGGGTTAAGTGGCAAGGGAATTCACTCGGTGAGGTCGAGCACCTTTTTGAACAGGATCGCGCCTCGTCCCCCGGCCGTCATTACGGCTCGCGTATGGCGTGGCTAGCAGACGGCACGCTATTAATGAGTATTGGAGACCGCGGCGCTACCCCATCCCGTGCCCAGGCAAGCGATGATCATGCAGGCTCAACACTGCGGCTAACGGATACCGGCGGCGTACCCGACGATAACCCATTTGTGGGTACTGATAGCACTTTGGATGAAATTTACTCCATGGGCAATCGTAATATCCAAGGGTTGACGGTACTTAGCAATGGTGAACCCTGGGCGACCGAACATGGCCCGCGCACAGGCGATGAGCTTAATCACATCAAGGCAGGCAGCAATTATGGCTGGCCTGAGGTTAGCCTGGGCAATGACTACCGGACAAATGAGCCGATTGGCGTCGAATCGAAGCCCGGCATGGTTGACTCGGTTTACCGCTTTGAAGGCCGATTTGCGCCTTCGGGCCTTACCGAAGTCACCAGCAGCGCGTTTGGAGACTGGCAGGGGCAGCTATTAGCCGGCGGTTTAGCTAGCGAAACATTGCTGCGCCTGCAATTGGAAAACGGCAACGTGGTGGATGAAGAGGTCATTCTGGATGGCCACATTGGGCGCATTCGCGATGTGCGCCAAGGTCCTAACGAGGCCATTTATCTGCTAACCGATGGTAGTCAGGGCGGCCTTTATCGTTTAAGGGTGGCGGATTAACCTACATTAACGTTATCTGAACCGCGACTCTTTATACTGCCTATTGATACTGTCTATTTATTTATACTGTCTGTGCACGCTGCCAATGCTGTTCTGCGCTGAACAGCCGATACTCATTACGGATGCCTGATGCGACTACGTAATTTAATTATTTTGACGGTTATCGTGCCACTGTTTGTCGTTCTAGTGGTTTTTAGCCTAGTGGCTATCAAGTCGCTAGAAGATAACGTGCGTTCCAAGCTGCAAACCGAAGTTGAGATTATCACCCGTGCATTGGGCACATCACTGAGTTACGCCGTTACTCGTGATAGCGACACCCCACTAGGAGAAGCGCTGCAATCCGCTTTTTCATTCCATCGTATCTATGGTGCTTATGTGTTCGACACCCAAGGCCGGGAGGTTTATGGCCTAGGTCTGGGCAAGGACCTATTTTCGCCGGATGAAATTCAGCAGGTTATCAAACAAGATGACCTGTACAGCAATTACCGCCAGCAGGAAGGCTGGACGTACTACTCAGCATTGATTCCGCTGAGGGCGCAAAACGGCACGGTGAAAGGTGTTCTGCAAGTTAACCGGCTTAATACCGGCATCGAAAACTACACAGGTTTTATCAGTATTGTGGCAGTGCTGGTATTTGTGATCGGAGCGGCCGGTATTGTTTTTAGCATTTGGTGGGGCTTTAGGCACTATATAGAACGGCCACTCAATCGTCTTTTGCACGTGATGTTGCTGGTGGAAGATGGTGATCGCAGTCAGCGGGCTACCGAAGATGGCCCGACTGAATATCGCCGCTTAGCATCAGGCTTAAACGGCATGCTCGATGCTATGGCAGAAAAAGATCGCGATATTGATGCCCGTCGGCAGCGCGAAATCGAACTAGAGAAGCGCCTACGAAAATCTAAAAAGCTGGCTGAATTAGGCGTTTTGGCGGCTGGTGTCGCCCATGAAATTGGCGCCCCATTAACCGTCATCAATGGTCAAGCCCAGCGCTTAGCCCGCAGGGACATCATTGGCGATGACGAACGTGCTCGATTAGGCCGTATCCGAGGAGAAGTCGAAAGAATTGTCCAAATTGTCCGCCAGTTAATGGAACTGGGCAGACAGCATAACGTAGATAAAGACACGCAAGCGTTGGATCAGCTTATCCTGAGTGCCAGTGAGCTCGTGGAAGAGGAGTTGGAGCCACGAAATATTCATTTGGATATTGATCTTCCCTCTCCTACCCCCCATTTATTAGTCAATGGGCAGCAAATCGTACAGGTACTCACCAATCTATTACGCAACGCAGCGCAAGCACCAGACGTTAGCTGTATACGCCTTAGTGCCAAGCAATACAGTGAAGAGCTAACGCTTTGGGTTGAAGATGATGGGCCTGGCATTCCAGCGTCGCATCATCAGCAAGTATTTGATCCTTTCTTTACGACGAAACCGGTGGGCCAAGGCAGTGGCTTAGGGCTCTCCATGGTGCATCGCATAATTAACGACCACGGCGGGACAATTGGCGTATTTGATAGCGGCCTTGGCGGCGCTGGATTCGAGATTACGCTCCCCCTTAGTGAAACCGCAGCCGCTTGAGGAAAACGTTTGTGACCCATCAGGAACACCTTTTACCTTTATTGGTAGTGGAAGATGACGCCGCTATACGTGAGTTATTAGAAGAAGAACTCAACGACGCGGGCTATGACACCCTAGGCGTTCCCAGTGCTGAAGACGCCTTGGCGCTGCTCAGCCATACAGCTGTGGCTATGATGATTACGGATGTACGTCTTCCAGGAATGACCGGCATTCAGCTACTTCAGCAGCTGCGTCAAAGCGGTAGCGAGCTGGGCATTATTGTCATCACGGCCTTTGGCACCATTGACCAAGCCGTCGAGGCACTAAAGTTAGGTGCCGATGACTTCCTAACGAAACCATTGGACTTAGATGCCATTCGCGAGGCAGTTTTTCGTGTCCTAGAGCGCCAGCGCTTGTCGCTCTCCCGCGAGACTGAATTGAGCCAGTTTCACGGTATTGTCGGAAAAAGCTCAGCCATGCAGTCGCTGTTTCATGATGCCTCTCGGCTGGCTAAAAGCGATGCGCCTATTTTGATTCTGGGCGAAAGCGGTACCGGTAAAGAGCTGCTGGCCCGCGCTATTCATCAAGAAAGCAAACGCCACGAAGCACCCTTTGTGCCCGTTAACTGCGCCAGTATTCCTGCCGATCTAATGGAAAGTGAGTTTTTTGGTCATGTAAAAGGAGCATTTACCGGGGCTAACGAAGCACGCCGCGGTCTGTTTCATAGCGCTCAAGGTGGCAGTCTGTTTTTGGATGAGATTGGTGAAATGCCGGTCAATCTTCAAGCCAAATTGCTGCGTGCGCTGCAAGAAAAGACCGTGCGCCCCGTCGGTGGCGAGCGTGAGGAGCCGGTAGATGTCCGTATCATTGCCGCAACCCATCGCAATCTTGAAAAAGAGATCGAGCAAGAAAACTTTCGTAGTGACTTGTTCTATCGCCTTGAGACGTTCTCACTGCGCATTCCGCCACTACGTGAGCGTGGCACCGATATAGAGCACCTTGTATTTGCGTTAATCGACAAACACGCCGAAGCGCAAAGTAAGCAGATTGAACAAATCGAGCCCGAAGCGCTCAATAGTCTGTTGAACTACACCTACCCCGGCAACGTACGCGAGCTGGAAAATGCCATTATGCGAGCCGTAACACTGAGCGAAGAAGGCATATTGCAGCACCAGGATTTACCAGAGCGCTTACGCGAACAGGCTAGCCAACATAGCGGCTCGGCAATAACGCCGACACTTACCGGTGAAGTATTACCTGGCACCCAGCTTCCAGCCCCCGCCCCGACCCGCTGGCCCAGCCTGGAAGAAGTTGAAAAGCGCTATATACGCAAAGTGTTAGAGGCCACTGGCGGCAATAAACGGCGCACGGCTGAAGTGCTGGGTATAGCTCGCCGAACACTTTATCGTCGTTTGGAAGATAACGAGGAATAAATTAACGCAATTTGCTGGCTACTCACCAGAGAGACCGGCTGTGCGTATATGCCGACAGGCTATACACAACATGCCAAACATGGGCACACGCTGGGTAATGCCAGTCAGTTAAGGCTGACTGGCATTACCACCTAGTTCCGTATAGCAAAGCGTGCACCGCACGCCACTCCCGAGTCCCCGCACTATCATTCCCGAGTCCACGCACCGTCATTCCCGAGTCCCCGCACCGTCATTCCCGAGTGGGGTTATCGGGAATCCACCTCGACCTTGGCCTGCAGCAGCCCGAAATCCCAGGTCAACATGGATTCCCGCTAAGGGCCTGCGGGAATGACGAGGGCGGCTCGGAGGGCTGAGGTGGAGAGACTGAGTTGGATAGTCTCTTTCTAAAGATGGCTTTCCAGCTTAGCCTTTCAAACTTAGTCTTTCAGACGATATAGTCACTGCCATAAAAAACCCCCGCGGGCGCGGGGGAAAAGAATGATAAACCGTGTGGAGCAGCCGCAGGGAACAGACAGCTGGGTCGGCTTATCATCGTAGGGAGCGTTAACGATTACTGGCTGCTATTCATCTCGTCGTCATTCTCATCAGCACCTGGCATCGGGTCAGTACCTTCACCAAATCCTGGATTTTCTTCAGGGTCTACTGGGTTACTAGCCTCTTCATCGGGCATAGCCCCTTCACTAGGCATCGATTCTTCGCCGGACATAGACTCTTCACCGGGCATAGGCTCTTGTGATGCCGTTGCATCATCGCTTAGCCCAGGATCGCCCATGGCTGAGCTGTCTGATGCTGCAGGATCATCATCCATCACAGGATCCGACGCAGTAGCTTTACCTTCATCAGTTGCCTGTTCAATAGAAGAAGTCGCATCTTGCTCCATCGTTTCTGGCTGTTCGGCAGGCGGCACTGGCTCATCATCGTTACCACAACCTGCAAGGGCTAAAGTGCTAACGGTGGCTGCTAACATACACAATGTAAGAACGCGGGGGCGTTTGGTAACTTGTTTATCCATTAGGCTTACCTCCCTTTTAGCCAAAATATCGATTTACTACTTAACCTGCTGCATAGCTCATACCAAAAATCAAAAAAATGTAATTTTATTTTAAAAATCAAATTCTTATAAAAAAACAGTATATTAATTTCATGCCCGGCAAATTGTTACTTTGGGTTAAAAATGACACATGTGACACCTTTTGACGCTTAGCGGAGGAGGCGTTGTGACACACCCTGCTCACTTATGTATAATAAATATTAATAAATAACCAAGTAAAAGCTTAAATTCTAATTATGAACCGTTTTGTGTCGCTGTTTGCAGGGAAAGCCATCGGGTACTGGAAAGCGAGCTGAGCAACGACACAAGGCTGCTCATTCACGCAAAAGGCATTGCTGATGGACGAGAAACGCCCTGTAAAAATTCAGGTTCGCGGCTTAAGCAAGGTATTTGGCAAGCAGCCGAAAAAAGCCCTTGAGCTTCGTGACCAAGGTTTAAAACGCCCTGAAATTCTTGAAAAAACCGGTCAAACATTAGGTCTTTCAAACATCTCATTCGATGTCTATGAAGGCGAACTTCTCGTTATTATGGGACTTTCGGGTTCTGGCAAGTCAACGTTAATCCGCTGCCTGAACCGCCTGATTGATACCACTGAAGGCGAAATAATCATTGATGACGAGAATATTCCCACGTTAAGCGAAAAGGCGCTGTTAGAGTGTCGTCGCCGTCATTTTTCTATGGTTTTTCAAAATTTTGCGTTATTCCCACACCGCACTGTACGCCAAAACGCTGAGTTCGGGCTCGAAATACGCGGTGTCGATAAAGCTGAGCGTCAGCAAATTGCTCAAAACGCGCTAACCCAAGTGGGACTAGATGGCTGGGAAGAGGCCTATCCGAATCAGCTTTCTGGCGGTATGCAGCAGCGTGTCGGCCTAGCCCGCGCCTTGGCAAATGATTCTACCGTGCTATTAATGGATGAAGCCTTTTCAGCACTGGATCCTTTAATCCGCAAGGATATGCAGCAGGAGCTGTTGCAACTGCAATCTAAAATGCAGAAAACAACTGTCTTCATCACCCATGATTTAGATGAAGCACTCAATATTGGTGATCGCATTGTGCTGCTTAAAGATGGCGAAGTCGTACAGATTGGTACCCCGGAAGAAATATTAACCCAACCTGCTGATGACTATGTGCGCCGCTTTATCGAAGGTGTTGATCGTTCGCGTGTATTAACCGCCGAGAGCGCCATGCGCCCCGTGCGCTCTACCGCCCGCGACAGCGACGGCCCGCGCACGGCGCTGCATCGCATGCGTGACCACAGTATTGACTCAATTTATGTCACTGATCGTGACCGACGCCTAATAGGCCTGCTCGAGGCCGAGGCGGCGAGCAAGGCGATTGATGCCAAGTCAGATACTATTACTGATCACCTGACCCAAGACTTCCGCAAAGTCCCCCCTGAAGAACCCCTGCAAAACCTGTTCGCTATGTTTAGCGATAAAAGCTTTCCTATCGCCGTTATTGACGAGCAACAGCGGTTGCTAGGTGTTGTTGTAAAGGGCGCAGTACTGGATGAATTAGCACGGGCAGGAGAACAGTAATGGATATTCCAAGCATCCCCCTTGGCGATTGGATCGAAAACGGCCTGACCTGGTTGACCAGCGAATATTCAGCCGTCACCCGGGCAATTTCACGCTTTACTCAAACCGGCATTGATGTTTTAAACGACAGCTTGATGTGGCTACCTGAGTGGGCGCTACTCGGGTTAATCACCCTACTCTGCTGGAAGCTCGCGGGTGCTCGCTTAGCGATTGGCTCATTAGCCGGGCTGGCCTTGATTTGGAATCTGGGTCTCTGGAACCCGATGATTGAGACGCTCACCCTCGTGGTTTTCGCAACCCTGGTTGCAGTGGTTATCGCATTGCCCGTCGGTATTGCGGCGGCATTATCTAATCGGCTGTACCGATTAATCATGCCAATACTAGATTTTATGCAGACCATGCCTGCCTTTGTTTACCTGATACCAGCCATTCCGTTTTTCGGCATCGGCTCTGTATCCGCCATTTTTGCAACGGTAATTTTCTCGATGCCGCCGGCAATTCGCTTCACAACGTTAGGTATCCGCCAGGTACCGGTTGAGCTAATTGAGGCCGCCGACGCCTATGGAGCGACGCGTAGCCAAAAACTTTTTAAAGTTCAGCTTCCGCTCTCACTACCAACAGTGATGGCGGGTATCAATCAGACCATTATGCTGGCACTTTCGATGGTGGTTATCGCCGCCATGATTGGTGCAGATGGTCTGGGTAGCGAAGTGTGGCGTGCTATTCAGCGGCTACGTCCTGGCGATGGCTTTGAAGCAGGTATCGCCGTGGTCATTCTGGCTATGTTACTTGACCGTTTGACTCAATCATTGCGCAAAACACGCCGCTCACAGTGAATCAAACTAAAAAAGTCGTGCAGCGGCAATGGTACTGCGATTACGGCTCTTCTTGATTCACTCTTTTTGCATACGCATGCTGGTCGTGCATTCAAATCCAAAAAAATGCATTTGAGAATCTGTTTACTACGGTTGTGGCGCTTTATCGCCCTATTTGATAAAGCCCACGACTATTTCCCAAGGAGCAAGTGAATGAAAACTCGTACGTTGAATCACCGTATCCGCCTAGCCTCATTGGCCCTTATTGCAGGCACTGGCGTTGCCGCTGGAAGTCTGGCCCACGCCGACGACCAGGGCACCGTAAACCTTGCCTATGTTGAGTGGTCGTCTGAAGTAGCTTCTACCAACGTAGTGGCTGCTGTATTAGAGCAGGCTGGCTTCGATGTTGAGCTAACGTCGCTTTCTGCCGCCGCCATGTTCCAGGCTCTTTCGACTGGCGACGCCGATGCTATCGTCGCTGCTTGGTTACCCACGACTCACGCTGACTACATGGAGCGTGTGGGTGACAATATTGAAGATCTCGGTATGAACTTGGATGGCACCAAACTGGGACTGGTCGTACCAGCTTATACTGAGACTGATTCTATTGCCGACCTAAACGACAACGCCGACAGCTTTAACGGCGAGATCATCGGTATTGACCCTGGTGCGGGCCTGATGGCTCTTACTGAAGAGGTCGTGGATACCTATGACCTTGGGCTGCGTCTGCGTAGCGGTAGCGGTGCCACTATGACCGCAGCACTTTCAAGCGCGATTAACAATGAAGAGGATGTCGTGGTCACTGGCTGGACACCACACTGGATGTTTGCCCGCTTCGATCTGAAATACCTCGAAGATCCGGAAAATGTCTATGGCGGTGCTGAGCAGATTCACACTGTGGTGCGCCAAGGTCTAAAAGATGACATGCCAGAAGCCTACGCCATCCTTGATGCCTTCGAGTGGACGCCCGAGCAGATGGGTGAGGTTATGCTGATGAACCAGGAAGATGGCAGCGACCCCTACGAAAATGCCAAGCAGTGGGTTGAAGATAATCAAGATGTAGTCGAGCAGTGGCTTAATGGTTAATGCCACCAGTCTGGCGATAGGGACAACAGAGGGCTGCGGCTCTCTGTTGTCAGCGTGAATATCGCTTTGGCAAAAGCTAATTTTATGACTGTGTGTAGCCCGTTGAATAAAGCTTAAGCAACATTTGCTATTGTACGGATGGTACGCCCGCCAGCTAATGCCTGCTAGGAGTGAGATGTTGATGACATAACGATGTTGATGTCAAAACATAGTACTCCTCGAATGCATAGCCGTTTTTGTTTAACATGGAGAGGCTAAAGTGGATAATCCTGACTCGAAACACTCCCCAGCCGAGCCGGTATCAGACGGCATACCCGCCCCTGATGGCCCAGCGAACCTAATAGATACCGATTACGTTATCGGTCAAGACAACATTACCACCACCACGATGGGTGTGAACCTTGATCTACATGGCAAGGTATTCACCATTTCATCGATTGTGGTTTTACTGTTTGTCGTTTTAACCCTGGCCCTACAAGACACTATTGCACCGGTGTATGACGCTATTTTTAGTTTCTTGACCGGTAATTTGGCGTGGTTCTTTATCCTTGCCGCCAATATTTTCGTTATTTTGTGTCTGGGGCTAATTATTTCGCCACTCGGCAAAATCCGCATCGGCGGCGCTGATGCAAAGCCCGACTTTACCTATGTGGGCTGGTTTTCAATGCTGTTTGCTGCGGGCATGGGTATCGGCCTGATGTTCTTTGGCGTGAACGAGCCATTGACTCACTTTGGTACGTCCTTTGATGGGGGTAGCTGGGCACCGTTAGCGGGCGCTGAGGGCGATGCCGAAGGCGCAGCTGCACTGGGTATGGCAGCGACTATCTTTCACTGGGGCCTTCATCCCTGGGCGATTTACGCAGTAGTAGCACTGTCACTTGCCTTGTTTTCGTTTAACAAAGGGCTACCGCTGTCTATGCGCTCGGTATTCTACCCAATCCTGGGTGAGCGCGTCTGGGGCTGGCCGGGGCATCTAATCGATATTCTGGCGGTCTTTGCCACACTATTTGGCTTAGCGACATCGCTTGGTTTGGGGGCAACACAAGCGGCGGCAGGGTTAACCTACCTGTTTGGCGCACCAGAAAGCGATATTACGATGATTCTGCTCATCATCGGCATCACGATTATCGCTATCGGGTCGATTACAGCCGGTGTCGATAAAGGCGTTCAGCTGCTTTCAAAAATCAACATTGCCATGGCGGCACTGCTGCTTTTCTTCGTTATTGCCGTTGGCCCAACCCTGCTCATTGCGACAGGTTTCTTTGAGAACCTAATTAGCTACGCCGTTAACCTGCCGGCTCTGTCGAATCCGTTTGGCCGTGAAGATGCCAACTTTAGCCAAGGCTGGACTGCCTTCTACTGGGCTTGGTGGATCTCCTGGTCTCCTTACGTCGGTATGTTTATCGCTCGCGTTTCCCGTGGCCGTACCGTGCGTGAATTCTTAGTCTCGGTACTGATTGTACCCTCGGTGGTATCGGTACTATGGATGACTACCTTTGGCGGCACCGCCATTGATCAGTACGTTAGCCAAGGCATTGAAGCGGTACGCGACGCAGGTGTAGATCTGCAACTGTTCATCATGCTTGAGCAGCTACCGCTGTCACAAATTACTTCCTTCATTGCGATTCTACTGGTCATCATTTTCTTTGTGACCTCTTCTGACTCCGGTTCGCTGGTTATCGACTCCATTACCGCAGGCGGCAAGGTAGATGCACCGAAGCCTCAGCGCGTGTTCTGGGCGATTATCGAAGGGGCTATCGCCATTGCATTGCTGCTCGGCGGTGGTTTGACTGCACTGCAAACCATGGCAGTTTCTACCGGCTTTCCGTTCACCATCATCTTGCTAGTGGCAAGTTATGCCATTATCAAAGGTCTGATGAGCGAACCTAAAGCGGTATGATGTGAATCATCCTTGCACTAAACCACAAACGGGCAGCCAAAGGGCTGCCCGTTTGCGTTACGTAACGTTGCGCTGCTCAAACCCAAATATCTTTCAACTGCGTTTCCGGCGTGTAGTGATAGCTGATCTGTGCTTGCAACAGCTCTGCTGTCGCCAGCGCATCAACCAGCGCGTGGTGCCCTTGATAGGCGGGCAAGCCATAGCGTTCACGACTGGCATGTAGACGAATCGAAACCGGCGGACGCCCTAGCCAACGGCGAAACCGTGCCCATAACGTTTGTCGGTGCATGCGCGCTTCAAGTGACATCGTATCGATCATCGGAAACATCACCCCTTCTCCCCGTCGTGCTTTTACGGCAGCATCGAGAAACGGACGTTCGATGTTGCGAAAATGCACCACCACCAGTCGCCCAGCCAGCACTGCTAATAGCTCATCCAGCACGGCATCAAAGTCTGGAGCAGTGGCGATTTCAGAATGAGTGATGTGATGGTAAGCAATGGATGCCTCATCTAAGGGGCGGGAGGGTTTCACTACCCAGTAGCGACGTTGAGCAAGCGGAATGCGATCCAGTGTGAAAGGCACCACGCCAATGCTGATAATCGCATGGCGCCGCTCGTCCAACCCCGTTGTTTCCATATCTAGCGCCGCCATCGGCACTTGCGCGATAGGTGTGTCCGGGCTGGGTAGCGGCGTGGCAAAAAATTCCCTAAGCGAGCCATCATGAGCCTTTTCGGCACGCTCAGCCATATAGCCTATCCAGTTAGCTTGGACTACTTTTTGGCGGGGCCGGATTCCATGCATGTTATCGCCCCTGCCGCTGAGTGGGTACAGGATAGCGGAATTTCAAAAATTTTTGTGCGTTGTTGAGTGCCTGGAAAGCATCTTTAAGCGTATGGCGCTCGCTATCCTCAACATTCTCCGGCTCGATATTGTTATCGGGGAAACGGTCTTCCTGCAGGTCTATCACTTGATGGCGAATCCGTGACATACACAAAAACTCAAATGCGTAACTAAGCTTATCGCTTACCCCCGTCGCCAGTAGCTGGGTATTGCTAATGTCATTTAAGCGTTGGAACGAGTTTTGCGCTTTAGATCCACAGGCCAACGCATGCACCCGAATAAGGTCAACCATAGGGGCAGTACCACGCCGTTTTAGGTTGATGGAGTTGTTATGCTTGCCATCCTTTTCCATCACAAAGGTGCGGAAAAACCCAAGCGGCGGCGTTCGATTCAATGCGTTACGGGCCATGGCTGCCAAAAATAGCGGCGATTGCGGTGCCGTTTGGGCAATCAAATCCTGAAGCGCTTCAACAAAATGGTCCTCGCCGTAAATGCTGTCTAGATCGAAAAAGATCGAACTATGCAGGAGCCTCTCAGGGGTTGGATTTGCCATCCAATCTAGGAAATAACGCTTCCAAACATGCAACGGCTGGCGCCACTGGCGATTAGTCGCCATCACATCGCCTTTGCAGTAGGTATAACCGCAGGCATCTAAGCCATCGCTGACAAAGGCCGCTAATGCGTGGAAGTAGTCGTCATGCTCGTCGGGATTGAAATCGTCTGACAAGATCAGTGCATTATCCTGGTCGGTGACGATACTTTGCTCATTGCGTGCCATAGAGCCATTCACCATAAAGCAGTAAGGCACCGGCGGTGGCCCCAGCGCTTCTTCGGCAAGCTCTAGCAGTCGCCGCGTAAAACTACGCCCAATGGTCGACAGGGCACTCCCCACCATTTGTGAATTAGCCCCTTCTTGCACCATTCTTACAAAGGCTGCGCGTACATCTGGAGCAAGTTTTGCCAACCCCTGTGCGCTGGACTGATTGAAAATATTGCTTACTAAGTACAGCCCACTTTGCGTCTCGTAACGAATAATATCGGAGAGGTGGACAACCCCAACCGGACGCTGGCGGTAAAGTACCGGTAAGTGGTGAACGTTGTTGCGCAGCATCGTCAGCATGGCTTCGTAAACCGACGCATCCGACTGGATAGTAATTAGCCGTTCGGAAACCACTTCTCCAATAACCGTTTGCGCAGATAGCCCCTCAGCTACCACGCGGGTACGAAAGTCACTATCCGTCAAAATGCCACACATTTGCCAAGTTTTGCCTTCGCTATCCTGAAAGCTGTAGCGAGGGTTATTACCGCCTTCATTAATGACCAATACGGCCGACGCCTGTGCCTCACTCACCTGTTTGGCAGCTTGCTGGACGGTAGTAGTGGATTCAACCATGACAGGATAACGCGTTACCAATTTGCGTATCCGCGTGACCATCATGTCGTTAGATTTTTTCTGCTGCTCTGCGGCAGTTTCTAAACGAGGACGCTCTAGCTCAACAAAGTCAGCAAAATCATCGTCTTCTTCGCAAAGCCGCTGAAAGACAGCGTTGGGAATAAAGTAAATCAGCGTATCTTCAATCGCTTTGGCAGGAAAACGTACTTTATAGTTTCGAAGCAGGCTAAAGTGGCCAAAAATATCCCCCTCGCCCAAGCGGTTATATAACTCGCCCTGACGACGATAGACTTCCACTGCACCGCTACGGATAAAACACAGCTTATCAAGCGTATCGTTGAGCTCTAAAATGTCGCTACCGGTTTTGAAATAGCGCACTTCTACTTGCTCAGCTATGGCGTCTAGCAATACATCCGATAAGCCATCAAACGGGGGGAACTGCCCCATATGCTGACGTATTTCTAACAGTTCAACATCCATGCGATCTCCTGCACTTGGCGCGGCAGCATCATCAATAGATGAAGTTTGTCTTGGATAGCCTGTAGCGTAAACCCTTCGATCACAATTGAGCGTTAACAAACGCAAAAAACCCAGCGAAATACGCTGGGCTTTGTGCAGTAACAGACTTTCAGTAGGCGGACAGAATGCTTCGCAGGTTAAGAAAAATCTGTCACTATCCTCTATGTTACTTACTGGAACTAATTATGACTGGCTGATTATGACTGGTTGGCCATTTCCTGAACACGCTGCATCATTTCAGGATCTTGCTGGATTGACTGGCCAATGGCATTAAAGGTATCAACATCTAGACCGCTATCTTCAACAACCTCGATCATGCGGTCGTTGGCTTCAGCGCGAACTTCCTGTTGGGCGTTTTCATCTTCTGCTTCCTGCAGACGCTGTGTGTACTCTTGCGAGATCACGGCGATTTCTTGAGAAGCATCGGCGAACTGCTGTAGCTGCTCATCAGAGAAATCCTGAACAGGCGCTTGCTGGGTAGCCATCGTATCCTGAGCGGATTCTTCGGCTTGCTGTGCATGTGCGGTGCCAGCCAGCAGACCAGTAGCAAGAAGAGCAGCAGAGAACAGAGCAGTCATACGTTGCATAGTAAGAAACCTCATTGACGCGTTATGAATGTGCAGCTGTGACGCGTTGTTCAAGCACAGGTTCAACTTTTTATGTAAAAGTTAGTAACAGGAAAAACATTTAAGTAACACGGAACCAAGCAAAAAGGACCCACGCCGAGGAACTATGTTCAACACTATCAATAGTTTAAAAAATGTAAACATGGCTTCTTTAGGCCTTGCCGCCATGCCAGGATTATTTGTTTTGCTCTGGAGCACGGGGTTCATTGGCGCAAAATTTGGTCTGCCCTACGCAGAACCTTTTACCTTTTTGTTTGTTCGTTTCGTGCTCACTCTTATGCTGCTTGTGCCACTGACGTGGCTAATGCGCATTGCATGGCCTTCATCGCCAGCACTGTGGCTGCATATAGGCGTTTCAGGACTTTTGGTACACGGCACGTATTTAGGTGGGGTTTTTTACGGTATCTACTTAGGCATGCCTGCTGGACTGGCAGCGCTATTGGTGGGCCTACAGCCACTACTAACAGCAGCCTGTGCGGGCCCCCTTCTGGGAGAGCGCTTAACCTCCCGCCAGTGGCTGGGGCTGCTGCTTGGCCTAGTGGGTATCTGTCTAGTATTGGGCAGCAAGCTAGAGTTCGGCACCTCACTTTTTGCTGGATTTGGCCTAGGCGCACTGGTTAGCGTAATGGCCGCGCTAGTGGGGATTTCACTGGGGACACTTTATCAAAAACGCTACTGCACCAGCATGCCACTGCTTTCCGGGGCGGTTATTCAATATATAGCGGCAGGCATGCTGCTAGGCATGGGAGCACTGCTGTTTGAAACCCGCCAGGTCGAATGGAGCATAACGTTCTTGCTCACTCTTGGCTGGCTAGTGCTTATTCTGTCTATCGCCGCCATCCTGCTATTAATGATGCTGATTAAAAAGGGCGAAGCATCCCGCGTTGCCAGTCTGTTTTATCTGGTGCCACCGGTGACTGCGCTACAAGCATGGTGGCTGTTCGACGAACGCTTACCCCTGCTCGGACTGGCAGGTATGGTCATTGCCATTGCGGGGGTGGTCATGGTGGTACGCAAACCTAGCCTCACAAAAGAGACTTAAAGCACTACAAGCGCTCCAAGTACCTGACACCACCTAGATTACGCATTTGCTGAAGAATCCACTGGCTGCGGCGCTCTACCTGGGCATCCGGGCGTGATGCGCTGCGGGTACGCGGACTCGGAAGAATCGCCGCGAGCAGGCTTGCTTGCCGTTCGGTCAAGGCACTGCCAGAAGCACCAAAATAGTGCCCTGCCGCGGCTTCTAGCCCAAATACTCCGGTATCCCACTCAGCGACGTTTAAATACACTTCCAGTATGCGCTGTTTGCTCCACAGCGTTTCAATCAGCAGTGTAAACCATACTTCTAGCCCCTTTCGGGCCCAGCTACGGTCGCTCCATAAAAAAACATTTTTGGCGGTTTGCTGACTGAGCGTGCTGGCCCCTCGCAACCGCTCACCATCGAGACTAGCCTTCAGGGCGCGCTTCAACTCAACTAAATCAAACCCACTATGCTGAGGAAAGCGCTGGTCTTCAGCCGCTATCACCGCCAACTTGGCATTGCTGGATAGGTGTTCCCAGCTTCTCCATTGGCGTTGAATATCAATAGGCTCGCTGTTTATCCAGCTTTGTATTTTGCGCTCTACCATGACCATTGAGCCAGGAGGTGGCACAAACCGGAAGAGTAAAACCAGTGCAGTTGAGAAGACAACAAAAGCCAGCGCGCCACGCCAAGCAAGACGCCATATCAAACCAAGAAAACGGCGCAACGCGCGATTAAGCATTTCGATATCCTTAGCGCTTCATGAGGTGTTCTGCATGATAGCGCAAATGCTCCTCAATGAACGAGGCGATAAAGAAGTAGCTATGGTCGTAACCTGGCTGGCGGCGCAATGTCAGTGGGTGATCATGCTCTTCACACACCGCTTCCAAACGCTCTGGCATCAGTTGCTCATCCAGGAACTGGTCGGCCTCACCTTGATCGATAAATAACCGCTGTCGGGAAGCGCCATTCGCAACCAGCTCACAAGCATCATACTGGCGCCAACGCGACTGGTCGTCACCCAAATAGCTGGTAAACGCATTTTGCCCCCAAGGACAGTTCATGGGGTTAACAATAGGCGCAAACGCAGAAACCGAACGGAACCGACCGGGGTGACGCAATGCCATGATTAGCGCGCCGTGGCCGCCCATGGAGTGACCACTGATCGACTCACGCCCATTAACAGGGAAATGCTGACGCACGACCGAAGGCAGCTCTTCAATCACGTAGTCATACATGCGGTAATTCGATTTCCAGGGAGCTTGGGTAGCATTCACATAAAAACCAGCGCCTGACCCTAGATCATAACTTTCATGCTCACCGGGTAGCTCAGTGCCGCGTGGGCTGGTATCGGGGCAAACAATCGCCACTCCTAGTTCCGCAGCAATACGGTGCGCCCCCGCTTTCTGCATAAAGTTTTCATCATTACAGGTTAGACCTGATAACCACCAAAGTAGCGGTACGCGCTCGCTCTCTGCTTGAGGAGGCAGATAAACCGCGAACACCATGTCGCAATCCAGCGCCCGGGAGTAGTGGCGGTAGCGCTTGTGCCAGCCACCAAAACTGCGATTGGCAGACACTAGTTCTAAGGTTTCACTCATGCTCATGGGCAGGCTCCTTCAAAAGATGAAAACGCGGCGGGTTTCCCCTACCGCGCTCATTTACCCTATTACCAATGATACTCAGTAATGCAACACGGTACGAATGCTCTTACCTGCATGAAGCAAATCAAAGGCTTCATTAATTTGCTCGAATGGCATGTCGTGGGTAATAAAGTCGTCGATATTCAACTCACCATTCATATAGCGCTCGACGTAACCCGGTAACTCACTGCGTCCTTTTACACCGCCAAACGCAGAGCCTTTCCAAACACGCCCGGTGACCAGTTGGAATGGGCGCGTTGAGATCTCTTCGCCCGCCCCCGCGACGCCAATAACAATCGACTCTCCCCAGCCTTTATGACAGCACTCTAGAGCCGAACGCATCACGTTAACATTGCCGATACACTCAAAGGAGTAATCAACACCACCGTCGGTCATATCGACGATGACCTGCTGAATCGGGTCGCTATAGTCTTTTGGATTGACGAAGTCTGTAGCGCCAAACTGCTTGGCTAATTCAAATTTATCGGGGTTCACGTCGATGGCAATAATCTTTGAAGCTTTTGCCATTACCCCGCCTTGGATGACCGCCAAACCAATCGCGCCCAACCCAAAAACGGCGATAGTGGAGCCTGGCTCTACTTTTGCCGTATTCAGTACCGCACCAATACCAGTTGTAACGCCGCAGCCCAAGAGGCAGATTTTATCCATCGGCGCTTCTTTGGAGACCACCGCAAGCGATACCTCCGGCAACACGGTGTACTCGCTGAAAGTCGACGTGCCCATGTAGTGATGCAGCATTTTGCCATCTAGTGAAAAGCGCGAGGTGCCATCAGGCATCACACCTTTACCTTGCGTAGCGCGCACGCTACCGCATAGATTTGTTTTACCGGATAGGCAGAATTTGCATTTGCCGCACTCGGCGGTGTATAGCGGAATAACATGGTCACCTGGCTTAACGCTGGTCACTCCCTCGCCAACTTCCTGTACCACGCCAGCGCCTTCGTGGCCCAATACCGCTGGGAAATTACCTTCAGGGTCAGCGCCCGAGAGGGTATAAGCATCGGTATGGCATACGCTCGTCGCAGCCATCTTCACCAACACCTCACCCGCTTTCGGACCTTCCACATCGATTTCAACTAATTCCAGCGGTTTGCCCGCTTCGAGTGCTACAGCAGCGCGTGATTTCATCTATGCATCTCCTTAACGGTCACATAAGAGTGAATACTGTTTTGCCGGATTCGTTTTAATCGAACCCGATTGAATGGCTGCAGTGTAGGCCAGCTAGGCGAGTGGGATAAAGCGGGATACACTCACAAGATTATTGCCATAGAGCAACAATCACCAATTAATAAGGACAGCCGTGCAGCGTTGGGATCGTATCGAGGCATTCGTTGAGGTGGTAAGGCTGGGCACATTCTCAGCAGCCGCACGCCATTTAAAGGTGTCGACATCGCATATTAGTCGCTTAGTGAGCCAGCTAGAAAATCAGTTGGGGGTACAGCTTTTGTACCGCACCACACGACAAATTCGTTTAACCGATGCTGGAGCCATCTACGTTGAGCACTGTCGCCACCTTTTTGATGGCCTGCGCGATGCAGAGCAAGCGGTCAGCGAACTTCAGGCAAATCCACGTGGGCTGCTGAAACTGACGTCAGCAACAACATTTGGCGAGCGCTATATCGCGCCACTGGTGAATGATTTTCAGTGTCTGCACCCACAGCTTGAAGTACATATGCACTTCACTAATCGCCCTGTAGAAGTTATTGAAGAGGGCTACGATATCGCCATTCGCATGGGGGTACTCAAAGACTCTAGCTTGATTGCGCGGCGATTATGCGAACGGCAGGAGTATGTTGTCGGATCCCGGGCTTACTTCCGTCAAGCACCCAGGCCACATACCTTATCGGAACTTAGCCAACACCGTTGTCTGATGGGTTCGCGGCCGAACTGGTTGTTTGAAGTCAACGGTCAGCGCCGCGAAGTTAAAGTGGAAGGCTGTTGGAGCGGCAATTCAGGTCCTGCTCTACTGGACGCCGCGCTTAAAGGGCTAGGGCTTGCTCAACTGCCGGATTACTACGTTGCCCCTTATCTAGCCAGTGGCGAACTGGTGTCCGTATTGGAACCTTTCCAACACAACGATACGGCGGTTTGGGCGGTATACCCCCGTCACCGCCACCTATCACCTAAAATCCGTCAGCTCGTCGATTACTTAGTGGCCAATATTGACGCAACGCTGCCACCTTGCCCGACTCACTAACACTCAATGGCGTTAACAGCCAAACCACCCTTTGACGTCTCTTTGTATTTATCTTGCATATCTCGGCCGGTGTCACGCATGGTGCGAATCACTTTATCCAACGATACAAAATGATCACCATCACCATGCAGCGCCATACGTGCAGCATTGATCGCCTTTACCGAGGCAATGGCATTACGCTCGATACACGGCACTTGTACCAACCCCGCCACAGGGTCACAAGTAAGGCCAAGATTATGCTCTAAACCAATTTCAGCCGCGTTTTCTACCTGTTTTGGCGAGCCGCCCAGCACTTCTGCAAGCCCCGCTGCGGCCATCGCACAAGCAGAACCAACTTCTCCCTGGCAGCCAACTTCCGCACCAGAAATAGACGCATTCTTTTTGCACAAAATACCCATCGCCCCCGCGGCCAGCAAGAAGTCCACTATGTCGTCGTCACAGGCATCTGGCTCAAATTTCAAATAGTACGCCAGCACAGCAGGCACAATACCGGCAGCACCATTCGTTGGTGCAGTAACCATCCGTTTACCCGCAGCGTTCTCTTCATTCACAGCCAACGCAAACAAATTGACCCAGTCCATTACAGTAAAACTTGAGACAATTAAGCGTTGATTCTGCGGTGGTGAAAGCAACTGTTGGTGCAAGCCATGGGCACGTCGGCGAACATTTAACCCTCCGGGCAAGTGCCCTGTCGCTTTTAAGCCATTTTCAATACTGCTGCGCATGGCTTGCCAAATCGTCAGTAGCTCTGTGCGAATCACCTCTTCACTGCGCCATGCTTTTTCGTTTTCAAACATTAACTCACTGATACGCAAGCTATTTGTTTGACAGAGCGCCAACAGCTCATTTGCCGTTTCAAACGGGTAAGGTAGCGCGGTTTTATCTTCGTCTAACCCACCCTGGTCGGCGCAGGCTTGATCGACATAAAAGCCACCGCCCAGGGAGTAATAAGTATTTGTCGCAATAACCGTATCGTGCTGATAAGCCGTCAACACCATAGCGTTCGGGTGAAATGGCAAGCAATGGTCGTCCCATTCAATATCTTGGGTACGATTAAATGGTAGCGCTTGCCCATTGGGCAGCATTAACAGAGCGCCTTCATCCAGCGCACGTAGCCGCTCAGTAATGGTGTCGGGATCAATTGACTCAGGCGCTTCCCCCATCAAGCCCATGATGACCGCGCTATCAGTACCATGCCCGATGCCGGTAGACGCTAACGAACCGTGAAGCCTGACCACAACGCGCGTCAGCGACGGTGAAGTAATTGCTTGGCTAAAATCGCACGCCGCGCGCATAGGCCCAACCGTATGAGAGCTTGATGGGCCAATCCCAATTCTAAAGAGATCAAAAACGCTTATTGCCATTGTGTTGTCTGCCCTTCATCGGTAGTGGGTGATTACCTCTTAACGTTGATTACCTCTTAACCTAGCTACTTTGCAGCCTTAATCCATCATTAGTCGAGCAGCTCCCATTAAGTTCAACGTGCGAGCACAGAAGTGTGGCGATATAATGAACATTCTTGTATGCATGTTTCTAAACTTCTCTCTTATAACGTCATCTCTCCGAAAAGGATGTTGGTATGTCATCTTCCCCACCGCAGTGGCCACTCAGTTTTGGATACACGCTTCTGCGCGCAACGCTTTATATGTTTTTTATCGCTGGTATCGCCCAGGGCGGATATTTTGAAGCTCTCTACCTACCCGATGTGCGCTATACCGAACTAGGCTTTACAGAGTTCGCTCAAACTCTGGTGCTGGCCAGCTGCTGTGGCTTACTCATCTACGTGCGCCAAGTACTCAAGGTATGGCCTACTGTTACGCTACTATTGTTGGCGTTTGTGGCTGCGTCACTGGTACGCGAACAGGATTACTTTTTTGATTACTACGTTGCAGAAAATACTTGGAAAGTGCTGGTAGCACTCATTGTCATCCCTAGCCTTACCTGGGTGGTCGTGCAGCGAGGTCGATTTATTGAGGAATTCTCTCATTATAGCAACACCTTCGCATTTGGGCTGTTCACAGCCGGTGTTCTCGTCACCTACATTTTTTCCCGCCTATATGGTCGCCAAGACTTCTGGCGAGCCGTCATGCAAGACACTTATATTCGCGAATTCAAAGATGTCGCGGAAGAAGCCATTGAGCTTTTAGGCTACAGCCTGATTCTATTTGCCATGATTGAGCTTCTGCTGATTGCTCGGCGTATTTACAAAGCGCGACAAGTCGCACGCTAATCCTCTCATCTCCCGCTAGCAGCCCTTCTCTATCGCCGTCTTACGCTCTGCATAGGCGGCATTCATTTTTTACATCTCGTTATACACAAAGCCATTTGCGACCCTGTTGGCTTCAACGTAGTGTCGTCCCCCCGATTCATGGGCATTTTTTCTGAAAAACAACCTACTGACGACACAAACCTTATGACAAACTCACAAAATCGCCAAGAAACCCTAAAGCGAGGTGCATTTACTCGTTTTCTTGATAGCGTTGAGTGGCTGGGTAATCTACTCCCACACCCTGTTACTCTTTTCGCTATTTTATGTGTGCTGGTAGTGGTCGCCAGCGGCATCGCCGGTGCATTAGGGGTATCTGTTGCTGACCCTCGCCCTGCTAACGAAGGTGAATGGATAGCGGTTAATTCACTGCTCAATGCCGAAGGTCTGCGCCGTTTAGTCACTGAAATGGTGACCAACTTCACTAACTTTGCACCGCTGGGCACAGTACTGGTAGCCATGCTGGGAGTCGGCGTTGCTGAGCACTCAGGACTGCTTTCAGCCAGTATGCGTGCGCTGGTTCTCAATCGCTCGCCGCGTATTGTCACCTATGCAGTGGTGTTTGCCGGCATCATGTCGAACATGGCGGCTGAGCTTGGCTATGTCGTATTAATTCCTTTAGCGGCCATGATTTTCCACTCATTAGGACGCCATCCATTGGCGGGCCTAGCGGCTGCGTTCTGCGGTGTTTCTGGAGGCTACAGCGCTAACTTACTGATCGGTACTGTTGACCCACTGCTATCGGGCATCACCCAGGAAGCAGCGCGTCTGCTTGACCCCGCTTACATTGTGGGCGCAGAAGCTAACTGGTTCTTTATGTTTGCCAGTACGTTCTTTGTCACGCTTATTGGTGGCTTTGTTACTGAGCAAATCGTAGAACCCAAGCTGGGTAAATTCGATTCTGCCTATGCTAATAGCGACAT
The DNA here is from genome assembly GCF_007989605.1 of Vreelandella venusta. GTDB lineage: Bacteria > Pseudomonadota > Gammaproteobacteria > Pseudomonadales > Halomonadaceae > Vreelandella > Vreelandella venusta. The sequence continues at coordinate 175,913 of NZ_BJUL01000001.1, read as the reverse complement.
TGAAAACCAGCGCATGGAAGGGCTATCCGACTCAGAGAAGCACGCCTTAAAAGGGACTGGACTTGCGACATTAGCATTAGCCGCTCTGGTCGCGGTCATGGTTGTGCCCGAAAGCGGCATATTGCGTAACCCCGAAACAGGACTAATTAGCGGCTCGCCCTTTTTGCGTGGCATTGTGGTAATTGTCGCGGTGTCCTTCACCGTGCTGGGGTTTGTCTATGGCCGTCTAGCAGGCACCATGCAAAACGATCGCGATATTGTCAACGCTATGGCGAAAAGCATGAGCAGCCTCGGTCTCTATATCGTTCTGGTCTTTTTTGCGGCGCAGTTTGTAGCGCTATTTAGCTGGAGCAACTTTGGCACCGTAACAGCCGTTGCCGGTGCCGATCTACTGCAATCTATAGGGCTACGCGGCCCGGGCCTATTCGCGCTGTTTATTATTATGTGTGCGTTCGTCAACCTATCACTAGGCAGCGCCTCAGCACAGTGGGCGGTAACAGCTCCCATCTTTGTACCGATGCTAATGCTGATGGGCTACGCCCCTGAAGTAATTCAGGCGGCATACCGAATCGGCGACTCAGTGACTAACTTAATTACGCCTATGATGAGCTACTTTGGCTTGATTCTTGCCGTGGCAACCCGCTACCGCAAAGATATGGGCATTGGTACGCTGGTGGCGGTTATGCTGCCCTACACGCTATTTATGCTGATTGGCTGGAGCCTGATGTTCTTTATTTGGGTATTCGTTTTTGGCTTGCCTGTCGGCCCAGGGTCAGCCACGCATTACACGCTATAGCCCTTTTGTTATATAACGCTCATGGCATAACGCAAAAAGCCCGCCGTTCTATGAACGGCGGGCTTTTTGTTTATGGTGACGACTATCAGCTCACCACTTTCTATTTACCACATACCACTTACTACACAGCCTACAAATCACTCATCAAGGAACGAGCGCAGCGGCTCAGAGCGGCTGGGGTGGCGTAGTTTGCGCAACGCCTTTGCTTCGATCTGACGAATCCGCTCGCGAGTAACGTCGAACTGCTTACCCACTTCTTCTAGCGTGTGGTCGGTATTCATATCGATACCGAAACGCATGCGTAGCACTTTCGCTTCACGTGCGGTTAAGCCGCCAAGAACGTTACGCGTCGCTTCAATCAAGCCTTCACCGGTGGCCATATCAATCGGCAACAGCATTGTGCCGTCTTCAATGAAGTCACCTAAGTGCGAATCGTCATCATCACCAATCGGCGTCTCCATAGAGATCGGCTCTTTGGCAATTTTTAGCACCTTGCGCACTTTGTCTTCCGGCATTTCCAAACGTTCGCCCAGCTCTTCCGGCGTTGGCTCGCGGCCCATTTCCTGCAGCATCTGGCGAGAAACACGGTTGAGCTTATTGATCGTTTCGATCATGTGCACCGGAATACGGATGGTGCGTGCTTGGTCAGCGATAGAACGCGTAATCGCCTGACGAATCCACCATGTGGCATAGGTCGAGAACTTGTAACCGCGACGATATTCGAATTTATCAACCGCTTTCATCAAGCCAATATTGCCTTCTTGAATTAGATCCAAGAACTGCAGGCCACGGTTGGTATATTTCTTAGCAATCGAAATTACCAAACGCAGGTTAGCCTCAACCATCTCTTTCTTGGCACGACGTGCTTTCGCTTCGCCGATAGAGAGTTTACGGTTAACTTCTTTGAGGTCGGCCACGGTGAGCTGCACCATGTCTTCTTCAAAGGCAATTTTGCGCTGCGAACGAGCAATATCGGCGCGCAGTGGCTCAAGGCGATCAGCATACTTGGGCTGAGCCTCCTGGAAGATGTCTAACCATGCTGGATTAGACTCGTACCCAGGGAACGACTTAATGAAGGTTTTGCGCGGTACTTTGGCTTTCTTCACGCACAGCTGCATAACCGCTTTTTCTTGGGCACGCACCTGCTCAACGCTAATACGCACTTGACCAACCAGACGCTCAAAATGCTTCGGCACCAGCTTAATAGGCGAAAATAGCTCGGCTAAACGCGATTGCTCACTTTTAAGCTCAGCGCTACCACGCCCATATTTCGCCAACGCAGCTTCAACAGCGACATTCTGCTCACGGATTTGCTCGAAACGTGCTTTCGCTTCTTCCGGATCAGGGCCGCCTTCGCTGGCTGTGCTGTCCTCGTCTTCGTCGTCATCGTCGCTGTCGAGATCGTCATCATCGCTCAGCTCGGTTTCCGGCTCAGGCTCAGGCACTTCAGCTTCTGCAACGCCAGGAATTCCCTCATCGGGATCGATAAAGCCAGAGAACAGATCGGACAAGCGCCCAGGCGCTTCTTCATCCTGTGTGGCGTCATAGGCATCTAGGATAGAGGCAACAGCGCCTGGCAAATATGCCAACGCTGACATTACTTCCCGCGTACCCTCTTCTATCCGCTTGGCGATTTCGATCTCACCTTCGCGGGTTAGAAGTTCAACCGTTCCCATCTCGCGCATGTACATGCGCACAGGATCGGTAGTGCGACCGACGTCGCTTTCCACGGCGGCGAGTGCCGCGACGGCCTCTTCCGCAGCGGACTCGTCCGTGGAGTGATCCGACATCATCAAAGTGTCTTCATCTGGCGCTTCTTCAACGACACTAATACCCATGTCGTTAATCATGCCAATGATGTCTTCCACTTGATCCGGGTCGGCGATATCCTCGGGTAGATGGTCGTTGACCTCGGCATAGGTCAGGTAGCCCTGTTCCTTGCCGCGCGCGATCAACTCCTTCAGACGTGACTGCTGCTGCGCATTTCCAGCCATAGAAACCCTATCTCGACGAAGAAGAATGAAACACCTGGGGCGCTGAATCGATTAAACTCAACAAGCCGAACAGTATAGCGTAAATAGCAGGAATTTTTCCAGCGAAACGTATTTGCGCGGTCATTCAGGTGTGTTAGGTTGTTCGGTTAGGCCAGCGCCTGGCGACTGACCCTTTATTTGGTGCCAACGTTAGGGAAATTCAACCCTAGCGCCTCAAACTCTAATCATTGCAAAGCAAACACTGTAAAGCCGACTTAATGTCGTTGAACAAGCTCCATCATTAAGCTGGCCAACCGTTGCCGCTGCGCTTTATCTAGCTTTTGCCCAGAACGCTCTAAATCCAGCAACGCCTGGTACTCTTCCTGAGGTGATCGCTTGCGCTGAACCTCTACTAGATGTTCAACCAACCCTGTCAGCTCAGTCTCCCGGGTTCCCTTGGGAATCAATAACTCTCGTGACGCCAGCTCCGCCAAGACTTGCCCTTCTTGGCTCCCCTGAAAGTGCGCCAACACCACTTGCGGGCTGCGATAACGCCCTGCGCGTAACAACTCAATCAAGTTACGGCATAGCAATGATTCTTCACTCTCCGGCAGCCAATCCAGGGAATCTGGCAGCGATGTTACTAAACCAGGCTCATGCAACAGTAGCTGCGCAATACGCGCAACGGTTGAAAGCACTTGCGGGCGACGCGATTGAGAGCGCCCCTGCTGGGCCTTTTTACTAGCTGGCTGCGCGCTGACCAGTTGCTCCTCATGATGTTCAAACGGCATCATGTCGGGCGACTCAATCGGCTCCCAGTGCACGGCCTCCTGCGAAGACGCTTTCTGTGCCTCTTTTTGCGCACTGGCGGTCGCGCGTTTCTCAAGCAGCGTTTTCAGCTGCGATTGCGCCAACCCACTGCGCTTAGCCAACGCTTCCAACAGTAACGATTTGAGCATGCCCTCAGGCACTTTGTTCAATGCCTCAAGCACCTGACTTGCAAACCGCTCTCGCCCTTCCACGGTATTCAAGTCTCGTCCCTGAGCAGCCTGCTCAAAAAGAAACTCAGATAGCGGCATCGCGCAGGTAACGCGATCTTGAAATGCGTCGCTACCTTCACGGCGCACTAGCGTATCTGGGTCATCGCCTTCCGGCAGAAACAAAAAGCGTGCTTCACGACCGTCAATCATCTGCGGCAAGGCTGTTTCCAATGCCCGGCTGGCCGCTTGGCGTCCTGCTCGGTCACCGTCAAAACAAAACACCACACGGCTGACTAAACGAAATAGTCGGCTTAGGTGATCTTCCGTTGTAGCCGTCCCCAAGGTTGCGACGGCGTTGTTGATGCCGTACTGCGCTAGCGCCACAACATCCATGTATCCTTCAACAATGACGAGCTGCTCAAGCTTGCTTGAAGCTTGGCGAGCCTCGTACAGCCCGTACAGCTCACGTCCTTTGTGAAAGACAGGCGTTTCTGGCGAATTTAGATATTTAGGCTGCTCATCGCCCATTACCCGGCCGCCAAACGCGATGGTCCGCCCTCTTAGATCCCGAATGGGAAACATCACTCGGTCACGAAAGCGGTCATACGTCCGCCCTGTGTCTTCACGGTGAATTAGCAAGCCATACTCTACTTGTACAGGCTCACCAATACCTCGCGCACTCAAGTGCTGCTTCAGGGCTTCCCATCCGCCAGGCGCATAACCAATACCATAAGTACTGACAACATCTGGCGATAATCCACGCCCCTGCAGATAACGCTGCGCTCCCTGCCCTTCCTGCATTTTTAGCCGTTCTCGATAAAAACTGGCAGCAAGTTCAAGAAGATTAACGCCCTCTTTGCGCTTTTTTTCGCGCTGCTGGGCGCGCGGATCGTCGGCACCCTCACGAGGAACATCCAGCCCCAAACGGCTAGCCAACTGCTCGACCGCATCAGGAAAGGGTAGTTTGTCGTATTCCATTAGAAAGCGTAGCGCATTACCGTGGGCACCACACCCAAAGCAGTGATAAAACTGTTTATCACTGCTTACCGTAAACGATGGGGTTTTCTCTTGATGGAAAGGACATAGCCCAGAATAGTTACGCCCGGCCTTTTTAAGCTGCACACGCTCACCAACCACCTCGACCACATCAACGCGGCCTAACAGGTCATCGATAAAACGTTGTGGAATTTGGCCTGCCATGAACTGCGGGCATCCTCGCGCAAAGCGCTAATTCACTTGCCTAGGGTCATCGGGCCTGTTGCCAAATCACCGTAGACAGCGATAAATCAAAGCAAAAACAAACGGCCACCTAGTGGCGGCCGCTTGACATCCCTCTTGAGATGACCAGCTAACTGCTCCGGCCCCCTCGGGTACGGATCAATAGAGCCGTTCGAAACGCTTTTGCTCACGCTGGACTTTCTTGGCGTGGCGTTTTACGGCAGCTGCCGCTTTGCGTTTACGCTCAGCAGTCGGCTTCTCATAGTGCTCGCGGCGGCGTACTTCAGAAAGAACACCGGCTTTTTCGCAAGAACGCTTGAAGCGACGCAGGGCGACGTCAAACGGCTCGTTATCACGTACTTTTACAGAAGGCATTAAGCACTCACCTACCTTAAGGAGTCTTGAGTTCGGATAGTACGTACACTTTTAATAACACAGTGTACGACCCAGTTTTTACAGCGCACAGTAGTCTAGTCGTGGTTGGCTATCTTTGCAAATGCTTACGCGCTATAAGCATGAGAATGCTAAACTAGGCGACTGCTTAGCAGCACTGCTTGCTAACCTGCAACTTTTTAACTTACAACGAGTTCTTCAGCCATGCGCGTACTGGGCATTGAAACGTCTTGCGATGAAACGGGCGTCGCGATTTATGATACTTCATATACTGGAGGCCGCGGCCTGCTCGCCGACGCGCTGTATAGTCAAATTGCCATGCATGCCGAGTATGGCGGCGTGGTGCCTGAACTCGCGTCTCGTGACCATACACGTAAACTGTTGCCGCTGATCGAGCAAGTATTGCACGATGCAGAACTGACGCGTCGCGATCTAGACGGCATTGCCTACACGGCTGGCCCGGGGTTAGTCGGCGCACTCATGGTGGGCGCCAGCACGGCGCATGGTATGGCACGCGCGTTGAATATCCCGGTACTGGGCGTACACCACATGGAAGGCCATTTGTTAGCCCCAATGCTGGAAGATGATGCTCCGGATTTCCCTTTCGTAGCCCTGCTGGTCTCTGGCGGACACACCCAGCTCGTCGAAGTACAGGCCTTAGGAAACTACCAATTGCTCGGTGAGTCCGTTGATGATGCCGCAGGTGAGGCCTTCGACAAAGCGGCCAAAATGCTAGGACTCGCCTACCCCGGCGGCCCTCACGTTGCTAAGCTTGCTGAACAGGGCAACCCAAAACGCTTCCGTTTCCCACGGCCGATGACCGACCGCCCAGGCCTAGACTTCAGTTTTTCTGGCTTGAAAACTCACACGCTGACCGCTATTCGCCAATTAGAAGCTGCTGGAGAGCTAGACACCCAGGCCAAGGCTGATGTGGCGAGGGCATTTGAAGAGGCCGTAGTAGACACCCTGGTTATCAAATGTCGCCGCGCACTGGATCAGACCGGATTGAAGCGCTTAGTGGTAGCAGGTGGCGTCAGTGCCAATCATCGCCTGCGGGAGCGCCTCGCGATTGAAACACAGAAACGCAACGCACAATCCTATTACCCTCGCGGGCGCTTCTGCACCGATAATGGCGCGATGATCGCTTATGTGGGCGCCCAACGCCTGGCAGCAGGCGAGCAGGATGATAACGGCATTATGAGGGCTACGCCACGCTGGCCACTGGACACCTTAACGCCTACTTAACACCTCTAGCTCCTACACCGATAGCCCCTGCTAGCCGCGTAGATGCGGCTCTTCTCCGCGGCGCAGGCGGCGAATATTTAACCCATGGCGAGCTAGCACTAAAAGGCTAAAACCACTAACGACCACCACATAGTCAGGTGCTAGCCACGCGCAGGCCAGCGGTGCGACGAATGCACTAACAAGCGACGCTGCCGCTGCCATGCGTAGCCGCCAAGCAAGCAGCATCCAGCATACCGCACTAAGCAGCGCCACGCTGGGCACCAATATCAGCAACACGCCAAACGCACTGGAAACCGATTTACCGCCGCGAAAGCCATGCCATAAGGGGTAGCTGTGGCCCAACAGAACCGCTAACCCCACAGCTCCCTGTAGCCAAACAGGCAGCCCTAACAATTTGGCTGCCAACACTGCAGGCGCCCCTTTTAAGGCATCTAGCAAAAGCGTGGCGACGGCTAGACGCGGCCCGTATAGGCGCAGCACGTTCGAAAATCCTGGGTTACGCGAGCCGCAATATCGCGGATCAGGTACACCTGCCAGCCGGCATACGCTCAGCGCTGCTAACCAGCTTCCGCTTAAGTAGCCCACCACCATCCATATCACTCCGCCCACCATCTTGGCTCCTACCCAGCGTTAGATCTTACCTAGCTGTCGTTTCGCGCTATCCTCAAGTACAATCCCTCGCTTGTTGACGCTAGAGGAATAGCTGTGGATCGCATTTTGATCGAAGCGCTGGCAGTAGATACCGTGATCGGTGTGTACGACTGGGAGCGCACTATTGTTCAGTCTTTGAGCTTGGACTTATCGCTCGCAACGGATATTCGTCCTGCTGCCGCTGCAGATGACTTAAGCCTGACGCTTGATTATGCAGCCATTTGCCAGCGAATTCAGCGCTTTGCTGACGAGCACCACTTTGCTCTCGTCGAGACATTTGCCGAGCGCCTAGCAGAGTGCCTACAGCAGGAGTTTTCCATTATCTGGTTGCGACTTACCGTACGCAAACCAGGGGCTGTTCCACAAGCCGCTAGCGTCGGTCTTGAAATCATCCGCGGCACGCTTCCATGAACTTGGTTACTCTCAGTTTAGGCAGCAATATCGATCCGGACACTCATATCCGCCTATGCCTAGATGCGCTTGAAGACACATTTGGTCCCCTCCAAATATCGCGTATTTTTGAAAGCGAGCCGGTAGGGTTTAGCGATAATCGCAACTTTTACAACCTTGTGGTTGCCTTTGATAGCGATTGGTCGGTGGGCAAGCTTCAGGCGTGGTCTAAGCAACTCGAAATTGCCCATGGCCGCACTCCCGATATGGTTAAGTGTAGTTCTCGAGCGCTGGATATTGACCTACTCACAGTGGGCGGCATTTGCGGCACCGTTGACGGCGTTACCCTGCCCCGAGGGGAAATCACGCACAATGCCTTCGTTCTGCAACCGCTGGCCGAACTGCTACCCGACCAGTACCACCCCATCTATGGCTTATCTTATGCTGCGCTATGGCAACGCTTTGAGCTGGGTAATCAACGCTTATGGGCCATCGACTTTCATTGGCGTGGGCGCTGGATTTCTCAGGCAGACGCTGTGCCAAAGGCGGTGTCCGCTCGCTAAACAAAGCCCATAACCAACCAGCCCTTAGTGCCTATTAATAAAGCGCACTTGCTACGGCCTGTTGGCGGTGCTCACGGAGCGCCTTACCTAAAGCTGCACCGCGATAGCCCGCTTTCAATAGCACTTGAGGGTCAACGCTTTGTGCAGCTTGCCACGCCCGACTCAACGGTTCGACCGTACTCTCTGCTAAGCGCTTAATCAGCTGTAACTGGGCATCAACCTGCGCAGGCTTACGCCAACCATCCAAACGCTCCAGCCAGTGAAGAACACATTCGTCACTTAATGGCTCGGCCAATATGCCCTTACTTAACGCCACATGACGCGCAAGCTGCGTTACGGCATTAGGCAATCGTAACCTTATCGCCAGCACATCACGCTGTGCATCATTCAGTACCGACACCAACAACGCATAACGCCAGTGAGCCAGCGGAAGCGAGCTGTCGATAGCCAGCTGTGCGATCGTCTCAAGGGTCATCGCTTCAAGCGCATTTGCCAGCACAAGGTCATCGGTTAGCTCTGGCCACCACGCCGCCAGCGCCTCGCACTCATTTAAGGCGGTGAAGTAACGGTCAGGGTTTGGTTCACCCAGGGCTTTTTCGGTTTCTATCCACACTCGCTCCGCAGCAAGGTGGCTAAGCTCACCGCTGCGGCTTACATCGCGCATTAGCTCAAGGGTTTCAGGCGCAATAGCAAACCCTAAATGCGCATAACGGGCAAGAAAGCGTGCCGTACGAAGCACCCGTAAGGGATCTTCACTAAATGCCGAGGACACATGGCGTAATAGACGCTGCTCAATATCCCGCTGACCGTTAAAGGGGTCGGTCAACGCGCCATCAAAGCGCTGTGCAATCGCGTTGATGGTTAAATCACGCCTTGAAAGGTCTTCTTCTAGGGTCACATCAGGACTTGCGTGTACTTCAAAGCCGCTATAACCGTGGCCAGACTTTCTTTCAGTGCGTGCTAGCGCATACTCTTCGGCGGTATCAGGATGCAGAAATACCGGAAAATCACGCCCCACGGGCTTAAACCCCCGCTGCTGCATGACTTCTGGCGTAGCACCAACGACGACCCAATCATTATCCACTACCGGCCAGCCTAACAGCGCATCGCGCACTGCCCCACCAACACGATAAACATCGAGCCCTTTGGTTTTCGCATCCACCTGAAACACGGCTATCGCCCTTTTTTCAATGTCTGGTGTTTAATGTCTCGGCTGACGGCTAGGGACGCTGGTGCGTTCACCCGACTCCAGATTGAGAGCGGTTAACGCCCCACCCCACACGCAACCAGTATCCAGCGCTTCAACCTGTATCTTGGCGTTCGGGGTTTGGCCCTCTAATGCCGCCCAGTGTCCGAATAACAGTTGAAGCGCATCTGCTCTTGGGTATTGAAACCAAGGGGCAAATCCGTCAGGCGCACTTTCCAAGCCTTCTTTGGCAGCGAAGTCTAGCCGACCATTAGCGTCAATAAAGCGCATGCGGGTAAATATATTGACGAGACAGCGTAAACGATCAATCCCTTCTAGATCCTCATGGAACCGGTCGGGTTGATTGCCAAATAACTGCGTTAAAAAATCACCGGCCGTTTCACTAAGCAACGCCGTCTGCACTTCTTGGCTAAACGATACCGCTTGCTCAGCGCACCACGTTGGTAATATACCGGCATGGGTCATTAGCGTACTGTTTTGGTAAACTGCCAATGGCTGGCTTTGCAACCAATCCAGCACCTGTTCGCGCTGCGGAGTCGCCAAAATATCGCTTAGAGTGTCGTTTTTTTTCAGTTTGCCGCCGCCACGAGCTACCACCAATAAATGAAAATCGTGGTTACCCAGTACGCATCGAGCGGCGCTGCCTAGCGCCTGCACTTCCTGCAAACAAGCCAGCGAGCCAGGGCCACGGTTGACTAGGTCGCCAACCAGCCAGAGCGCATCGTTCGTTGCATTGAAGTTAAGCTTTTCCAGCAAACTGATAAACTCGGCATGACAGCCATGCAGATCACCAATGGCATAGGTGCTCATCGCTCTCCCCTTCTAGAGAATGGTCAGTGAAGCTGGCGCGGCACCGCCAGCCTAAAAGGTGCAATGGGCACTTCAAAAGCTCGCTGGGTGTAGGTGTTAAGCAGTGTGTAAGCGCCTTCCATAACGCCCACCGGCGTTTGCAGAATGGCTCGACTGGTGTAGCGGAAACGCTGTCCCGGACCAATTAACGGCTGCTGGCCCACCACCCCTTTGCCACGCACCTCTTGGCTATCACCGTTACCTTGGGTAATTTTCCAGTAGCGTGCCATGAGTTGCACGCTATGAGGGCTTTGGTTATGCACCGTCACGGTGTAACTAAACACGAAGCGCGACTCACTATCATCTGACTCAGCGGCACGGTACTCAGGCACGACGCTAACCTCAATGGCTAGGGCACTCACGCGTCGGCACTCCCATTACCACTAAGCGCTTCATCAACAGCCACTTGATTAGCGATAGCTACGTATTCTGCAACCGTCAAGGTTTGAGGGCGCCGGGCAGGGTCAATACCTAGGGCTTCTAATGTTGCTGCGCTTACCCTACCTTTCAGGTTATTACGCAGTGTTTTGCGTCGTTGACCAAACGCCAACTTGACTAATTCAAATAGCAGCGCGGGGTCATCTGCTGTTTGAGGCAAGCTTTCGTGGGGCGTTAGCCTAACAATGGCGGAGTCAACTTTCGGCCTGGGAACAAAGGCTTCCGGCGGTACGACAAACAGCTGATCAACCTGGCAGTAATATTGCGCCATCACCGACAGGCGGCCCCAATCGGTGCTACCTGGCTCAGCAGCCAAACGCTCAACGACCTCTTTTTGAAGCATAAAGTGCATATCGGCAATCGCCTTGCCCATGGTTAAGAGATGCACTATCAATGGCGTCGAGATGTTGTAAGGCAGATTACCGACGACTCGCAACGCAGGGCCATCCCCTTTAAGCGCGGCGAAATCAAACTTTAGCGCGTCACCTTCATGGATAACAAAGTCAGGGTAGTTAAAAAACTGCACCCTTAAGCCCGGAATAAGGTCTCGGTCTAATTCAATGACTTCAAGCTTTCCTGCCGCCTCTAGCAACGGAGCAGTAAGCGCGCCTTGCCCAGGGCCAATTTCGACGAGTCGGTCGCTTTCGCGAGGCCCAATGGCACGGACAATACGCGAAATGATGCCGAGGTCACGCAGAAAGTTTTGACCAAAGCGTTTACGAGCGCGGTGCTGCTGAGGCACTTGAGACATCTAACAGTGTTCCTTGGAGGGTTGATTCATAAAGCATTTAAGCCATTGGCGCGCTGTGCGGAAAGCCGCTTTGCTAGCGCGAGAGCTACGCCTAAGCTATTGGGGTCAGCAATGCCGCGACCGGCTAAACTGAGCGCGGTGCCGTGGTCTACCGATGTACGCACCAGCGGCAGGCCAAGTGTGATATTCGCCGCCTGACCAAAGCCTGCGTATTTTAACACTGCCAGCCCTTGGTCATGATACATCGCCAGTACCGCATCAACACCTGCCAAATGGCGCGGCGTGAAAAGCGTATCAGCTGGCAGCGGGCCTTGAACATCAAGACCTTCAGCGCACAGCGCTTTCAGCGCGGGAATAATAACATCGAGCTCTTCGCGCCCTAAATGGCCATCTTCTCCGGCATGAGGGTTTAGCCCACACACCGCAATGCACGGAGCAGCAATCCCAAACTGGTTTTTCAGATCGGCCGCAAGCAAACGGCTAATGCGGATAATTTTGTCGTAGGTAACCGCATCGGCCACGTCACGCAGCGGTAGGTGGGTAGTGACAAGCGCGACGCGTAGGTCACTGCTGCCCTGCCAATGACTCGTCTGAGCGTGCAGCGCTTGGTCGGTAGCCAACAGCATCACGACTTCATCCACCCCACAGGCATCGCGCAGCCATTCGGTGTGGCCAGTGAAGCTAGGATAGCCGCCTTCGATAATCACCCCTTTATGCAGCGGCGCAGTCACCATGGCCGCTGCATGCCCCTGCTGACAGGCATCTACAGCGATTTGCAATGTCTCTAGCACGTAGCCTGCATTAGCAGGATTGAGCACGCCAGGGAGCGCAGGTTCGCAAAGTGCTGCGGGCCATACAACCAAACGCCCTGGCGAGGAAGTAACCCCGCTTCCTGGAGCGGCTTCTATCACATCAAGATGAAGCCCCAGAAGCGACGCACGCTGTCTCAACAACTGCGTATCGCCAATGGCCACCGTATTATTCAACTGCCCATTGGCGGCCAGCATCAGCGTGATTTCTGGGCCGATGCCCGCGGGCTCTCCGGTCGTTATCAGCAGTGGCGCGCTATTGCTCATTAGATTGGCTCATTAAAGGCGAATATCGACAAAAGCCTGCTCACGCATTTCACGCTGCCATGTCTGCAGCTCTTCGTTAGCACGACGCTGGAAAATGGCCTGACGAACCTGCTCCCGGCGACTTTCCTCTGTCACATCCTGACGACGGCGCTCTAGTACTTCAATCACGTGGTAGCCAAACTGGGAACGAACGGGTTCAGATAGCTGGTTAGCACTCAGCGATCCCAACGCTTCTTCGAAGGCTGGCACCGTTTGTCCTGGACGCACCCAACCAAGCTCGCCGCCATTCAAGGCGCTACCACGGTCGTCGCTAAACTCACGGGCGACGGATGCAAAGTCGGCTCCCTGCTGTAAACGCTGGCGTACCTGCTCAGCGCGGGCACGGGCCTGATTGTCATTGCGCGTTGGCGTTAACTCTACCAACACGTGACGGGCACGAATCTCTTCAATGAACGCTTGCCCCTGCTGCGCTGGTTGCTGACTCAAAAAGCGCTCAACGTCACGATCAGTTACGGTGACACGTTGGCTAATTTGGCGCTGCTGCACTTGGCGCATCAGCATTTCGCGGCGTATTTCTTCACGTACGCCACCCAGGGTCATGCCGTCCGCTTCCACGGCATCGGCAAACTGGTCTAACGTCATGCCGTTAGACTCAGCAATCGAGCGCAGCTGGCGATTAAGCTCCGTGTCATCCACGCTAAGATTAGCTTGGCGAGCCATTTGCAGTTGGATTTCATCCATCACCATGCGCTCTAGCACCTGCTGAGCTAGTTGGCTACGGGGAGGCAAGTTCCCCCCCTGAGCCTGAGCCTGAGCCTGCTGTTCTACTTGGGCAATGCGGTCATCAAGCTCACTGCGCATAATGACGCCATCATTCACGACAGCCACAACACTATCCAGCATTTGCCGCTGGGTTGATTCGAAATTCTGGGCGTAAACCGTTAGCGGCACAAGCGTAGCACTCGTTCCAAGACAGAGCGCCACCATACCGCCCGCAGAAAGCAGTTTTGCCCGCTTTTTCAAGCCATCGGTCAGCAGGGTCATTCTGGTAGTCATAAAGAATCTCTTTCAGTCAGTCGCCATTTAACAAAATCGTTATAGCGGCGTTGGGCGGTAGCCAGGAATGGCCTGTTCAAAGTAGCCGTCAGCCTGTTGACCAACGCCACCAAGGCCACGGAATACAAAGCGTAAAAATAGCCCGCGATCATTAAAGTCATCACCCACAGGGGCGGTGTCGTTATCGTCTACCCACTCACGCCAAACAAGCTGTAAGCCGTAGCAGCAGTCGTTCCACTGAACGCCTGCCAGCCGTTCAAGCGCGCGCTCATTGGTTTGGTCGTATAGATAGCGACCAATCAAATCAATTCTCGGGCTGGCTTTCCAAGCAAGTGACAGATCCCACTCTTCTCGGCTGTAATCTCTAAAGCCGTCATCACCAGGTACAACGCCTGGATCAAAACCTTCGATCTCCCAACGATAACCAAGGTTCACTACGTGGCCAGCGGGATGGCGATAACGCGCATCAACGCTAGAGCGCTCAGTCTGTTCACGCTGGTCGTCGTATAACCATTCATACCCCGCACTCCACCGATTATTAATCTGCCAATCAAGGCGCGTCACCAGCGGAGAGCGATCGCGAGTAGCTTGATAGCGGCTAAGCGGATTCACACTTGGGTCATCTTCTGGATGAGCAGGCAATGTGTCCGGGTCGCCTTCACTATCAATGCGACGCTCGGATAAATAAACGCTTTGCCCAACGCCAAACGTTAACCGATCCCGCCCAGTGGCGTCTTCAATAAAGCGAGATTGTACGCCAAGCGACACGCGATTGAGATCACCTAAACGATCAGCGCCGGAGAAACGATGAGGCGACCATAGTTGATCCCATGAGAACGCTCGCTCACGGCTGTCAAAATCAGGCAGCTGCGTTTGGTTAGTACGTGGAACGTAGGCGTAGTTCAAACGTGGCTCAAGGGTTTGGCGATAGTCTCGTCCGCTCAGTTCTAATTCACGCTCAAACACAAGGCCACTATCTATCGATGTGACCGCCGCACTACGGCTGGGAGACGTGCCTCGGTCAGTGACGCGATCGCCATAATCCAACTCATAAGCGGTATGCCATAATTCAGTACGCGGTTCGATATAGCCCCAGGGTTGCTCAAAACGCCAACCAATCGCTGGCGTGAGGTGCAGCCGCGTGCCGATGGCGGCTTCTCGCTCAGGCACCTGTCGCTCGTCTACATCACGCCAGAAATAGGTCACGTTAGAGTGCCACTGTGTATAGAGACCACCGCCTAACTGCCAGTCAGAGCTCGCTGTCAAACTGGGCAGACGATAAAACGGCTTATCGGAATCACTCAGCGGGTCTTCCAAGCGCTGAAAACCTTGGGCTCGGGCATCTAACTGCCAACGTTCACCGCGGTAATCTACCTGGGCCATCCGCTCCATACTAACGCGATCACTATTGCCAAACTCACCACCGAAATCATCGAAATAGCGACCATCGCTGGCGGCACCATAGCGCAATTGGTAATCACTGCGTGGCGTCAGCGTTCCTGCATGCGTGGCATCAATATACCAGCGATCATTGCCTTCGAAGCGGTTATCACCATTTTCACTGCCGTCATCGCTATTGATATAGCCGCCTTCTACCGTTCCTCGACTCTCTTCAAGTAGATAGCGGTACTCACCATTGAGTAACAGCCCACGATCAGACATCCAGCGCGGTGTAATGGTGGCATCTTGATTTGGTGCGATGTTCCAGTAAAAGGGCTGCGCATAGTCAAATCCCTCGTTAGAAAAGCTAATAGAGGGTGACAGCAATCCTGTGTGACGACGGTCATCAATGGGAAAACGTAGCCAAGGCCAGTAAAAAATCGGCACGTCTTTTACTTCTAACCGTGCGTGCCGTGCAGTACCAAATCCTGCGGCTTGATTCAGCTTTATATCGCTACTCACGAGTTGCCAGCTGTTGGCCCCTGGATCACACGTCGTAAACGAAGCATTGTGTAGACGATATTGTTCTTCACCAGTTTGCTCTAATTGACTAGCTTGGCCGCGTAAATGCTGTTCGTAAAGCACATAGTGGCTGTTGCGTAACGAGGCTCGGTCATCGTTGAGCATTAACGTGGCTTGCTCGCCGCGCACCAGCGCCTGACCATTTCGTATGGCGAGATTGCCTTCTGCATCGACACGTTGGCGGTCGGCGGGTAAATACATCTGCGCTGCCTGTAGCTCTGTGTTTCCACGACGCAGTACAACATCACCGCGCAACAAGGCTTCACCATCGGCGGCGTAATCGGCTTCCAGGGTCTCCACCGACAACGTCTCGGGGTTATCCACCGCAGGCAAGCGGTAGTCAGGCATCACATATCGCCCTCGACACAGCTGATGCGGTGCTTCCTCTTGGCTCCAGGCCTGCCAGTCAAGCGCCTCGGCAGGCAGCGTCTGGCCTTGTGCCACCGCTGAAAATGAGGCGCTAGCGAGCAAACTGCCCATCAGTGTGTGCGCAACCGGTACGGTACGCGAGATTCGCTTGCCCATGTTCGTTATCCTTGGCATCCAGAATCGGTATTATACAGCCCGCATGATGCCCGACCAGCAAGGAGCTTGCATGTCCTCTTCTAGGATTGACGCCCTCACCCAGTGGGCGGCTGAACAAAATGGCCTAAATAGCGCCGCTATCCGCCTTTCCCCAGCGGGCGGTGACGCAAGTTTCCGGCGCTATTTCCGGCTGACACTACCCTGTGGCGGTACCCGCATAGTAATGGATGCCCCCCCTGCCCAGGAAGACTCAACGCCGTTCGTCGCTATCGGAAAGCGCTGGTACGCGGCAAAACTGCCCGTTCCGCATATTCACGCCGTCGATCTCGACGCGGGTTTTTTGCTGCTTGACGACCTTGGGGATACCCCATTACAGGCGCTATTCACTGATGACGCGCGCATTCAGCAAAGTCATTTCGATGCACTATCATTACTGGCCAAGTTACAAAACCACGCCAACCCTGCCGCGCTGCCTCCCTATGATGCGACGCTGTTGGGCCGCGAGCTCGACCTTTTCACAGAGTGGTGCCTAGACAACTGGCTGTCGCTATCAACGCCAGACAGTTGGCATGCGCTGCGTGGTCACCTCATTGAGCAAGCGCTTGATCAACCCGTCGTCAGCGTACATCGCGATTACGATGCAATGAATATCATGGTGCACGACCAGCAGCTTTACATGATTGACTTTCAAGACGCGGTGGCAGGGCCAATCAGTTACGACGTTATTTCCTTACTGCGCGGGCGCTACTGCCGCTTTTCTCAGACGCAGTTTACGCAGTTCGTCGACTCCTTCTATCGTCAAGCGCGTCAAGATGGGCGCCTCTCTGGCCATCTCAGCAATGATGAATTTCTTGCCCAATGCCAAGCGATGGCGGCTCAGCGCTCACTCAAAGTGCTGGGAATTTTTTGCCGCCTAACACTTCGTGATGCCAAGCAAGGCTATTTATCACGCCTGCCGCATTTTTTAGCCCATTTAGAAGACAGCCTAACTGCGCTACCTCAGCACCGCGAGTTTGCCGAATGGGTAAGTGGCACATTGCGCCCTGCCATCGCCCAACGTTTAGCGGAAAGCACACTATGAGAGCGATGATTTTAGCCGCGGGACTTGGCAAACGGATGCGGCCACTTACCGACCACTGCCCAAAACCCCTGCTCCCCGTAGGCGACAAGCCACTTATTGTGCACCACCTCGAACGGCTTAAGCGTGCAGGCATTGAAGAAGTGGTCATCAACGTGAGCTATCGCGCCGAGCAGATAATGGCAGCACTTGGTGATGGAAACGACGACCAACTACGGATTCTTTGGAGCCATGAAGAGATACCTTTAGAAACCGGCGGTGGCATTCACAAGGCACTCCCCCTGCTTGGTGATGCCCCGTTTCTGCTGGTCAATGGGGATGTCTGGTGCGATTACATTCCGTCAGAATCACTGTTACAGGGAAGTGACGTCGCCCATCTTGTGTTAGTAGATAACCCACCCCACCACCCTAACGGTGATTTTTCCCTTATCAACGGGCGCGCTGGAGTGGAAAGTCACCAGCGCCTCACCTTTGCCGGCATTAGCCTGCTGCACCCGGATCTTTTTGCCGACCAGACACCAGGGGCGTTTGCCCTAGCACCGCTACTTAAACAGGCAATGACAGACAAGCGTGTCAGCGGCGAGCACTTTTCAGGCCACTGGGTCGACGTGGGCACGCCAGAGCGCCTAGAGGCTCTTGAACATCACCTTTTAACGCAGCAGATTAGCAAGCGATGAAAAAGTGCGTCTATCGCTATAAATGTTATGCTTCGCAACTACCTATAGGTGCCTAGATGAGGAGAGCGACGTGAAAGCACGGGTAAAATGGACAGATGGTCGCCAATTTGTAGCAGAGTCCGGTAGTGGGCACAGTGTCGTTATCGACGGCCCCCCTGATCATGGCGGCCGCAACACCGGCCCCCGCCCAATGGAAATGCTATTAATGGGCATGGGTAGCTGCACCGCCTTTGATATTTTGAACATTCTCGATAAAGCCCGCGCCGATGTCACCGACTGTATCGCGGAGCTTGACGCTGAACGCGCCGATGAAGTGCCCTCTGTGTTTACCAAAATCCACGTACACTTTGTGGTGACTGGCCACAACCTAAAAGAGAAGCAGGTACAGCGGGCGGTTGAGCTCTCCGCAGAGAAGTACTGCAGCGCATCTATTATGCTGACACAAGGCGGCGTTGAGATTACCCACTCTTTTGAGATTGTCGACGCTTGAGCTACTCGGAGCGCCATCGTCCCTGTTTATTAAAAAAATTAACGCGGCTGGATGCATACCATGCACTTGGCGGGCATAATACGCTCGCTTGTTTTTACCCCTACTGCGTAGCAAACAGCCGCTTTGCAGAAAGCGACTACAGCATCACGGTGACAAGTTACTACCGGTTCCGGCGCTGGCTCGTCGGGGTGTCTTCATCTGCCATAGGGAGGTTCGGACGTGTCAGATAATCTCCGACTCCACGGGTTTAATAACCTGACTAGCTCGTTGAGCTTTAACATTTACGACATCTGTTATGCCAAAACCGAAGAGCAGCGTGCGGCTTACATTGATTATATCGATGAGCTTTACAACGCCGAACGTTTGACGCAGATTCTAAAAGACGTCACCAATATTATTGGCGCTCATGTGCTCAATATTGCTCGTCAAGACTATGAGCCCCATGGGGCCAGCGTTACGATTCTGATTGCTGAACACGAGCTGGATGAAGCAAACCCAGAGCAAACTGAACCAGGCCCTGGACCGCTACCTGAAACAGTCGTGGCGCATCTTGATAAAAGCCACGTGACCGTGCATAGCTATCCTGAGTCGCATCCTGACAACGGCATCAGCACCTTTCGATTGGATATAGATGTGTCTACCTGTGGCCACATCAGCCCATTGAAAGCACTGAACTACCTAATCCACAGTTTTGACTCTGATATTGTCACTATGGATTATCGGGTTCGCGGCTTTACACGCGATGTCGATGGTAAAAAGCTGTTTATTGATCACGACATTACCTCGATCCAGGACTACTTGGCAGAAGATACCAAGCACGCCTATCAGATGATCGATGTGAATGTATATCAAGAGAACATGTTCCATACCAAAATGCTGCTAAAAGACTTCGAACTTGATAACTACCTGTTCGATACATCGCGCCGCGACATTACCTTCGAAGAAGCACGAGACATTGAAAGCCGTCTGCGTAAAGAGATGCTAGAGATTTTCTACTCTCGAAATCTGGACTAACGTCTGCTTTCAGAGTTAACGAAAAGCCGTTTTGCCTTAGTAGCAAAACGGCTTTTTTTATTAACGGATGTCGCTAGTAAACGCTTGGCTCACCTTCCGGACGCGTTTTAAAGCGCCGATGAAGCCATAAGTACTGTTCAGGATACTTGCGAATCGCTTGTTCGATAAATTCATTTACTCGAGTGGCGTCGGCTATTTCATCACCGCTTGGGAAATTATCAAGCGCAGGCAGGCAGGTGATGGTGTATGTCTGGTTATCAGGATTGCGGTGGAACATCAACGGCACCACTGGCGCGCCCGTCATTCTAGCGATTTTTGCAGTCAGCCTGATCGTAGCGGCCTGTTGACCGAAAAGTGGCGCGAACACGCTGGCATCACGGCCAAAATCTTGATCCGGTGAATACCACACAATATGTCCTGACTTTATTCGCCGCACAACACCACGCAAGTCATGCCGATCAATCGCCTGACCAAAAATCCGTGATCGAGCACGGGTCATAAAGCGTTCGAATAACGGATTGTTGTGCTGACGATAGACCACATCGGCAGGGAAAAATAGCGAATGCAGCGCTCCCCCTAAATCCAACGTGGAGAAGTGAATACCCACCACTAGCACGCCCTTGCCTTGCGCTTTAGCCTGTGCGAGATGCTCTTGGCCGTGATAGGCCACTCGGTGCCGTAATCCCTCTGCGTCACGGCACCAACCCGTGGCTGTTTCCACTAAGCCAATACCGTTGGCGATAAACACTTCTCTCACCAAACGACGCTGCTCATCGGCACTTTTTTCAGGGAAACAGAGCGCAATATTTGTCTCAGTGATATGCCGCCGACGTTTTATAAAGCGCCATGCTGCCAAACCAATTATTTTTCCCACCCATAACTTAAGCCGCCAGGGAAACCAGGCAACAAGATGCATCGCGCCTATCGCAAGCCAGGTTGGCCAATAACGAAGGTGTGCAAACGACTGCGGATAAGAGCTTTTAGACATACTGGTAACCGTTTAAGCCAAGGCCCCATGGTAGCGGCGCGGTGCTCTTGGCAGCACTCCCGTTAACAAGGTGTAGCTGATGGTATCGCAATAGCGTGCTACCTCATCAATTGACAACACAGCGCCATCGCTGGCGGCTCCCCACAGCACTACCTCACTACCGATGACTGCTCCCGGCACGTCGGTGACATCTACGGTTAGCATATCCATAGAAACCTTGCCGGCAATCGCACAGCGCTGGCCATTCACTAATACCGGCGTGCCATCGATGGCGTGGCGATCATAACCATCGCCATAACCTGCTGCGACGACGGCAATTTTAGAACGCCGGGATGCACGCCAACGGCCACCATAGCCAACAGACTCCCCCTCCTCTAGTTCACGAAGGGCAATAATTTCAGAACGCAAGCTCATCACCGGGCGCAGTTGCCGGGTGATATCGTTGGCATCTTCCAGCGGGTCGCTGCCATACAGCATAATACCAGGGCGATTCCAGTCGCCGTGGGCGATTGGCCATGCCAGTGTTGCAGGGGAGTTTGCTAAGCATAGGGGCGCATCAAGCGCTTCTGCCAGTGTCTTTAAAGCGGCCATTTGTCGATTAAAGTAGCTGCCCTCACGTGCATCTGCTGTCGCAAAGTGGCTCATCAAATGCAGCGCTGTCACCTGTGGTGCGCTGGCTAACCGCTGCCAAACACCAGGCGCCTCGTCTATAGAAAAACCTAAACGATGCATGCCGGAATCTACTTTCATCCATACCGGAATAGGCTGACGGGGTGAAAAAGCCAATAAGGCCTCCACCTGCCACTCACTGTGAACGCTGATCCAAAAATTGTATTGATCAACCAGCGCCAGCTCGTCAGCGGTAAAGATACCCTCAAGCAGTACAATAGGCTTTTCAATTCCCCCTTCACGCAGGCTAATCGCTTCTTCGATGCAAGCAACAGCAAATGCGGGCACATCAGCTTCTAGCGCACGCGCGCACTCAAGTGCACCATGACCATAAGCATCCGCTTTAATAACGGCTACCGAGCGACTTTGGGGGGCGCAGCGGCTCGCTAGCTGATAGTTATGACGCAGAGCGTCTAAATCAATATGGGCCACCAAGGGGCGCATCACGTTTCTCACTTACACAGTCAATAGTTAACGGTTGGTCAACCAATGGGCGTCAAAAACAACGCACCGAGCAATGAACTCGGTGCGTTATGGTCGTTGTGGCACAATAGCTTACCGCGGCTAGCTCTCGAAAATAGCGTTGAGGGAAAGGCCCTGTTTTTCCAATGAGCGGCGCAGCTTCTTTAGTGCTTCAACTTGAATTTGTCTAACACGTTCGCGAGTTAAGCCAATTTCTGCACCAACCTCTTCCAACGTAGCGGACTCATGGCCTCGCAAACCAAAGCGGCGTACAACCACCTCTCGCTGCTTATCGCTTAGCTCATCCAGCCAATGGTCTACGTGCTCACGCACATCGCCATCCACTAGACATGCTTCCGGCCCTAGCACCTCATCGTCGGTTAACGTGTCGATTAACGGCTTATCGCTTTCGCCACCCATTGGATAATCTACCGAGGAGACCCGCTCATTAAGCCCAAGCATCTTCTTAACCGTTTCTACGGGCTTGTCGAGATGGTCAGCGATCTCTTCTGCTGTTGCTTCATGATCAAGCTTTTGGGTTAGCTCACGCGCTGCACGCAGGTAAATATTGAGCTCTTTAACCACATGGATCGGCAAGCGAATGGTGCGCGTTTGATTCATTAGCGCCCGCTCAATGGTTTGTCGAATCCACCACGTGGCATAGGTAGAAAAACGGAAGCCTCGCTCAGGATCAAACTTTTCCACAGCCCGAATTAGCCCAAGATTACCCTCCTCAATTAGATCAAGCAGCGTAAGCCCGCGATTAAGATAGCGTCTGGCAATTTTAACAACTAGGCGAAGGTTAGACTCGATCATCCTTGACCGCCCAAGCGGGTCACCTTTGCGTGCTAAACGGCCGTAGTAGACCTCTTCTTCCGGCGTTAATAACGGCGAAAAACCAATTTCATTGAGATAGATTTGTGTCGCGTCCAAGCTTTGAGTCGATTGACGCTCATCACGGCCCAACGCTTTTTCAAAGGCGTCTTCCTCCTCAGAGACATCATCGACACTATCCAGCGCCTCTTCCACAGCGTCCAGGTCAACCTCCTGTAGGTCTTTCTCCAGCATACTCATGGTAGTATCCCCCGTTATTTCGCCTAACCGCCATTTAGAAAAGTAAAGGTGGCCGCACTCCCTGTGCACTTACACCATTGTTGTTATATGACGCCCTAACTCTAGCTATTCGGGTTCCCCAAGCACACCAATTAAAAGGTTCGCTTGGCGATGATTAACGGGACGGCAGATAATCCAAGGGATTTTGAGGCTGCCCATCACGACGTACTTCAAAGTGCAGCTTGACACTGTCCGCATCGCTATCGCCCATCGTGGCGATCACTTCTCCCGCTTCAACGACATCATTTTCTTTAACGCTTAAGCTATCATTATGTGCATAAGCACTCAGATACTGATCGTTGTGTTTGAGTAGTATTAAGTTACCGTAACCTCGTACACCGCTACCCGCATAAACAACGATACCAGGGCCTGCCGCTTTGACAGGTTGCCCCTTTTGACCGTCGATATCAATCCCAGCGGTGATAGAGCCACCCTGGCCAAACTCTCCGGTTACCTGGCCTGTCGTTGGCCACTGCCAGTTAATATTATCAACAGGTGTAAAGGTGCGTGAAGAACGATCAACGCTAGCGGTTTGGCTCGGCTGCTCAGCCTGAGCGGTCACTGCTGGTTCTGGTTCTGGCGTGGGTTCCGGTTTGGGCTCTGGTTTAGGCTCAGGCGTTGGTTCCGGCTCAGGCGTGGGCTCTGGCTGAGGCGTCTCCACAGCAGGCGTCGTCTCGGGGGTAACGGCACTTGCGCTATCAGCCACTTGCTGTGCGGCGGCCACCGACGCTTGCTCAGCACGTTCCGCTCGCTCAGCCGCTAAACGCTGGTTGCGCTCAATCGCACTCTCATCGGGCAGTAACCAATCTAGCTGCTGATCGTTACTTGCCACGGAAGTCGCTTGAGGATTCAGCCCTGTTGCAACGGCGCCTGACGCCGGGCGTTCTGGGGCAGGAGAGCCTGCCGACGGGCGACTTGATGCCACCGCTCCTTCACGCAGCGCAATGGTTTGGCCTGGGTAAATTTGGTAAGGGGCGTCAATATTGTTGATTTGCGCCAGCTGACGATAATCCAGATTATGCTGCCATGCGATGCCATAAAGGGTATCGCCTGCTTTAACAGTATATTGAGGTGAGTCTGCTACCGCGCGGCGTGCTTCACTTAAGTCACGCACTTGTGGGGTGTTTTGCTGCTGATTGGCGCAGCCGCTAACAGCTAACGCCAATACTGACATGATGAAAACCTTACGCATGAAAACCCTACTCCTTTTCAACGTCGCGCGCGTTTCCTGTTGATCTATGTCCGGCATAGTGCACTGCGCGACGGTTTAATAACACCACCAATAGTGCGCCAACCACCATTAGTGCAAGAACGCCTACCGTTTGTGCAGATGCACCAGACAATACCGCATAGTCACTAGGCAACAGATAACGATGAGCCAACGGGATCATTTGCCCATCAGGGCCAAGCTGATAACGTACCAGCTCTTTCCACGGCCATAACACGGGTAACGAGCCAACAATAAACCCGAGCAAAAGCTGTAGCGTAGAATCATGATGGCGACGCAGGAGCCACGACAACAGTCGCGAAAATAACGCCAAGCCAACAACACATCCCAAGCCAAAGAGTATGATAATACCGATATCAAAGCTTCGAATAGCCCCTAAAATGGTGCCATAAAGTCCCATGGTAAGCAGCAAGAAGCTACCAGACACGCCTGGTAACAGCATGGCGCTAATCGCGATGCAGCCAGCGACCATCACTACCAGAGCTTCATTACCAAGAAGTAACACCAGCGGCATCATACCTGGCAGCGACTTGGCTAACAGCAGCCCGCCTACCATTGGCAATAAGTACCAAAACTTCCACCCTTTGCCCGCCTTAGCGACAACAAACCCCGACGCAGCCACCAAGCCGAAGAAAAATCCCTCAATCAGCAGCGGGTGCGCATCCATTAGCCAGAGCGCTAGATGAGCCACACTGAAAAGGCTAACCGCAACGCCCAGTAGTAGCGGCACTAAAAAGGCCAAATTTAAATGTTGAGCCAACGCCAGCCAACCACCACGACGCCAAGCGATGAAGGCGCCGGGGCCAAACTGTTTGATGGTATTAATGAGCTCTTCATAAATACCGGTAATAAATGCGATCGTGCCACCTGAAACACCGGGCACCGCATCGGCTGCCCCCATCCCTGCGCCTTTTAAAAACAGCTCTACAAATCGACGCTTCAATCCACCACTCCTTGCAATAGAGGTACAAAGCGTACGGGCTCGAGCCGACGCTTTTCAAAGGCACTACCAATGCGTTTTATTTGGGTGAGCCATTGGCTACCGTCAGGCTCTTCCAACGGAGCAATGAGTACACCATCATGGTTAAGCTGCTCCAATAGGGCTTCTGGCAGCGTTTGAGCACAAGCGGTTAATAAAATCACATCAAAAGGCGCAGCTTCCTGCCACCCCTCACCACCATCAGCCACTGCCAGCGTCGCTGGAGCACCAAGCCGCCACAGCCGCTCTGCAGCGCGTTGATGTAATGCCTGAATACGTTCAACCGAGTACAGCATCGGCACCAGCCGGGACAGTATCAGCGTTTGATACCCCGAACCGGTCCCCACCTCCAGTACACGCGTTGGGTTAGCCCGCAGTACCAGCTCGGTCATGCGCGCAACTGTCAATGGTTGCGACAAGGTCTGGCCAAAGCCGATAGGCAGCGCGGTGTCTTCATACGCACGGTGCGCCAACGCTTCATCAACAAACAAGTGCCGAGGCTCAGCTGCCATAACATCAAGCACCCGTGCATCTTGAATACCCTGCTGCTCAAGTCGCTCTACCATGCGATCTCGAGTCCGCTGAGAGGTCATGCCTCGTCCGCGCAGTTCGTTGGGCGAAAGCTTAGGCAAAAGCATCCAACCAATCCTGCACGTCGCTACGCGCAGGGTGGCGCGTTAAGTCAGTTTGAAGTGGAGTAATAGATACATAGCCCTCTTCGATAGCCGAGAAATCGGTATCTTCACCATCATCAGCGTTAGCCGCCACCGGGGCTATCCAGAAGCGCGTATGGCCACGCGGATCTTTTACGGGAACAGGCTTCTCTGCTGGTCCGCGATAGCCTAAACGAGTCACTCTAACGCCTTTAATTTCTTCCCATGGAACATCTGGCACGTTGACATTCAAGAGGGTGCGGGGTGGCAGCGATAGCTGATCGGCAGCACCGATTAAGCTAGCCGCCACTTTCGCAGCCGTCGCGAAATAACGCTCGCCACACAGCGACATAGCAATGGCGGTCATGCCCAAGTTGCGCCCTTCCATGGCAGCTGCCACAGTGCCTGAATAGAGCACGTCATCGCCAAGATTGCTGCCGTGATTAATCCCCGAAATAACCAAGTCAGGACGCTCATCCCAGACGCCGTTCACGCCCAGATAAACACAATCAGCAGGCGTACCGTCCACGCTATAAAAGCCATTATCCAGCGCGGTTAAAGAGAGTGGACGGGAAAGGGTCAGCGAGTTACTGGCGCCGCTGCGGTCTCGATCAGGAGCAACCACACGTAAATTCGCATGGGCGACTAGCGCATCATGAAGTGCCCGCAAGCCCGGCGCATGGACACCATCGTCATTGGAAAGCAGCAGTCGCCGCATTAACGTCTCCTTCATGGATGCCTAACAAAGATAAGCGCACGTTAGGCGCATTAAGCAAAATCTGGGTGAGCAATTAATTCACTCACCACCGCCGTGGCAAAACTTCCCCGTGGTAAGGCAAATGAGAGTACCACGGCATTAGGCAATATCTCGATACTAGGCGAAATCAACCTTGCTCGCAGCGCCCGATGGGAGCGTTTCACAGCGCTTTTCAGCAATCCCTCGCACAACACGGGATGCCTCGCTAACAGGCGTTTTTCGTAGTCTGCCACCTGATACTCGGCAAGCTCCCCGACTCCCCACAGGGCACCCGTTGGATGAATATCAAGCGCAGCAGCACGACTAACCAGGTCGTCGTCAACGGTATCAACAGTAAACACACTGTGTGTGCCATCCAGCATCAGCATATCGCCCGCCAGCGGCTGGCACCACGTTCCATCTGCCAGACGCTCGCTCAGTAGCTCGTTAAACAAAAAGCTGCGCGCAGTAGAAAGCATCATGCCTTGGCGATCATCTCGCTTGCGCCAGCCTTTCGCTAAAAGAGCCTCTGCACGCTGTAAATTCCGCCCTTCAGGCCCAAAGCGCTGGGGTCCAAAATAGTTAGGCACACCGTGATGACAAAGCGCCTCCCAGCGGTCAACAAAATGCTGACGTTGAAGCGCTTCGCCACTAAGTCGCAACGTAAAGTGATTGGTACGATGGACACCGCGTTTTAGCTTTCGGGGGTGCCTAGCCTGAGCCAACACCTTAATACCCACGGCTGCTAGTGATTCGCTCAAATCACTTGGCGCTTCGCGCCCGGGTAAATGAACACTTAACCACTGTCGCGTCACTGCGACACGATCCTTCATCCCGGAGTAACCCACATATCGAAGTGTGACACCACACAGGCGGCTGACGCTTTTTACTACATCTAACGTGGTTTGATGGCGCTTTTCAAGACGCAACCACAAGTGCTCACCGTGATTTTCAGGCGTAAAGTCCAGCTGCTCGTCAACGATAAAATCTTCTGGCTGAACGCGATAGCATCCTGGGCTAGGGGCTCCGAACTCGGCATCTAAGCTGCGCTGCCAAGCGGGTAAGTTAAGCATTTAATGCCTCTTGATGCTCAACCAACACCACCGCCTCAGCGGCGATACCCTCACCTCGTCCGGTAAACCCAAGCCGTTCGGTCGTTGTGGCTTTAACATTGACCTGCCCAAGGCTAATACCCAAGTCTTCAGCGATGACAGTGCGCATCGCCTCAATATGCGGCGCCATTTTAGGCGCCTGGGCCATTAACGTGGCATCCAAGTTAACCACCGAAAAACCCTCGGCGTGAACCAAATGAACCACGTGGCGCAATAAATGGCGGCTATCTGCGCCAGCCCATGCAGGGTCAGTGTCGGGGAAATGCCGCCCGATATCACCGAGCGCGCAAGCACCCAGCAGTGCGTCACTGATAGCATGCAGCAACACATCGCCATCCGAGTGGGCAACAAAACCATGTTCGAAAGGCAGCTTAACGCCGCCAATCATCAAATGGTCGCCAACGCCAAATCGGTGCACGTCAAATCCGTGGCCAATTCGCATTAACAACTCCTTTCAGATTCAGAGGACTGGGCCACTTGCGACGCCATGATAGCGGCAGCAAGGGCAAGGTCATCAGGATGGGTGATTTTAAGATTATCACGGCGCCCACTAACCAGCTTGGGTGCTTGGCCAAGCGCTTCAACCGCCGAGGCTTCATCCGTGACCATACAGTGATTAGCGACAGCGTATTCCAAAGCACGCCGCAAAAGCGCATAACGAAAAGCTTGAGGTGTTAACGCGTGCCACAGCCGATCCCGAGGCTCTGTCGCGGCGCTTAATTGTTCGGCATTGGCTCGTTTCATGGTGTCAGCAACCGGCATCGCCAAGAGCGCGCCACTTGGGTGCTGCTGAGCAGCGTCATAAAGCGCCCACAAATCAGACGATGTGATGCAGGGGCGCGCGACATCATGCACCATCACCATCGCGTTTTCTGGCGCTTTTATAGCGTGCAGCGCATTTAAAACGCTATCCATTCGCTCCGCACCACCCGCCACTCGCTGCCACTGGGAAAATGGCACCCATTCCGGCTTGAACCAATGATCATCACTATCCAGGCACAGTACAAGATGCGCAGTGGGGAAAGCTTGGTGTAGTCGGCTAAGTGTATGGGCAAGAATGGGCTTTTCACCCAGCGACAGGTACTGCTTAGGCTTATCTGCGCCCATTCGCTTACCTTGCCCTGCGGCGGGCACGATTAGCCACAACGAATGGCTCATTCGTCTGCGCCCTCGCTAGGCAAGCCTGGCTGAGTCACCAGCCCCGCATTGATGCCCACTAGCTCTGCTTCAATGGCAACACCTGGTACCCAAAAAAACTGCTCATCGCTACGCACCATGCCCATGTCGCTACGAGCACGCTCTTCAATAGCATCCAGGCCGGTTTTCAGGTCGGTAACTTCAGCCGCCAACCGAGCATTGCGCTCTCGCATCGGCACATTGGCAGCCTCTTGAACAGCAACGCGCTCTTCTACTAGCTGCAAATCCTTCCAGCCACCATTACCCAGCCAAAGTTGGTATTGGAGAAGTCCCAATACAGCAAGCAGCGCACCCATTAGCCATTTATGCATCACCGCATTCCCTTGTTTAGGCCTGAACGAGGCGCATTATGCCATCATGGGCTATTTCCAGCGAGTCACGCTTTATTTAGCAGGCTTTATGAAACGCTTTTCATTTAAACGGTAATGCGTCGGCCGCCGCCTCACGATAGGCGCTGATATGGGCTCCCTCTTCTTGACAGAATTGGGCGACGCCGGCCGCTAAGCCCGGATGGACAAGATAGTGCAGCGAGCGTACCCGCTGGGGAGCAAAACCGCGCACTAGTTTATGCTCTCCTTGAGTACCGGGGTCAAACAAAGAGAGCCCCTTTTCCAAGCAGAATTCAATGCCTTGGTAGTAGCAGACTTCGAAATGAAGGCAGTCGGCAACCACTTCACTCCCCCAATAGCGGCCGTACAGCGTGCTATCGCCACGAAAATAGAGCGCCGCGGCAACCGGCTGGTCATTTAACAGCGCCTGCACCAACACAAGCGCCTCAGGCATCGCATGACGTAACCGCTCAAAAAAAACATCATTTAAGTAAGGCGGCCGTCCCCGCTCGTGGTATGTGATCGTGTAGCAGCGAAAGAAATGCGCCATCGCTTCTTGGGTAATTGCCTCGCCCTCTAAACGGCGTAGCGTAAAACCTTGCTCGGCGACCAAGCGACGCTCGCGTTTAATCATTTTGCGACGTTTCGACGTAAGGCTGGCTAGGAAACCTTCAAAATCACCAAAGGCGCGATCTCGCCACTGGAACTGAACGCCTTCTCGCGCAATTAACGCTGGAAATTGGCGCTGCCAGGCATCCACTTCGTCATCTTGAGCAAACAGGAGGTGCCAACTCGATAACGCTTGTTCTTCACAGTGCGTTTGCCACGTCGCTGCTAATAATCCGCGAACCTCTTCGGCGTTAGCATCATCGGCAATTAAGGTGCGCGTACCTGGAACCGGGGTAAACGGAATAGCACTTAATGCCTTGGGATAATAATGGCCACCTGCTCGCTCCAGTGCATCCGCCCACCCCCAATCAAACACATACTCACCGTATGAGTGGTGTTTGCGATACATGGGTAACACGCCCACTAAGCGGCTATCTTGCCATACGCAAAGATGGCAAGGCTCCCATCCGGTCGCTTCACAGACAGAGCCACTACTCTCTAATGCATGCAAAAACGCGTGGCGGAGGAAAGGCTGCTCACCACTCACCAGTGCGTCCCATCGGTCGGCATCCACATCATCGATAGCGGATAGCGTAATGCATGACAGTGAGCGCGACAGCATGATGTCTCCCGAAGCCTATCGTTTAAATAGTGAAAGTGTGACCTTACCACCAACCAAGCTATCTGTGCTTTTGTTGATGCTGTCACTTCTATTTGGAGTGAGGTATTCAAGTAGCCACACAAACGGCTATTGTTATTAAGAAACAACTCAAGGAGCTGCCATGAAACGCGATTTAATGCGCCTGTTGGACACTCAGCGTCATGCGTCTGGCCAAGCGCCCTTTCCCTCATTAAGGTTGCGACGAGAGCGTTTAGCCCGCCTTGCACGAATGACGAAGTATCACCAGCGGGACATTATCCAGGCCATTCAAACTGACTTCGGCAGGCGTAGTGAGACAGAAATACGCTTAGCGGAGATTAACGCGGTGCTGCATGCCATTCGCCATACACGGCGACACCTCTGGCACTGGATGCGTCCATACGCTGCCAACATGCCATGGCGTTTATGGCCTGCCCGCGCCCGTATCGCTCCTCAGCCGCTGGGCGTGGTGGGTATTATGTCGCCCTGGAATTACCCCTGGAGCTTAGCGCTGATGCCCGCCATTGACGCTATCGCAGCGGGCAATAGCGTTATAATCAAGCCCAGCGAGTACGCTCCTAATACCAGCGCTCTCCTGGCTAAGCTGGTGCCGCAGTATTTTACCGATGAAGAAGTAGGCGTTGTTGAGGGCGGCCCAGAGATAGCAAAAGCGTTTAGCGCACTGCCTTTTGATCATCTGGTTTTCACTGGATCGACGGCGGTGGGCCGCCAAGTTGCACGTGCCGCTGCCGAGCAGTTAACCCCAGTGACGCTTGAGCTAGGTGGTAAATCACCCGCTATTGTAGCGAGTGACGCTGACCTGGATCGTGCAGCCGCCTCAATTATATTTGGCAAGGGAATGAATGCTGGCCAGACCTGCATTGCACCAGATTATGTACTGGTAGAAAGCCGCCACCTGGAAGCACTTATTCAGGCGCTCAGTCGAGCTATCGAACAGCAGCGCCCCAGCGCTAAAGAGGTCACGGGCTTTGTCAGCCCTCACCATCAGCAGCGCAGTGAGCGGCTGATAGCACAAGCGAGAGATCACGGCTGCCGCATCATCGACACCGGGCAACACGCACCAGCGCTGGTTATTGATCCAACCCAACACCTTGAGCTGATGCAAGAGGAAATTTTTGGCCGTGCGCTACCGCTTATCAGCGTTAAAAACATCGAAGACGCGATTACCTTTGTGAATACCCGGCCTCACCCACTGGCACTTTATGCCTTTACCGACGACAAAACACTTCAGGCAACTTTACGCCATACCACTCGCTCTGGTGCGCTAGTATTTAACGAAACGCTACTTCATCACGCTGTTCCCTCGCTGCCCTTTGGTGGCGTTGGCGAAAGCGGCATGGGGGCTTATCACGGTCGCCATGGTTTTGAACGATTCAGCCATTTACGAGGTGTTTTTTATCAATCAAAGCGGGCCTCTAGCGCACTGGTAAGGCCGCCTTATAAGCGCTGGCTATTGAAATTACTCAGGATTGGCTAAAGCTGATGAACAACAGCCTACCATCGGTTCCGAAGCCCCTTTATCCGCAGACTAAACGGGGCTAGGCAATCGGTTAGCGACGGAGTTTATTCCCCTAGCCGAAGCGAGTGGTGATATTCTTTTAGCCAACGCTTTTTACTTGGTGCAACGAATTTGGGCACCCAACGTGCAAAAAACATTGCCATGGAGGCTATTGATGGCGCATGACCTGCTTGACCGCTTACGCGAACGCTTAGAAGAATTAAACCGCTCAGAACGCAAAGTTGCCAATGTCATCCTGGAGGACCCAGCAGTTGCCACCAGCTTGAGCATTGCCAGCCTTGCCCAAGCGGCTAGCGTCAGCGAGCCTACGGTCAATCGGTTCTGCCGCAACTTCGGCGCCAAGGGCTACCCCGATTTTAAAATCAAACTTGCTCAAAGCCTCGCAGGCGGAACGCCCTATGTGACGCGCGCTGTCGAGCCTGGCGATACCGCAACGCAGTATACCCATAAGATTTTTGGCGCGACGATTGCCGCCCTGGACGAAGCCCAGCGAGAGGTCGATATGGCCGCCGTTGAGCGCATGGTTGATTATCTTACTCAAGCAAAACAGATTCATTTCTTTGGCTTGGGTGCCTCAGGTGCCGTCGCCCAAGATGCCCAACACAAATTCTTCCGCTTTAACTTGCCCGTCATGGCCTATGTAGATGTGCTGATGCAGCGCATGGTGGCCGCCGCCTGTCATACCGGTGACGTAGTGGTGATTATCTCGTACACAGGCCGCACCAGAGAACTGGTCGATATCGCACGCGTTGCTCGCGAATCAGGCGCCGTGGTACTGGGAATCACCGCCCCCAACTCGCCGCTTTCCTTGGAATGCACCTCGACTCTCGAAGTCGCCACCCCCGAGGACACCGACCACTATATGCCCATGACCTCGCGGATGATTCAACTAACGCTGATTGATGCCTTAGCCACCGGGGTTACCCTAAGGCGCGGCGAAGACTTCCTGCCGCACCTTAAGAAAATCAAAGACAGCCTGCGTGACACCCGCTTTCCCATAGAAAAAGCGGCTAAGTAACCAGTCAGACAACTATCGCTGATACGGATACCTTAACTGCTGACGGCAGTGGTAACGGTAATTTCTACTTTTAACTCATCAGCCGGCAGCGGCGCGCATACACAGGTGCGTGCCGGTGCATAGCCTTCTGGTACCCAGGCATCCCACACTTCGTTCATTGCAGCAAAATCATTACCGTCTTTAAGATAGATAGTCGCACTCAGCAGTTGCTCGCGGCTGGAGCCAATTTCTTTTAACAAGGCATCAACCCGCGCCAGCATACTCTCGGTTTGCTCCTTAATTCCTTCGTGGCGCGCTTCAGGACCGCTTACCTGACCACACAAATAAGCCACACCTTGATGAATAACGGCACGGCTCATACGGGCTTTTGTATCATGGCGTTGAATTGTCATGGTTCAATCTCCTGGGTAGGACAAAAAAAGCAGTGTAAACCGCCACCGTCTTATTGCCTATGCCTTCTTAATTACGCCCGCTCCGTAGGCACAGGACGATGCTCGAAGACACGCCGCAAAACAAAGCTGGTGTGGGCTCCGGTGACCCCTTCAATACGGTTGATCACGTGCAGCAGCAGGTGCTGATAATCGTCCATATCGCGAACCAGTATCTTGAGCTGAAAATCTGCCGCTTGGCCGGTGATAATCAAACACTCAATCACATTGGGGATTTTGCGAATATGGCGTTCGAAGTTATCAAACCGTTCAGGCGTATGTTGATCCATTGAAATGTGCAGCAACACCATCAGTTGATAGCCCAACTGACGCGCATCAACATCGGCTCGGTATTGGGTAATTAAGCCATGCTCCTCTAGCGCACGCACCCGGCGCAAGCAAGGTGAAGGGGAAAGGCCGATGCGTTCGGCTAACTCCTGATTACTAATCCGCCCCTCCTGCTGCAGTACATTCAGGATGTGGCGATCAAAACGATCAAGTTCAAGCGGCACCACAGACATAATAAGCAGCTCCTACCAATAAAAAACAACAATGCGATATTTATTGCCAATTATTGGCAATAAAACCACATTTTCGCAATAAACTTTCGCCTTGTTTCCAGTAAACTGTATTGACTGTCACAAGCAGCCCCG
The DNA here is from genome assembly GCF_007989605.1 of Vreelandella venusta. Classification (GTDB taxonomy): domain Bacteria; phylum Pseudomonadota; class Gammaproteobacteria; order Pseudomonadales; family Halomonadaceae; genus Vreelandella; species Vreelandella venusta. Next base: position 142,227 of record NZ_BJUL01000001.1, on the reverse strand, counting down.
ACACGGTGTCTTACCCAGACACCTGCTAACGCGGCTTACGCCACAAGCGGCCGCCCAACTAAACTCATCGCCTTCAGGAAACTCACCATGTCTGCTTTTGATCATCGCAAATACCGCCCTGCTCCGCGTGTTCCCGCTTTCAACCGCCAATGGCCTGACCGCGACTTAACGCAAGCGCCAATTTGGCTAAGTGAAGACCTACGCGATGGCAACCAGGCGCTACTAGAGCCGATGACGGTTGAGCAAAAGCAACGCTTTTGGCAGCAGATTATTAAAGTGGGTATTAAAGAAGTAATGGTGGGCTTTCCCTCGGCTAGCCAGCCAGACTACGACTTTGTCCGCTGGCTAATTGAAGAAGACCAAATTCCAGACGATGTCACTATTGCGGTACTCGTTCAGTGCCGTGAACACTTAATCGAGAAAACTTTTGCATCGTTGGAGGGCGTCAAGCGCGCCATTATCCATCTCTATAACTCCACCTCTACCATCCAGCGCGAGCGGGTGTTTGAGATGGATCGAGATGGCATTACCGATATTGCCGTGCAAGGCGCTACCTGGGTGAAGACCTATGCTGCCCAACACCCTGATGCTGACTGGCGTTTCCAATATTCGCCGGAAAGCTTCTCTAGCACTGAAATCGATTTCTCACTGGCCATCTGCGAGGCGGTGATGGATGTTTGGCAGCCGACGCCAGACAACAAGTGCATCCTCAACTTGCCCACTACGGTAGAAGTCGCGGGGCCGCATCACCACGCTGACCAAATTGAATATTTTTGCCAGCACATTAGCCGTCGCGATAGCGTGATTATTTCAGTACACACCCACAACGACCGCGGTGGTGCCGTTGCTTCAGCAGAATTGGCACTATTGGCAGGAGCTGACCGTGTCGAAGGTACGCTACTGGGTAACGGCGAACGCACTGGCAACATGGATATTGTTACCTTGGCAATGAATCTGTATAGCCAGGGCATAGATCCAAAACTGGATCTCTCCAACCCAGACGAAATCGTCCAGGTGGTGCATGAATGCACCGGTATTACTATGCACCCGCGCCATCCCTGGGTTGGCGAGATGGTGTATACCGCGTTTTCTGGCAGCCACCAGGATGCTATTCGTAAATCTCTCAAGCATCAAAAACCCGACGAGCCTTGGCAAGTGGCTTACTTACCCATTGACCCGCACGATATTGGCCGCGACTACCAAGCCGTTATTCGGGTGAATAGTCAATCTGGTAAAGGCGGCATGGCCTTTTTGTTGGAGCGAGACTACGGCATTAATTTACCGCGCTGGATGATGCTGGCACTTGCTCCTTACGTGCAGCAAGAGAGCGAGCGTCGCAACGGTGAGCTTTCTAGCGAAATTATTCGCCAAGTAATGTTTGATAACTTTACTCAGGATGCGCCGCTGGCATTGGCCGATTACCGGCTATCAAAAGGTCAACACGAAGGCATTGAAATAACCCTTTGGCAAGGCGCCGAGACGCTGCGTTTGTCAGGCACTGGCAACGGTGCCATGTCAGCCTTCACTGATGCCTGGAAGCAGCATTCGGGTAGCAATGTAGCCATTATTGACTATAGTGAGCACTCATTGGGTGGCGACAGCGAAGCCAATGCAATTGCCTTTGTGCAGCTGAATATTGATGGCCAGCGACTTTGCGCCGTGGCGGAAGATAGTGACACCGTTAGCGCATCGCTGAAAGCGTTACTGTCGGGCATTAATATGGCACAAGCTACCAAGCAGCATCAGCAGAAAGACGCTGCTATTGAGGCCTAAGCGCTTACTCAGCACACTCGATACATTTCAGCACTAACGGGTCTCCGGTGAGGCGTTTGGCACCCATCCATTCGCCACACTCGATGCACTCGCCAAAGTCTCTTGCTCAATTCGCTGCAAAGCGCCGCCAATAAACTTAAGCATCATTTGGCGGCGCTGCTCTTCTGCCTTTGCCCTTTGCCATGGCTTGACCTCGCAGCGCATCCATCCGTGACAGCCGCCCTACCAACGTCTGATCAAGCACCACCGTCTCTCTTGAAGAGGCGCTTTTAATACTCTCCTCTCGCAAAGAAACCTCTAGCGCTAACAGCTTCTGGCTTATCGCGGCTGTCTCTACGTCAGGGTGACTCACCTGCGTCTCCTAGAGACCTCAACGCAGAATAAGCACCGGTAAATGGGCATTACGCAGCATGGCGGTCGTCGTGCTGCCCACTAACAAGTGACGAATACGCGAATGGCCGTAGGCCCCCATGACCAGCAGGTCAATACCGTGCTCCTGCTTGTAAGCACGCAAGGTTTCTTCCACTTCACCAGCGCGAATTGCGCCTGCAGCGTGGTGGCCTGTAGATTCAAGGAGATCGATTGCCCACTCAAGCTGCGATCGGTTTTCTGCCGTCTCAGCGCCCACAATCACGACATGGCAGGCAGCACCTTCAAAGAGCGGGCTTTTGGCCAGCATCTCAATGCCTTTGCGAGCTGTTTTGCTGCCATCAAACGCCATCATCACGTTTTTCGGCTGTGTAAACTGCTTAGGCACCATCAATAGTGGGCGATGCAGCTCACGCACGACGCGTTCAAGGTTAGAGCCTAGATGGCCACTGGCTTGATGCGCAGTTTCACCACGCTTGCCTAATACTAGTAGGCGCATCTCCTTTTCATTCTCAACCAGAGTCTCTACCAACGTGCCGTTACGCTGAAGGCAGAGTGGATCCGCAATACCGGCTGCCATTGCACGTGCCTTTGCCGCATCGAGCATATAGCCCCCCTGCTCACGGGCAACTTTCGCGCGCTGCTCTTCAATATCCGAAAGCTTTTCAAGCAGATGCTCTCGGGTTCCTAAACCTAAATTACCGGTTAGGTCAGGCTCCGCCACTTGGGAGTGGTTATCCAGGGTATGAATAAAGCTTAATGGCGCATCAAGCGCTTGGGCGGCCCAGACAGCATAATCACAGATACTTTCTGAATATTGAGACCCATCAATAGCGGCGAACACACGATCAGACATAAAAGCGACTCCTTGAGCGGGTGCGTTAAGGTTTTTATTATTCTCATTCTTTTTTACACGAACTTATTGACCAGCGACACCTTAACGCGTTCTTTCTGATCCCCCTATCGTTATAGCCTGGGTGGTACACTTAGCGGCCTATCAACGCGGCCAGTTAAGGAGTCACGATGGGGAATGGTATCGCGAGCATACTGCTGGTAGCACTTGGCGGCGCATTGGGCGGCATAGGACGCTATGCCGTTTCTAATCTGATCGCCCATCTGCTGGGCAAAGCCTTCCCCTGGGGTACCCTGCTGGTGAATGCCAGCGGTGCGTTTATAGCGGGCGGGCTACTTGGTTATTACGGAGTGCCAACCGTACAGCCAGTGTGGCTCTTTGCTGTTGCAGGCTTGCTAGGTGGCTATACCACCGTTTCGTCATTCAGCTTACAAACTATTGAGCTGTGGCAAAGCGGCCAAGCGCTGCGTGCCGCTTTAAATATTGCCGCAACCATAGTGCTCGGCATGGTGATGGCCATGTTCGGTTGGCTGTTAGCTAAGGAGTTGCTGCTATGAGCTGGCAAGCCTACCTAGCCGTCGGAATAGGTAGCGGGCTTGGCAGCGCCCTTCGTTACGGGGTATCTCTCGTATCTTTGGCAGCATTTGGCGGCCACTTCCCTTGGGCCACGCTCCTGGTTAACGTGTTGGGTTCTGGCATTATCGGCTGGATTGCCGCTACCGCCTCACGCTTTCCTAACGGCAAGCTTGCGCACTGGCAGCCGCTGTTAGTGGCCGGCTTTTGTGGCGGTTTTACCACATTTTCACTTTTTAGCCTGGAAACCTTGCACCTTATTCAGCAAGGGCTTTCTGGGCTAGCGCTGCTTTATGTGCTCATCAGCCTACCGCTTTGGTTACTGGCGGCCTGGCTAGGAGAACGCATAGCGCTTGCTCGTTCGTCTAACCGGTAAAGTCAGTCTTAAGTTCAGCTCGTCAATCTTATTGCTAATTAACTTTATGCTCATTGAAATATAGGTATTTTATGCGCGAGCAGTTAGAGCGACAGCAGTCATGGGTTTACCTGGGATTTATCTGCCTAGGGCTTATGATGGGCCTGATAGCTCCCTTACTAGCGTCATCGCTTGAACAGCTGTTATGGCCGCTACTCGGCATACTGCTATACGCCACTTTTACGCAAATACCGCTATTACATATCAAGCAAAGCGTTACCGATAAACACTTTATGGCAGCGCTGCTAATTGGCAACTTTATAATTATCCCTACGTTACTTGGGTTATTAGTGCTAGAAGTTTCTGTATTGGGGCTCCCGCTTTCCCCACCGGTGATAGCGGGTGTCTTGCTAGTACTACTGATGCCCTGCACCGATTGGTTTATTACCTTCACGCACTTAGGCAAAGGCGATGCCGCCCGGGCTGTTGCGGCAACGCCACTGCTGCTGCTCATCCAAATGGCCGCATTGCCCGTTTATCTGTGGTTATTTTTAGGCGGCGAGTGGTTTCAGCTAACTTTTTCTACCGACCTACTCAGCGCGTTTGCTGGACTGATCCTGCTGCCCTTGAGTTTGGCATGGCTAACAGAGCTTGCTGCCAAGCGATCTTCAGCTATCAAACGCTCTGTGGGCTGCCTCATTTATTTACCAGTGCCGCTGCTAGCACTGGTGGTGTTCATCATTGCCGCTTCGCAGGTGAATAGCGTGCTAGGGCTTAGCCATGTGCTGTGGCAAGTTGTGTTTATCTTTATCGGCTTTTTAGTCATCGCTGGGTTGTTGGGTAAAACGTTAGGCAGTCTATTCAAACTACCGCCTGCCAGCGCCCGAACACTTGCCTTTAGTTTTGGCACGCGCAATTCGTTTGTCATGCTACCCATTGCGCTTACCCTGCCCAATGGATGGCAAGCTGCGGTAGTCGTTATTGTTTTTCAATCGTTAGTGGAGTTATTTGGCATGGTAGCGTTGATACGCTGGGTGCCCAGTAAGCTAATTCCGAGCCAGCTATAAAAAACGCCGGCCCCTTAGCATGGTGACCGGCGTTAAAGCGTACGTATTGATTAACGCAATATCAGTATCGGAATTTGGCTACCGCGTAACTACGCTGCTGTGGTTAATGGCCGCCCATTAGCTTCTCAACCGCTTCGGGGTCGTTGTGCACCGCGTAACGATCTACGACAGTGGCACTGGCTTCACTCAAGCCTACCAGTTCCACCTCAGTACCTTCACGACGGAACTTGATCACCACGCGGTCCAGGGCTTGGACAGCAGTAATATCCCAGAAGTGGGCACGGGAAAGGTTGATGGTGACTTTATCGATGCTCTCTTTAAAATCGAAGGCCGCAATAAACCGCTCAGAAGAGGCAAAGAACACTTGGCCAACCACTTGGTATTCACGCTCTTTACCGGGCTCTACTTCTTGCGAGCCGATATACATGATGTTGCCGACCTTATTAGCAAAGAACATGGCGGCAAGCAGTACACCAACAAAAACACCAATCGCTAAATTGTGCGTCCCAACAGTCACCGCTACGGTGGCTAGCATAACGATATTGGTACTCATCGGATGTTTTTTAAGGTCGCGAATCGACTCCCAGCTAAAGGTGCCAATCGATACCATGATCATTACTGCCACTAGCGCAGCCATGGGTATCTGCGAGACCCAATCAGCTAGAAAGACCACCATCAGCAACAGAACGACACCCGCGATAAGCGTTGAGAGCCGAGTCCTGCCACCGGACTTGATGTTGATGACTGACTGACCAATCATTGCACAGCCTGCCATACCGCCCAATAAGCCCGATCCAATATTAGCGATACCCTGGCCTTTACACTCACGGTTTTTATCGCTGGGTGTATCCGTCAAGTCATCAACAATGGTGGCTGTCATCATAGACTCAAGAAGGCCTACCACCGCCAGCATGATGGCGTAGGGAAAGATGATCGTTAGCGTTTCTAAATTAAGTGGCACGCTAGGCCATAAGAACATTGGCAGTGTATCGGGCAGTTCGCCCATATCACCTACCGTGCGTATATCCATGCCGCTTACCATATACACCCCGGTAAGCACCACAATGCATACCAGAGGAGAAGGAACCGACTTTCCAATCGTCGGTAAGTACGGGAAGAGATAGATAATACCCAAGCCTGCTACCGTCATGGCATACACATGCCACGTCACATTCGTTAGCTCAGGCAGTTGCGCCATGAAGATTAATATCGCTAGCGCATTCACAAACCCGGTGACCACCGAACGGGATACAAAACGCATCAGCTCTGCAAGTTTTAAGTAGCCTGCGATAATCTGTAATACCCCAGTCAATAGCGTGGCCGCCAGTAAGTACTCCAGGCCATGTTCGCGCACTAACGTAACCATCAGTAGCGCCATCGCACCGGTAGCTGCTGAAATCATACCTGGGCGGCCACCAGTAAAGGCGATCACTACCGCGATACAAAACGAGGCGTACAGGCCCACTTTGGGGTCAACGCCCGCAATAATCGAAAACGCAATCGCTTCAGGAATTAGCGCTAGGGCAACAACGATGCCTGAGAGCGTGTCGCCTTTGATGTTAGAGAACCACTCTTGCTTACTGAAAAGTGCCATTCAGGGAGTCCATAGTTGAAGGTGAAACACTACGCACTACCGCCACACCGAGGTGAAACGAGAACGCGCAATTAAGCGAATAGGTTGTCAAAACAGTGCTGCATCACAAAGATACGGGGGCAGCATAAACAGCCAATGAACGGCCATAGGATGCACAAGCGCCGACATAACGCGATAGGCGTCACGCGCTTATATAAAGGAGGGAATTACTTAGGGCGGAGTCATCAGCCCAGAAAAGATGCGAGTAAAAGCAGTCATAAGTAATATTCTGTACGGTTGCAATAAGCAAGGTGCGACAAAGCGCCGTATTCTAACAGCACCACAGCCGCATTGCATCTCACGCCGTTTTCGTAGCCCACACTGTAATACGCGCTGACACGCCCCACCTCTACTTAGGCAGGGTGACCTCGCGACTGATTGTGGCGTACCATTGCGCCACCAGAAACGATGACAATGGCCAACGTTTTATGTTGATGCGGCACACATAGTCACGTGCCGAATATGCCCGCCAAAGAGGAGAAATAGATGATGAGTCAGTCAATTGCGGTGATTAAAGGCGACGGTATCGGCCCAGAAATTATGGATGCCACCCTGCGCGTACTTGATGCGCTGGAGTGCGGCCTGAATTATGAGTTTATCGATGCTGGCCTGGCGGCGCTTGAAAAACACGGTACGCTGATTCCTCAAGAATCGCTTGATGCCATCGAGAAGTACGGTATTGCCCTGAAAGGCCCGCTGACCACCCCTATTGGCAAGGGTTTCTCCTCCATCAACGTGCAGCTGCGTCGTCATTTTGACTTGTACGCCAACGTGCGCCCTGCGATTAGCTTCCCCGGCACACGTTCGCGTTACAACGATATCGATATGATTACCGTGCGCGAAAACACCGAAGGGGCCTATCTCTCTGATGGCCAAGAGATGATTGACGATGGCAATACCGGCATTTCAGTCATCAAGGTTACCCGCCAGGGTTCCGAACGCATTGTGCGCTATGCGTTTGAGTTAGCCAAAAATAACGGTCGTAAAAAAGTCACCGCTGTACATAAAGCTAACATCATTAAAACCAGCTCTGGCCTGTTTTTGGATGTCGCTCGGGAAGTCGCCAAAGAGTATCCCGATATCGAATTCCAGGAAATGATTGTAGATAACGCCTGCATGCAGTTGGTGATGAATCCGCACCAGTTCGATGTCGTTGTCACCACCAACCTGTTTGGCGATATTCTTTCTGATCTCTGTGCTGGACTAGTGGGCGGGTTAGGCCTCGCGCCCGGTGCTAACATTGGCGAAAAGGCTGCTATTTTTGAAGCAGTTCATGGTTCAGCACCGGATATTGCCGGACAAAAAATCGCCAACCCTTGCGCCCTGCTGCTAGCAGCCGCCCAAATGCTTGACCACTTAGGCATGAACGAAAAAGGCGATGCTATTCGTCACGGAATTCGCGCGGTGCTGGAAACACGCCGCGATATGGTGACACCCGACATGGGTGGCACCGGCACAACCGATACATTTGCCCAAGCGCTCGTAGAGCATTTAACGGCTTAACTGTTTAGGTGCTTCTCCCGTCACCGCACCGCATCTTACGCGGTGATGGGATCCTTGAGCTTTAAGTCTAACGTTTCTTAGCTTAGGGAAACTCACATTGCCTATCTCCTCACAGCAAGCTGCCGAGCATTTCAGTCATATACGCCCCCGCCTGCTTGCCTTTGCACGCTTGCAGCTTAGGGAGAGTGCTGCCGCTGAAGATGCCGTTCAGGAAACGTTACTCACCGCGTTTGAAAAAACCAATTCATTTGAAGGACGCTCAGAGTTTGAAACCTGGGTATTCGGCATCTTGAAATTTAAGATACTTGACCATCTACGCCAGCAGAAAAAACAGGGTCGCTGGCAGCCGCTAAATGACCCAATCGACGAGGACACGTTAGACCGGCTATTCAAATCAAATGGGCATTGGCAGCCCAGCGCCCGCCCCCACGACTGGGGAGAACCTGAGCATATTTTAGAGAACCAGCGCTTCTGGCAAGTGTTCGATGCCTGTCTAATAGCACTACCCGACAGTATCGCGCGGGTATTTACCTTACGAGAGCTGATGGGGCTATCGACACAGGATATTTGTAAGGAACTCGACATAACAGAAACTAACTGCTGGGTTATCTTACACCGAGCACGGTTAAGGTTAAGGGCGTGTTTGGATAACGGCTGGATTCAGTAGGAGCCAATAAAGATGCTAATGTGCCGTGAAGCAACGCGTTTGATGTCACTTAAGCAAGATAGAACGCTCACTTTCCGCGAACGTACCGCACTACGCCTACATCTCTCGATGTGTAGCGCCTGCCGCGCCTGTGCCCGCCAATTTGACCTGCTTCACAAAATTGGTGAGTACCACCCCGTTGCACCAAAAAACCCGACAGAAAGCGGTGGTCGCTATGAGCCTCGCTAGCGCTTTCCCCACCAAAGCAACAGCACTAGCGAGCCTATTTTTTAGCTCGTTATTGCTCACAACCGCTAGCGGGCAAGAAATACGCTTTACCCCCAATCAAATCATGACCTGGCCTACCCGTAGCTTCGAAGGCGAAACACACTACTCCATTGTTGAGCAATCAGGCCAGCGAGTGCTTGAAGCCAATGCTCAGGGCCAGGCCTCTGCACGCTACCTGGAACGCGATATTGATTTAAATGCAACGCCCTATCTTCACTGGTGCTGGCAAGTAGACTCAATCTATCCGGGCGTTGATGAAACAACGAAAGCGGGCGATGACTATCCTGCAAGGGTTTACGTAGCTCGCAAAACAGGCATTCTTCCCTGGCAAATCGAATCGGTTAATTACGTATGGGCTTCAACCCAGCCCCAGGGTACGTCATGGCCAAATGCCTTTACTGACCGAGCACAGCTGATGGCGCTGCAAAGTGGCAATAGCGCCGTTGGGGAATGGGTGGCAGAAGTACGCGATGTCCGTGCGGACTACCAAGCTCTTTTTGGCAGCGCTCCTAGCCAAGTCAACGGTATCGCCTTAATGAGCGATGGTGACAATACAGGCGGCAACGCCACCGCGTGGTTTACCCAACTAGGCTTTTCTAGCCTTAGCACTCCCCCGATATGCCCCCAATAGCTAGGCGAGGCTAGCATACTATTTATTTGTACAAAACCATTACAAACAGAGTGCCTTTTATTAAGATCTGATCTACTATCATGCTATTCTCAGATGACAACAGACTAGATTTAAGGGACTACCAATGCTCGCATATTTCGCTTCTGACGCCTTACGTAGCGCCCTAGCCCAACATACTGCTTGTATCTATTTTTCATCGGAAGGCATTATCCAAGAGGCTAGTGAGCCGTTTTTAGCCTCTATGGGTTACTCATTGGCTGACATTAAGGGGCAGCATCACCGTATTTTTTGTTTTCCTGAAGAAACGTCTAACCCGCAATATGATAATTTTTGGAAATCACTTGCAGCAGGTGAAAGCCAGCAGGGGCGTTTTCGGCGCATGAACGCACTTGGCGAAGAGGTATGGCTTGAGGCCACCTATCTACCGATCAAGAACCGTCGTGGCAAGGTTGTACAGATTTTTAAAGTAGCCAATGACGTGACCAAAGAGCACCAAAACGCTGCTAGCGAGCGCTTCATTCTTCAAGCCCTAGATAGCTCAATGGCAGTCATTGAATTCACAACTGACGGCTTCATTCTGGATGCCAACCCTAATTTTGAACAAGTAATGGGGTATCCACTGCACAAGCTTCGTGGCGAACATCATCGACTGTTCTGCAATAATGATTTTTACCGAGAACACCCAGATTTCTGGCAGCGCTTAAGCCAAGGAGAGTATAAGCAGGGTAAGTTCTTACGCCTAAACGCCCAAGGAGGCACCGTTTGGCTGGAAGCTACTTATAATCCTATCTTTGATGACAAGGGTAAGGTGGTAAAGATCGTTAAGTTTGCGACCGATATTACTCAAGCAATGCTGGCAACCGAAGCGGCTAAAGCCACTGTCAGCAACGCCCAAGCGTCATCTAGCCAAACCGAGCGAATTGCTCAAAATGGATTAACCCACTTGCAAACGGTACTTGCTGACTCACAGCATGCCGCCCATACGCTCAACGAAGCACAGCAACTAATCACTGCACTAAACCAACAAGCAGAACAGATTAACAAAATCACTGCATCAATCGCGCAAATTGCCAGCCAAACAAACTTACTTTCATTAAATGCCGCGGTAGAAGCAGCAAGAGCAGGTGAACAGGGCCGTGGATTTGCTGTTGTAGCAAATGAGGTACGCCAATTAGCCAAAGGATCAAGCGCAGCGGTGAGCGAAATCGCTCGGGTTCTAAAAGAAAATAATGCACTTGTTGCCCGCACCACCCAGGCAATGCAGCAAGTGGTCAAACAAGGTGAAAGCAGTCAAACGAGTGTTAAAGAAATAGAGTCAATTGTGAGCGAAATTTTGCAAGGTGCGCAGAATGTTTCTCACTCCATCGAACGACTCTCTCTTTAGCATCTGCATAATAAGAAAACTCGCCATAAGCATGGCGAGTTTTCGGTCTTAAAACGCAGTAGCGTTAACTTATTAGCGCAGTTTCGTTTTACGCAGGTACGGCAGAACAGCGTCAAATTCACCGAATTTCTGCTTGGCATCTTCATCAGACACACTCGGCGGAATAATAACGTCCTGACCAACTGTCCAGTCAGCAGGCGTTGCAACGCCATGTTTTGCCGTGGCTTGCAGTGCATCCAGCGCACGCAGGATTTCTGCGAAATTACGGCCAACCGTCATCGGGTAGGTCATCGATAGTTTCAGCTGCTTATCCGGCCCGATAATGAACACCGAGCGTACCGTTGCACTATCAGCGGGAGTGCGGCCATCTGGCAGATAAGCATCTTCTGGCAGCATATCGAACAGCTTGGAAACCTTTAGGCCTTCATCGGCAATAATGGGAAAGCCTACCGTATTGCCACAAACTTTCTCGATATCGCTTGCCCAGCGTTTGTGGTCTTCAACGCCATCCACAGAAACGCCAATGACTTTGGTGCCGCGCTTTTCCCATTCGGGGCTCAGCGTTGCCACTGCGCCGAATTCAGTGGTGCAGACCGGCGTAAAATCTTTGGGGTGAGAAAAGAGGATCGCCCAGCTATCGCCGATCCAGTCGTGAAAGTGAATCGGGCCTTGGCTGGTTTCTGCTTCGAAATCAGGCACTACCGCATTGATACGTAATGACATCGTTCCTCCTTATTAGGGTCAAGTGACCTTAATACCTTATATGACTTTCAACGCCTTCACTATAGAACGTTTCGCGCTATAGCATTGCAACATCGGCTGTGATCAATCCTGCGATGTGATGTCTTTCTCTTCCCGCTTGATGCGCTTTACCCAGCGCTGTTTCGCATAGTGGCGCAAGTTAGCCACGCTGTCAGTTTCATCGACAATATCTTGACCTAATATCGTCTCAATAATGTCTTCCAGAGTGATAAGCCCCACAAAGGTGCCGTGTTCATCATAGACCACCCGCATATGCAAATGATCCTTCAACATTGATGTAAACACCTGCTCGACATTATTTGACACGTCGACACTACCAATGGGGTGCATCAGCTCACGCATGGTTTTAGCATCATCGGCGTGATACATGTCGGCCTTATGCACATAACCAAATGCCTGCTCACCGTTGTCCATCACAGGAAAACGCGTGAATGGCATTTTGCCATACTGCTCGTCAAACTCCTTAACCGTCATGTTAGGCAATACCGTTTCACAGACAGTACGGGGCGTCATCGCTTTATTAACCACTATTTCATGCAAATTCAGCATGTTAATAATGGTGCGCGACTCATCCGCATCCAATACTTGCTCTTCTAACCCTACCCGCGCCAACACTTTTATTTCATCGCGCAAGTCCACATCATGCTCTGACTTTCCTAAGCGGCGCGTAATCTGTTCGGACATCCAGATAAACGGCAGCAACCCAATGATCATTGGGTTCAGTAACCGCGGCAACACCGGTGAGAGACCTCGCCAATAGGTAGCGCCAATCGTTTTGGGTATGATTTCAGAAAGAATTAAAATCAGCATGGTCATGACGGCAGACACGATGGCAATAGAGGCTTCGCCAAACACGACCGCGGCCTGCGCCCCCACCGCCGTCGCACCAACCGTATGCGCGATGGTGTTAAGGGTTAAAATCGCCGCCAACGGCCGATCGATATTGGTTTTTAGCTTCGTCAGCGCGGCATGAAGCTTGGGGTTATCTTCTTTTTGCTTGGCGATATAGCTTGGCGTAATAGACAGCAACGCTGCTTCAAGGATGGAGCACAGAAAAGAGAACGCGATTGAAAAGGTAGCAATCGTGATGAGAAGGAACATGGGAGCTCATAGTGATGGATGATGAGAGGTATATAAGGCCACGCATGCTTGGTGTCAATGCATAAACACATGTTTATTCTCTTACAGCCAGCAAACAACATTTCTCATGAACATTTCTCACCACTGCCATTCGCTTCTTGCCACTGCATCGTGGGCATGCAAACTTTCTGCGTGCACTACTTTTAGTTGGAACCCTGAAATATCAGCCATCTTTCTAAGCGCTCCGTCCAGACGTTTGGCGGCATCTTCGCAGAACATCAGATTTTGGCCATTGGCGAGCGCAAACGCTTGCTCATCAATACGTTTAACAGCTGTCTGTAACGCTGTCCCCAGGGCGTTCTCAATACGTTCAATAAGATCGGTAAGCGGAATGACGTCGTCTCCTACCAACCGTATTGAGCAGTGGGCAACACTGCGCTGACTATGAGGAGTAGCAAGCACCCCTTCCTCGCTACCCAACCATGCCAGTACGGTCTGCTTGGTTAAGGGAATCTCTTCAAAATCTTCGCTAAACGCTTGCTGAATTAGCTGTCTCGCTAATGCCGCTGAGCAGGGGCATGTTGAGGAGTAACCAACGGATACATCTAGCTCTACCTTGAAACCTGACGGTGTGAGCTGGCTGCGCAGCGTAAACGGATAGCTTTGCCACCCTGACAAAGGGCTGATAAGCGCGTCGCGTTTGAGTAATGCGTCTCCACTAAACGATAGATAAGCGTTTTCTGATAATGCTTGGTGACTCTCTAGAAAGGCCGCAAGAACACGATGAATTAACGTAGTGGTTAGCGGTTGATGCTCTAATGCATCTAATGCGGTATACAGCCGAGACATATGGATACCACGAGCATCGGCTGCTTCAAGGCTAACGCCCGCTGATACATTGGCGTTCACTTGGCACCCTGCCAGTTTTACTGGCAAGGCAATGCCCTCCATACCAACCCAGGAAAGCGTACCCGGTAAACGCGCAGGTTGCCGGGCAATATCGGGTAAAGTAAAAGCCGTCATTAAATCGCCTCGTTAGTTGGTGAGTTAGCTGGTGAGTTAGTTGATAAGTTGGTTGGTGAGTTAGCTGTTGGATCAGTTGATAAGGTCGTCGCAGTGCTAGTGGGTGTGAAAAAACGGTAAAGCTGAGCCACAGTGGCGGGCGCGACATTTTGAGTAATGAAGACAAACCGAGAAACACGGTCGTTAACACACTGCATCGGCAGAGGCGTTGGCGGGTGGAAAATGTGCTGGACGCCGTGCAGCGCGAGTGGCTCATCACGATCGGTAAGGTGCACAATCGCTTTGATACGTAGCATCTTCTCACCCATCAGCGACATCAATAGATCCAGCCAATTTTCTAAAGCATCTGGAGTAATTAGCGCCTCAACGCAAAAACAAAACGCATTGATATTCTCGCCATGACGAGTCAGCGTTGGCTGGCTAGAAGGCGGTACAGCATCAGCGCTACTGCCGCCCTGCTGCTTCTCCTCGTGCTTAACGTCTTCAACATGGATAACGCTATAACGTGCTGATTTAAGCCACTGCTCTACCTGGTATCGTTGAGAATCCCGACGAAAAAGCCCTGCACCTACCAATAGCTCGGGCGAAAGATTACCGTTCACCACCTGCCACTGCTCTGCGGCGGGGTTGATGGACGCGAGCTGGTTAGCCAGTGGTGTTAGACGAACTTCGTCGACTAAGTCAGTTTTGGTGATAAGTAATCGGTCAGCTATCGCTATCTGGCGCTGTGACTCGCGATGCGCCTGCAACGTTGCCTCGCCGTTCGCGGCATCAACACAGCACACTACGCTATCTAATTGAAAACGATGGGCAAGCCAGTGATCGGTCATTAGCAGCTGTAAAATAGGGGCGGGATCAGCCAGTCCTGTGGTTTCAATAACAACACGGGAAGGTGCTGGCTTTCCCTCTGCCAACAGCGAGTCGATAGCCTGCTTTAACGTGCGGCTTAAGTCTCCCCTCAATGTGCAGCACAAACAGCCGCTGCTCATCTCCACCACCGCTTGCTCATCACTCTGGGTAATCAGCTGATGATCAAGTCCAATATCACCAAACTCATTAATTACGATCAGCGTGTTTTGCATTGACGCTTGGCGTACCCAGCGATTGAGCAACGTTGTCTTACCGCTCCCTAAAAAGCCGGTCAGTACGTTAACCGGCGTCAGTGTTGAGAACTGCATCACTCCCCCCGAGCCTTACGGAAATGGTGCTCTTTACGCTCCTGACGCTCTTTCGCTTCAATGCTTAGCTTCGCCGTTGGCCTAAAAAGTAGTCGTTGAAGACCAATTGGCTCACCGGTTTCCTCGCAAAAACCGTAGTCCCCACTTTCAATACGTTTAAGAGCCGCATCAATATTAGTGATCAACCTGCTTTCGCGATCAGCTTGGCGAAGCGCCAACCGCAGTTCCTCCTCAAAAGAAGCTTGGTCAGCCTCGTCACTATCTCGCTCATGGGAGGCGATAGCCATTTTCACTTCGTTTAAATGTGCTTCAAGCTCGGCTCGCTCGTTTAAAAGCCGTTGGCGAAAAAATGCAAGCTGCGCGGCATTCATATACTCGTCTTCTGATGAAGCCAGCAGCAAAGCCTCCTCAGCTTTTTTTACATCTGGGAATTCAGCACCACTGTCTGTTCTGGCAGTTACTAACTGAGTGATATCGGGTTGCAATGTATGGCCTCCTATTGATAAAAACGTTATAACATAACAAATATAGCTCCGCGACCTAACCTTTCTCAATGCGATGCACTGCTACAGCGTAATAGGAGACCTAAATGCCAACCCCACCCTTTCATCAAGCAGCATCTTGGGTGTTACCGCAACACGCCGCACTGGATACCGACATCAGCGTACTGCCACGTATATTTGAAGAGCAGATTAACATCGCTATTCTGCAGCGCTCTCTGCCCGCCGATGTAGCGCTTAGCGCAAACGCACAGAGCCAGACATCGCGAGATTGGCAGTATGCATGGCTTGGCAGCCCGACAGATGACTTCAAAAATGACTTACGGCGCAAGCTCCCAGAGCCCTCAGCGGGAGAGGCGCTGGTTAACGATGTCGCAACCGTTGCTGAAGCCATCGCGTTCCTGTTTGATACCGATACCGTGGGCATTCGCCTACGCTTATTAACAGCAGCGATGTGCCCACGTTTTCACTGCGACAACTTGCCGGTACGTTTAGTGACCACCTACGTCGGCCCAGGTAGTGAATGGTTACCTGAAAATGCGATTAATCGCGCGGGGCTAGGTGCGCCAACGCCTGATCGCCCAGACATTATCAACGACCCAGCCGCCATTCAGCGTTTGCAGCCCGGTGATATCGCGTTACTAAAAGGCAGCGGTTGGGAAGGCTGCGAAAAGCATGGCTTAGTGCACCGCAGTCCCTCTTTGGAGGCAGGTCAAAAGCGGCTACTGCTAACGATAGACCCCGCTTGATCATCAATTCCCTGTCACTAATTCGTCACTCCCCCCTGATAAAGTTGACTGAATTAAATTGCTTACGGGAATGGTCATGCATAACAAACTACTGCTTGCAGGTGTGATAAGCATCTCGATGTTAACGTCTACGGCGCATGCTGAGTCATTAGGCAATCTAGCCTTTTCTGAAACAACGCCCTATACCTCAGCCATGACCCTAAAAGATGATTTCACCATTGTCGGTGATGTCGATTTAATGGCGATGGATGCCATTAATAGCAATGGTTATGCCAACGCCATTATCGAAATACCCACAGGCACATCTGCCAAATGGGAAGTTAGCAAAGAAGACCCGAACGCGGTTTATTGGGAATATAAAGACGGCGAGCCGCGCGTTGTAAATTACCTGGGTTATCCCGGCAATTATGGCGCTATCCCTGGTACTGCCCTGCCTAAAGAACTAGGCGGTGACGGCGACCCACTCGATGTCATCGTCTTAGGCCAAGCGTTACCGCGTGGTGAAGTCGTAGATGTACGTGTTATTGGCGTTTTAAAAATGTTAGATGACGGTGAGCAAGACGACAAACTGGTGGCGGTACTTACCCAGGATTCTCCGTTTGCCCATATTGAAAGCATGCAGCAACTCGATAGTGAGTTTCCTGGTGTTAGCCAGATTGTTGATATCTGGTTCGCGAATTACAAAGGCCTTGATGGTGGTATGGAAGGTCTTGGGTTTGAAGACGCCGAGTCTGCATTAGCCGTACTAGAAGCAGCTGCCGAGAATTTTTCGGCCACGCAATAATCTGATTGAATCAAACCGTCGTATTTTAAACTGCTTGAACATCACTGCTCGATTGATAGCGCAGTGATGTTCTATGTCTTTCCCATGCTTAACGTTATCAAGCGTTTTCCATTGTGGTTACTGGCCCAACACTAAAACGCCCCCAGTAAGGAGGCGTATTGCTGATATTGCGCTCTTTCATTTACCGTTTAAGCAAATACGTCGGTCCACTCACTGCGCTTAGCCAACAAGCCTTTAGCTAGCGCTTGGGCACCTTCCAGGCTATGGCTGGCAGCCCAGCCGCACTGCATTTCATTACAGGCAGGTACTTCCGTGGCCGTCAGTACATCGTTGAGCGTTTGCTCGATAATGCTTAGCACGCCGTTATAATCGTCGTGGTTAATCATCGCGATATAAAAACCGGTTTGGCAACCCATCGGGCTGATATCAACCACCTTATCGGTGTGGTT
Organism: Vreelandella venusta; assembly: GCF_007989605.1. Taxonomy (GTDB): domain Bacteria; phylum Pseudomonadota; class Gammaproteobacteria; order Pseudomonadales; family Halomonadaceae; genus Vreelandella; species Vreelandella venusta. The sequence goes on along the minus strand of NZ_BJUL01000001.1, from coordinate 124,627 downwards.
ACGCGACATTTCAGCCATCAGATGCTCAAGGGAGTGCAGTGCAGGCATCTCCATGTGCTCTTTGTTGGGCTGACAAATACGCAGATCATACTTGTGAATACGGTCGCCATTTTGGCCTTCTTTAATATCGGCCAAACGCACGTAAGGTGCTTTAACCTTGGTATGATCCAGGTTAAAGCTTTCGACGTTCATTTTCTTTTCGGTCATGTTGGCTCCGCCATCTAGGTACAACGCTTACTCATGCTACACCGTTACCGCTTTTACACCTTGGGAGCGTCGAAGTTCCACGGTTCGTCGGTATAAACACACACATTGGCGTCTTCAATATCGCCGTCGGGAGACTCAACGTGCTTAGCAAAAAAGTCTTGTATCTCTTTGCGCTGACAATGAGCTTCAAACTCTTCTCGGCTGGCCCAAATTTCATGAAACACAATCGGGTAGCTGGTGCCCTGGGCAAACGGATTGTCGATTTGCCGAGTCACAGTGTAGTGAATACACGCATCTTCGCGATGGGTGTTCGGCTCTAAAGACTGCAGTGCTTTAAATACCGCTTCTTCTTTGCCAGCTTTGGGCTTAAAGCTGGCGATACAGTATATTTTTTCCGACATGCTGACTTCCTAACCGGTTAAAAGGCCATCATTATGCGGCTTGTCGATGTGGGTTAACAACCTAACGACTCATCCGTTCAGCCAACACTTCCAAATCAGGCACTGTCATATCCGGCTCGCCTCCCCAGGGGTCGAAGGGCGCATCAGAGTGGCGGCGCACCCAGGCACTATGTAAACCTGCATGCGTTGCTCCAATCACATCAAAAGGATTGCTGGAAATCAGCCAGGTATGCTCTGGGCGTGCTTCTAAGCGTGTTCGTAAGTAAGCGTATACCGCAGGATCAGGTTTAAAGCGCTTAACGTCATCAACACTTACCACCGTATCCATGTGGTTTTCCACACCTGCGCGGGCCAGTAGCTTAGTGACGGCTTCTTGAGTGCCGTTAGAAAATGCCACGCAGCGAATTCCGGCATCGCGAAGTTGATCTAGGGCAGGCAGCACATCTGGGAATGCAGGCAACTCCGCATAAACCGCCATTAAGTGGTCATGGTCGTTATCAGAAAGACCGCTTTGCATCGCACGATCAGTGAACACTAATGCCTCCCGGATACACTCCGAAAACGGCACGTAGGCCCCCATCAAACCATGGCGAAAGCTGTATTCAAGCTGTTTTTCCCGCCAGCGCTTAGCAAAATCCCCAGCTTTGGCGGCATCACTTAGGCGGTGTTCTAGCTCAACCGTTACCCCTTGGGTATCAATGAGCGTTCCGTATACATCAAAAGCAAGTACCGTTTGCATGATAACTCCTAGCCTGATGGACCGGATAAGGGTGGGAGATAATTGATCTCCTGCATTTAGCATAGCCGCCCTGCTCAAAAACAAAAACGCCGCTGCGATATAGGCAGCGGCGTTTGGACAGCTTTAAGCGCTATTAAATCGTAAAGGCCGCTTCTTGCTCACCAGTTTTAAGATCACCGGAACGTACAAGCTCATCAGTCACGCGATCAATGGCACGCTTGGCGCGACCAATCATTTCGTCAACTTCACCACGGTTAATAGTCAGTGGCGGCGCAAAGCCCAGAATATCACCTTGTGGCATCGCACGAGCGATCAGGTTTTCTTCCATTGCCGCTGCGGCAACACGCGGGCCAACTTTCAACGCCGGGTCGAAATGCAGGCGCTGTTTGGCGTCTGGTGAGAACTCTAGAGCGGCCATTAGACCAACGCCGCGCACGTCGCCAAGTAACGGGTGGCCCTCAAAAGTGGCCTTCAGCTGCTGCTGGAAGTAGCCGCCAGTTTCAGCAGCGTTACCAACTAGATTTTCGCGCTCGATAATATCCAAGTTGGCAAGGCCAGCGGCACAGCCTAGTGCATGACCTGAATAGGTCCAGCCATGGCCGATGGGACCAAACTCACCTGTCCCCTGCTCAAGCACTTTCCATACTTTGTCGCCAACAATCACGCCAGAAAGCGGCTGGTAAGCACTGGTAAGCCCTTTCGCGATGGTAACCAAATCAGGCTTCATGTTGTAATGGTGGCTACCGAAGTCTGAGCCGGTACGGCCAAAGCCACACACGACCTCGTCAGCTATCAATAACACGTCATACTTGTTCAGCACTGCTTGAATCGCATCCCAATAGCCTTCTGGCGGCGGTACGATACCACCGGTACCCAGCACTGGCTCACCGATAAATGCTGCGACGGTGTCAGGGCCTTCTTCCAGAATCATTGCCTCTAGTTTCTCGGCACAGTAGGCAGAAAACTCAAGCTCTGTCATACCGTGCTGCTCTGCCGCGCGCAGATAGTAGTGCGGTGCTTCAGTGTGGCGAATGGTTTCGATTGGCAGGTCAAAATGGTCGTGGAATGCTTTAAGACCGGTTAGCGAACCAGAGGCGATACCAGAACCGTGGTAACCACGCATACGCGAGATCACTTTTTTCTTCTGCGGACGCCCCAGCACGTTGTTGTAGTAACGCACAATTTTGAGCTGTGTTTCATTCGCATCAGAGCCTGACATGCCGTAATACACCTTGGACATGTTCATGCCTGCGATTTTCAGTACACGCTCAGAAAGTTCAATCTGCGGCTCGTTCGAGTGGCCTACATAAGTGTGGTAATAAGAAAGTTCTAGCGCTTGCTTATAAATTGCTTCAGCTACTTCGGTGCGGCCATAACCGATATTGACGCAGTAAAGGCCCGCAAAGCCGTCGATAAACTCACGGCCATCTTTATCTACGATATTAATACCTTTACCACCCGTGATAACGCGACCGGGCAAATCGCCGTGTGCAAAGTCGCGCAGGTGGGTAGAAGCGTGAAAAGTGACTTTACGGTCGCGTTCGATCAGATCCTGATGCAAGCTCATAACGTTCTCTCTATACAGTCCCTCCCCACCGTGTGGGGAGGATGCTTAAATTAATAAAGCCGATTGATATCAACTTCCTGACACTGAACCTAATGCCCCAAGGCAGTAGTACTTCGTTTCTAAATACTCATCGATACCGGTAGCGCCGCCTTCACGTCCAAGGCCGGACTGTTTGACGCCACCAAAAGGTACCGGTGGACCTGTCATTTTCACCGAGTTGACGCTAACCATACCGTACTCCAACGCCCGCATTAGCTTCCAGATGCGGCGAATATCATGGGTGTAGATATAAGCCGCTAAGCCGTATTCGGTGTCATTGGCCATTTCAATAACTTCGTCATCGGTACTATAAGCGGTAATGCCGGCCACCGGGGCAAAGTTCTCTTCACGCCAGACTTTCATTTGTGCGGTTACGTTGGTCAACAGCACTGGCATAAAGAAGTTATCGCCCGGTGCTTGGCTCTGGTCACCAGCAATCATCGTGGCACCTTTGGAAATCGCATCATCAACAATCGACGCTGCTTTTTCGACCGCCTGGCGATGAATCAGCGGGCCCAAGTCAACTTCCCCATGCAAACCGTTACCCACGGTAAGTGCCGCCATGCGCTCGGTAAATTGCTCAACAAACGCATCATGGATAGATTCGTGAACCAAGATGCGGTTAGCGGCTAGGCAATCTTGCCCGGCCGTTTGAAACTTGGCCGAGACTGCAGCATAAGCTGCCTCTTTGGGATCCATATCCGGACCAACGATAAACGGCGCGTTGCCACCTAATTCCAGCGATAGCCGTTTAACCGTATTTGCGCTTTGCTCAATCAACAAGCGGCCAACACGGGTGGAGCCAGTGAAAGAGAGCGCGCGGATACGCGGCTCGCTGCACAAAATGTTAGAAACTTCTGCAGGATCCCCCAGTACGACGTTAAAAATACCTTCTGGAATACCTGCGCGCTCGGCAAGCTCCGCCAGTGCCAGCGCAGAAAACGGCGTTTCATTGGCAGGCTTGATGATCACCGGACATCCAGCGGCCAACGCCGCTGCGGCCTTGCGGGTAATCATAGCCAGCGGAAAGTTCCACGGCGTAATCATCGCCGCAATGCCTACCGGCTCTTTAATGGTGCCCAGCGATGCATTGGGAATATGGCTGGGAATGGTTTCACCGTAGGTGCGTTTGCCCTCTTCAGCGAACCAACGCACGAAACTGGCACCGTACTCTACTTCGCCACGGGCATCCGGCAGCGGCTTGCCCTGCTCCAGCGTCATGATGGTGGCTAGGTCTTCACGATTGGCTTGAATCAAATCGTACCATGCCAACAAACGCTCGCAGCGCTCGTCGGCGCGTAGAGCACGCCACTGCACAAAAGCAGTTTCAGCAGCATCTACGGCAGCGGTAATTTGCTCAGCTTCCAGCAAGGGGATGTGGCCAATGGCTTCATTGGTCGCTGGGTCAAACACCGTTTCTTCTCGGCCGCCATCACCGTGGGTCCATTTACCGTTTACGTAGGCGTACTGCCGGAACAGACGCGGATCTTCCAAGCGCTTAGTGAGCGTGGTCGATAATGTGGTCATGGGCACCTCCCCAGGTTGCAGCCAGTTACGGTGAAGCCAATCTCAGGCGACAAACCGTTGCACAGAAAAATGTTGCTAAAAAATCGCTCTACAGCCCAACGTCTCGATGGGCTGTTTCAGTGTGTCTAGCGTAAGGGAGATACCGCACGAAGTGTTTTTGAAAGCGCCGGATAATTCCGGCGCTTTTTTTGTGAAAGCTTGCTTTATAGTGATTTTTTTTGGCAGCGCCTCTATTTAATCTGCTGCATTTAACCTGCTGCGGGGTTAATCAAAGCCTCCTCAGTAAACACCACTAGCCCTAACTCCGGCCGATAGCCATGGATCTCAGTGACATCCAATGCTTGCAGAAAGGCTAAAATTTCTTCGCTGATGACCTGCCCTGGCACTAATACCGGAAATCCTGGCGGATAAGGGATGACAAAACTTGCCGATACAACATCGCGTCCAGCACGCATTTGCGACTGCAACTTGCCATTATCGAAGCGTAAGTACTCAGTATTCTCTTCGTCGTAACTCAGAAAGTAAGCACAACGAATATCACCCTGGGGCGTATCGGGATTCGGCCGGAAGGCGTCGTGAAAACGACTGAAGTCAGGTAGTGGCGGCAAATCATGATTCAGAGAATGCACCTGATTTTCGATGATTTTTCGCTCAGGGCGGCTACTGTCTTCCAAGCGATATTCGAACTCTTTAGCCAACTTGATCAGCACATCCAGCAAGTAGGCAATAGAGCCCCGTGTTGTGCCGATATTGGTCATAAACAGGACGGTGTTGCGGGAAGTCTTGTTGATCTGAATCCCGTACTTATTCATCAGGTATTCATTTTTAAAGGTATCGCCATCAACGCCCGTATTACCAATGGCAATCGTGACCCGGGTAGGGTCAACCACAAACTCGTCTCGTGCCCAGGCTTCCTCCATTTTATTCCACCCCGTCACCGGGTCGTAATAGGACTCTACCCCCGACTCACGGTAGGCTTCGGGCACCATATCGCTATTTTTTAATACACGGAAATATTTCTGCAGTAATGGGTGGGTGTAGAGCTGCTCGCGCAGCGAAAGCGCCGTCTCAACCTGGGCATGTACCAGTTCGAAACCTTCCATTTCTGCCTGCATTCTTCCCACATCCAGCGATGCCACAATCTGATAATTGGGCGAGGTAGAAGTGTGGGTCATATAGGCTTCGTGGAAAGAAGCCTCCACTTTCTGGCGAAAATCTTGATCCCACACGTGAATCATTGAGCCTTGGCGTAACGAGGTCAGTGTTTTGTGGGTTGAATGGGTGGCATAGGCGCGAATGCGTACCTCGTCTGGATCGGGCATCAGTCGCTGGTCCAGCCATGTAGCGTCATCTTCCGGATCAAGCTTATCAAACTCGGCTTTCCAAGCCGCATACTCCTCCCGATAGCTATCACTGCGGTAACGATCTCGCAACGTGCGTGCCGCATTCATAGCGGTGCGTGGCCGATACGTCGGGTTAAAACCAGCGAAGGCAAACCATGCTTCATCCCAAAGAAAAACCAGATCTGGTTTAATCGCTAAACACTCTTCCATCACCCGGCGCACGTTATAGACGATGCCATCGAAGGTGCAATTGGTCAGCAACAACATCTTAACTTTATGCAACTGCCCGGAACGCTTGTAGGACAGCAGCGTTTTCTTGATTTCATGCAGCGGCACCGCGCCATACATGGAATAATCGTCAAGCGGATAGGAGTCTAAATAACTGACATGTGCACCGGCTAACACCATGCCGTAATGATGCGACTTGTGACAGTCACGATCAATCAACACAATGTCTCGCGGCTTAATCAGCGCCTGCACCACAATCTTATTGGCAGTGGACGTACCATTAGTCACAAAGAAGCTACGACGAGCTCCAAAGGCGCGGGCTGCGTACTCTTGTGCCTTTTTGATTGGCCCAAACGGTTGCAACAGCGAGTCTAATCCCCCCGATGTTGCGGATGTTTCTGCCAGAAAAATATTAATGCCGTAGAAGTCGATCATGTGCCCTGCCCAGTGAGATCGAGTCACTGACTTGCCCCTGGAAATGGGCATGGCATGAAACACCCCAGTGGGTTTTCTACTGTATTCACGCAGAGCATCAAAGAACGGTGTGCGATAGCGATTATCAATGGCGCGTAGAATCGTATGATGCTGTTCTATGTAATCCGTTTCACGGTAGAAAATACGATTAAAGTGCTTAATATCGCGACTTGCCGTGGCTTCAACATCACCGCTCGTCACCAGGAATTGATCAATTTCTGGGCGCAACTCATGAATCATCGAACTCAGTAGGATACTGCGATCAGCTTCGCTATGGTGCTCCAGCTCATTTTCTGAGAGACCTTCCAGATAATTACGCAAAGCACTGAGGTTATACTTTGACTTATATGGGAATTCATAGCGAATCAGACAGGCTTGTATATTTGGATTAACCAGTATGGCAATCAACGCATCTTCAAAGCTTTTTACCGTTACAACATCGTAAACAAAGCGATCTTCAGGACGGCGCATATTGTGAAATGCTTCACGCACCACGTCTTCTTCTTGGTTAGAAAGATTGTCTACGATCAGCAGTTCAAAGTAAGGTTGCGCCGAACTATTGGAAGCCGGGTGCCCGCGGCGAAGTTGATTAAGGGCGTCCAGTGCTTCCATGTCTTCAGCGCCCGCATCCGTCTCAGAGAGATCCACATGCCGTCGACGATAAGACTCACTGATCAATGCCCTCACCAAACGCTTAACGACTTTATCCAACAGCGCATATTCAGCGCGATTAAATAGCGTCCAAAGATGGCGAAAATCCTCTTTAGATGGAAATGCGTGGTAGTCCTCAATAATCTCTAAGCGCGTTAGCTTGATGTCGATAGCTTTAATCAAGTTTTTGGCGCGATCTTCTTCTTTAAGGCGCGTCAGAATACCTAAATCACGTTTAAGTTCATTCCAGGTATCAGCACGAAGTTGGGAGATTTTGTGATAAAAACCCAGGGCGGTGTAGGAAGTTTCGGTTGAATTATTCTCTTGCATAACGACACCCATCCTTTTTAGGTATTTATCTGGCAACGACACTTGCCTCAGCAACAGTACTCATCAGCCATACAGTCCGCGGGAGCCATAACGCACGGTAATCTGCTCCTCTGGAAACTCATCAAAGTTCAAATTTAATACCCTGCCGGGCCAACGGAACTGGGTAAGTTTTTCCTTGGTGCGATATACCGCGGTATACACTGTCCCCAGGCCACGCCGATAGTCATGGCGAAACAAAGGGGGAGCGGAGAAAGCCGAAATTAGCCGCTCTGCAGTGGTAGCGTCATCGTCCACCAGAATTGAGAGCTGACGCTCACGAATCAAGGTTTCAGAGGCCAGCGCATGGGCATACCATTCGATTTTCTTTTGATGATTGGTAGCCACTGGCACTCGCCGAATGCTGGCACGGCTATCCGGCGCAATCATCGCCGTAACATAACGCCCTGAGGCGTCTGCCACGGTGATATTGTAGGCCATATGGGTAGGCACTCGGGCAAGTACCGCGGCGGCTTCGGGCACGGTATCGCAGAATTCGAGGATGTAACGAAGAATAATCGGTGCACCAAAGCCATCCCCCACCACCTTGCGCCCACCGAAGGCTAGCGAAACAGCAAGCCCGGAATCGTTCATTCCGTCCAGCACGCCCCAAAGGCAATCAGACATGGCAATAACACGACGCTGATTCCAGCGGGTGTAGAGAATAGTGCCCTCACATAGCTCCGGCGGATAATCATAGTTGCGTGCCAGCAACGTTGACGTCGGCCTTGTTAATACCGCCTGCGAGCAACCAGTAATATACGGCGGCGGACGATACAAACTCAGTAGCCGTGACGAGAGATCCCCGCCACCGGCGACTTCACACAACGTCCGATAAGTCACTAGCAGCTCAGGCATGTGCTTGCGTAAGGCGTTATGACACTCCAGATAAGAGGGACGCTCACGCTCACCTTCAGCCAGGTACCAGGGCTCATAGGCAGGCCAGTGATAATGGAACAACGATTGCCATTTTGGCCCCGCCACCTCTTCATGCACGGTGCGAAACGTCAAGGCTTTGTCCAGCTCCACACCAGGCGCCCGGCCTGCAGCAAAGTTGCTGTCCATGATTAAAGAATTTTGAAGTTGCCACCGCCGATAGCGTGGCTGACGGCAACTTCCTCCACCACTGGATCTTGCAAGGCTTGTCCGGTGTACTGGCGACGAATGCCATCTATCCAAGCCTTGGCACGCTCATTAAGCTGGAAGTCATCATCCATTAACCGCCCTCGGGTGATCAAAATACCCAGGTCGGCTCCTTCATAACGGAAGTCTCCTGCACCACTAATGCGCAGAAAAAAGGCTTCATGCTCGCTCTCTGCCGCGTGGGGGTGATAGCTGTAATGATCATAAGCAATCTCGCCTTGAGCATTCATACGCCATACACCGGTAGTAGGCGCCTCCGTTAATAGGTCAACGCTTTCATCGGTATGCTTGATAACCAGCTGGCTCCAGCTGTCGACACTTTCAGGATGCGCCCAGCGCTCATTGATATCATTGATGTCCAGATCAAAATCGGCATCCGAAAACTCAAGCAGGTGAAACAGAAACAGTGGAATATCAGAATGCGCAAAAGCCGCCACGTTCGTCAGTGAGCTTGCGCCTGTCACACGGGGGTTAAGCTCACCCAGATACACTTCATTGGTATCCATATCAATCAGGAAATCGAGCTCAAAATAGCCTCGATAGCCCTCTTCACGCAGTGCTTCACCAAACTTAAAGGTGTACTCACGCGCTAAATCACGCACTTCCTGACTAAAGGCGCCAGCGAACATTTCGTTGCCACACCAACCGCCCTTATAAGGAGTCAATGATTTGAAGCCTACCAGCTCTGTCATCAACGGGCCGACAACCGTACCGCAACGCGTGGCACAAGCTTCTATCGCTGAGCCGCGACAGTTGATGCGCTTCATGATCTTGACTTCGGGTTCGGCCTCGATCTCTTCGGCATGTTTGTAATAGTCTTCTTCACTGGCAATAAAGAAGGTGGTGTGACCAGAATCGCCAAACGCGGTCTGCACCACTAAATCGTTACCAAGCGACTCGCTGACCTTTAGAAGCTCCTGATAACTGCCTACTCTGGCCAACACGTTGGGCACGCTGGGCACACCCGCTTTATTACCAATACGTACCGTCTCAATTTTATTATCCATCCGCTTGCGCAGTTCAGCAGGGGGGAAGGCAACCCGCAGGCCCAGCTGCTCACAAACGTCTTCGGTGTGTTCATCGAACATTAAAAATGATGCCACCCCAGCGCTTTCACCATTGGCGCGTGATTGAATGAAATCAATAACTTCTTTGTGCTCAAGCAGATAGTTATTAATATCCTCAATGCTCTCGAAGTCGCGGGGAAACTTCTGCTTAGGCACAAAGACATTACGCTGTTTGCCTTCAAAGCAGTCAATATAGTTAATATGGCGGAAGCTACCTACCCAATCACCGATACCCAGAAGATTGAAGTTCGTCGCAGAAATAAAGTAAACCGGCTCTTTATTGTTTAAAAAATATCTACGGACATCTGCAATGGACGTTATTTTATTCATTGTTTTCGCTCCTTGTATGACACGTACTGAAGGCCGTGTTGAACTAGTGCTGCCTAGGAGTTTCGCTAAATATCGCGATAATCGCCTAAATTAATCATCCAACTGGCGCGAAATCCATTCTTCTCGTGATGATTGGGTAAGCCAAATAGACTCCTAAAAAATGTCTTGGTCAGTACGTACAGGTTTAGCAAGTGGTCCTAAGGTGTCAAGGAAAGGAGAGGATCCGTTTTCGCTACGGTACAGCGAAAAATCGACTTCACGGTCACGGAAACTTTTCAGTGGCTGCCCCAAACCGCGCAACCCTGTTTCGCGCTCGCGGCGGACACGGTTGAGGTCAATTTCGATGGGGATGACTTCTTCACCAATACCCGCTTGATGGATCACATCGCCAGAGGGGCCAACAACGATAGAACGGCCATTCCCCAACGCGCCAGCGCCATTGATATCGAAGAAGTAACACTGGTTGATCGCCGCATTAGTGCGGGCAATTGACAGCTCAATATCTCGGTCAATGGTATCGGTCATCGTGGGGTGAAGAATGACTTCGGCCCCCATTGAAGCCAGGGTACGAGTCGTCTCGGGAAACCACATGTCATAACAGATAGAAACGCCAAAGCGACCTATGGTTGGCACATCGAAGACCACGAATTCACTGCCACTTTCTACGCCAGCTTCGTAAGGCCGGAACGGAAACATCTTACGATAACGCGTTACAACTTGGCCCAGAGGGTTAATCACTACCAAGGTATTGTAAGTATGCTCGCCGACTTGCTCGAACATTGATCCCGGAATTAACCAAATGCGGTGTTGCGCCGCCAATTGGCAAAAAAATGCTTCGGTATCGCTGGGCAACGCCTGGGCGTGGAGCGGTGAGGCTCCCATTGGCATTAATTCGCTGAACAGCACCATTTGAACCTGAGGAAAACGATTCATTAGCGCATCGATCCGATGGCGCATAGCCTCGGTATTGTCGCCATGGTGCAGGGCATGCATTTGAACACCGGCAATGGTGAAATATGACATTAGTTTCTCTCTGCGTTAGGCGATCTGACTGTTTCTGCTTAGCCAATTCATTGATGGATGGCTTTCACTAAGCGAATGGTGAGTGGCATTAAATTTCATGTTAAGCCAACGAAACGCTGAAATAGCGTTGATCATGCACTGGGAAAAGATTGTTAAATTCGATTTATGCAGATCGATTTACACAAACCAGCATTACAAGAAGTCATTTGATCCAATGCTTGGTTCGGTCCGCTTGACCGACTTGGTCACGATATAGGTAAAGTAACGCTCTATTCCTACGTCCGAGACCAACCAACTATCGATCAAGCGTTGATAACTGTCGATGGAAAATACTTCAAACTTCACCAAATAATCCACACCGCCACCTACCGCCACGCACTCTGTGGCGTCTGGCGTTTGCATGACTAATGCTTCAAAGCGAGAAAAGCTTTCGGCATTGTGCTGTTTAAGCTCAATCTGCACCCATACGGCGTTGCGCGGCACTAATACATCAGCATTAATGCGCGCGCTATATCCTTCGATAACGCCCGCATTTTCCAGACGTTTAACTCGCTCCCAGCAGGGACTCACCGAGAGGTTGATGGCTTCTGCCAGCTTCGACTTAGTGATTCGTCCATCCCGAGAGAGAATATCGAGAATTTTTAAATCATAACGGTCCAATTTCATCATGCGAGTTGTCACGCCTCCAGGCGTTCAACAACATCGGCAATCACCGCCAGGGTGTCCCCCATATTGATTAACGATGGCGCACGACGAGCCATTAAGATGCCGTCACGTTCCGCTTTGTAAGCCACAGGAGCGGTACCGCTGCGGGTCATATCGTAAACATAGGCAATGGTTTGGCCTTTTTTCACTTCATCACCTAACGCCACTAACAGCTCTAACACCCCAGAATGCTGGCTTTGCACGTAGCAGCTGGCATCAGGCATATCGAGATACATTTGCCCACCTTCGGGCATTTCCACTGTGCCTTGCACCAAACCGTAATGGATCAAAAAATTGCGTACACCACGCTCAGCAATCGCAATGCTTTGCGGCGTGGACGTGCCACCGCCGCCAAGTTCAGTGGCCACAAATACTTTGCCCTGGCGCTCACAGGCCGTATCGAACAGCTTTTCTGCATCTAGCTCAAACATCACCATCGCGTAGGGAGCACCGAACGCCTTAGCGCCTTCCAACGCTGCCTGCTGTTGAGACTTATCGTCTAAAACATGAGAAGCACCGAACGGCAAAATATCCAGCGTACGGCCACCAGAGTGCAAGTCGAGCACTACATCGCTAAGAGGAACCAGCACGCGAGTAAAGTAATCAGCGATTTGCGACGTTACGGTGCCGTTTGGGTCCCCTGGAAAACTACGATTCAAGTTGCCTTTATCCATCGGCGAGGTGCGCTTTCCGGCCATGACTGCAGGCGTGTTCATACACGGTACAATAATGACTCGCCCAATTACCTCTTCCGCTTTCAACGTGGAAGAGAGCTTCAACAGCGACGTTATGCCTTCGTATTCATCACCATGATTTCCGCCCGTTAATAGCGCAGTGGGGCCTTCGCCATTTTTAACCACGGTAATAGGTATCATTACCGCGCCCCAGGCAGACTCATCGGTGGAAATCGGCAGCTTTAAAAAGCCGTGCTGTACGCCATCGGCGTCGAAATCAACGGTGGCGGAAATAGGACTAGGCCGCAGTTGGTTCGGTTGAAGCGTCATTTTATATCCCTTGTATTGTATAGACAGCTACTTAACAAACAGCTGGCGCGGAAAATTAGCCAGGGTTTCACAACCATCTTCAGTAATCAGAATGCTTTCGGTAATTTCCAGCCCCCAGTCTTCTACCCATAGACCAGGCATGAAGTGAAACGTCATCCCGGGCTGAAGAATAGTTTCGTCTGAGGGGCGTAAGCTCATCGTGCGTTCGCCCCAATCCGGCGGGTACGAGATGCCAATCGGATAACCACAGCGAGCGCCACCACGGTCAAAACCGTACTTATCCATCGCCGCACCCAGTGCCATGGCAATATCCGCCGTACGATTGCCCGGCTTAGCCACAGCCAAGCCACCCTCAATGCCTTCCAGCAAAGCGGATTCAGCACGAATAAAGTCGGTTGGCGGCGTACCTAAAAATACGGTGCGCGACATCGGCGCGTGGTAACGCTTGAAGACACCAGCAATTTCAAAAAACGTGCCTTCACCTTTGCGAAATGGCGTGTCGTCCCAGGTAAGGTGCGGCGCAGCAGCGTCTTTACCGGTTGGCAACATCGGCACAATAGCGGGGTAATCGCCGCCAAATACCTTACCATTCTCGTCGACAAATCCCTCGATGCCGACGCGGTAAATTTCCGACACCAGCTTACTCTTTGGCAGCCCGGGCTCAATAACCTCCAAAATACGCGTGTGCATCCCCTCAACAATTTTTGCTGCCACACGCATATAAGCGATTTCTTGCGGCGACTTAATCGCCCGGCACCAATTCACGAGTGCGTTGGCATCCATAAAGCGCGCATGGGGAAGCTCACGCAAAAGGCTTTGGTAGGCTTTAGCAGAGAAGTAGTAGTTATCCATCTCCATGCCCACCACACCGGTATGCCAGCCGCGGTCAGGCATGATCGATTGGGCAAGATACTCCATTGGATGCATATCCGGATTTTGAACATAGTAATCCGGATAGTAGGTAATATTATCGGGGTCTATCCAGCAGGTGCGCAGCGCGCCGTTGGCATCCATACGGCGGCCAAACCATACAGGTTCGCCTTCAAGGCCCACCAATACGCATTGATGAACATAAAATGACCAGCCGTCGTAGCCGGTCAACCACGCCATGTTGGAAGGATCACTGACGATCAGAACGTCAATACCACGGCCCGCCATCTCTGCGCGCACTTTCCAAAGCCGATTAGCGTACTCTTCACGTGTGAAGGGCAGGGAAACCTCAGTCATCGGGCAACTCGCCATCAAAGATCACTAAGAACCAGCGCTATCTATTGTAAGTTAGCTGCGCTGGGCCACAGGATCGACCTGGCCACCCCCGCAGTAGGCCTGCCAATGTCGTCTTAGGGCGATACTAGCACCGACCCTTGGTTGCTGGTCAAAGCCTTTATGACAAAAATTGTGGTAAGCCGTGGTAGCGTAACCATAGTTAACATGCAGTCAGGAGGAAAAATGAAACTAGTCATCCATATTGATGATTCAGCCCAGTGGCAAGCCGCACTTGAGAAAGCGTTTCCCCAAGCCACTGTATTGACAAGTAACGCACCTGAAGATGAGCGCAAAAACGCCGACTACCTTGCCGTTTGGAAAGCCCCAGAGCATTTACTGCAGGAACAAAGCCAACTCAAAGGCATTATTAATCTGGGAGCGGGTGTTGATTACTTACTGAAAACACCCGGCCTTCCAAGCGATGTTCCTATCGTGAAATTACGTGATGCTGGCATGGGCGAACTCATGGCAGATTACGTGCTATATGGCGTACTGCACTTCTACCGCAGCATGGACCGCTACGCCACTCAACAGCAGAGCGCTACTTGGCAGCCCCAAGCCGTGCCTGACAAAACACAGTGGCCAGTTGGCATATTAGGCCTTGGCGCAATCGGCAGTTACGTAGCCACTCACTTGTCGCAAGCAGGATTTCCGGTACTTGGCTGGAGCCGCTCAGCTAAACAGATTAGCGGCGTACGCTGCCTGCATGGTGACGAGGGTCTTGATGAGCTACTGGGCCAAGCGCAGAGCTTAGTCACCATTTTGCCAGATACTCCTGCTACTGAAGGTATTCTTAACGCCGAGCAGCTAGCGAAACTGCCCGAAGGCGCCAGTGTTATTAATCCCGGTCGCGGCAGCCTAATTGATGAGCAGGCGTTGCTCGATGCGCTCGGTGAAGCCAATAAGCCAGGACATCTGCGTGGTGCCCTGCTAGACGTTTTCTGTGAAGAGCCTTTGCCTACCAACCACCCCCTTTGGCAACATCCAAACGTCGTAGTAACGCCCCATATGGCAGCGCCTACACCACTCAATGACGCCATTGATCAAGTTATTGCGTATATTAAGGCATTTGAAGCGGGTGAAACGTTAGCAACAATTAGCCCAGCATCAGGCTACTGACGCTTAGCCATACGCACGCTATACTGCGCTGGGAACCAAGCGCCCGCTAAAGGCTCTTAGGAAAACACACGAGAAGGAGGAAGGGCCTTTGCGTTATGTTACAAAGAGCATCAGACACCCTAAGTCTGTGAGCACAGTGTTGGGCGCTTGTCTGTTTTCCCTGTGTGGGTTAGCAGCAGCAAATACTACTCAAGATGAGCAAACTCTGCAGGCTCCACACCCCTTCCAGGCCCAATACCGTTTAGAAATACGCGGCTGGCCCGGTGCAACCATCACCCATACGCTCAGCAATGAGGGGCTTCACTGGTTAAGCAATATGCATTTTGCTGTCGCGATTGCCCGAGGTGAGGAGCGTAGTCGCTTTTCGATAGACGATACCTCGACTCGCTCTTTGCTCTATAACAGCAGTTATTCGTTACTGGGTGTCGGCGACAGTTACCAGCTCAACGAAAGTGATATTAGCTCGCTTGATCGCCAGGCCGCGCTATTTGATCTTTCCCGACGAGCGGGTCATGAAGGCTGCATGGTAAGCACTCCCTGTGATATCGAGTTTGTTGATCATCGTGGACGTGATGAACACTTTCAGTACTATGTCGATCAGCAGAATATCAACGGGCCCAGCACCATTACCGTTCCCGCCGGTGAGTTCGAAGCCACCCGCGTCACGCTGATTGATAAAGAAAAACCCGACCGATATTTACACATTAATTTTCATCCAGATTGGCCAGGTCTGATCCTCTCGGCAGAATATCGAAAAGAGGGGCGTCGTCAGACTTACCTCGCCATGACTCAATTCAACCCCGCGGGGGGTAACGCACCTTAAATGCTTTCTGGATTACTGATTGTTTTATTGCCTCTCTTGTTAGGCTACTTAGTACGTGTTCGTGCTGCCCGTTTACTGAATCTCATCAACCGAGCCGTTAATGGCTCGGTTTATTTGATTCTATTATTTATGGGGATAAGTCTTGCAGGCCTTGAAAACCTGGGTAGCCAACTTTCAAGGTTAGGCGGCAACGCGCTGCTGCTGTTTAGCATTACGACGGTGTTCAACCTAGCTGCTCTATGGTGGTTATCGCGCCAAGTGGCGTTGAAAGCCGGTAATTCACCGGTAGTCAAGAACGCTCCTACTAGCAAGCTGGCTGCTATGCAGGGGTCACTCATGTTGGTAGGTGTGGTGGCCGCTGGCGTGGCATTTGGTTTGCTAATTGGCCCGATGATTGGTGAAACGCTGTTTACCGCCGCCGACTGGCTTGCCGAATGGGTGCTATACGCACTATTGGTACTGATTGGCTGCCAACTACGCAATTCTGGCATGCCACTTAAACAAATATTGTTGAATCGCCTGGGACTTGCCATCGCGGTTACCCTTGCGCTGAGTTCGCTGCTGGCTGGCTTATTAGCCGCCCCGCTTCTCTCGCTTAGCTGGAATGAAGGCTTAGCCATGGCATCTGGCTTTGGCTGGTATTCGCTTTCGGCTATTTTGATTGGCGATCAACTTGGCCCATTAATGGGCGGCGTGGCGTTTTTCAACGATCTAACGCGCGAACTGCTGGCATTTATTCTGATTCCGCTCGTTATCCACCGCCACACCGCGCTAGCCATTGGCTATGGCGGCGCAACGTCGATGGACTTTACCTTGCCGGTGATCCAGCAGCACGGCGGTGTGGCCTGTGTCCCGATTGCCGTGGTCAGCGGCTTTATCCTGTCACTACTCTCTCCTCCACTGATTCTGTTTTTTCTTTCGCTATCAGGTTAGCGATTGCAGGCAATCATTGGGTAGGATAAGCAGCGTTATAAAAATACAACTGCTTCACTGCCCAGGATGCCTACCCACTATGCTAAACGGAATTTGGTTAAGCTTTTTCATTGCTGCGTTTGCAGCCTCTTTGTGGCAGTGGTTAGTCGGTGGCGATAGCGAGATTTTTGCTCGCTTAGTGCAGTCGCTGTTCGATATGGCAAGCGTCAGCGTAGATATTATTTTAGTGCTGCTAGGCACGATGACGCTTTGGTTAGGCTTTCTTTCAATTGCCGAAAAGGCCGGCATGATTCGCTTACTAGGCCGCGTGCTTGACCCACTGTTTTCCCGCCTAATGCCAGAAGTGCCCCGGGGCCACCCTGCCATGGGGCTAATTAGCATGAACTTTGCGGCTAATATTCTAGGCTTAGATAACGCTGCGACACCGATTGGCATTAAAGCCATGCAATCGCTGCAAAGTCTCAACCCGAGCCGCGATACCGCCAGCAACGCACAAATCCTGTTTTTAGTACTCAATACCTCATCACTGACGCTGCTACCTGTCACGATCTTCATTTATCGTGCTCAGCAAGGCGCGGCCGAGCCAACCTTGGTCTTTCTGCCGATTCTGCTGGCTACCAGCGCCTCCAGCCTGGCAGGGCTACTTGCGGTTGCACTTGTGCAACGCTTAAAGCTCTGGCAACCCGTGGTGCTGGCCTATTTGGTCGCCGCAGCGCTTGCCTTGGGATTATTAATTACTACGCTGGCGGGCATGTCGGCCCAGGCATTGGCGGCTGCTTCAACACTGGTGGGTAACCTCACGTTATTCACTATTGTCATGATGTTTTTAGTGGTCGGCGCACTGCGTGGTGTCAGGGTGTATGACGCCTTTATTGAAGGAGCAAAAGAAGGTGTCAGTTTTACCGTCACCCTGCTGCCGTATCTTATTGCCATGCTGGTGGCGGTTGGCGTACTGCGTGCCAGCGGCGTTCTGGACGCAGGGCTCAGTGGCATTCGCTGGTTAGTGGAAGGGATTGGTTGGGACACTCGCTTTGTAGATGCGCTGCCTACCGCCTTTGTAAAACCGCTTTCTGGTAGCGGCTCGCGGGCCATGATGATTGAGACAATGAACAACTTTGGCGTCGATAGCTTTCCTGGCCTGCTGGCCGCCACCCTGCAAGGCAGCACCGAGACGACCTTCTACGTGCTAGCGGTCTATTTTGGCGCGGTCGGCGTTACCCGTATTCGCCATGGTCTGGGCTGTGCACTCATCGCTGACGCTGCGGGCATTATTACTGCCATCACTGTCTGCTATTGGTTCTTTGGCTAACGCCGCTTGGCAACTCGGTTAGCCAACAAACTGGTTATTCATAACAACATTCGTCACAACGCTCTTAACGACACTCTTTACAACACTTGTAACAACAATAGATCAGGTAATTTGTTTCATGCATGCTCAACACACGGCATTACATAACGAGCTTCACGCGCGGCCTCCCATCTATTTTGAAGGGCCTGCTTGTCTTCATCACTACGCTTTTACGCTTGAAGGCGATGACGTTACGACGTTGCTTAATCGCCTAGCAGAGCTGACAGAGGTCACTGTCACGCCCGACCAGGTGCAGCAAATAGTCAGTTGCCAGGGTTGCTTAGTAAAGTGGGAGCGGCACACCGAGTTTTTTACGCTGACCATTAAGCACGACAACAACAGCAACCCTCGCATTTGGCCAACACCACCTACTTTTTTAGCCCGTTTGCTCGCGGATGTTGCCGATAAAATAATCAGCGCCAGCGTATTACGCGTGGAAACGGCTAATCGATGGGCAGGTAGCGTGGAGGCCTATGGATTAGATCAGCCAGCGGGTTCACAGGTAGGCGGCGGAGATGCCACGGTTTGGAGCGACTTCAACCTGGATGATCAGCAAAGAAACCGATTGCTAATGGTTAACGATAATCTGGATAGCTATCGACTAGGCAGGATGGCAAGACGCTTATTTGATATTGAGACTTACCGCATAATGGCAATGCTGGCGCTACCGGAAGCCAAAGCACTCAGCCGTGAGCTACAACACTATGAAACGGAGCTGTCTGCGCTCTCTCACCAACACGCCGAACAGCACACCTCTCCAGCCGAACCGCTGCTCAACGCCTTAACACTGCTCTCGGCAAAACTCGAACGCTGCGGTGTACAAACACGCCAACGCTTTAGCGCGACCGATGCCTATGCCAGCATCGTGTTGGCACGCATCAATGAGCTGCGCGAGGAGCGTATCGGTAATTATCCTCGGCTGGGCATGTTTATTTTGCGGCGGTTTGAACCGGCCGTGCGCTACTGCGATGCCATGAATCGCCGCGTAGAAACGCTGGCCACCAGCGCCACACGCTTAAACGACTTGTTGCGTACCCGCACCCAGGTCGAAATCGAGAGGCAAAACTACAAAATTTTGCAGAGCTTAGATGCCCGCGCAAGCAGCCAGCTCAAAATCCAAAAGGCCGTTGAAGGCCTCTCGATCATCGTCATCAGCTACTACATTTTCAGCTTAATGAAACTAGGGCTGGAAAGCTTAAGAGCGCTAGGTGTCGATATCGAACCCAACCTTGCCGCTTCCGTCATAGCGCCACTGAGTACGCTGATTATCGCGATCCTAACCTGGCGGATTTGGAAGGTTAAAAAGCACTAGAGGGCAAGATACTAGCTGCACTCACCTCGTAATGAGCCGCTAAGCGCCCTGCGCAGCGCAGAGCCGCTCATCCCACGACCTAGCAGCACTGTGAGCTTTGCAACGGCGGCTTCTAACGTGATGTCGCCTCCCGCAATCACACCGGCTTGGTTCAGCGCCGCGCCGGTGGCATAAGCTCCCTGTACGACTTCCCCTTGGGCGCACTGAGTCACGTTAAGCAGTGCGACCCCTCGTTCATTTGCCGCCGTTAACGCCGTTAACAGCTGGCCTTCAAAACTAGGCGGGTTGCCCACGCCGTAGCTATGCAGAATCAAGCCTTTTAAGCGCTCATCGGCCAGCAGCTCCTTGGCGCGGCGCAGCGACATACCAGGATAGAGAGGCAATATTGCGACTGCATCATCATCCATCTCAATGGGGGCAAAGTCAGGCCGCCCACTCAGCAATGCAGAGGGCTGTGGGTAAGATATGGCAATGCCCAGCTCGGCAAGCCAGGGAAAATTAGGAGAGTCAAAGGCATCTAACCCCTGAGTGCGTACCTTGCGAGCGCGATTACCGCGCAGCAGTCGATCATGAAAGGCCAGACTTACCTCACAAGGTGTTGCAGGGTGAGCCACCAGTTGCAGTGCACTGACAAGATTATTCAGTGCATCGCTACGGGGCTCCCCCAAAGGAATTTGGGCGCCGGTGAAAATCACCGGCTTGTCTAGCGCGCCAAGCATAAACGACAGCGCAGCGGCGCTATACGCCATGGTGTCGGTTCCGTGTAGCACTACAAACCCATCGTATGTTTGCCAGTGGCTTGCTAACAGTGCCACTAAACGGTTCCAGGCATCGGGCATTAGCTCAGCGCTATCAATCAGCGGCTGCATTTCCAGTACATCAAACGCTGGCAACCTGTCGTCGGCCAGCGCCATGCATGCGCTTAAACGTTCGGCCAGCCCCGCGCAAGGCACATACCCATGTGGTGATGGCTGCATACCGATGGTACCGCCGGTGTAGAGCATGAGTACGCGGGACATAGTCTCTCCTTATCGAATAGCGTTAGTACATGTGCAGGCTTACTTAGCAGGCGCGCTTGCCAAGCGCTGCTTTAACGCCTCAGCCTCTTTAGGCTCTAGCTCCCACGCCTTCGGGTCCAGCTCAAGATCCGGATGTTGACTGGCATCGAAGATCGGCCGCTTGATACCTTGGCGACGCTGGTTATCGTAATCATTAAGGATGCGCAGGCCGCACTTGAACAACAGAATCAGCGCCACTAAGTTGACCACGGCCAATAGCCCCATAGTGACATCGGCAAAGCCGAACACAGTGCCAAGATCTGTGGTCGCGCCCCAGCACACCAGCAATACAATGGCGACCCGGAAAGCGTTAAACAGATTCTGGTTGTCGCGGCTAAAGAAGTTGAGGCTGTTCTCACCCAGGTAGTAGTTGTACAAAATAGTACTGAACGCAAACAGCAGCAGCGCGAGGCTAACAAAGGTGCGCCCCCATTCGCCTACATGGTCGGCTAGCGCCGCCTGGGTAAGAGCGATACCTTCAACGCCAGCGCCTGCCGCTGGGTCATATACACCGCTGAGTAGAATCAAAAATGCCGTGGCAGAGCAGATAATCACGGTATCGATAAACACCGAAAATGCCTGCACAATGCCTTGGTTGGCCGGGTGCGGCACGTAAGCAACTGCCGCTACATTAGGCGCACTGCCCAGACCCGCTTCGTTAGAAAACAGGCCACGCTTCAACCCCATCATAATGGCCGCACCAATACCGCCACCAATTAGCGGTTCAAGGCCGAAAGCACTTTTTATGATTAGCGTAATAACACCGGGAATTTCATTAATGTTCATGGCGATGACCAGCAGCGCAATGGCGATATAGCTGACCGCCATAAAAGGCACCAGAAACTCTGAGATGCGCGCAATACGTTTGATGCCACCAAAAATAATCAGCCCGACCAGCATCGCCAGGGCAATGCCACTGTAAAGCACCGGTACACCGAAGGCGTCGCCAAATGAAGTCGCTACCGCATAAGACTGCAGCGCGGTAAAGGCAAAACCAAAGGTTAGCAGCAATAGCACCGAGTAAAACGCTGCCAGCCAGCGCCACTGCTTGCCTAGCCCTTTAACAATGTAATACGCCGGGCCACCGCGATAAGTGCCATCACCTTCCGCTTCTTTGTAGGTTTGCGCCAAAGTACATTCTAAAAAGCTAGTCGCCATTCCCATCAGGCCCACCAGCCACATCCAGAAAATAGCCCCCGGGCCACCTAGCGTGATCGCGACCGCTACACCGGCAATATTACCGCCGCCGACGCGCCCCGCCACGGACAGGACAAGTGCCTGAAACGAACTTAAGTGGCCGTGTTTATTACGCTTAAAAGCCTGACCCGACCCCAAAATACGAAACATTTGGCCGAAATAACGAAACTGCACAAAGCGAGAAGCAACGGTAAAACCGATACCAACGCCTACCAGCAGCACTAGCAGTATCTTTCCCCAGAGGAGCTCATTGAGCATATCAAGCATGTGATGTTCTCCGCGTTCTTGTATTAGCGTTATGTTGGAATTCGCGTCGTTTTAGGTCGCGCTTCTTAAAACCGCGCCGCGGAGAACGTTTTACCAAGCATGGGGAAGAATTAAATTTGGCGCAGCGGTGCAGTTGTGTGCACTGACTGCACCAACCACTGCACCAGAGTGCATCAGTGAACTTATTAAATTTTCTCGGCAATACGGTGGGCTAATTTATGCATAAAGGGGCCGCAGATAAACGCGATAATCCCAGCGGCTGGCCAAGCAAGCAGCCAAGCGTGCATCCAGATGCCCACAAAATCAGCACGCGTTCCAATATTCACGTACGTCACCCAAGCGGACATAATCAGCGATAGCGTAAACGACATGAGAATAGCGAAGATAATTCTGTGTTTCATGGCAGTACCTAAGGGTGATGTTTGAGTGCAAACAGACTAACAAACACCTATAACGGTAATATATGCCAATATATGAGAATCAATTTTACAGAATTGCAAAATGCAAAAACCCTCTCTTGATGACCTAAATATCTTTATCGTGGCCGCTAACCAACGCAGCCTCACGGCTACGGCAGCAACGTTAAAGATGACCATTGCCACTGTGTCGCGGCGCATAAGCGCACTAGAAGCCACACTCGGCGTAGAGTTGCTCTATCGTTCAACCAAGGGGTTAACGTTGACGCCTCAGGGTGAGTCCTACTTCCGCGAATGTGAGGAGTTAGTACTCGCACTGGATCAGCGAATTTCAGACCTAGATCAAACACTGCATAGCCTGAGTGGGCCATTGAAGGTTATGGCGCCCGTCAATCTGGGCAGCGGGCCACTAGATGCGTTTTGGCGTCACTTTATTGACCGCTACCCTGAGATTGCGCTGACAATCGAACTCGATAACAATGTGGTGGATATTCGCGACCATCAGGCGGATATTGCGCTTCGCTCTGGACCACAAAAAGACTCGACGCTGATTCAAAAACACCTGGGCTATATAGAGCCGATTTTGGTGGCTTCATCATCGATGAAGCATCCTCTTCCGAGCACCATTAAAGAACTACAGGCATGTCCCAGCGTGGCGGCAAAGATGTTTAGCGACTGGCAGTTGTTCCATCAAGACGGCAGCCAGTGCGCTTGCCACAAGAGCCATTTTCATATCAGTAACGATATGAATATTGTGCTGAACCTCACAATATCGGGAGCAGGCGTCTCCTTGATGCCCGCCAGTATGGTGGCGAACAGCTTACAAGCGGGCGAGCTAATACGAGTGCTTCCTGAGTGGCGGGGACGCCACCGTGAGATCTTCTTAGTATGGCCTTACCGGCGTAGCCTTTCAGCAAGGGCCAAGCTGTTTCGCCACGAGTTAATCGAATTCCTCAGCCACCAATCTTGGTTCCACTCTGCTGATTAGACCGTCTGTTCGGGCAAAATAGCGACCTGCTCTGCTGGCGCCGTAACACCAGCAAAACAGTTAACTAGCAGCGCGTTTGGGGAATGTTTAAACCCCTGCTTTCGCCGCTCGTGCCGCATGAAGCTTCTTATAGCTTTCGATCAAGCGCTGGTGGCGCTCCAGACCTTCTAACTGCATGTTAGTCGGCGTTAAGCCATGGAAGCGTACTTCGCCACTCACCGACCCCACAACAGCCGCCATGGTCGCTTCACCAAACATGCGCTGGAAATTGGGTAGGTAATCGTCGAGCTCTAGCTCATCATCCAGGGTAATCTCTAACACCGCGTTTACCGCCTGATAGAACAGGCCGCGCTCAACGGTATTATCATTGTACTGCAGGAACATCTGCACGCAGTCCAGTGCCTCTTCATGGCGTTGCAGCGCAAGGTAAACCAGCAGCTTCAGCTCTAGGATCGTTAGCTGCCCCCACACCGTGTTCTCATCAAACTCGATACCGATCAGCGTGATGATATCGGCGTGGTCATCCATCTGGCTCTCTTCCAGCCGCTCAACCAGATCGGTAAGCTGAGCGTCATCCAAGCGATGCAGATTGAGAATATCTTCGCGGTAATCCAACGCTTTATTAGTGTTATCCCAGATTAAGTCTTCAATGGGATACACCTCTGAGTAACCCGGCACCAGAATGCGACAGACGGGTGCGCCCAGGTCTTCGTGGACCGCCATATACACTTCCGCGCCCAGCTCCTCAAAAATGCCAAACAGCGTCGCGGCCTCTTCCTCATTACTGCCAGAGAAATCCCATTCGCTGAATTCAAAATCGGGCTTGGCACTAAAGAAGCGCCAGGAAACGACGCCCACCGAATCGATAAAGTGCTCAACGAAGTTGTTGGGTTCAGATACGGTTTGCGAGTTAAACGTCGGCAGCGGCAGATCATTCAAGCCCTCAAAGCTACGGCCCTGGAGCAACTCGGTCAGGCTACGCTCCAGCGCCACTTCAAAGCTCGGGTGCGCACCAAACGAAGCAAATACACCGCCGGTACGCGGGTTCATTAAGGTAACGCACATCACCGGGAACTGCCCGCCCATAGAGGCATCTTTGACCAACACCGGAAACCCTTGGGCTTCCAGGGCGTTAATACCTTCTACGATACTTGGATACTTGGCTAACACGTCCTGCGGTACATCCGGCAGAGCTAATTCTTGCTCGAGGATCTCACGCTTCACCGCCCGCTCGAAAATTTCCGACAGGCACTGCACCTGGGCTTCTACCAAGGTATTACCCGCGCTCATGCCGTTACTCAGGAACAGGTTTTCGATCAGATTGGAGGGAAAGTAGACCGTTTCACCGTCGGACTGACGCACAAACGGAAGCGATACAATCCCCCTATCTTCGCGACCAGAATTGGTATCGATCAGATGTGAGCCACACAGCTCGCCTTCAGGGTTGTAAATATCGCGACAATGGTCGTCGAGAATTTCGGCGGGAAGTTCATCGTTTGGCCCCGGCTGAAACCACTTCTCATTGGGGTAGTGAACAAAATCGCTGTTGGCAATCTCTTCACCAAAGTACTGATCGTTATAGAAGAAGTTACAGCTTAAGCGCTCAATAAATTCGCCCAGCGCCGAGCATAGTGCGCTCTCTTTGGTAGCTCCTTTGCCGTTGGTAAAACACATTGGCGAAGCCGCATCGCGAATATGCAACGACCAAACATGGGGCACGATATTGCGCCAGGAGGCGATCTCGATCTTCATGCCCAGGTCAGCCAGCATCGCGCTCATATTGGCAATGGTTTGCTCTAACGGCAGATCTTTACCTGGAATATAAGTAGCACTGCCCTCCGGCGCTCCCATCAGCAGTGCCTGGGCGTCTTCATCGATGTTTTCTACCGTTTCGATCTGGAAATCAGGGCCGGTTTGAACCACCTTCTTAACCGTGCAGCGATCGATGGAGCGCAGAATACCTTGGCGATCTTTTTCAGAAATATCTTCCGGCAACTCGACCTGGATTTTGAAAATCTGCTTATAGCGGTCTTCTGGGTCGACGATATTGTTCTGTGACAGGCGAATATTTTCGGTAGGAATATCGCGGGCGTTGCAGTAAACCTTTACAAAGTAGGCCGCACACATGGCAGACGACGCCAGGAAGTAGTCAAACGGCCCCGGTGCCGAGCCGTCGCCTTTGTAGCGAATCGGCTGGTCGGAGATAACCGTAAAATCGTCGAACTTGGCCTCTAAGCGGAGGTTGTCGAGATAGTTAACTTTGATTTCCATGAGCGGGCATCCGGATAGATAAATGTGCTGAAGGTCTTGGGGCCATAGGCTGATGGCGGCCATTATCCAGTTTTTTACCCGCTTCGTCTTGGGCAGTCTGCCGAATCACTCATTCAACGCCGATTAAGAACACTAACGCGTCAAACAACATATCGAGACTCTCTTCAGTCGACGGCCGAACTACTGTGCTTGCATCATACGCTCCGCCTCAGCTTCGCTGACCCCGAGCATTAGTAAAATTTGACGTTGCGTGGCTAACAACACCTGCTTACGTTCCATCTCCTCCGGCAAGCTTTTGGCAATCGCGACAGCCCCTACCAGAGAGGCCAATATGACCCTGGATTTATCAGCAATTAACTTGCGGTCATTGGCAAGGGGGAGTTGTTTCAGCTTACTCAACGCTATCAGCCGTGTTTCAAGCATCTTTTTCATGCTCATATATGACGCTTCAAACATAGTGCGAATTTCTGCTTTTTCACTACCTATTTCATTGAACAGTACCGCTTCAGGCCCGGGCCTATGCTTAGCTTCCAGCTCTTGAAGATTGCAGTAGTTCGCAACTAATTCGGTTAAGTGCTGCAACGAAAGCGGGCCTTTTACCAGCCTAGCCGCCCGACTGTTATCAAGGGTCAAGCGAATAGACTCATGGTACAGGGCCTCTTTCGACGCAAAATGCGCATAAAAGGCACCATGCGTCATCTTAGCGAGTTTCATGATCTGGCCAATCGACACCTTATGAAAGCCATTACGGCTAAATAGCTCCGTCGCCGAAGCCAAAATGCGCTCTTTGGTTTTCGATTTATGGCTCTTGGGATAAGGCATACCTACCTCGTCATACGTCAGCTAGGGTTTGTACGAAAAGTCGGCGAGCGAAGACTAGACAAGGCAAAAATCAACGAGAAAGCGGAATTTACGCGGTGTAAATGAGCATTTCGAGGTGATTTTTAACGCAGTATTGTCAAGCACAGGCAGTTTTCGAACAAAGCTTAAATATTATCTTGATCATATATTGGCCGTTGCTAGGGTGACCCTATCAATAACTCAGGAGTCACTATGCACTCAACTATCGTGATTACCGGCATGGGTATGGTCAGCCCACTGGGCAACAGCGTCAATACAACTTGGCAGCGTCTGATTAATGGACAGTCAGGCATCAGCACCATTGACCGCTTTGACACAAGCAGTATCCCGATCAAAATTGCCGGGGTGGTGCCGAGCATTGACCAAGACCCCAGCGGCGGTATTGACCTGAATGAGATAGCCGACCCCAAAGAGCAGCGCAAAATGGACTTGTTCAGCCTCTACGCATTGGCGGCAGCCAAAGAGGCGCTGTCACAGGCCAACTGGTTCCCCGTTGAGCAAGCCCAACAACGCCGAACGGCCACCATTATTGGCTCTGGCATTGGCGGCTTCCCGACCATTACACAAGCTCACAGAACCCTTGTTGAGCGCGGCTATCGCAAACTTTCCCCCTTCACGGTGCCCGCCTTTCTGGCCAATTTGGCTGCTGGTAACCTGTCCATCCGTTATGGCTTTCAAGGCCCTCTTGGTTGCCCGGTGACGGCTTGCGCGGCTGGCCTACAGGCGATTGGTGATGGTATGCGCATAATACGCAGCGGAGAAGCCGATGTTGCCCTCGTCGGCGGCGCAGAGGCGTGTATTGACCCGCTATCACTTGCCAGCTTTAACGCCCTAAAGGCCCTTTCCACAGAAGCAGACAACCCTGAACACGCGTCCAGACCCTTTGATAAAGCCCGTAACGGTTTTGTGATGGGAGAAGGCGCTGGCGTTATGGTGATCGAAACACTTGAGCATGCGATCGCGCGG
The DNA here is from genome assembly GCF_007989605.1 of Vreelandella venusta. Taxonomy (GTDB): domain Bacteria; phylum Pseudomonadota; class Gammaproteobacteria; order Pseudomonadales; family Halomonadaceae; genus Vreelandella; species Vreelandella venusta. The sequence continues at coordinate 96,988 of NZ_BJUL01000001.1, read as the reverse complement.
GGCGCAACGCCGTTAGCGATCATTAGCGGCTACGGCACCAGCGCAGACGCCTACCACCTGACGGCAGGCCCAAAGGATGGGGCCGGCGCAGCAGCCGCGATTCAAGCGGCGCTGGGCATGGCGAACCTTTCTACTGATGCTATTGATCATATCAATGCCCACGCCACATCGACGCCCGTTGGCGACCGAGCTGAAGTTGCCTCATTGCGTAACGTATTCGGTGAGCGTTTGCCTGCCATCCCTATTTCGGCAACGAAAGCCGCCACCGGGCATCTATTAGGCGCAGCAGGGGGCATTGAGAGTATTTTTTCTGTATTGGCAGTCAATAACCAGCAGCTTCCGCCCACCATCAATCTTGAGCACTGCGATGATGATATGCAGGATTTAACCTTCGTCACGGCACCCCATCAAAATCACGCCACTAAGCATGTATTGTGCAACGGGTTCGGTTTCGGTGGCGTCAATGCAGCGCTAATTATCAGCACTGTCTAGACGGTTTTAAGAGCCATCATTAGTACCGAGCGAAGCTGTATATTTTAGCTTTCGCTGGAGTGGGAGCGGCGCTGCGGGTGTCCATCACTTGGCCTCGCAAGATGCTAATTAAAATCGCACCTGATTGACGCAACGGCGCTGTTAGGTAGCTATTGCACTATGCAGAGCGAAGCGTCACATTAGCCGCACCGACGCTTACTGAGAACGCTGAAACCGCTCCCATGCATGATAATTTTGTGGCCAACCTACGCTTGCTGTGCAGCTACTACCCGTCTATTGCGGACGTTTGCCGCCGCTTATCCATTAACCGTGCTCAATTCAACCGCTACCTCAGCGGTCGCTATTACCCAAGCCATGCCGCGCTGCAGCGTATTTGCCACTTTTTTGGGGTAACGCCAGAAGATATTGCGCTGCCTCACCACGACTTCCGTGCGCTGGTGCAAACCGGCCAGCTTAATGCGGATACTTCACCGAATACCCTGCCCTGGCCTAATGCGTTGATTCAGCGGGGAAGCGAAGGTATGGAGCGTTATCTAGGTCGCTACTTCGAGCTTTACCACTCAATGTCGCGCCCTGGGCATTTGATGCGCACATTGGTGTGCCTAGAAGCCAGAGAAGGAGGTGTGGTGTACCAGCGCACCGAGCGTATGCAAGTCGCTCTGGGAAGGCGACCCTGTCATAACCGGTACGTAGGAACCGCCGTTAAACTTGCAGACCGGCTATTTTTGGTTGACCACGAGACCCTCAATGGCCATGAAATCACTCAAACTATTCTGTTTCCCAGCTTCCAAAGCCAAGTCACACGCTTAACTGGATTGAAAATGGGGGTGGCTGATAACAGTGAGCGCATGCCCTGTTGTGTGCGAGTGGTTTATCAGCGCTTAGATGAACAGATAAGTTTGCGGTCTGCGTTGGCTCAGTGCGGCCTGCTGTCACCGGACGACCCATCGCTAGATGAGTCACTACTGGCAGCCGTGCGCAATGACGTGGCTAGTGGAGAGCACCATTTTCGTGCACGTCACTAGCGGCTTGCTTCGCAAAGCGACGCTGATGGCACCAGCACATGGGCAAATAGAATCGACTCAAAGTGCTCCATGGGTGCGACTGACTTAAGCGTTTTGGCGCGCAATATAGCACCTTCCCATCCCGACAATATAAAACTAGCAAGGGCTTCAGGAACCATCGCCTTATCAATATCATTTTGATTTTGCGCTTCTTCCAGGCAGACGGCTAAACGCTTTTCCCAGCGCTGAAACACCAAGTTAAGTGCATCCCGGAAGGTGTCGCTCTGCCCCGAAAGCTCCTGACCCAGGTTACCAATCAAGCAGCCAGTGGTGTGGTCACAGTCCAACATATGCTCACGCCCTGTGGCAAAGTAACGCCGTATGCGCTCTAACGGCGGTAATGCAACGTCATCAAACAGTATTGCTAGGCGTTCATCATACTGATTGGCAAAGCGCTCGATTACCGCCAGCCCAAAATCTTCCTTGCTGGAAAAGTAGTGGTAAAACGATCCTTTAGGCACACCACAGGTTTTTAAAACGGCATTAATACCCGTCGCATTGTAGCCCTGCTGGGCAATCAGCTCGGCACCGGTTTCAATTAACTTATCGCGAGTGGCGGTGTTTTTCATGACGTCACATTAACCAGTGAATTTAGTGCTTTGCAAAATAATAATGACAGGTATTGTAGGCCCGTCAGCAGTTAAACCGCACGATGCAGTGATGCTTAACGGGTTGCACACTATTTGCACATTACTTACCTAATCATTGCTTGCGTATCGGTGATGCTAGCATCATACGCCATTTTCTCTGGAATTTTCGCCCTTAGCCAACGGATGCCGCGCGGTAATGACCTCCCCTCACTTTCACGCCCCCTCTCAACAAGGCCGTATCGGTTTCGGCGCATTGGCAGCGCTATTGGTTTTCGTTGGCGGCTTAACCTTAGCTTGGTGGATTATCAGCCAGCCGCCTCGTGTTGAGCGCCGCCCGCCACCACCCGCAGCGCCCCCATTAGTGGATGTCATGACGGCTGAAGAGCGCCTGCAAGCGCCGATGCTTAACGGTTTTGGTCGAGTTGAAGCAGAAAAATCCACCATGTTAGCCAGTCGGGTGGCTGGTCAGCTAGAGCGCTTTGGCGAAGGCGTTCTTCCAGGTCAGGTCGTCGAACAAGGAGCGCCAGTTGCTTATATCGATCAGGCCGATTTACGTCTGATTCTAGAAGATGCCGAAGCGCAGTTGGCCAACGCGCAGGCACAGTTAGCACTAGAACAAGCGGAGCAACAGCGCGCCCGAAGTGAGTATGAATCGTTTGGCCGCCAACTCAGTGCTGAACGCCGTGCATTGGTGCTCCGTGAACCACAGCTACGCCAAGCTCAAGCGCAATTAACGCAAGCACGCGTGGTGCGAGACCAAGCGGCGCTTAATCTTGAGCGTGCCACGTTAGCTGCCCCTTGGCGAGCGATGGTGCAAGATCGTTTGGTTGGTGCAGGGACCCTGTTAAGCCAGGGTACTGAAGTACTCAGCTTGGTCGGCGTCGAACAGTTTTGGGTTCGCGCTTCGTTGCCGGGGGACATGTTGGGTTGGCTAACGCCAGGCAGTCGCGTCACGCTTACCAGCCAAGGCTGGCCGGAAGGCGCAAGCAGAGAAGGTAAGTTAATTTCTATTCTGCCAAACCTGGAAGAGAACGGCTTACAGGCGCAGCTTTTGATCGCCGTTAATGACCCGCTGTCGCTTGAGCAAGATGGCCCTGCGCTGCGTCTTGGCGATGTGCTTCGTGTTGCCTTTCATAGCACAACCCAGGAGCCGCTCATCGCCCTGCCCTCTGCCGCACTGCGTCCCGGCGAGCAGGTGTGGTGGGTAGACGATGAAGATCGCCTACGCAGCACCCATGTCACCCTAGCCTACCGCGGGCAGGAAACGGCGCTGGTACGCAGCGGTTTAGCCCCCGGACAACGGGTGGTTATTGCCGGTTTGGCGCAACCCCGCGAAGGCCAACAAGTCCGCATTCGCCAGCGTGGAGATACCCCAGCTAGCGATGAGGAAAGCCCATGATTCGCCGTGGCCCACTCGCCTGGATGGTCGACCATGGCGTTGCCCCTAACCTGATGATGGTGCTGTTTATCGTCGGCGGTTTAATGGCATCCTTGGCCATCAAGAAAGAGGTTTTCCCGGAATTTGAAACGGAAATCATCCAAGTTAGCATCAGCTATCCCGGTGCCACACCGGAAGATGTTGAGCAAAGTTTGCTGCTCCCGGTTGAAGCTGCCATTGCCGACGTAGAAGGCATCGATGAATTAACCGCCAGCGCTGGCGAAGGTAGCGGCGTGGTTAGCGCCACGCTGATCGATGGCGTTGACGTGATGCGAGCCTATCAGGATATCCAGCAAGCCGTGAATGCCATCACCACCTTGCCTAACGCTGCGGATCCACCACGTTTTACCCTCTCTGGCCGCTCTCGTAGCGTGGTGAGCCTACAAGTGTATGGCTCGGTTGGCTTAGCTGCACTCCATGACGCCGCGGAGGATGTCCGCGCAGAACTGCAGGCCACTAGCGGTATTTCCCGAGCAGAACTCTCCGGCAACCGGGAACGTGAAATCCAGGTGCTGTTGGATGAAGAAGCTATTGAGCGCTTTGGCTTAGACCATCAACAGCTTGCTAGCCGTATTGCTGAAGAAGCGCTCGACCTCGCCAGTGGCCAGCTCACTACCGCCGAAGGCGAGTGGTTGATTCGCTACCAGGGACGCCGCAACAGTGCGGATGAGTTTGCCGCACTGCCCATTCTCACCACCGCCCAAGGTTCACCCGTTGTGTTAGGCGATATTGCTCGCGTAAGCGAAGGATTTGCTGAGACCGACCGCGAGGAGTTCTACAACGGCGAACAGGGCTTATCGGTGGATATCTATCAGATTGGCGATCAAACGCCGACGAGTATCTCAAAAGCCGTATACGGAGAGCTGGAGCGGCTGCGCGAAAATCTGCCCAACGGAATACGCCTGGATGTTTCCAGAGATAGCTCAGAAATCTATGAAGACCGCCTAAATCTGCTGCTAAAGAACGCCTGGATGGGCTTGGCACTGGTGCTAATTCTTATGGCACTGTTTCTTGAGGCACGACTGGCCTTCTGGGTAACGCTAGGTATTCCGACGGCATTTTTGGGTGCGATGCTATTTCTGCCCTGGATTGGCGTCTCACTCAATATGATGTCAATGTTCGCCTTTATTATCGCCCTTGGTATCGTCGTGGACGATGCCATTATGGTCGGTGAAAATATTTACAGCTACCGGGAACAGGGCTATTCATTACGCGATGCCGCGGTGAAAGGTGCTCAAGAAATCGCTACCCCGCTAACCTTTGCGATTCTGTCTAATATTGTTGCGTTCCTGCCACTCCTGTTTTTACCCGGCTTTTTAGGGCTTATTTTTGCTACCGTGCCTGTGGTTGTTATCACGGTATTTCTTATTTCCCTGGTGGAAGCTCTATTTATACTGCCTGCCCACCTCGCCCACGCCAGCAAACCTCGCAAAACACCGGCCTGGCAGCGCCCTATAGAAGCCATTCGGCTACGTATGCAAAAGGGCTTACACCACTTTACTTACCAGCAGTTTGAACCATTTTTACAGCGGGCGCTTACCCAACGCTTGCTAACGGTATCCCTAGGCGTCGCTTTACTATGCGTTGCGCTTGCCTGGGCAATGAGCGGTAGGCTTGGCTTTTCACTTATGCCCAGGGTGGAATCGGACCAAGTTCAGGCCAGCGTTACCCTGCCGATTGGCAGCAACATAAGCGTTAGCCGCGAGCTAAGCCAACAATTGCTCAATGCCGCCGAGCAACTTAGCGAGCGCGAGGCAACCCTCAGCTTTAGCAGTACCCGCAGCAGCCTGGATGGTGAGAGCCTGCAAGTGCGCCTGGATATCGCCAGAGAAAGTTTAGATGCTTGGCCTCCATCTCGAATTGCTCAGGAGTGGCGTGACTTAACCGGCGACTTAGTCGGCGCGCAATCAGTGCGCTTTGAGTCCGACTTCGGAGGCCCCGGTAGCGGCGCAGCGCTAAGCCTGCGTTTATCCCACCCAAATACCCAAGTGTTGGAAGCGGCTGCTGCGCAGTTGGCTGAACAACTGGCTGAATATGGGTTAACCGATATCGACAGCGGATTGGGAGACGGCAAACCGCAGCTCGAAATGCGCCTATCTGCCGAAGGACGCGCGTTAGGGCTAACAGGCAGCGACCTAGCCCAGGCGCTACGCGGCCCGCTTCAGGGTGCTACTGCCGTAGAGCAGTTTATTGGCCGTCGAGAAGTCAGCGTTGAGGTACGCCTGCCAGAGCAAGATCGCGATAGCCTTAATGAGCTTTATCGGCTGCCGATCCGGACCCCCGACGGCCTGAGCGTTCCGCTGTCACGCGTGGCAGACATTACGTTAAGCCAAGCTTCCAGCAGTCTTCAGCGTATCGATGGTCGGCGAATCATTACAGTGACCGCAGACTCGGAAGGCGACCAAGCAATTAACCAGGTGCTCGCCACGCTACAAGAGGATGTTTTCCCCACGCTTAGCAATACCTGGGCAGGGCTTGAAGTCAGCATGGGCGGTCGGCAACAAGATACTGCTGACAATTTAGCCACGTTACGCAACGCCATGTGGTTAATGCTGGCCGCGCTATATGCATTGTTGGCGATTCCTTTCCGTAGTTACTTTCAGCCACTGCTGGTACTAGCCGCTATTCCGTTTGGTATTGTCGGGGCCGTCGCGGGCCATATGCTAATGGGGTTCGGATTATCGATTATTAGCCTACTCGGTATGCTGGCTCTTTCAGGCGTGGTAATTAACGATGCCCTGGTACTGATTGATTATGCTAACCGTAAGCGTCGTGAGGGCATGGATGCTCGTGAAGCGATTGTCGCCGCGGCGACCCGCCGTCTACGGCCAATTATGATGACCACGCTCACCACGTTTTTAGGCTTGGCACCCATGATTCTAGAAACCTCTCGCCAAGCGCGCTTTATGATACCCATGGCTATTTCGCTAGGGTTTGGCATGCTATTCGCCACGGTTATCTTGTTACTGGTAGTGCCCTGCCTCTATTTGGGTTTAGAAAACCTGCGCGAACGACTCAGCAAACCACCCCAACCAAGCCATGAGGGCGCCAGCTAATGAAATTGTTCGCTTCGCTACGCCAGTGGCGCCCTTCTCGGCTGGGTCTAAAGCTTTTTGTGGCGATTTTAAGCGTCAACGTAGCCATTGCAGCGAGCGTTTTTTTAGCAGTCACTTACAGCATTGATCGCGGCTTTTTAGAATATCTCAATCAAGCCCAAGAACGGCGCGCTAGGCTGCTGGCGGATGGGCTAATTACTCGCTGGGAAACCCAGCGCAGCTGGAAGTGGTTGGAGCAATCACCGGAACGTTGGCCCTATATTGTGCGCTTTGAGCTGGGCCAGGAGCACCGTGACCGCCCTTCCCCCTTGGGCGAAGCTCAGGACTTCGCTTTACGCAATAGCGACGGCCACTTCGTCGTTCCACCTGCTGAGCGCGCACGCGGCTCAAACGGTTGGCGGTGGCTCACCCTGTATAGCAACGTGGCCTCAAGCGGAAACAATGAGGCGATTGGCGAACTGGGGTTTCGTCCTCCACAAGACATGATGGAGCGCATGGAAAGTCGCTTTCTGGAGCGCCAGCAGCGCAACCTGGGGCTTATTGTTGTTTCTCTTGGGTTGGCATCGCTGTTACTGGCAGGAGGGCTTTCCTGGTGGCTAGGCCGACGCACCCGAGCTTTGGCAGGCGCAACGCTGCGCTTAACCGAAGGTGATTATCACACTCGGTTACCAGAACGCGGCAAAGATGAACTTTCCAGTTTGGCACGCGATTTCAACGTATTGGCGGCCACCCTAGAAGCTAGCCGTGACGCCAGAGCAAGATGGGTATCAGACACAGCGCACGAGCTACGTACCCCCTTGGCAGTGCTGCGTGGTGAAATCGAAGCGATGCAGGATGGGATTCGTCCGCTAAACCAGGAAAATCTTAGCTCACTTGCTCAGGAAGTGGCTCAACTGGAACGGTTGGTCACTGACTTAAGGCTGCTTTCGCAAAGTGATGCAGGCGCATTAGATATTCAGCTAGCGCCAATGAACCTTAGCGAAAGCTTGAAAGGCCGTTTATCCGATGCCGACCGCTGGCTAGAAGAGAGTGGCTTGGCACTGTCCAGCCAGCTTACCCCCGATATCATGATACAAGGGGATGCCCAACGCCTACGCCAGCTCTGGAATAACCTGCTGGATAACAGCTGCGCCTATACACAACCACCAGGAGAGCTACGGGTTTCATTAACCTGCGAGACTAACCATGCTGTGATTACTTGGGAAGACAGTTCCCCAGGCGTGCCTGAAAACGAGCTTTCACGCTTAACTGAACGCCTATACCGCGTGGAAGGCTCACGTAATCGCGCAAGTGGCGGCAGCGGGCTGGGGCTTTCCATTGCTAGCGCGTTAGTTAACGCCCATGGCGGAACACTGTCGCCTGGCACGTCTGAGCTAGGCGGCCTGAAATGGACGCTGCGCTTTCCGCTATTTATTGCCTGTTAATCTAAGCGAGCTGACTATGTCTGAGAATAGTTTCCCCCAAGACGCCTCACTGCTCATTGTTGAGGACGAACCTAAAATTGCCCGCCTAATGGCGGACTATCTGGAAAACAATAATTTTGCCCCGACAGTCATTGCCAACGGCAACGACGTTATGCCCTGGCTAACCCAGCACGACCCTGCATTAGTGCTGCTAGATGTCATGCTTCCTGGTAAAGATGGACTAACGCTGTGTCGAGAAATCCGTCAAAACTGGCCTAACTTACCCATTATTATGGTGACCGCGAAAGTCGAGGAAGTTGATCGTTTACTGGGCTTGGAGCTAGGAGCAGACGACTATATTTGTAAACCCTTTAGCCCCCGCGAAGTGGTTGCCCGCGTAAAAGCCGTATTACGCCGTAGCCAAGCCGCGACGCAAGACGATGACGCCTCTATCACCACTCCACAAGCGCCGGTGACACTCGATGAAGAGGGCTGGCAAGCACTTGCCAATGGGCACGACCTTGGCCTCACTGCCGTAGAATTCCAACTATTGCGCGTTATGATGCAGTCCCCGGGACGTATCTTCAGTCGCGAGCAGCTAATGGATCACATGTATAGGGACAACCGCATTGTCTCGGAGCGCACTGTGGACAGCCACATTAAGAAGCTACGCAAAAAAATCCATGAAGCACTGCCCGAGCTAGAGATTATTCGCTCCGTTTACGGGGTTGGATATAAATATCAGCCAGAGGGGTAGTCGTCGCTCTTCGTTAGTTGCAGCTATTCCAGAAGTCGTTTAGCGAGCTTTAAACCCACGGATGCGTCCTTGATCCTGTTTTAGGTCGCTGCGTGTCCTGGTGTTCCCCATAGTGATGACGTTGGTAATGACTATGAGGAACGGTGCGATGAAAATACTGCTGGGTTTGATGTTATTGATGCTTTGTATGACGGATCAAGCATCTGCGCAGTCGGCGGTGGGCTTTGATCAAACTATCTTATACGCAGACAGTGATCGCCCTTTAGAAACCAGTGTTTGGTACCCATCCCACACGACTTCTCCAACTGAAAAGGTGGCTGACACTCCCGCGTTTTTGGGTACGGATGCCATACGGGGCGGCACCCCGTTAGCGGGCACCTTTCCGCTGGTTGTGGTCTCACATGGTTATCGTGGCAACTGGCGTAATCAAAACTGGTTAGCCACCAAGCTGGCGCAAGAGGGGTTTATCGTTGCGTCACTTGATCACCCTGGCACCACGAGTTTTGATCATTCCCCGCTAGCTGCCGCTCAATGGTGGCAACGACCTCACGACCTGTCTCGCTTATTGGACTGGCTGTTAAAAGAGTCTTACCTGCTGCCATATATCGATACGCATAACATTTCAGCCATCGGCCATTCATTGGGCGGCTGGACGGTAATGTTGTTAGCAGGCGCGCAGTTTGATCGTGGCCAATTAACATCAGCATGCTCAACCCAAGCGAACCCGCGAGTCTGTGACCTCATGCCGGAATTGGGTTTAAATACACCCCAAGCAGGCGAACCTACGGGCAGCCTGAAAGATGATCGAATCAAGCGTGTTGTCTCTTTAGATCTGGGGTTGGCACACAGCTTTTCTCGTCAGAGTTTGCAATCCCTCACGACGCCGACACTCATCATGGCTGCCGGCGTCGATATAGGTGACACACCGCAAGAGGAGGAGTCGGGCTTTCTGGCGCAGTACATTCCAGCGAGTCAGCAAACGTATATTGTTTATCCCTATGCGACCCATTTCAGCTTTATGCAACGATGCAAACCGGGGGCGATTGAGTTAATCGAAGAGCAAACGCCGGGCGATGGCGTTATCTGCCTAGACGGTGATGGCCACTCACGGCAGGAACTTCACCAGATCATCTACCAAGATATTCTAGCCTTCATCGGCGCCCATTAGGTCGTATCTTTACCCGCCGCTTCGCGCCGAAACGCGCTGGGCGTTTGACCGGTGACTCTGGAAAATTCCCGATTAAAATTAGATTTGGTCTGAAAACCCGAGTCTAGGTAGATCTGGGTGATGCTGCTATCGGTGGTGGTTAATAATATTTTTGCTCGCTCAATGCGGTATTCGTTAACCACTTGGGAGACATTACGCCCATAAACCTGATTAATCGCAGCGGATATCTGCCGCGCGGGTATACAAGCTTTACGTGCGAGCCGATCCAAGTTCAGATCAGGATCGAGAAATACTTCTTGGGTAGAGAGTAACACGTCTATCTTGTTCACTATGTTGCTGACATTCAGGTTTGTGGCATTCAGGTTTGCTGCATTCAGCCCCTCTTCCCCATCGTCATTGAGTTGGTTGTGAGATTTATCTTTTGGGACTGCTGCAGGTGCTTCTTTATCGTCTTGAGAGGGTGTTTCGTTAATCCTCGGCGCGATGCTCAAGCTCACCATAATCACTGCAATAGCGAGTATCGGCAGTAATACGGCATGGCCGATAGTGAGAATCGTCAGTGCATGAGCACCCGCAAAAAACTCAAAATCAACGACTAGAGCGCCATCAATACACGCCGACATCAAAAGCATCACACCCGCCATGCGTTCTGCTTTTAACGCCTTGTCGATATCGGAAAAGCGTACTTGCTCGGGAGGGAGCGACGTTTTAAACGAGGCATGAATTAGCGCGATACCGTATCCCACATAAAGCAGCGTCAACGCAGGATCTAGAGGCGGACGCCAGAATGGGTACGTCAGGGAGCCTAAGGTCACCAATACGGGGGGTATTACATGCCAGATTGGCAGCCTATAGCGTTGGTGTGCACTGGAAAAGCAGTACCAAGCGGTAACGGGAATACAGGACGCCAAGATAGGCTGGAATAAGCGCAACAGCGGCCAATCAAATGTCCAACGTAGGCCAACCACCGTCGTTGTTAACGCACATAGGGCGATAAAAACAAACGCCGATGGCGTGGATTCTTCACGGCGCATAAACAATAACACCGCCAATATAGACAACAGCAGGGCCACCACAAAAGGCAATGGAATAGCGATCATTTCCGTTCCGTTGGGTTTATTGATCTTTGCTTAACGCTCGTCATTTTGTCCTACATCCCTTTCCTGGACGTCCTCGAACCTGATCGAGGACGCAGACACGCTAACTAAGACGTACTTTTTACGCATCAACAGCCGCTGGATAGGAGAAAAGTATGCACTGGTATTTTGATGCTTGGCAGCGTTACGCACAATTTTCAGGAAGGGCATCACGAGCAGCTTTTTGGATGTTCTTCCTAGTGAACAGCCTTGTATCGATGGCGTTTGCTTTAGCGGAAACCTTCTATCAATCGACATGGAAAATAGAAGCGATTTACAGCCTAGCGATTTTTCTGCCCTTGTTGTCTTTAACCGTGCGAAGACTGCACGACACTCAGCGTTCTGCTTGGTGGTTGTCAGTGATCTTGATTCCCGTCATCGGCATGGTGATGTTGCTCATCTTACTAACTTTACCGAGCGAGCCACCTCTCACCGATATGGATTCCCCACAGCATGGTAATACGCTTTAAGTTGGAGAAGACAATGAAAGATGTTGATAACCAGCCCCATTTATTTACCCTCTTGTGCACACTGCTAGTCTTTTTAACATTGCCAGCTTACAGCCATGCTACTAATAGCCCAGGCTCGACGGTGCAAGATGAGCAAGTGATGCCAGGTGACATAAAAGGCGTGGTGATCATTGAATCACCAAAAACAGGCGCTTTATTACAGCTGCGAGGTATTGCCGGAAGAGGCATGCTCATTAGCAGAGAAACGCCTACCCAACAGCAGGATGAAGCCCACTGTGTATCTGTACCGATGCGTTTCGCCGCGGGTGACTTTGGCGGTTCTAGCATCGGAATTCGCTCAGTAGAGCCGATTCAGCTAGTGATTTATGACGACGAAGTCATGCAAAAACTCACCGCAGGAGACGAAGTTGTCAGTGAAGACTACGACATCACAGGTCAAAATGAAGCCAGGCTGGGTGATGTCAAAATCATATCTGGCTTAACACTCAGCTACGGCTTCGTGCTCAACCCAGGCGAATGGTCTTGGCTGTCAGTGTTCGGACAGGCTCAAAATGAAGTGAGCTGTGAGCGTCTCAATATCAATGGTACAGACCCCATTGATAGCGCACTGGGTAACAACAGGATTGCTTATGAAAGTGCTAGTAGTAGAAGACAATGTTAATTTAGCTAACTCTATTGCAGCCACTCTACTTGAGGCTGCCTTTAGCATTGATGTCGCCGACGATGGAAGAAAAGCACTCCATATTCTTGAGCAAGGTGGGTACGATCTGTTGGTGTTGGATCTCGGTCTACCTGAACTGGACGGCATCTCCCTACTGCGCAAGCTACGTCATCAGCAGAATACAATTCCTGTCTTGATCATCTCAGCACGAGACAGTCTTGATCAGCGCATACATGGCCTAGAAGTAGGTGCAGACGACTACTTATGTAAGCCTTTTTCACTGGAAGAGGTCGCAGCGCGGGCGCGGGCACTGGTACGACGCGCCAAACACTTTGGTGGAGAAACACTACAATGTGGGCGCTTAGAGTTTCTTCCCGATGCCATGGAGCTGCGCCTAGATGGAAAACCTTTGCTATTGCACCGCCGAGAGTTAGAAGTTATGGAATACCTGCTGATAAACCAAAATCGCCTCGTTAATAAGGATCAAATTATCGACCGCCTATCTACCTCCGATGAGTCGGTTAGCTACGCTGCAGTAGAAACTTACATCTCTCGGATTCGTAAAAAAATTGGCTACGATTTCGGCTTAAAAACGGTACGCGGCCTGGGCTATTACCTGGAAGCTAAAGACTGCAAACCCAAAGACGTGAAAGCTCCTGGCGATGAGTAAACGCCAATCAATCCGCAGCCGGCTGCTTTTATGGATTGGACTGCCTTTCACTGCCCTTGCGATCTTGGCATTGATCTCTAGTCATCTGCTGTTATCTCGGCAAATTAATGCCACCTTTGATGACCTGCTACTTAACGCAGCCCAGCGGCTGGAGCGCCGAATTTACACGGTGGATGGTGAACTGCGCATCAATATGCACTACTTCAGCATTAGTACACTTGGCAGTAGAGGCGATGGGAAAATATTTTATCGCATTAAAGAGTCTGAAGGAGGCATGATCGCAGGCTTTAGCGGTTTATCAGATCCGCCCAAAACATCTCAAGAACCCATTTTTTATGACGTAGACTATGCAGGTAATGCATTACGCGCCGTGGCGCTTACACTGCCCTTTTACCGAGGCGATGAATCGGTAGACATTGAAATAGTGGTAGCCGAATCAAAAGAAGCGCGCCACACGCTCACTAATGACTTTATGGTAACGCTTTCAGGGTTAATGGCCGTAACAGGACTGCTGGCAATTTCCATTGCCCTATTCGCCATTCATCTAGGTCTAGCGCCTCTGAGTATGGCAAGCCAAGCGTTACGACAACGTTCGCCCAATGACTTACACCCCTTGGATGATGCCGCTCCCAAAGAAATTTTGCCACTCATCCAGAGCATTAACCATTTGATGCAGCGAATGCGGCGCAGCATTGAAAGCACCCAACAGCTCAATGCCGATGTTTCGCATCAGCTTAGAACACCCATTTCAGAGATTCGCGCGTTAACCGAGGTATCGCTTAAAACCCCCCTTCCCTCACCGGCGCAGACTAATCTAAAAGAGATTCAACGCATCACCGAACATGCCAGCCACACCGTGAAGCAACTGCTGAAATATGCCAAAACACGCAGCGAGTTGGTTGATATATCTCATTTGGAGAATGTCGATTTAGTAGCGATTTGTCAGGAAGCCTGCGCTCAAACGGCCCCTACTATCTATAAGCAAGGCCAAGAGCTCGCATTTGAAAAACATCAAGCAATACCTAATGTCATTGGCGACCCTATTTTGTTGCGCTGGTTAGTCACCAATTTAATTGAGAATGCCAGCTTGCATGCAGGTGGAGAGCATGTTTACCAGGGCGTCATCACCGTTGCCCTAACAGCTGACGTAGGCCAAGTAATATTAACGGTGAGCGATGAAGGCACTGGCGTAGATGAAGCACAAATCTACAAATTGACAGAGCGCTTTTTCCGCCACAACAAACACTCCCCTGGTAGCGGGCTGGGGCTGGCTATTGTAGAGCAGATTGCGATTACTCATTCGGCACAACTGTCTCTAGGCAACCGACCACAGGGCGGTTTTACAGTCTCTGTAGCATTCCCTTCATAGCAGAGGCATTGGCAACTCGCACCCTACATTGTGGGTGCGAGGTAGCAGTTCAACGTCGGACAGTTGGTTGCAGCATGTCAAATCAATGCTGAATAGCTGCTTGGCGTGCTTTGAGACGCCTCATAAGCGGTTGGCTGAACAGCGAGATTAGCAACAGTGCAAAAATTGCTAACGTGACTGGGCGCTCAAAAACGTAGGTAATATCACCACCGCTGATTTGATAGGAGTGAAGTAATGATTTTTCAGCTAGCGAGCCCAGTAACATGCCAATCACGGCGGCGGGTACAGAGTAGCCATAGTGACGGAATATCCAACCGATCACCGCAAATACCAACACCGTCGCAGGCCCTGTCATATTGCCGGTTAGCCCGAAAGATCCCATTATCGCAAGCACCAATACAGAAGGGATCAAGTAGCGCATGGGCACTTTGACAATATTGGCCAATAGCGGAATAAACAATAAGCCAATAATTACCAATAAAAATACTTGGGCAAAGTTAGCGAAGATGATCGCGTAAACCACATCGGTTTGTTGGCGAATAAATTGCGGGCCGCCAGTGATATTATGCATAGCAAACGCCGCTAACATTACCGCTGTAGCGCCACCACCGGGAATCCCAAGTGCCAGCAGTGTTGCCATCGAGCCCCCTTCGGAGCTGCTGTTAGCCGCCTCAGACGCCACGACCCCTTTCGGATTGCCCTTCCCAAAGGAATCGGGGTTCTGATCACGGCGCTTAGTTTCTATGTAAGAGAGCAGATTAGACACGGATGAGCCCACACCAGGCACAGCTCCTACTAACACCCCGATCAAACCACCTCGAATCATCACAACGGGATAACGCATCGCCATCCTACAACCTTCGAAGATCTCACTTACCTTAACCTTACGAGCATCGGCAGATTCAACGATGAAGCCTTTATTTGCTAGCTTAAATAGCTCTGAGGCGGCAAACATTCCCATCATGGCAGGTATAACAGGAACGCCGTCCAAAAGGTAAGTCTGTCCCATCGTCCCACGTGCTAAACCAATTTCGCTAAACCCAATCGTCCCCACTAGCAGCCCGACAAATCCTGCAATCAAGCCTTTAAGCACCTGTTCGCCTTTTAAGCTCGCAATCAGCGTCATTCCCCAGAGAATCACCACAAACATCTCTGCTGGCCCCAATCTCAGCACTAGGTAGGAAAGCGGCTGTATCATAAAAAACAACACAATGTAGCCCATCAGTGCACCGACTACCGATGATGCTAACGCAACCCCCAGCGCCTGATTATGCTGCCCTTTACGTGCCATCGGATAACCATCAAACGCAGTGGCAATCGCCGAAGACGTACCGGGTATATTCATCAAAATTGCTGGTATACCAGCACCAAATGAGCCACCGGTAAAAATAGCGGTGAGAAACAACATGGCTTGGATGAAGTCCATATACATGGTCATCGGCAGAAAAATGGCCATCGCCATTGATATCTGCAGGCCTGGTGTTGCACCAAAAATAAGTCCCAGTACGATACCCGGCACTACCACCAGCCAAGGGCCAAAACTAGAAAAAAGCAGATCCAAACTCTGCCCTACTGCGCCAAAATCAATCATGGTATCTCCTCAGTTTGGAAGCAGCAGTAGCGTCATCGGATACGGCAGCATCTGCGAGAAAAAGAACGCGACACTCAGCCCAAAAGCAACACTATAGCCACCGACCAACAGCCAGTTGCGCTCACCCTTAAGGATCAGAAAAAACGCCAGAAATGCTACGGTGGCAATATCAAAGCCTATCGTTTCAAGCGACAATACATAGCCGGCGAAGAGGCCCACAACAGGTAATGTTTTATGCAGTGGTTCTTCTTCAGAGGAGCGAAACAGCGAGCCGTGTTTGATACGCAGGATCAATTCAAGTGCAATAATCCCTAGCACGATAACGGCAAGTGGCAATATAAGCAGCAGGTTTTGCGGTTTGGCAGATACGCTTATGGCGTCTAATAAATACCATAGTGTAAAGCCAGCCAACCCCATGAGAACGATAAAGTCCCCATAGTCACGTTTACATTCAGACATGGTAAAACCCCATACTGGCCCCTCATTAATGTGAGGGGCCAGCCATCATGGAAGGATTAGTTCGGAGAAGTTGTTCGAAAAACTTATTTATGAAAAATCTGGTCGTGAAAGTTAGTTAAGCAGGTGCGCATACTTTTCAAACACCTGATAGTTTTCACTCATCAGCTCGTTGGAGCGCTCTGGGCCTACCCAAACGCCGCCCATTTCATTGCGCTCAAGCTGCTCTTGAACATCTTTGCGAGCAAGCGCACTTTGAATGGCAGAGGAGAGCTTCTCAAAACGCTCAGGATGCTGCCGCTCCATTTCACTGGTCACTGCAAACCCACGCATTGAGCCCTGAAGAATGGGTACCTCAAGGTTCATCGGCGCCAGCGCTTCATTGATAGGCAGCGCATCCCACTGCTCAATGCGCTCATCATTGACAATCGCCAACGGGGTTAAAAACTCACGAATACCCTCGCTGCCTTGGGCACTAATCGAGACGAAATCCACTTGCCCACCTGCTACCGCTGAACGAGCTTCGCCACCGCTGTTATAGGTCACCAAGTTGAGGTTATCTTGGGGAATACCTGCTTCATCAAGTAGCAAGCGCACCATTAAGTGACCAGCAGAGCCTTGAACCACTGCACCGCGTACTTGCCCCTCTTCTTCGCGGATCGCTTCTAGCAGGCTGGGCAGGTCTTCATAGCCACTGTCTTTATTTGCAGCAATCAGGTCTAAATCGAACCACTGGAAATTGATATAAGAAAAATCATCGACACTAAACTCTGCACCACCGGTCAAGATTGAATTTGTCAGGTAAGGTGCAAACGTTGAAGCGTAAACCGTATAACCGTCATCGGGGACGTTCAATACATAATTAGAGGCTACTTGAGTGCCTGCACCAGGACGGTTGGTCACTTGGATAGGGACGCCAACTTCTTCTGCAATATAGCCAGACATGAGGCGTGCAAGGCGATCGGCGCTACCACCGGTACCGAACCCCACAACCATATTAAGCGGACGTTCAGGATAACTATCGGCCATAGCGGGCGACACCACGGCCAGCGAAGCAATAGCGGCAGTGGCTCCTACCAACAAGGATTTAATCTTAAGCATAGCGAGGCTCTCTTTTTTATAAGTTTGTGTGGTTTTTGACACAGGTCCTACTCTGTCAGCCTAAAACGCTACCCCACGAAACTGTCACCAACCTTGCATGACACAAAAATACAACCAAAGTCTAATTATCACTCAATATCAGACAACTCAAAAACACAATGCCCGCATTTATCGCTGTTACACACAACAGAAAGCTTGTGACACTTGAGCCGTAGCAAACGAATGGCATCTGCACATAAGGCCTTGGTTGTTGCACACTTTATGCAAACGGCTTGCACTTGGCACGACGATACTGACACCGTCAATCAAACAATCGTTAACTAAAAAGAGAGATGTTATGAACATGTCACTTCGCCAATTATTTGCTCCTGCACTGCTTGCCGTGGCCCTTATGCCTTTAGCCTTCAGCGCCAATGCCAGCCACCATAGCAATGCAGCTATTGACCGAGAAGCAATGCAAGAACGCATGGAAGAGTACCGCCAAGAAGCTTATCAACGCGCCGGTTTAAGCGAAGAGCAGCAAACGGCGTTAAACGCAGCACACGCTGAACACCGTGATGCCATGCTGTCGCTACGCGAAGAGCACCAAGCTCAAGTGGCCGAGATCCTAACCGAAGACGAGCAACAAGCGCTGCGCGATGCTATGCGCGAGATGCATGACGAGCGCCGCCAAAGTGACGGCGCTCACGGCAAGCGTGATCATGAGCGTCGTGGACACCACAGTGAATCTACAGCGGAAAGCACACCAGAGTAATCGTTTATAAAACGTTAAACCTCACTCTAACGCCCGGCCTAGCCGGGCATTTTTGTTTTTACACGGCTGAAAAGCGCTTTATCCGCAGGTCTTAAAGCTCCCCGTCGACTTGAAGTGAGTACTTAAACCGCGTATTTTATTTGAACGTTCATTCAAAAATAATGCTGTTTTTAATTCTTGTCTTAACAACAGGAGTCCGCCTCCATGGCGAAAGACAACCCCAACCTCCCCTCACGCGACCGCCTCAACCCCGTGGTTTTCCACGGAAGCGTGGCGGGAATTCTGCTTTTCTTGATTCTTACCATGCTGTTTACCGAACAGGCCGGCGCTTTCTTCGATGCTGGGCTTGCCTGGGTAAGTAAAACATTCGGCTGGTACTACATGCTGGCGATTGTGGCTTATCTGGTATTTGTGGTGATGATTGGCATGTCGCGCTTTGGCAGCATTCGCCTAGGCCCGGATCACTCACGGCCTGAGTTTTCGTTGCTATCGTGGTCAGCCATGCTGTTTGCTGCAGGTATCGGTATCGATCTGCTGTTTTTCAGCGTTGCTGAACCGGTCGCCCACTATCTGGCACCACCTGATCTAGCGCCTGAAAGCCAAGAGGCCATGCGTCAGGCCGTCGTTCAAACCTATCTGCACTGGGGGCTTTCCGGCTGGGGGCTGTACGTGTTGATGGGTATGGCGCTGGCCTACTTTAGTTACCGCCATCGTTTGCCACTGGCGATCCGTAGCGCTCTCTATCCAATTTTAGGCAAGCGTATTCATGGGCCAATCGGTAACGCCGTAGACATTACCGCGGTTGTCTCCACTGTATTCGGTATCGCCACTAGTCTGGGTATTGGGGTGATGCAGCTCAATTACGGCCTCACCTATATGTTTGGCGTGCCTGAAACCCTCACCGTGCAGGTAATTCTGATCGTTCTGGTCGTGGTGTTGGCAACCATTTCCGTGGTGACTGGCGTCGAGAAAGGCATTCGCCGTCTTTCTGAGTTCAACATGCTGCTCGCGCTAGGGCTAATGCTATTTGTACTCTTTTCAGGCGACACCCTGGTCCTATTAGATAAAGTGGTCAATAACGCCGGTGACTACCTTTCTGGATTTGTGGGTGCCAGCTTTGACACCTACGCGTTTGCCGATGAAGGTGCCCAAGAGTGGAAAATGTGGTGGACGATCTTCTTCTGGGGCTGGTGGATTGCCTGGACACCATTTGTCGGCCTGTTCTTGGCACGTATTTCACGTGGCCGTACCATCCGCGAATTTGTCGCTGGAGCGTTGTTTATTCCGCTGGCCTTTATGATGGTATGGATGTCGGTGTTCGGTAACAGCGGCATTGAGTTGGTGGCCAATCAAGGTGTAGTCGAACTGGGTGAACAGGCACTTAACACGCCACAAACGACCCTTTATACACTGCTTGAGTACTACCCTTACGCAGGTCTTACTGCCGCCATCGTAACAGTACTAGGCATTGTATTCTTTATTACCTCTGCCGACTCCGGTGCACTGGTACTGGCCAACTTTACGTCTATTTTGAGTGACGTTAACCACGATGCGCCGATCCGTCTGCGTATTTTCTGGTCGGCAGTAATTGGCTTGATCACCATTGCCCTGTTAATGGCTGGCGGCTTAAACGCTCTGCAAAGTGCGGTGGTAATTACTGCCCTGCCTTTTTCCTTGGTGATTTTTGCGGTCATGGTGGGAATGTATAAAGCCCTGAAGCTGGAGGGCAGCAAGGCCGATGCACGCCGCATGATTGCCGGTGGAGCGCCCGGCGGCGACTGGCGTGAGCGTTTGGACCGTGCGCTGGATACCTCTAACCGTGCAGGTGCCGCGGCAACCATTCAGCACTCTATTCGCCCAGCGATGACGCAATTTGCCCAAGAACTGGAAAGCCGTGGCCAAACCGCCAACGTTACCGAAGAGCATCTTGATGGCGAGTCACTTCCCAACCTGACACTGCAGGTTGACCTGGGCGATGCCACTAGCTTTGTCTACCAAGTATGTCCGCACCGTATGCGTACACCCAGCTTTATCCCTGCGGATGATGACTTCTATGTGCGCTTAGACGTGTACTTAGCTGAAGGCGGTCAAGATAAAGACCTGAACGGCTATACCCGTGGTCAAGTGATTGGTGATCTCGTGGCAGAGTACGAACGCCATCTACACTTCCTTACTCTGGCAGGTCAACAGATGGGCCATGTGCAAGCAATGCCAGGCACCATCGGTGAACCGCCGGAAGACTCGCAGATATAAGCAAACATCTGCCCTTAGCTTAAAAAAATCCCAGCCAAGCGGCTGGGATTTTTGTGCGCGAACGACACGACGACGAACGGCTTGTTGTGCAAATTTCATCGCAGGCGTAGCGTAATGGCTTGTTTTCGCTATTTTTAGGAGGCTCCCCCATGTCCCGCGCCAAACGTTCTTCGGGTTACGTTGTGCCACTGCCCGGTAGCGCGCTGGTCAGCGCTTGGCGTCAAGGGTATACACTGGCCAGATTGAAGCGCGATGTGATGGCGGGGCTGACGATTGGTGTGGTAGCCGTCCCACTTTCTATGGCGTTAGCGATTGCTACCGGCGTGCCGCCCCAACATGGGCTTTACACCGCGATTGTCGCCGGCGCGGTGATTGCCTTAACCGGTGGTTCACGATTTAACATCTCCGGCCCCACCGCCGCCTTTGTGGTGATTCTGTTTCCCATCGTGGCCAACCATGGCCTGGGCGGACTGCTGATCGCCACACTGATGGCCGGTGCCATTCTAGTGGCGCTGGGGCTTTCTCGGTTAGGCAGCCTAATTCAGTACGTGCCCTACCCGGTCATTCTTGGCTTTACCGCAGGTATTGGGGTAGTCATTGCCCTCCTCCAGTTACCTGACTTTCTGGGCCTCGCGGACGTAGCGCTAGGCGATAGCACCCTGAATAACCTCATGCTCATTGGGCGAGCGCTGCCCAGCCTTTCACCGGCCGAGCTCAGCGTGGGAGTGGTGACCTTGGCAACGCTGCTGATCTGGCCCCGCCTGAAGACGCCCATTCCTGCCCCGCTGATAGGCTTGGCAGTGGGCACTCTGGCCGCCGCTTTATTGACGATGAGTGGCGTTGAAATCGACACGATCGCCTCACGGTTTAGTTGGGAGTTTCAAGGTGAAAGCGGTAGCGGCATTCCCCCATTCCCTCCAAGCGTTGCGGCACCGTGGCACTTTCCTGGCGCGGATGGCACACCACTCGAGGTCGATTTCGCGCTGATTCAGGCGCTGCTTGGCCCAGCACTGGCCATCGCCCTACTGGCCGCCATCGAGTCGCTACTGTGCGCCGTGGTGGCGGATGGCCTGACCCGCACCCGCCACGACCCTAACGCCGAACTGATTGGCCAGGGCCTGGGCAATATGGTGGTGCCCTTCTTCGGCGGCATTACCGCCACAGCTGCGCTTGCCCGCACGGCGACCAATATCAAAAGCGGAGCGTTTTCACCGCTGGCGGCGGTCGTTCACTCCCTGGTGGTACTGCTTGCCGTGGTGGCGCTGGCGGGTGTGTTGGGGTTCGTGCCCATGGCGGCGCTAGCCGCCCTGCTGCTGATCATCGCCTGGAATATGAGCGAGGCGCGCCACTTCGTGCATACGCTGAAAAGTGCCCCCGCCAGCGATGTGTGGGTGCTGGTTATCTGCTTTGGGCTAACGGTGCTTTTTGACATGGTGATTGCAGTAGCTGTCGGTATTGGCTTGGCCGCCGCGTTGTTTATTCGCCGCATGGCACAGTTGACCCATACTCAACGCTTAGACACACCCGACAAAGAGGCGCGCTTCCCGCCGGAAGTCGCCCTTTACAAAATTCACGGCCCACTATTTTTCGGTGCCGCAGAAAAGGCGATTGCCACGCTACGCGTGATTGATCACAGCGTGCGAATTATCGTTCTGGATATGCGTGAAGTTCCCAGTCTGGATACCACGGCCATGGTGGCGTTAGATACGCTGCGTCGTGAGCTAAGCGAACAAGGCGTGGGAGTGATGTTCGTTGGACTGCAGCCGCGCCTGGCACTCAAAATTAAACGCGCGGGCATTAAGCGTGAAGTGAGAAAGTTAGCGGTCGTGAGCAATCTTGCCCATGCCGAGCGTATGGTACAACGCTGGCTGGAAAAGCAAGGTACAGTAAGTATTGGATAGACGGCAGAGAATAAAAGGGGGAGCTATCGTCTCCCCCTCGCGGTCACTCAACTCGCCATATCCAGCACAATACGACCTTCGATCTTGCCGTCGATCATACGTTGGAAGACGTTGTTGATATTGTCTAGCGTGTCGGTCGCCACAGTCGCTTTGACTTTGCCTTCAGCAGCGAAATCCAACGCTTCCTGCAGGTCGCTGCGGGTTCCGACGATCGAACCGCGAATGGTAATACCGTTAAGCACTGTGCTAAAGATTGGCAGCGGGAAGTCACCCGGTGGCAAGCCATTGAGCACCAGTGTGCCACCACGGCGTAACATGTTTTGCGCTTGATCAAACGCCTTTGGCGATACCGCTGTGACCAATGCCCCGTGGGCACCACCAATGGCTTTTTTCAGATACGCTGCTGGGTCGGTTTTCATCGCATTAACCGTCACCGTGGCACCTAGCCGTTCGGCCAAAGCGAGCTTTCCGTCGTCAACATCAACAGCAGCGACGTTTAGCCCCATCGCTTTCGCATACTGCACCGCCATATGTCCCAGGCCGCCGACGCCTGAAATAACCACCCACTGACCTGGGCGAGTATCGGTCATTTTCAAGCCTTTATAAACCGTTACTCCGGCACACAGAACCGGGGCTATTTCGATGAAATCAACGGCGTCCGGCAGACGCCCCACATAGCCTGCATCCGCCAAGGTGTAGTCGGCAAACCCACCGTTGACCGAGTAACCGGTATTTTGCTGGGATTCACACAGGGTTTCCCAGCCGCCTAAACAGTGTTCACAGTAACCACAGGCTGAGTACAGCCAGGGCACGCCGATACGATCGCCCTCTTTGACATGAGTAACGCCGTCACCCACCGCCACAATATGCCCAACACCTTCGTGCCCAGGAATGAACGGTGGCGAGGGTTTCACCGGCCAATCTCCGTGTGCTGCATGTAGATCGGTGTGGCAAACGCCAGAGGCCGCCACCTTCATCAGCACCTCTCCCCGCTTGGGACGAGGCACGTTTACTTCTTCTATCGCTAGTGGCTGACCGAACTCACGTACGACTGCCGCTCGCATTGTGTTATCCATGATGCAACTCCTGATGGTTGTCGATGTGGCAACTTGTGATTGCTCTTATCGTTACAGTAAGCGTCAGAGGAGTAGCAAAACGCCCGGCAATAGCCGGGCGGTATCACTTCAGAATAGCCTATTAGAAGAAACCTAGCGGGTTAATATCGTAACTCACTAGCAGGTTCTTAGTTTGCTGATAGTGCTCAAGCGCCACTTTATGGGTTTCGCGACCTACGCCTGATTTCTTATAACCACCAAACGCAGCATGGGCAGGGTACTGGTGGTAGCAGTTGGTCCAAACGCGACCTGCTTGAATGCCACGTCCCATACGGAAGGCGACGTTGATGTCACGGCTCCAGACACCGGCCCCCAGGCCGAACTCGGTATCGTTGGCAATGGCGAGCGCTTCTTCTTCATCTTTGAAAGTGGTCACAGCGACCACAGGACCAAAGATCTCTTCCTGGAAGACGCGCATCTTGTTGTTGCCTTTGAGCAGTGTCGGCTGGATGTAGTAGCCGCTATTGATGCTGTCATCCAGGCTCTCTTTATCGCCACCGGCAAGGAACTCGGCGCCTTCGTCGCGGGCGATGTCCATGTACGACATAATCTTATCGAACTGCTCTTGGGAGGCTTGTGCACCAACTTGAACGTCGGTATCTAGCGGGTTGCCACGCTTGATGGTTTTAGTTCTTTCGACCACCTTGGCCATAAACTCGTCGTACATGCTCTCTTGAATCAGTGCACGAGAAGGACAGGTACATACTTCGCCTTGGTTGAAGAATGCCAGCACTAAGCCTTCAACAGCTTTATCAATAAACGTCGGCTCGGCGTTCATGATGTCTGCAAAATAGATATTGGGCGATTTACCCCCCAGCTCCACTGTCGAAGGGATAATATTTTCTGCGGCACATTTAAGAATGTGCGAACCAACCGGTGTTGAACCGGTAAAGGCAATTTTGGCAATCCGCTTGCTGGTGGCGAGAGCTTGACCAGCTTCGGCGCCAAATCCATTAACGACGTTAAGTACACCAGGGGGTAGCAGGTCGCCAATCACCTCCATCACTTTCAATATCGAGGCAGGAGTTTGCTCAGCTGGCTTCAGTACGACGCAGTTACCCGCGGCAAGAGCAGGGCCCAGTTTCCAAGCGGCCATTAGAATCGGGAAGTTCCAGGGAATAATTTGACCAACAACGCCTAGCGGCTCATGGAAGTGGTAAGCAACGGTGTTAGCATCGATATCCGCAGCCGTACCCTCCTGCGAACGCAAGCAGCCAGCAAAGTAACGGAAGTGGTCAACAGCAAGCGGAATATCCGCATTCAAGGTTTCACGAACGGCTTTTCCGTTATCCCACGTTTCTGCGACCGCTAACATTTCAAGGTTTTGCTCGAGGCGGTCGGCAATCTTAAGTAGGATATTACTGCGCTCTTGAACGGAGGTTTTGCCCCAGGCAGGCGCGGCTTTGTGGGCTGCATCCAGCGCTTTCTCAATATCTTCAGCGCCAGAGCGGGGAATCTCGCAGAATACTTGACCGTTAACAGGACTGATATTATCAAAGTACTGGCCGTTGACCGGGGGAACAAACTCACCGCCGATATAGTTGCCAAAACGTTTTTCAAAGGACACAACGGAACCAGCATCACCCGGGTTGGCGTAGATCATGGTAAAGCTCCTGAGTATTATGATTATAAAATAAGGTGCCTACCCAGTGTTGGCCACACGCGCCATTTACGATATAGCCCGATGGCAGGACGCACCCTCATCCCTTGGTAGGAGACGCCATGTACTCGTTGCTAGTGGCAGACGACCATCCGCTGTTTCGCGATGCACTTCACGCGGTAATTAGCGCTGGTTTAACAGATACTCAACTGTTGGAGTCGGACAGTTTGGCGGCGGCTATTCACACAATCGGCATCCATGATGAACTTGATTTGCTATTACTCGATTTAAGCCTGCCCGATGCCGATGGACTAGAAGGTCTGACAATACTTCGAGAAAGATTTCCATGGCTGCCTGTCGCCATTGTCTCGGCACACCAGGAGCGCCAGTTGGTGTTAGACGCCATTACCCAAGGTGCCGTGGGCTATATTCCGAAATCAACTCCCCGAGAACAGCTGTTAGCAGCACTCAACCAAATTCTTCAGGGGCAACTTTATCTGCCTGCAGATATTATGCGCCAGCCGCCCCCGCGCATGGAGCCATCGACGTTGGCACCTTCGTCGGAGGTATCCCGTGAACGGCTAATACGCTTAACCGACAAGCAGTTAGATGTGTTGGGTTGCATGGCGCAGGGGATGTCCAATAAGCAAATCGCACGAGAGCTGTTTATCGCTGAAACCACAGTGAAAACACATGTTTCAGCTATTTTACGCAAGCTCGGTGCAACAAGCAGAGTGCACGCCATCGTCATCGCAGGTGAAGAGGAACTAGGCGCTTATCTTGCCAAACGAACTTCCTCCACCTAGCCGCCGACTTCCCGTTAAGCAGAAGTCTCTAAGAGCGTCCCCAGTAGCATCTTTAAGCGAAGAGGCTTTAGCGGTTTTAACAAACAGTGCATACCTGCTTCCCGGGTGGCTCGTTTCAAAGTTGCCTCATGGTTGGCAGTGATGACTACGGTGGCTAACCCTGGATAGCGTCGACGCAGTCTTGCAGCCAAGTCGATCCCATTTTCGCGGTGATCCCCCAGATGGTAATCCACTAACAGCACAGCCGGGCACTCACCGTCACTCGCTGCTTCCAGCGCGCTCACCGTAGCGGCTGCCCTCACCCGACACCCCCAACTGCCCAGCAACGCCTGCATTCCTTCTACAATCGCGGGATCATCATCGATCACCCAAATGACACAGCCTTGTAGCGGATCGTGCTGCCAACGATCAGATCCAGGCAATGCTTTTGGCGCATAAGCAACGGGCGATGCCCCCTCGCTTGGGGCTGTATTAGGTTCTGACGCAGAGAAAGGGACCAGCACAGAAAACAGCGAGCCACGCCCAAGTTGTGAAGTAAGCGATACAGGGTGCTCTAACATAGTACTGATGCGATCTACGATCGCTAGCCCCAACCCAAGCCCCCGGCTGTGGCTACTTTGAGACTGGCTGGCGCGGCGAAATTCTAGAAAAATCGCCTGACGCTGTGGCTCTGGTATCCCCGGCCCAGTATCGCCCACCATAATTTCAAGACCATTGGCGCGTCGCCGACAGCCAAGCAGTAAGTGTCCATGTTCGGTGTAGCGCACGGCATTGCTGAGAAAGTTGCGCACAACACGTGCCAGTAGCGCCAAATCTGATTCGACCATCACACTCGACGGCACATAGTGAAGCGTCAGCCCACGCACGGCGGCTACTTGCCGATACTCTTCTGCCAAGGCATCTAACAGCGTACTTACCGCAAACGGTGCTTTATCCGCGTGGAGCACACCGGCATCCAAACGGGAAATATCTACCAATGTACCTAAAAGCCCTTCAACATCCTTTAACGAACGCCCTATGTGCCCTACTAAAGCCTGGGAGGCCTCGGGTAGCGCGTGGGTTTCTAAGGCGCTGGCGAATAAACGGGCGGCGTTTAACGGCTGAAGCAGGTCATGACTGACCGCCGCTAAAAATTTCGTTTTAGAAAGATTGGCCGCCTCCGCTTCGGCATTCGCCGCCAACAGCCGCGCATTTACTTGGCTAAGTTCATCTAGTGTGCGGTGAAGTGCATCGGTGCGTTCGCGCACTTGCTCGGCTAGCAGCACCGAACGCTCAAACGCGGCATAGGGAGCGCTATTGGGGCTTGCGCCGGACTCCACACGCTCCATTAGGGCTTGGCAAACCTTACGCAAACGACGGTTTTCTTCGCTTAGCGTGGCATTATCCGCCGTAGAATCACTATCTGCCGCTAGTTGGAAGAGCGCCAAAAGCCACCCCCGTAAAGGTTTGGTTTACGTGCATGCCATGATGATGTTCGCCGTAGGTATTAAACCCCACCACTCGTGCCTGACGAAGCAGCGCTGACGCCTGATCCAGCTGTTGCAAAGACTCAAGCGCCATACGCCTTAAGAAACAATCACAGCCTATAATCGAAGGTGTTGCTCCCAGGCGTTGTTGCACGCGCTGTAGCATCCCCTCTAGATCTAAGAGTAACGGCGCAGGCCGCATCGCAGTGAGCACAATGCCCGCTTCTACTGCGCAGTAAAACGTTAGGCTAGCATCTTCATTGACGCGTTGTATTGAGCGAATATAGTGCTGTCCACCGATATAAACTGCCAGTGGGTGCTGGGCAAAAATGGAGGGTGATAGCGCATCAACAGGACAGCCGACTAATGCTGCATAAACGTCAGCAGCAGGTAACCCATTAAGCTCTAGCACTCGGCGCTGCTCTCGGTCAGCCTCTGTTACCACTAACTTATGGGCTAGCGGTTCAAGGTGATGGGTAGAAAACACCTCAAATGGTAGCCGCGTGTTAAGCATTACCACGACGGCGGCGCGAGTATGAAAATGCCCATTGGCATACACATGCGTATGGGTAAGGTGGTTATCATCACCGGCCGAGCCGCCAAAGCTGGGAATACGGCCAAGAGCCGCATCTAAGGTTGCTAATACCTGTTCTTCACGGCTGGATAAACCATCTAGCAATGTGAGCGCAAAGCTATGCTCATTCACCGGTGCAACCGCCTGCTGTCGACAACGCTCCAGTAAGGTATCCACGAGCGGTTGTGCGCGGCTGAGGTCGAAGTTATCAAGGTCGTCTACCAGTGCAGTTTCAACCGCAAACACGCGACGATCAAAACCGATCGCTACCACAGAGCCCCGATCATAGCCCTGTGGTGTAATCTCGCCCGCCGTCGTGCAGCCACTCATTGACACCTTATCAAACACACCGCTAAGGGCCGTTGCTAGTTCCTCTAACGGATACTCAGCACTGCAAAAAAACAGCACAAAACCTAAGTGTTCATGACCAAGCTGTTGAGCCAATTCATCGGCGGCTTGAAAGGGATTAAGTTGGTTGCTGGCTGCGGCCTGAATGCCGCTATTCTTCGGTGCTATCGTCACGACGCCATTTCTCCAACGCTGCATGAGTTCGCGAAGCGGTTTGTCTCAATAGATTCATGGTGTCAGTAAAGTCTTGCGGTGAGGACGTGCTGTTACTGGCGATTATCTCAAGCCGTTTAGCCTCAGCGGCCAAACGCTCGGCTCCAACACCGAGCGATTCGCCGCGCAGCTGATGTGCTAAGCGTGCCACTTGCTTGGCTTGCTCCGCTGTCAGCAACGCCGTGTTGCTTAGATAAGCCGCCAACTGCGCAGAGTAATCACTCACTTGCTGATGATAAAGCATGATGAGCTGATCGACACTTTCAGCTCCCAGTGACTCCACCAGGGACTCTAGCGTTGTACGATTAAGTAGTGGCTGTAACTCTTGCTGCTCCTGATCTAAAGGCAATGTCGACAAAGTACATGGGCGCGAAACCGCAAACAGCTGTAGCGACAGCACATGACTAAGGGAAATTAAGGATAGCGGTTTAGTAATGTAATCGTTCATTCCCGCTGCTAGGCAGCGTTGACGAACATCTTCCACGCCGCCGGCCGTCATGGCCACAATCGGCACGTTGGCCAACCAACCGCCTTGAGAGCGAAGCTGTTTGGTCACGGTGATGCCATCGATATCCGGTAGCTGAATATCCATAAAGATGAGGTGCACCTGCTGAGCCTGCACCATGTCTAGAGCATCTTGGCCATTTTCGGCACAGACGACATCGCATCCAAGGCGCGACAGTAGCCCAGTGGCAACCTTACGATTGATGGCATTGTCTTCCACAAGTAGTAAGGATGTGCCAGCAAAATCCTGCGTTGGTTCGGGCGGCAATGAAGCGGTAACGGGGCTAGCTTCTACAAGGGGCAACTCGCACCAAAATGTGCTGCCCTGTCCAGGGGTGCTACGAACCCCTAACCGCCCTTGCATAGCCTCGCTTAAGCGTTTACAAATCGCCAGCCCTAGCCCAGTACCGCCAAACCGACGAGCAACTGACTCATCCGCTTGTTGAAATGGCTCAAACAGGGATGCCTGTTGCTCCTCACTCAAGCCACAACCGGTATCACAAACTTCAAATAACAGGCTATTTACCGTGGAATAAATACGTATATTGACTTTACCATGGTCAGTAAACTTAATAGCGTTTGTGATGAGGTTAAGCAAAATCTGACGCAATCGGCTGGCATCGATCATTACCCATGCCGGGACGAGAGGATCAACATACAACGTTAACTGCAGGCCTTTTTCCTTAGCGCGAGGCTCGAAAAGCGATATAACGCTGTCGACTAGTGGTTTAAGGGCGGTGGGTGAAGTGTCAAGCGTTAGGTGCCCCGCTTCAATCTTTGAAAAATCAAGAATTTCATTGATCATCGCTAGCAACTGGTTAGCGCTGTCATGAATCGTACGAGCATAGTCTTCTACTTGCGCAAGGCTAGATGGTTCACGCAGCAACTCGCTCATACCAATGACGCCGTTGAGCGGCGTGCGAATTTCATGGCTAACCATCGCTAAAAAGTCAGATTTAGCGTGATTTGCGGCCTGTGCCTGCGTGGCAGTGATTTCTAGTTGGTGGCTAAGTTGCTCTTGCTCACGGCGAGCGGAGGCACTTTCTCGCATCTCTCGCACGAGAAACACAATGACCAGCAAGACAGCGAGACTCATTCCCACCAACAGTGATATTAAAAGCTTATATAAAATATTTAATAACACGCGCTCTTCAGTAGCAGACTCCGCTAGATAACCATTAATAGCGATAACAAATCGCTCTGTAAATCGAGTGAGCACCAACAGCCCTTCCTCTAGCTCAGCAATCGGTAACTGAGGTAAAGAGGCATGAGGTTCAAACATAGGATCTAGCGTATCTAGCTGCTGCTGAATTTGAGCTAATAACGCTTTTGCTACACTGATATTGTCTAACAGCTGGCTCACTTCGCCCTCCTGCAACAGCGTCATGCGGCTGTAGAGTAACTCGAAGTGCAGGTTCAAAGTGTCCTGATCAGAAGGTGAAATCGGGCCACGGGTGACCGCAAGCAAGTGGTTGAATAGCTGAATCGCATCGCGATCAAGCTTATATACCACCCAGGCCGTATCTTCTCTCAAACTTTGGGTCAAATTATCCTGACGCCAAGCCGCTAAGGCTGCCACTACCAGCGCGGCCGCGAACAGCAGGACGGTAATCATAGCAACCACTTTAAAGCGTCGCGGATAACGCAGCAGGCGGGGAGCTCGAGAAACAGGCCGACTAACGGACATTTATCTGCATAACTTGCCAAACAGCTCTAAAACGCATTTTTTCACTTAAAAGAGCCTCATCTTGGCTGAAAGGATAAAGCACCCACAACGGGCCGTACTCACGGATGGGAATGCTTTGCCCGTCCCGCTCTAATGCTAGGATCACATCATACTTATAAAAATCACTAATCGGTATTTCCGCTTCGAAGCCGTTTAAAGCGGAGACATAAACGCTATTTCCAGGACCATTTCCAGAGCCATTTCCAGAGCTGTTTCTAGAACTATTTCTAGAGCTGCCCCCAAGGCGGTTGTCAGCATTTGGTAGCCCAACATGCTCTAATAATGTGCGCATCAGCGGTCCGCTATAAGTACTACTACCTTCGGTCCACGGCGTGCCTGTTTCAAAGGAGTGCTGCGGCAACGCTTGCAACATAGCACGATCAAAGCGTGCGCCTTGGGTGGTATTGAAATGTGTTATATCACCGTTGATTGTGAGTATAACGGGCCCTTCAGGCATCTCTAGGGGAGCCTCTGTATGCACAAGCCCCATCGCAGGAATGCTAAGCGCCAGCATAATCCCTCCCAGTAAAAATGCTTTCACAACGCTTACCTCACGACACAATATTTTGAAAGTAGGACCATTTCTGTCAACTATCAAGACAGGCAGGACCCTAGATAAAAAAGAGATAGCGCAAAGGTTACGCTATCTCTTTTACATAGTCAGGTTAAGTATGTTTTTACTTAACAACACGTTTGAGGCTCAGCATTCTAAGGCTTTCAGAGCGTTAGGTCTCAAGCTTCTCGACTGGTTCAAAACGCACCAACTCTTCATAAGCATGCCATGTTGCGTGGCCTAAAACGGGCAAAATGAGTGCCAAGCCAATGTAAAAAGTAAGTACGCCAATTAAAACGCAGCCCGTTAAAATAGCAGCCCACAACAGCATAGGACGGAAGTTTTTGGCAACACAGCGTACGCTAGCTTCGATACCCTCCATAAAAGTAAGGTCCTGATCCATGAGCGTTGGGATAGCCACTGAACTAATGGCAAAGGCACCAAAAGCGAGAATACCGCCCGCCACTGAACCTACTGCAATCATGCCCAAGCCTTCTGGCGTGGTAAGGAGTGATGTGTAAAGAGTCGCTGGACTCGGCACCTCAAAGCCAAAGAATAACGCGAACAGCAGCGTTGCAAGACGAATCCAGGCGAGGAAGAAAATCATCATCATCACGCCCATCATCGCCAACTGGCCTGCATGAGGACGCCAACTGCCGAAGGCATCACCAAGGTTCGGAACCCTTCCCCGTTCAAGAGCAAGACTAATGCCGTAAGAGCCTACCGCCACCAGTGGTCCAACAAACATAAACCCGGCGATCATAGGTAATAACCAGTACCAATAGCCCAGTGTTATTGCGCCTGCTGTAATGGCTATGCTTAATCCCACCCAAAACATGCCGTAGGTTAAACTGATAGCAGTTGCACGACGGAAGTCCTCGAACCCCGCGGCAAGCCATGCACGCGGCCGATCCATCCCCACCTTATTAATAGTGATTTTCACGTTAGGCATATCTGCTCGGCCGTGCGTTTTTGTTGTAGCTGCATTCATAGCCTGACTCCTTAGTTTTGCCCCAATGC
Source organism: Vreelandella venusta (assembly GCF_007989605.1). Lineage (GTDB taxonomy): Bacteria > Pseudomonadota > Gammaproteobacteria > Pseudomonadales > Halomonadaceae > Vreelandella > Vreelandella venusta. Next base: position 64,733 of record NZ_BJUL01000001.1, on the reverse strand, counting down.
AGCGGTGGCCTTTAAACCCACTCAGGTTGAGATCGAACTTACCCAACACCCTGAAAAGTCGCCACATGCATGAGTTCGTTAACCATGGGTTAATGGCTTAACGTACCTTTAATGTAGCTGAGCAATGGCAAGGTAGAGCTGTCTCACGGCATTACGTACAAAAAATCCTGCTTTCATGCTATTAACGCCAATTTATTCGATGCGTTAGTCAGCGTTAATATAACCCCACAAACAAAAACTCCAGGCCAAATGGCCTGGAGTTCTCTTACTAGTCAACGAGTATCGACATCAGCGCACGATCATCACCGAAATCTTGGCATGGTGAACCACGTGTTCCGCATTGGGGCCCAGAACGTAGTCGACAAATTTACGTTTGGTGTGAGATGCCATGACAATCAGGTCGGCATCTAGCTTTTTACCTACCTTAATGATGGCCTCCCATGGCGAGCCGTCAGCAATCACACTCTGAGTCTTAATCTCCTCAGGCACATTTTCCTTAATAAACTTATGCTGCGCCTCTTTCAACGCAGCATGTGCTTTTTCAGCAAAGTTCTTTGGAAAATAGGCTCCTACCATGGGCATCGTGAACTCAGGGAGCACTGTTACCACATGCAGTGAAGCCCCAAAAGTCTGACACAGCGCAATGGCCGTAGGCAGAGCCTTTGACCAAGAGGCCTCCTCGTTCAGATCCACCGGCAATACGATTTTGCTGTACATGGCATCCTCCTTTATGCAGCAGCCGTGGCTGACGTATTGTTACGACGACGACGCTGCATAACTACGATCAAACCAAACACCAGGAACGCCGGAATCCACATCAATTCCTTAATCCAACGATCCACAGGTGCCAGCACCTCGATGATTTCCTGGTCGAAATCCAAGCCAAGATCGGCCGCGGTGCTACCGAAGGCTACCATGTCGATGACCGCCCGCTCGTCTTCGATCAGTAGCTCAAGCCCTAGGTTCTCCAAGCGCTCTTCCCCTGTCTCCCCTTCAGGCACGGGCAGAACCATATAGGTAGTAAGCGGGTCACCAAAGTCATCTTCACCACGGATCTGCAGTCGTAGCGTGCTCTCCTCATCCACATCACCCAATGTCTGGACGAACTGTGACGGCGGCACCGACTCATAGGGGTCATGGATCATATCCATCCAGAACCCCGGGCGGAACAGCGTAAAGGCGACCAGCAGCATTAGAATGGATTCGTACCAGCGGTTACGCACGATCATGAAGCCCTGCGAGCCAGCAGCAAAGATCAGCATCGCTATCGTCGATATGATGAAGATCACGATACCCTGCAGGAAGCTCACGTCGATCAGCAGCAGGTCGGTGTTAAAGATGAACAGGAACGGTAGCGCCGCGGTCCGCAAGCTATAATAGAAAGCCTGAAAACCGGTTCGTATCGGGTCTCCTCCCGATACAGCTGCTGCCGCGAAAGAGGCAAGCCCCACCGGTGGTGTCACATCGGCCATAATGCCGAAATAGAACACGAACAGGTGAACGGCAATCAGCGGTACCAACAGACCGTTCTGTTCACCGAGTTGCACGATCACCGGGGCAAGTAGCGCCGACACCACGATGTAGTTGGCGGTAGTGGGCAGACCCATGCCGAGGATCAAGCTGAGCACCGCAGTGAGCAGCAGGATCAGCATCAGGTTCCCCATAGAGAGGATTTCCACCACATCGGCCAGCACCAAGCCCACGCCGGTCTGGGAAACCGCACCAACGATAATGCCAGCTGTCGCGGTGGCGATGCCGATGCCGATCATGTTGCGGGCACCCGTCACTAAGCCACTCCACAGATCCAGGACACCCGCACGGATATCCTCGCCCATGTCACTCTGCCCGCGGAAGATTGCCGTAATGGGACGCTGAGTCAGAATGATGAAGACCATGAGCACCGTGGCCCAGAATGCCGACAGTCCCGGAGACAAGCGCTCTACCATCAGGCACCACACCAGCACGATCACCGGCAGAATGAACTGCAGCCCAACCATCACCGTTGGCCGGGTCTGGGGCAGCTTGAAGATCGGTTCATTCGGATCGTCAAGCTCGAGCTCCGGATAGCCTGAAGCCACCTTGAGCAGTGCGATGTAGATCACCACCAGGGCTACACTTACCACCCAAGGCGTGGCGGAGCCCAAAACAGGCTTTAACCACCCCAGGCCGTAGTAGACCACCAGCGCCGTTACCATCATCAATAATAAACCGCCCAAGAAGCCGATCACCTTGCGCACCAGTGGCTTAGGAGGATTGCTGGTTGGCAGGCCCTGCAGGTTAGCCTTCATGGCCTCAAGATGGACGATGTAAATCAAGGCGATGTAGGAAATTAGCGCAGGTAAGAATGCATGCTTGATGACTTCCACATAGGAGATGCCGACATACTCGACCATCAGGAAGGCCGCAGCGCCCATCACGGGCGGCATAATCTGACCGTTGACAGAGGAGGCTACTTCAACAGCACCCGCCTTTTCGGAGGAAAAACCGACGCGCTTCATCATCGGTACGGTGAAGGTACCTGTAGTTACCACGTTGGCAATTGAGGAGCCCGAGATCAGGCCAGTCATGCCCGATGCCACTACCGCAGCCTTGGCCGGCCCCCCCTTGTAGTGACCCAACAGCGAGAACGCCACTTTGATGAAATAATTGCCAGCACCCGCCTTATCGAGTAAGGCTCCGAACAGCACGAATAGGAATACGAAACTAGTAGAAACCCCAAGGGCGATACCGAATACCCCCTGGGTAGTCAGCCACTGGTGGTTGACCAGACCGAAGAGACTTACCCCCCGGTGTGAAAGAATGCCTGGCATGTAGGGCCCGGCAAGAGAATAAATAATGAAGATCGAGGCAATGATCATCAGTGGTGGGCCAAGCGCTCGACGCGTTGCTTCAAGCAGCAACAGAAGCCCCGTCACCCCAATGATCACATCTTGCAGAATCGGCGCCCCCGGTCGTTGTGACAACTGTTCATAAAACATGAACATATAGGCACCACAGAATGCCGCTGCCGCGGCTAGCACCCAATCCTGAATGGGTATGCGGTCGCGTGGTGAGCGTTTTAGTGCCGGATAGGCCATATAGGCTAAAAACAGCGCGAATGCCAAGTGTATGGAACGAGCCTCAGTGGCATTGAAGACACCAAAGCCGACCACGAAAGGCAGTGGGGAGGCGACCCACAGTTGAAACAGCGACCATGCCGCGGCGATGCTAACCAATAGTTTTCCCGGCATGCCCGCAGGCTTGCGAGCCCCAGTATCACTCGAAGCCACCATATCCTCGAGGTCAACCGCGGATTCCGCGCTCCTGTTCTTGTCCTCAGTCATAAGCTAACCCTGCCTGGTATGTAGTGACGAAAGATTCCATTGGCATTACGCCATACAGCATCTCAAACAGAATACGCGGCCACTCGACGTGGCCGCGTAATCACTCATTGAGGCGAAATCACCTCAGGTTGGCCAAGTTACTCGATCCAGCCCTGCTCTCGGTAGTAACGAGCGGCACCTTCATGCAGTGGTGCTGATAGACCAGAGGTCACCATGTCTTGGGGATCGAGGTTCTCGAAGGCCGGGTGCAGACGCTTAAAGCGATCGAAGTTATCGAATACCGCTTTAACGGTCTGGTAGATGATGTCGTCGTCGGTCTCTGCGGTAGTCACGAAGGTCGCTGCGACACCGAAGGTTTCGACGTCTTCGTCGTTACCTTTGTACAATCCACCTGGAATGACCGACATGGAATAGTACGGGAACTCATCAACAATGCCCTGAACTGTCTCATCGTTGAGAGGCACCAGACGCGAATCGACGGTGGTAGTCGCTTCCTGGATGGCTCCATTGGGGTGCCCCACGACATAGGCCATCGCGTCGATGTTGTTGTCAGCAAGCGCGGCAGCCATTTCGGCGGCATCGAGTTGAGACGCTAACGAGAAAGAATCTTCAGTCCAGCCTTTGGCACCCATCACCACTTCCATGGTGTTGCGCTGCCCAGAGCCTGGGTTGCCGATATTGACGCGCTTACCTTCCAAGTCATCAAGGGAATTAATGTTGGCATCAGCACGAGCCAGGATAGTCAGCGGCTCACCGTGAACGCGGAACACCGCGCGCAGGTCTTCATAGGCCTCACCTTCAAAGTTCCCAGTACCGTTATAAGCTTGGTACTGAACATCCGACTGAGCGACACCCATGTCCAATTCGCCGGACTTGATACCGTTGATGTTGGCCACGGAGCCACCAGTAGAAGGTGCATTACATTTGATGTCAGCGTCTTCCAGACGGTTCACCAATCGACAGATCGACTGACCGACTACGTAGTACACACCTGTTTGGCCACCGGTACCGATAGTGATGAAGCGTTCTTGCGCAACCGCCGGAGATGCAAACGTAGCGGCCGCAATCAGCGCGCCTGAGAAGGCGGCAGTGGAAAATACATGGCGTTTCATGGACACACCTCTTTATCTTGATGTTGTGAGCGTTATACGCTTTAACCCCACCTGCTGAACGATTCCCTCAGGTGTTTTTCTGCCAAAACGTTTTCAAGACAATCTGTTATCAACGTCGACTAGTACAGCCAACACTTACTACTTTAGCGAAAAAAAACATACTTGGCGAAATACGCAGTAAGTCATTACTGCTATAACGCCCATACACATCCTAGTGCTTGCAATTAAGTCCTGCTGTTTAACAGATAAACTTAATGCTTAGAGACAATGTACTGTAGATGACATTGCCTACCACAAGCAGCTCAGACAACAAATTCAGATTACCGATGAATTACGTTTAGTTACCGTTAACAGCCATGCCGTATTCGCATAGCGTATAGCGGATTAAGCATCTTATGACGAACTACGCCAGCCATGGGATTGCTAGATGTTGTAACCAAGTACTGATGGCAACCACAGCGCAATACTTGGAAAAATAGCCACAAGAGCGAGTGCACACCCCATCGCCACAACAAACAGCAACGCCCACCCCAAAGTCTCTTCCAAACGGATTTTGGCAACCTCTGTGGTTACCATTAAATTCACCGCAACCGGCGGGGTAAATTGACCAATAGCAATGTTCATCGCTAGCAGAATGCCGAACCAAACGGGGTTCCATTCAAAGTGCTGCATGACGGGGATAAGCACTGGCATCATGATGAGATAGATAGAAATAGCATCAAGCAGCATGCCTGCGACTAATACCGCCAGCATGACCAGCACCAGCAGCAAAACACCGTTGTCTGTTAAGCCAATAATCCACTCTGCCAAATGGCGGAAAGTCCCCAGCATTGTTCCGGCCCAAGCAAAAATACCCGCTAGAGCGATAATCAGCATCACCACTCCAGAAATAATCGCGGCCTCTCCTAACAATTCCCATAGGTCACGTAACGAAAGCTCTTTCGTCAAAAACAGTCCCACGATGGTGCCATAGGCAACTGCTACGACGGCAGCTTCTGTCGGCGTAAATAGACCTGAGCGCAGCCCCCCTAAAATGAGCACTGGAGCAAATAAAGCGGGCAATGCTTGCCTAAACGTCGTACGCACGGTCAAGGTTTCAGCGCCTGCTACCGGTGTTCCTTCCCAGCCGTAACGCTTAGCAACGATCATCGCAGGCAGCAGCAGCGCTAGCCCTGCCAAAATGCCGGGAAAAAGCCCTGCGGCAAATAACGCGCGCAGATCAACACCGGGCACCACAATCGAGTAAAGAATTAGCGCCACGGAAGGAGGGATTAGGATAGCGGTGGAGGCTGATGCTGCAATAAGCGTTGCGGAAAATGGCTTTGGGTAGCCCGCCTTCGTCATGCTCGGCAGCATTACCATAGCCACTGCCGCCGCATCCGCCGGGCCCGAACCGCTCATACCGCCCATAATCATACACACCAGCACCGCGACCAACGCTAGGCCGCCATGACGAGGCCCAATAAGAGCCTGAGCAAAGCGTACCAAGCGTAACGCCACACCTGAGCGCTCAAAAATCAGTCCCGTCAGTATGAATAGCGGTATCGCGATTAAAGGATATTTAGCAATGCTGTTATAGGTATTGGTGCCCAGCGTCGCTAACATATCTGGCGAAAGCCCAGCCACAATTCCCACCGAGCCAGCCAAGGCGAGCGAAAATGCCACGGGCACACCTGCTATCAAAAATCCAGCAAAGGCAAGAATCATCCAAATATCAGGCGTCATTATTCAGCCCTCCATTTAATCGATCTCGGGTTTGCTGAACAAGACGCCACACCATGGCAAAGGACAATATCGGCAGCCATACTAAGTACCACCACTGGGGCAACCCTAACCCCGGCGATAGCGATTCCCATTGGTACTCTTGCCAAGCTAGCTTTCCACCATACCACGTAATCAAGCCCAGAACGGTTACCCCGCATAGCGCTTGAAATAGAATAAGGGCACTGCGCCAGCGCCCAGGTAGCGCCCGCTCCAAAAAACCAATACGAATATGACGGTTTCGCCTAAGCGCCACCGATGCCCCTGCAAAGGTAAGCACCACTAGTAAGAATACGGAAAATTCTTCGGTAAACGAGAATGAGCCACCTGTCAGGTAACGTGTGACCACATTTCCCAAACTAATCAACGAAATAATAATAAGTGACAGCGCACCCAGCCAACGTTCAGGGCGTGCATCGGGAAAGCCTTTCATGGCAGCCTCACAACAGAAAAAGCTACCGGCCCTGTAGGCCGGTAGTTAAAACACCAAAGGATTCATTAACGTGCGTCGATAGCCGACCGAGCCGCGTTAACCACATCTTCACCAATGCGCGGTGCCCATTTTTCGTAAACGGACTGGGTGGCTTCAACAAAGGCTTGGTACTGTTCATCGGTTAACTCCGTAACCGTCACACCACGCTCTTGAATAGCCGCCAGGCGCTCGCTTTCCTCCTCGCGCGTCATGGCGATTTCCCACTCCCCAGCCTCAATTGCCGTTTCACGCAACAGCGTTTGCTGCTCTTCATCAAGCGACTGCCATACCTGCTGGTTAACTGCAAAAACCAGCGGGTCATTCATGTAGTTCCAGAGCGTTAAGTGCTCCTGGCCCACCTGATCAATACGCGCAACATCAAAGACTGAAAGCGGGTTCTCTTGCCCGTCAACCGCGCCGGTGGTTAACGCTGGCTGAGCATCTGTCCAACTCATTTGCGTCGGATCAGCGTTAAGAGCAGAGAAGGTATCCTGGAACAGCGGTGAGCCCACCACGCGAATTTTCAGGCCCTCCAAATCTTCTGGCTGACTAATCGGCCCACGGGAGTTTGACACTTGGCGGAAGCCATTTTCGCCCCAGGCCAGCGGCATAACACCACGGGATTCAATTGCCGCAAAGACCAACTCACCCGCTTCGCCGCCAGTAACCGCATCCACAGCAGCCTCATCGGGAATAAAGAATGGTAAAGAGAATAAATTCAGTTCAGGAACCTGGGGCGACCAGTTAATCGTCGAGCCTACCGCAGCATCGATTAGCCCCGAACGCATAGCCGAAAATTCACGAGTTTGATCACCTGAGACTAACTGAGAGTTTGGATAAACTCGCAGCGTTAGTTCTCCACCACTGCGCTCCTCCACCAATTCCGCCCATTTTTCCGCCGCTTGCCCCCATGGGAAAGCATCCGATAAAACAGTGGAAACAGAGAGTTCACGTGCTTGTGCAGAGAAAGAAGCCGAGAGTAAAGCCGCACCAGCTAAACCTACTGTTAAACGAGCCATAGAGCGTGTCAGCGTCATTATTGTCGATCCTTTTTTATCAATTGGTATCCAGCGATATCTATTATCTACCCACAGTGCGCCGCTATTGGCTACAACATAAACGCTAAAGCAGGCAACGCTCTATTGTAGGCACTCATGAGTTTAAAGGAAGTCGGTCGTTAGCATTTCACCGTTAACTGTGGGTAGATGAGCACCGCGCCATTACGCTGCAGTAGCGCTTACTGATATGCTAAAGCCACTGTTAAATCGTGATCAACGGATATCAACGTGCCACTACGCGACCTGTTGTTAGGCCTATTTGTCATCGCCATTTGGGCGCTGAATATTATTGTCATAAAGGTGGGGGTGGCGGAGCTACCACCGCTACTAATGACGACTCTGCGCTTTGCGCTGGTCGCTGTCCTATTGGTGCCTTTCTACCCTGTCGCTCGCGCTCAGCTGCCTTTTTTGCTCTTACTCTCTTTCACGTTTGGCAGCCTGCATTTTGCGCTGCTGTTTATCGGTTTAGGCCAAGCAGAAGCAGGCACTGGAGCGCTGCTGGTACAGATGGGTATGCCGTTTGCCACGCTACTGGCAGTGGTATTTCTTAAAGAAAAACTGGGAGCAAAGCGCATCGTGGGACTGCTGTTCTCTTTCGCGGGCATCATTGTGCTCGCAGGCGGGCCAACGTTGCCCTCGCCACTACCGCTGACGATTCTGTTGTTAAGCGCGTTTGGCTGGGCAGTTTCCCAACTGTTGATTAAGCGCGGTCCGCCTATCGCTCCCTTAGCACTGGCAGGCTGGGTAGCGCTGTTTGCGGTTCCTCAGGTCGCGTTAGGGTCTTGGCTATTTGAAACAGGCCAGTGGCAGGCCATTCAGCAAGCAAGCTGGCGCGGATGGGGAGCGATGATTTACACCGCGGTAATGTCATCAATTGTTGCTTATGGCATTTGGTATGCCTTACTACGCCGTCATCCTGTCAATCGCGTGGTACCAATGACCTTACTAGTACCGGTACTTGCTGTTGGCTTGGGCGTGCTATTGATGGGCGACAGCTTAGGAATCCATAAGCTGGCAGGCGGGGGGCTTGTGGTAGCCGGTATTGCTCTAATCGTGCTCAACGTTGGTAAGCGTCGTCCAGCAAAGCCACTGTAGTACGCCGGTGTCGGCGTACTGTTTCTAAGTGCCTGTTATAAGTGCTCGTTATAAGTGCTCGTTATAAGTGCTATGCATCAGGGCGGCAAAACCCAGCCAAAGCAGGGACTGATACACAGTCGCCCACCTGGATACTGCGCTCAGCGAAGTAGCCTGCGTTAACCTCCAGCGCGGCATGGTAAGACGCACCGGCTGGGTAAGCGGGGCACTCACGGGGAGTATCGGACGCACAGGGTTGCATGGTGTTGATCGCCACAATGCGCCCTTCACTGTTGATAAAAGCAATATCCAACGGGATTAACGTGCGGTACATCCAAAAGGCGTTGCCAGCGGGCTGTTCGCTCTCGAACCGGAACAGCATGCCACGCGCTTCCGGCAGGTGCTCGCGCTCCATTAAGCCGCGCTGTCGCTGAGCGGCGGTCTCGGCCACTTCAACGTCTAATCGATGAGGGCCTTCCTGGCTGTGAATCGCCAGCGGCAATGTCGAGGCTTGGCGAGATTCATCAGCCCAAGCGCTCAACAGCGGCAACGGTAAGCTCGCCGCTAGTGAAACTCCCAAAGACGTCTTCAGTAGCTGACGGCGAGTAACAGTCATGGCAGGTTCCTTTTATGATGAGAGGGCATGTTATTAGCGGACTGGTTATTTGAAGCTAGGTTATTTGAAGCTAGGTTATTTGAGGATATATGGCGTGACGACGTAGCCACATGTTTTCCTGACATAATATGAATGCCTTCAGCAAGCAGCGACACATATACCGGCTCCCCCAGTGCTAGCTGGTTGCGCCTAGCAGCATGGGTGGCAATATCGAAACGTAGCATATCGCCATGTAAAACACGCAGCGAGATTGAGGTGATACCGCCAAGAACGATCATTTCATGCACAATAGCGGCCACCGGGTTTTCACGCTCGCCCTGTGAAGGTCGACCACGGCGATGCAGCACAATGTCGGAAGGCGGCAAGTACCACGTCACTCTCTCACCCAGCGGCAGATCAGAGAGGCCTGCAGCAACCTCTAAGTATCGATCCCCCCACTGCAGCTGTTTCTGGCCATTAACGCTAGTCACTTCACCCTCAAAAATATTGTGGCGATCTAAAAGCCTTGCCACCAGCGGCGAAGCAGGCCGCCGAAATAGTGTTTCCGGGCTCCCCTGCTGCAGACTTACGCCGTTATGCAGCACGCAAATTTGATCTGCTAGCGCAGTGGCTTCTTCTAAATCGTGGGTAACCAAGATAATGGGAATCGATATTTGCTGGCGCAACAGCGCCAGTTCTCGCTGCAATCGGCGTCGGGTCACCTGGTCAACGGCTGAGAAGGGTTCATCTAACAACAGTACCTGCGGCTCACGAGCTAAGGCGCGTGCCAGCGCCACCCGCTGGCGCTGGCCGCCAGAAAGCTCGTTAGGAAAGCGCTTTTCCAGCCCCTCCAAACGCACATTGGCAAGCCACTGCTGGGCACGGTGCGGCCGTTCAGAGTGAGGAAGGTGTCCCAGGGCAAGCTGAACATTCGCTAGCGCACTAAGATGGGGAAACAGTGCATAATCTTGAAATACGATGCCGATTTTTCGCTGCTGAGGGGTAAGCGAGTAACGCCGCTCCGTTGCTAACCAAGTGCTGCCCAAACATGCCACCTGGCCTTGCTCTGGTTGATATAGGCCAGCGATAGTACGCAGTAAGGTAGTTTTGCCACTGCCGGACGGGCCTACCAGTGCTAGAAGTTCACCCGCAGGACAGCTAAATGTCGCATCCAGCGGTATCGGGCCGCACTGTTTAGCCATTACCTCCAGCCCACTGCCCGTGTTCACTTTAGCCACGTCCCCACCTGCGCTTGCCTGCAAGCCCGTACACCAGACCTAGGGTTGTTAACGACACCAATAGCAGCAGCGCTGACATACGTGCGGCCCCCTGCTCATCGAACGCCTGTACCCGATCATAAATAGCAATCGCTAGCGTGCGGGTTTCCCCATCAATCGCACCACCAACCACTAAAATCACCCCAAACTCTCCCAACGTATGGGCAAATGTTAATGCGATAGCAGAAAGAATGCCCGGCCATACCAGCGGTAGTTCAATGCGCAAAAATGTTTGCCAAGGGCTCAGCCCGCTGCACCAGGCAGCTTCACGCAGATTAGTTGGCACATTCTCAAACGCGCGTTGAATAGGCTGAATCGCAAAAGGTAAATTAGCGATTAGTGAGGCGAGCAAGATACCGCTAAAAGTGAAGTTGAGCCCGCCTCCTGTTAACGAAGCCCAAACACTTCCCAGAGGAGCGTCACGGCCAAATTGCTGTAGCAAGTAAAAACCAAGCACGGTGGGTGGCAACACTAACGGTAACGCCACTAGCGCTTCGCATAGCACTTTGCCGCGAAAATGTGCGGTAGCCAATGCACGGCCTAGCCACACCCCAACGGGCAGCAAAAAAAGACAGGTCAAGCCTGCTAAGCGCAGCGATACCGAGAGCGCTGTCCAGTCCATTAATCTGTATTAAAACCGTACTGTTGGAAAATAGCCTGCGCGTCTGTTTGCTGAAGCCACGCATAGAAAGCCTGAGCCACCTCTCCTGCCTGAGGTGTAAGTACCATACGTTGACGCAACGGTGTGTGCCACGCTTCGGGAATCAATACAAACTCACTTCGCTCGCTGAGGGTTGGAGCCAGCACTAATGAGTACGCTACTAACCCACCCCGGGCATCATCCGACAGAGCAAACTGCAGCGTTTGCGATACATTTTCGCCTTGAATGCGCAATGGCTCGCTAGCTTCCCACAGCCCAGCCTGTAGCAATACCTCTTGAGCAGCAACTCCGTAAGGCGCGTGTTCAGGGCTGGCAATCGCGATACGCTGACGCCGCCCCTCCTCAAGTGCAGCAATAGCTTCATAAACACCAGCAAGCGGCGTGTGTGCCTCAGGTGGTGGGTACTTTCCTTTAGGCTGCGCCCACGCTAGCCGACCACGAGCGTAAATAACGCCCTCGTTATCGACGTGGCCTTGTTGAAAAAGCGCTTGTACAAAAGATTCGTTCGCCGAGAGAAATAGCTCAAAGGGAGCCCCTTGAGCAATTTGGCGGCGAAAATTTCCGGAGGAACCAAAATTGAGGCGCAGCGCATGGCCCGTTTGCTGGGTAAAGCGTTGCGCAGCCTCTTCCAGTGCAAACTGCAGATTAGAAGCTGCTGCAATAATAGGTGCGCCTGCAAACACAGGCGCAGTAACAAACAGTAAACACGTTAATAGCAGGATTCGCATCAATCAGCGCTGCGCTTGCTCAATATGCTGTTCGGTAATTGCCATGATCTTCATGGTATTAGTGCCGCCATGAGCATTCATATGATCACCTCGCGTCAGTATCACATGATCACCAAGCTTAACAACACCCTGCTTAACCAACAGCGTCAGTGCTTCGTCATTCAACTCTGTGGCGCTCATTGCTGAGGTATCAAACGGCAGTGATACAACACCACGATAAAGCGCCATACGGCGTTGAGCAATGGGGGTGTGGGCAAGTCCTACGATAGGTAAGCCTGAACGAATACGCGAGGCAATTAGCGGCGTATAACCCGAAGAGGTCATACAGGCAATCGCAGTCACGCCTTTCATATGGTTAGCAGCATACATTGCCGAAAGTGCAATGGTTTCGTCTGGCCGTGAGAAACCTTCATGAATACGGTGCCCTGACTCTTGGGCAGTTTTCTCACGTTCGGCGCCTAAGCATACTCGTGCCATCGCCTCAACGGTTTCCAGTGGGTAATCGCCTGCAGCCGTTTCGGCGGAAAGCATTACCGCATCACTGCCATCCAGCACTGCGTTGGCAACGTCAAATACCTCTGCGCGGGTAGGCAGCGGCGCAGAAATCATGCTTTCCATCATCTGCGTGGCGGTAATCACAGCGCGGTTAAGCGAACGCGCGCGCTTGATCATGCGCTTCTGCACGCCGACCAACTTGGCATCGCCAATCTCGACCCCTAAATCGCCACGCGCCACCATGACCGCTTCTGATGCTTCAATAATGCCATCAAGGGTTGCCTCATCCGCTACGGCTTCAGCACGTTCTACCTTGGCAACTAAGCCAATATCTTTACCTGCTTCACCGAGTAAACGGCGCGCCTCTAACATATCTTCCGCATGACGGGGGAACGAGATAGCGAGGTAGTCGACACCAATCTCAACAGCGGTTTTTAGGTCAATTTTATCTTTCTCGGTCAACGCGGGAGCAGAAAGCCCACCACCTTGCTTGTTAATACCCTTATGGTTGGAGAGCTTACCGCCCACCACCACCTCGGTGTGTACCTGTTGCCCCTCTACCCGTGTAACATCTAGCACCACCCGACCGTCATCTAGCAGCAGGCGATCACCGGCAGTCACATCTTGCGCCAAGGTTTTGTAGTCACAGCCCACTTGGTGTACATCACCCGCATCGCCATCAAGTGCCATATCGAGAATAAACGGCTGGCCCTCTTGAAGAACCACCGCGCCCTCTTTGAAGCGCGCGATACGAATTTTAGGGCCTTGCAGATCCCCCAGTGCTGCGACACTACGGCCCAGCTGAGTAGCAATTTCGCGCACACGCATTAAGCGTCGACGATGATCCTCTGCGGTGCCATGCGAGAAGTTTAAACGCACCACATCAACACCCGCCGCTAGCATGGCTTCTAAGACACCTTCTCGGTCGCTGGCGGGGCCCAAAGTGGCAACAATTTTAGTACGACGGATCGAAGAGAAGTGCAGTGCGTTCATAATTTTCCTAATTATTAATAGAATGAGAATAAAAACTTAATAAATGCTCATCAGCGTGGGGGCAACTACCACTACTGTGCCAACGCCTGCTGGATAAACATCTCGCAATGCTGCCGTGCAGGGCGGCTTTGCAGCCCTGCCCAGTAATGTTCGAATTCAGGACGACGTGGTAGGGTTCCAAACTGCATTCCCCATCCAATGTGGGAGCCGACATAAATATCGGCAGCACTGAAAACATCACCAGCGATATAGCGGCGCCCATTAACGGCCGCAGCCAGAGCCTCAATCACCGTCGCAAAGTCGCCGGAACCTAGCCGCATCCGCTGCTCTGGGTTAGGTTGGAAGCCCAAGCTGTTAAGCGAGGCAGCCGCTTCTAGCGGCCCAGCAGCGAAGAATAACCAGCGATAATAGTCGGCTCTGGCTGAAAGCGGCGGTGCCAAACCTGCCTCGGGAAAAGCATCGGCAAGATAAGCGCAGATAGCGGCAGCCTCCGTGACCACTCGCTCACCGTGGCGAATAGCCGGCACCTTACCCATCGGGTTGATGGCTAAATAGTCTGGCGCATGCATTGTGGCGCCGTACTCCAGGACCACCAAGCGATAAGGTACGCCAAGCTCTTCAAGCATCCAGTGCACAATGCCTCCCCGCGAGAGGGGGTGAGTATAGAAAACCAGCTCATCAGACCGTTCGGCGGCTGGCTCACAAAGCGCTGTGGGAGGTAATTGAACGCTAGGCGGGAGCACATAGCCTTGGCCTGGCTCACTAACAATCTCGACACCTACGGCTCTAAGCACAGCAATATCTTTGTAGAGAGCGCTTAGCGGTATACCTAGCGCTTCAGCCAGATCCGCACCGCTGATTGGATCATCGTAGTGACGCAGCATTTTAAGTAGTTTTGGCAAACGGTGGGCTTGTGACATGCTGGCCTCCTACGCGCAATCTGCGCTCTATTTTTCTCGTTCAGTCAAAAGCTAACCTGAGCAAGATGACAAGCGTATGCTGTTAGCGCAAGCTATTCGCCTAGAGTAACGGTAATATCAAGCGAATACTCATCGCAGTTATTGCCATCTCCCCCCCGATCTACCACTAAAAACTCGCCCTCACGCTCAAGCACCGACTGAATAGCATGCCAGGTGCCTGCCCGATAATTGACACCCTGACGGCCATCGGTCACAAACGCGCGCACATCTGCAGTATTAATGGTGTCGCCAGGAGGGGCTACCACCACAATAAAGCGTTCTTGATGCAGCGGCATAAAGGCTTGGCTACCCTGAGGGTGGCGCTCCAAAAAGGTTAATTCCAACGGTAGCGTAATCGGCTGACTGACAAAAATATTAATCAGCGTATGGGCGTTGTCGCCTAATGTCTCAACGCTCGCTAGGTCATGATGACGCTGGGTACGACCAGCATTAATGGGAAACGATGCTGACGTGCGGGCATCGATCACATCGCCAAAAGGCGCAAACGCCTCGGCGGTTAGCGGTTCGGCTATCAATTTAATCATTACAAAATCCTAAAATAGGCGGCTCCACCGGATAACAACACAGCGAAGCAGCCAACGTCGGAATTCAACTATCAGAACTTACACACCAAAACTTAAACGCCTAAACTCAATGCTAGAGCTTGAGAGCGGCATGGCGGTTAACATCTTTGTACAGTAAGTAACGGAATGGCCCCGGGCCACCGGCGTAACACGCTTGAGGGCAAAAGGCGCGTAGCCACATAAAGTCACCTGCCTCTACCTCAATCCATTGCTGGTTTAGGTGATACACCGCCTTCCCTTCCAACACATAAAGCCCATGCTCCATCACGTGAGTTTCATCAAAAGGAATCACGCCACCTGGCTGAAAAGTCACGATATTGACGTGCATGTCATGGCGCACATCAGCAGGATCGACAAAACGCGTGGTTGCCCAACGCCCTTCGGTTCCCGGCATTTCGATGGGAGCAATGTCTTGCTCATTAGTGACGAAAGCTTGGGGTACGTCTAACCCCTCCACAAACTGATACGCTTTACGCACCCAATGAAAACGTACGGGAGCAGAGGACTCATTGCGCACTTGCCAGTGGCTACCTGGGGGAAGAAACGCATAGCCACCGGGGCGCATGGTATGGCGTTCCCCCGCCAGAGTAAGCGTTAACTCACCTTCCACAATGAACAGTACGCCTTCGGCCTGGGGGTCTAGCTCCGGCTTTTCACTGCCGCCCTCAGGCTGCACTTCCATAATGTATTGCGAGAACGTTTCAGCAAAACCTGAAAGCGGACGTGCCAGCACCCATAAACGAGTGCCTTCCCAGAAAGGTAAGTTGCTGGTGACAATATCGCGCATCACGCCTTTGGGAATCAACGCAAACGCTTCTGTGAACACGGCACGATCAGCGGTTAGCTGTGTTTGTGGCGGATGCCCCCCCGTAGGGGCGTAGTATGGAGATTTATTCATTATTTTGCCTTTTAGCGGGTTGGAGCGGGATGGTGTTCTGCCCAGTGGCGAGCAATATCCACACGGCGAGCTACCCAAACGCGGTCATGGGCTGCGATATGATCTAAAAAGCGCTGTAAAGCGCGGAAACGTCCAGGGCGCCCTAGTAAGCGGCAGTGCATACCAATAGAGAGCATTTTGGGCGCCTCTTCCCCTTCTGCGTAAAGCACATCAAAGGCATCGCGCAGGTAGGTAAAGAAGTGATCCGCCGTGTTGAAACCTTGCGGGGCTGCAAAGCGCATATCATTAGTGTCTAAAGTATAGGGCACAATAAGGTGGTTATGCTCACTGCCCTGGCTATCGGTCACCTGCGTCCAGAAAGGCAAGTCGTCGCCGTAGTAGTCGCTATCGTAAAGGAAGCCGCCCTCATCCAAAATCAACCGTCGCGTATTCGGGCTATCGCGCCCTGTGTACCAGCCTTGTGGCTTCTCACCGTAAAGACGCTGAAAAATGTCCATGGCTTTCTGCAAGTGCTCTCGCTCAACATGCTCGGAGACTTCTTGGTAATGGATCCAGCGATAGCCGTGGCAGGCAATTTCATGTCCCAGCTCTTTAAACGCTTGAGCGACCTCAGGATTGCGTTCTAGAGCCATAGCGACACCAAATACCGTCAGTGGCAAATCACGCTTTTCAAACTCACGTAAAATCCGCCAGACGCCGGTTCTGGAACCATACTCATAGATCGATTCCATACTTAGGTGGCGATCTGGATAGCTGGCCGCGCCAATGATTTCAGACAGAAACTGCTCTGATCCGGCGTCGCCGTGAAGAACACAGTTCTCCCCACCTTCTTCATAATTCAACACAAACTGAACGGCAATTTTCGCATTGCCTGGCCAATTAGCATGAGGAGGGGTACGACCATATCCCACTAGGTCGCGAGGGTAAGCATTCGATGGTCGATCAGGTGAATAGGACATTCAACGGCTCCTTTATACGCTTGTAGATAGCTGGTTGCAGAGCATTTTATTGGAATTAAAGATCTACAATACAGAAAATAATTGTATACAAAATAACGGCTTTATAGAACAACCGCAATCTAACAGCCGCTTAATTAGCTGAGATGGCTAGCATTTTAAAGTAGCAAAGTCGCTAACTTGTTGAAACCTGAACATTTGGTCAAATAACACTTGTATTTAAACCGTATAAAAAGGGCTTGCGATCCGTGCGAAACCGCCCTATTTTCGTATACAAGATGCTCAATTTTGTCTACCAGCGAGCGATTCAACATGCATATACGCATAATCAATCCAAACACAACAGCCTCAATGACGGCTGCCATTCATCAAGCCGCCCAGCGACAGGCAGCGGCATCGACAACGGTTACCGCCACCCAGCCCGATGCGGGGCCGGTGTCCATCGAGAGTCATTTTGACGAGGCCATTAGCGCAGTCGGTGTTGCCGAAGAAGTTCTTAAAGGAGAACGCGAAGGCGGCATCGATGCTTACGTGGTGGCCTGCTTTGGCGACCCTGGTTTACTCGCAGCCCGCGAATTAACCCGTGCCCCCGTCATCGGCATTGCGGAAGCCGCCTTTCATTTAGCCACGCTTGTCAGCACCCGCTTCTCGATTGTGACGACGTTAGGGCGTACCGGCATTATTGCAGAACACTTACTTGAACAGTATGGATTCCGCCACCACTGTCGCCGCATACGCGCTGCAGAAATTCCGGTTCTCGATCTTGAGCATCACCCTGATGCCGCCTTCACCCGCATTGTCGAAGAGTGCTGTCGCGCCCGCGATGAAGACGGCATTGGCGCCATCGTTTTAGGGTGCGGCGGGATGGCGAATCTGACTGAAGAGATTAGCCGCGAAGTTGGCTTACCGGTGATAGAAGGCGTTAGTGCCGCGTTAAAGCTTGCGGAGTCGTTGGTTAGCCTAGGTCTCCACACCAGCAAACATGGTGACTTGGACTACCCTCGTCCGAAAGCATTTACCGGCAAGTTCTCCGCACTCTCCGATCTTCACCTCCCCTCACCAAGGTAAATATTACTTAGATAGAAACACGTAGTCGTCATGACTTAAAAGACTGGTCTTAAAACAGATCTTAAAAACAGATCTTAAAAAAACAGGCCTTAAAAGAATAACTTCAAAAATAACTGTATTCCCGTTAGCACGCCATGCCGCAAGCATCGCTTGGGCGCGTAATGCGCTCAAGCTGCCAATAACACCGACAATCTTGCGAGGACGGAAACATGAGCAACTCTAACCCTGCTCTCACGTCACAAGAACCACCCGCTGCGAACACTGCAACAGATGACAAAGCCATTGGCGCAGAAAGCCTAGCACCACAAAGCACGCGAATTATGGGACGAACGTCCTACTTTTTGGCCTGGTTTGGTGGATGCGTCTCAATTGGCACCTTTGCCATGGGCTCAAGCGTGGTGGGCACCTTAAATCTACTACAGGCAACACTCGCGATAGCGATTGGCTGCTTTGTGATCGGTATTGCGTTGGCAGTTAATGGCGCAGCTGGCTACAAATATGGCATTCCTTTTATGGTGCAAGCGCGCAGTGCCTTTGGCTTTAGTGGCACCCGTATTCCTGGATTGGTCAGGGCTGTGCCGGCGGTAGTATGGTACGGTTTTCAAAGCTGGATTGGCGCAGGCGCGCTCAATATGGTGTCTGCCACACTGTTCGGCTTCGATAACCTGATCTTCTACTTTATTACCTTCCAATTTTTACAGATTGGTTTATCAGTGCTGGGCTTTCAGGGCATTAAATGGCTTGAGAATATCGGCAGCGTCTTTATTTTGCTTTCACTGATGTATATGTTCTACGCCACGGTGCAACGCTACGGCGATGAGCTGTCGGCCAGCATTCTGACCATGGAGGGCTCTTGGGGCTTGCCGTTCTGGAGCGCTACCATGCTGTTTCTGGGCATTTATAGCACCATGATGCTGAATGTTAGCGACTACTCACGAGAGCACAAAAAAGGCACCCGCCAAAGCTTATTAACAACGATCTACGCCATGTCGATTCTGCCCTGTACGCTATTTATGGGTTTGATTGGCTACATGGTGTCAGAGGCGACAGGCACAGCAGACCCCATCCAGGTATTTGCTAACGCTGTGGACAACACGCCACTGCTAATGACCACACTGCTATTCATCGCCTTTGCACAGGTCACCACGAACGTACTGAATAATGTGGTGCCCCCCACCTACGTGTTAATGGACGTCTTTAAACTTAAGTTTCCAGTCGCTACCGTTATTGTAGGCCTACTGGCATTTGCCACTTTCCCATGGAAACTTGTTCAGCCTGAGTCGGCTGCAGGTTTGCAGCTATTCGTGCAAACGTACTCAGCGTTTCTTGGGCCTATCTTTGCCATTCTCGTCGTCGATTACTACGTCATCCGCCGTCGCACACTGGACATTAGTAAACTATACGACCCTTCTGGCCCCTATCAAGGCATCAACAAAGCCGCCTTAATTGCCACGGTAGTCGGCATTGTGGCCGCGCTAACATTCTCTTCAATCTCATGGTACGCCAGCCTTATTCCTGCCGGGTTGAGCTATTACCTACTGATGAAGCATTGGCCTGCCTGCCAGCGTTTTACACAGTAACCATGATGCGTATTTGCCTGCTCACGATACGTGGCAGGCAATCGCTTCCGACAAGAGAGCGTTAACCATGAATAAGCAGCCATCTAGTAGTGATCTTGATATAAAGCAAATTGATCCCACTCTTTACAATGAAGACCTTGCGCCTTTAAAGCCCCAAGACCGTAACTGGGGCGCGTTTGAAATTTTCAACGTATGGTCGAATGACATTCAAAGCCTGTTTGGCTACACGCTGGCGGCATCGCTATTTCTGTCTTACGGACTGAATGGCTGGGCTGTAATGGCAGCCATCATTCTAGCCGGTGTCATTGTCATGTTTCTGGTCAACCTGACCGGAAAACCGAGTGTCAAATACGGTATCCCTTTTCCTGTTATGGTTCGCGCCAGCATGGGAGTGCGGGGGGCTAACCTGCCAGCGATGTTACGCGCGATCGTTGGCATTTTTTGGTACGGCGTACAGACTTACTTTGCCTCAACGGCTGTAGCGCTGCTCATCACAGCCCTGTTTGGGGCTGGCAATGGCAGCACTTTTCTGGGCCTTTCGGGGGTCGCTTGGCTGTCTTTCGTGATTGTCTGGCTATTTCAAATTGCCATTTTCTGGCAAGGCATTGAGCGCATCAAACACTTTCTAAACTGGGCAGGGCCGCTGGTTTATGTAGTGATGGTCGTACTGATGATCGTTGTATGGTTCCAAGCCGGAAGTGAACTACTACCCGCAGTGAGCACTATTTTTAGCGGTAGCGGCGAGCAAAGTGGCAGTAGTCTTGGGGCATTTCTAGCCATTGTTGGCACCATGGTGGCCTACTTTGCTGCGGTAGTGATTAACTTTGGCGATTTCACTCGTTTTGTCAAAACTGAGCGCCAAATGAAACTTGGCAACTTGCTAGGCTTGCCGCTTAACGTCGCCTTTTTCTCGTTTATTGCGTTAATCATTACGGCTGGCACATTGGTACTATTTGGAGATGCACTAACCAATC
This sequence comes from Vreelandella venusta, assembly GCF_007989605.1. Lineage (GTDB taxonomy): Bacteria > Pseudomonadota > Gammaproteobacteria > Pseudomonadales > Halomonadaceae > Vreelandella > Vreelandella venusta. Next base: position 44,165 of record NZ_BJUL01000001.1, on the reverse strand, counting down.
CCGCCGACATTGTTGAGCGTGTTGATTCGTTACCATTGACCATTGTGGCTGCCCTCACCTTCTTCGCGGCCACCGTAGGCATCAACTTGGTGGCTAACTTTATTCCGCCGGCTTACGACCTGGCCAACCTGTTTCCCAGCAAAATCAGTTTTAAAATGGGTGGCCTAATTACCGCAGTGATTGCCTTCTTTGTGGGTGCGCTATGGATTTCAGTGATTAGCCAAATCGGCGTACCTGGTTTCGTTAACGCGCTAGGTGCCATTGTGGCTCCGTTTTACGGCATCATTGTGGTGGATTACTACCTGATCAAACGCCAACACCTTAATATGCAAGAGCTATTCTCCTCAGCGCCCAGTGGCGCCTACTACTACGTTAATGGCTGGAATAGCCGTGCATTGGTTGCTTTCGGCAGTGCAGCGTTATTTTCACTCTCTACGGTTGTCGTGCCCGCGTTCGAAAGCCTTGGCGGCTATGGGTGGCTGATTGGCGCGGGGTTAGGTGGGCTGTTCTATTTTGGCTTAATGCGCCAGTTCAAGGCCGCCCCAGCACCTGCGGTGTAAGTACTCACACAGCATTAAACTTGCTAGCTCCACAAAAAAGCCCAGGCCTAAAGGCCTGGGCTTTTCACTGCTTATATTTCACTACTTAACCTGCTTAACCACCAAAAATTTGCTGCAGGTCTGGCACATTCTCTTCTTCTTCAACCATCGAGAGTGATGCTTCAATCGCTTTAAGATGGCGGCTCATAAACGCTTTCGCACGCTCACCATTGCCCGCTTCCAGATAGCCGATTAAATCATCGTGATCATGGGATTCGCAGCCTAAGTGGCCACGATGACCGTAAACCGCCAGAATCAACGACGAGCGTGAGCACAGACGTTCAACAAACTCAGCAAGGGTTGCATTACCCGATAGCTGGGCAAGGCGCACGTGAAAGTCAGCTGACAGGCGGATAGCAACGCTCTGTTGACCGTTGCGCAACGCTTGACGCTCCTGACGAGCCATCTCGCGTAGTTCAGCGGCCTCTTTCTCTCCAACCCGCCTGGCCACATCAGGCATCAGCCCACACTCAATCATCTGGCGTGCGTCGAACACATCCTTGGCCTCTTCGGCGGTAGGCCGTGTCACGCTGGCTCCCCGACGTGGTGTGAGCGTTACCAACTGTTCTAATGCTAAGCGCTGCAAGATTTTACGAATACCGGTACGGCTAATGCCAAAGACGTCTGACAAGGCGTCTTCGCGCAGCCGAGCACCCGGTTTTAGCCGCTGCTCTACAATGGCGTCGCTAACCGCGCGATAGATTGACTCGTGACGCTCCTCGCCTTCTTTTTCTGCGGGTCTTTGCTTTAACGCCGCCTGCGCATCACTCATAGGGTCTCCTGTCTGCGATTTTAATCACTCCTCCCACGCGGCAATACTATCGCGCTCTTCATCACTCATGTTGGTGATGTTGCCAAGTGGCATATAGCGACTCGCGACAACTTGCTTAATTTGCGCTTGATGACCCAGAATTTCATCCCAAGTATCAAACGCGTAGCCAGCAGGCGGCGCTGAAAAACCGGCATGCTCAGGGTTGCGAGCATGGCATTGACTACAATGCTGATCAATTAACCCGGAAATTTGGGCTTGGCTAGGCGTGCCTGAGGCACTCGCATTACCAGCCCCTGGGCTTGGTGCGGCTACCCAAAACGCTAATAGAATAAGCCCTATCCCTACGGCAGGATAGGCTGGTTGCGTTTTTCCTGCGTGCATTAATACAAAGAATTGCCTAATAAGGGCACCAGCAAAAATAAACAGTACCATGACCACCCAGGAAAGCTCATGGGAGTAGATGAAAGAGTAGTGATTACTCACCATCAATAGCACTACCGGCAACGTAAAGTAGGTGTTATGTACCGAACGCTGCTTGCCCCGCTTACCATCCAAAGGATTAGGCGCTTCACCTGCCTTCATGGCTTTCACCATGCGGCGCTGGCCAGGAATAATCCAAAAGAACACGTTGGCGGACATGGCGGTGGCCATCACAGCCCCGGTTAATAGGAAGGCGGCACGTCCTGTGAACATCTGGGTGCTTAAATAGGCGACGACTATCATCATCAGCGCAACGGCAACGCTGAGAAGGCCGTCGCGGTTCATGTTAGGACTTATACGTTTACAGAGTTCGTTATAAACCACCCAACCGCCGAGCAAGAAGGCCAACGCCAGTAGATTGGCCTGCCAGCCTGTCATACTCGCCGCCCACGCCCAGTTGCTGTTGGGGTTAACTAGATAGAAGCCCGGGTTTGCCATATAGAGAATAACGAACAAGGCAAAACCCGATAGCCACGTCGTATAGGCTTTCCAGAACGACCAATGGAGGTCATTCGGCAGCTTGGCAGGCGCGGTAGCATACTTTTGATTATGGTAGAAACCACCACCATGCACGGCCCACATCTCTCCAAAGACGCCTTTTTCACGATCTTCAGCGGCTTTGGGCGTTCTTAAGCCATTATCTAGCATGACAAAATAGATCGACTCACCGATCCAGGCAATGGCTGCTATGACGTGCAGCCAGCGTAACAACAAGTTAGCAAAATCAACAATATATGTTTGCATAAACACATCCTAGCAGGTTTACCTGGTAACTCAGCGAGCGAACGTCAGGCTAGGCAAAAATCGACAAAAAGATAGCCAAGCTCTAGCTACCGCGGTAGGTAGAGTAACTATAAGGGGATAGCAGTAACGGCACATGGTAGTGCTGGCTGGCATCCGCAACGCCAAAACGTAAAGGAATCACGTCCAAAAAGCGCGGCTCTTGAGAAGCTATACCCTGGGCGCGCAAGTAGTCACCCGCGTGGAAAACCAGCTCGTACTCGCCTACTGTAAGGGCATCACCCTCTAAGATAGGCGCGTCACAACGACCGTCGCTGTTAGTAATCACACTGCCCAGGTGTTCGCGCGTGGTGCCTGCGAGGCGAAACACGTCAATGGTAATACCCTGACCGGGCTGTCCTTTAGCGGTATCGAGTACGTGAGTCGTTAAGCGTCCCATAGCAACTCCTTAATAATCACCGTTGTTGTTGACTGTTGTTGATACTAGTTGTTGATACTAGTTGTTGGTAACTGTTGTTGATAACAGCTGACCGACTTAACCTATCGGTCAAAGAGTACCGTTGATACCATTTATTGTATACAGTATTCCCATGATTAAACATACTGGAGAAATTTAGTGGCTACCTCAACATCACTTACCCTTTCGCCCGCTCCTAGCACATGCAGCTTAGAAACCTTTACCCAACATTACGGCGATGTATATGAGCACTCTCCCTGGGTGGCGGAAGCTGCCTGGAAAGAAGGGTTAAGCAATGCGCATGACGCGCCGGATGCGCTAGCTGACCTGATGGGACTTATGCTGCAGCGGGCCACACCTGAACAGCAAATTGCGGTTATTCAGGCCCACCCTGACTTAGCAGGCAAAGCGGCGATGTCGGGTGAGCTGACTCAAGACTCTACACGCGAGCAAGCAGGCGCTGGGCTAGATCAATGTACGCCTGAAGAGTTTGCTCGCTTCGAACAACTCAATGCTGCTTACAAAGAAAAATTTGGCTTCCCGTTCGTCATTGCTGTGAAGGGGCTGGATCGCCACGCCATTTTGGCGGCGTTTGAAACACGCTTACACAATGATTTAGCTGAAGAGCGCGAGACAGCAATTAAGGAGATTATTCGTATTGCCCGCTTCAGGCTGAATGTCCGGGCTGAACAGCCGTTGTAACGGGCAATCAGCAGGAAAACGCCAGCGCTATAGCCACTCTTTTTTAATTGCAGAAATAACGTCTTACAACGCTTTAAAATGTATATAGACAAAAAATGCCGCACCTGACGGTGCGGCATCTCATCGATCAATTACTCGCGTCTGATCGTTTATTACCAGTCGCTTATACCATGCAAAATAGATTACTGCTTAGCGGTTTCCACGGCTTTTTTTGTGGTCTCTTCCGCCATTTTCTGGCTCTCTTGCATAAAGTTTTGGCTAATGGAGGTGACTTTTTCAGAGTCCCCTTTCATGCGCTCCATCAGGTCAGAAGCTGTTTTTTGCTGGCTTTCCATGGCTTTTTTAAAGCTGTCGGCATCTTTAACGTCTAACCATGTGCGCGCCTGGGCAACCGTCATGTCAGAGTATGCACGTGCTGCATCCATCTGCGCGCTGACAACTTGCTGATAATAATCAAGCGCCGCCAGGGTATAAGAACGCATTGGCGATACAAAGACAGACTCAAACTGCTGGGTGGATTTCTCTGCGGCCTTGTTCATCACATAATCTCCTTACTGAGCTAGCGATTCGACACGCATCGATAAGCGGTCGATGATCAGGCGGTTGCCTTTACTAACAACAAAGCTAGCAGTGCTTTTTGTGCAGCGCAACATGATTTTTTAAATAACATTGCCACTAGCGATTCAAGGCAGCAATCACATCAACCCAGCAATGATTACTTAGCGATTGCCAAACAGATAGTTACGTGCCTACTCAGCTATTTTTCATCCCGCTTGCGAATTGACGTATTCGATCAAAGAATAAGCTTTTTGAACAGCGGGGGCTGTACAGCTTCATCACATCAAGCCAACGCCTTAGGTTAAGCCGCTTGCGTGGCTCTCCTCGTCCATAAAATGGATACAGGCGGCATTATGCCGCCTGACACACTATAGATCACGAATAGTAATGGCCTTACCCGCAACCGCCTCATGCACCTCCAGCATACGCTTAAACCACTCATCAACCGGATCATTAGCATCAACTAATGGCTCAAGTGACACGGTATATGCCCACATCATGCTGCCAAATAGTAGATAATCTGCTCCACTGGGTGTTTCACCATCTAAAAATGGGCTGCTCCGAAGCTGATCACGTACAGGAGCCAGCAGTTTTTTCAACTGAACTCGCCCCTGCTCCGGGTTATTGACGTCTTCTAAACGCATACCAAAGCGGGCTTCACGGGTCTCTCGGAAGTAGCTGCGGTCATCAGGGTGTATGGCGGCCAATAAATCCAGCGCGACTGTGCGAAAAAGTGCCGGGGTAACGCTACGATCAATATAAAGCTTAAAAAAGTGGACTCGCTGATAGCTCACTCCTTCTCCCAACACAGGATTTGCAGGGTAAGCCTTATCTAAGTAGCGCATGATTTCAAAGCTGTCAGTGACAACCGTGTCACCATCGGTTAGCACCGGCACTTTGTCGTAGTCGGCAAAGGCAAGTGCCTCTTTATCAAGAAAACGCCAAGGAACTGTCGTATATTCCAGCCCTTTGTGTGCCAGAGCCATACGAACACGCCAGCAATAGGGAGAAAAGCGTAAGCGTTCATCACGCCCGCATAAGTCATAAAGAGTTATTGCCACTGTAACGGCCTCCTTGTAATTAGCAACGTGGTTAAAACCCAACATGCGCCGATAACAATGGGCTTAAGCCACCAAGGACGCAAGTAATCGGTTTTACTTGCTCTGCCCCCCATCCCCAAAGGCCCTCATATCAGCAAAATAAGCGAGCGACTTTCTCGTCCTTCATTTGATCTGTACTGCTCTTTCAGGTGGCAACTGTACTGTCTATTAGTCTAATGAATTGCAGCGAGGCCTACTGCCTTGTGGAAATTTAAAAGCAAATAAAAACAAATCGTTAAATTTAAAAAAGCGGTTCAAAGCCGATACATGCAACCACCCCTAATTGGTAATACCAATTATCCAATATAGCCATTTTTTCTACCTAACCGTATCTTTCGCACTGACCCGAACAGCATTGCCACGACCGCTGGCATCTGCCGAGCACATCAAATCAATAACAAGGGGCCACTCCTAAAATGAATGAAACTACACTTGCACTTCTGGCATTTCTGCCGCTGTTGCTTGCCGGTATTTTGCTCATTGGTTTTAAAATACCTGCAAAAATAGCGATGCCGATTGTTTTCCTGACCGCAGCCATCATTGGTCTGACCGCTTGGGATATGTCGTTTAGCCGCGTTGCCGCGTCTACCATTCAAGGGCTAATTCAAACAGCAGGCCTTTTATGGATAATTTTTGGCGCCATCTTGCTGCTAAATACGCTTAAGCATTCTGGTGGCATTACGGCGATTCGTAACGGTTTTTCAGGCATTAGCCCTGACCGTCGCGTGCAGGCGCTAATTGTTGCTTGGTTATTCGGCTGCTTCATTGAAGGGGCTTCTGGCTTTGGTACGCCCGCAGCAGTCGCTGCACCGCTTATGGTAGCGCTTGGCTTCCCTGCTCTGGCAGCCGTTGTTGTCGGCATGATGATTCAGTCCACACCGGTCTCTTTTGGCGCCGTTGGCACCCCAGTTGTAGTGGGTGTCGGTAGTGGGCTTGATCGCGCGGGCATCACCGCTCAGTTGGAAGCTGGCGGTTCTACGTGGGATGTTTTTTTCCAGCAAATTACTAGCTCTGTGGCGATTACTCACGGCATCGTAGGCATATTGATGCCTCTGATTTTGGTATTGATCATGGTGCGCTTCTTCGGTGCTAACCGCTCCTGGAAGGAAGGCCTATCCATTGCGCCCTTTGCAATCTTTACCGGTATTTCGTTCGTCGTACCTTACATGCTAGTCGGCGTTCTCTTAGGTCCAGAATTCCCGTCAATGATCGGGGCAATGGTGGGCTTAGCGATTGTAGTGCCCGCTGCTCGCAGAGGTTTCTTGCTACCCAAAGACACTTGGGACTTTCCAGAATCAACGTCTTGGCCAGACGAATGGATCGGCAACCTGCAGATCAAACTGGATGACGTTGCTGGTAAAGCGCCAATGTCGACCTTCAAGGGTTGGATTCCTTACGTCCTACTCGCGGTATTCTTGGTTGCTTCACGCATCGTTGAACCGCTGAAAGCTGCGCTGACCTTCGTTAACCTAAGCTGGAGCAACATTTTAGGCGAAGCCGGTATCAGTGGCGGCGTACAGCCGCTGTATTTGCCAGGCGGCATCATTATCGCGGTGGTTATTGTCACCTACTTCTTGCACCGCATGAACCCGCAGAAAATCAGCGCTGCCGTGTCTGAATCTACTAAAACCATCTTCGGTGCTGGCTTTGTCTTGATCTTCACCGTTCCCATGGTGCGCATCCTGATTAACTCTGGCGTGAATGGTGCTGATCTTGTGTCAATGCCCGTCATGATGGCCCAAGCGGTAGCTAACGGCGTAGGGGGAATCTATCCATTCTTTGCACCTGCGGTTGGGGCCATGGGTGCCTTTATTGCCGGTTCAAATACCGTTTCTAATCTGATGCTAGCGGAGTTCCAATTTAGCGTTGCCGAAACACTCGGTTTGTCCACCGCGATGATGGTCGCGCTACAAGCCGTCGGTGCCGCAGCGGGTAACATGATTGCGATTCACAATGTTGTCGCCGCATCAGCGACGGTGGGTCTACTGGGTCGCGAAGGTACAACGATTCGTAAAACAATTATTCCCACGATCTACTATCTGATCTTTACTGGAATCATTGCGCTTATTGCCTTTTATGTGATTGGCATTACCGACCCACTGATGTAACGGGAAAACGTTAATCAAAAGTGAGTCACCCCTGCTGGGTAGCCTAAGGGCAACCCAGCAGGCCGCTTCACAAGGAATTGCTGCCCGATAGCCTCAGCAGAAACAGTAAACCACCAACGCGTTATTAGTATTTTCACTGTATGCAAAAGTTTTCCAGCACTGAACTGGTTATTTATGGAAAGATTTTTCATAAAGTGATTAGATAATTTTCTGCTCTCCTCACCCACAGGAGCCAACATGAACTTTCTTTTCGATGAACGCCTCGACGGCGAATTCACTCACCGCGATAAAGCAGATGTATTAGATGATCTGCAAAACGCAGTGCCGTCTTTAACGCTGCTGCACCGTGAAGAGGACTTGCATCCCTTTGAGTGCGACGGCCTTGCCGCTTACCGCATCCTGCCGATGCTGGTTGCGTTGCCCGAGACGCTGGAACAAGTCGAAGGTCTTTTAAAACGCTGCCACGCCTTGGGTGTTCCGGTGGTTACTCGCGGCGCAGGCACAGGGCTTTCAGGCGGTGCTTTACCGCTTGAGCGAGGCGTCCTGCTAGTGATGTCACGCTTCAACACAATTATTGATGTGGACCCGGATGCTCGCATTGCACGCGTGCAGCCAGGCGTGCGCAACTTAGCTATTTCTGAAGCCGCGGCCCCTTACGGGCTTTATTATGCCCCCGACCCATCGTCACAGATTGCTTGCTCGATTGGTGGCAACGTGGCGGAAAATGCGGGTGGCGTGCACTGCCTAAAGTATGGTCTCACCGTTCATAACGTGATGCGTGTTGATGTCATGACGATTGAAGGCGAGCGCATGACGCTGGGATCCGAAGCGTTGGATGCACCGGGCTTTGACCTCCTTGCATTGATGAATGGCTCTGAAGGCATGTTAGGTGTAGTCACTGAGATTACTGTGAAACTGCTGCCAAAGCCCGAAACCGCCAAGGTACTCATGGCCAGCTTTGATGACGTAGAAAAAGCGGGCCGTGCTGTTGGCGACATTATTGCTGCGGGAATCATTCCTGGCGGCTTAGAAATGATGGATAAGCTGGCCATCAAAGCGGCTGAAGATTTCATCCAGGCCGGTTACCCGGTTGAAGCAGAAGCCATTCTTCTATGCGAGCTAGATGGCGTTGAAGCCGATGTGGACGACGATTGCGAAACCGTTCGTCGCGTCCTAGAAAAAGCGGGGGCGACCAACATTCAACAAGCTCGCGATGAGGCTGAGCGGGCCAAATTCTGGGCAGGGCGAAAAAACGCTTTCCCCGCAGTGGGGCGCATGTCGCCTGACTACTACTGCATGGATGGCACCATCCCTCGTCGAGAACTTCCTCGCGTCCTCAAGGGTATTGCCGCTCTGTCAGAAGAAAGTGGCTTGGCGATTGCCAATGTATTCCACGCCGGTGACGGCAATATGCACCCACTGATTTTATTTGATGCCAATAAAGAGGGAGAGCTGACTCTTGCAGAAGATGTCGGCGGCAAAATTCTTGAGCTATGTGTTGCGGCAGGTGGCTCTATCACTGGCGAACACGGTGTCGGCCGCGAAAAAATCAACCAGATGTGCAGTCAGTTTCAAGCCGATGAACTTACGGTATTCCATGCCTTAAAAGCCGCTTTTGACCCTCAGCGCTTACTCAACCCAGGGAAAAATATTCCTACCCTGGCGCGCTGCGCTGAGTTTGGCGCAATGCATGTGCACAACAACGAACTACCGCATCCGGGACTACCACGCTTCTGATGCAGCTCCTAGTCGACTAACCACTAGGAAGCATAATTATTAGGAATCACCATGACTGAACTAGCGATACATGCTGCCGATCAAGATATCGCTGACGACCTGTGCGAACAGGTGCGCAGCGCCTATGCCAACCGCACGCCACTGCGCATAGCAGGTGGCGATACCCGCGCTTTTTATGGCCGCCCGGTTGAAGGCAACGCCTTAAATATGGCACCCCATAGTGGCATTGTCTCTTATGACCCGGTAGAGCTTGTGATTACTGTTCGTGCCGGTACGCGGTTAAGTGCACTCAATGCAGCTCTAGCCAAAGAGAATCAAATGCTAGCCTTTGAACCGCCCGCGTTCAGCGATGCCAGCACCATTGGCGGTGCCGTTGCCACCGGCATGTCCGGCCCGCGCCGCCCATGGGCTGGCGCGACGCGAGACTTCGTTTTGGGCACACGCGTAATTACTCAAGAAGGCAAGTTGTTGCGTTTTGGCGGTGAAGTCATGAAAAACGTCGCCGGATACGACCTCTCACGCTTGATGGCAGGTGCTCAAGGGACGCTAGGCGTGCTAGCGGATATTTCGTTTAAAGTCCTGCCTATTCCTACTGCCAGTCACAGCCTACGCCTAAGCATGAGCCTTGAAGATGCCTTGGCTAAGCTCGCCGAGCTAGGACGGCAGCCGCTGCCCATCACCGCAGCCGGATGGCACTCAGGCGAGCTGTTTATTCGTTTAGAAGGCGGCGCAAGCTCCGTGAATGCGACCAAGGAACGCCTGGGTGGCGAATCACTTTCCAGCGATTTCTGGCAGCAACTGCGCGACCATCAGCATCCTTTTTTCCGTTTGCATGAAGGGCAAGCACTGTGGCGCTTATCACTCCCCCCCAATACGCCACCGCTCGCCTTGGATGTCCCGCAAAGCGATATCTTCTATGACTGGGGTGGCAGCCAGCGGTGGATAAAAACCAGCGCGGCAGCTGATACGTTGCGCGCGGTTTGCCAGCAGGCGGGGGGGCATGCCACTTGCTTTACCCCCTACGCCCAAGGTGGAGCAGAGTCACCCTTCACCCCGCTCAACCCAGTAATTGAAAAGTATCATCGCAACCTGAAGGCCGAGTTGGATGCCTACGGCATCTTCAACCCTGGCCGTCTTTATGCGGCGTTTTAATCCGGAGAGTAGACATGCAGACGCACTTTACCGATGCTGATCGCCAAAAACCGCATATTCAGGAGGCCGAGCGCATTCTGCGCACCTGCGTACACTGCGGCTTTTGTAATGCCACTTGCCCCACCTATCAACTGCTAGGTGATGAGCGGGACGGACCACGCGGGCGCATCTATTTAATGAAAGAGCTGCTGGAAAGCCGCGATGATAATGCTCAGGTCACCGAAGAGACACGCCTGCATTTAGACCGCTGCTTGACCTGCCGCAATTGTGAAACCACCTGCCCTTCAGGCGTGGAATATCACAAACTGTTGGACATCGGTCGTGCAGAAATTGACCGCCGGGTTCCTCGCCCCATGGCCGAGCGCGCTCAACGCTATGCACTGCGTAAAATGCTGGTAGAGCCTAAACGCTTCAAAGCGCTTCTGTCCTTAGGACAAACCTTCAAACCCTTGGTGCCTGGCAAGCTACGCAGTAAGATGCCACCGGCACCAGTCGACGCGGGCCAGCGTCCGGATAGCCAACGCCATCCTCGTAAAGTGTTAATATTAGAAGGATGCGTTCAACCAGGCCTATCACCGAATACCAATGCAGCGACCGCTCGACTTTTAGACCGACTTGGGATTAGCGTAACCCCCATCAGCGAAGCAGGTTGTTGCGGGGCCATTGACTTCCACTTGAATGCTCAAGACGATGGGCGCGCTCGTATGCGCGCCAATATCGATGCTTGGTGGCCACAGATCGAACAAGGTGCTGAAGCCATTGTTCAAACGGCCAGTGGCTGCGGCGCTTTTGTCAAAGAGTATGGCGACATGCTCAAAGATGACCCGGCCTATGCCCAAAAAGCGCAAAGAGTCAGCGCACTGGCGAAAGATATTGTCGAAATACTGCGCGAAGAGCCAATAGAGAAGCTGGAGCTAAAAGAGCACCAACGTCTCGCGTTTCACTGCCCTTGCACACTGCAGCACGCCCAGAAGCTCAATGGTGCGGTTGAAAGCGTGCTTAGCAAGCTGGGGTTTTCGCTAACGCCGGTAAAAGATGCGCACCTCTGTTGTGGCTCAGCGGGCACCTACTCGGTTACCCAACCAGCGCTTGCCACGCAACTGCGCGACAATAAACTCAATGCGCTGGAAGCTAGCAATCCAGAGGTTATCGTCACTGCCAATATTGGCTGTCAAACCCACCTTGCTAGTGCCAATCGCACCCCGGTACGCCATTGGGTGGAAGTGGTAGATGCTGCCCTGGTATAAACACTAATTCACTTTGCCGCGCTCACAAGCTTTTATAAGCAAATAGTAGCGCGGCACTTTACTCCCCTTGATCAAAAGGAAAGTTTGATGCAAAGCAAAGCTGTTCTCGGCCAAGCCGATGTCATTCAGGTACTAGATGCCGCTCAAAAAGAAGCCGACAACAACGGCTGGCCAGTCACCATTGCCGTAACAGATGATGGTGGACATCTTCTCGCTCTGCGCCGCTTAGACGGTGCTGCGCCCTTCAGTGCTGATGTGGCAACACATAAAGCGCGCAGTGCAGCACTAGGTCGTAAAGAGACCCAAGTATTTGAAGAAATGATCAACGGTGGGCGCACGGCATTTGTCTCTGCGCCGCTACAAGGCCTGTTGTCGGGTGGCGTTCCGATTATCGTAGACGGCAATGTCGTGGGTGCTGTCGGCATCTCAGGCGTGAAGCCTGACCAAGACGTACAGATCGCTAAAGCCGGGGTAAGTGCTATCGCCTAATATTATCGTGCAGCCTCATGGCTGCACGTTATGGCGCTAGAAAATGAGGCTTGAGAGCTAACTAATACGCAATAAAAAACCCAGATCAATGATCTGGGTTTTTTGGAATTCGTTCGACTAAACGTTTTAGTCGATGAGTGCTTAAATGGCGGACCGGACGAGACTCGAACTCGCGACCTCCGGCGTGACAGGCCGGCATTCTAACCGACTGAACTACCGGTCCACTTTAAGTCACTTATTTCTAACCATAAAACTAGCTATTTAAAAGCGGTTCAGAGGCGCTTAAAAACATTCAGTTAAATGGTGGGTGGTACTGGGTTCGAACCAGTGACCCCCAGCTTGTAAGGCTGGTGCTCTCCCAACTGAGCTAACCACCCAGAACATTAAAAGCAATAGTGCTTTAAATGGTACAACTCATTAAGCTATCGTGGCGGACCGGACGAGACTCGAACTCGCGACCTCCGGCGTGACAGGCCGGCATTCTAACCGACTGAACTACCGGTCCGAATAACGATAACTTTTATGCGGTAATAATTGATGATGGCGGACCGGACGAGACTCGAACTCGCGACCTCCGGCGTGACAGGCCGGCATTCTAACCAACTGAACTACCGGTCCACTTAACACATCAACTGCTACTGCTTCACGTTTCCAAACGACCAAATAAATGGTGGGTGGTACTGGGTTCGAACCAGTGACCCCCAGCTTGTAAGGCTGGTGCTCTCCCAACTGAGCTAACCACCCGCTGGTCACGTGGCGCTGCATTCTACAGGAACTTGGTGAGATGTCAACACGGTGTGTTCAAATTTTCGATTCAAACCAGCGTATTGCCACTCCTCACACATACCGTGCTTGGTGAGCGCGGACGAAGGATGCCGCAAGTATGGCCGCTTCGTCAATCAAAACTTGCTGATTTAATCCAGAAACACGTCTAGGTTTAAAATCATGATCGCCATCAGCAAGCCAAGCAACGCTAATATTATTAGGAAGGCTGTAGCCTGAAACCTCATCGACGTTACCAAAGGGATCTCGCTCCCCCTGGAGAATCTGCACCGGGCAACGAATAGCGGGAAAATGCTGCAAACGGGTTTTGTCTGGTTGTCTGGGTGGATGGAAAGGATAGCCTGCGACAATAACACCAGGCCCATGTACGTCATTGGATAGCCTTTCACTGGCAAATAACGTTGCAACACGCCCACCCATCGATTTACCACCTACCCACAAGGGCTGATCGCTTAAAGACGTGAGTAGCGCATACCATGAGGCAAAGCTAGCCACCGTCTGCTTGATGGGGGGCGGTGGGCGGCGCTTACCCTGCTCGTTAATCTGCTGCATGTAGGGAAAATCAATTGCCAATACCTGTATGCCTTGCGCTGCCAACATCGCGGCAAATTGCCGCATAAACACAGAGCAATGCCCCGCCCCAGCGCCATGAGCAAGGAGTATTCGGCCCACCGTAGGCGAGCCTAAAACGGAAAGCGGGCCGTGCCCAATCACTATAAACCGCTGTACGGTGGGATTGGCTAACGCATCGTTTAAAGCGGCTGGATGTATCTCGATGAAACCAGAACCAGCGTAATAAGACACGATGAACTCCTAATAATTCAGTGTTACTTCTATTGGCGTGTTCAGCTTAGAGCGTGGCTGCGATAGAATCTCTATCGGATCTTGACCTGCATCATCAAGCGGGTGGCCGCACCCGGGCAAAATGCTAATGCAAAATGCTACGGGTTACCCCCTAACCGCGTTCGATGGGAACATGAAATGAGCACAGCACTGGAACACCCGACCTACAACTACAAGGTAGTTCGGCAGTTCGCGATCATGACCGTTGTGTGGGGCATTGTAGGTATGACGCTTGGCGTTATCCTTGCCTCCCAGCTAGTTTGGCCGCAACTGAATCTCGGCTTACCTTGGACAAGCTTTGGGCGTCTTCGCCCGTTACACACTAACGCTGTCATCTTCGCCTTTGGTGGCTCAGCGCTATTTGCGACGTCTTACTATGTCGTACAGCGTACCTGTCAGACTCGTCTATTCTCTGACAAGCTCGCAGCGTTCACCTTCTGGGGATGGCAAGCAGTTATTCTCTCGGCTGTCGTGTCATTGCCGCTAGGCTATACCACGACAAAAGAGTATGCAGAGCTCGAATGGCCGATCAATATTTTGATTGCGGTTGTTTGGATTAGCTACGCTATCGTTTTCTTAATGACGATTAAAAAGCGCACCACTTCCCATATTTACGTGGCGAACTGGTTCTTTGCAGCGTTTATTTTGACCGTCGCGGTGCTGCACATCGTTAATAATGCGGCTATTCCGGTCACCCCCATGTACTCCACCTCGATTTATGCGGGTGCGGTAGATGCAATGGTGCAGTGGTGGTATGGCCACAATGCGGTCGGCTTCTTCCTGACGGCAGGCTTCCTGGGCATGATGTACTACTTCGTGCCGAAGCAAGCCGAACGTCCGGTCTACTCCTACCGCCTCTCCATCGTCCATTTCTGGGCGTTGATTATGATTTATATGTGGGCAGGCCCCCACCACCTTCACTACACAGCGCTGCCTAACTGGGCACAGTCGCTGGGTATGATTATGTCTATCATCCTGCTGGCGCCTTCTTGGGGCGGTATGATCAACGGCATGATGACCCTGTCTGGCGCTTGGCATAAACTGCGCACCGATCCAACACTTCGCTTCCTAGTAGTAGCGCTGTCGTTCTACGGCATGTCGACGTTTGAAGGGCCAATGATGGCCATCAAGACTGTCAACGCGCTGTCGCATTACACCGACTGGACCATTGGTCACGTGCATGCTGGTGCACTAGGTTGGGTAGCGATGATTACCATTGGCTCTATGTACCACCTGATTCCGCGGGTCTTTGGGCGTACCGAGATGTACTCCGTCAATCTGATTGCGGTGCATTTCTGGTTAGCCACCATCGGTACTGTGCTGTATATCGCGGCCATGTGGGTCAACGGCATCATGCAAGGCTTAATGTGGCGCGCGATTAATGCTGACGGCACGCTGATGTACACCTTTGTAGAGTCTGTCGAAGCCAGTGGCCCCGGCTACTTTGTGCGTATGGTTGGCGGCCTCTTCTGGGTAACAGGCATGCTAATTATGGCGTTCAACGTTTACATGACCGTAAAACGTCGCGAAACGATTAGCCATTCAGCGCCACAAGCCGCTTAAAACGGGGAAGTTGAGACCAATGAAACACGAGATTGTTGAAAAGAACGTTGGCCTGCTCGCCGTGTTGATCCTGGTTGCGATCAGCTTTGGCGGCTTGGCCGAGGTCGTACCGCTGTTCTTTCAAAAGCAAACAACCGAGCCAGTTGAGGGCCTCAAGCCGCTCACCGCACTGGAGCTGGAAGGACGCGACATATACCGCCGTGAGGGCTGCGTAGGCTGCCACTCCCAGATGGTTCGCCCCTTCAGGGCAGAAACCGAACGCTATGGCCACTATAACGTGGCAGGCGAACAGGTTTACGAACACAACTTCCTTTGGGGTTCTAAGCGCACCGGGCCGGATCTTGCTCGCGTAGGTGGACGCTATAGTGATGATTGGCACCGTGCCCACCTCTATAACCCACGCGATGTGGTACCCGAGTCAGTCATGCCTGAATATCCTTGGCTGTTTGAAAACACCTTGGATGGCGAATCGACACCGGCAAAAATGCGCACCCTGCGTCAGTTAGGCGTGCCATATACCGATGAAGATATCGCCACTGCGACAGAAGACGTTCGCGGCACCCAGGAAATTACTGCACTGGTGGCCTACTTGCAGCAGTTAGGCACCGTGCTTGAGGGCACTCGTTAAGTTATGGATACGGGAACTTTCCGCGGCCTTATCACGCTGATATTGATTGTCGCTTTTATTGGCATCTGTTTATGGGCTTATTCCAAGCGACGCAAACCAGACTTCGACGAAGCAGCTAACCTGCCCTTCGCCGATGACAATGATAAGCAACCGACCCGTGACAAGCATGCTTCGTCTGAGCACGAAGTGGATTCCCGCCACGACAGGGGAGATAAGAATACATGAATAATTTATGGGGTGACTCCCTATCCAGCTTCTGGAGCGCCTGGATCATTGTCGTCACACTGGGCACTATCGCTCTGAGCGTTTGGATCTTATTTTCCAACCGCCGTACCGATAAAGCCCCCGATGCTGATGGCAATATCGAAACCACTGGCCACGCGGCCGATGGAATCGAAGAGTATGACAATGCACTACCCCAGTGGTGGTTCAAACTGTTTATCCTCACCGTTATTTTTGCCTTGGGCTACTTAGTACTCTACCCAGGCCTAGGTAACTATGCAGGCATTTTGGGCTGGTCCCAAGAAGGCCAGTGGGAAGAAGAAGTTGCCAATGCTGAAGAGCGCTTCACACCGATTTTTGCTCAGTATCAGGAAATACCTATTCCTGAACTGGCAAAAGACGCTGAAGCAATGCAGGTCGCAGAGCGTGTTTTCCTGAACAACTGTGCGGTATGTCACGGCTCTAACGCCCAAGGTGGTTACGGCTTCCCCAACCTCACCGATGACGACTGGCTGTATGGCGGTGAGCCGGAAAACATCATGATGACATTGAACAATGGCCGTAATGGGTTAATGCCTGCCTGGCAGCAGCTTGGTGAGAACAACATTGAGAACCTCACTCAGTATGTTCTCTCAATGTCTGGCGAAGAGCATGACGCAGACCGTGCAGCCAGTGGCGAAAGCACCTTCCTCGCAGCGTGTGCGGCGTGTCATACACCCAGTGGAACGGGAAATACCGCGCTTGGCGCACCGAACCTGACTGACGATGTATGGCTCTATTTGGCACCGGGACAAAGCGTTGCAGATTCTGTTCGCCAAACACTGCGCAATGGTCGTAACGGCCACATGCCAGCACAAGCAGCTTATATCGGTGAAGAGCGTGTTCACTTGGTAGCCGCTTATGTCTACAGCCTACGCTTCAACGACTAATCGCTTAGTCAATAGCAACCGCTGGTAGGTATCACGAGGGTGCGGTTTCATACCGCACCCTTTCTTTATCCACCGCCCATCCAGACACCCTTTCTATCCGTTACACTACTATTTAGCGACACGGCATACAGTTGTGTTATCTAGCGTCGCAGGTTTAACGCCACGATATCCATGCTGCCGCCCATTCCCGCCTTAGTGAGCTGCGATCATCGCCATGGAAAAAATACCTAGCCAAGATATTACGCCGCCGCCCGTTGGGCACCATACCCCTGGGGAAAGTACGACTCAGAGCATGTATGCTAAGCGCCGACATATTTATGTGCGCGAAATCAAAGGGCTCTTCCAAAAAGTAAGGCGCAGCGCCAACTGGGCGCTGATGCTAGGCTTTTTCCTGCTTCCATGGCTGAACTGGGGAGACCGCCCAGCCATCTGGTTTGACCTTCCGGGCCGAGAGTTTCATATTTTTGCTGCCACATTTTACCCACAAGAGTTCGTATTACTTTCGTGGCTGCTTATTATTTGTGCCTTTGGGCTATTTTTTATTACTGTTTTTGCTGGACGCGTTTGGTGTGGCTATACCTGCCCACAAAGCGTCTGGACATTCCTATTTATTTGGCTCGAGCACCGCATAGAGGGATCTAGAAACCACCGTATTAAGCTCGACAAACAGCCAATGAATGCTGACAAAGCGTGGCGAAAAGGAGCTAAACATTCCGCTTGGTTACTGATTTCTTTGGCGACCGGCATCACTTTTGTGGGTTACTTCACCCCCATCCGAACGCTAGTGGCGGAACTGCCTACGCTAGAAGCCCATGGCTGGTCCTATTTTTGGGTTGGCTTCTTTTTAGTATTTACCTATTTAAATGCAGGCTGGCTGCGTGAGCAGGTGTGCATTTACATGTGCCCCTACGCGCGCTTCCAGTCAGTCATGTTTGATCGCGACACGCTGATTGTGTCGTACGACGAAGCACGTGGCGAGCCAAGAGGTCGGCGGAAAAAGACACTTAGCCATACGCAGGCGAGAGAAGCTGGCTTTGGCGACTGTATAGACTGCGAATTATGTGTTCAGGTTTGCCCAACAGGTATCGATATTCGTGATGGACTCCAGTACGAGTGCATTACCTGTGCAGCCTGCATCGATGCCTGTGACAGCGTCATGGACAAAATGGGCTACCCCAAAGGGCTTATTCGCTACACAACGGAAAACGCGCTAGAAGGTAAGAAAAGCCACATCTTACGCCCCCGACTACTGGGCTACTTTGCCGCGCTAATTATTATGATAGTTGCGTTTACCTGGTCGGTTAACGACCGCGTACCACTTAGCTTCGACGCCGAGCGTGGGCGCACGCAGCTTTATCAAATGACCCGAGAAGGGCAAATCAGCAACGTTTACAGTCTCACGGTGCGTAACCTTGATAACGAGCCACATACTTACCAAATCAGTGTGTTAGGCCTACCCAGCTTAGCGCTTGATAGCACATCAATTAGCGTTCCGGCAGGCGAGTCTCGCATTCAGGTCGTCACCGTACTGGCGAACCCTCAAGATTTAAGCCAGCCCAGTCACCCCATTACATTTGTGCTACAAGCACAACAAGATGAGCAAATCCGCCAGGAGCGTGAAGCCCGCTTCTTAGGTAACGCCAGGAGATAAATGCGTTATGTCAGACCCTACGATTACGCCGTGGTACAAACAGTTCTGGCCATGGTTTTTGTTAGGCTTGCTGTTCTCCTCCATTATTGTCAGCACGACCTTTGCGGTTATGTCGATCAAAAGCTACGACGGTATGGTGGTACAAGAAGATTACTACGAGCACGGCAAAGCAATTAACATGGTATTCGCCAAGCAAGAGCAAGCGCGCGCTTTAAATTTAAGTGCCGAGCTGCGTATTGATCCGCTGACCAGCGATATTGTTGTTGATCTTGCTGGCGATGCTCGCCCAGACAAGCTTTATCTAGATCTTATTTTCCCCACCGAAGACGATCGTGACCAATCGTTTGTGCTAGAGCATGTGCGCGAAGGTCGCTACATCACTCAAGGACCTGACAATCTGCGCTATCGCTGGTATCTACAGCTGCAGCCAGAGCAAGGCGATGAATCAGCATGGCGCCTTATCGGCGAAGCACGCTTTCCTAACGAAAACACCATTGCACTACTACCTGGCGGGCGCTTGGAGAACGAATGACCACGACCGCCCTTAGCTGCTATCACTGCGGCAACCCGGTGCCTGAAGGGGCACCGTGGCGAATTAATATTGACGACACAGCCAAGCCACTATGCTGCCCAGGTTGCGAAGCCGTCGCCCATGCCATCGTTGATGGCGGGCTGGAAAGCTATTATCGCTATCGCACAGAAATGCCCGAGCGCCCTGATGAGCGCCAAGCTGCCAAAGCAGAAACCTGGTCGGTATTTGATGACCCGGGGCTTCAAGCGCAGTTTGTTCACCCAGAGGGTGACGAAGGACACGTTCGGGCCACACTCGCAATAGATGGCATCACCTGTGCAGCCTGCGCTTGGCTCATTGAACATCGTTTAAATGCACTTGATGGCGTTACGTCTAGCGCGGTCAACCTTACCCATCATCGCCTACGGGTGAGCTGGGACCCCGCCGCCATCAACCTTTCACAGCTATTCGCTGAACTAGCGGCTATCGGCTACGATGCGCAACCTTATGAACCTGACCAAGCTCAAACCCGCTTGCAACATGAAGAGCGCATGAATGTGCGCCGCCTGATTGTCGCGGCTGTCGGCATGATGCAGGTTATGATGTTCTCCATCCCCATTTATGTATCGGGGCCTGGTGAGCTTAGCGAAGACTTTTACGCTCTGTTTCACTGGCTATCGTTTGCCCTAGCCACGCCAGTGGTATTTTTCTCAGCGCAGCCTTTTTTCCGTAACGCATTGCGGGATCTGAAAACCGGCGTGCTTGGCATGGACGTCCCCGTCTCGCTAGCCATTGGCGGCGCCTATTTGGCGAGCAGTTATGCAGTGCTGTTTAACGTTGGCGATGTTTATTTCGACTCGGTCGCCATGTTTACCTTTTTCTTGCTATTTGGCCGCTATGTAGAAGGTAGGGCCAGGCGGCGCAGCGGCCACAGCGGCAATGCGCTGAGCGGCGTTTTGCCGGTCTCTGCTATTCGCCTTGAAGCGGATGGTAGTGAACGCATTCTGCCTGCCAGTGAACTTACACAAGGCGACCGCGTGCTCATCAAGCCCGGTCATGGCGTTCCCGCTGATGGCATTATCGAAGACGGCGAATCCAGCCTTGATGAGTCGATGCTGACCGGTGAGTATTTGCCAGTGACTCGACGGGTAGGCGAAAGCGTGGTGGGTGGCAGCCAAAACATGGAAAACCCGCTCATCATAAAGGTAACCCATGCTGGCAATAGCGCCAGAGTGGCCGGCATTGTCGATTTAACCGATCGCGCCTTTGCTAGCCGCCCACGTCTTGCCCAGATGGCGGCACGTATGGCGCACCTGTTTGTATTACGACTGCTGATCGTTACCGCCTGTGTCACCGTAGCATGGTGGTTTATCGACCCGTCTCGCGTGCTATGGGTGCTGCTCTCGGTACTAGTAGTCACTTGCCCTTGTGCACTGGCACTGGCCACCCCCACTGCGCTGACAGCAGGGCATGGTCAATTGCGCCAGCGTGGCGTACTCATTACACGTGCTGACGCGATCGAATCACTCTCCAACGTCACCCGGGTGATTTTTGATAAGACCGGTACGCTGACTCGCGGCGAAATGCAGCTGACCCAAACGCATCCTATTGACCAACAGCATCCCGCCCACAGCGATACGCCACTTAGTGCAGAGCATGCCCAAGCCATCGCGGCGGCGCTAGAAGCACACTCTGAACACCCCATTGCTAGGGCTTTTCGCCCATTTCGAGATGCCACTCTGCAGGCACGCAACGTCAGAAGTGTGACCGGAAGCGGGCTAGAAGGCACTTTGAACGGCGCAACATGGCGATTAGGCAAAGCCGATTTTGCAACGACCACCGCGCTGCCCCCACCAGGCACCGGCCAGTGGCTTTTACTTAGTGAAAACAACGCACCACGTGCCTGGTTCAAGCTGCACGATGGCATTCGCGAAGATGCGGCCCAAACCGTTGCCGCACTCCAAGCCCGCGGGTTGGATGTAGAGCTACTTTCTGGTGACACACAGGAAGCGGTAGAAAGCTTGGCAGAACAGCTCAATATTACCACGTGGCACGCTGGCAAATCGCCTGAGGGTAAGCTGGCACGATTACGTGAGCTACAAGCCAACGGTGAGCGTGTCGTGATGATCGGTGACGGTATCAATGATGTGCCGGTATTAGCTGGCGCTGACGTTGCCATTGCTATGAATGGCGCCACAGACCTCGCCCGGACCCGTGCCGACGCGATATTGCTCAGTCCACGCTTAATGCGTATTTTTGAGGCGATTGATATTTCCTGCGCCACACGCCGCATTATGCGCCAAAATATGCTGTGGTCGGTTTGCTACAATTTTTCAGCACTGCCTTTAGCAGCAATGGGCTTAATTCCTCCCTGGCTCGCTGCGATTGGCATGTCGCTAAGCTCCCTGATTGTGGTAGGTAACGCACTGCGTCTCACTCGCTGGCGTACGCCGCCCGCCCCTCAGGTTGCCCTATCAACACCGGTGACGGCATGACGATTTTATACTTACTGATTCCCCTTTCACTCACACTTCTTGGCCTCGCGGTGTGGGCGTTTTTCTGGGCCGTAAAACACGATCAGTTCGACGACTTGGAAGGTCCAGCTCACCGCATCCTATTCGATGACGATGAAAATGATCTGACTCCCGAGCAGCGTGCCGCGCGTAAAAAAAGCGGCTCTTCTTCTCAACATAACCAAGAGCCGCCCGCATGAACCCGACGGGACTTGATTTACCGCCCCTGCTAGCCGCGTTTGTATTTGGCTTAATGGGCGGTGCCCACTGTATCGGCATGTGCGGCGGCATTATGAGCGCGCTGACCTTTGCCGTACCACCTAGCATGCGACACCCAGCCCGCCTGGGTAGTCTGCTGATTAGCTATAACGCCGGGCGCATTCTCAGCTATATGGTGGCAGGTGCGATTGTTGCTGCACTTGGCACACTTATCTCGCTTTCTCCGTCTGCACGTATTGCGCTGCAGGCTTTCGCCGCCTTGATGCTCATCTTAATGGCACTCTATATCGCCAACTGGTGGAAAGGGCTGCTGAAAGTAGAAGCAGTGGGGAAGCACCTTTGGCGATATATTGAGCCAGTGGGAAGACGCCTGATGCCTGTCGTGCATCTTCCCCAAGCCTTCACCTTAGGTGCACTGTGGGGTTGGCTGCCCTGTGGGCTGGTTTACTCCATGCTAGCCTGGAGCTTAGCGATTGCAGACCCACTCGATGGCGCGCTGCTAATGGGTGCTTTTGGCCTGGGTACACTCCCTGCCCTGCTGGCAACAGGACTCGCAGCACAGCAGTTAAGCCATTTAATTCGCCACCCCGCCACTCGCAGCGTCGCTGCACTGTCGATTATCAGTTTCGCCCTTTGGCAACTATGGACGCTTATCTCCCTAACAGCGCATTAGTCAGACCCTCCGATAGTTTGATATAGCTCAACGCATTCCAAGTGACACCGACGTAGCATGCCTAGAGCACACTGAGCGACAGCGCTCAGTCACTCGTTTTGCTTAATTCTCACTTCGGAGCGCTCGCCATGCCCGTTCATGCCACTGCTTCCTTCTCACCTACCAACACGGAAGTGTCTGAGGCCAACGCCTGGGATGAAGCGCTACTGCGTCGCTATGACAAAAGTGGCCCACGTTACACATCCTACCCGACAGCCCTCGCGTTTCATGAGCAGTTCAGCGCCGATGACTTTACTCAGGCGCTAACGCGCAGTAATGAGAGCCACCGCCCGCTATCACTGTATGTACATGTGCCCTTTTGTCGAAAAATTTGCTTCTACTGCGCATGCAATAAAATCGCCACCAAGAATACCGCCCTTGCGGAACCTTACCTTTCTCGGCTAGACCGGGAAATGGTGCTCACTGCCCGCCATTTAGACACTTCACGCCCGGTGCAACAGTTACACTGGGGCGGCGGCACGCCTACGTTTCTAACCTTGTCGCAAATGGGGGACCTGATTGACCGCCTAGATGCTCGTTTTGGTTTATCCGGCTCAGCTGACCGCGATTACGCTATTGAAATAGATCCTCGCGAAGCAGACGTATTTACGTTGCGCCACCTACAGTCTCTCGGCTTTAATCGACTAAGCCTTGGCGTACAGGATTTAAATCTGCAGGTACAAAAAGCTATCAACCGCGTACAGCCCCGGGTACTCACCGAAACCTTGATGGAAGAAGCACACCGTCTTGGTTTTCGTTCACTCAATCTTGATTTGATTTATGGGCTGCCATTTCAAACCGAAAAAAGTTTTGCCGAGACGCTAAGCCAAGTTATCGAACTCAACCCAGCACGGCTGTCGGTATTTAATTATGCGCACATGCCCACTCGCTTTGCGCCGCAGCGGCGTATTAACGAAACCGACCTCCCCAGCGCTGATGAAAAGCTGGCTATTTTGCATACCACCATAGAAATGCTGACTAACGCAGGCTATGTGCATATTGGCATGGATCACTTTGCACGACCTGACGATAGCCTAGCGATTGCACAGCGCAACGGTTCTTTACAACGCAATTTCCAGGGCTACTCCAGCCATGCACAGTGCGATTTAGTTGGCTTAGGCGTATCCGCCATATCACGGATTGACGACGTTTACGCACAAAACCCGACTCAGCTTGATCAATATGAAGCAGCCTTAGATAAAGGTAAGCTGGCAACCATCAAAGGATTAAGGTTAAATAAGGATGACCTAATACGAAGAGACGTGATTGAACGGCTAATGTGCGACATGTACATTGATCTTGCGGACGTTGGAAAGCGTTGGCACATCGATGCTAGTGATTATTTTTCCACCGCAATTGAGCAATTGAAGACAGCTGAGCAAGACGGCTTGATCACTCGCCATCAGCAAGTTATTAGCGCCACTCCCACTGGACGGCTGCTGATTCGCCATTTGGCGATGGCCTTTGATGCTCACCTAGCTGACCAGCCTATTCAGCGCTACTCTAAGATTGTATAAGCTTGTTGAGACGTCTTGCCTCTGGGCCTATGATGGCTAACGAGAAAGGGAGACCTATATGCCACAACCCGCCAGCCAACGACGCTCACTGCTGCAAGAGGCGCGCTGTCAGACCTGTAGCCTAAGCTCGCTGTGTCTGCCGCTTGCCTTAGAGCTTGAGGACATGAGCCAGTTTGATGCCATCATTCGCCGCCGCTCACCACTCAAAAAAGGCGAGCCCCTGTTTCGCCAGGGTGATCACTTCACCAGTGTGTATGCTGTCCGCTCAGGTAGCCTGAAACAAGTGACCAGTGAAGGTAACGGCAATGATCAGCTGACCAATTTCTACCTTCCCAGCGAACTAGTGGGATTGGACGGAATTGATGAAGAGCACTACCCCGGTAGCGTCATTGCACTGGAAACCACGACGGTGTGTGAAATCCCATTTGACCGCCTGGACCTACTCTCCGAAGAACTGCCCGAGCTACGCGGCCAGCTTTATCGAAGTATGAGCAAAGAACTGCGAGATGACCGACGCATGATGCGCTTGCTATCGCGCAAGACGGCCGATCAGCGACTTGCCAGCTTTTTAGTCACCCTTTCAGACCGTTTTCGTCGACGTGGATACTCGCCTTATAGCTTCAGACTCTCCATGTCCCGCGCCGACATCGGCAATTACTTAGGCTTGGCAGTAGAAACTGTCAGCCGCATTCTTAGCCGCTTTCAACAGCAAGAGGTGGTAGCTGTTTCAGGGCGCGAGGTTAATATTTTAGATATGCGCCGCCTCATCACGCTAGCTGAAGAGGAAGAGCAGTCGGCTAGTCCACGCTAAGCGCCTGAATACGCCCTTCCATCAACGCCGCTTGTTTGGCTTCAAGGCCAGCAAAGTCAAATAAACGGCGGTCTGCTAGCTGGGAAGGCGCTACATTGGTCACCGCTTTAAACATGCTTTCTAGGCGTCCTGGATGTTTTTTATCCCACTCAGCCAACATATCTTTGACCACTTGGCGCTGGAGATTGGGCTGAGAGCCACATAAGTTACAGGGAATAATGGGGAATTCCATTAGCCGAGAAAACTCTGCAATATCAGCCTCTTTGCAGTAGGCAAGGGGGCGAATGACAATATTTTTGCCATCGTCAGATAAAAGCTTGGGAGGCATTGCTTTCAAAGTGCCACCGAAGAACATGTTAAGGAATAACGTTTCTAAAATATCTTCGCGATGATGCCCTAGAGCAATTTTCGTTGCTCCAATTTCCTCAGCAAACCCATAGAGCGAGCCACGCCTGAGTCGAGAACAAAGTGCGCAGGTCGTTTTTCCTTCTGGGGTTTTCTCTTTCACCACCGAGTAGGTATCACGCTCTAGAATGTGGTATTCAACCCCCACTTTATCT
The DNA here is from genome assembly GCF_007989605.1 of Vreelandella venusta. Taxonomy (GTDB): domain Bacteria; phylum Pseudomonadota; class Gammaproteobacteria; order Pseudomonadales; family Halomonadaceae; genus Vreelandella; species Vreelandella venusta. Next base: position 18,561 of record NZ_BJUL01000001.1, on the reverse strand, counting down.
AGGTACTGGGGCAATACATGTTCAGGGAAACCTGGCTGTTTCTGATCCATATTAACGGCGACCAGAGAGAAATTAACCGGTGCGTTGCGCTGCAGGTTAAGCAGTATCTCCAACATCGTATAGCTATCTTTGCCGCCAGACAGGCACACCATCACCTTGTCACCTTCATCAATCATTTGATAATCAATGATGGCGTTGCCAACCTCTCGCCGTAAGCGCTTTTGTAGCTTATTAAATTCACGCTTTTGTTTAGCGTCGTGATGCTCGGATGGTGTCTGTGCGCTATTAACAGCAGGGCTGTCAACAGAAACAGTCTCAGGCGCTGCGGGGTCAAAATAGTCAGGTTGTAGCATGGTGTAGGCACTGCCGATGGTAGAAGAAGCAGCAAGCATTCTAACAAGACTCACCACGTCCACCCAAGATAAACCCGTGGATTCATCCCTTCAGGCTAGTAACGACTATCCCTGCTGGGCGATCTCGCGCTGCAAACGCAGGTATAAAAGCGCGCTTGCGGTTGCATCCCCCAGCACCCCCATCCATTGAAGAGCGGGCATTTGCCAACGAGCGAGCGCTTCCGTTAGACGACCGCTCGTCTCACACTGTGGATGTAAGCGACGTAATTGACGATAGTGTAGCTTTCCAACGTCGACCTGGGCATTGGGCAAACCAAATCCCAACCCTGCTTTAAACAAAAGATTAAGGTGTTCCACCGAGCGGCCTAACTGCCAACCAATTAGTGGCCGATTGCCGATGAATTCAGCTAACGCCCCAAGATGCTCAGCGTTAGGCGCCAGCACCGTGTCTGTTGCGTACAGTCGATGATGTCGCCGCAGCGCAGGGGCGTTGTTGTTTCGCTCTTCTGCCAGAGTTGCCACCCAGGCTCGGCTGGTCTGCACTCGCCCTGGACTTAAGACAACAGCAGCGACGCTGACCACCGGTGCTTGGCCTGGGCTAACCTGGCAAGCAAGCGCCACCATTTCTTCCCCCATGTAGGGCTGAAACAGCCATGCGTAGGGGGAGTCCGCCCAGCGTCGGCGGTCGCTTTCGCGCTGCATTAACGTGCGCAGCGAGCCACTGAGCAGTGACATATGCCGGTCTAACAAGCGCATTCCGCTCACGAATACTCCAAATGATAACGATGGGAGAGCCGCTGTTTAAAATCTTTTACGATATGCAGCGCCTCTCGCAACAGATCACGCTCAAGGGATGAGAGCTCCTGCACCACTACACGGTTGCTACGCTGCTGAGTCGATGCTTCCGCTGTCTGTAGCTGCTGCTTTAAACGTAGTTCGGTAAATAGCGCCAGCGCCTCGCCCAGGTCGTCAGCAAAACGTCGATCAAGACGACCATCTTCTGCTAAAGCGTCCAGACGATCTAAGGTGGACGTGGCATTAATGCGCCGTTCAAGCGCCATTGTGCGCACCCCATGAACAATGGGGAAAATACCGCCTTTTTTAATATCAATCCCATGCTGGGGCTTTTTTAAGGAGCCAAATAGCGTTAGCGGTGTTGAGAAACGCAACGCAGCGCGCGCAAAGTAGGACAGCAATAACTCATCCCTTGAGCAGCGTTCAAATAGCTCCGCACGCACACTATCGAGCAATTGCGGATTACCAGCCACACCATGGGCATCTAGCAAAATCGCCAGCTTCATCAGGCTATCGCCATCTCTTGCGCTCACCCATTTAGCAATGTTGCTTTTCCATTGCGACACAGTGCCCACCCATTCAGGATTAGACACCATGATATTTCCTGGGCAGGGTGGGTAACCGAGCTGAATCAGCGTTTGGGTAAGCGCATTCATGTCTTCGGCAAGCGAAGGCCATTGGCTGTCGTCGGCTAAAATCAGCCCATTGTCTTGATCTGTTTTAAGAATTTGCTCTCCACGCCCTTCGCTCCCCATCACCATTAGGCAGCTTTGGCTGTGATACTGCTCGGGAATAACAAATGACCACGCTTTATTGATGATCCGGCCATTCAGCGCGGCCAGTAGGTCCATAGCAAAACGTAGCTTAACCCCTTGCGCCATAAGCGCATTTACCAGTTCTGGCGTGCGTTGGCTGGCAGCCGCCAATGCTTCTAAGCTACTTGCCTGCTCCACCTGCAGACTAACGACATAGCTACGGCTCGAAAAATAGCTAAGGACATCCGTTAGCTCTACCACCCCTTTCAGGACGCCCTGTTCCACCACTACCACCCGCGTTACTTTATGCCGTGTCATCAGCACAAGCGCTTCAAATAAGTATTGGTTGGGGGTAACGGTCACCAGCGAGAAATGGGCCACATCCTCAACGGGCGCTGCATGCTCAAAGTTATTCAGCACCACACCATTGAGCAAATCGGTTTTAGTGACAATGCCAAGCTCGCCTTTGGTTTTGACGAGCAAGCTATCTGCGTGGCTATCGTTGAGCTGGCGCACCGCGCTGGCAATCTCTGTCGATGCATCCATGATAAGAGGTTCACGCATGCATTCGCTGACTTTAGCCAACATAAAACCGGCCATGGTCACGCCACCTTCGGCACGCTTTTCAGTCATTAACCGCGCTTTGTGAGATAGCGATCGCTTGAAGAAATTTTCGAAGTCGGGATGATGACGGCATAGCTTTATAAATAGCGCTTTCGGCATCACATAGCACAAGCACTCTTGCTCAGCTTTAAAACGATAGCGGCTTTTACCATTCAGAATACTAATAGCACCAAACAGATCACCAGCCGTGTAGTGCCCAATCCGCGCGCTGGACGCTGGCAGAGTAGGATCCAGTTCAGCAACTTCGCCTTTGTGAATCAAAAATACCGATTCACCCGCCTGCCCCACCTCGATAATAATTTCATCACGATCAAAATAGGCGATGTCCATGCCACGGCGAACGTGGTCACGCCCTTCATCATCAATTAATGTGAAGGGCAATTGAGAAAGATCAACGTCAATCATGAGTGACCCCAGTTAATCGCGATGAAGAACAAAATGGCTTAAGGTTTGATTGCTTCTTAACCAGCACCTTCATTATACCTTTTGCTATACCGCTAACGTCGCAAAGACGTTTGTTTAACGACCAAAGTAGCGGCATGAATCAGCAAACTTGGCAACTTAATATACCAGTTATTAAAAGTAGCAAACATTGCTTTTAAGCGACCCATAGACCATCGTCCTATCACCCACACACAAAAAACAAAAAAATCATTAGAAACAATAAATTAAAAACAAAATAGAACGTTAAAATACGTTCTAAAAGCTCATTGATACCAAAGTCTGGGCTTTATTTTTTTCAATTATTGCCCACTATTAACAACGGGCTATACAGGATGTTCACGTGGCACTTGTTAAACACTTATCAAGACACTGAAGAAAACCTTGCCAAACCATTAACCAGCAGAGCAACTTAACCAACAAGGTGATATGCGTCTAATCGCACTAAATCATCGCAGACAACTAAAAGAGCGGTTTTCTATGAAGGATTGCCCTAATGGATCACACGCTATCCTGAGTTAACTTTCCAACCCTAAAAATCACAACTGGAGAGCACCACAATGGCAGACGACAAATCCAACGCTGCTGAATACTGGAAAGCCAACGTCCGATTGATCTTTGGATGCTTGGTTGTTTGGGCATTCGTTTCTTATGGATGTGCCATCCTCTTTCGTCCGCTATTAGCGGGCATTCCCGTTGGTGGGACTGACTTGGGCTTTTGGTTCGCTCAACAGGGCTCCATCCTCACCTTCATCGTACTGATCTTCTTCTATGCCTGGAGAATGAACAAACTCGATGCAAAATTCGGCCTTGGGGAGTAAGCCAGTATGAGCCAATTTGCCATTAACCTATTATTTGTCGGCGCATCGTTTGCGCTCTATATCGGCATTGCGATATGGGCACGAGCCGGGTCGACCAAAGACTTCTACGTTGCTGGTGGCGGCGTTCACCCTATCACCAACGGTATGGCGACGGCTGCTGACTGGATGTCAGCAGCCTCGTTTATTTCAATGGCCGGTCTACTCGCTTCTGGCGGGTACGCTAACTCCACCTTCTTGATGGGCTGGACAGGTGGTTACGTTATCCTGGCAATGCTGCTAGCACCTTACCTACGTAAGTTTGGCAAGTTTACCGTGCCTGACTTTATTGGTGACCGCTTCTACAGCAACACGGCGCGCTTAGTCGCGATTGTGTGTTTGATCGTTGCCTCGGTTACTTACGTCATCGGCCAAATGACCGGCGCTGGCGTTGCTTTCTCGCGCTTCTTGGAAGTCAGCAACACCTGGGGCATCTGGATCGCAGCACTGATTGTGTTCCTGTACGCCGTTTTTGGCGGCATGAAAGGCATTACCTACACGCAGGTCGCCCAATACGTAGTGCTTATCATCGCTTACACTATTCCGGCGGTGTTCATTGCCATGCAACTAACCGGCAATCCAATTCCGATGTTTGGTATGTTCAGTACCCATACGGAGTCTGGCATTCCGCTATTGACGAAATTGGATGAAGTAGTCAGTGCGCTTGGGTTCCGTGACTATACCGCCGACGTCGATAATAAGCTGAACATGGTGCTGTTTACCCTGTCGCTAATGGTGGGTACTGCTGGTTTACCTCACGTCATTATCCGTTTCTTCACGGTGCCGAAAGTTGCCGATGCGCGCTGGTCTGCTGGTTGGGCACTGGTCTTCATTGCCCTACTGTATCTCACGGCACCTGCGGTTGGTTCCATGGCGCGTCTGAACTTGGCGACTACCGTCTATCCAGAGATGGCCGGACAAGTAGAGAATTACGAAGAAGCCGCTCGTAACCCGATTCTCTATGAAGATCGTCCTGAGTGGGTACGCACGTGGGAAGAAACCGGGCTTATCACGTTTAACGATCTGAATAACGACGGCCGCATCCAAATGTACAACAATGCTGCTGACTACTCTGATCGTGGCTGGGAAGGTAACGAGCTGACCGTTAATAATGACATTCTGGTATTAGCAAACCCAGAAATTGCTAATCTGCCAGGCTGGGTTATCGGCCTGATTGCAGCAGGCGGTATTGCTGCGGCCCTCTCAACAGCGGCAGGTCTGCTATTGGCTATCTCGTCGGCAATTAGCCACGATTTAATCAAAACAATGATTAATCCGAAGATCTCTGAGAAAGGGGAAATGCTGGCGGCACGTATCTCTATGGGCGGCGCAATTCTTCTGGCTACCTATCTTGGGCTTAATCCACCCGGGTTCGCCGCACAGACGGTGGCACTTGCCTTTGGTATCGCCGGTGCCTCCCTGTTCCCAGCGCTAATGATGGGCATTTTCTCCAAGCGCATGAACAGCAAAGGCGCGATTTGCGGCATGCTGGCAGGCCTGGTCTGCACCCTGCTCTATATCTTCACCTATCTCGGTTGGTTCTTCGTCCCCGGCACCAACATGCTGGCCAACACGCCAGATAACTGGATTATGGGCATTTCACCACTCTCCTTCGGTGCAATAGGCGCGATGATTAACTTTGCGGTTGCGTTTGCTGTCTCTAGCGCAACGGAAGAGCCTCCACAGGAGATTCAAGACCTGGTAGAAAGCGTTCGCTATCCGAAAGGTGCTGGTGTAGCGCTCGACCACTAAGTCATAATCGGATCCTCTCTTTGGCACACTGCCATTAGATTCGGAATCGATACTTATCATCGGGCTTCCTTAGGGGAGCCCGATGTCATTTAGAAAGGATATTTTATGATCTGGCATCTTGTTGCCGCTGTATTTGCAGGGCTTGCCGCCGCGGGGATAGGCCTATTACTTAGAGCACTTAGCCGTAAACGGCTGCCTAAGTGGATTGTGCCCGTTTTTGGTGGCTTGGGTATGCTGGGGTATCAGGTCTCAACCGAATACAGCTGGTTTGAACACAAGCGCTCTCAACTACCTGAAACTGCCATCGTCATTTCCAGCGATACGTCTAGTGCCGTGTGGCGACCATGGACCTTTGTGTTTCCGATGACGACTAAATTCAGCATCGTTGATCGCGACAATGTACGCGCTCGCCACATTGACGATGAGTTAATTGCTGAATTTATTCTTTATCAATTCGAACGCCGCCATACCGACATACTAACCACTCAACCTTATATATTGAACTGCACAAACCGCGAGATAGTCCCCCTGAATACAGAGACGGGCGACGCTGAATTAAACGAACGCCGCACGCTGCGGGAAACCGCACCTTTGTTAACCACCGTTTGCCAACTTGCCGCCGACCAGCAGACGTAATGCCCCTCCTTCGCCTAGAATAGGGTCTTTATTTAGATGATCGTTATTTGATATTGGATCGTCGCTAGGCGAAGCCTTCAACGTGGGGAGACGACATGTTTCATGGCGGTCTGCTGGTCGCGGTATCACTGCTTTACATTGCAGTGCTGTTTGGAATTGCCTGGTTCGGTGATCGCCGTGCACGGACTCACGGCGCCAGCCGCCGACGGCCAATCATCTACAGTTTGGCATTGGCCATTTACTGCACCTCGTGGACGTTTTACGGCGCAGTGGGGCAAGCAGCCACAGCGGGCTGGTCATTCGCCAGTATCTTTGTCGGCCCGATCTTAACGTTTTTACTGTTTTGGCCGGTGCTGGCAAAAATGATTCGTGTTGCCAAGCACCAAAACGTCACGTCAATCGCTGACTTTATTGCTTCCCGCTACGGCAAAACCCAATCCCTTGCGGCGTTTGCTAGTTTAGTTGCCCTGATTGGCACCCTGCCCTACATTGCCCTGCAGTTAAAAGCGGTGTCTACCACCTTTAGTGTTCTGACCGACGCAGCGGACATGACCCATACGCCGCTGTTTGGCGACACAGCGTTTTATGTCGCCATCGTCATGGCAATCTTCGCTATCCTTTTTGGCACTCGTCACACGGACGCGACAGAGCACCACGAAGGGCTGATTCATGCGGTAGCATTTGAATCGCTGGTAAAGTTGTTGGCTTTTGTCGTCCTTGGCGCTTTTGTTACCTGGGGGATGTTTGATGGCCTAGGCGAACTAATGGGCCACGCTGAAAGTCAATTGGAGCTTCAGCGCCAGCTAGCCAATCAAGATTTCGGCCAGAGCTTCTGGGCACAAACGCTGCTCGCCATGCTCGCTATACTTTGCCTACCTCGCCAGTTTCATGTGGCAGTGGTGGAAAATACCCACCCAGATGATGCAACAAAAGCACGCTGGCTATTTCCTCTTTACTTACTCGCAGTCGCCTTTTTTGTTGTCCCTTTGGCGGCAGCTGGCCTACTGCTGTTTTCGGAAAGCGGGGTTGAGCCTGATACTTACGTACTTGCTCTTTCAATGGCGTCCGGCCAGCAGTGGCTGACCCTTCTCACCTTTATTGGTGGATTTTCTGCCGCGACAGGTATGGTTATTGTGGCGGCAGTGGCAGTGTCCATCATGATTTCTAATGAAATTGTGATCCCAGCGCTATTTAGATTGCGTTGGTTCGACACCAAAGCCCGCGACTATGGCCGCTTAGTGCTCCGCGCACGCCGCCTGACGATTGTTGCTGTTTTGGCAATGGCTTACGGCTTTTACCAGCTCATTGCCGAATTCACTTCGTTGGCCTCAATTGGCATGCTGTCCTTTGCGGCCGCCGCTCAGTTTGCCCCCGCACTCATCGGCGGGCTGTATTGGAAGCGCGGCAACCGCCTCGGCGTTATTGTTGGCATGAATGCAGGCTTTGCGATTTGGGCATACAGCCTGTTAATGCCTGCGATGATCAATGCCGGTGTACTTCCTCAACAATGGTTAGCAGGCGGCCCCTTAGGGCTTAATTGGCTATCGCCGACAACCCTATTTGGCTTAAACCTCGGCGACCCATTTACCCACGGGGTCATGCTGTCGCTGGGCATCAACTTGTTCTGCTATATCTTTGTGTCACAGGTGACTTCTCAGCGGGTCGTCGAACGTATCCAGGCGTCGCTGTTTGTCGATAGCGTTGAAACCCGCCAGACATCCGTCAACCGCCCCTGGACAGGTGCCACCACGGTCGGTGACCTTAAAGTGCTGTGTGAGCGTTTTCTTGGGGCAGATCAAGTGGATCGTGCATTCGAGGATTACGCACGCCGCGCGGGCAAACCCATAGAAGATAGTTCCCGGGCGTCTATCGACGTCATCCAATTTACCGAGCGCTTTCTTGCCTCAGTGCTAGGCGCATCATCAGCACGTATAGTCGTTAATTCGGCGCTTCAGGGGCGCGGCATTGGCATTTCAGACGTTATTTCTATCGTTGATGAAGCCTCTCAAGTCCTAGAGTTCAACCGCGCACTGCTGCAAGCCACCATTGAAAACATCAACCAGGGTATTAGCGTGGTTGACCAAAATTTGCGCTTGGTGGTGTGGAACCAACGTTATTTAGAGCTGTTCCGCTTCCCTGATCACTTGATACGGGTCGGCGCCCCCATGGATCGCATTTTTCGCTACAACGCGCACAACGGTGAATATGGCCCAGGCGACCCGGAAGAGCACGTTCAACTGCTGCTAGACAACATTCGCGACGGCCAGCCTCACCGCTATGTGCGCTATCGCCAGGATGGCAGCGTATTGGAAGTCCAAGGCAACCCGATGCCTGGTGGTGGTTTTGTCTATACTTATCAAGATATTACTCAGCAGAAGCGCATTGAAGAGGCGCTGATCCGCTCTGAAAATAACATCCGTATCTACACCGATAATGTGCCAGCGCTGATTGCCTACTTTGATAAAGAGTGCCGCTATCTATTTACCAACCGCGCCTACGAACAAGCTTTCGACATAGATCGTAATGCCGTGATTGGGCGTCGATACGAAGACGTATTACCGGTTAAAAAAGCCGAAGAGCGCATGCCATGGGTTCAGCGAACGCTGGCAGGCGAACGGGTCAGCTTTGAAGTTTCAATGCGCGTTAATGATGCCATGCGCTATATGCTGGTCACCTATACGCCCCACTTTGGCGATAGCCAATCGATTTTAGGCTTCTTCGCGCTTTATCAAGACATTACCGAGCGCCGCCAAGCCGAAATCGCCTTAAAAGTGACCAACGAAACCCTGGAAGAGCGCGTTCGCGAGCGCACACAAGCACTTTCCGAGGCCAACGCGGCGCTGCGCCAAGAAAACCGTGTGCGTGCTGAAGCTGAGCAGGCGCTGCGCCAAGCCAAGCAGTTAGCTGAAGATGCTAATGCTTCCAAAACGCGCTTTTTAGCTGCCGCTAGTCATGACTTGCTACAGCCACTGAACGCGGCCCGGCTGTTTACCTCAGCATTAATGCAGAACGTGACCACTAGCGACACCCAGCGCACCATCAGCCATATTGATAACTCACTGCAAGCCGCTGAAGAGCTGCTTGGCACTCTGCTAGATATTTCAAAGCTTGATGCGGGTGCGCTTACTCCGCGACGCAGCCACTTTGCCCTCGCAGATATTATTCGCCCGTTGCGTGCCGAATTTGAAGTGATGGCCGATGACCGTGGGCTGGATCTTGTCGTCGTACCGACGCAACAGTGGGTAGATTCCGATCCGCAGATGCTTCGCCGGATTGTACAAAACTTTTTATCCAACGCGATCCGCTATACCCAAGAGGGTCGTGTACTACTAGGCTGCCGCCGCCAGGCAGGACGGCTTTCCATAGAGGTATGGGATAGCGGGCCCGGCATTCCTGAATCTAAGCTAACGGAAATTTTCCAAGAGTTCCGCCGCTTGGATCAAGTCTCACGCCATAAAGAGAGCGAGAAAGGACTCGGTTTAGGCCTCTCAATCGCTGATCGTATGAGCCGTGTGCTTGATCACCCCATTAAGGTTCGTTCCTGGGTCGGGGTGGGGACTGCATTTTGCGTCAGCGTTCCCATTGTTGCCGCCCGTGAAGTAACCGTCGCGGATCAAGAGCATCACAATCGCCGTAGTGGTAATAAGCTAGCGGGTACCCGCATAGTATGTATCGATAACGAAACGCTTATTTTAGAGGGCATGACGGCCATGCTAAGTGGCTGGGGATGCGAGGTATTCACCGCGACCAGCATCGGCGGCGCAAAATCGATTCTGCGTAATATGGACGGCGACCCCGATGCTATTTTGGCCGACTATCATCTGGACAACGAAGTCACGGGCTTAATGGCTCTCGAAGCGCTCAGCGAGCGCTTTGAAGGAGCCGTACCGGGCATTGTGATTACCGCCGACCGCACGGAAGCAGTGGCCGAAGAGATCAAGCGCGCGGGCTATCAGCTGCTGCTTAAGCCGGTCAAACCTGCCGCGCTGCGCGCACTTTTAACGCGTACGCTGCAGGCCAGCCGGGCAGGTGGGAAAACGTAACGATATGGCGGATTGCCCGACAAAAATGCCGTATTCAAAATGGATTCCCGCTAAAAGCATGCGGGAATGACACGGTGGTGAGGCACACAGGAATGACGGAGCAGCGAGACATGCGGGAATGATACAGCGGCGAGATAAGTAGCAAAACGAAAGCGCCGTCCTTAGGTTGTCCTAGGGGCGGCGCTTTCCGAAGGGGTCAGTCGTTAAGACTCGACTTTAGGCGGCTCGACTTCGAGCTTTTGCGCCGCAATAACAGCTTGGGTGCGCGAGTGCACTCCCAGCTTGCGCAGAATAGCCGTCACGTGGGCCTTAATAGTGGCTTCTGAGACGCTAAGCTCATAGGCGATCTGTTTATTTAGCAAGCCTTCCGTCAGCATATTGAGCACACGAAACTGCTGCGGCGTCAGCGAGGCAATTGCCTCCGCAAAACGCGACTCTTCTTCGCTGGTTTCATCTAAGACGTTCGCCAACGCTTCTGGCAGCCAAACTTCCCCTTGCAGAATTTCTCCCACCGCTTCAGCAATCAGCTGTAACGAAGAAGATTTAGGAATAAAGCCTGACGCGCCGTAATCAATTGCACGACGAACAACATAGGGTTCGTCACTGCCTGAAACAACCGCTACCGGAATATCGGGCATCTGGCCACGCAGTTGAATCAAACCTGAGAAGCCATGCGCTCCAGGCATATGGAGGTCTAGCAAAATCAAATCAGCATCAGGGTGTCGATTCACGACCTCAGTGGTGGCTTCCATGGTGTCGGCTTCGACAATCTCAGCCTGGGGGGCTAACTGGCGCAACGCCTGAGTGAGCGCTGCACGAAACAGCGGATGGTCGTCTGCGACGATAAACTTATGGGCTACTGCCATGGATATTCCTCCGGTTCCTCGAGCAGCGGGGTTGACTACCGCCGCGACGCTAGGCTCATACGGTTGAAGCATGGTACCCCATGGGCTTCGTCATTCCCAAGCATCACATGCACTATTTGTCATTGATACGTCATCCAAACAGAAATAACAGTGCCGGCTCCATGGCCGGCACTGCAACGGATCTGCTAAGTTTGCCTTATTTTGCATAGCAAATGAATGACATCCGTCATTTAAACGTGCCCCCATTTGAAGAATAACTGAGGGCAAAGCAGATTACTTATTGGCACGATGTTCAATGAGCTCGTCAACCACCGATGGATCCGCCAGCGTGCTGGTATCTCCCAAGCCGTCACACTCATTGGCCGCGATCTTACGTAAAATGCGCCGCATAATTTTACCAGAACGTGTTTTTGGCAGCCCAGGCGCCCACTGAATTACATCTGGCGATGCAATCGGGCCAATATCCTTACGCACCCACTGAGTCAGCTCTTTCTTGAGTTCATCGGTGGGATCAACATCATCATTGAGCGTTACATAGATATAGATGCCCTGGCCCTTAATATCGTGCGGGAAGCCAACAACAGCAGCCTCTGCCACTGCCGAGTGAGCAACCAAAGACGACTCTATTTCAGCAGTACCCATCCGGTGGCCTGATACGTTAAGTACGTCGTCAACCCGTCCTGTAATCCAGTAATAGCCATCCTCATCCCGACGGCAGCCATCTCCAGTAAAATACATGCCGTCGTAAGTAGAGAAGTAGGTCTGTACAAAACGTTCGTGATCGCCCCAAATGGAGCGTGCTTGACCCGGCCAGGAGTCGAGAATGACGAGGTTACCTTCCGTCTCGCCTTCCAGTTGATGGCCTTCATTATCCACCAGCGCGGGTTTCACACCAAAGAAAGGCGTTGTCGCAGAACCAGGCTTGAGATCTGTAGCACCGGGAAGTGGCGCGATCATAATGCCGCCCGTTTCGGTTTGCCACCAGGTGTCTACAATAGGGCACTGCTCATTGCCGATAACGCGATAGAACCACTCCCAGGCTTCTGGGTTGATAGGTTCACCCACCGACCCCAGCAAGCGCAGTGAATCACGTTTGCTAGAGTCCATCACGTTATCACCATGCGCCATTAATGCCCGCACAGCGGTAGGCGCGGTATAGAGGATATTGACCTGATGTTTATCGACAATTTCGCCCATGCGGCCATGGCTTGGGTAGCTCGGCACGCCTTCAAACATTAGCGTGGTTGCACCATTGGCAAGCGGTCCGTACACGATATAGCTGTGACCCGTCACCCAGCCGACATCCGCGGTACACCAGTAAACTTCGCCTTCTTGATAGTCGAAAATATACTGATGAGTCATCGCTGCATAGGTCAAGTAGCCGCCCGTGGTGTGCTTCAAGCCCTTCGGCGCACCGGTTGACCCAGAGGTATAGAGAATAAACAGCGGGTCTTCAGCATTCATGGCCTCAGCTGGGCATTCGGTAGACTGCTTATCCACCAGCTCGTCAAACCAGATGTCACGACCTTCCTGCCAATCAATATCTCCGCCTGTACGCTTCACCACCAATACGTTTTTACATACATCGGTGCCGTTACGCGTCAGCGCTGAATCGACGTTCTCTTTAAGGGGCACGTGTTTACCACCACGTACCGACTCATCAGCAGTGATCACCAGCTTAGAATCAGCACCGATGACCCGTTGTGCGACAGCGTCCGGCGAAAAGCCGCCAAACACAACAGAGTGCACAGCACCGATACGGGCACACGCCAACATGGCCATTGCCGCCTCAGGAATCATCGGCATATACAGCGTCACCGTATCGCCTTTGTTAACTCCCAGCGACTTCAGGCCGTTGGCCAGTTGGTTAGTGCGCTCATAGAGCTCACGGTAAGTAATATGTTTTGAATCGTTAGGGTTATCGCCTTCCCAGATAATCGCCGTCTGATCGCCGCGTTTCTCCAAGTGGCGATCTAAACAGTTGGCACTAACGTTAAGCTCACCATCTTCAAACCAACGGATATCGACATTATCGCGTGCAAAGGAAGTGTTTTTAATCTTTGTTGGCGTCTTAATCCAATCCAGACGCTTTGCTTGCTCGGCCCAGAAACGCTCTGGGTCGTCCATGGACTGCTGATACATTGCCGCATATTTATCTTTATCAGCCCATGCACTGGCAGCGATACTGTCGCGCACTGGATAGACGTTTTTATGCTCGCTCATGAAGTTGCCTCTGTCCGTGAAATTGCACTCTCTAGAAATGGTGTCGGTATTATTATTAGTCGCACCGACGCGCTTAATATTTACCTAGCATAAACCTCCCAACGCTGGCTTCCCCTTAGACATTGGTATTAACATTTTCAATATTAAAAACAATAAGTTAAAACGATTTCAGGGTTTTCTAAAAGCACTGTAGACCAAGGTCTGATCACAATGACGGCAACGATAGCGGCGCCCCTTTACCACTAAAGAATGACGCCTAGCTGTGAAACAGTGCGTTTGACAGCCACACTGATAATGATATGGCCGAGACTGGGCACCCTGAACATCAAAACAGTGAGTTACCTTAGGCTCAAGACCAAACAAGTCTCGCATGACAGCTTGCCATTCTCGACCATGCGGTTTGAACCGCGTGCCATTGGCTAAATGAAAGACTAGCCAATGCGCCATTTCATGGGGAATCACCTCGTCAAAAAACGCCTGCCGATTATTTCCTAACAAAACAGGGTTAAAACGCAGCCCGCCACGCCCTAGATGCGCCTGCCCTGCTGAGGCACCTTTTAGATCGAACCACACCTTTGGCGCAGGCAGCGCAGGATAGACTTCTTGGCAGCGCCTTAGCGCTTCATCTGTTCTGTCTCGCACGGCATGCATAAGCGCCTCTGAAGAGAGTGCCGCAAGTTTTTCAGCAGGCCATGGAGGCAGTGGTAAAGTCGTCATTAGTGATAAACTAACCAGTAACGATGTTGCCAACGAGTGTTGCCGATCAACATCTTTTTCTCAAAGACGATTTTTATGATGAGGCCCCTGATGGCAGAGCGCAATAACGTTCCCGCAGCAACGTCGCCTAGTACCCCGCCACCTCAACCGCTACTTGACGACGAGCAACTTGATAGATTGGATGACTTTCTCGACTCAGAGCAGGTCGGCGAAGATGCGCTGGATCTGATTTCTGCCCATGGCTTTTTAGTGGCACTAGCAGTTGCCCCTAGCGAATTACCCACCAACCAATGGCTAGCCGAGCTGTTTCAGGGAGAGCCAAGTTATCGGGACGATGCCGAACGAGACGAGATTATCCAACTGCTAACACTACTGCGTGACAACGCCGTCGCAGTACTTGAACAAGGCGGTTTACCAGAGCTCCCCTTTGAGCTAACGCTCGGTGGCATCCCCGCGGAGGAAACGCCTATCGGCGACTGGTGCGCAGGGTTTATGGAAGGTGTCTTTAGCGACGAAAGCGCTTGGTTCCAAGATGACGAAGAAGCTGCCGCCACGCTACTGTTGCCCTTTATGTCGCTCTCAGGTTTATTCGATGATGAGCCAGAAATGGCTGAAATGGCCCAAGATCAGGCCAGCCAGGAAACCTTTGTTGCTCAACTGCCAGAATTAGTCCTGGATCTTTATCTTCACTACCGCGTGCCCCCCGAAACCCCGAAACCTAAACCACGCAAGAAAACCCCGGCCAAAGGTAAAAAGCGTCGATAGCCGATAGCCGATTGCTAACCGCGCATTATTTAAGGCGAGTGACAATACCATCCACTACGCCATAGACCCACTCGCGGGCCCGCTGCCGCCAGGGCCGTGCAGCCCAGGCGGCAGCATCGATTTCTTGACTAGCGGCAAAGTTACGCTCAAAAAGCGACTGAACCTGCTCGGCGAAGGCCTGATTTTCTACTTCTTGATTCGCTTCAAGGTTCCAGTGCAGATTCCAATGGTCGAAGTTACATGAGCCAATACTGACCCAGTCATCGGCTAACACAAACTTGGCATGAATAAACGTGGGCTGGAACTCAAAAATCCGCACGCCAGCTTTTAACAACGCTTGGTAAAACCGTTGTCCTGCATAGCGCACGCCTGGGTGGTCATGTTTACTGCCCGGTAATAGTAAACAAACATCTACGCCACGCCGTGCTGCGCGAATCAGGCGTCTGCGCAGCGTGAAGGTCGGTACAAAATAAGGCGTACACAGCCAAAGCCGCTTGTTTGACTGATTTACCCGCGCATGAAGCGAGTGGCGAATCGCTTGATAACGATACCCCCTCGCTGACATCACTCTACCGCGTATGCCATCAGCATAATGCGCTGCTGTCCGCTGTGGCGGCAACGTCGCTCTAGCCCGCCCATCACCTGCTTGGCGTGTTAACCGGGAACGCCATAAGCGGCGAAAAAGCCCTTCCCAATCAGCGACTACCGGGCCTTCGATGCGCACCGCAATTTCGTACCATGCTTCAAGAAACTCATCCACCGCGCCAAATCCGCCGGTAAACGCAACCTCACCATCCACGACAACAATTTTACGGTGGTCACGGCTTAAGTTGCGAGCCAGCGAGTGAAAACCAATGGGATTAAAGAACCGTAATGCGACACCTGCTTGCTCTAGGCGTATACGATCACGCTGCTCCAAACCCATGGAGCCATAACCATCAAGCAGCAAATACACCTTTACACCGCGCTCAGCAGCGTCGATCAGCGCATCACTCATCTGGTTGGCTAACTTACCTGACTCCATCAAGTAGAGCTCCACCAGCACGTAGTACTCCGCTTGACTCACCGCCTCAAACATCGCTGGCAAAAATCGCGCTGCTTCCGGCAACAGAGTAGTACGGTTGCCTTCACGCCACACGTGCTGCATAGAGACTCCTTCTCTTGATGAAACGGCTTAGCGACGAGCCAACGAGCGATGGACGTACAGGTCGTAACGGCTCGTCTTACCTTCCAGCGTATGCTGCGGAGCAGGGCCATCGATAGGAGGTGCTTTACGCGGGCGCTTGACCACGACTCGATGCGTCGCTACATCCAACGCCGCTTCTAATAAGCGCGGTGCATCATCATCGTCTCCCGCCAACTCTCGAAACACGCGCATCTCTTTCTTGACCAATGCCGACTTCTCACGGTGCGGAAACATCGGATCAAGATGAATAACCTCAGGATCAAAAGCTGCGCTCTCCACAAGAGCAGCCAACTGCTTAGCGGCATCACCATGGCGGAGCGTCATACGCAAGGCAATCTCTGCTGTCGTCTGTGTTTTTGCAGCACGCTCGAGACCATCTTGAAGCAGTGCGGCAATCGCCGCGACACGTTCAATTAGTAAGACATTTGCTCCCAGGCTTGCCAGTACGAACGCATCCCGACCCAAGCCAGCCGTAGCGTCCACCACGCTAGGCGTAATGCCTTTAGCCAGCCCACAGGCTTTTGCCACTAACTGCCCGCGGCCGCCACCAAACTGACGACGATGAGCCGCTTTACCAGCGGCAAAATCGACACTAAGCGGTTTTCCATACTGACGCTCATCACCTGACAGCGCCAACTGGCCATCAACGTAGCCAAGCGCCAACCCCGAAGGCAACACCAACGTCTCTGGGCTTGCCACATGGCTCATGCTGGCTTTTTCCAAGCCACGTCGTTGCGCAAATAAACCGGCTGTACTTCGTGAGCACCCTTACCTAGCCCCGCTTCTAAATCACGAGCGGCGAGCCATGCCATCTCTTCTGCCCGTGGCTCAAGATCAGTAAGGTGCTGAGACATGTTGGTCTGTAAACTTAACGCGAAGTCATCCCACAGCGTAAACCCCGAGCCCACGCCGACCCAGTCGGTCTCCTGCTCAGCGGGTAAATGAAAGTTCGCAGGCGCCACGACCACTTCGTCACTTTGCAAGCTAAGCGTGTCATTTAAACAGTGCCAAGTAGCCGCGTAGATTTCACCCATTCGGGCATCTAGCGCGGTCACTACATGACGAAAATGGTAGCGGCGATGGGCCTGAAGCGCGAGCGCTTCCAAGGTGGAAATACCCAGCAATGGGCGATCCAACCCAAACGCCAAGCCTTGCGCTGCACCGGCAGCAATGCGCAAGCCGGTGAATGAACCGGGGCCACGCCCAAACGCAACCGCATCCAACTGCTGCGTAGAAATATTGGCCTCAGCGAGAATGTCATCCACCATCGGCATTAAGCGCCGGGTATGAGCCCTTGGCGTCATCTCGAAACGCGCCAAGCATTCACGTTGGCCACCTTGCTGGCGCAATAAAGCCGCAGAGCAGGCACTAGAAGATGCGTCCAGTGCGAGAAGGTATAACGATGACATCGATTCTGCACTCCATAAAGTATGGCCATCATTATACCTTTACATGGCCTAAACGACGATGGCCCGCAGGTTACCTGCGGGCCATCGTGTCATTCACTGGCATGTACTAATTAGCAAAGCGCTTCTTTCACTTGCCGAGTAATGTCAGCCACACTGCCTACACCTTCTACACGATGGTACTGCGGCGCGGCCTCGGGGTCTTCTTTCGCCCACTGCTGGTAATAATCGACCAACGGAGCGGTTTGATCGTGATAAACCGACAGACGGTTGCGCACGGTAGACTCTTGATCATCTTCGCGCTGAATCAGAGCTTCACCAGTCACGTCATCCTTACCCAGCTCTTTGGGCGGATTATGCTCAACATGATAAACACGCCCAGACGCCGGATGAACACGACGCCCCGCAAGACGGCTAACAATTTCTTCGTCTGGCACGGCAATTTCCAACACGTGGTCCAGCTTAACGCCAGCCTCTTTCATCGCATCGGCTTGCGGGATGGTGCGCGGAAAACCATCGAACAAGAAACCATTTTCGCAGTCGGGTTGGCTAATGCGCTCTTTAACAAGATCGATAATGACATCGTCGGATACCAAACCGCCGCTATTCATAATCTCTTTTACTTTGAGCCCCAGCTCGGTGCCGTCCTTGATGGCCGCGCGCAGCATATCCCCGGTGGAAATTTGAGGGATCTTAAATTGCTCACAAATAAACTGAGCCTGGGTCCCCTTCCCTGCGCCGGGGGCACCCAACAGGATTAAACGCATGGCACTGCTCCTTGAATGTTAGTCGTTAGATATGAATATATTGTTAATAATGGACTGACAATAACCGTGCCGTTCGGATGACACAACTCCCCAAAAGCCTGATAACGCATTTTTTTTATATTTTCTTAAGTAAAAACAGCCAAGTGGCAACTTCTTGTACTTTGGTCACCCCTTCTTTGCAGACCGACGAAACTGTTTTAAACACAAGCGGCGCCCTACTGGGCGCCGCTTGTGGCTTACGCTGAGACGATTACAGCAGCAATCGACGAATATCCGTCAGCACATCGGCCAGGAAGGCCGTAAAGCGGGCGGCATCGGCACCGTTAATCGCCCGGTGATCGTAGGAGAGCGAGAGCGGCATCATTAAGCGCGGCT